>NZ_RQGG01000007.1 GCF_004769665.1 Leptospira kemamanensis
ACATAAAAGATTCGGAAGAAGATTATCATATCAATTTGTTTTGGTATACAAAAGTTCATAATGCAAATGTCAATGTAGCGACGAATGATGGAAATTTCTATCTGGATTATGATTTTGGATTGTTTTATAATTTGGTGGGGATTTCGAAACGTACTAAGTTAATCACAGGAAATTTATATAAACCAACTGATCCTAAAGTATCTACCAAACCTGAATTAAAGAAAAAACGAGAATTCAATCGAGAAAATAGTGATGAATTCACTGGTTATCAATTATTGTTTGGAATTTTTTCTTACGAAAAAGCAGATACAAAAAAACACATACGCCTATTGCCATTTGCTTGGTTCACTTGGGATGAAGCATCTGAAGACAAAGTAGTTCTCCTTCCTCCCTTTTTCCCGATTTGGTTGAGTTATGTGTCCGATGACTTGGAATATAAAATCATTTTCCCTCTTTATGGAAAACAAAAAGATCAAACTTCTGAAATTCAATCCTATCTTATCAATGGATATATCAAAGAGGAATACAAAGAAAATAATCGAATGGAGAGATCCTATCTTTGGCCAATCGTGAATGTATACCAATCCGATATCAATTCAGGGCATCGTGTTTTGCCTTTTTATATATACAATCAAACCATAAATGACAAAAATTCGAAACAAAATACCTATACGTTAGTATCAAGTTATACGGAAATTTCGAATCAAAATTTTAACAGAAAAGATTTTTTACTTTGGCCGTTGTGGATTTCTTATGATTCTTATCAAAATAAAAATCAAGGATCAGTGACGACTTTTTGGTTCACTCCTTTTCTATATAGAAAAGTAAGTGATTCCCATGTAAAAACCAACATATTATGGTTTATCGATTGGGGATTTGATTCTTACAAACCAATAGCAACTCAGAGTCCTACTGTATCGAGTCCCGAAACAAAAAAAGAATCGTTATCCCATCTTCTCATATTTCCAATTTATTATACGAATTCTAGTTTTTCGATCATTCCTTTGTCTTTCAATTTTTGGAGTGAAGCGGAATTCACAACATTCACTTTATTCAATTACTATAACTCCAAAAAGGAAGGGCATTATTACAATTTTTTGTATCTATTGGAGTCAGAAAATTCAGCCACAACTTACGAGTTGAGAGGTTTTCGAGATTATTTCTTTAGTTTCAAAAAACAACCAAATCAAATCAATCGCATGACATTATTGTGGTTAGGTTATGACAATACTAGTTCCAAAAAAACGATTAATTTTTTTCCGATAGTTCGGACAACGGAAGAAGATGAGGAAACATCAAAATTGTTTGGCCCGTTTTTATATTACATTTCCAAATCACAAGAAGAAGTAACGGAGCTTGCTTTGGCTGGGGTTGGATATTATCATAATGAAACAAAATCTGACAATCAACATTCCACCTATGTATTGTTAGGGTCTCTTTACCAAGAGAAAACGGAGTTGGAAAGGGGGTTTATCAAACGAGGAAGTCTTTGGGGTTGGTTATGGGAATACCAGACAGAAGATAATGGTTACAAAAAATTTTCCATTTTAAAATTGTTTTCCTATGCGCAAGAGACCGACGGAACAAGGAAAATTTTAGGGATTTCTATTTAGGTAATGAGTGTACTTCGGCCCAAACTTTTAGCAATTTCAGGAGGAATCAGTCCTACTTCCTATAATCGAAACATTTTAAATTTCTTACAAACAAAATACCTCTCTAAATGTGAAATTCAAATTTACGATGACATAGAAAAGTTTCCTTTTTTTATTTCTGGGATATCTCTTGAAAATTCACCGGAAATCATAAAATCTTTTTTGCAAAAGGTGAATGAAGTTGATGGAATATTGATTTGTTCCCCTGAATATGTTTATAGCATTCCTGGAGTTTTAAAAAATGCCCTAGAGTGGGTTGTGTCTTCTGTTGTGTTTACAAATAAACCAACTGCAATCATAACGGCTGCGTCAGTCGGTGAAAAGGCTCACGAATCGTTACAATTAATATTAAAAACAATTGGAGCAAAGTTATCAGACGAAACAAGTTTATTGATTTCTGGTGTGAAAGGAAAAGTCTCCACAGATGGACAAATCACTGATTCAGAAACAAATGAAGTTTTGGAACGAATGATGAATTTGTTTATATCGAATTTATTGAGAGGTTCGAATCAAATTTGAATTTCAAAAATTTGATACTCAATCTTTAGTTAGTGTTCTTTGCTACAAGTTTTCCGAGTTCGACTGCGTGGACAGTAATCACCATATTTCATTTTTTTATTGAATTCCTTTCTAGGTTTGCATCATTAAGGCGATATGAATCGTAAAATTCTCTTCCTACTAACCTTGATTTTGTTATTCGGCTCAAACTGTCGGAAAAAAACAGAAGAAGTGGTTTTTCCTGAAAAACTCTATGTGATTCCATTTGCGAATAACACGGTCTCCGTTTATCATTCCTTAGATACCTTAGAACGGGTAAGTGCCTTAGAAAAAGACAAATATTGGGTTGTCAGTGGGATATTAAAATTGGTTCCAAAGAATCAAGATGAGAAAGTGATTTCCTTTTTATTCGGAGACTGCGATTCAAGATTTCAATGTGCTGATGGGAAATTTTATATCAAATTGAATACAATTCAATTTAATGCAGATTCTGGTTTGGATTTACCGAGCAACTTAGTTGCTCCATATTCTGCTGTATACATTGCCAAAAAAGACCAGGTGGATTCCATTATCGAAGGGATTCAGTTCTACAATCAACCTTCGACAGAATATCCTACGAAAGGTTTAAATGATTCTTTTGTTAGTCATCTAATTGAGACAATCAAGTCTCTCCGGAAAGATGATAGAAAAGAGTTTTTGATTCCTTTTTATGTATTGCAAAAAATGATTTCGACAAAAGGGAATGTAAATTTTCCTGAGTTCAATTTATCAACCTATAAAATTTCATCTACTTTACAATCCATAATGGATGCAAAAACTAACGGATCATTATCCTCCATTACCTTCCCAACACCAGTATCAGATAAACAATTAAAAGTATTGGAAGAGTTAGTGGAAGAAACTCGAAAAGAGCGTATCTTCAATTTAATGAATGTTGAGAAGTCTTGGCAAACCATTCAAAAAGAGTATAAGGAATTGTCATTGGTTCCTGATACCAAACAAAAAGTGTTAGAATCCATTTTGAAATCAGCAGAATTTAAAGTGATGGGAAGAGAAGGGATCACTCAAATCAACGGTGTGGATGCCAAACAAGAAAATGGAGTGAAACTTCAGAAAAACAAAACCACTGGTAATTTAGAAATAGTATCTAGCAATACTTCTCTAAATACCTTTGAGATTGTCGAATCTGAGATTCTTCCCAATACAGAAGATTCGGTTAAAATTCGATTGAAAAATGTAAGTGGGGAAGAGTTAAACTTAGAATCAATTGGAATTCCCAAAGCCTTCAAAGGTGCTGAAACCTTAAAAGAATATGTGAAAACCATCCCGAAAACAATCGATGAAATTTTATCAGATGCATCCAATATACAAAGGGCAGCGATGAATGCAGCTTTACGATTCGGGACTGGTAAGTTTGATCGTGAGTCCGGAAATTATATTTATGAAATTCAAAATGTAAATGTCGTTTTGGCTTTATTTAAAAACAATTCCGTTTTCAGTGCAAGTGATAGTGAATATTCCCAAGAAGTATCTAGTTCTTTTGACGAAGTCACAATCACAAAGTATTATCAAAAATATGATAAGGCAACCAAAGTCCAAACTTTGTTTTTAAATTACGAAATTGGCGGATGTGCGAGAGAATGTTACTCTGATCCATATCCAGATAACTTATGTTTTACGACTGGTGATAGCCTTGTCGTTAAATTTACGCCAAGCGATTTAGAAGCAACTTCTGAAGTTGAAGTTAAGTTTAGTGCAGCTAAGTCGAATTATTGTAACTATCCTTTTAAAGAATAAGAATAGTTTTTGTTTCGATTACAGGTTTATGTTTTTGTATTTTTATTGATCTGCAATGTATTCAATTGCAACGAATCCAAAATACTAAAACCTATGACCAATGGAAAATCTCCCTTGGTCATAGGAGAAGGTGATTGGAATTCCACAAAAGATTGTGAACGTTGCCACCAAACGATCACACAAAATCATCAAAAATCAGCACATGCAAACTCGTGGACTGATCCGATTTTTGTAAAAGCCTTTCAAAAAGAACCAAAACAATGGTGTATGAATTGTCATGCACCACTTCATTCGTTTGCATCCAATGTTGATTTCAAATCAATCGCACAATACCAATCTAAAAATGATTTATGGATGGAAGGTGTAAACTGTGCTGTTTGTCATGTCAGAGAAAATATAATTTATGGAAAACAAACTCGTACTGATATCAAAGATCATATCGTAATTGAGGATCAATCTTTTAAAAATAATTCCTTATGCCAAAACTGCCATTCGTTTCCCTTTCCTAAACAACATTTTCCAAAGATTGAATATACGGATGTGATCATGCAAGGGACAGGAACGGAAGCCCAAGGATTGATCTCAGATATTTCTAAATCAAATTTATGTGTCAATTGCCATCTCAAAACCAATCATCAATTAAACGGGACTGTTTTTGATTCCAATTGGATGGAAGATTGGAAAGTTTCTGTGGAATCGATCCAAAAAGAAAAAACATATTTTGTAAACTTAAAGATGAAATTTCCCAAAATGGGTCATAAGTTTCCAACTGGAGATTTATTTCGTTCCCTTGTCTTTCGTATTTACGATCGAAGCCAAAGGCTTTTATTCGAATATCGTTTTGAGAAAAAAATGAGACTAAAGGATTTAGTTGAGGTACGTGACACAAGGTTATCACCCGATTCCACAACTGAATTTGAAGATACATTTTCTATCATTGAACCTCCATATGAATGTGAATTAGTATATCACCTCCAGTTTTCGATTGAAAACGAGTTAAAAGATCATTTTTCAAATGCAGAATTACTTCGTCCTATTTTTCGGGACAAATGTACAATCAAATGAAAAGATTAATCGTTTGACAAAATATATCTATTAGATATAACTGATAATTATATCTGGTAGATATAATCATGGAAAAGAATCAAAAATCGATTTTAATCATTTTGGGGCATCCCAACCTCAACTCTTATTGTGCACAATTAGCAGAAACATATGCAGAGGCTGCTAAATCTTCGGGTTTTGATACCCATTTATTGAAATTAAAAGAATTGGATTTTGATTACAATTTGAATTTTGGTTATGATAAAACTATAAAACAAGAGTTAGAACCAGACATTTTACGAAGTCAGTCTCTGATTCAAAAAGCAGATCATCTTGTTTTCGTTTATCCAAGTTGGTGGGCAAGTATGCCTGCAATCTTAAAAGCTTGGATTGATCGAGTATTTTTACCTGGATTTGCTTTTTCGTATCAAAAACATTCTCCTTTCCCTAAACAATTGTTAAAGGGAAAAACGGCAAGAATCATCATCACAATGGATGCTCCAACATGGTATTACAAATGGATCAATCGTGCTCCTGGGGTTCGATTATTGAAACATGGAACCTTAGAGTTTTGTGGTGTCAAAAATATCAAAGTCACTTATCTAGATCAGATACGATTTAAGAAACAAAAACAATTGCAAATTTGGATCAATTCAGTGAAACAATTAGCTTTTGAGGGGAAATGATATGAAAGGTATGTTCCAATCTATTGATGAGTTTTTAGAACACGGAAAGTATATAAAGTATAAAAACCATTCCATTTTTTATGATAAAGTTGGAGTTGGTGAAACCTTGTTATTGTTACATGGATATCCATTTAATAGTTATGATTGGAATTGGATGTTGGAAGATTTATCAAAACAATACCAAGTGATCTATTTTGATTTTTTAGGAATGGGATTGTCTGACAAACCAAAAGACCATCGTTACTCATTTGAAGAATATGTGGAAATTCTCAAAGAAGTATTAATGGAAAATCAAATTCAATCGGTTCGAATTTTGGCTCATGATTTGTCTGTCAGTGTAGTGCAAGAGATGTTGGCACAGGAAAAAACTTTGAATTTCGAAATATTGTCTATTGCCTTCATGAATGGAGGAATGTTTACAGATGTATACAAACCTCGATTGATCCAACGTTTATTATCTCAATCACCAAACTGGATTGGAAAATGGATTAGTAATAAAATGTCCCGTAAAGCAATTGAATCATCTTTGTTTCGTGTTTTTGGTCCCAACACTCAACCTAATTTAGATTTATTGGAAAACTATTGGAAAATTCTAAACTTTAATGAAGGAAAACAAATTGCTTATTTAATTGGACGACTGGTGTTTGATAAGGTTAAATACCAAACACGTTGGACGAAGACATTAAAAAAAACAAAAATTCCGTTTTGTTATATCTGCGGTCCCTTTGATCCCAATTCAGGAACTCATATGGCAAACCGATTTTTACAGGAATATCCAAATCGGAAGGTATATTTTTTATCAGAGTCTATTGGTCATTGGCCTCAAATTGAATCGCCAAAAGAAGTGTTGTCCGCTTATTATCTTTTTATAAAAGAGATTCAATCACTTCCTACTTAAATATGAAACGAGAAAGTAAAACACAATATGCTCTGTTAGGAATTTTATCCCAATGTGAAATGAATGGTTACGAAATTCGTAAATACATTGAATCCACGATTAGTTTTTTTTGGAATGAAAGTTTTGGTCAAATTTATCCTACACTTTCGAAATTGGAAAAAGATGGATTGATTCGGGAATGGGAAAAAACAGATCAAAACGGAAAGAAAAAAAAAGTATTTAAAATTACGAGAAGTGGATTAGAAGAATTCCGAAAATGGATGGATTCTTCCCCAATCCAATCCAATCGACGAAACGAACTTTTATTCAAAGTTTTTTTTGGAAGGCATATGAATCCTAAACTCTTGGTGGAACAACTTGAGAGCGAAATCCAAAAACAAAAAACAGATTTAAAAAGTTTGAAACAATTTCAAAAAGAACTCAAGACTGAATGGGAAAATCACCCTGATAATGAATATTGGTATTTTACCTTAGAGTTTGCAGAAAAACAAACAATGTTGACAGTCGATTGGATTGAAAAAGTCAAATCGAAAATCAAAGAAAAAAAGTAAAATTCAATGAGTTAATCCGTTATTTCATTGATTTGCTCTAAAAAAACTTTATAAAAATCAGAGAATGGAAACTAGGATTATTCTTAGAAAGATTAACTATGTCGTATCCATTGTGGTATTTTGTTTCCCTTTATTTTCGATCACTGCTTCGGAAAAAGTCACTCTCCACCTCAAATGGTTCCACCAGTTCCAGTTTGCCGGTTATTATGCGGCTTATGAAAAAGGATTTTATAAGAACGCCGGCCTTGATGTTGAAATATTAGAAAGTTCTGTTGGGATTCGAGGAATCCACGAAAAGGTAGTTCAGAAAGACGGGCAATATGGAGTGGGAAGTAATGAGTTATTAATCCATAGGCATATGGGCAAACCTGTTGTCGTTTTAGGTGTCATTTTCCAACACTCTCCTTCCGTATTATTTTTCAAACGTTCTTCAAATTTACAAAGTATTCATGATCTTGTGGGCAAACGAGTGATGTTAACTCCATGGATCGAAGAAATTGTAGCTTACCTCAAAAAAGAAGGTATAAATAAATCCGATTTACAACTGTTAGAGCACCGATTTAATCCACGAGATTTGATTGAGGGAAGGGTAGATGCTTATTCAGGTTATACGACAACACAGGCTTTTGATTTCAAAAAAGCAGGTTTTCCTTATGTGGCGTATTCCCCTCGACTTGCAGGAATTGATTTTTATGGAGATAATTTTTTCACAAGTGAAGAGGAAATCAAAAAACATCCGAATCGTGTAAAAGCATTTCGAGAAGCTACCTTACTTGGTTGGCAGTATGCAATGAGCCATCAGGAAGAAATTGTAGATATCATTTACGAAAAATATTCTAAGAGATATCCCAAGGAACGTTTGTTATTTGAAGCAGAACAAATGACTCCATTGATCCAACCAGTTCTTGTAGAAATGGGATATATGAATCCTGGTAGATGGAAACATATCAATGATATCTATAATGAACTTGGGATGTTACCAAAAAACATCAATTTAAAAGGATTTATCTATGATCCAAATCCACCAACCAATTACGATTGGATTTATTATACATTTTTTAGTTTAATGGTTGGTGTTGGTATCGTTTGGTTATACCAATGGAGAAGACTAAATAAACAATATTCAGAAAACTTAAAGGAACAAGTCAAACAAAGGACTGAGGAGTTACGGCAATCTAACGAAAGTTTGCAAATTTTAAATCAAAGTTTAGTGCAAACTTTAAGGGAACTCACCGAAGCACAAGACCGACTTTTGGCATCCGAAAAATTGGCAGTGTTAGGACAGTTGGCTGCGGGTATGGCTCATGAACTAAATACTCCACTGGGTGCTATTATTTCTTCCAATTATTCCTTATACGATTTTCTCAAAAATAAACTTCAGTCTGTTATCGAAACAATTCTCACCTTTAATGAAGAGGATTCAAAACGATACCATTTGGTTTTGCAAGAAAGTATGATGAACCAACCTTATATTGAAGGCAAATCCGAAAGGACATTAAAAAAAGAATTACATACCCAGTTCTCTGGTGTAGAAAAAATGGATTTGTATGGTGACCATATGCAAATGGTGATTGAAACGGGATTATATCGTATTCCTGAGAAAATTCAGTATGTTTTGGATAGCGAACGATCTTTGGAAATTTTACAAGTGGTAACGAACATTCATTCTGCATATCGCTGTAATCAAATCATTACGGTTGCTTCCGAGAAAGCGACCCATGTGATCCGTGCTTTAAAAAACTATCTTGTTTCTGAAAAAGAAAATACTACAAATGATTCATTGATTGATATCGAATCCGAAATTGAGACAATTTTATCTCTTTATCATTATAATTTAAATAAAGTAACAATAGTTAAGACTTATGGGTCAGATAAACTTTGTTTTGGGAATAGGGACAAATTAAATCAAGTTTGGATTAATCTCATTAATAATGGACTTCATGCCATGTCCTATATGGGTACTTTAGAGATTAAAATTCAAACAGAACAAAATTGGATTAAAGTTTCCATCATTGATTCGGGAGTGGGTGTTCCCGAATCTATCAAAAACAAAATATTTGAACCTTTTTTTACGACCAAACCAAATGGTGAAGGAATGGGTTTGGGATTAGACATTTGTAAAAAAATGATCTTACAAATGGGTGGTAAAATTGAATTAGAACCATCGGTGACGGGAGCATGTTTTTCTGTTTGGTTAAGAAAAGCGCAAGTTTGATATGATCTATTATCATTGATTCAAAAGAAATCTGAATTGAAGCAGAGATTATGGAACCTTTAAAAAATATTTACTCTAAAGATTGGATCAAAAATCTAAGTTTAGTTGTTTCGAAAGTTGATTCGAAGATTACACCCAATGAATTTCAAAAAAAGGTTTTAGAATCT
Organism: Leptospira kemamanensis; assembly: GCF_004769665.1. GTDB lineage: Bacteria > Spirochaetota > Leptospiria > Leptospirales > Leptospiraceae > Leptospira_A > Leptospira_A kemamanensis. The sequence goes on from NZ_RQGG01000007.1 coordinate 9,509, forward strand.
CCTTGGAAAGAATATGAATTAAAGGAAAGAATCAATCGACTCGCGGACGTATTTCTCTTTTTTTGGAATGAACCTCTAACCCACATTGAACCTAAATTAATTCGTTTAATTGAGTTATTAAAAACGAATGGAGCACAGAATTTCAATTTTCCTTATATCTTTGTCAATGATATCGTAAGCAAAGCAGGTTTAGAAGACTTTGATACCTCCATGCGCATTTTAGAGAAAACAACAGTATTCTCAAGTGCTGAATTTGCCATTCGATTTTATTACCAAAATCATTTTGTTCCCACCTTAAAACAAATGCAAATATGGTCAAAACATAAGGAACCATATGTTAGGCGATTGGCAAGTGAAGGCAGTCGTCCTCTTTTGCCATGGGGAATCGGAATTCCCGAAATCAAACGAAATCCTGAAGTTCACTTACCAATCCTAAAACAATTATGGAATGATGAAAATGAAGTGGTACGGAGAAGTGTTTCCAATCATCTGAATGATATTTCTAAAATTAATCCTGATTTGGTATTAGAGTTTTGTAAAAATCGTTTTGGTGTTTCTGCAATTTTAGATAAAAATTTAAAACATGCACTGCGAGGATTGTTAAAAAAGGGAAATCAGGATGCATTATCATTTTTCTCATATGATACGAAATGGAAACCAAAAGACTTCCAATTCTATTTGAAACAGAAAAAAATAAAAATAGGGGATTCCTTGGAATTTACCATCGAATTCCAACAAAAATCTAAAGAATCTAAAATGATTCGTATGGAATATAAAATAGGGTTTTTATTAGCAAAGAAAACTTATGGTTACAAAATCTTTAAAATTTCTGAAAAGTTGATTCCTCCCAATGAGAATGTGAAAATCATAAAAAAACATTCATTTAAATTGATTACAACTCGAGTTTATTATCCAGGTGTACATACGATTTCCATCGTGTTCAATGGTAGGGAGTATGAAAAATTGGAATTCATATTAGAAAACAAAAAATGAAACAGATAAAATGGAAAAATAAGTTTCTCTTCATTACGTTATTAATCCTGAGTTTGCATTGTTCTGTATTTTATTCCTCAGAACGCAATCTAGTGGATACTAATTTCCCGATTCAAAACAAATCACTTTCTTATGAATTGATTGGTTGGGATGATGAACTTGATCGAAGGAGAGTGACGTTTTTATTAAGCGCATTACAAAATTCTAAAAAGTTCAAATCTGTACAACATTATGCTCAAATAAAATCAGACCTTCATGTGCAAATTATTTTAGAATCAAGTCCTAAGTTCAAATTTTTTATGGGAGAATCTTCGGAACCAGTTTCGTATATGGCGGAACGTGCACCAGGTAGATTTTCTATTTATCTAATCAATCGATTTTTAGCAGTGAGTACTTTCTTTGTCATTCCTGATATCGATTATGATGATGATCATATCGTTTTTCGAACAATGAAATCGGGAAAAATGATTTCCGAACTTCGATACCCAATTGAGTCGTATCGAATTTTTGGATGGGTCTCTGTTATGCTGATGTGGGCTGATGATAGTGATGAATGGAAAACCATTTTAACTGAGAAAGTAAATGAATATTTAGGAGATATCAAACATGAAATTTAATCTCCATCAAAACTTAGTTTTGGTTTTATTGATGTTTCTTGTGCCTTTTTGTTTTCAATGTGCAGCTTTGCCTAGTCAAGTATTAACAAAAGAAAGAAATTTAACTACTTATTCACAAAATACATTCAAACTTGTATTTACTGGTTTTTATCGTTATGAAATCGAAAAGGAATTAATCAAAAATAAATTATTAGAAAAAGGTTATCGTGAAGATCCTAATTCTACTTTTCAATTAGAAGTGATCTTACAAAAAAAGGAACCTAAATACAATTCTGAGTTTTTTCACAAACTTCATTTTTTATTAACTTTTTTTTCGGGTGGTCTGATTCCAACTCACATTCGCACGGAACATACAGTTACATTTCGTTATTCCAAATCGGAAGATATTTTACAAGAGAAAGTATACGTTGTTGGTATGGATCAATTTCGAGGGATTCCGATTGTAGTGTTTATGATCACACATTGGCCAAATCAAGTTTTCAAAGAACAATTAATAGAAACTATCAATATGGAGTTCATTCCCAAATGAGAATTTTCTTATTCATACTTTTCCTTAATTTCCATTCTTGTTTTGGATACTTTTATAGACCATCATCGAATGAGAAAATAGATAATTTTAATTTTTCGAATGTAAAACGAACTTATTTAGTGCATTATCCCAAAAAATGGGATGGTTTGCCGATACCGATGTTAGTTGCTCTTCATGGTCGTTTTGGAACTGGTGTTACCATGTCCAAACAAACTAAATTAAATGATATAGCAGATCAAAAAGGATTTATTGTTTTGTATCCAGATGGATACAAACGCAGTTGGGCTGATGGTAGAGGCAATTCTCCTGCAGATGAAGATGGAATCAATGATGTTCTCTTTATTGAATCCATTGTTAAACGAATGGTAGCGGAAGGTTCAGTGAATTCTAAGGAAGTGTTTTTGGTGGGACACTCCAATGGTGGGTTCATGGCACAACGGATGGCAATTGAGAAACCTGAGTTATGGAAAGGGGTGATGAGTGTTGCCGCTCAAATCTCAGTATCTCAATTAAAATCTAAAATTCATTTTAAAACTAAACCAGTTTCAGTTGCAATTATGGCTGGGACAGAAGACCCCTTAGTGCCTTATAGCGGTGGTTATGTGAAAGATGGAAAAGAAGTGCTTTCTGTCTCAGATAGTATATTACGTTGGAAAGAATGGAATGGTTGTGAGGATACTGTGAAACGTAAATCCAATCAAGTGGAAGAAAATGGATTTAAAATCAATATTGAATTTTATCGTTATGAAGATTGTTCTAATAATAAAAAAGTAGAATTGATCCAATTGAATGGTTTGGGTCATAGTTGGCCTGGAGAAACTCCCATGTTGCCATTCATCAACCAAGGTCGGACCACAAAGGTGGTGAATGGTTCTGCCATGGTTTGGGAATTTATGGAAAGTCTTAAATGAGTGAGAATTTTGCTTTAGTCACTGGTGCTTCTAGAGGCATTGGATTCGCTATTTCGAAAGTTTTGTTAGAGTTAGGTTATACTGTATATGGAATATGTAGGAATTCGAAAAACTGTTCGATTCAAAATCAAAAGTTTCATTTGATCGAATGTGATCTTTCCCATCCGAAAGCCATTCATCAACTTTTAGATACTTTACCCAATCGGGAAAAACTGAATATTTTGATCCACAATGCTGGAATTGCTTCCTTTGGCCCCATTGAAGAATTATCACCAGATAAAATTGTAGAAATGGTGCAAGTGAATTTAACTGCACCCATGTTAATCACCAATGGTTTAACTCGGTTCATCAAACAAAATAAAGGTCATATCATTTTTATTGGATCTGTTTCTGGAAATCAAGTTTCACCCTGGGGCAATGTGTATGGTTCTTTAAAAGCTGGCCTTCATCAATTTTCCAGATTATTATTCGATGAACTTAGAAAGTTTTCTGTGAAAGTGAATTTACTTGTGCCAGATATCACAAAAACAAGTTTTTACGACTCATTGAATATTGAACCAGACCAAGATCCTGAATCTTATTTATTACCAGAGCAAATTGCAACGATCGTCAAACAGTTGTTACTTGATGCACCTGGAATGATAGTGCCGGAAATTCATATATCCCCGCAGTTGTTTAAAATCAAAAGGAAAAAGTTTTTAAAGTAGATTATTCCCCAATCGATTGGGCATCATTTGTGAAGGTTTCTAATGGCACTTGATCTGAACTTTCAGCACCGTCTTCAGAGTTTCCTTCGTTTGAAGTGGGAATTACTTTTGCAATCATCGAGTCTTCGTCTTGTTTTCGTTTGATGGCACGAATTTTTCCATCTGTTTCGTACAAACGTTCGATTACTTTTTTTAATAATAAAAAGAGAAATTCAGGACTTTCCTGACTCATTTGGACAAATGTAGTTCTGTTGATAATCCCTAATTTGGCAGACTCCGATACTACGACGATGGACGCAGCTCTCGGGCTATTGTTGATGATGGCCATTTCTCCAAAAAATTCACCAGGCAAGATACTTCTTAATTTTGTATGTTTCCCTTCGATTTGTTTGTAAATATCCAACTGGCCTTCAAATAAAAAAAACATGGCACCATTGGAAGGAACACCCTCTTTAAAAAGGACTTCCCCTCGTTTGATGTTGATCATACTGAGTTTTGCTAGAGATTCTTTAAGTCCCATCACTTGCCTCTGTTAGATCTTTTAGTTTTTGTTCCGCTTCAATCAGTCGTTCTACATAAGTTTGCAATAAAGCGTACACAAACATAGGATTGGAATTGGCAATCCGGATCAAATTTTGTTTGTCTAAGATGCCTAGTTGCGCACGATCTGATTCGATAAATACGGTCATCGCTCTTGGGTGAGCAGAAATTAAGGCAATTTCTCCAAAGAATTCACCAGTAGAAAGTTTTCTTACTTCATGAAAATTTCCTTGGTCAGGTGCACCCATCCCCACAGATAAAGTTCCACTTAAGATAAAATACATTTTTTCATTGGATGGATCACCTTCGCGTACGATGATCTCACCTCGTTTGAATGTCTTCGTTGGTACTGTATTAACGAAGTCGAATATGTTGATACGATTATCTTTTTTGGGAATGGACATTAAAGACCGCGATAAATTTCAATCAATTCAGGGATATTTTTATTTTCAGCATAATCCAAAGCTGATTTTCCGATTTTGTCTTTTAACTTTGTGTCACCACCATTCAGAACAAAGACTTTTGCCAGTTCCAGAATGGCGTCACTTTTACCAGCATCAAATTGAATTGCTAGTTCGGAAAGTATAGTTTTCCCTAATTTGTCCTGTTGGTTGATGTTGGCACGTCTTTCTACTAGGAATAGTACTAATTTTTTATATGTTTCGGTTTGCGTCTGATCTTTAGAAGTTAGAAATTTTTGAACAGCCTTGTGTAAGACAGTAAGTCCATTGTTGTCTGTTAGGTTGGGGTCAGCTCCCATTGTCAATAAGAGAGACATTGTTTCCACTTTGTTTCGATTAAGAGCAATATGCAAAGCACTTAATCCTCGTTTGTTTTTGGCATTGGGGTTTACACCTTTGCTAATCAACAATTTGATTGTTTCTTCAATGAATTTTTGATCTTTTTTATCAACTTCTAATTTACAAACTGTAGTGATTAAGTTTTCTTCTTCCTCATTTAAAGATTGTAAGTCGGCACCATTTGCTACTAAAAGTTTAAAAGCTTCGGCATCTTTTCGTTCGATCGTAGAAAAAATCAAATTTACTCCATCTTTCAGTTTATGGTTTGGATTTGCTTTTTTAGATAATAAAAGTTTTGCAATCGCAACTTGTTTGTTTTCAAGAGCTAAGGATAACGCAGTTTCATTTGTTTTGGTATTTTCAACATCAACTGGAGTTCCTTTTTTTAAGAGAAGGTCTACAATTTTGAGACCTGATTTACGAGATGCTAAATGAATGGGTAAGTATCCAGAAAGATTGGGTGTTTGGGAATCTGCATTTTTTTGAATTAAAAGTTCTGCGATGGCCCATTTAGAGGATTCGATGGATTCCTCCAAAGGATTTTTATTGGTAGATAGGGTTTGGTTTGGATTGGCTCCCGCATCTAACACTAACTTCAATAAATTGCTATCATTTTTGGTTAATGCAATTTCAAATAATGTTTTGCCTGATGTATTTTTAGAATCTACATTGAGACCTTTTTTTAAAAATAAATTAGTGACCGTTAGATTTCTTTTTTCAACCGAATAAAATAATAGAGACTCACCATCTGGAGTGGTTGTATTGACATCAGCCCCTCGGTTTAATAAGGTTTCGACTCCCAAAGTAAATCCTTTTTCGATCGCAAATACAATTGGTCTTACGGATTTTGTATCTTCTATATTGGGATTGGCATTGGAATCTAAGGCAAGGTTTAATAATTTACTATTTCTTTGTTCAATTGCGACAAAAAGGGGTGTGCGACCAGTTAAGTCTTGTAAGTTGATATTGGCACCATTTTGTAATAGATAGTTGATTGTATCGGTTTTCCCTTTTTCAAATGCCAAATAAATCGGAGATTTTCGTGGATTGTTTCTGAGGTTGACATCTGCCTTACTTTCCACCAATAATTTTTGAACAGATAAATTTGATTTTAAAACAGCGATATGTAATGCAGTATTTCCATCCGCATCATATGCATTCAAATCAGCCCCTTTTTCGACAAGAGTTTTGATTTGATTGGAAAACCGTGATGTCACCACGTAATGTAACAATGTTTTTCCAGAGAGATCTCTTTTGTTTAGGTCTGCTCCTTGGTTTAATAATAGATCAAATTGTTTGGTTCTATTTTTTTCAACAGCGAGGATCAGAAGTGACTTACCTGAATCATCAGTTGCATTGATGTCTCCACCATTTGTGACAGCGGTTTCAAATTCTTTCGGATTTCCTTTTTGAAGAATCGAAACCATATCATAGGTAGGCGGTGTATCAGGTACAGGAGCCGTTAGATCTTGTGCGAAACTTTGATTCGAAATAAAAAGGAAAATGACAATGGATAAAAATTTAGATTTAAACTTCATTTGGGTAAATATGCTCCTGGATCCAATGCTTGTTGGTCTGGGCCTTTCCTAACTTCAAAATGTAAATGAGGACCGGTAGATTTACCAGTGTTTCCTACCTGACCAATGATATCACCTGAGCGCACTGTGTCACCTTCTTTTACTTGGCGTTCATTTTGGTGCGCATAGTAAGTAAAAATATTGTTTTTATGACTTAGGATGGTTAATACCCCATAACCACCGCTAGTTGTGATTGTCCTCCAAACTTTTCCATCACTCACTGCTTTGATCGGAGTGCCAACAGGTGCAGGTAAATCAATCCCTGAATGGAAGGCTCCTACCTTTCCTGTGACAGGATCCACTCGAGTTCCGAAGTTAGAAGAAACATAACGGTCGTTATCAATCGGTATTTGGAAGTATTTAGAAATGTCATCGGAATCTACTAGTGGACCTCTCTCTTTTGAAACAAATCCACCAAAGACCCAACCTTCCCATTCATCATTCCAATTCACATAAATCCATTTGGAGCGAACTCCCGAAATGGTTTCCACTTCCTTTTTGGTATCTAAGATTTTGAGTTTTTCATCCCCAGGAATGGATAAAATCACAGAACCATATTCATTCGGTTCGTCTCTCATTCTTAAACTTGTAGAACGAACATAACGTTTTTCTCCAACTTTGAGTTCGTCTGGATTTTCTTGTGGGTATGATAACTCACCTGGTGAAACTTCATACGAGACAACTTCTGAAGAGCTTAAGTATCCACCGAAAACCCAACCGTTCCCGTAAGCAGAAGAAACTTGGTGCCATTGAGACGAAATACCATCTATCAATTCTTCATTGGAAGTGGAGGACTGGATCTCGACTTTGATGCCTTTGGGTAGTCTTGCGACCACATAACCATTGACATCTGGTTCTGATCTCATATTGAGTGAACTTGCATTCACCCACATTTCTTTTCCTTTTTTCATTTCCGTATAATCTGCGTTTGTTGTGCTTGGAGTTGTTCTGGAGGGTAAGGAGGAAAAATCGAGAGATAAACCCTCGGTGTTTCTGGATTTCACAGCAGGTTTGGTAGGTTGCAGTAAATCTTGTGTGGTGTATCCTTCCTTTTTAGATTTTGTACGAACCAAAACCCAATGAGAACCTTCTTTTTTTTCACTGATATCTTGTTTTAATACCATCACTACTTCGAGTGAATCTCCCTTTTTTACTTTTACCTGCGAACGTAAGTTAGGTTTTTGGGATGGTTCTAATTGCAAATAAAAGTTTTCTGCGGCAATGGCAGTTAAGGATTTTGATTTTTTTTCAGTAAGGCCAGGTGCAGCATTGTGATCGCTGATTCCTTCTGCTAGTTTTAAATCAATTGGGGAGGAGGAGATTTTTAAACCGGGAAAACGATTTTTTACCTTCCCCACAAAATCATTGTACTTTTGTAGGATTTCTTCCTGCTTCTTTTGGTTCGATTGGATCAAACCAGATTGCCTGTTCTGATCACGTTCTTCCAATTTGGATTGGGACAAAATGGAAATGTTACATAATACAAAGAAGGAAATGAAAAAAAGCAGGGATTGTCTGTTCATAAAATAAACATAAAATAACCAAAGAAAAGCTGTTTGGTCAAGGTTTTTTGTTTAGTCTTCTTCGGGTAAAAGAGGCGTGAGAAAAAAAGAGATAAATTCGAGTTTCCCTCGCATGGAAGACTTTTCATAAATGGCTGCCGTTTGGTTTTCGATGGTGCGAAGGCTTTTTTTTCGAACGGCTGCAATTTGTTTTTGAGAAAATCCTCGTAATAAAAGGATGGCGATCTCAGTTTCCGCTTCCGTCAATTGCCATTCTGTCATTTGTGCTTTTGCTTCTGCCCAAAATCCTTTTTCAGGATTTTTTAAGATTCGATTGGTTCGTTTGAGAGTATGGATTTGGTTTTTGGCCTGTTTGTTTTCTACGGATTCTTTTTTGAGCTCTTTGTATAAGATAAATACAACTAAAAACGAAGAAAGAGCGATGAAGGATTCGATGGTGGCTATGATGATTCTAAATCGATCAAAGTATTCGGGAGGTTTGGTGAGTGTGTAAATTTCTTCCACAATCCAAACCAAAAGAGATATTACATAAAATACTAAAAATAAGATACGAATCGTTCTAGTTTCCATCTTTTGATTCAGTTTGAAAGACTTCTTTACTAGAAGCAAGTATGTTTCGTAGGTGTTTTCCACATTTGCGGATATCCTCTATGGAAACATGTTTTTTTCTGTGCGATGATAAACAAATGAAACGTTGGTCTTTACCAGTTTTGGTTATATGTTTTGGGTTATTGTTCTTTCAGTGCAGTAACAAAGGTTCTGAAACAAGATTAGAATGTATGGATCGTTGTATGAAGGAACAATTTGTTTGTGCCGTAGCCCTGGGGCCACAATTGGACAATCCCGTTTCCACGACTGCCACCTGTATTTCTTTGTATGTCCTTTGTTATGAAAAATGTCCTGTTGCCTCTTCCAGGTCCACATCGACATCTAGTCGAAGTTCATCTAGTTCGAGTAGAGGAAGTAGTTCCTCCAGTTCGAGTTCTAACTCGGGATCTAGTTCTTCTTCCTCGGGGAATTAGTTAAGAGCCAGTTTGGCGATAGATAATTTTGGCACCAATTTGTAAGTTTTTATACAAATCTAAAAACATTTGGTTTGGGACCATTCCTTCTGGATCTCTTGAAAACTCAGGTCGTAATCGTTTCAAAAAATACATTCCCATTTCCCCTTTGTTTTTTGCTTTTACCTTCCCTCGGTATTCACATTCAAAAAATCGTTTCACTTTATCATAAGTGGTCTCTGATAAATTGACCTCACCTGCATCACCTGAACTCTCCATACGACTGGCAGTATTCACAGCATCACCCCATACATCATACGCAAATTTTGATTTCCCCACAACACCTGCCACAACGGGTCCCGTATGGATTCCAATCCGAATCTCCCAAAAGTCTTGGCCTAACATCTGTTTAAAGGATCGAATCTGAGTCATAAAGGATTTGATTTCCATGGCAAACAAACAGGCATCTACTGGATGAGTGAAGTTCCCTTGTGGAATTCCTCCAGCTGCCATATACGAATCTCCAATGGTTTTTAATTTTTCAAAATTATGCCTTAGGGCAATATCATCAAACTGAGAAAAACAACCATCCAATTGTTCAATTAGATCTTCCGGGGAAAGAGACTCTGCTGCCTTTGTGAAATTTTTAAAATCAGTAAATAAAATACTTACCGATTCATATTCCATCGGAACAACTTCTCCTTTTTCAATCAGCTCATCGGCCAAGTCACCAGGTAAAATGTTTCGAATGAAGTGAATTGTTTTTTCACGTTCTTTTTCTAAGTCTCTCCGAAGGTTTGCGTTGTGAATGGCTCCGGCAACTTGTTCACAAAACGAAATGATTTCTTGGAATTCATTAATACTCCATACTTGTTCTTTTGTCAGTCGAGTGACACAGATAATTCCGATGGTTTGGCCTTGGACAACTAAAGGTATTTGTCCAAATAGTTCTAACTTAAAACTTTCGACAATCGATGTATCAATTGGAGTGAGTTCTTTCCAACGAGATGATTTTTTTAAATAAATGGGTTTTTGTTTGGTATAGGTTCGATACAAAGATCCGATGTTTGGATTTAACTTAGGTCGAAACGTTCTTAAAAAATTGGAAACCAGTAATCCTTTGTTAAATATTTCGGCTCCTTCCATAAGGGGAGCAAGTGAATTGGATTTCGGATCAACGAGTAAAATAAAACCGAGTTCCACTCGGTGGTTCATTTTCAGATAAGTAAATACTTCTCTTGTAATGTCTTCAATTTGGGAATAGGAGTTGATCTTCCGATTGAATTTGTGTAGGTTTTCTAATTTCAAACGATTGGATTCGATGTTTTCCTTTTCTTCTTTGATGGAAATGTTTACATTTTTTAATTCATCTAAGAGATACCCGGTTTCGATGGTTCCTGCAATGTAGTCGGCAATGATTTTGATTTGATTGAGTTGTTGTTCGTTGAGTTCAAAAATCCCTGAATAATCGAGTAAATCTAAGGTTCCAATGAACTTATTTCTCAAGTGGAGAGGAACGATGAGTAAGGATTTGAGATTGGCTGATTTTTTATTTTCTAGTTCAACTCCTTCGGTTTTGTAAGATTCAAAATCTTGAATATAAAAACTTCGTTTCCGTTTTCTAACATATGCATGTGCATATTTGGTAACGTATTCATCTGAAACAGGGATATCTCGTCCCATGATTTCTGCTTTTACAGTTTCGGAAAGTTCACTTGGAAAATTACTGTGGAAAAACTCAAGAGCATCCTTTTCTATTTTGTAAACATACAAGAGATAGTGAGGAACTTTGAATTTTTCTCGGATATAAAAACCCAAGATCCCTAAAATCTCTTTGAGATCTGTGGCAGAATTGATTTCTCGGAGTAGGCCATCTAAATCAGACAGTTGACCATAGGAATCTACCAATTTGTCCGAAAATTCTTCTGAAATGGTTTTGGTGGAGATGAGTTCTTTTTCTTTGTTCTCTAAAGTTTCATTCAAAATTTGAATTTCTGACCTAAGTAATGTTAACTCATTATTTTTTTCTTCATTTTGTTTGTACAATTGGGAAACCCAATAGAGAATTCCCAAAAACAAAATCCCTATCAAAGCTATAGAATACATCATTTGATTAAAATTTTAGCTCCCCGTTTCTGTTGGGTATACAAACGTTCGAATTTTTCATTGGGTAGAATTCCCGAATCATCCGCTAAATCTGATTTTAAGGATAATAATTCATAAATAGGGAACTGTTCTCCTTCGTATGTGTTGATCATCCTCTGGTTATCAATATGAAACAATCGTTTCACTTTTTCCATCGTTTCTTGTGAGATATTGATGGAAACACCTACACCACCTCGACGAATGGCTTGTGTTTGTGTAACTGTTTTACCCCATACATCATAATTAAATTTAGATTTCCCGATCACACCCGCCACAACTGGACCTGAGTGGATGGCAATGGTGATTCCATCGGGTCGAAACGGTATGTCTTTAAAATCATTCATTAAACGATTCACTTCGTTTTTGATTTGTAAGGCAGCAAGGCAAGCATCAACAGCATGTGTGAAGTTTCCCACAGGAAGGCCACCCGCTGCCAAATACATATCACCTGTCATCCGTAACTTTTCCATTCCCTTGGTTTTGATGATTTCATCAAAACGAGAAAAATACAAATCAAGACCTTCGATCAATTCTTCCGGTGTCAATTGTCCTGTGATTTGAGAAAAACCAGGAAAACTTGTCATTAGTAAGGTTACGTTTTCAAATTCAACAGGGTTCACCCTTCCTTTTTTCTGTAACTCTTCTGCCACGTTTTTTGGAAGGATATTGAGTAAAAGAGAATCGGACCTTTGTTTTTCTTCTTCGATTTTTTTCATTAAGAAGTGATTGTTGATCGCGCTGGCAATGTGTTCGGAAACACCAACAATCGAATCCACTTCGTCATTGGAAAGTTGAATGGTTTCATCATTGATTCCATACATAGCCATTGCGACTACTTCGTCGTTGTTGACAAGTGGTGAAATGAGAAAACCTTTCATGCCAGAACGTTCTGTAATTTGTTTATCAATGGCAAATGGCATCGACTTCGGTACATGTTTCATATAAAAATGTTTTTTACGTTGGTAACATTTGTATACAAATCCACTCTCTTCCCGTAATGGAAAGCGGAGTGTTTTGAAGAAGTTTACATTTTCATCATTTAACAAATCAAAACCAGAGTGGTTGAGGTAACGTAGTTCATTAAATTCTCTGTCTAAGAAATACAAAACACAGTTTTCAATTTTATAGTTTTTACGAATAAAACCGAAAATCTCTGCTAAAATGTTTTCTAAATTATTTTGAGAGTTAATGGTTTTTGCAAACTCATTCATTTTTTGAATTTCTGCTTTTGCTTTCTCTGATTTTTTTCGTTCTTCTTCTGTGAGTTGTAGTAAAAGTGAATTTTGGATAGCGCCTGCGATTTGATCACAAAATCCTGCGATCCTTCTCAATACTTCCCGGTTCACCTCCATTGGTTTTTGGTAGGAAGTAAAATAAGCGATCCCAATAACTTCGTTTTGGACCACAAGAGGAACGGCAATAAAGGAAGATAAACTTAGTTTGGTAAAAATTTGTTCATCTAACTCCGATTCGTATGACTTCGGTGGTTTGGGAACAAATAATGCTTTTTTTCGAAGGTAGGTTTTGTAAATGATCCCACCTCTTTCGTTTAAGGGAACTCGAAATGATTTTGCGAATGATAATTGTTCTTCGGTTGCATACGTGGGGGTCGTTGTTTTGTAAGTGTAAAGTTCTTTCTTTTTGGGATCCAAAAGTTGGATGAGAGTGGCTTCAATTTCAAAACTTTTGAGAATGTAATCAAACATCTCATCGATGATTTGGGATAAACTCGATTCCGAATTGATTTTTTTTGTAAATTCATTGAGTTTCACCACTTCGTTTTTGGCATTTTCCATTTGCAAACGCGCGTTATCCGCAATGAATTTTTCACGATTCATTTCCTCCACGAGGATGGAGTTTGTCACTGCCGTTGCGATGTTTTCTGCCGTATTTTCCACCAGTTGTAATTGTGCTTTGGAAAAACTGGAACCCTTTTGTTCACTAAAGATGGCTAACATAGCAATGACTTTTCCCTGTGAACTCAATGGGATGATCATACCTGGATGTTTACCAATCAGTTGGATGAATTTTTGATTGGATTCGTTCAGCCTAGATTCCCAAACTTTTGCAAATCGAAATGGCCTGTTCCGTTTATATACATGATAAAACAAACCAGCACTTACATCTAAAGGAAAACTCAATCCTCGGAATTTGTTTTCTAAGTCGAGTTTGGAATTTTGCGAAACAACGGATTTGTGATAATGGAGTTTTCCATTTTCTTCATCCACGAGTAACAAAATCATGGAGTCACAAAATACTTCTTCCTTTAAATAATCAAAGGCTTTGTTTAAGATGCTATCTAATTCTAAGGATGTATTGAGAGTTTTTGCAAATTCATTGAGTCTTTCGATATTGGATTTAGAAATTTCTAATTCTTGTGTTCTTTCAACAACAATGTCTTCCAATCCTTCTTTTAAGATATTTAATTCTTTGTTGGATATTTCCAAACTCTCCTTTAATTTTTCAATAGAGAGATAGGCTCTTGTGAAACCATAAGAAAGAATGTATCCTTGAAATAAAATAAATCCTAAAAACCCAAAGGGAGTGATATTCATCGTATTGATGACATTGTTTTGGTATAAAATATCATGTACGACAGTTCCAAAAACAAAACTAAAACCGATGAGGGAAAGTCCTGCACCCACCGTGTCGGAACGATAGGCCATGATGATGGCAATAGTAATCCGCACACATACCAAGATTAAAAAGATTTGGAAATAATGGATTTGTGATGTAAAAACAGAAACTGGTAAAAATAAAGAAACCAAAAAGGGAGTGATGAGGATGTAGAGAACATACATCGTCTTTTGGCCAACAGTGTTCGGAAATACCAATCGATAAAAATACGCAAACACAATGGTTGCGATGTAAATGGTTGCAAATTCAATTCGGATGAGAGCATCCATTGGAAGAGAAGGAATGATATCTAAAAGATTCCTTTCTCCAATCGTGAGAAGGCGCATTACGATGAGTAAACTAAAGAGAGCAATGAATAAACTCGCTTTGTCTTGTCTTCTCATCAAAAACAATCCCAAGTGATACAGAGCCCATAAAAAAATACTTCCCGCTAAGAAGGAAGTGATTTGGTAACTGCGATTGACTTTGTCGTATAACTTCCGTCTTTCGCCAAGTTCCATACTTTCCCAAAATCCACCTTTGGAATAGTGAAAGTTGGAGATTTCGTAAACGATTTCGGTGTCTCCAGAAACAGGTTCTAAATCAACTAAAACAGATTTGTAAGATGGTTCAAAATAATTTGGATTGATTCCAAAACTTCCCTGTTCAATGACCAATTTTCCGTTGATGTACAATCGATACGCAGAAGATAAATCCAAGTTATGGAAGGCAAGGATGGGTGTATTTTCTGGGAATTTGACTTTGAGTTTATATGTCGCATAACCAAATCCATCTAAGGTCTCCCCAAACCAATCCACTCCTTTCCAATTGGATGGTACCACTTGGTAAATGAATTTAGGTTCTTTTCCTAATTCTGTTTCGATTTGGATGCCACTGAAAGTTTCCTTCCAATAGAACTCCCATTCGCCATCAAGATTGATGTTTCCATCCCGATGGAAATCCCAATCCGATAAGTCAATTTGCCCATTTTTCGCTGTCGGTTTGTTTCGAGCGACTTCTCCACAGGATAGAAGTGAAATCAAAAGACAGAATAATGGGATCAAAATAGAACATTTCTTCATAGTTAGGCTACACAGACTATGAGGATGAGAGGGAAATGAAAAGGAAAATTTAAGAATAACTCAGTTTTATTTGAGAAGAAGGAAAGTGTTTTTGTAAGGAAGAGATCATTACATCTAAAATTTCTTCTGTCTCTTGTTTGGAATAAGAAACAATTTTATCTTTTTTTTCAAAGTCATGAAATAAAATCGCAGAGTCCTTTCTTGTGGTGATGATTTGTTTCAAAAAATCAAGATTCATTCGAAATCCACCCACACTGAATTCAATAGAACCATTTGATTTTAGTTCTTTCCCTAACGTATCCGCTAACGACTGGTAATGGGTTTGCCAATCAGGAATCCTGAGAATAGGATCAATACAAATCCGAACGTTCCAACCAACTTGGATGGCTTTTTGGATGGATTGTAGTCTGGCTTTTAAGGAGGGAGTTCCATGTTCAATGGTTTCAATCACTTTCTCGGGACTTAAAGTCCATGCAAGAAAAATATTTGGACTTGGTGTTAGGTGAGAAATCGATTGGAAATTGGTAGATTTGGTGCGAATCTCTAAACTCAAATTGGGTTCATTGTGACAAAACTCAATCCAACTGGATGTGGCAGGGAAAAAAGATTCTAAAGCAAGTAAATCAGTATCATAAGACAAAGCCAAATACAAAGAACCGTTTTTGTCTAAAAAGGATTTGGTCTCTTTAAAAAAATCTTCCCAATTCACAAATAAAACAAGGTTTGCTGAAGGGAACATCCCTTGTAGGTAACAATATTCGCAATCGTAAATACAGTTAAGTGCTAATGTATTATAATAAAAGTGAGGATGAGAAAAATTAGGAGAAAAATCACTCCCTGGATATAAAAATTGGTCTTTTTTTTCTGCCAGAATCAATTTGGGAGATTGTTTTTGGGTTCGAAAATTTTGTGCATTTCGATTGAAACTATCTTTGTAGTGACGAATCGGAATTTTGATCGCTTTTGGAAATCGAGAAAGGATTTCTTTTGTGCGGACATGATCCCAAATCCCTTCTTCGATATAAATATGAGAAAAGGATTTAAACATGTAGTTTTACTTTCCAGTCGTCTAAAAATATTTTTAAATCCAATTTGGATTGGATCTTAGGAATCGTTTCCCATTGGGGAGAAGGAATGGGAGAAGTTGGAAATCGTAAATGGAAAAAACGAAGTGATTTTTTAAGATCGTGTCTCATGGTTTCTGTTAGGCGAAGTGAGTTCAATTGGTTACAAAGTTCTGGCCAAATTTGAGTCTCAAATGGATCTTCTTTCACCCAAGGAAGTGGAGTCATCCATTCTTCATACAATGGATCCAAAATGGATTCCATCATTTGTTTCACTTGGTCTTCCTTGCAAAACGTTCCTTCTAAATAATCAGAGATTTGTTTGCCGATAGCAATGTTTTCCAGTGGGAAGTAAAGAGAAGCCGCTTCAAAAAATCCCGAACCTTCCATATCCACAAGAGATACCGATTCCCATTCTTCTTTTGTCAACACTTGGAAACGATTTTCATTTTGTTGTTTTGCTATGGGTTTGTCGAAGGTAGTGAGACTTGTTTCTTTTGGAAAAGAAGAAGATACAATGCGTTCTGGATAAAAATCTTTATCTGTGGCGTAGTCTTTGATTTTATGCACCCAAAAAAAATCACCTATCTTTCCAAGAGTTTCTTTCGCACCAGCAATTCCTAAATTCCAAACCTTCGTTTGGTTTCTTTCGTCCTTGGATAGCAGACTTACAAATTCAGAAACGGCAAGAGCCATTGCCATTTTTCCAGTACCTGAGATGATGATGGATGTGGATTCGTTTCGGTAGATCCGAAATTTGCCAGAATGGGAGAGGGGAGTCACCTTTGTTTTTTGGATCCAAGGTTTTGCTTCGGAAAGCAGGGCAAAAAACAATGCTGGCATAGTCTAAACATCCAAGAGGGGGGTCCTATGCAAAGAAAAGTTTTGTTTGCTATTTTACTATTGATAGGGTTTAGTCTGTATGCTGGAGGAAAAAAAATGTCATTTCATAATCTAAAATCCGTTACCATCCAAGGGAAGGAAATTTCTTTGGGAGAATACAAAGGACATCCAGTCCTTGTTGTGAATGTTGCATCTAAATGTGGTTATACGCCACAATACGAAGGATTGGAAAAACTCCACATGGCTTACAAAGACAAAGGTTTAAAAGTGATTGGTTTTCCTTCCAATGATTTTGGTGGGCAAGAACCAGGAACTGAAACTCAAATTGCAGAGTTTTGTAAACTCAATTATGGTGTGAGTTTTGATTTGATGAAAAAAGTAAAAGTTTTGGGAAATGAGAAGGATCCTGTTTACCAATTTTTGACAGAAAATGCCAAAGAAAAAGGGGATGTCAAATGGAACTTTGAAAAATTCCTAATTGATAAAAATGGGAATGTAGTAAACCGATTTCCTTCGGCTACAAAACCAGAAAGTGTCGAACTGAAAACAGCGATTGAAAACTTATTATAAATTTACATTTTATATTTCAGTTTTCCTCATTGGATATGGATTGTTTGGACAAGATAGTCCAAACACAGTACAAATTGTACAATCAAAAACATCAGAAATTGTAACAGTAGATGTGATCCTAAAGGAAATACAATCATATGATGTCATTGTCTTTGGAGAAGAACACGATAATGACGACTTACACAGGTTTTATGAAACTCTTTTCCAGAAAATTGTTTTGATGCAATGCGCAAGTTTGTCTCTCGAGATGTTGGAAAAAGACCAACAATCCATCGTAGATGAATACCTGACTGGAACCATTTCGGAATCTCAATTTTTAACTTCGATTCCTCATTGGAAGAATTTCAAAACTGATTATTTGCCATTGGTACGCATTGCCAAAGAGAATGTTTGTCCAGTGGTTGCGGCAAATCCTCCCAGACGATATGTGAATTTAATTGCAAAAAAAGGCAAATTGGCCTATCGTGATTTTTCCAAATCAGCATTGGCAACTCTACCACAAGCATACACATTAGAAAAATACCTCACTTCCGAATACAAACAGAGGTTAGCTCTTCTCTTTGGTGGTTCGGAACATAACGCAACGCACAAAATCAATGTAGATTTTATGATCTTAGGACAAGCCGCTTGGGACCAAGGAATGGCAGAAGCCATTTCCAACGAAATCCATAGATCTGGCCGAAAATTGGTGCATTTGAACGGACGTTTTCACTCCGATCGAAATGGGGGAGTTGTGACTCGTTTGCGGGAAATGGGCCATTCTGTCCTTGTTCTCTCTGGTTTTCCAAAAGGAAGGGAAGAGAATGCGGATTTTGTGAAAATCGCTGATTTTGTAATTTTAACAAACGTCCGATAAGATTAGGGAGAACCTATGTCGGCACCTTCTCCCAAATACCTTTGTCCCCATTGCCAAAAAGCATCTCGTTTGCCAGAACCAACTCCAAAAGAAGGAAAGTTCCAGCTAACGTGCGCTCATTGTGCAGAAAAGGTGGTCTTAAATTTTGTCGACTATCAGTTTGAAATTGTACAAATCCTTTCGAATCCCAAAGTAGAAGAAAAACAATCGTTTCAAAGTTTTAAAATTCCTGTTCCCAGTATCTCCGATTCGATCAAAGATTCTTTTTCAACGAAGTCTAGGAGTGAAAAATCAAAACCCTTTTTTGAAAAGCGAGTGGTTTGGGAAAAAGAACCGAAAAAAGAAACTCCGAAGTTCAATGCCAATCCGATGCGATTGAGCCGAAGAATCTCCAATTCTAAAAAAAATCCTTCTTCGTTTTCTTACTTACGTGTCGCCTTTACCATCACATCGATTGTATTGTTTTTATTCATTATTAGTTTTTCCTATTTTGTTGCAGGAGTTCTTGCCACAAAAAAGGAAGTGCCTGTTTATTTGGAAACTTTGTCAAAAAATATTCCAACCAAAATTCTTGATCGTAACGGACAAGTGGTGAGTGAAATTTTCCAGAAAAGAACATCCACCTTACGCCTGCAAGACTATCCAGAAGATATGATCTCTATTTTATTGAATATAGAAGATCAAAAGTTTTTTTTCCACGGTGGGATTGATTATTCAGCCATTTTTCGCGCCTTTTTCAAAAACATAGTGAATTTGAGTTATAAACAAGGTGCCTCAACGATCACACAACAGTTAGCGCGGATCATATTGGATGATAGACGAAAAAGTCTAAATCGTAAATGGAGAGAAGCACAACTTGCTTTTGCATTAGAATCTGTATTAACCAAAGAACAAATCCTCGAAACCTATATGAATCATGTTTATTTGGGACATGGTGCCTTTGGTTTTGGAGAAGGGATCAAATTTTATTTTCAAAAAAATCCGATGGAGCTCTCAAAAGAAGAGATGGTATTACTTGCTTCTTTGCCATCGGCTCCTAACAAATATTCTCCATTAAAAAACCCGGAAGATTCTTATACCCGTGTGCGTGCTATTTTAAATATGTTTCGCAATCGTGGCATATATCCCAATTTGGATCGTGATAAGTTTGTCAGTTTGTATCATAATTTGTCCACAAGATCACCTAACGAAACTGTATTTGGATCAAGGCACGACATCGCACCTTATGTGACGGAACATGTGAGGGCAGTTTTATCTTCCTTAGAAGGGGAAAAAAATATCTATGAAAGTGGTGGTTATACAGTAGAAACCACACTTGATCGGAATGCACAAGAAGTGATTGGTCCGATTGTCCGAGATTATCTTTCTAAAAACAAACGTTCAGGCAAAATTCAAAAGAAACGAGTGCGTTTGAAAGCAGAATCTCCTTTGGACCTTGCGTTTCGACAAAAGATGGAAGAAGTTTCTCTTCTCAATGAAATGGTTTGGAATCCAGACCAACTGGAAGGAGACAAAGACCAATCTGTGATCCAAGCGGCAATTGTTGGAATCCAACCAAACACGGGTCAGGTTTTATTTTTACATGGCGGGGATGAATTTAATTCCTTAAATCAATTCAACCGTGCCACTCAAATGAAAAGGCAAACGGGTAGTTCCATTAAAGCAGTGTTATATGCTTCCGCTATTGATTCTGGATCGATTCACGCAGGTATGCGAATCCTAGATGCACCTTTGTATTACCGCGGAGGTGGTGGAAAAGAATGGGCTCCAGAAAATTTGGGAGGCAGTTTTGACGGTGAAATTTCCCTTCGCACAGCACTGGTAAAATCTAAAAACACCGCGGCCGTACAAGTCGCAGAACGCCTGGGAAGTTCTGGAATCGAAAAGTATTTTACTAAATTCTTCTTTCCAAATGAAGCGGAGAAAAAAAATCGATACCGTGGAGATCTTTCCTTAGCACTCGGAACATTGGAAATTTCTCCGCTCGAGATGGCATCTGCGTTTACAAGTTTTGTAAACCAAGGGAACATCAAACGACCTTACCTCATCCAAAGGATTAAAAATGCTAAAGGGATTGTTCTCTATGAAGTTGGTGCGAGTGATGAGTTCAAATTAAAATTACCTGAAGAACGCCAAGTGATCCGTCCTGATACAGCGGAAGTAATGATTTCCTTATTACGAGATAGTGGTCGGGCAAGTGGAGTCAGAAACGGTGGTTATGCGGGTGATCTCATCGGTAAAACAGGAACAACCAATGATTATAAAGATGCATGGTTTGTTGGTGCAAGGCCAGATATTTCTCTTGCTGTTTGGATAGGATATGACAATCCAAAATTTGGAATGGGTACAAGTGGACTTGGGGGAGCACTTGCTGCACCTCTTTGGGGAGAGATCCTTGCCACCATCGATAAAAAAAGTATTCTTCCTAAAACACAATTTAGTTTACCAGTGTATGCGAAACCTTATAAGATTTGTACCTTAACTGGGAAACAAGCTTCTCCATCTTGTCCGAGTACGCAAGAATTGTATTTATCTGATTATCCTCCCGAAGGACCTTGCACAGAAGATCACAAATCGAATGCTTCGGATCATAAAGATTTGATGAAAGGATTGTATTAATTGAATTTTTTGAATCGGATCAGTTTCACAAATCTTTGTATAACCTTGTTTGTTTGTAGTGTAGTCTTACAAGCAAATTGGTTTCCATTGCAAGCGAGTGGTTATTATGAAGAAGCTTATGAAATGGAACAAACGAATACTCTTTTTGCTATTCCTTTGTATGAAAAAGCACTGAGCCAAAAACCAACGGGTAAATTGCAGAAAGCAGTTGTTTCTCGTTTGTTTTTTTTATATAAAAAACATTCCAAATTATTAGATGCTTTGTTTTTAGGAAGTCGTTATCCTTCTCTGATTCCTTCCAAAGATCGGTCTTGGATTTGGAACCAACTCACTGAAATTTACAAACCGATTTCGTTATCAGATCTGTCTTCTACCTATGTTTTAGCATCCAAAACAAATGTGGAAAATCTAAGTGAACTGAAGGAACATCTCAAACAACAAAATCTTCCCAAGTTATATGAATTTGCATCGATACTTTTACTGAAACGGAAACAATATAAAGTGATTTTATCTTTATATGAGGAAAATCCCGACATGTTCCTCACTCCTTTGTTTGTAGGGATCTCTGAATTCAAAATAGGAACAGAACAAGGGAAAGAATTTTTAAAACAAGTATTATCAAATTCGGAGAAAGAACGTTCCGATCAAGAGAAGTCTGATATTTTGTATCTAATGGGTGTACATTATCGCCAATCCAATGAACACGAGTTATCTGCTCGTTATTTTAGAATGAGTGGTAGCTTTTTTGCAAAAACCAGAGCTGAATTGGAAGCAAGTAAATCTTTAGTGTTACAAGGAAAAACAAAAGAGATGTGTTCTACGTTTAAATTTTCATCATCACCTTTTGATGAGATTGAAACTATTTTGTTTTACCATTGTTCTCCAAGTGGGGCACAAAATTTAAGATCAATTTTGCCGAGTATACGCATTCTATCGGAAAGGGAAGGGAATGAATTTTTACAAGTTTTGTTTCCGAAGGAAGAACTATGACCCAATTGAAACAGAAATTACGACTACTAGGAATCATCTTATCCCTTCTTTTGACAACCTTCCCTCTATTCTCCAATTTTCTTGTCACACCTGAAGAAAATCTAAAATTAGAGTTCCAAACAAATGTTAGGAGTATTTTACGTTTTTGTAAACAAAATCCTATCCAAGTGTATGGAAGAAATCCTATCAACTCATTGTCTACATGTGTTTCTGTTTTAGAAGGGGAAGTGGCAATGGAATCTTTTTTCCCTGAGGAGACTGATGAGTTAACAGAAACGCAGTGGTCTTTTTACGATTCCCTGGGGAAACAAATTTTCCCGACAGTCATTTGGAATGGAATGGATTCGATGGTCTTTGTATCCTTTGTGCGTTCCAAACGAGGTCAATTTGGAGTGCAGTTGCAAAGGAAAAAAGACGGAGCATATTATTTTTACCGAACCAAACTTACGAATTGGGTGGTATTGTAGGGTAGCTTTTTACGAAAGCTTCGCGGGGTCTTAGTCGCAGGCGAACTCGTTTAGTCGATTCCTTCCGTCATTTAAATCTCAAATTCATTCTAACGAATGATCCAAACAAAAAAAGTTTTCAAAAACCGTTCTTTCTGTTCCAAAAACCTTTCGATTCCGTTCAAAACGGTTGGAAGGAAAATTTGTATGGAAAAAGAATTCGATCCATATACTAATTTCTGAATATTTGTTCAGAAGTAAGATGATGCAAAAGATAAGCATGAAAAGTAGTCATAGTCAAATTAGAAAATTCGATCATCTGATGCTACCAAAGTCTCTTGGCGAAGTTTTATTGGTGGTGTTTTTAATCCTCAATTGCACGAATCAAAAAGAGTATTGTTTCTCTAGATTAAAAGAAGGGCCAGATATTCAGGGGATAAATTCAAATGGAGCTTGTTCTTTATATCTGTATAATGATCAGGAGTTAATCGCAAAAAGGGAAAGAGAGGTGATTTCACATAGAGAAAATTCAATAGCAAACTCAATGCTGTTATTGTGCCTTCAGAATGCAATAGAAGAACGTAAATGTGAAAATAAATCCGAATATATCCCACACTTTGGTTATTAAGATGGCCGTTGCTATTGATGAAAAGCATTAACTATGTTATACGGATGATGAAAAAAATAGCAATCTTACTGATTCTAATCAATTTTCAGTGCGCAGATAGCGAAAGGCAGAATTGTAGAGAAAATTTGGATTCGCTTGAATTTCAAAAAATTATGGCTCTAAGTTTACTAGAGCCAATTTCAAAAAATTCAGAGCAGGAAAACGAGAGTCGTAAAAACTTTGGTTTCTTAAACTTTGCATACACCCAAAACAAAGCAGAAGAGAGAAAAAAAATCTGCGATAATTCCATAATATTAGAAATTTTTGATCCTGAGGCAAATGATTTTGATTAATTTTGATATCTGAAATCATGTCGCATATCGAATTGAAAAACCTGGTTTGGGCAGGGAACGGACAAGTAGGGAAGCTGTCCTGTTCGCCCACCACAACGCTTTCGCCATCCTGGCTTCGCTTGCTCGGGCCCGTCGTCGATCTTTTCCGCATCGTGCGGAAACTGCTCCTTCCCCCTTGTTTGTCTTACGACAAACAACTTCGCCTCAGCTTTTTACGAAAGCTTCGCGGGGTCTTAGACGATCTCCTCTATTCGAATCCTTCAGTTTGTTGTTAGTTGGGAATTTTGTTTCGTTGAATCGAAACTTAGTTTGGGCAGGGAACGGACAAGTTGGGAAGCTGTCCTGATTCGCCCACCCTTCACTCCGCCATCCTGGCTCCGTTCGCGCGGGCCCGTCACCGCTCGCTTTTCCGCATCCATGCGGAAACTTCTCCATCCCCCCTTGATTGTCTTCGACAATCAACTTCGCCTCAGCTTTTTACGAAAGCTTCGCGGGGTCGAAGTCGCTCGGGTTCTATTCGAATCCTTCAATTGTTTGTTAGTTGGGAGTTTACTTGTGGTGAAATACTTCTTAGTTTGGGCAGGGAAGGATTCGAACCTTCGAAGGTAAAACCAGCAGATTTACAGTCTGCCCTCGTTGGCCACTTGAGTACCTACCCGAAGAAGTTGCATGGAGCCGCCTGAGGGATTTGAACCTCCGACCGGCTGTTTACAAAACAGCTGCTCTACCACTGAGCTAAGGCGGCATGCATATCCAATTTTTGTGAAAAGCTGTTAAGGTCAAATAAAAATTCTTTGAGTGGTGATGGATTCTTCCAGAATGACCCTAGATGGCACTGTTTTTTGTGAATTCTCTCATGACTCTTTCGATTTTGGGTTTTTATACTGGATATTCTTTCCGGAAGTCAGATCGGAAAAAACACAAAATCTTCAATGCAATCGGAATCCTTTCAAATTTAACCGCAGCCATCTATTTGCTTTGCATTAAGTACATGTTAGGTGGGATTTCGGAGTTCCAAATTTATCCCACGGCTCCAGAATTTGTCATTCATATCCATCGATTTTTTGCCGCCATTAGTCTAGTTTTGATGCTTGTGATGGGATACACGGGTTGGAAAAGAAATCGAAATTTGCATGTAAAATTGCATTACATCTTTTTGCCATTGTACACGATTGTTTATATCTCCGGTCTGTTTTTATTTCAATCAAAACCGCTTTAAGGAATGTTCATGGAAAAAATTGAAGTCGCAAAGAAATTTGCAAATGATATCCGAATCCAAGTCATCAAAATGGTGACTGCTGCTAATTCTGGTCACCCAGGTGGACCACTTGGACTCGCTGATATCTACGCGGCCCTCTATACTTCCATTCTCAATCATGATCCTAAAAACCCAGAATGGGCAGACAGAGATCGTTTGATCCTTTCCAATGGTCACGTCTGTGCGGTTCGTTATGCTGCCATGGGGCTTTCAGGTTACTTTCCTGTGGAAGACCTACTTACGTTCCGTAATATTAATTCTTACTTACAAGGTCACCCTTCCACTCGTTATATGAAAGGCATTGAGTCTAGTTCTGGTTCACTGGGACAAGGTTTGTCTGTATCTGTTGGACTTGCTTTAGGTGCTAAGTTAAAAAAAGAGACATATAAAATTTATACATGCATTTCTGATGGTGAATGTGGAGAAGGAATGACTTGGGAAGCAGCACAATCCGCAGTTCATTTCAAAGCAGATAACCTCATTGCTTTTATGGATCGTAACTACATCCAAATTGATGGTAATACGGAAGAAGTAATGAAGTTGGAACCATTGGATAAAAAATTTGAGATGTTTGGTTGGAATGTCATCAATGCAGACGGACATAATATGGAAGAGATTTTTTCTGCATTTGCAAATGCAAAACAACATACTGGTGGACCTACACTCATCGTGTTTAGAACCATTTTAGGTAAAGGTGTTTCTTATATGGAAAACAATCCTAAGTGGCATGGTACACCACCAAATAAAGAACAAGAAGCACAAGCGCTTGCAGAATTAGTATAAACTTTTTGTTTCGATTGACTTTTTCTATTTTATCAAGATAGTTTTTGCATGGGACAAAACTCTTTTCCTGATTTTTATCCGGATGATATCACCCGTTTATTGTATGATTGGGAAATTGCTCCTGCAGAAAAAAAACGTTTTCTCTTAAAACTAATAGCTTCACGCATTCCTTGGCAAATTCAATTGGAGTCTGCCTTGGATGAAGTGAAAGATCCTTTCCTTCGTGTGCAAGCAAGGAATCTCAAATCAGAAATTCTTCGTCATCGTTTACGACATTCCTTCTTCAAACTCACGTTACGTGGGAATACAAATCATTATAAAGATTTAGAAGAGATGGTTGTCCAACTTTCAAGTTTTGGATTCCCGGATCAAAATTATTTAGAGATCAAACAAGAGTTAGATCGAATAGCACTTCGTGTTTCCGAGTTATACGATGACCACTCAGGATATCTCACTGACGAATTAAAAGTGCAAATCCTTTGCCAAGTGATGTTCCAAGAAGAAGGATTTGTTGGAAACATCCAAAACTATAATGATCCAGGAAATTCTTATTTATTCCAGGTGATCAAAAGTCGCTTGGGAATTCCAATTTCCTTATCTGTTGTTTATCTTCTTGTCGCACAACGACTAGGACTTCCTTTATACGGAACCAATCTCCCACTTCATTTTCTATTGCAATATGAGTCAGATGGGTATTTCACATACATTGATCCATTTCATGGTGGCGTTTTATTAGATAAATTTACTTGTGAAAAGTTTTTGGAAGCAAATGGGTATTCTAATTCACCGAAATATTTCACTAAAGCTTCTACACTTTCCATGATCAAACGCATGTGTCGAAATTTACTCCATATCTACCGCGACAATCAGTCCAAAGAAATGGAAAACGTGATTAAGGATCATCTTCAGATTCTCGAAAGTCGATCCACACATGTGGAATAAGGAATGAAGTCTAAATTCAATATCCAATCTATTCTTTCTCAATTTGATAAAAATTTAGATAAGATCATTCACGAAGACATTCCCATCCTGAAAAAAATCAAAAAACAAGTGATCTCTTCTGGTGGGAAACGGATTCGTCCTTTCTCCCATTATCTATTTTGTCAGTTTTTGAATGTAAAAGATGTGAGTTGGTTGGATGTAGGGAGTGTAGCCGAGCTCATTCACGCGGCCAGTTTACTGCATGATGATGTTGTAGACAATGCACCCATTCGCAGGGGAAAACCTACCATCGGTGCGAGCTTCGGAAATAAAACAGCAATCCTTGCTGGTGATTATTTGCTCGCCTGTGGAATTAGCCGACTCAATGCACTCGGTAATTCAGAACTAATGGAAATTTTTTCACAAGTATTGCGAGACCTTTCTGTCAGTGAACTTTTACAGATGGAATGGGAAAAAAATCCTAACATCACCTTAAAGATTTATGACCAAATCATCTATGGAAAAACAGCATCTTTGTTTGGTGTGTGTACGGAAGCAGCAGCTATTTTAGCGAAAGAAACCAAAGAACGTCGCAAAGAATTTCGTCAATTTGGTGTTAGGTTGGGAAAATTATTTCAAAAGAAAGATGACTGTTTGGATTATTTTGAAGATTCAAAAACCAGTGGTAAGGAATTTTTGAAAGATTTCAAAAACGGACTTTATACCTATCCAGTATTGGTTTTACGTTCTAAACTCACTTTGATTGAAAAACGAAAATTGAACCAATTGTTTCGAAAAGAATCTCGCGATACGCAAGATGAAAAAACGATCTTAGATTTGATGGCACAGAAGAAGATCCCAAACCTCCTTCACCAAGAATTGGAAAAAGAAAAAAATGATCTTTTGGTTTTTTTACATCAATTTCCCAAATCAGAGGAACGCGAACTCTTCATTGAACAACTGGGTCGCCTTACATAGGTTTAGTTTAAGACAAATTAAGACAGAGTTTATTCTGTTGCGTGTGGATCAATTAGTTCGATTGCAGGCAATAAAATCGAAAAACAAGTCCTTCCTGGTTCTGATTCAACACTAATTTTACCAAAATGTTTTTCGATGATGGATTTTGTGATCCCAAGTCCCATTCCCGTACCTTCTCCTTGTTGTTTGGTGGTAAAAAATGGTTCAAAAATCTTTTTTTGAATTTCGATTGGGATTCCTGGTCCATTATCGATTACTTTCACTTCTACATACTTTCCATTTTTTTCTGCAGAGATGATTAAATTTCCTTTTTGTTTCATCGCTTCGATCGCATTTAAAATTAAGTTTGTCCAAACTCGCATTAGGTCTTCGGGCCAACCTAAAATGGTGGCATCAGTTAAAAATGTTTTTTTTAAGGATACTTTACTGCGCATTCTATATTGATAAATGGTAATCACAGTTTCGATATTTTCGAGTAAGGTAAAAATTTTGCGTTGTTCGGAATGTGTGACTCTGGAAAAGTTTTTCAGAGCTAAGATGATTTTGGAAGAACGATCCACTGCAATTTGGATGATTGAGAGATGAAGTCTAAAATTCTTTTCATCTAAAATCAAATCAGTTAGTTTTTCTTTTCCTTTTTGCAATAATAGGATTTCGTTTTCTTCTAACTTTGTGATTCCTACATCTAAAAATTTTTCTAAGGTTGCTTCTTCGTAATCCAATCCATTGTCTTTTAAGATTTTTTTGAGTTCTGCTTTTTTCTCTTTTCGTTCTGTGTAACTTGCTACAAGCCCAAAGTCGGATTGGTGTTGGAACATACGAGTGAGTGTTTTGATTTGGTTTGCGTCTAAGGATCCGTAAATATTTTCTTTGGAACCCAATTGGATCGTTTCATTTTGTTTGGATTCCATCAAAGTTTCGATGGATGCTTTGATCGCACTGAGTGGGTTATTGATTTCATGCGCAACACCCGCTACCAACTTACCTAACTCGGTCATTTTTTCCGAAAGTGCCAATTGGTTCTCTGTTTGGCTCAATTGTAAAATTGCATTTTCTAATTTTTCTTTTTGTAATTGGAGTTCTTTTGTTCTCTCCAAAACCATAAATTCCAATTCTTCGTTTACTTTGGTAACTGTTTGTTCTTTCAGAATGCGAGTTTGCATTTGAAATTTGGAAACCACAATTGTAAAAATTGTCATCTGGATTGCGGCTCCAATTTCGTTTGCGGAACTTAAAAATGGAAACGAAGGCAGATAACCAGTGTTTGTGAAAATTAATAACAAAGTGCTAATTTGCCTTACTAAAAAAGCAAAAAATAAAACTTTTGAATGTTCCTCTTTTTTAAACAAACTATAAATCGAATATCCAAAGGAAGTAGTGGATAACATCAAACTATTGGTGTAAATGAATCGAAAAAATAACTGTAAGTCAATAAATACGATCAAAATCGAAATTAACAAAATATAAATATAGGTGATTAGGTATTTATCGAAATTTGGATAATGTTTTTTTATTTTTAAGAATTCTCTTAAAAATAAAACGAAACCGATAGGGCTGAGTGCCAAAAGTCCAGGCATATACCGAAAAAACCATGTTAGGTTACTGAAACCATATTCATAAAATAATCCAGACCGTAACAAATTTGTAAATAATACAGTTAAGATGGCAATGGTTAGATATAAAGATATCTTTTCGCGTAACAAGGCGTATTGGATCGCAGTGAAAATAGCAAGTAGGATACAGAGACCCAAATAAAGTCCCTGCCATAAAGACAAAGCTTTAGTGTATTGGAATAGTTCAGATTCTTTTCGAATGTGAAAATTGATGCGATGGGTATCATCCGATTGGATTCGAAATAGGTAAGTTCCTTTTTCCTTAGCTGGGATTAAAAATCCTCCTGTATACGATACAATAGGATTTTTTTTTCGCAAAAGTCCCGCAGGATAAGCTTTTACCAAGGTTCCATTTTGGCTTAAAACAAAATCAAGTTCTGAGAACATTCCATTTTCAAAATGGAAATATCGTTCTGGGTCTTCTGGAACTGTGATTTGGTAATAGTGGCTTTCTTTGGTAAAGCCAAAGTAGTAAATGGATTGGCTTTCGAGGTTTTTTTGTTTGGAAACATTTGGGCTTGTGCCTAGGTGTTGTAAATAGGTTTCCCCTTCTGCGAAGAGCAGAAAAGGAAACAATAAAATCGCAAAAACAATTTTATACAAAAGGTCAATTCAGGAAAATTCCATCATTGCGGAACGATGTTAGGTGCATTACATTTGATGGTCCCAGAAATGATCACTGGTTTTGCATCAGTACTTGTATTTTGTACAATACAGGTTCTGTTGTCAGAGGTAAAACATTGTGTTGTTGTTTGAGCCGATGTACAATTTACCCCATCTGATGTATTACATTGTGGTAATATAGTTGCGGCACTGGTTGTAGAAGTGCTATACGTTCCATTCAATCGGATTTCTAAATTGAAAAAGGAGATTTGTTGTGTGGTTTGGCTTGAAGTATCAATATTGATCCCTTGGTTAAACCATTCCACTGTTCCTTGTGTTCCTTGGACTGTTTTCCCAAAGAGTCCACCAGCCAAGATAAACCCTTGTTGTGGATCGATATTCCCTTGGATTTGTGTGCTATCGTATTGGAAACGAATGTTTAAGGTTTCTTTCGTTTTGAAGATCAGCTGAGAGATAACAGAAAATCTTGTGTTATTGGAAGTGGAACCTGTGGTGCCTGTTGTTCCTGTCGTTGTTCCGGTGGTTCCTGTCGTGTTTGTTGCTGGAGCTGCTCGACCACAACTTGTGGTCACACTTGTATCCACTTCTCCATTAAACGCAAACAAAGCTGGTGTGCTTTCATCTAAAACCGTTAGAGCCGCGTTGTTTTCATTTTTGAGACCACAGCCCCAAGTGAAAGCGGAGAGAACCAAAAAAACAAGGGTGATTCGGAACATACGATCCTATCGTCACAGGAATTCCTTCTCGGGTCAAGAGGATTCAGAATTTCCTTGGGAAATTTGGCGGAATTTCTAATCTTGCCCTATGCGACTCCCATTTGGTCTAAACAGTATGCTGTCGATCCAGGGACCTAGGTCGATTTATGTCTATTCCCTCCTGATTGGATTGTTTTCAGGGTTTGGGGCTTACGGCTTCAATTGGGCACTCACTTGGACAGAATCCTTTACCTTTGGCAATTTGATTGGGTATGACCCTGGCACACCAGCAGGGGATCTCCATTTCCATTCTGTCGGACTTGCGGCGGAGTTGTCTCCTCTTTGGATTTTATTTTTACCAGCCATCGGGGGACTACTGGTTGGAATCATCACAAGTTTCTTTTGCCCGGAAGCACAAGGGGGAGGAACAGACTCCCTGATTCATGCTTTTCATTTCAATGAAGGAAAAATTCGAACCAAAGTTCCTTTTTATAAAGCGATTGCCACCATACTTACGTTAGGCTCCGGTGGATCCGGAGGAAAAGAAGGGCCCACGGCACAAATTGGTGCTGGTTTTGGATCCAGTCTTGCAAACTTTTTAGGTGCGGGTGCAAGGGCACGACGAACTCTCATGCTTGCGGGAACAGCTGGTGGGCTTGGCGCGATCTTCCGGGCACCGCTCGGTGGAGCGATCACTGCCGTGGAGATGGTTTACCAAGAAGACATCGAAAGTGATTCCTTGGTTCCTTGTATTTTATCTTCTGTGACCGCGTATCTCACATTCACAAGTATTGCGGGTAGTGGTTCTATCTTTTCTGTGCAGGAATATAGTTTAAATGATTACCGTCATATCCCACTATACATTGTGTTGGGTCTTTTGTGTTATGTGGTGGGATATTTTTTTGTCAAAGTATACCACTTTGTTCAGGATATTTTTTCAAAATTACCACTTCCTAACTACTTAAAACCAGCGTTTGGTGGTCTTATCGTGGGTTGTATTGCCTTACTGTTTCCAGAAGTTTTGGGCACTGGATTTGGACTCATCCAAAGGATGATCAATGGAGAAGTATTAACCTCCACCAGTTTTGGTTTTTCAGGACCGTTTTTTTTACTCGCAGTTGCAATTTTTAAAGTATTTTCGACTTCCCTTACTGTTGGATCTGGAGGTTCCGGAGGATTACTGGGTCCATCCTTTGCCATCGGAGGTATGTTAGGTGCCTTTGTTGGAACTATGGCAAATGTACTATTTCCAGAACTCAATATCATCGTGTTTCCATTTTTACTAGTTGGGATGGGTTCTTTTTTTGCAGGTGTGGCGAGAGCTCCGATTGCTGGAATGATTATGGTCTGTGATATGATTGGAAGTTATGCATTACTTCCTGCTCTAATGATAGTTGCCATGATTGCTGTTGTATTATCACATAGAATTTCGATTTATCGCAACCAAATCAAAAATCGTTTTTTATCACCTTCTCACCATTGGGATATGAACCAAGACATTATGGATCGAATTCGGATTTTGGATCATTTCACTGAGTTTCGAAAGTATGCGATGGTATCAGAACATCTTTCTTTAACTCAATTGCAAACCAATGCACCAGGGATTCAAGCAAGTGATTTTATCTTAGTGGGATCCAATGATGAATACAAAGGAATTGTTTCTCTTCGCAAAAATAGAATCCTTCCAGAATATGAAGCAGAGTTAAAAAACTTAATTACATGCGGAGAAATTGTACAAGATGTGCCACCTGTGTGTCAATCGGATACATTGGGAAAAGCACTTCGTATTTTATTAGAATATGATGTCGACAAACTTGCTATAGTTGAAGAAAATAGATGTCTAGGATACTTACGTTATATTGATTTATTCAATGCATACCAAAACGAAGTCAAAAATAAAAACAAACAAAGAAAATCCGTATGAAACTATCTGTAATGTTTGCAAAACATAAAATGATAAAATCCCTATCTCATTTGAAACCTATATTTTTTGGATTCGTAATCCTTTTTCTTTTTTCCCAATGTTTTGGATCAGGGCAAGTGGTCGAAAAAAAACCAGACCAACACATCAAACCCATTGTCATACCACCTCAGTATTTGAAACCCATTATTGGAAGAGTGGAATGGGTGGAGTTCCCCAATTGGAAAGTAAAACTAAGAGCAAGGATAGATACAGGAGCATTATCCAGCTCAATCAATGCCGTCAATATTGAACGAGTTGTTGAGAATGGAGAAA
Organism: Leptospira kemamanensis; assembly: GCF_004769665.1. GTDB lineage: Bacteria > Spirochaetota > Leptospiria > Leptospirales > Leptospiraceae > Leptospira_A > Leptospira_A kemamanensis. The sequence goes on from NZ_RQGG01000007.1 coordinate 42,006, forward strand.
CCTATATTTTATTTGATACGTTTGTGAATGAAAAACCTGTTCGTTTAAAAAGTAAATTTGTCAAAGAAGCAAAAGTCACAAGTACATCTGGTGTTTCAGAAAAACGAATTATGATTAGTGAGTTGATTAAGATAGGAAAGTACAAAGAGGAAACGATGATCAACTTAAATGATCGTAATAATTTAAACTATCCAATACTTATCGGTAGGAATTTTTTGCGTGGTAAATTTTTAGTCGATGTTTCTTTATCACACCAATTAGGGGATTAATTTGGATCGTAAAACTTACATAACCATTGTTGTTCTCATTGCACTTCCTATCCTTTCCATCTTATACAAACTGAATGTTGCTGATTTATCTTTATTGCCTGTTGCTATAGATGATACTGTCAATTTACAGGTTGTGATTTCACCTAAGGAAAATGTGGCGATTTCCGAAGTCAACTTTCCTTTGCCCAAACAATTCATCCAAGCCAAAGTATTAAAATCAAATACCAAATCAGAGGATTTGGATTTCAGAGTTGTCAAAAAACAATATGGTCATTTGGGAATATGGGAAGGTGAAGATTGGAACTCTCCTATCGGTTATTATGCAAAAATCAAAATGTTGCCGTATGAAAACACAGATCCAGAACCAGAGATTCCGACTCCAACAAAAAAAACTTTAACAAAAGAACCTTATTATTTATCACTCAAACAGTATTCGTCGGAAGAGCTAACGCTTGCTAAAAAATTATACGAACAAATTCATCCGTATGACAAAGACAATGTTTCTGCTGCAAAACAGATTTATTATTTTATCTCGGAAGAGATTATCAATACTTACAAAGACATTACCTTGGCAGATACCATTCGTTTGGGAAGTGGGAGTGCCTATACACAAGCAATGCTTTTTTCCTTACTCTGTAGGATGCGAGGGATCCAAGCGCGAACCGTTGCTGGTTTTGATTTAAACAAACAATCAGAAAAAGATAATAAAACCAAAATCACATTTTGGAACGAGATCAGATTTCATGGAAAATGGTATTTTGTTTCCACTTATAAAAATGTATTTGCCAGTTCCGTTTCTGGTTATTTGCCATTATGGAAGTCTGTGGAAGAAAAACGAAGTTTAGGGGAAGATCCAGCTACTTTTCGTTATACGGCCTATATCACAAAGTCCAATGTGAATCGTTATAACTTTAAAGAATATAGCGAAGAGATTGCTTCTAGTAACAGTTTTTTACGGTATTATTCTTTGTATAGTTTGCCCACTCCCTTACAGAATTTATTTCGTCTTGTGATATTGATTCCAATTGGAGCTCTTGTATTGTCTGTGGCACGTAATATGATTGGGATTCCTACCTTTGGAATTTTTACACCGATCCTACTAGCCATGTTCTTTTATGAAACAAACCTATGGTTTGGAATTGGGTTTTTTCTTTTGATGATTGGGCTTGGTTTTTTTGAACGGTATGCTCTCGACAAATTTTATTTACTCGCTGTGCCTAGACTTTCGATTTTACTCACCATCACAGTTCTCACTTTAATTCTGTTTTCGATTCTGAATGAAGAAATTTCGGTGTTCAATCAGATGAGTGTGACCTTGTTTCCGATCGTCATTACCACTATTTTTGTAGAACGATTCTCCATCATGATCATTGAAGAAGGTGTGATGCATACCATGGTGACATTACTCGGAACCCTTGTGATTGCTCTCATTAGTTATATGATTTTTTTCTTTGGGTCCTTGCAGATTCTGTTTTTTACGCATCCGGAACTACTTCTCATTGTGATTGCGATCCAAATCTTTCTTGGATTGTATAAAGGATACAGGGTTTCAGAGCTCTTTCGGTTTAAGGAAATTTTTAAATCGTGATTTCACTCTTTTCAAAATTTGAATCCGAAGGTGTGCTTGGAATCAATCGTAGGATTGGTGAATTCATTTTGCCTAACAATCCTCGAGAGTTTTATCCTCTTGTGGATGATAAATGGAAAACAGCAGAACTCACAAGGCAGTTTCATGTTCCGATGCCAAAACATTATGGTTTGATTGATACCTTTGGTGGGATTCAAAAAACGAATGTATTGGTAAAAGACCATCCTGGTTTTGTTGTCAAACCGGCTAATGGTGGTATGGGAAATGGAATTTTAGTCATTTCAAACACCGAAACCTTAGATACAGGAAAAGTTTTGTATCATAAATCGGATGGAAGAGTTCTACAGGAAAAAGAATTAAACCATCATATTTCAGGGATTTTATCGGGATTGTATTCACTCGATGGAAATTCCGACACTTGTATTTTACAAGAACGATTGGAATGCCATCCATTTTTCCAAGAGATTTCGTTTCGAGGAATTCCTGATATCCGTGTGATTGTGTATCTAGGTTATCCTGTGATGGCAATGTTACGTTTGCCAACCAAAGAATCGGGTGGAAGAGCCAATTTACACCAAGGAGCCCTCGGTGTTGGGGTCAATTTAACAGATGGAACCTTAACTCATTCTGTATGTAATGATAAACTCATCGATGTACACCCAGACACAAAACAAACATTACGTGGGAGAGTCATCCCTCATTGGAATCAAATTTTAGAAATGTCTTCCCGTTGTTTTGATATGTCTGGGTTAGGCTATTTGGGCGTTGATATTGTGTTAGATGAGAATAGGGGGCCACTTCTTTTAGAAATGAATGCGAGACCTGGTCTGGGAATTCAAATTGCAAATCGAATGGGATTACTCGGTAGACTGCAACTAGTGGAGAAAATCAAAAATTCGGCAGATGGTCCTAAAGACCGCGTCCACCGAATCTTGCAAGAATTGTAAAAGAAATACTTAGATAGTTTGTTTGGCAGTAACGAAGACAGTGCGATTGAGAAATGCCATCGATCCAAATAGGATTCCAGAATAAATCAAATCACCGAGGATTGAGTTTTGGAAAAAAGGAATCGCCATCACAAAACATTGGCCAAGTCCAGAAAGATCCAAAGTATACATTCCACTCGTAACCCAAACCGCTAAGTTTGTCACAACAAAGAAAACAACGGAACCAACCAAAGTGTATCCAAAGGATTTTTTCACTGAAGTTCCAATTTGTTTTCCATAAAGAACGGATACAACCATCAAACCGTAAACAACTGGCATTAGGTCATGGAAACCTAGGTAAAGATCCGAAACAAACATCGCAAGGATGGGAACCACAAGGGCAATTCTTCTGTCTGTCAAATAAGCACCAGAAAAAAGAGAAACAGCCAAAACTGGCGTAAAATTCGGAGGGTGCGGTAAAATACGGCTCAGGACAGTGGCAATCACCATCAGGATGGCAACAGAAACTCGAGATTGGAACATAGGGATAGACTCGTAAAGGGGGGGGGCTTTCGCAAGATAAAATTTGCCTTTGCTTCCCGGGTGGATCGGGAAAAATACAACGAGTGAACCCTCCTAATTTTGATTCACCCATCCAAAATCTACTCCAACTCACTTCGGACTTACGTAGCCCTGAAGGTTGTCCTTGGGACAAGGAACAAACCCATTTGTCCGTTGTTCCCCATCTCTTAGAAGAAACCTACGAAGTGGTGGATACCATTGAACGAGGGGATGACAACCACCTTCGGGAAGAACTCGGGGACTTACTCTTCCAAATCACCTTCCATAGCCAACTCGCCAAAGAACGAGGGGCATTCACCTTTGAAGATGTGGCAAACGATGTTTTCCAAAAATTGGTGTATCGCCACCCTCATGTGTATGGAACGAAAACGGGAATTGGGAGCGGAGAGGAAGTTCTCACCCAATGGGACCAATTGAAACAAATGGAAAAAGAGAAAAAAGGAACTCAGGATTCGGACACAAGTGTTCTTGCGGGAATTCCAAAAGCTCTGCCTGCCATCCAAAGATCAGAAAAAATCCAATCCAAGGTCACCAAACAAGGATTTGACTGGCCAACGGTTTCTGGTGTGTTTCAAAAATTCCAAGAGGAAATTTTGGAATTAGATACGGAACTGCAAAAACATGGTTCCCTTACTTCTAAAAAATTAAAATATGACGAACGCGTGGAAGATGAGTTAGGTGATCTATTCTTTTTACTCGTGAATTTAGCAAGAAAACTTTCGATTGATCCAGAAACTTGTCTTCGTCGTGCCAATGAAAAATTTGAAACTCGGTTTCGTATCGTAGAAGGACTTGTTGAACAAACTGGCAAAACCTTAAAAGATTATCCCCTAGAGGAACTGGATCGTTTTTGGGACCAAGCAAAATTGCGTTTAAAAGAAGATCAAACGAAATAGAATCTTAAATGTGGTTTCACAAATATCTCTGACAAAAAAACAAAATCGAAAATAGAAAAAACAAACCATGAACTCAATTGACTTAAACGATTTGCCGATTTTAAAAGAATTTTCGATCATCGCCTACAAGTGGTTATCCGAGAAATATCCAAACTCAGATCAGCAAACAAATTTTGATCCAAGTTCTGAACTTGTTTTTCCCATTCGGTGGAAAACCAAAATGGAAGGTGAGGAATTTGAATGGGTGGTCTCTGATATGGGATCAATCACACTCAGGTTAGGTGGAATGGAAGGAAATCGTCGTAATCCAGCACCCATCTTTTATTTGAGCCTTCTGAAAAAAGAAGGAGTGGGGTTCCAATGGGTCGATCTGGAAGGAAATTCTGTGTCGTTCCCTGATCCGATCATTATAGAAGATGTCAATTCCCGAGTACAATTGTATTTGGATTCGGCATCGTAAATTTTGAAACGATAGATGGATCATAAAATCTGCAGGAGTATACATTCTAAATAAATGAATTTTTATCTATTGTTCACGTTGTTAGTTTTCTGTTTCATTTCAAAACAAATTCTTCCCTTGAACCAAGAAAACCGATGTCAAAAATTCCATTCAGGTACTTTTATCTACGATAGCAAATTTGGAGAAGTGATCATAGTTCGAAATAAAACTGAAGATATTAATTATCGGATTTATCCAAATTCCTATATTCGGACTTCCATACGCTGGATTTCTCCTTGCGTTGCAGAAATGAGAACAATCGAAATAAACGATACTGTGTTTTCAGAAGAAGAAAAGAAAAAAGACTTAAACAAGCAGAGTAAAATGTATATCACCCAAACCTTTCCTGATGGATATGCCTATCGAATCAAGGAAGAAAAAAAACAAACAATCCGCATCGGAAAAGTGAAAATATACAAAGGAAAATTAAGTGGAGATTGACTTGTGATTCAGTGCAGACTCTTTACTCAGGCAGTCCCGCTGTATCGTGAGTCATATATTGAATTGGAGACCTATACGATATAAATAGGCAAAATGAGATAATTGTAAGATAACTTCACAGCTTTTTGTTTGGCTGTGAAGTTATAAAAAATAGATACGGGAATTTTAAGATTCTTTTACGTCCATTCCTACTTTTTTCTCAATGTTTTCAATTCGTTTCAGCCATTTATTGAGATTCACAATGTTTTTGATGTTCACTCGGTATTTTTGAAATTCAGGGAAGGTGAGTCCTAAATCCCAACCCACATAGACATCTTTTGTTTTTGGGGAAGTGCGAAGGCTTGATCCACCAGCGATGATGGTTCCTTCCACAAGAGTTATGTGGTCACTAATCGCACAAGCTCCACCGATGATCACATGGTTTCCTAAGGTCACACTTCCTGCGAGACCTGATTGGCCTGCAATGATCACATGATCTCCCACCTTACAGTTGTGAGCAATGTGAACCATATTATCAAATTTACATCCATTGCCAATGGTAGTGTCTGATAAGGCACCTCTATCAATTGTACAATTACTTCCCACTTCTACATCATCACCAATGATCACTCTTCCTACTTGTGGAATTTTATTGTGTTTACCTTCGGCGAACACAAAACCAAATCCATCTCCACCAAAGGTGGAATTACCAAACACGATGAATCGTTTTCCCACAATGGTATCATCAAAGAATACACAGTTTTTTCCAATGCGGGCACCATCCCCAATTTGAACGCGGTCACCAATTTTCACTCCATCTTCAATGATGCAATCGTTTCCAATGACACTGTCTTTGCCAATGGATACAAAATGTCCGATGTCTGTATTCGATCCTACTTTCGCACTTGGATCAATGGCAATGTTTGCACTTCGTTTTCCGGAAGGTTGTTTTTCAGGGAAAAATAAACGGATGATTTTAGCGGTGGCAAGTTCCACTTTCGGAACAACGACGATTGTCTTGTCGCTGAGAGATTCAGCAGTTTCAGAAGATACAACAAGTAAAGATGCTTTGGATGCTTTTGCTTCATTTACGAAGGTTTTGGAAGCAACGAAGGATATGTCAGTAGGACCAGCAAGTGTTAAGGAAGTAAGACCAATGAAGTTTACATTCTTGATTGTTTCGGAATTTTGAAATTTTGCTTCTGGAAGTAATGTTTGGAGTGTAGCTAGATTGATTTGAGTCATCTCCGATTCCTTATCAATGGATTTAAGACAAGGAATCAGAGAGGTAAAAGTTTGGCTAACACTATTAGTTAGTCTTAACCAACAAAGTTTTGATTATCCTTCAATTTTATGTGCGATGACATCATCTAAAGAGAACGATCCCGCCCCTTTGATGATTAATGGAATCGCAAGTCCAAACGTAAGGATATGGAACTCATAACCACCTTTGTCTGCAAAAAAGCCATTTGGTAGGTGAACTAGAACTGTTGCCGCAAGCATGGTGCAAAAAATTCCAAACGCTGCCACTCTTGTTAGAAGTCCAAGGATGAGACCAATGGCACCAAAAAATTCAGCGATGATGGCAAGAAGAGCTAATACATAAGGAATTCCCATTCCAGTAAAAAATCCCATGGTTCCTTCGAATCCGTATCCGCCAAAAGCTCCGAGAACTTTTTGAGCGCCGTGTGGGAGAATGACAAGACCAAGTGTCACACGAAGGATCGTGAGAGTGATGTCTTTGTTGGTTGCGATTAATTTGTAAAACATAGAACCTCTTATTGCTAAATAGTTTAATATCAAACTATTTAATGATGGGGAAACGGGTCAATCCAAAAATTCGAAATTTTCTTAAGATTTTTCGTACACGAGAAAGATTTCGTTCCCTTTGGCAAAATGTTGTTTTAAGGTCCAATTCTGTTTGTCAAAACCTGGAAGTTCGGAAGTTCGATCCGCAATCCCGGCAAGACCTGTTTTTCCGATGATATAGGGGACAACTGTGAGATAAATGCGGTCGACAAGGTCTGCTTCCAAAAAGGAAAAATTGAGTTTGGGGCCACCTTCGAGTAGGACGTTTTTGTACCCTTTTCGTTTCAGGATCCCTGTCACTTTTTTCGGGTCAATGTCATCCGAATCCAAAGCAAAGATCTCTGCTTTGTTTTCCAAACTGGTTTTGATTTCTTTTAAATTGGCTTTTGTGCAGATCACGAGGGGGATGTGGTCGGATTCTTCGAATACATGTTTGTCTGGGGGAAGGGTTCCTTTTCGGACGAGAATGACGGGTCTTGGGTTCAAAGCGTTCGGAACCGCACGGATTTTGACGATAGGATTGTCGTTTAAGATGGAGTTTTTACCGATGAGAACGGCATCAGATTGGGAACGGTAGACGTCCATTTGGGTTTTGTCTTCACTGGAAGTGAGGCCATACCAACGGCCATCAGGGCGAACGACTTTTCCGTCCAGGGTCATCGCCATATTAATCGATAATTTCATGAAATTTTCCTCCGGGAGAGATTCTGCAATTCGCGCTGGAGGATGTGGTAGACCTGCATCGAACAGGTCCCGCAGCCGGTTGAGGCTCTTGTTGTTTCTCTAATTTGTTCCATGGTTACGGCACCCGCATGGATGGCACGGACTAAATCTTCTTCCGTCACCATTCGACATAAACAGACCCGTTTGGGTCTCATGAGGGAATTTAAATCGAAAGGATCCATACCTGAACTAATCATTTGACAGATTTACGAAAGGGAGGGAAACTCTTTAATTACTTTCAACCAAGGAAAATTCTAAAACCCCCTATGTCCAAAGACAAAAACCCGGAAGCTAAAAAGAAAAAAAACCGTGAAATTTTTGGATGGTGTATGTTCGATTTTGCGAATTCTTCTTACACCACCGTGATCATTAGCGTCGTTTACTGTGAGATTTTCACAAGACTTGTTGTTCCCGAAGAAGTGGGATCGGACAATCCGTTCCGAATGGGGAATACACTCTGGGCCTTTGCACTTGCGGCTTCGTATTTATTTGTTGTTATCACGGGACCAATCTTTGGAGCAATCACCGACTATAGTTCCAAGAAAAAACTATTTTTATTTCTGAGTTACATTGGTTGCGTCGTTGCGACTTTTTTACTCTATTATGTAGAACCAGGAATGATTTGGCTTGGAATGGTTCTCATTGCCTTCTCTAATTTTTTCTTTGCGTCTGGCGAAAACTTCGCTTCCAGTTTTTTACCTTTCCTCGGTTCCAAAGAAGACTTAGGAAAAATTTCAGGATACGCTTGGGGGATCGGTTACTTTGGTGGGATTGGTTCGGTAGCTCTTGCTACTACACTAGGTGATTATACCTTAGACAATTTCGAAAACTTAAAGTTAGTTGGTCCTTACACGGCGATCTTTTTTCTCATCGCAGCCATACCAACATTTCTCTTTTTGAAAGAACCTCACCTTCCACTTGGCGTCTCACATAAGGTAAACTATTTCAAAATTGGAAAAGATCGAGTAGTGCAAACTCTTAAAGATGCAAGCCACTTCAAAGATTTGATGGTTTATCTTGTGTCTTTGTTTTTTACCATGGCCGCCCTTGCCATTGTCATTTCCTTTGCCTTTATTTATGGTTCTCAAGAAATTCATATTCAGTCAGAACACAAACAAGCCATGTTTATCTTTATCCAAATTGCAGCAGCCATTGGTGCCCTTGCATTTGGTGTGATCCAAGATAGCATTGGAGCTAAAAAGACTTTCAATTTAACGCTTGTTCTTTGGCTTGTGACTTGTGCTCTAATTTATTTTGTGCATGACCTCACAACATTTGCCAATGAAACACTTGGTAAAAATTGGACTGTGCAATGGGTGTTTGTATTTATCTCTTCTCTTGCAGGAATGGGGCTTGGTTCCACTCAATCTGCTTCTAGAGCACTCGTTGGAATTTTTAGTCCTGAGTCTAAGTCAGGTGAGTTTTTTGGGATGTGGGGACTTTCGGGTAAAATTGCAGCTGCGGCAGGGCTCTTTTTATTCGGTTATATCCAAACCTTGATGAGTTTACGAAATGCCTTCTTGGTGGTTGCCTTCTTTTACTTTTTGTCGTTACTCATTAACTTTTTTGTAGATGAAGAAAGAGGAGTGGAAGCCGCCAATCGGTTCCAAGAAAAAACATGATTGTAGAAGACGAGGATGATTTTGAATTACACCAGAGCCAAAGAAATTTGGCTCTGGCTACCATCGACGAATTGATGTTAACCAAAATGGATTTGTTAGATGCCGAGAAAAAAGTCCCTCGTTTTATCAATAATGCTTTGTCGTATTTAAAGAGGAAGTATGTGACTGAGGAGCAAACGATTTCGCAGCTCCTCATGAGTCGAAGGGAAAAACAACAGTCTTGAGGTAATGTTCTCTACGTATTGAAACGTTTAGTTTGTATTAAAATCCAAAATTTTTGTGATCATTTGTTTTTGATCCAATTCAATACTACGTAATTTGAAAGCAGTTTGTTTTGAAATTTTACGTAACATCTTTTTGTAAGACATCATAATGTGTTTTTGTTTGTCATACGGAAGTGGATCTTTTTCATCATTTAACACCATGGCAATGTCCGCTTCTGCTGGTTGCACAGGATCGTTTGGCCAAATGGTATCAGAAGTTAAGGAACGAAAGTATTCCAAACGGATATCAGAGTTTGTATCGAGTTTTGCTTCCCCTTTATCGTCTTTTTCAGGGCTTTCTGATCTTGGAGTTGGGTTAATGAGTCTACGCATTTCTTTTACGTGGATGGTTCCATCCGCATTCACTCGGCGAAATGCTAAAATGATTTTGTCTAAGTCACTAAAGTCTTCTTTAGGATAGATATAAGCAACTCCATCATATAAAAACACAGTTGGATAATCGATATAAGATTGTCCTTGTGGGAGTTTGATTTCCAAGTAAGGTTTACCATCTTTATCTTTTTTATAGAGTTCTTTGTGTTCTTGTGGAGTTTGCGCTAGGTATTGTGCTGCCGTTTTGTCCACACCCAACTCTTGGAGTTTTTTCATCTTACGAAGGTTTTCAATGATACTGGCGTGAAGGGTATCAATTTCGTTATCACCAAAACCATTTTTCCTTTGTAGATCGATTTGTTTTTGGGTCTCCCGTTCCTTTAAAGTGGCGGAAGCAGGTTTTTCTGCGAAAAGCGCAGTCATACCAAGGAAAGTACAGAGTAGGATGGAAAATCGTAGCATCATGACATACCTCTAGATGTTGTCCTTTATAGTATCGAATCTTTCTGTGTCGATTCTTGAATGGAAGTGAGTTAGATTTTTATTTGCGAAAAAAATCGTAATAGGGACTGAAATAGGTCCTCTTCTGCTTCTTTTGCCTTAGGGATGAGTCCTGATAATTGGATGTAGCCATGGACAAGGTTTGGAAAATGGCGTTCTTCTACCTTCACACCCGCTGTTTGGAGGTGTTTGGCATAGGTCTCCCCTTCTTCTCGTAAAGGATCAAACCCAGCGATTCCGATGTATGTGGGAGGAAGACCTTTTAATTCTTTGGTTTCTGCCAAAACGGGAGAATTTTGAACGAGGCTTCTATCCTTGGTCTGAGGCAGATAATTTTGAATGAACCAACGCATGAGGGACCGGGTTAGGACATAGTTCTCACCAAAGAGTTCGTAGGTCTCTGATTCCTTGGAAGTGTCGAGCATTGGATAGAGTAGGGCTTGGTAAATCGGAGCTTGCACATTGTTTTTTTTCGCACGAAGACAAAGCGTAGTGGCAAGAAGGGCTCCTGCGCTATCTCCACAGACAGCGATGGCTTTTGGTGACCCACCGAAGATATAAGCAGAATTGCGAACATATTGGTAAGCAAGCCATGCGTCTTCATGGGCAGCAGGATAGGGGTGTTCCGGCGCTAAACGGTAATCAACTGCTATGACAATGCTTTTGGTGTAATGAGACAATTTCCGGCAAAAGGAATCATGGGTGTCCAAGTTCCCAATTGTGAGTCCACCACCATGGAAAAAAAGAATCGTAGGTAAATTTCGTTTTTGGGGATTCGCGTTATATACACGGATCGGAATGAAAGAAGCACTGGGTGTGGGGATGAGTTTGTCTTCGATATGCGCGATGGGAAATTCGTCTTCAGCGAAGAGTTTCATTTGGTCCCGAAAGTGTTTTCTCGCTTTTTCGGGACTCATATGTTCCATTTTGGGAAGGAACCTTGCGATGTTACAGGCGAGTGCACAACGCGGATCCAAAACATTGGTTTCGTCTTGGACCTTAGTACGTGTGAGAGTGGCTATCCAATTCTCGGGTAATGAAAAGACAAGTTGTGCGACTGATTTTTTGAACCCTAACATTAAATAACCGATAATTTCTCTTGTAACATTCTATAGATTAAAAACAAACCATAACTATCTAATTTGCAGTAAGCTATCAAATCCTCCAAAACACGTTTTTTTTCTTCGGTTGTCACCTGCTTTTTTATCAATCTCAAATATTGGTAATTGGCATCCTGTCCTTCGCGAATCGTAAGCCCAATATGGCTTTCTTTACTGAAACAGGGTAGGATTTCCTTAAGAGATGCCTTTCCATTCTGCATTGGATGGTAAATCCAAAGTTTTTTGAAAGGTAAGGCGAGGTCGATAAACATCGATTTGACTGATTCCCAAAATTCTAAGTATTCTGGGTAAACGTTTGCGGATTCTTGGATGATCAGTTTTTCGAAAAAATCATTAAAAGAAAAGATCGTAATGTCTTTGGGAAGGTCATTTTGCAAATGGGACAAAATGTACTGTCTCGGGTCACTTCCAATGTCTTCGTGTAAGTATGTTTTGTGGACTAGTGTATCTGTTTCGCCGTTCCAAATATGAAGGGAATACAGATAAGGTATGTGTTGGAAGGGTTTTGTGTCCGGATATATCGGAAGGTATGGGTTTACTGATTCAAAATCAAGAAATGCAACGGTTTTTGTCACATTAGAAAGGTATTGGGAGAGAGCTTCTTTGTCAAAATGGACCATCCCTGTTTTATGGGCCTCTTTTTGGATCTTTTGGATGGGAGAAAGTTCTCCATCTGGCACAGATTCGTACGAAGTGTATCCTGTTGCAAACCACTGTTTTGCGAGTTCAGAACTATCTCGGTAGTCAAAAATCTCTTTCGCATTTTCTTTTCCTTTTGCACAATGAGATGGTGACAAACATGTTTTTAGGGAACGACAACTCGGATTGTTCTCCAAAAAGGAATAGTGAACAGATTGTTCGGATGTTTTTTGAATCTCGTTTTGGAATTTGTTCCATTCTTCTGTGCGAATTCCAGACTCTGATTCCATCCGAGGGGTCATGTCCTCTATGAGTAGATAGTCTTCGGGGAGAATTGGTCCACCTTTGTAAACAAACTTGGTTTGGATTCGGATGATCTTAAATCCAAGAACACGTAATCCCATGCCTTCTGCCACTTGTTTGTAAAAGAAAAAAGATCGTAAGATGTCTTGTTTGATGGAACCAATCGGACGAAAGTCCCAAAGAATCCATCCATCTCTTTCTGTATCATATTCCAAAAACTCAACACTACAAACTAAGTTTTGGTATCGAAGTTGGGCACTGAAATGAGAAATGTTTTGTGAGATGAGTGCCAAAGATTGTGCAAAACCTTCTTCTCTGTTAGGTGACTTTTCAATCGTAGGAGAATTAGGGAATTGGTTTTTGCATAAACTTAAGAAATCACCCCATTCTAAATAACCACCAAACGAAGACGTGGTTGGTTTAGTGACAACTCCTTCCCGAATCAAATGAAATGAGTTTTGGCATTTTAAAAATTGTAAGTATAAAGATTTGGTAATGGGAGTCAAAGGGTTATCAAACGAACTGGTATAAGTTTTCCCATTCCTGTAAATGGTTTGCAAACTTTTCTTTCCAAGTGGAACTACTTTCTACCAGTGCTTCTGGTAAAATGACAAAAAATTGGAAAAGCGCATTTTGGTTGGTAGTGAAAACCTTATACTGATGATCCACGATTTCATATCTGGCACCTTCTAAAAAAGACCTCCAACGGTCTTCATACTCAGGATGAATTTGAAAGAGGATTTCCATTTCGGGATGCGTTTTCAGAGAAAGTGGGTGGAAGTTTAAATCTTCATTTGTGATTTTTAGATTGGAAAAAAACTCTTCTTTGGTTTCCTTTTTGACTGTGATTTTTGGAAGGATGAATCTTCGTAAGGATTTTTTTCCTCGATCATAGGCTAACACATAAAAGTCGGTTGTATGTTTGCGAACTAAACGATATGGTTCAATGGTTCTTTCTTTTTCATCATATCCATACACGATGGTGATGGCACGTTTGTCTTTGATGGCTTGCAGGATTTTTTCTGTATTGGATGTATCCACCGAATTTTCATCGGATTCTGACTTTAGTGTTTGTTTGGAACCATTGGGAATCAAATCCAAATGAAACGAAAAAAGTTTTTGCGACAAACTCACAAGTTCTTTGGTTAATTCTGCTGCATACAGGGACTTGGATAAATACTCCAATTCTTCTTTCGAAAATTTTAAGGAACGATCAATGGATTCTTTTTCGATGTAATAGGGGAAAAAATCTTCCGATTGGTATCCGTATTGTGCTACTTTGATATTGAATCCAAGGCTTTTTAATTGGTTGAGATCCCGATAGAGTTTTTTTCGATCTGATTCAATGTCTTCGTTTTTATAAAACCGTGGCATAATGATTCGAAACTTTTGGAAACTAATTCCTTTGGGTTCACGCAAAAGATTGAAGAGCAAACTAAAGAGGCGAACCTCTGTTTCGTTCATTTTTTTCACTTCAATCATGGGAAAATCTTCAAAAGAAGCCATATCTTCCCAAAAAGTTTGTTTTTTTGATTCCGAAAAGTAGAAAATGAAAAAAATTGGAAAAGAATGCGTTTCACGAGCCTCATCATTTGCCTTTTCTTTTTTATGAACTGCGCAACTTACTGGAAAAACCGTAAAAATGATTTTAAGGATATCTTCACCGTAGGTGTCGAAACTCCGATGTATGGTGCCGCTTTGAAAGTGGGTCCTATCCCCATCGGTTTTGTTTTCCAAGGTGGTGAATCAGAAATGGGGAAACGTGATTTAGGCCGGGGGATCGGAATTCGTGGTGGCGAAATTGGTGGGTATCATTCTCAACAACTCGTCTTCGGTATCTTAGGTGGTGAAAGTTTCCATTCTGGATTACCAGTTCTCGATGCAAAAGGGAATTGGCTTGTGGATAAAAAAGGAATTCCACTCACCAATGAGGAAAGAGCCAATTTTAAAAGTTATAAAATGCGTTATTACTCTTATTTTTATGATCCAGTCAAAGATCGTAAGGCTCGTAAAAAAGAATACTTTCGAAGAGAACTCACAAAAGACATTGTTGCAAGCACTGGCCAAAAAGAATTTTTAATTTACCTTCCCAAAGAAGACCTAAAACCATTTGGTTATCCACCTGGATATTCTTGGAATATGGAGATTGTAGGCGGAGTCTATGGTGGTGCGAGACTTGGATTTAATGTCGCAGAAGCGTTTGATTTTTTATTAGGATTTACCACCATCGATGTGTTAGATGATGATTTTGAAGGAAAGGAAAAACCAAGTTTCCCTGGTTTTCCATTCCCTGCTCCTACCGACGAAGAATTGAATCAAGAGTCGGAAGAACCTTGATTTTATAGTTTGAAGTCTTTTGCAGTGATTTTGTTTTTTGGATCAAATGTTAATTTTAAAAACTTTTCCACTGTGTCTGGTTTTTCTTTGAGAGTGTAGTACTGTTCAGGAACATCACGGTCTTCTGCAAAGTACCATGTCATCACAGTGCCACTTGGATCGATTGATTTTTCCGTTGGTTTGCCAAGAACCGCTTCTGTTTTCACCAAACCGTCTCCTACTTTGATCATATCAATTTCCAGTTTGCGAAGTGCTGTGTGGGGATGAACTTTTGTACTTCCTGCTTGTACTTTGTTTCCAGAGGAACAAGCAACAAGGAATAACACGGAAGCGAGTGTACCAAGAATCAATAATCTTTTGAACATAAACCTTTCCTAAGATGGATTAGGAGAAATTCTACAGGATGGGATCGGGATTGGCAAGTGTAATCTTTTCTCTTTCTTCATCGATTCTGTTCATTTTACTCAAAATCTTTTTAAAAAATGGAATTGTCATAAAAACAAGACCTATCTCTAAAAATCCAAAAAAGAAAGAAAGGGCAGAAAAACTATATTCTTTAGGCAATAAGGTTTCAAAAACGGACTGCATCTGAACTGAAACGAGTGGGCCTAACATAAATCCAAGGGAACCCACACCTGTGAAGGCAGACATGGTGGTCGCAGTGAGGCCTGGTTTTGACATTTTGCTGGCTAACATCATGGATGGAACAAACATCACACCCGCTCCAATTCCGCATAATAATAGAAAGAGAAATAAATACCAAAAATCATTCGTAGTTCCTGACATTCCCAAAAACACTCCGTAAATTGTTGAACCAACAAGTACAAGTGGTAAAACGCCTGTTTTGCGAGAAAGTAAAGCGGAAGGATAAGACAATAAACTCATTGGAAATAACACGAGTCCTAAAAATACACCTAACATTCCTGGATGGAAGGCCAAAGTTTCTCTTAAATGGAGATTTAATGAAGAGATGATAAATCCAACAGTAAAACGATCAATAAAATTGAAGAGGAAAGGAACAAAAAGAAACGGGTTTTCAAAAATAGCATTTTTTAAGTCCGCTAATTTAAAATCTTTGACCTTATGAATTCCTTTGTCTTTCAACATAAAAAAACTAGCGATTCCAACAAAAACTAAAATCCCTGACCCCACATAAAATGGTAATAATGGATTATTCCTTCCTAAAATTCCGAGTGGCATTCCAAAGGCTCCACCAAGGGATAAAAACATTCCCGTGATTCCCATAAGAATTCCTTTGCCATAATACCTTTTGTTTTTAGGATCATTTTCTTGGTCTGCAGCAGAACTTAAGAGTAAACCTATGATGAAGATATGGGAGGCACCTTCTAAAAATCGAATGAACAAAAATAAATCCATGTCTTTAATGATAGTTAGAAGGTAAAATAAACCAGCGTCTAAAAAACAGAAAAAACTGATGAAATACTTTCTGTTTTTAAAACGATCTGAAATCATTCCCGCAACTGGCGCGAAAAGAAAGGAACCTAACATTGGTATGCTTGTGAAATAAGCGACTTCCCAATTCGAGCCGAGTAATCTATCTTTCACAACGTCTTTGACAACCGGCACAATCATTGTGACGGGCAACATCGATAAAAATACTAATGTTACGAGAGTGTAAGGGAATCCCAAAAATTATCCTGCCGGTAAAAGAGTTTGGTAACGTTCCATTCCAATATTCTCTTTGAGATCGGAATCGAGTTCAATAAACAAAAATTTGTTTAAATCAAATGTGGTTTTTGCTTCTTCTAGAAGTTCCACTTTTTGGGAATCATTCAAAGGTAAGGTATCCAAATTTTGTCGGTAAATTCCTTTAAATGCCATTAGGTCCTCAATCTCTGGAAATTCATAAAAGGCTGTTCCTTCATTTCCTTCGAGTCCAAAGGTTTTTGCCACCACTTTTTTAATCGCCTGCCCACCTGATAAATCTCCCAGATAACGCACGTAAGCTTGTGCTACCAAAAGTTCTGGTTTGGAACTTGCAATCTTTCGAATGTGGTCGATGTAGTTTTGAGTGGCTTTGGAAACTTCCCCTCTAAGTTTCGTTCCAAACTTTTTTTGGAAAGTGGCCATATCTTCAGCTAAAGTTTTTTCGCGAAATAAACTAGGAAAGTACAACTTAGCAAGGATAGGATTGTCTTTGTTCTCTCGGTAGAGTTCTTCCATCACTTGGTAGACGGCATGAAGGCTCTCTAGTTGGTAGGTATAGGTTTGTGCATCGAGTCCCCCTCGAAAAATCGCTCGGATATAGGGAACTTTTTCCGTTTCCTCGTGTTTTTGTGCCGTTCCCTCTCGTAACATCATCGCAACCGACATAATGACTCCTTCTTCTCTATTGTGAGAATCAATCTCATATATGACACTTCCCTGACAATCGAGGGAACTGTCAAAACGTTTTATAGGGAGTCTTCCTGAATTGTTGAGTTCCAGAACTCAAGTGGTGTAGATTGTCTTGTTTCTGGGTAGAGAAAGTAGGAGAGGAAAAAAATGAGGATGGAGACTACAATCCCCAAGGTGGCAAGAACCACATCCTTTCCCACTTTGCGAAAGGTGTCCAAATAGGGTAAGTCTTTGTAAGTGATGACGTTTAAGATGATCTCACGACCGGCAAGGAGGCCAAGAAAGGCCCAAGTGGTGGACATCGGAATGTTACTGATGGCTTGGAAAAAAAATAACAAACTTCCATATACCAAATCCACAATGGTCGCTGCCTTTGCCCATTGGATGTCTGACTTTTCGGAGACAACTTGTTGGATGGTGCCACCATTTGTGCGGATGATGATAAGAAGGGCAAAGATTAGGATGAATACGGCCACTAGGAATTCGAAAAATCCCAATTGTCTAGGAAGAAACACGGCGATATTGGCTGTGTCTTGGAAGAGCCATGCCACCCATAAATACATTGTGGACAACCATTGTAACCTAGACCATCGCCTTTCGGAAACAGGATCGGGTGTATGCACTTCATGGTATTCGTGAGGGTCAACTTTGACTAAAACAGCCCAAACCACTATGGCCACAAGAAATGCCAGTCCGTATCCAAAAAAGGATTTGGTTAACATTTGGTCGATGCTTTTACCACCAAACAATCCTAAGACGAGAAACGTTGTCGATACAGGAGCTCTAAGCCTTGTGATGACTACAAGTAATACGGGAGCGAGTAGTTGGATTAAATTGAAATCTTTTGTTTCGGGGATGGTGTCCAATCGGTGGAAGTGGATTTCCCCACCATGGTAAAACCAAGCAAGTAAGTGTACAAAAAATAAAAGACCACCGAAGACGAGGATCTTTTGGAGCCAATGGACTGACTTTTTACTTTCGATAAAGGTCCCGATGGTTTGGACCGCATCATTTCCTGCCACAGAGAATGATGCAATCGCGAAAGAAAACCATCCGAGATAATACCGAGGAATGCCTAAAAAATAACCAAGAGTGATTCCCATCACCAAAATAAGGGTCAAACCGAAAAATCGAATTTGGTCCTGTTTTGTAGGGTGTTGGTAATCAATTTCTTGGTTTTGGCTCATGCATTCATATAGTGTTTCGCATATCTCTCCGTAATTTCCTTGCGGTCGAAAAGAATAAACACGTCTGTAGTACCAAAAACTGAATCCAGTGCAGGAATTCCACAGATTTTAGCACCCACTCGGAGATATCCTTTCAAAAGTGGTGGGATATTTTTGGAGATTGATTTTGGATCTTCTACATGGAAATTTTCATTAAACCCAGGAAGGATATAATCTGGATTAGGATATACACGGAATTCTTCTGGAGCGATGGCATCTTTTGCTTTTAAGAATCCAAAAGATTGAGACGCAACTTCCGCATCTGTGGAGTGAATGGATCCACAACCCATGAGATAACGAACATTATGTTTGTTCATGAATTCTGCAAGACCTTGCCATAACAAAGAGATTACGGAACCATCTCGATATTCTGGGTGAACACAAGAACGACCTACTTCTGCAATTTCATCTGGTAGGTTATAAATGGATGTGATATCAAATTCGTTTTCGCTATAAAAACCAATTCCGTTTTTAGCATTTTGGCGCGTGAGGATTCGGTAAGTACCCACTATTTTTTTATCATCAGTGGATTTATCAATCACGATCAAATGGTGGCAGTATAAATCATATTCATCACGATCTTTTCTAGTAGCAGAAGATTGTGGCAGACCTTCTCCCATTTCTAAATTAAACACTTCATAACGTAAGGCAAGTGCTCTTTCAATTTCGAGTTGGTTTTCTGCTAAACGAACTTCTAAAATTCGTTCTGTTTTATTTAATGTATTTGGTTTCATAGGATTTGGTTTCCTCTTGTTTATCTGCCATTTAAGCTAAAGGATCTCGGTTACGATTATGTGACATTCCAATGAATTTCCAAGAAAGAATGTGGTAATTGGTTCATTACAAATCAGTGACACATAGGACTTGGTTTGTACTGTCTTGGTCTGGAGTATACATTTGACCTGTATTCAAATCAAGTGCAAAGGCTTGGATATCATCTAAGCTATAAGATGTGGAAGACCATAGAATATTGGATGAAGATAAATTTGTAAATATCGATGTATTTAATGTTGGTGAAGTATATCCCACATTACATCCGATAAAGTCATTTAATGGGACAGAAGGACCGGAATTACATACAACTATTTGTTTAAGTTCATCTTTTGTTGGTACTCTCCAATTTGTAATTTGAAACTTTTTATTAGTGTTGTATTGGCTGCATGCATTGTAGATATCACTGTCAGCGGAACCTATCCAGGGAGGTGAGGAAAGTTCTCCACCTGCAATATCATTTGTGCATCCGCGAGAGGGCGATATATTACAAAAATTCAAATAGAGAGATATATTATATTGAGTTCCTGATGTTCCTGCTCCAGTGCAGTCTCCGATTCCGGATGGATTCCATTCTTGTCCATAAGCGCAACGGCTGATCCCAACTTCTTTATTGTTTGTAAAAGTTTTAAAGAGTGGACATGTGATTTCTAAACCTTCTACATCGTCTCCTGATTTTCTGCCTGGATTTGTCACTATGCAATGTAAGTTGTTTGGCTGTTTTGAAACATAAACTTGAGGAAATAATCCTCCTCTTGTAATAATGTCAAATTGTCCATTCGTGACTATTTCATCAGAAGGTGCACCTAAAAGATATTGTATACGTAAAGTATTTCCTGCTGTGAGTCCTGAGATAAAACCTTTTACACGAAAAGGTGGACAAAGGAGAGAACCTCTTGTGTTACATTCCAAAATTTGTGTTTCGATAAAGTCTTTCGATTTTGGATCACTTGGATTGTTTAATTCTGGTCCTTTGCAAAAAATCAAAGTTACAAGTATCAGAATTAGATAAATCAACTTCATGTTTTAATCTCAGGATATGAGTTTAAGGCTATGAATTCTGTTTGTAAAGAAATAAATTTCCATAAATGTTCTTGGGTTCGAATTCAATTAAAATCAATCTGGCAATTTGAGTTTACAGTTACATTTTTGAAAAAGGATTTTTTGATTGAATATTTTACTTGCAAAGATTGAATCTGAGATTCGATCGGTACCGCCAAATACCCGTTCCATGAACATGGTGTCACCTCCAGAAGGTTTGTTACAAATCCAGGATGAAACTTTTGGTTGATCACAAGGATTTGTCCTTTGGGAAGTACTGCAAATTGGAAGGAATCTGGTTTCCATTGGATGGGTTGTACCTTTTCGAAGGAAGGGTATAAATAAAACTCACCATGGTAATCTTTTGTATCCATTGTCTTGTTTGCAAAAAGGAAGGTTAGGTTTTCGTAGATGTCGTTCGTTGAGAGATTGTTTCGGATTGCAGGAACCATCCTCGAATCAGAGCCGTAATCGGGTAATGATGATACTGTGATGGGATATGATTCCTTGTTTTCTATGGAGAGAGTCGGTGGTTTTAAAATAAAGATTTCATCCAAATACTTGGTATTCATTTTACGCACATCGAGTGTGTGAAGGAATAATAAAATGAAAAGTGAAATGGAAACATAGGTTTTGAATTTTGGCCGAACCATTTCCAAAATAGTATCGATACAGACGACCAAACACCAAACATATAAAAAAACAACACTGAGACTCCACCTCGGATACACTCGCTCCTGTGAGTAGATGGGTAATTGTTCTAAGAGGTTGGCAGGCGAAAGGATAGATGTTTTTCCTAACATGATCCAAATCGTAATTCCCAGTAGTCCTAATAGAAAATAGAACCGACGTTTGGTGAAAAGTAGGAGTGGAAATGCATAAAAGGGGATTTGGCCAATATAATTTCCATATTCCCAAAATCGGTATTGCATTTGGGAAAGAGATTGGGATAGAAGTGGGTGTTGGGATGAACCAAAAAAGATAGGATATAAATCAGAAAGAGAAAGTGGAAACTGGTCGGGAACAAAATACCTTCCTACTTGGTGGACAAATAGAAACATAGGAACCCATTTGAAAGAGAGCACAAAAAGGATGCAAACAACCAAAAAGAAAAAACGTGAGATGGATTTCCTTTTTTGATCCGATATAAAAATCTCTCTACCACTTAAAAATACTAGTAAAAATGCAACTTGGGTGATTGTGTAAATGGCCCCTTCCGATAACATGATATAGGCGATTAGAATCGTAAGGGAGAATATCCATTTATTTTTATTTTGGATGAGGTATAAAAAATAAAACAGAAATGCTGGTAAAAACAATCCTTGGATTTGGTTCATGTGACCTGCATACAGTTTTTGAAAAAAGTAACCAGAGAATTGGAAAAGGCAAACAAATAGAATTGATGTTAGATGAGATATCTTGTTGTATAAAAGAAAGGAATGGTAATTTAATATTCCTGTAAAAACAAAATAGAAAACAAAACTCAGTTTGAGAGCAGTAAGTCCTGAGACAAAAATTGCGAAGAGGTGAGTGAAACTTCCAACCTTACTCGATGGGTTTTCAAAAACAGGAAAACCAGCTCCATAATAAGGATTCCAGAAAGGAAAACTTCCAAATTCTACAAAGGATTTTCGTAAAAATTCCACATGGAAAGTATACAAATCCCAATCAAATCTACCGAGCAGTTCATTTGATTGGAAAATGACGGGAAAGTTCCAGAGATAAAGAACAAAAAAGAAGAGAAGGCCAAAAATAGGCCTAATGTGCTTCATCCCAATTTCCACCAAACTTGCCTTGTGCGACAATGGGAACCTTGAGTTTCATTGCAGATTCCATTTCATCTTTTGCCATTTGATAAAAATCATTTTTTTCTTTTGGATCTACTTCAAAAACAAGTTCATCATGGACTTGTAATAAGAGTTTGGATCGAAAGGATTTTTTTTTGATTTTTTCATGGATGCGAATCATGGCAAGTTTGATCATGTCAGCCGAAGTGCCTTGGATCGGTGAATTGATGGCAACACGTTTGGCACCTTCACTTACCATTTTATGCGAAGAATGGATGTCGGGAAGATATCGTCTACGACCCAGTAAGGTTTCTACATATCCATTTTCTTTACAAAACTCAACAATTTCTTCCATATAGGTGGCAACACCTTTGTAAGCGGCAAAGTATTTCTCTATAAACTCTTTTGCTTCTTTTCGGCTGATTCGTAAATTATTGGACAATCCAAATGAGGTTACACCATAAATCACAGAAAAATTCACTACCTTTGCTTTGTTTCGCATATCGGGAGTTACTTGGTCTTCTGAAACTCCAAAAATTCCTGCGGCCGTTCGTTTGTGAATGTCTGCTCCCGATTTGTAAGCATCAATCATATTCGGATCATTGGAAAAATGAGCCATGATTCGAAGTTCTATTTGGCTATAATCGAGAGAGAGGATTTCAAAACCTTTTTTGGCGATAAAACCTTTCCGTAATAATCTACCTTCTTCATCTTTGATGGGAATGTTTTGTAGGTTTGGATTGGTGGAGGAAAGTCGACCAGTCGCTGCAATGGTTTGGTTATAACTTGTGTGGATCCGATTCGTTTTTGGATTCACTAGAGTTGGCAATGTATCCGTGTAAGTGGATTTTAATTTGGAAAATTTACGAATGGCTAATAAATCATCAATGATGGGATGAGTACCTTGTAACGATTCCAAAACAGAATGATCTGTGGAATAACCAGTTTGAGTTTTTTTCTCTGCAGGGAGTCGTAAGTCTTCAAATAGAACGGTTTGCAATTCTTTTGTAGAATTTACATTGAATTGCCTACCTGCATAAAAATGGATGTTCTTTTCATGTTCTTTGATTTTGGTATCAAAGGTAACTGACAAAGACTCAAAGTATTTTTTGTCTACAGCAATCCCTTCAAACTCCATATCGGCCAAGGTGAGTAATACTGGCATCTCGATTTCATAAAATAATTTTTGATGAATCCCTTCTTCCATTTTTGGTGCAAGGGCATTGTGGAGTTGTAAAGTAATGTCAGCATCTTCACAGGCATATTCAGATACTTTGTCTGGATCTATGTCGTAAAGGTTTTGTTTCTTTTTTCCTGTACCAACTAACTCTTCATATGTGATGGTTTTGTAGTTGAGATAGTCAACTGCCATATCATCCATATTATGCCGTCTTTCCCCTGGATTTAAAAGGTAGGAGGCAAGCATTGTATCAAAATAAATTCCTTTTAGCTCAATTCCATAATTGCGAAACACTAAAAAATCATATTTAATATTTTGCCCTAGTTTTTTCCATTTGGCATCTTCTAAGATTGGTTTTAATATTTGAAGTGCTTCTTCTGCTTTGGGAAGGAGATGGCTGTAAATGGATTCTGAATGGGAAAACGCAATGTAATAGGCAATGCCAGGTTCTTCCGAAAAAGATACACCGAGTAACTCCGCTAACATGGGATCTTGTGAAGTGGTTTCTGTATCGATAGATAATGGTTTTTTCGAAATTAATTTGGAGACAATTTTTTTGAGTTCATCAATGGATAAAATTCGTTTGTAAGATTGTTTGGCAACGACTGAGGAAGTGGAACGGGCAACCTTTCCTTTTTTGGAACCAAGAGAAGGTTCTTCCAAATTTGTTTCTTTTTTTCCCTTACTGGATTTTTTGGAAGTTGGTGAATCCTCTTTCGAGTCTCCGTCGCTGACAATGGGGATACCAGCTTGTTTCGCTAAATCTCTGTGCAGGACATTATAACCTTCGTCTTTAAAATACTGCACTTTTTTAGGATCATAATAGTTGGGTAGTTTTAAATCTGACTTTTTGATATCGAGTTTGAGATTGGTAACAATTGTTGCTAGTTTTCTGGATAAAAAGGCATTTTCTTTTTCAGCGAGGAGTTTATCGATCAGTGATTTGTTTTTTACCTTATCAATTTTTTTATAAATGGTTTCTAAATCTCCAAATTCTTGGATGAGTTTGGCAGCACCTTTTTCCCCAATCCCTTTGACACCTGGGATGTTATCGGATGCATCACCCAGAAGTCCCATATAATCGGGAACTTGTTCTTTTGAGATTCCAATATTTGCCTTCACCCACTTAGGATCAATTTTTTCAAATTCGGAGACTCCACGTTTACCACGTAACATGTGTATGTTTTTGTCTAAAACTTGGTATAAATCTTTATCACTAGAAAGGATGACAATCTCTTCAAATTCTTTCCCAAATTTTTTGCATAAGGAACCAATGATATCGTCTGCTTCGATACCATTGATTTTATACATGGGAAATTCCAACGCTTGTAACATCTCATAGATCTTATGAATTTGAGGTTTTAAATCCTCGGGCATAGGTTTTCTATGAGCTTTGTATTCTTCATACAAATCGTTACGTTCTAACCTTGTGCCTGGATCAAAGGTGAAAGCAATATGAGTGACATGTTCATCTTGTAATAGTTTGAAAAGCATCCTCCAAAATCCAAAGATAGCTCCACTGGGAAGTCCTGTTTTAGAATTGGTAAGATTAGAAGCAGCAAATGCAAAGTATGCCCGAAAGGCAAGTGCGTGTCCATCGATGATTAATAATCTTCCACTCATTTGCTTTCTCCATACAGAGTATCCCCTAAAAAGGAATAATAAATTAACTTTGTTTTGTCGATTGTTTTGGAAACCGAAAATCGTTTCACGGAAGTTTTGTTAAAGTTTCCAAATTGGGACCGTAGGTCTTCTGAATTCACCAATCGATCTAAACCTTGGGCAATGGATTCAGAATCTCCCACTGGGCAAACAAAAGCACCTTCGTTATGATCCAACATTTCACCAATGCCTCCACCATTTGTAGCGACAATTGGCAGACCACATGCCATTGCATCTAACACTGCAGTGCCTAAACCTTCCTCTTTTGAGGTGAGAGTGAAAATATCGAATAAAGAAAGTAAGGCGGGAATGTCTTTCCTGTAACCTGTAAAAATAATTTTATCTTTTAAATTTAAACTTTCTGCTTGGCTTTTGAGTTTTTTTTCTAATTTCCCTTCACCTACAATCATCACACGAAAATCATGATTGGTCTTCATTTTCGAGACGGCTTCAATCAGTGTTTCTTGGTCTTTGTGGTCGACAAGTGCCGCAACATTTCCAATCACAATGGCTTTTTTTGGGATGTGAAACTCTTCCCGTAAGTATTCATGCGCAGTTGGTTTGGAAAATCGTTTTAAGTCAATGCCAGAATAAACCGTAATGATTCTTTCTGGATCAATTTTGCTACTCATCATTACTTCTTT
This sequence comes from Leptospira kemamanensis, assembly GCF_004769665.1. Lineage (GTDB taxonomy): Bacteria > Spirochaetota > Leptospiria > Leptospirales > Leptospiraceae > Leptospira_A > Leptospira_A kemamanensis. The sequence goes on from NZ_RQGG01000007.1 coordinate 67,506, forward strand.
AATCTTTTCGGAAACAGGCAAATAATAATCGTTAGCTGGGTGTTGGTATTTCCATCGGGAAAAGAAACTGGTTTTAGGTTTGAAATCCACTCTTCTAGAAACGATGAGAGGGATTTTGAGATGATTTCGTTTGGCAAGTAATGCCAATGTATGCGCATGAGCGGTATGTGTATGAATCAGTTTGACATTTTTCGATAAACAGAGAGATCGAATATTCTTATATGCTTTTCTATCCCATTCTCCCCGCATTTCAATGGGAACAAATTCGTATCCATTGTCCTTACATTTTGCCTCAAGTGGGGAACCTGGTTGGCCAACAACCATTTGTGGGATTTTGTAATTTGCCAATCCTTGAACGAGATAATAAAGCTGTTGTTCTCCGCCGCGCCATTCGCGGGAAGTGTTGATATGTAGGATCAAATTATAAGTGTTTGGAACGGTCGTATTCGAGTGCGATGATGGAGCCCATTACTTTGAACCCCGCCGGAGCTTCGTCTACCATTCCTTCTCCGTGAAACATTACTTTAACGGAGTCCATCATGGCATTGATTATTTTCAATCCTTTTCCCATGTTCTTATGTTTTTGGCCAGAACCGTTATAAGGTAGTGTTTGTGGTTTTTTGCTTTGGTGGTTTTTGATATGATCGAGGAAAGTTGAAAAACATTGTGATTGGTTCGAACGTAAAAGTTCTTTGTCATTGTCTGGGACAGGAGACTCACCAGATAGTCCTGATCCATAATCCAATATGTACAAAGTGAACTTTGCTGCGTCTATTCGCCAACGACAGATGATGGTTTCATCACAGGCACAAGAGACATTGGCTGCCACTGCATTGGTCAGTGCTTCGTCTGCTGCGAGTTCAATCTGCATGATATTTTCGAAACTGAACCCGTTATCTAACAAAGTTCGTTTGAGTTCGTGTCGGAACTGTTTGACAGAGGACATATCAGGAGGCAAAAACATGGCGTACGACCCAGGCGATGGGCTTAACAGATAGGGAATCACTTCAGATGGTGCTGTCAATGGCCGCCGTTTCCTCTCTCACATCATATTACACGATGCGAAGTGAGAAAAAAAGCCAAAAATACCTGAAATCCGAACAGATCTGTAAAAAATTTACCTAAGCGAAATGCCTAAGATCCCTGCGAGTTGTTCCATCCGTTTCACCATCTTATCCTGTCCGAGGAGGCTAAAGAGGATGGGTAGTTCCAACCCATGGGATTTTCCCGTCGTGATGGCACGGATCGGCATAAATAAGGTGCGTCCCTTTTCCCCAGTTGCTTCGCCCGCCTTTGCCATCGCGTCTTTGTAAGCATCAGGAGTGGTAAGAGAACTACCTTTCACGATTTGGTAAAACTGAGTGACCACTTCTTTTCCTTTGCCATCGAGAACCAATTGTTTGGCTTCGTCGTTTTCAAAACTGACATTTTCTAAAAAGAATTCTTCAATATAAGGAGGCGCTTGGATGAGCCTATCTAAGTACACCCGAACCGAATCCAAAATAGAGAGAAGTTGTGGGTTCTCTCCTGATTTGTATGCTTCTGGAATTTGGCAATCACGCAGGAAAGGTTCTAACGCTTTGCCAAGAGTTTCGATTTTAGCATCGCGGATGTATTTATTCGACATCCAATTGAGTTTGGATTTAGGGTTTAAGTATTCTGCAAGTCCAAGGATGGTTAATTTATTGAAATCAACTGTTTCCTTTTCTTCTTCTTTTAGTTTTTTGAAGACATCAAAGGTCGCAGGAGATTTCGAACAACGTTCCACATCAAACACAGAACACAATTCTTCATCACTCATGTATTCTTTTCCATCAGGAGAAGTCCATCCAAGGAGGGCCATGTAGTTTCGCATGGTTTCACTGGAGTATCCTAAATCACGAAAGGCAAGGACTGACGTGGCGCCAGCACGTTTGGAAAGTTTTTTCCCATCGGTTCCTACGATTTCACTCGCGTGTGCAAATCTGGGAAGAGGGAATCCAAAGGCTTCAAAAATTAAAATTTGTCTCGGAGTATTGGAAAGATGACCCACACCTCGGATCACATGAGTGATTTTCATCAGAGCATCATCAATCACCACAGCATAGTTATACGATGGGAATCCGTCAGATTTTACGATGATAAAATCACCGATGAGTTTGGACTCAAACTTCACTTTGCCTTGGATCATATCATCCACGATCACTATTTTGTGAGGAGTTTTGAAACGAACCGTAAAAGGAGTTTTTTTCTCGAGTTGGGAACCAATTTCTACTTCCGATAAATCAGAACATTTTCCGTCGTAGATGTATGGGATTCCCATGGCGTCTGCTTGCTTCTTTTTGCCTTCTAATTCTTCTGGCGTACAAAAGCAGCGGTATGCTTTTTTTTCCTGAATGAGTTTGTCTGTGTATTCTTTGTATATATGAATTCGTTCCGATTGCGTATATGGTCCGTTAGGTCCACCCACTCCAGGACCTTCATCCCATTCCATTCCAAGCCATTTTAGGGATTCTAAAATGATTTTGAATGATGCTTCCGTGGATCTGTCTTGGTCTGTGTCTTCGATCCGTAATAGGAACTTACCTTTTTTGGCTTTCGCGTATAAATAATTAAATAGGGCAGTTCTTGCTCCACCGACGTGAAGAAAACCAGATGGAGATGGGGCAAATCGTGTGCGAACTTCTGTCATTTCATTTCCTCTTTGAGTAAAAAATCTCCCATTCGTTTGTAACCAAATGGTTCTTTGGTTTTGGTTGTGAGACCATTCGTATAGGGAGGTACAAAGTATAATTGCAGATCGTTTTCTTTAAATATAGGTTTGAAGAATAATTTATCTGGTTCTGATTCATTCCATTCATAACTGAGTTGGAGGTAATCATAATGAGTGGAAGCATGTTCTGTGGAAATGGTTTGGTTGTTTATTTTTGTAAATAGACTGGAGGATGTAAAAAATTGATTGGAACCAATGCTATGAGACCAACGATTTTCTCCCCCAATTTCAGAACGATTTCCTTCTTCGATTAAGTTGCCCGTATCACCTACGATTTCAAAAACTTCAATTTCATCAATGGATGTCTTATTTTCTTTATAAGCAATTTGGTTTTCAAGAAGGGATTGAATGTTGTTTCCTTTCACTTCTTTGAAAAAAGATTCTTTGTATTGGAACAGATATTTTTTTTCGAGTTTGTCTTTTTGGAATTTGCCTACTTTGCGAGTCCAAATGATTTTATATAACTCAATGGTTTCATTTCCAAACTCAAAGTTGATTTTAGAAACAAAATTAGGGTCGTAAGCAATGAAACTGAATTCAATTTTCTCTACATAACCACTCAGTTTGCCTGGTTCCCACTGGATACATCGGTAATGAGAGGAGCCATCTTTGAAGACAGAAGGATTCATTTTTCGTGGTGATTTGAGAAACAAAACAGATGCGGGAATTTCCGATTTTGCCTCACGAAAGAGAAGGCTATTTAGGTTTTGGCAACTCCATCCTGAAAAAAAAATCAAGAACCATAAAAGCCAATGAAAACGGGTATATTCTTGAGTTCGTAGGGACATAGATAGGTGCGTATCGCCAGTCTAAAAAGGGAAAACCGCTTGACAAGTCAATTCATCGCACCCGTGTGTCATTTGGAACCATGAAGAACGAAGAACAGTATCCGAAACGCCCCTTTGAAGACCAAGTGAATGATGACCAAAGGAAATACTCCCGCTATGTATGCGATTCGAGAGCTATTCCGCAAGAAATTGATGGCCTAAAGCCTGTTCAACGACGAATTCTTTGGGCTATGTGGAACTCCGATGCGAGAAACCGTCACACGAAAACCGTAAAAGTCGCAGGACTTGCGATGGGATACCATCCGCATGGTGACCGGTCCATCCAAGATGCCCTTTCGCAAATGGCACAAGACTTTGCCTTTGCCAATAATTATCCTTTGGTACATGGAGAAGGAACCTTTGGAGACGTACTCGATCCCAATGCAATTGCTTCCCCACGTTATACAGAAGTCAAACTTTCTGACTTTGCCAAAGACTTAGGTTTTTTCGAAAGCCTTCCTGATATTGATTATGTCAAAAACTACGATGAAACGGAAGATGAACCCATTCATTTTGTAGGAAAGGTTCCTGTCGTTTTACTCAATAACATCCAAGGAATTGCAACGGGATTTCGTTGTTTCATTCCTGCTCACAAACTGAGTGATGTCATCGATTCACAAGTGACCTATTTAAAAACAGGAAAACCAAAAAAGATCACACCATGGTACAAAGGGTACGGTGGAGAAGTGAAGTTGTCCAAAAATGACAATGGTAGCACTGTGATGTCGACTACCTTTGGTTTCAAAAAAGAAGATGGGAAATTGTTTCTTGTTGATTCACCCATGAACTGGAACCGCGAAAAAGTGGTGAACTACTTAGATGACCTCATCGAACGAAAAGACAATTGGCTAAAAGACTACATTGATCATTCCAGCCAAACCTTCAAAATTGAATTGGTTGCCAAAAAAGGGGAAGAACCTTCTGAAAAAGAAATCAAAGAACTTTTTTCCAAAGAAAACAATGAAGTTCTAACCATCAATGTCATCACACATGAAGGAAAACTTCGTAATTTTGTTCCAGAAGAAATCATCAAACGTTTCTGTGATTTCCGAAAAACCCATCTCATCCGCAGATTCAAACGACTTGCTGGACTCGAAAAAGAAAAAATTGATCGGAACTCCGAACTCATTCGCTTCATCAAAGAAAAGTGGAACGAAAAGGTAACAGGCATTAAATCCAAGAAAGAATTTGAGGACAAACTAAAAGCAGCCAAGTTCGTTTACTTCGAATGGTTGAGTTCCATTCCTGTTTACCGTATGACTTTGGAAGAAGTTCGTAAATGTGAAGATGCCATTGTAGAAGCAAAAACCAAATACACTGAGTATACTGCGTTACAAAAAGATGATAAAAAACTCACAGGTTTTATGACAGATGAGTTAGATGAACTGAAGAAAAAATGGGATCCGAAATAAAGTATTATGGCTCAAAAAACTGAAAAAACCTCAGGAAATTCGCGAAATTTTAAGAAATTATCAAACGTAGAACACGTACGGATGCGTACGGGAATGTGGCTTGGGCAAAACTCCCTTTCCACATTTGAACAACATTTTTTTACCAAAGACAACTCTGGTAAGTATGATATCGTCCACGAAGAACTTTCTGACATCCCAGCCAAACTCAAATGTTTGGATGAAGCATGTATGAACTGTGTGGATGAATACAGGAAGAACTTAAACGACAAATCCATTCCCGAAAAAGACAAGATGAACAAACTCATCATCCAATTGTCAACGGATCGCAAACGTGTGACCATCCAAGACAATGGACGTGGGATTCCTGCAGACAATGCCGAAGGAGTTTATCTCCACTTGATGTATGGGGAAAACTTTGACGACAAAGTGAAAGAAGACCATGTTGCCGGACAAAACGGAGTGGGGATTTCACTTGTGAGAATGGTTTCCTCTTTCTTTCGAGTGAAAACCATCAATGGTGGAAAAGCTTACAAAAAAATGTTTAGCATCCATGATGATGTAAAAAAAGTCATCCGCAGTTTCAAACTTTCCAAAGAAGATACAGAACGTGTTCACTTGTACTATGATGAGCATGGAACCTTTGTGGATTGCCCATTACTTTCCGCTGATCAAATCAAACAACTAAAAGGCCCTTGTGACAAAACAGGGATGACTGCGGTTGTAGAAGCTGCGAAAAAAGAAGACCATGGAACGACAGTTGAATTTGAACTGAACCCAGCATACTTCAACAACCTAGATACTTCTTTTAACATCAATTTGGTGAAACAATACCTCCAAGACATTGCGATGTCAAACCCTGGCCTTGAAGTTGTTTTTATTCACAAAACGGGAAAAGAAAAATATAAGTTCAAAAAAGGTTTTGATGAGATCTTTAGTAACTCCGAGATGGTGTACTACAAATTGGATTATTCTGATAAGGCATCTGCATCACAAATCCATATGGATACGTATGTGGTTGTGGGACAAAACAAAACTCTCACTTGGGTAAACTCGATTTTTTGTCCACAAGGTGGATCGGCAATTGAGTATTTAGAAAACCGACTTTGTGATGAGATCCGTAAAAAATCTCAAATTGTGAGTTTAGAAAAGAAACTGAATACACAATGTACACGTAACGATGTGAGAAGTTGTTTTCACATGTATGTGAACCTTCGGATCTTAAACCCACGTTTTAAATCCCAAGATAAATCTTACCTCATCAATGACTTAAATGAGGACATCCGAAAGTCTGTGGACAAACACCTCGACAAACTGTTGAAAAAAACGGGCCTCATTGAAGAAATTAAGATGGTGATGGAGCGTAGAACCCAACTCAAACAGCTCGAGGATGCGCAGAAAGGCCTCCGTAAGGCGTCTCGGAACAATATCCCTAAGCTGATGCCTCCCACAGGCAAACCAAACGATCCAGGTCGAATTTTGTTCGTAGCAGAAGGGGACTCGGCTATTGCGGGTCTACGTCCAGCTCGGAATCCCAAATTACATGGTCTTTTCCCTCTTCGGGGAAAACCACTGAACTGTAAAGGCATGTCACTTGCCAAAGCGATGCAAAACGAAGAGATGAAAAACATCGTGGCAATTGTGGGACTACCTCTCGACCAAAAAGTGAAATCCATCGACGAATTGAATTATGATAAAATCAGTATCATCACCGATGCCGATTTTGATGGGTATGCGATTCGTTCTTTGATGTTGTCTTTCTTTTATGAGTATTGGCCTGAACTGTTTGATTTAGGTTTTATCAATATTTCCGCAGCACCACTCTATGAGGTGGATGTAAAGTGGAAAGATGGTAAAAAAGAAACTGTTTTCTGTATTGATGACTCCGACTATGATAAGTTAGTTGCTCGTGTCAACAAACAAGGTGCAGAGATCACTCGTAAAAAACGAAACAAAGGTCTTGGGGAAACTGGAAAAGAAGCCATGAAGTATGCGGTGGATCATTGTATGACCACCATCACTATTGGTAATAAAAAATCAGCGAAAACCACTCAAGACTTATGGTTTCACAAAGACTTTGCAGAAAAACGCCGAGAAGCGATTTCTGAATACTCAATGAGTGTGATCCAAGACTAATTCACACAAAAATCCCAAGTTTTGCAAAGCAACAAACAGGCTCCAAACGAGGGCCAGTTTTGTTGTTCTTTCCGATTCGCATAGCGATCACTCCTCATTCCATAGGTTTGAGGAGTTTTGTATTTTAAGGGCTTGTTCTGAAATCCAATGCTTTTTTCCTTGAGGGGTATGCAATCGAAGGAAGAAAAAAACATCCCTTCTCGAAACAGAAAGGAAAAGAAATCAATCTCAAAAACTAACCAAACCAAAATGGAATCGGTGAAGGCCAAACGTAAAACCAAGTCTCCGAATCTCGATTCCATTTTCCCGATGCGCATTCTCTTTTTATTTTTTTTCACATTCATTGTTCACTGCCAAACGAATCGAGAAAAGGAAAGTCCTTCCTATTTTCAAAATTTAGAAACCACGAAATCCGAAATGATCTCCCAGTGGGAGAAACTTGCCCCATCAGGAATCAAATCCCTTTCTTATATGTTCATCATGAGTGATGGAAAAATCCATCATGGCCAATTAGGAAACAAATCAGAAAATCAAGTGGATCGTTTTAAAATTGGAAGCATTACAAAACTCTTTACTGGGATTGCTATTTTGCAATTGCAAGAAGCCGGTAAACTAAAGTTAGATGATCCTATCACAAAATGGATTCCCGAAATCAATCAAATGAAAGTCCGAAAAAGCGGTTATCGTGAAATCACGATTCGAGACTTACTCACCCACCAATCGGGACTTCCTTCGGATGTGGCGAATGGTTTTTTCCTTTCCCCTGAAGCAAAGGAAGAAGAGATTTTAGATTCGTTTCGAAACTTACCGAAGGCAATCATCGGAATGGAACGTGGGGAACCTGGGAAAATTCATTCCTATTCCAATTTGAGTTTTGGACTTTTGGGGAATGTCATTGAACGTTCGTCAGGTGAAAGTATAGAGTCCTATTTCCAAAACCATATTTTTAAAGTAGCGGGAATGAAACATACAACCTTACTCGAATCTCTTCCTGATTCAGAATTGATCTCTGGATATTCTGGTTATGTATGGAAAACCCAAACCATTCGCCCTGTGATTCGAGATTTGACTGCAGGTTCCATCTCCACAACGGGAGAAGATATGGGTCTTTTTATGAAGGCATTTTTCAGAAGCAAACAAAACAAAGGTCTTTTGTCTCTGGCCAGTTTCGATGAATTTCACAAAACTCAAAAAAGTCCAAAAGCCAATTTTGAAATGAAGTTAGGTTTACCTGTGTTGAAAACAAGTTATACCGCAGATGGAAATCAAATTTGGTTTTATGGTCACTCAGGTTCCTTACCACCTTTTTTTGCTGATCTTGTGTATGATCCAAAAACAGAAATTGTTTCCTTTGTGGCAGGCAATACCCTCGGACTGCAAACAGGAAACTTACAAACTACCAATCACAATGTGATGGAAATTCTATGGGAAGAAAAAATGGGCAAACGACCAGAACCGAGTCCACTTCCGACACTGAAATCTAGAACAGTAGTCGCTGGAGAAGAGGGATATTATGTTTCACCCATGGGCATCCACGAATATAAACATGGGAACCCTCCCACTTTAGGTTTAATGGGATTTGATGTAGGTCTTGTCGAAAGAGATCATCGTTATGGAATCGACTTACGGATCTTATTTGGTCTGATTTCCATTAAAGATCCACAAATCAGTGAGATGCGCGTTGAATTTGAAACATGGGAAGGATCCACCATTTTCACTTTATATGCAAAAGGATTACCAAAGGGAACAACTGGGATTGGAGTCAAATTTTCCCCTGACAACCATTTTCCAAACTCAGATTATTTTGGAATTTTTTTGACAAAAGAGAAATATGCCATCATCCCCAAACTCAAATTGGAAAAAGACAAACGAGGATTTCCACTTCTGACCATCTACTACCATTTAGGTGGAATGGAAAACTCAATCCAAGTTCCTTGCCAATGGGAATCGAAAGACACCTTACGCATCTTAGGATATGGAAGGAATTTAGGAGAAACGTTACTCCTAGATAGAAGAGAAGGAAAACCTTCCCTTCGTTACTCGGGAGGAATCTATGAAAAAAAATAACGGAAAGATCGAGTTACCATGATTCATTTTATTTTTAGTGAGAGCATACAAAGGAAAGGTGGGGTAAAAGCGAAGAACGAAATTCTTTGAACCTAGTTCAGAAAATGATGCCGGATATTCGTTTTTTAGCATTCCCGCATGAAATCACCTAACGGTCTTCCTTTGGGTGAATCCAAGTTTGGTAAAAAATAGTAAGATACCCAGGTTGATCCTGCCATTGGCGACAATTTCCATTTAAAAAGTCTCTCACTTTTCTTCTATTTTGAGTGAATCCATTACAAAAATGTTTCTATAATTTCATAAAAAGAGTCAAAAAAGTTTTTGACTAAAGAAAAACCTCTGATACATTTCGACCCAATTTGAATCGAAAGTTTCAAAAGGAGATTTCGAAATGGGAAAAAGAATTACCTCAATCCTATTTTTGTCTGCTGCTGTTGTAGCTGTCACAATGACATCTACTGCTGTAGAAGCAAAAAAATATGGTATGGCTGGTTGCGGATTAGGCTCGTTGATCATCACAAGCAATGATAAAACACAAATCTTTGCTGCGACTTCTAACGGTATTTACTACAACCAAACTTTTGGTATTACATCTGGAACATCCAACTGTACTGCTGACGGTGTTGTAAAACAAGAAAAAGTACAAGAGTTGTTCGTGACTATGAACTACGATTCTTTAGGCCAAGAAATGGCTTCAGGAAAAGGGGAAAAATTAGAGTCTTTAGGAAGTCTTCTTGGATGTTCTAGCGATTCATTGTCTCGATTTGGCCAAGTAACGAAAGAAAACTATGCTAAACTTATCACTGAAGATTCAACTCCAGCAAGTGTTCTTTCTGCTGTAAAATCTGAAGTTAAAAGCGACAAAATCCTCGCTAAATCTTGTTCACAAATCTAAGGAGATATGAAATAAAATGAAAAAGTTAACACTCATCTCCACAATCGGAATCTCTATGGTTCTTCTCGCTTCTCAAATGTCCGCTGCCCCTAAATACGGTATGGCAGGATGTGGACTCGGAACTCTTGTAATGCCTGGTGGAAACCAAGTACTTGCAGCTACAACGAACGGAACAGCTGGTAGCCAAACTTTTGGTATCACAACTGGAACTTCCAACTGTACTGCTGACGGCGTTGCACAAAAAGAACATGCTCGAGAAATCTACGTTCACATGAACTTTGATAGCTTAGAGCAAGAAATGGCAGCTGGTAAAGGTGAAAAACTTTCTAACCTAGCTTCTCTTTTTGAATGTAAATCTGGTGTTCGTTTTAATGAAGTAGTAAAACAAAACTACTCTAAAATCTTCACTGAAGAATCTAAGGCAAATCCAAGTTTGATGTTGTCTAACCTTCATGAAACTTTAGAAAAAGACGAAACAGTAAAAAATTACTGTAAAATCTAGTCCTTTGTAAAAAATCAGAGTATTCTTTAGTTTGGATACTCTGGTGTACCCTCTGTACCGTTTTCAATTTTATCTTTTATTATTATTCACTACTTCCCTGCACGCGATTGAGCCACTGACTGATTCTCAAATTCTTGAGTTAGACTTTCAGACCTCACGCAAACAAGGGGAATCATTTCCGAAGTCACTTCGGTCCAAACAATACCTCGAAGAACTCATCCAACAAGCCAAAGAAATCCATTTAGCGGAAGAACGTCATTGGGTTCGTTTGATGCGATTTAAAAAAACCAGGATGGGTGTTTGGGAAAGTGAAGTCGATAACAAACGTTATTTTCTATCCAGTGAAGGAAAGTATAACCCAGAAAAAGAACTCATTGCCACTCTCCATAGTTTTTTTACGGAAGACCCTATCCCTGAAGGGCTTTTGCACCCGCAGTGTTCCTTTCCCGAACGGTACCATTGGCTCAAAGAAAAACTTTCGTTTGATCCCAATCGAATTACGGAGATCAGTTGTCCTCGATTTGAAGTTTGGAAAAATGCATTAAATCCAGAGTCACTTTCGATTATTTTTTCATCCTACTATATGCAAGCACCTGCTTCTATGTTTGGTCATACTTTAATCAAACTCAATAACAAGGTAAATGAAAACGCGGAACTTTTAGACTATGGAGTCAATTACGCAGCAAACCCTGGTGAGATGAATGCATTCTCTTATTCCTACAAAGGTTTAACCGGTGGATATCCTGGTACGTTTGCAATCTTTCCTTATTATATCAAAGTGAATGAATATAATGATATGGAGAGTCGAGACATTTGGGAATACAAATTAAATTTGGCTCCCGAAGAACGGGAACGGTTTTTACGACATTTATGGGAGATGGGTCGCGCTGATTTTGATTATTATTTTATCAATGAAAACTGTTCTTATCATTTAATGGAAATTTTGGAAGTGGCAAAACCTGATTTACAAATCAGTAACAAACCTGGTTGGATTGTTGCTCCGAGTGACACGATCAAGTTTTACTTAGCAGAAGAAGGATTTGTCCTCTCAAAGAAGTATAGGCCTTCCTTGTATTCCAAAATCAAATACAAAGTTTTTGAGATGTCGGAAGAAGAACGAGATGTCTTTTGGCAAATGATTCGTTTTGACAAAGCATTTGTTCCAGAATCTAAAGAAAATGTAAGGTTATCCCTTGTCACAGATGCGGTTCTTGATACATACCGTTATCGATACGCCAACAAAAATGAAATTCCCAAACATCATAAAGACTATTATGACAAACTATTGGTGTTTCGTAGTAAACAAAATGATGAATACACAACAAAGGAAGACATTCCTTTATCCTCTCCACCGGAAACTTCCCATCCTCTCAGTCGAGTGGCAGTTGGGGGAGGTGTGTCTTCTCTTGGAAATTTTGCCGAATTCCAATATCGAATTGCCTATCATGATTTACTCAATGTAAGTCGGGGTCATGCACCTAACTCGGAGTTGTCTTTTTTTGACACAACGGTTCGAACCTATGAAAACAAACGGCCAGAACTGACAACCATGAGTATAGTCAAAGTTTCATCGTTAAGTCCTTATAATGGAATCTCAAAAGACTTTTCCTATTTTTTAGATACTGGAATCCAAACTGCTGTTTACAAAAACAACGACGAAGTACTTCGGAAACAAGTTGGTAATTTTGATTTACGATTTGGATATACTTTCACCAATGAATTTGGAAAAAATCCAATGAGTTTAGGTGTGTTAAGTGTGCTTGCTGGTGTCAAAGCTCAAAATGGAAGGATGTTTGAGAACGATGTCAGATATGGGGTGAATTTTAGTTTATTGTATCAAAAAGAGTGGGGTTCTTGGAAAATTTTGTCAGGTGCTACCGCTCAAAATTACCAATTGAGTCAAAATCTAAATTCCTATTACGCTACCTTTAAATTGAGATATGCATTTTCGAATACACATGAACTACGATTAGAAGTGAATGGAGAAAGATTTTATGAAGAAACATTATTGTCTTATCATTATTTGTTTTAGTTTTTTGTTTTTGCAATGTTCTTCATTGTATTATCATCCAACAAAACAAACTTATTTTACTCCAAAACAAATGGGGTTTTCTTATACTTCCGAAATGATTCAAACAAAAGATAATGTTAAAATCAATGTTTGGAAAATTAAAAACCAAAAGGTGGAAACACCAAAAGCAGTGATCTTACAATTCCATGGGAATGGGCAAAACATGAGTTCTCATTTTTTGTCTCTCGTTTGGTTAGTCAATCATGGATACGAACTGATTGTATTTGATTATCGTGGTTATGGAGAATCAGAAGGGGAACCTGATCCAGATGATAATATCGAAGATAGTAAATTGGTTTTAGATTTAGCACTGAAGGAAGCAAATGATCAAGGTGTAAAACTCATTGTGTATGGACAAAGTCTTGGGGGAGCGATTGCCATGCGTTCTCTTGCCGAGTGGGAAGGAAAACAGAATGTAGTACTTCTATGTATCGATGGATCGTTTGCTTCGTATCGTAAAGTCGCCAAACAAACCATGAATCATGTGATATTTCCACCGATTGGAAATCTATTTGCTTGGTTATTTCATGATGCCACAAGTCCAAAAGATTCCATTCCTAGTTTGGCACCGATCCCCATGCTTGTGATCCACGGAACTGACGATACGGTTGTTTTTTTTGAGAATGGAAAAGAGATATTTGGTTTAGCGGGCGAACCAAAAGTGTTTTGGGAAATTAGAGGCGGAGGTCATGTGGATTGGATGGGTCTCGGACAATCTAAATTTGCCAAAGACTTTCTCCTTTTACTCAACAGACATTTATATTGATTCTGATTTTACTTCGATAAAAAACGGAACCGATAAAATTTCAGAAAGAGAATCTTCTTTGTTCACTTCTCGAAACATCATTTCACTTTTTGACATTTTTGTTTCGCTAAAAATCTTGAGTTCAAAGTATTTTTCTTCCCCAGCTTTGATTTGAAATACTTTCGTAACATCTGATTTTCCTTCTACATCCAATCGGTAGGTGCCAGGTGACAGGCGTAGATAACCGAGGGATCCATTTTCTAAATTGATTTTATAAATGGGTTTTGGGGTCACAGAAGTAGAAAATTTTTCAGGGTATTTCGAGATGATACAATCGTAATCCCAAAGAGCAAGTGATGTATGTTCTGGTCGAATCACATACACAAGGCCTGTGTCCAATTGTTTGGTTTCTAATTTTTGGAATTTGGTTTTGGTGGTGCATTGAAATTGGATTCCTAAACATACACTAAGACAAAAGAAAAATACCCAGTTTGAAAAGGATCGTAACGATGTCATGACAAGGTCTCCTGAGTTGGGTCGAATTTTTTTTGGTTTCGGTAATGGGCAATGTAAGTAACAAGAACTAATGCACCTACAGGAACAGAAAAATAGATATGAACTTGGATTAGGCCAGCAATCATTCCTAGAATTCCACCTAAGAATTGTATGACGACCAAATTTCCACCCGTATTGTCTAAAATCATTTTTTCCAAATCATCTGTATCGAGTGCCATCACACGTTCTTCCACGAGAGCTGTCACATTGATGTTATGAACAAACTTTTCAATATTGGTTTTGAGATAAGCCTTTCCTTCTTCACTGTTCATAAATTCGAGAAGGCGTTTTTTCACCCAATCCACCGCACGAAAGAAGTTTTTTTCAATTTCTTCCCAATTGTTTGGATCATCTAAGTAAGCTTGCAGTCGTTCAATACCCGATGGTAATAAGTTTTGCCTAGCATAGTCACCACTGGCTTCTAACCAATTGGAAATTTTTCCTGTGATGAATTCTTGTGTTTCCTTAGAATTGAGTCTTTCTTGTAAACCAGCCATCATATCATCCATCATCTTCATAAATTGATCGGATGTTTCTGGATCTTTGACAAACCGTTCGAGTAACTCGCGGATGGCATCTTCGTTGAAGGAAAAGATTTTTTTAACACCGATTCCAATTTTACCAAGTGTACTTCTGGTTTTTAAATACTCTTCAAGTCCTTCGTTCAGTAAGTTTGCAAGTTTAGGCATCTCTTCGAGTAAGATCACTCGTAGTTGTTGTCCTAATTCTTCGCGATTGGTTTCTTCCGTTAAGTAGTATGTGAGGCGATTTCTGGTATATTCCCAAAGTTTTTGCACTTCTTCTGGACGTTCTGCCATCTTTTTCATGGTCTCTTCTGAAAAGTCAAAAATCACTTCCAAAATTTCAGGACCACGTTCCTTTAACATTGATATGATTTTTGTGACCAGTAATGTGCGAATTTCTTCGTTGTGGATTGCTTCGTCGATTTCTTTGACTATCTTTTGAATCCCGGTTTCGACCAAATTCCTTTCGTAAATATAAGCAAGAATGATGTCTGGGTGAAGTAAGTTACTTTGAATGCTTTCGCCAAGTGACTTTGCGATTTTGGATTTGTTTTTAGGAACAAGACCTGACCAACCTAGCACCTTACCATGTTTAGGTTGGAATAACATTTTAATGGCAAGGAAGTTGGTATAATATCCCACCATTCCAGCCATCAGGATAACAAAGGTTGCGTTGATCCAAACATTTCCTTCGTAATAGATTTGAAATCCACCACAAATTACCGAAGATAATACGAGGAGTCTACGATACCATGTATCTAGTTTAGCAACATCCATTTTAATCCTCTTCTAGTTTTAAGTATCTTCCGCTGAGTTTACGTAAAAAACCACGTGGGATGAGTTCGGAAACAGTGATCGCACCTTGGTTAAAACTTCCAGTGATACAAACAGCTTGGTTGTATTTGAGTGCATTTAATGATTCTTCTACAACTTCGTCAGCATTTTGCCACATAAAGGATGGATATTTAGATTTATTGATTCCTGCACGCTGATGAAAATCAGAATGAGTGAGTCCAGGACATAATGCTTGCACATGAATGCCATAGTTTTTTGCTTCTTCATGAATGGATTCTGTGAAGGATTTTACAAAAGCTTTTGTAGCGGCATAAATCGCGCTACCAGGTGCTGGCAAGTAACCAGCGATAGACGCTACATTGATGAGAAATCCTTTTTTATTTTTTTTGAAACGGTTGAGAGCAGTATGAGTGAGATGAACTAATGTTTTGACATTCAAATTGACTTCATCTAATTCTTTTTCTAACGGAAGGGCAGCAAATTCACCGACGGTTCCAAATCCTGCATTGTTCACCAAAACTTCGGCATCTTTGTCTTTTTCAATGATACTTGCGATTTCTTCTACATCTTTTTTCTTAGTAAGATCCAGTGCATAATACTTTAACATGCCCCGAGATTTAGGTTCTAATTCTAAAATTACTTTTTTTAAATCGGCTTCTGTACGTGAGATTAAAAATACGTTATAATCTTTGCCGAGTGCTCGAACAAATTCTTTTCCGATACCTTGTGATGCGCCAGTTACATATGCATTTTTCATTCGATGGGATTCCTCTTCATAAGAACGGCTGTTGATCCGTCTGGATAATATTTTTTACGTCTCTCTAGTTCCAAAAATCCAGCAGATAAATAAAGTTTGATCGCTGCTTCATTGGATTCCTTTACTTCTAAAAAAAATTCTTTTTTTGGAAATTCCAGGAATAGATTTTCTAACATTTGTTTTGCGAACCCTTGTTTCCTGAACTTGGGAAGTGTTGCGATTCTGAAAATTTCAATTTCCCAAGGTGTCTCACAAACTAACGCATAACATTGGGTTTCTGGATTCCCGATTCCAAATGCTACATGGAATTCCAAATGGGTTTGGATCATTTTCTCTGTCCATTCTTCCGAGGGAAAACAGAAATGTTCCCACTCCAAGATCTGAGTCAAATCCTGTTCACCCAACCTTCGAAAACTAAGAGACATAATCACATTTTTTTCTTTTCATCCAAAAGAAAGAAACTAAAATCGAACCGATGGGCATAAAAAACAGCAGGTTTTCCTTGGTTTTCCTACGAAAGTGGGGGTTGGCTTTCTGTTTGGTCCTATTTTTTAGTGGTTGTGAATACTTAAAGTCACTCACAGAATCCAGATACCGCAAACGAATCGGAGGCGAACCAACCTCGGAAAAAGACATCGTCAATTGGAAAGAAAAATTGGCCTTGGAAGAAGCGGAAATCGAAGAGATGGATAAACGCATTCGAAAGTTGGTACAAAAGTCCAACCAATCGGCGGCTCTTTCCTGGAAAATAGCAAGAGCCTATATGAGAGCGGGATCTGCTGATGTGGGAGTTCGTTACTACGAAGAAGCACTTTCCGAATCCATCCCCAATGCCAAAGAAGGTGGGTTCGAAATCCACTCTTATGAGTCTGCATTACCCTATTTTGAAAAGGCAATCCAATCCGGTAAACTCGATAAACAGCTATTATACGAAACAGCTGTTGCCTATGCCAATGCATCCAAAGATATGGGTTGGGAACCTACAAGAAGAAACCGTGCCATTGCTTTGTTCAAACAGTTAGCAAAACTAGACAAAGAGGATTCACGTTTCCCTTTTCAATTGGCATTGGTTTATTTTGATTCCTCTTTAAAAGACGAAGCATGGAATGGAAAACTTTCAAATGGATTTGATGAAGTAGAGACCGCCTTTTCTTTGTTGGATCAAATTTTAAGAAAAGAACCCTACAATGTACCCACTCGATTTGCCAAGGCCAACTTTTTATACCAAATTGGGAAATCTTCACTCGCCTACGAAGAATACACACGTATCAAATCCATTTTAGAGCAGATGAAAGAAAATGGTACCATCCGTGAACCATTGGAAGAAAATTCATCCTACAAAAATGTCTTAAATAATTTAAACGTTTTAGGGGCCCAAAACAAATCTAACTGACCTCATGTTCTGTGGTTGTTTCCATTTTGGGCCATCCCAAAGTATCTTCTTTCTTACGCAAAACAAGAATTTGGCGAAAGTATCCTCGTTTTCAAACTTTGTTTGAGGAACTTCCTAAATTTTTTCCTGAGGAAGATTGGGTAAGTTGGCTAAGGGAATGCCAAAAATGGGAAAAGGAAAAAAATCCGCATTGGAAACTACTAACGTATGATGATGAGTTGTATCCAAGATCTTTGTTGGAAATATTTGATCCTCCGCTTGTGCTTGTGTGTATGGGAGATGTCACTCTATTGCAGAGGGAACTTGTGGCCATCGTTGGCACAAGAAAAGCTTCTCCCATTTCGCTTACCGCCACAAAAGCTCTAGTTCGCTCTCTTTCTGAATGGAAACAGATTTCCATCGTCTCTGGGATGGCACTTGGGATTGATAGGCAAGCCTTTGTTTCCGCTCTAGAGATGGGAATTCCTGTTGTGGGTGTTCTTGGCACCACCCTCGGGACTGAATACCCACCGGGGAACCGTGATCTTTACAAACGGATGAAACTCGATCCCAAACAACTGTTACTTTCGGAATTTTTGTTATATACGGAACCTGCTAGGTGGACCTTTCCCAAACGAAATCGTGTGATCTCTGGTCTTTCCCAAAAAGTTTTCATTATGGAATCAGGGAAAAAATCGGGAACGATTTCCACTGCGAAAAGTGCTATGGAACAAAACAGAGATATCTTTGTTTTTGATCACCCTAAACAATTTGATAACGAAGGAGGGAAAATGTTACTACGCCAAGGGGCTGAACCTGTTCGTGTGCAATTTGCAGAATCAGAGGAGAAAGGGAATCAATTAGATCCTAAAGTCGTAAGTTATGAAGAGTGGTTTAGAGAAAAAAACACCTCCTACGTGCGAAAACGTGAGGAGGTGAGTGATTTCCAAATTATCCTTTAAAGATAAAACCTGCTACTGTTGCAATCACATAGATAATGAGTAAAAAGACACCAAATGGTCGTTTGATTTTGTCTTTAGAGAAAACAATTCCCATTCGAAATAAAATGAGAACAATTAACATAGATGGGAAATAAAAACTGAAAAAACTCACTGGAGCTTCCAGACCATTTCGTGTAACAGCTGCTGCTGCCCCCGAAACAAATAGTACATTCAAAATGTCAGCACCGATGATGTTTCCCACTGCAAGTTCAGAGTGACCCCTTCTTGAAGCTTGGATGGCTGTTACTAGTTCTGGTAAACTGGTTCCAAACGCAACAAGTGTTGCTCCAATGATTGATTCAGGAATCGACAACCGAACGGCTGTTTCTTGGACAGAAGGGATGAGCACTTTGGAAGATAAAATCACAAGTGTGATTGCTGTTACGAGTTTGAGAAAAATGATCCAAAAAGGAGATTCGTCGTATTCGGTTGTAACATCAAGTCCTGCTTCCAGTTCTCCTGGTTTGGATCTCGACCAACGGATGCTTAAGTAAACATAAACTCCTAACAAAATTAAAAATACAATTCCTGTCCCTTGGTCAATTCGTCCGCCAGTCGTAAATACTGATGTTAGGTTTGACCATGGCAACGCAGCAAAAACAAGTAAAAATCCACTGAGTACTTGGATCCAACCTTGGCGATTGACGAGTCGTTTGTCAATGTCAGGTGGAGAGATGAGAATCGCAATTCCTAAGATGAGTCCCGTATCACAGATGATGGATCCCACTGCGTTTCCAAGGGCAATTCCTGGATTTCCTTCGAGGGCAGCAAGTACAGAGACGGAAACTTCAGGAAGAGTGGTTCCTAAACTAACGATGGTTGCTCCAATGATCATCTTCGGCACACCCCACCTTGCGGAAAGGGAAACAGCTTCGTCTACCAAGACATCCGCGGCTTTTCCGAGGACAAGGATGGAACCAATGATCACGAGGACAAGTAAGGGTAAGGGAAGGGTTTGAAAAGTTGCAGTCAGATATGCATCCATGGATAAAGGTCAGAATATGGATTACTTACTTCGACTGCGACTCTTTCTTTGGTTCGGAACCCTCGGTTTTTTATCTCCTGCCTTCGGAGAACCACGAATCCCCAAAGAACCGAGTTTACCATCCCTTCCCAGTGAAGAAACCAAAGAACCAAGGAACGCTCGTGGTGACAAAGATTCGGGTGAACCAAAAGTTTTGAACCTAACTCTTTGTGACGGTAGAACTGTGCGGGGAGAATCAACTAGCGGTAGTCAGTCGATATTTTTCGAACATACAAAAGATGGAATTTTATACAAAAAGAAATTGAATGTGAACGAACTTGATTCCATCAAAATGGATACCTGGGAACTCAAACTAAAACGCGAAGAAAAAAAAGGGACTACGTATGAAGTGGTTCCCAAAAAAATTCGTATCCGTACAAAAAACGGAGAAGTGTTTTATAAGGAAACAGGGGTTTCTGATTTAAAACTACTGAACATCGAAATCAAAAACAATAATGGGGAAACCACTTTGTTTACCTACTGGGTGGATTTAAAATTTCCAGATGGGAAGTGGTATTCTGGTTTGCCTGCCACGAAAGGTGACCCACTGGTGAGAGAAGATTGTTTAAAAGATGTTGTGCGAATGATTGAATGGGAATGAACTCCGTGCAGATCACTCTGCACGGGAGAATTGGTTTTTATTTTTCTCTACTTAGGACTCAATCACACAGTCAACGAAGTATGTCAAAATTCCAGTTTCTGATTTTTCTTCTACAAGGCCATGGATGTCTGTTTCAAACCCAGGGAATTTTGTATTAAACTCACGAGCAAACTGTAAGTAACGTATGATCGTTGTGTTAAATTTTTCTCCAGGGATGAGGAGGGGAATTCCCGGTGGATACGGTGTGAGTAACACCGATGTGATCCTTCCTTCCAATTCATCAATCGGAACTCGTTCAATGTCACGGTGTGCCATCTTAGCAAATGCTTCCGATGGTTTCATCGCAGGAATCATCGGACTCAAATACATCTCCGTTGTTAGGTGAGAGATATTATTGGCTCTATACACTTCATGCATGGATTGGCAAAGGTCACGTAAGCCGATACGATCGTATTTTGGATGCGCCACTGTAAACTTTGGCATCACACGCCATAATGGTTGGTTCGAATCATAATCATCTTTGAACTGTTGTAATTCGGTGACCATAGTATTCCAACGGCCTTTTGTGATCCCAATGGTAAACATGATGAAAAAACTATAAAGTCCTGTTTTTTCAACAATGATCCCATGTTCGGCAAGATACTTGGTAAGAATGAGAGCCGGGATTCCCCAATCGGCAAATTCCCCTTCCACACTCATACCAGGTGTGATGACAGTGGCTTTGATCGGATCTAACATATTAAATCCTTCTGCAATGTCACCAAACCCGTGCCAACGATCGTTTGCTTTGAGAATCCATTCATCGCGTTCGCCTGCACCTTCTTCGGCGAGAGCTTCTGGGCCCCAAACACTGAACCACCAGTCTTCTTCTAATTCCAAACCAACTTTGCGCATGGCTCGCCTGAAATCCAAAGCTTCTTCGATAGATTCTTCTACAAGTGCATTCCCACCAGGAGATTCCATCATGGCTGCCGCCACATCACAAGAGGCAATGATGGCATACTGTGGACTTGTACTTGTGTGCATCAAAAAAGCTTCGTTGAATAAATTTCGATCTAAAGTTTCTTTTTCACTGTTTTGGACAAGGATCTGGCTTGCTTGTGATAATCCTGCAAGCAGTTTGTGCGTAGACTGAGTGGCAAAGATCATACTTTCTTTCGGACGAGGTCTGTCAGAACCAATGGCATGCATTCCCGTGTAGAAGCGGTGAAAGGATGCATGTGGTAACCATGCCTCATCAAAATGAAGGGTTGAAATTTTACCATCTAACTCTGACTTAATGTCTTCGACATTGTATAAAATTCCATCATATGTACTTTGGGTGATTGTCAGAATCCTTGGATTTCCTTTCACCTCTTTCGCAAACGGATGTTCTGCGATCTTCTTTTTGATGTTTTCCCAAGTGAATTCGGATTTGGGAATAGGGCCAATGATCCCAAAATGGTTCCTTGTTGGCATTAAGAAAACTGGGATGGCACCTGTCATCGTGATGGCATGCAAAATACTTTTGTGGCAGTTTCGGTCAACAATCACAACGTCACCAGGGGCAACTGTACTATGCCAAACAATTTTGTTAGATGTAGAAGTTCCATTTGTTACAAAGTACAAACTATCACATTGGAAAATCCGTGCAGCGTTACGTTCACTGGCAGAAATTGGGCCTGTATGATCTAGAAGTTGGCCTAGTTCATCTACCGCATTACAAACGTCAGCTCGTAACATGTTCTCACCAAAAAACTGATGGAACATTTGACCCACTGGACTTTTTAAAAAAGCAACACCACCAGAGTGCCCTGGGCAATGCCAACTGTAACTTCCATCATGTGCATATTGGGTGAGGGCACGAAAGAACGGAGGAGGAAGACTATCTAAATAAGATTTTACTTCTCTGTGGATGGCACGTGCCATAAACTCTGGTGTGTCTTCAAACATATGAATGAAACCATGGAGTTCTTTTAAGATACTATTGGGGATGTGGCGGCTTGTTCTCGTTTCTCCGTATAAAAACAGAGGGATGTCGGCGTTTCTGTGACGCACTTGGGTCACAAAATCTTTGAGTTGGCGAAGTGCGTCTGGCACCTCTCCTTCCGTTTCAGGAGTAAACTCTTCATCATCAATGGAAAGGATGAAACCACATGCCCGACTTTGCTGTTGTACAAAACTGGTTAGGTCTCCGTAACTGGTGACACCCAGAACTTCAATCCCTTCGCCTTCTAAGGCCTTTGCAATAGCTCGAATGCCAAGACCACTGGCATTTTCGGAACGAAAATCTTCATCAATGATGATGATAGGAAATTGTATGATACCGTTTTGATACATCAACTCCATAGGAGGTATTTCCCACAGAGAATCAAATGATTTTAGTTTCTAAACGCGTTTTTTCGGTAGGTATTTGTAATACTCCATCTCAACGGTGTTGATGAGATAGGTGTAATATTTGACTAATTTTTTATCGAACTTCTTTTTGTTCATCTCTTCGCGGTAAAAATCTGCCAATTGGCTTCGGAAAAGTGCAGATTTCATATCATTTCGGTTGATGAGAATGGTATTGGGAAGGTCACGCACGGCTACATCATCAGGTATGAGGATTGTCGACACAGATTGTAAAACTGCATATTCAACAGTGGATGCCACTTTGTCCTCGTCCTTTTCTTTGGCGAGTGTCATGTTGTTTCGTTTGATGTTGTCCAAATTTTCGTAGATACGAGAACGTAAGGATTTTGGATCTAAAACCTTATCTGTGATTTTGTTAAATCGTTTTGGGAAAACAAAATTGTCTGCGGCTTTGTAAATATGAGAGAGTTTTTCTTCTTTTTTATTTGTCTCTTGTTCTTCTTCGTAACTGGAAGTGGAACCAGAAGAATAACTTGGTTTTCCCCAGTCACCCACACCAGAGAATTTCCCTGAGTTTTTGATGTCCTCACGAATTTCATCCGTTGTTTTTTCTCGAAAATAAATGGCGGCCAAAAATCCAAGAACCACAGAAAACGGAACACCAAAAAAGATGGGCATCGCGGAACGTAAGTAATACGCTCCTGTGATAAAGATCATCGTACTCACCACAAACGTTAAAATTCCTGGAATGACATTGAACCTTGATCGGATTTCGTTGGATCTTTCTTTTTCCAACTCTTCCACTTCCATATTTTTAACATCTGCATTGAGTTTTGCAATTAACTCGGGTTTGAGTTTGCTATTGAGGCCAGGGTGTTTTGGATTGGAAAGTTTGTGATTGATGATTTTGGCATAACCCAATTGTTTTTTGTATTCAGGGTTAGTTCTCCCTTCAAACGCGAGTTTGTGGATGACAGCAGCCATAAAACCATGGTCAACAACATAGTAAACGGAACGACCATCAGGAGTTTTTTCTTCGTAATAAGAATGTTCTGAGAATACATCGTCTTTCAAACGTTTGATGTATTCAGATACTTTTTCTGGAGCGGTGATGCCTGCATTGGCCACTTCTTCTTCAAAGTTGATCCGTAAAAGTGTATTATGATTTTTTGTATGTTCCGGAATTTTACTGATAACGGCGTTTTTTACCGTTCCATATATGCTATCATCTTTTCTGGTTAAAACAGATCCCTTTTCTTCCGAGAGTCTTTTTAGAATTTTAACACTAAGGTCGATCGTTTCTTTGATCGAAAGGGCTCGGTTGTTTTTTTCTACTGGAAATGGAAAGTTTTCGATGATGGCCAAAAACTTTTTCACTTCCTCTTCTGGATTCATTTTCGATTCTAATGACGCAAATTTTGGAATGGAATTGTAGGCACTAAATTGTGCTAAAAAGGATTCGTATTTAGCATCTTTTGCCAGTTTGGTGAGTTGTTCTTTAGCAAAATGTTCCAATCCATTTAAATGGGCGAGGATTTGGTTTACTACTTCTGGAAGTCGTTTGAAACTTCCATCAGGTAAAATATTCAGTTCATCAATGACAATGTGATAATCTGTTAGTATAGGAAGAGCCAAGTTTTGTTCTCTTGCAAACAAAGTGAAGTCTTGTAAAAAATCGGGCATTGGGATATAAGGTAAGTTCCCAAAACCTTTTCTTACGAGTGAAGAAATTTCTGCTTCGAGGGAACCTAACTTGGGATAAAGCCAAGTATTTCCATCTTTGTTTTTTTGTAATAGAAGAGAACCTGGGTTATCTTCGTCCCAGTTCCTACCTTTTTTAGCACGGTTTTCTAATAATACTTTGATGAGTTCTTGTGAAAAACGAAAACATGCCTGCCGATACGGTTGTGTGTCCGTCTTATTCTCGTTTTGTGGTGCAACGAGAGCAATTTTTGAGGAAATTTTACTCCCAGTCCGAATGAGATAGGGATAAGCGTAAGCGGCTCTATTTTGGCCACGGTGGTCTATATCTAAAATTTGGCGGAGTGCATGATGGATGGCGTTTTCCGATCTTCCTTGTGCTCCAAGATTTGTATACTTACCCAATGCCTCTGGAAGTTTATCCACAGTCATGAGATAAGATGCGTGTTTTTCCTTACTCCCATGTTTTTCAACACGTTTGTGCCAGTCTTTGAGTTCATCTAAAATGCAACGTGCGGTTGGTGTTAGGCTCCCAACAGAGTCGGATAAAAAAATATAAGATTGAGCGGAAGGTTTGTCAGAAGAAGATTCGTCCCTGGATGAGGGATTCTCTAAGACTGTGTCTGATAAATCGATACTATCTTCGCTCATTCGGATTTTGTCTGGTGAGAGGCCACAATTTTAGCAAGGATTTGGGCTCCCCTGGCTAATTCTTCTTCCTCGCGGCAATATGTCAAACGTATGCATTCTTTCGTATGCGAAAAATCCCTATTTAAACCAGGAAAGAAATAATGTCCTGATACAATGAAGAGTCGATTCTCTTTACAAAGTTGATACAATTCATGATTGGATATGGAAAGAGATGGGAACCGAATCCAAAGGAAAAAACCACCCATGGGATCGTGAATCTCATAGTCCACACCCATCTTTTGAAACTCTGTGGTGAATCGTTCGATGGCGAGTTTTAGTTTTGATTCATAAAACGGACGTAAGATGTTTTTGGCTAACGAAGGAAGGATGTTTTTCTGGAAGAGGAGGGCCATTAAATACACTCCCAAATTTCCTACGGCAAGGTTTCCCACTGCGGCGAACGAAGATAAGGTCTGGATGGTATCCGAATCGGAAATGATGATCCCAAATCGCACACCCGGTAATCCAATTTTGGAAAAACTAAGCGACAAAGTCCGACCTTCTTTGTAAGGGACAGGGGCTTCTTCCCCAATCAAATTGGGAAACGGATTTCCATACGCAAGATCAATGAGCAGAGGAATCTTTCGGTGTTTGGTTTGTTCTTCCATCCATTCTAAATCAGAAAGAGATAATACATTTCCAGTCGGATTTGTTGGCCTGGAAAGGGCAAGAACTCCAACATCTTTTAAGTCGAAGGTAGTTTGATTGAGTTCATATCGAAAACGGTTTTTCCCCGTTGTCACGACGTTTGGTGGACTCGCTATAAATGTATGATCCGCTATGGACTGGTCCGCATAACCAATGTATTCTGGAACAATCGGCAATAGGATTTTTTTAAAACTTCCATCTGCCATCGGACCTGAATGGAGATTGAGTAAGTAAGAATAGGCATTTTGGCTTCCGTTAAAAAAGGCGATGTTTTCTTTTTTCAGATTCGTTTGGAAAAAGGGGGACAGGTAGTCCGCAGCCAAGGAACGAAACGAATCATTGCCGATAGGCGCCTGGTAGTCGCCAAGTAGTGACCGAAGCATGGGATCTTTTGCCAAACTGCTAAAGGCTTCTTGGAAAATTTGTTCCGCTTCAGGGATATGAGCAGGGTTTCCACCACCAAGAAGGATCTCATCGGGATGGCCTGTGGCTTGACCGAGGTCTTCCATCAGAGATCGAATCCCTTGGTTTTCACGGAGCCGTTTGGCCCAAATGGAGTAATTTTGGTCCATGGTTTCGGTCATTTTTTGAAAACTTTGTCCACTCAGAACCAATTTTCCGAGGATTTTCTAAAATTATGTTCGCATTTCGAAAAATGAAGTGACATAATTCCTAAATAGAGTACTTAAGTGACATAATATATAGGAGTGCTGTTGGATGAGCACCGAAACAATACAAAGACCGATTCGAAAAGAAAAAAACATCGAATTCTTCAAACCGACACTTTCAAGAGAAGATCTGAAAGGGGTTTTAGAATGTCTCGTGGAAGAACATCTTTCCACTGGTGAAATTGTGGAACGTTTTGAAAAAACGTTTGGCCATACTTTCAAAATCAAATATGCCATTTCCTCCAATTCCTTAACTTCCGCGTATCATCTCGCATTGCTTGCGTTAGGCGTGAAAGTAGGTGACTCGGTATTATTATCGAGTTATGCACCGATTTCTGCTTTGGATGCAATCTTTTTAATCCAAGCAAAACCTGTGATTGTGGATTTAAAACGAAATTCCTTTCACCCTTGCCCGGAAGAATTTTTACGTAAAAAAAATGAATCGGGTGCAAAGTTTGCTTTGTTTGATCACAGTTTTGGTTCTCTCATTCGACTCAGTGATTATTCTATAGAAGGTTTGGAAGTCATCGAAGACTTCACGGAAGCCATTGGCGCTACTTCCGAAACCATCACAGTGGGTAAACAATCTAAAATTGCGATTTGTGGACTCAGTGCCGAAAACATCATTACTACTGGAAATGGTGCGATGATCATCACGGCAGAAACTAACGTAGCAAGTGTCGTGAAATCCTACAAGTCTGGAACTTCTGCGAAACGAAACTTTGGTGAACCTAAGTATGATTATAATTTGGTAGATTACCAAGCTGCACTTGGAATTGAACAATTATCTAAACTTGGTGTGATTTTAGAACGTAAGAAAAAAATTGCATCTGCATATTTACAAGCGGTTCAGAACTCTCGTCTCGAAACATACTTTCAAAATCCGACTGAAGATACATTTCAAAGATTTCCAATCGTTGTATCTGGACAAAATTATGAAGAGATTCAAAGATATTTTAAATCAATTCATATTGGAACACAACGGACTGTGGAAGAACCTCTTCACCGAGTATTGGAAGAAAACCACTTAGAATACCCAAATGCAGAAAGGTTGTTTCAAAGAGGACATTGTATTCCAATTTATCCTAACCTAACCAAAGATAATGTGCAAAGGATTGCGACTGCGATTCGACGTATCTATTGATTGGTGCCAAAGTTATATTATTTAGACTCATTATTTGAGTATAAACTCCATTCTCCTCCACTCAACTTAGATTCCTCACTAAAGAGGAGGAATCGTTGTTTGGAGAAATTATTTTTTCCCATCACAAACGAAGAAGACTATGTTCTCGTAGAAGAACTTCCTTCTGATGAATTGTATTCGCACTGGAAACAAAAAGGGTTCACTCCTGGCATTCCCACCCAATTGGACTCATTATTACAAGAGGTAACACTTGTAGAATGGGGGAAGAGGCATGTTTGGGAAGAGGGGGAACTTGTTGTCGATCCAATTCAGTTGGAAATGGCTCGGTATTTAAATTCAAAAGTCACTCAACTCGACTTTCGCAAAAACCATTCCCCACTACCTGCAAAAGTCATCACATCCGAAGAACATCTATTTGCCGATCTGGAAGAAGCCAAATTACCAGTGGTTTTAAAAAGTGAATTTGGACTGGCAGGTCGTAATCATATCATTTTTAAAACCCAGTCTGATTCATGGAAACTCGCGCAACTCAACAAACGCTTGTTTGGGTTTCCTGTTGTCTGTGAAGATTGGGTAGGAGACAGCAGATTTTATGATTTTTCTACACTTTGGGATGTGAAGGATGGTGAGTTTTTTTATCTCACTTCGACTTCCATGTGGATTGATCCCGATGGAGGATTCCGCGGAATTCGCATTGGGGGAAGAGAAAGTGAATACCAAACTTTATTTTTACCCAAAGTATATGATTTGGTCAAAAGTTTAAAGAATCTCATTCCAAATGAATATATGGGTCCTTGTGCCATTGATGGATTTTTATATTCTGAAAATGGACTTACCGTTGTACAACCTGTATCAGAATTTAATTTCCGTTATTCGATCGGTCGTATTTTGTGGGAGGTCCGAAAAAAACGGAACACCAAATTGGACCATGTGAGTGGGTTATTAGTGCTTCCCTATCCAAAACAAGGAAAACTTCTGGAATGGAAAATGTTAACTGATTTGGAAAACGAACTGAAGTGTGAATTGGTTTTACTTACGCCAGTGAGAGACCTCACTGGAAAAGCTTACCAAAATGCTGTTTTGTATTTTGAAACCACAGTTGAAAACGAGTCCACTGTGGTCGAAACGATTTGGTCGAATTGGACAGAACCTAATTAAAATTAGATGATCTAAACTTCGTCTTGGTTTAAAACAAATTCGTGTTTTCCATTGATTTCAATTGTAGGTGCCGTTGCATTTCCTCTACGTTTGATTTCTAAAATATCAGTGTTGGTAAGAGGTAAAGTTGCTTCTAAGCTGACAATGACTTTGTCCCCTTTTTCTGTCCAAGTACATAACATCTTTGCTGTTTCGTAACCCATTTCACAAGTTCCATCGTTATGGAGTTGGATTCTTGCGATGTTGGATTTTGTTTTCCATTTTCCAATCGCCCAAGTATTTTTCGGAGGAACTAATGCGGAACCTGCTTGTTCTGAATCAAACATCACTTCTGCAATGGCAGTGTTTTCTGTATTGGTGCCTTTATAAATTTCTTGGATGGTCAAAGAAATTTCTTTGGCTTTCATTTCGTTTTTGAAGGAAATGACTTGTCTGGAAAGGGAATCTTTGAGTGTGATAATCTCTTCGTTTCCTGTTTCAGTGGTCACTTTTAATTTTTTGATTCGGTTATTGGCTGCCCAAAGTTTTGGATCACCAAATCCATTATAAATGGACAAGGATCGAAAGTGGATCGGGTTTTTATATTTGATGAGAAGTGATTCCCCAATCCCTTCTCCTTCCGCTCCTTCTACCCAACTTGTTTTTAATTTTCCATCCATCGCAAATACGGGGATGTATTTTTTAGATTTGGGTTGGAGTTGACTTGATGAGGTGATGATGGGTGGATTTAATGATTCGGAAAAAAGTGGCAAACAAATGCTTACGATCAGTAATGTTGATTTGAAAATACGAAGATTCATACAGCAAAATCATAAGTATCTAATGGAAAGAGCAAGTAGGAAAAATAATTTATGGAATCAGAATTCAAATATGTAACAGTTTACACCACTTTTCCCGAGAAAGAAGAAGCAAAAAAGATCGCAAGGATTGTCATTTCAGAACAATTGGCAGCTTGTGCCAATCTCGTGGACAAAATGGAATCAATTTATGTCTGGAAAGATGAAATCGAAGAATCAAATGAAGTGATTTGTTTGTTTAAAACAACGAAAGAGAAATCGGAACCACTCATGCAAAGAATAAAAGAAAATCATTCTTATGAAACTCCCTGCATCGTGGTTTGGCCGATTCTCAGTGGTGATGTCGATTATTTAGATTGGATTCGAAAGTCCTTGTAAAATTCTCGGATTTTTTCAAACAACAGTTCGTAACCTAGATCGTTTCTCCATTGGAGAAAGGAGTCAGGCATTCTGACGGATGTAAACCAAGGGTAAGCGGGTGATTCTTTTGGTTCCGCTAACATACCCATTAAACTAGCGAGCGTTAAGTCAACTCGGCCAAATGATTTTCCATTAAAATACTTCTTAGTTTTATAGATTTCTATTAGTTCTTTGGAACACTCATCTAATGCTTGTTTTACAACTTCTAAGTTTTTAGGAGTAATTTTATACCTTCGTTTGAGAGATAATGCAATCAATTCAAAATGTTCTGGAGGTGGAACCGTATCAGATATTGATTTTGGTGATAATAGAAATAATTTTCCTACAATTTCAGGATAATCTAATATGAAAAAGTAAAGTAAGGTTTGTAGGCTTTTCCCAATTTTGATGTCGATGGTTTCTTCCATCTGTTTTTCTTCGGTTGATGCTTTGGTACCAAACGCCTTCTCTTCCACCAAATCTAAGATTTGCCCAGAACCTTGGACAATTCCCGTTTCTGTTTCTAAAACAGGTACATACAAATCATTTACCAGAGGTTTTAAGGTTTGAATGTGTTGGCCAGGAACCAAGGGATTTAATGCGTACGGGTAGTTTGCTAAATCTAAAGCCCATCTTGCTTTTTCTGAGAAGTGAGAAATTGGAAATGTATAAAGCTTTGCACTCATCTGTCGACTTTCATAAAAAATAATTCTTTAGGCAACAATGTTTTTCATATGGAAAATGGATTGTCGAATGGCTTTTGTTTGTTTATGATGAACCTACTTTTATGAGAATTTGGGTGTTTTGGTGTTTGTTATCTTTTCCCTTAGGGATGTTATCTGCCGAAGAACCACTTTCTTATTGTTCCATGAACCGCGTATGTGTTGAATTTGTTCCCAAACGAAATGCTGTTGATGTATACTTCCAAAATAAAATCGCAACGAATCAAACAGAAACTTCTATATTGGTAAGTGCGGTTGTGGCCAATATGAAAAGTTCCGTTCCACTTCCTTTGTTAACAGTATTACAGGGGAAGAAAAGGAAAAAACTTTTCCAACTTCATCCCATCCATCCTAAAAAGAAAGTATCATATAAAATACAATACAAATGGATTTTAGGGAACTACCTTTCCAAACATAACTCAAATTATATCTATGAGTTACCTTTTGATTCAAAACTCAAAGTGAGAGTCTTTCAAAGTTATTTTGGGAAAAAAAGCCACACTGGTGATAATCGTTATTCGATCGACTTTGGATTAAAGGAAGACGAACTCATCACTGCAGCAAGGCCAGGTATTGTCATTGATACAGAAGAAAAAAACATTGAGGGTGGTTTCGATCTAAAATTTAAACAATCTGCAAACTTTGTAAAAATCCTTCATGATGACGGTACTGTTGCGGAATATGCACATCTTCGCTATATGGGAGTTCTCGTCAAAATTGGGCAAAAGGTAGGTGTTGGAACTGTGCTTGGTCATGCGGGTAGCACAGGTTACAGTGAAGGCCCTCATTTACATTTCGAAGTGTATAAACCCACAAAAACCTTACGAAAAAAAACCATTCCTACAAAATTTCGAACACAAATGTCTGATGCAGAATTGATCCAGGAAGGGGATCTGTTATGGAGAAGGGAAAGTGGTATAACAGTCGAAAAAAAGGTAATGGACGTCGACGGAACTTTTATCTGTGATCAAATCGATAGCGTAACAGATGATAGCTGCAAACAAACTTCATTTTCTAATTTATCACCTATCTATATCATAATGCCTCTCCTTCGGCCTGATGTTTATTCGTTTCAATTACAGTTGCAGAAAAAAGAAAGTTCGATTCGATATGAATATACATGGGAAACAAAAAAGGAAGATTGGATTAGTTCCTTTATGATTCCCTTTCAGGACTTCCAGGAACCATTGGATGGGGAATGGGTTCTGAGTATTTGGTCCAATGGAATTTTACAGAAGAAAATTGAGTTTCAATTAACGAGTTTATAATGAAAAAGTTTATTTTTATTTTTTGTTTATTAGTTTCGACAGTCTCTGCGCAAGCAATCACTGAAACCAATTTAGTTTGTTTATCAAACAATATTTGTACCTTTATGAGTCCTACAGAAAATGGGTATGATTTTTATTTGGTAAACAGAGCACCTAATGCAAATATAACTCGTTCCATTACCTTAAATCTTTCACTTAAAAATTTAAAATCAGATTTAGTGTTTCCACAATACTATGTTTTACGAAGTAGTGATCCCATTCGAGTGACAAGTTTAGCTGTTGAAAACGAGTCAAAGGAAATATTTTATTCTGTATCCGTTATCGATTATTTAGGGGATTGGGATGCAATTCATGATGATACGGTAACATATTCATTACCTTTTCCGAAAGGAATTCGTTCTAGGATTGGACAAGGATATAACGGGCATTTTACTCATGTAGGAGCTCTCCAGTATTCAATCGATTTTACTTTGCCAATTGGAACACCGATTCATTCTGCGAGAAGGGGAAGAGTTGTTCAAGTTGTCAAAAAGTATACCGAAGGTGGAATTCGAAATGATCTTTTGTCTAAAGCAAATTCTATTTTGATCCAACATGACGATGGAACGATTGGAAATTATGCACATTTGAAAAAAGATGGTGTGGTTGTAAATGAAGGAGATTACGTCGAGGAAGGTCAGCTTATCGGTTACTCTGGAAATACTGGATATTCGCAAGGACCTCATTTGCATTTCGAAGTTCATAAACCTAAAAAAGGTTCTACGGTGGAAACCATTCCTACTTTTTTTAAAACACAATATTCGGATCGTGAATATTTAAATTACTTATACTTGTATTGGCAACCAGAGAAAGGAATTGATCCACCAAATACTGATTTGTTGGATGAAGATATATTGTTATGTCGTAAAAGAGGGAATGAAATATTATCTCAGTGTAATGATCGAAAATTTCGATTAGGTGAGATGTATGCACTTCAGCTGGAGTTCAATAAACCAACAATCAAACAAGTTGAATTATTCTTAACGATCGATGGTAATACGGTAGAACCTTATTATCAAAAATGGAACATTCGGAATGAAAACTTGTTGGAATATCGTTACTTTACAATCCCTAAAAACCGAAATTTTGTCGGGAATTGGAAAATGGTGATCAAAGTGGATGGGGAAGAAAAGAAGAAATTTTTCTTCCAAATTGACCCATAATCGTTTGACAAGTAAATATATGTATAGTATTATGTCTATGGGCTTTCCAAGACCATTTGGTCGTACTATGGGGGTGCAAACCCCCTTCTTTTTTCTACCAAACAAAGTAGAAACAACTTTCCTCCCATCGCATTTCCTTTTTCCATAACAATTGCTATGGATATGGATGATTCAATCAACGTACTCGGTGGACCTTTATTGCCTTGCTCCACTGATCCTTTAACGGGCTTTTTTCGTGATGGTTGTTGTAATACTTCTGATGAGGATTTGGGTTCGCATACAGTTTGTGTGTTGGCCACAACTGAATTTTTGGAGTCTCAAAAAGCCTCAGGGAATGATTTGATCACACCTTGGCCTCAATATTCGTTTCCTGGTGTAAAACCTGGGGAACGTTGGTGTTTGTGCGCTTCTCGGTGGCTCGAGGCCTACCGAAATGGAGTTGCTCCTCAAGTTTATTTAGAGTCTACCCACAAACGCGCGTTAGAGATAATTCCTTTGGAACTATTAGAGCGATTTGCGGTAGAATCTTTCGACTAAAATTATTTTATTAAATGATCCAAATACGCCCTGGTGTGTTTGGACATATTTTTAAGTAAGGTAGCAAGGATGGAATGAATCGGATGGCCTTCTTCATATAGGTTTTCGTATTTTGTGATATTTAAGTTTTCCAATTGTTCATCCGCGGCTTCCCCTGCATCATATGCTTCTTTACAAACATTCACGCGCAGATCATCCACACGATTCCATTTTGTTTCCTCAGTATCCTTCAGGTTCATGATGGAGGATGCAACTGGATGGTTCCAATTTTTAGTTTGGATCAGGTTTTTGATTAGATAGTATTGGTATTCTTCAATTAAGGTATGTCTTCCGGAAACAAATTCGATCATATTGTTTTTTGGTGTTTGGTATCCGACAAAAGAGACAAGTTGAACACCAATTTGTTTAGCTGCACTGACTCTCGGTAAAACGGAAGAGTGATAAGGTTGTGTGAGATCTTGGATGTAGTGTAATGCCCAACCAGCGAACCGATATCCCCAATAGGAATGTCCTTTTCGAAATGCTAATTTGGAAAGTTCTGTGAACTGATGGATACGTAGTTCTGGGTAAGTTCGTTTTAAAAATCCAGCCAATGTAAAAATGATTTTTGGTTCATAAAAGAAACCCATATGAAATGGGGCTTGAGAAGAAAATTCCACTGCTGGGTTTCCGAACGGTTGGGTTCCAAATCCATAAAGTTTTCCAACCTCACTATTGTTATCCTCAAATAAATGGAGGTCTAGGTCATAATCTGGTTCATCGGTTGCTGTTACTAATACTTCATCAGCACCAATCATCTCTCCTTCTATCAAAGAGATAAAAGTTTCATTTACTAATTTTCCTTTTTCATGTAAGGTTGTGAGTTCCTCTAACGAAAGTTTTTTCCCTTCTTTTGTTGGAACTGATTGGATATAAAGTGCAGCCTTGTGATTGGGATTTACCCGGAGTGCTCTGTAAAATTGTGGTACCAAATTTGTATCATTTTTTTTAGGAGAGAATTTTAGATCTTCACTTGTTTTTGTTAGATGAGGAAGTTTTGTTAATGCCCAATCTTCAGATATAGAAAGAACTTCTTGGATTGAGTCTCTTTCTTGGTTCAAAAAAGAATTTAGTGATTCCACTTTTACCATGGGAACAGTTTGGTTTTTCCAATGGTCTTTTAGGATCAAATAAGTGATTCCTGCATGGTTATTCCAAGCAAAACAGGGAATCGTAAAAGTAACAAGTGTTAATGAAATGATAAATTTTTTCATCGGTATTTAATTTTCCTTCTTTTGGAAGATATGTCCGTTCCAATTGTATTCGGATTGGTAATAATCATGTTGGTTTGGTTCTTCAATATCAAAACTATGCATGAGTTCCAGTATTGTGTTGTCCTTACCTTTGGTTCGTTTTCGCATTAATTTTTGATCTTCTGGGAGGGTTTCTTTTGGAAACACTAACCATGTTTCCGAACAAGCTGGTGGGTCACATGCACCTGGATTCCAAGAAAATTGAGGTTGTATTTTGTAATTTTGATCCAAAGTGAATATTTGTTCATTTGTATAACCATACTCAATCTCTGAAAAGATTAAATTTTTGATAGCAAATAATGCTCTTGGACTTGGTGAAAAAAGTTTTTCATTATAAATGGTATGATCCCAAGTTTCATTGCTCATTGGTCCTACTTCCAAAGAAGCTTGACTTAAAAGTTTTGAATCTCGTATGATTTTTAATTCGAGTTTCCGTATTTTCACACCTAAGTTCTTACATAATACTTGTGTGTCTTTTAATGGAAAAGAATAGTCGGAGATAAATCCTCCCCAAAGATAACCTTTGTCTTCTCCACTTTCTACTTCGTACCAATATTCCTTCACTGAATTCTGTTCCAAGATTTGGTTCGTTTTTGAAAGGATTTTCACGGATTGGCCCAAATTGAGTTGTTTTTTTACCTTCCCGTTGAGACTTCCAGACTCTCTTAGGTTTACATTATCACCAAATAGGTGATAGGTGGATCCGATATTTTTCTCTGCAATATAGTCATCCCAGTGGTTTTGAGAGAAAAGGGGGGTCACAACGAACATAATCAAGAACGCAAGTGTAAACAAATAAGCAGACATAGTGTAAAAATTAGTAAAGTGAGAAAAGAGAGTCGACCTCTTTTCAGAGGGGAGGGTGATTTTCTGAATCTAGGAGGTCGATACTTATAAAAAGGTTTCGTTGTATAAAGGATACAGAATGTTACTTGGACAAATTGTGAAACCCTATTCGTTAGATCAAATTCGTATCTTAGAAGAGAAGATGAATGCCTATGAGACTTGGGTATTTGTTTTGGTGTTATTGGTTGCCGTACTTATCCTAGTTGTTGTCATGCAAAGACTCACGATTGCGAAATTTAGAAATTCAGAAGTATTTAAATCCAAACAAAGTTCTAAATCAAATGGAACAGACTTGGGTCCAGAGAGTGATGATGAGACAAACATCATTGATACCAATACGATCACACAAACTCCGATTCACCACCCACTCACAGTCACTGGAAAAGATTTGCCTGAACCTGGAATCATTTATAGATTTTCTATACCGAATCCTGGGAATCGTTTGATTTTGATTGGGAAACGAGAAGGAAATGTGATCACTCGATCCACAGAAATTTTAGATCACCATTTAACAATCGATATACATCCAATGGATATCGAAAATCTTGAGGCATTGTCTTATCGTGTGGAGTTGAGAAGAGAAGGAAAAGTTTTACTTCAACTTCCTACAGAAAAAGAGTTTCATGAAATGGAAATGAAAGAAACATTCTATATTTCGAATGTTTTGAATTCTGAAAATGAGATCAATTTTGAAAGTGTCCCACTAACGCATCCTATACGAATCAAGGTTGGTGGGAAATTGAGTGTGGATGGAAAATTTAAAAATGGTTTTTTTGAGTTTCATCTTTTTACTAAAGACATTTTGGAAAAAACGATTTCAGGAAACAAACGTGTGGAAAAGCAGTTTTACTTGAAATTGTATAAGATATTTCCAGGTTACGATACAGCAAGGCAGTCGCGGGATGGAGTTGTGCCGATGCTTGCGCGGTTTGGGGGGAAGGTGTGAGTGTACAGTCCCCGCCCTAAATTGGGTGGGGTGAACCACCCGCCACCCAATACGTCCTCTCTACCACATCTCTTTCCTTTTTACAAACCCCTTCTAGAAAACGGAAAATTCTTTTTAAAAAAGTTCATTCTTTCACCGCTTCCTTCCCAAAAAACTAATCATTCTTAAATAACAAAAAAAGCCAAGGTTTCCCTTGGCTTTTTTCTTCGATCTTTCGAACGAACAAAATTGAATCTTAGGTTCGAATTATGGTCTTTCTACGATCATTGAACCTGCGATTCCACCGTGTGCACAAGCAGTCACAAGAACTTTCTTTGCATCTTTGTTTTCATGGAAGTCCATGATGGCGTTGTGAAGTAATCTTACTCCAGTAGCGCCAAACGGGTGTCCAATGGCAATCGATCCACCATTTGGATTGATTTTCTTTGCATCAAAGTTCTTTTCCCAATCAAAACCAGTTCTGATTTTGATTTCTTCAAGAGCTGCTACTGCAGTTGCTGCGAATGCTTCATGGATTTCGATCACGTCGATGTTTTCCACTTTTTCGCCAACTTCTTCGAGAAGTCCTAGAGTAGCTTCTGCTTGTCCAAGACCCATAAGGTTTGGAGCAACACCTTTCATTTTGAAACCAGAAACTACTGCTTCTGCTTTGAGTCCGAGTCTTTTTGCTGCCGCTTCAGAAGCGACGATGATTCCAGCAGCTCCATCGGAACGTGGGCTTGCATTGAAGATGGAAACAGTAGGGCCATGAGATTTTTTCAAATCTTTGCCGTATTTTTCTTTCCATGCATCAAATTTCATCGCTGGGTTATCAAACATAAGCATAGCGCGACCCATACGAGTTGGGTTTTTCACAAGACCTTCACGAAGAAGAACCGCTTCGTCCGCTTGGAGTGGGTTTCCTTCATCGTCTTTTACTTCCATGATATATGGTTTGTAACGACCTTCTTGTGTTGCTTCGAATGCTCTTTTGAAAGATTCGTAAGCTACTTTGTCTTGTGTTTCGCGTGGAAGGGCATAGTTTTGTGCGAGGATTTCTGCAGTCACTTGCATTCCATAAGAAGTTTCCCCATCACCGAGACCGTCTTCTAATGTATCACGAAGTTCAACACCTTCAGGAAGGTCATTTGGAAGGAGTTTTACAAGTGAATCTAAGCTGTTTGTTTTTTTGTTAAGACGAGCATTTTTCACAACGAATGGCATAGAAGTTTGAGATTCTTCACCAATTACGAGGAAAACTTCACCTTCACCTAACATGATGCGGCGAGATGCTTCTGCTACTGCTTCAAGTCCTGATACACAGTTGTTTGCCACTGTTAAACATGGAATTTCTAAAGGTAGGTTCATTAGGTTTGCAATCACACGAGCAGAGTTTGGTGCATTGGCAAAACCTTCTCCCACGATCACTCCGTCAATGTCAGTTGGTTTCAAACCACTGCGTTTCATTACTTCTTCACCCACGATTTTACCTAAGTGGTGACCTGGATACTGTGCAAGCGCCTTACCAATTTGTGCAAAAGGAGTTCGAGCAGGTGCTGCGAGTATAATCTTTTGTGTTACTTTCATATAAAATCCTTCTTCCTTTCTTTCTTCTAACTTAAGTTAACTAAACAATTACTTTGCAAGCCACTTCATCATGGAGCGTAGTTTTGTTCCTACTGCTTCAATTGGGTGAGCCGCATTTTTTTCTTTGAGTTTTTTGTATTCAGGGTATCCAGCTTTTGTATCAGCCATCCAACGTT
The DNA here is from genome assembly GCF_004769665.1 of Leptospira kemamanensis. Classification (GTDB taxonomy): domain Bacteria; phylum Spirochaetota; class Leptospiria; order Leptospirales; family Leptospiraceae; genus Leptospira_A; species Leptospira_A kemamanensis. Next base: position 105,633 of record NZ_RQGG01000007.1, read on the forward strand.
TTGCAAACGCGGCTCCCTTGTCTTTTTGGATGTCTGTGAGAACATCTTTCATACGAGCTTTTACGCCAGCATCAATCACACGTGGTCCGCTGATGTAATCACCATACTCTGCTGTATCAGAGATGGAGAAACGCATACGAGCTAGTCCACCTTCGTAAATGAGGTCAGTGATGAGTTTTACTTCATGTAAACATTCGAAGTAAGCGATTTCTGGATCGTATCCTGCTTCTGTTAATGTTTCAAATCCGCTCATGATGAGGTTAGCCACACCACCACAAAGAACTGCTTGTTCTCCGAAGAGGTCTGTTTCTGTTTCTTCACGGAAAGATGTTTCTAAAATTCCTGCTCTTCCCCCGCCGACTCCACTTGCGTGTGCGAGTGCACGAGCTTTTGCTTGTCCAGTTGCATCTTGGTAAATTGCGATGAGGCAAGGAACTCCACCACCTTCTGTGTAAACTCGGCGAACGAGGTGTCCAGGTCCTTTAGGAGCTACCATATACACGTCTACGTTTTTAGGAGGAGTGATGAGGTCGTAGTGAATGTTAAAGCCGTGAGAGAAAACAAGAGCTTTCCCTTCGCTAAGGTTTGGTTCAATGTCCGCCTTATACATGTCAGCTTGGATGGTATCGGGAGCAAGGATTTGGATGATGTCAGCTTTTTTGGATGCTTCCGCAACATTATAAACTTCAAAACCAGCTTCTTTTGCTTCTTTCACTGATTTAGATCCATCGCGAAGTCCAATAATGACTTTCAAACCAGAATCTTTCATGTTTTGAGCTTGGGCGTGACCTTGGCTTCCGTAGCCAATCACTGCAATGGTTTTACCTTTAAGGAGATTTAGATCGCAACTGTCGTCGTAATAGATATTTGCCATGGATGGGGCACACTTCCTGCGGAAAATTTAACTGATTTTTCCATCATTTTGAACTATAACAAGGGAAACAAGAACGAATTAGGGCGCCTTTCCTTGCTGTCTTCGGACTTCGCGTTCGCTTCGGTCCTTCGGACGGCTACCGCCTCCTGCGCATCAAGGGCGCAAGGTGACATAATATTGTATTGCTTTGTTCTACACTCTGCTCTTCTACTAAAAGACTTCTCGGAGAAATTTCACGAAGCTAACTGAGTGAGTTAAATCGTTGCTACTAACATAATGAAACTAGCAAAAATTCGTATAGACCATCGCCATTCATTGTGTTTGAGGAATCAATCATCTCATAGGTGATATCCGTAACTTCGGAAACCCTCTATTGCGTTTCCTCATCTGCTTTCTATAATAACTCATATGGAGATAGTCAATTCCAACTGCCTCGGTCGGGCCGGGATTCTTACGAGATTCATTCGTATTTCTTAAAAAATTGATTTGATTCTTTTCAGTAGCGGATTAGAGTTTTTTCCTTATGAATAAATTCGTATATATTGCACTTTCACTCGTTTTGATTCTGAACTTTCAATGCAAATCCAGTGAAAGTTTACAATTGGAATCTTTGCATAGTGCCGCAAAAGAAGATGCAACTTCTCGAATCAAAAAAGTATCCACAATCAATACTGTTCCTTTTGGAAAATGCGGATCTTATTTTTCCAATTATAGTCCCGATGAAAATTATTTTATCCATCTAAGTGGAAGTACTTTAGTTCTCAATTCTACCAAAACAGGTAAAATTGTATCGACCCTTAGTCTACCTTGTGATGCTTCCTTTAGACCCAAGATACAGTTTTATCAAAAGGGATTTTCATCGGATGGGAAATATTTTGTGTTTTTTAAAACGGAAGTGGCAAGAGATGCTATGTACATCGTATCCATACCTAGTTTAAAGATTGTGAAAACAATCCAACCCTATTTGCCTCAAAAAATTGCGATCGACTCGAAGGAAAATCGGTTTGTTTATGTCGATTGGAAACCATCAGAGTGGAAGTCCAAATACGATGAAAATTACAGAAAAGGAAAAGATGTATACGAGTATTGTACATATGAAAAACCCTACTGTCAAAATAAACATACGGTTGTTTCTTCTGAATTTGGATCTTTCAAACCTCTCTGGAAATTTGAACTGCCCATATCTCCGCGTTATACGGCAGGTACGGTATCTCCAGCTATAGCTATTTCACCTAACGGAAAAGAAGTGACAGTAGTTTTTTCTGGCAATTTATTCACTTTTTCTCTAGCGGATGGAAAACTAATTCGTGAAGGAGATATTGACATGCCTTCTCAAGGATTTACGGAAGATTCGACACCCGAAGAAAGAAGATTGGTATACAGCGAAGATGGAAAAACTCTATACAAAAGTTTTGGAATGAATTATTTTATGAGCCTTCCTTCTTCGGGACCAGTCCGTCCCAGTTTTGAAACCAAGGACTTTAAGAAAATGACAGTAGGTGAGGATGGAATTCGATTTTTTCACTTACAAAAGCAAGAGACAATTCAAAAAGGAAAATCCTTAAGTCCGATTTTATATAGCCAAGGATATTATTGGAATATAACCAATGATGGTAGTTATCGGTTTCAGTTGAATGATTCTTGCACCATAGGCGAGTTATATGAAACAAAGACAGGCTCGTTACTTGATACATTCAAATTGTCTAATTCTCTCAATGCATGTAATGAATCTCCGAACATCGAAATTTCACCAAATGGGAATTTTTTGAGACATTGGGATGTCAATCAAAATGATATACTGTATTCTTCACCATTCAGTGGAAAAAAAAGAATCGTAGCCAAAGTGATTGATTTAGAAACAAAACAACCTCTTCCCGATGCCTCCATTGAAATCTCTTTGTTAACGGATTTTGATGGTAAAAAAAAGATCCAATCCAAAACCGATGGAAATGGTATGTTTGATCGAAAATTGCCAAGTTATGATTTAGAGATTTCCTTTTCAGCACCTGGTTACTCCTTTTTGACCAAAACATTAAAAGACGAAGACATTTGGCAGTATCCAGAGATCAACTTAACAAAACTAAAACCTGGATCTCGTTTTTATAGCAATCGAATCCTTTTTGATTCGGGGAAATCTGATTTAAAAGAAGATTCAAAAAAAGAACTACTGCGCACTGTAACTTTAATTAAATCGATATCAGATTTGAATATTATAATTGTTGGACATACGGATCATGTTGGAAACGATGCGGAAAATCTAAAACTATCGCTTTCTCGGGCAAATGAAGTCAAATCCTACTTAGTCGCCAATGGCGTTTCGGAATCTCGCCTCACGGTAGAAGGGAAAGGTGCGAAAGAACCCATTCGTCCCAACACAACTGAACAAGGTAAGGCAGAAAATAGAAGAATTGAGTTTCTTTTAAAAGGAAAATAGATTTAGATTTGGTTTTCTGGATATCCATTACGGATTACCAGAAAACCAATATTCCTTTCATCTTGGCAAAGGCTTCCTTTTTCGCATCGATTGCCAATTTTCCACTCATCGAATCGCTTGATTCTTGCACCCATCTTTACATGAATCATGAACCAAGATGGTTTTCAACCAAGCAAAGTCGGAAGGGAAATATCCTCTCTGGATCCACAAAAGAAAATCATCTCATAGGTGATATCCGCAATTGCGGAAACCCTCTATTCCATGAATCCCATTTTCCATCTATACTAACCGTATGATGAACCGAATCAATTTTGAATCTCTCGAAAAAATGAACCGCCAAAAGTTTGTTAGGTTTTTCTGTACCTTGTTTTTGGTCGGTGGACTTGCAAGTTTAGGTGGAGGTTGTGTCACTCCTGATTATATGCATGATTCCTATTATACAAGGCATCCAAGCCATAATGGGCATAACTACCGTCAGTATCCCTATCCTTACCATGGTTACTCAGGAAGGTATGGGGTTCCGTATTATGGTGGAAACCAATACCAAATGCCAAGATCCGGTGGTGGGGGTCACAATCCGTTCCATGTTCCGGGGGGGCGTTTCAATAACATCGGTAGCCCAGGGAAATGGAGGTTATAGATTTTGGAACAAAAGAGATTCATGCCATGGAAAGTTGATTGTTCCTCTCGCACTCTATTTCACTTCGTTTTGATTTTTATTTGTTTGTTTTCGTTTGGAATAGGATGTGCAAGCCTTCTTCCTCCAGAACGAAGAGTGTATCCAAAAAATCCAGTTTTGATGCCAGAAGGCATGGATATTCATACTTGGATGGATAGTAAGAAGAACCAATTTCCGAAACGACTCTGGACGCGGGGAATCAGTGATTCCGAATACAAAATCACTTACTTCAGAAAAGAACATACATCTTTTGGATCTTATATTGCCTGTACTGCAATCGTGAAAGCAATCGAGAAAAGAAAATTAGAAATTTATAATATGATCTCTACTGTGAATTACGCAGACTATACAAGAGGGTATATGCGAAAAGGGGGAGACTTGGGACCTATGAATGAAATAGAACGCTCTGAAATCCTCATTCCTTGTGTGGACGAATTTTTAAGTGTATCAGAAGTGAAGGACATGAACGATCTTTGAAATCTTGTGTTTTGATTCTTTTATTCTTTTTTTTGCAGTGTTCGTTTGCAAACCTCAATCGAAAGGTAAAACCTTTTCCGGTCTCATCAAACAAAAGTCTTCCGAGTGATCACATCACAATCCTCAATTACAATCGAATGTATTTTACTCGGGAATATGTTGGATGGGTAGAAAAGAAACCTTTGGATAACGAAACTACGTTTCAATATTTTAAAAGAAAACAAACTGAAATTGGCAAGTCTCGATACCAATGGAAAGAAATTTCCATCTTCGATGTTTCCGATGAAAGATTTCAAATGACAGATGTAAAATCAGATTATGTATTTTTTGTCGCAGCAGGACAAATTCATAGTGATCGAGAAGAAGGAAGTTTTTTGCAAACCTTACAGGTAATTAGTTTTTGTCTTATACCTTGCTCTGAAACAATTTCCTTGGAAGTCACTGTAAAACTCTTCCATCAAAATAGTTTGGTGGCCGAAAAAAAGACGATCCAGTCAGGTAGCCGTCATATCAGTCCTTGGTATCTTTTGTTTCCTGGAGAATTCCAGATGAAGGATTTGGGAAATTTAGCTTATGAACCAAGTTTGCCAACGGCCCTGTTTCTCAATGGCTTTCAGGAAGCGATTGATGAGATGTATACGAATACTCTCAAAGTATCTCGTGGAAAGGATGGATGATTTTTTTTTTCGTTTTTGTTTAGGTAATGAGTATTGTTTACCTCCCTTAAACTCCCGTATAACGAATGAGACCAAGAGTTAGGTCATCCTGAATTGCTTGGATTCCCCCTGAAAGTTGGATCACAGACTGAAATACTTCATCTCGAATTTTCGCCAAAGAATGATTTCGAAGTTCGGTTACCAAATGTAATAATTTATCTTCGCCAAACATTTGCAATGAGGAAGGATCTCTGGCTTCAGTGAGTCCATCTGTGAGAAGGACAATCAAATCCCCACGTTCTAATTGGAATTTTTCTTCTTCGGCTAAAATATCAAAAATCGGTGTGATGATCCGTCCCATGGGTTTCAAACTTACGAGGGCACCTGACTTACGTATGATAAAGAGGGGAAAATGTCCTGCTCGTGCAAACGTTAATACACCAGAGTCTGAATGTAAATGGAGTAAACTAGCAGTGACAAAATGTTCCCTTAAGTTGGGCATAATTTGATTTCTGATGGACTCTAAGTTTTCTTTTAGATCCCTTGGGTCTTCTTTCCATTTTTCAAGTGATGTTTTTACAAGTGCACTGAGGAGTGCCGCAGGAATTCCGTGTCCCGATACGTCACAAATAAAAACACCTAATTCTTGTTTGTCTTGTCTCCAAACGAAATCATACAAATCACCTCCCACTTTCATCATGGGAATGTTTTTGAATAAAAGTTCGACTCCCTTTGGAGTAATTTCTTTTTGAGGAAAGAGGGACTCTTGGATCCGTTTAGCCATATCCAATTGTTTTTCAATTTCGATCCTTTGTTCTTCGATGACTGCAGTGCGTTCTAACACTTTTTGTTCCAATTCTTCATTGGCTTTTTCTTTCAGTTCATTTAATACTTGTAAGGACTTGAGAGATGTTTCTTGGGCTCGTTCTCTTTCTCTTGTGGCTGTCACAAGGAAGTAGGCAATCCCACTAATACAAAATAAAAAGGCATCGAGGAAAATAAGAGAGTCATTGATGGATAGTCCACTGGCATCCCTTCTGGCAAAAACTCCTTTGCCTTCAATTGTAAGTGTCACTGCTGTATAAGACAGTATAACAGTGGATAAGGTGGCTCCAAATTGCCGAAATCGAATGCTTGTCACAATCACAAAAGGAATGGGAACAAAGAGTAGAGGCCATTCATCGCTAAAGGCAATTGATCCAGAAATATATACAATGACGATCCATAGAAAAAGTTCCAATTGTTTGGAGAGATCTAAATTTAATTTGGATTTGGGATAAAACCAAACATAGAGTAGGGGAGCCACGATGAGAAAACCCAACATCTCACCCGAAAACCAAGTGAAGAACACGTTGAAATACAATTCAGTCGATAAAAAATCCCAATACCACAAACTAGTGACACCCATCACTGCACTGATAAATGAACCAGGAAAGGTTCCAAGGCTTAAGAAATAAATTAAGTCTTTTGTAGAATAAAGTGGGTCAGTTTTTTCTGTGACACGTTTGATGATGCGATAATTGACATAACTACTGAGAGTGTTGCCGATCCCTATAATAAACGCTGTTTGGAAGTGAGGGTTGTTATAGAAGTTAGCAAGAGTGGCACCGAGATAAATCCCAGGTAAAGCAACAGGTCCAAGTAATAATAATGAGGATAAACCAACTCCTTCTGGTGGCCAAACAGGAGAAACTTGGCTATTGAGAAACGCGATATTGAATCCAATTTGCGCTGAGATGAAATACCCAATGAAGATGATGGGAGTCCAGATGAGAATTCTTGTCGTATGGACTGTTTTCATTCGGAATGAAACATTTCCCATTCCTCCATTTTGTAAAGAATTTCCGCTTCTATCTTTTGGATTTCTTCCGTTATTTTATGGAGTTCCATATGATCATTTGCGAATGTACTCAAATTCCCTTCGAGATTTGATTTTTTTTCTTCGAGTGCCGCAATTTCTTTTTCTAAAGTGGATATTTTCTTTTGGTCTTGTTTTGACTTTTTAGGTTTTTCCACAGTGGTAACCACTGGTTGTGGCTGAGTTTGTTTCATAGAACTTGGTTCGTTTTCGATCTCTAAACTATCCACTTCTAAAAAGGAAGAGAAGGTTCCTATATAATGATCTAGTTTTCCTTCTTTGCGAAAGATGAGTAAGCTTTCTGCCGTGCGATCGAGAAAATAACGATCGTGAGAAACAATAACAACAGTGCCAGGAAATTCATCCAAAAAGGATTCTAATACAGATAGTGTTTGGATGTCCAAATCATTGGTAGGTTCATCTAAGATGAGAAAGTTTGGTCCCGTCATGAGGATCTGCACTAAAAAAAGTCTACGTCTTTCGCCTCCAGAAAGTTTGGCGATCGGAGTGTATTGTAATTTCCCATCAAATAAAAATCGTTCCAACATCTTGGACGCAGAAATTTTTTCCCCTGATTCGGTTTCAATCATTTCCCCAGCTACATCTTTAATGTATTCCAATACATTTCTTTCTAAGGGAAGCTCTGAACTCGTTTGGTCAAAATAGCCAACCTTGGTATTGAGTCCTGGTTTTAAGTATCCACTATCAGGCGTCAGGCGGCCTGCCATAAGATTCAGAAGAGTGGATTTCCCAATCCCATTGGGTCCAATGATCCCTAGTCTTTCTTTGGCTTTAAATGTATAAGTAAAATCATTGATTAATACCTTTTCACCAATGGATTTTTTTAGATTATGAATTTCTAAAATGGTTTTCCCTTGACGTTTGGCAGCGACGCTGAGTTCTAAATCTTTTTGGATTTCTCTTTTTTCTCTACCTTGTAGTTCGTTTGCTCGATCAATCCTTGCTTTTTGTTTGGTGGTGCGGGCTTTGGGTTGGCGTTTGAGCCACTTCACTTCTTGTTTCAAAAACTGTTTGATTTTGTCTTCTTGCTTTTGAAGAGTTTCTTCTCTTTCTACTTTTCTTTCTAGATAAATAGAATAGTTCCCTTCGTATAAAAAATAATTCCCACGATCGAGTTCCAATATTTTATTCACGATTCGATCCAAGAAGTATCTGTCGTGGGTGATGAGTAGGATGGCTTTGTCTAAATTGGCAAGATAGTCTTCTAACCATAAAATGGATTTTACATCTAAGTGGTTTGTTGGTTCATCTAAGATGAGTAAATTGCTTTCATCGATCAGGGATTTGGCAAGTTCTACTTTTTTGAGCATTCCTCCTGACAACTCCGACATTTTACGTTCGAGTTTTTCTACACCTAATTCTCGTAATATGGACTTAATTTGCCCTTCATAATCCCAAGCAGAGAGGCGATCCATTTCCTGAGACGCTTTTGTAAACTCATCATCGAGTCCTTCTTCCCCTTCTCCCATTCGTTCACAAATGTCTTCGTATTTCCGTATGGTTTTTACGAGTTTGTTATCCCCTTGGTAAATATGATCGAGGATCGTTTCGTTTGCATCGAAGACTGGGTTTTGGTCTAAGATAGAAATTTTGAGATTGTTGTTTTTGATGATTTGTCCAGAGTCTGTTTCTTCTTTTCCTAAGATGGCACGGAGTAGGGTGGACTTACCAGAGCCATTGATGCCAACGATGGCGAGTTTTTCTCCTTCGCTGATAGAGAAATCAAGGTTTGAAAAAAGTTTTTTTTCGCCGATGGTTTTGGAAAGTTTGGAGACAGAGACTAGCACAATGTCCATGAGATGGAACAAGGCTCATTCGGACAATCGTATTCAAGATTTAATTTTTAAGAAGCCAGTGTTTCATTTTGTCAGCAATGGTGTTCAAAACAACAGGTTTGGAAATATAATCATTCATTCCACTTTCTAAACATCGGTTTTCTTCATCCGAAAGTGTTCCTGCTGTGAGGGCAATGATGGGAACATTTTGGCCAATGCTTAGTTTTCGGATTTCTTTTGTGGCATCATAACCGTTCATCTCAGGCATTTGGATGTCCATAAGGATCAAATCAGGCTCTGTTTTTTTGAAATATTCAACGGCTTCGACTCCATTGTTTGCTTCGATGATGATGGCCGATTGTAATATTTTTAGTACAATGGTTTTGGTTAACATCATATTCACGGGATTGTCTTCTACAATCATCACCTTTGTTTTTTCTGGGGTAACGATTGGACTCAATTTAGTTTTCTCAATTGGATTTTCTTCCGAAGTCCTACCTGTGATTAAATCTGATAAACTTTCGTATAAAATATTTGTTTGAATCGGTTTTAAAAGAATGACTCCAACACCCAATTCTTTTCCTTTTTGATATATGATTTCTTCGTTGGAAGAGGAGTGGATTGTGATATGTGGAATTTTTCGATTGTTCTGACGTAAAAAATGTTTTAATCGTTCAATGAATTCGAGTCCATTCATCTCCGGCATATTATAATCCGAAATCACAACATCAAAAACTTCACCAGCTTTGATGTTTTCTAATGCAGATGTAGGAGAGTCAAATAAAAATGTTTGAATGTTTTTATAGTCTAACATCTCCTTAATCACAGAGAGATTTGTTTTGTTGTCATCGACTACCATTACCTTTTGAATCGATTTTAAATCAGGTTCTAAATACCTTTCGTTATCAGCAAGGGTTGTGAATTTAAAATAAAAACGTGATCCATGATCTAACTCTGATTCTAATTCAATTTTAGATCCGAATAATTGTAGGAGTTTGGAGGTGATGGAAAGACCAAGTCCTGTCCCACCAAATTGACGTGTTGTGGAATTGTCTGCTTGGGCAAATACTTCAAAAATTTTCTTTTGGTTGTCTTTATCGATCCCAATCCCTGTATCAATCACTTCAAATAAAAATTCAAATTTATTTTGACTCACTGGTGTTGCTGTCAATTTGATTTGAATTTCCCCTGTGAGCGTAAATTTAAGAGCATTGCCAATTAGGTTCAGTAAAATTTGACGTAATCGAAGAGAGTCGACAAAAACATTCCTTGGGACTCTTGGAGAGATATTTAAAATAAGTTCCAACCCTTTTTCGTATGCTTTGTGTTTAACGATCTCTGCGATTTGGTGTAACAAATCAAAAATATTCACTCTTTCTTTGTAGAGTTCCATTTTGCCAGATTCAATTTTAGAAAAATCAAGAATGTCATTAATCAAATCCAAAAGAGATAAGGCAGAGAGATGAACCGTCTCCATATACTTTCTTTGGACTTGGTTTAAGTCGGTACGCATGAGTAAGTCCGCAAAACCAATCACTCCGTTGAGAGGAGTTCGAATTTCATGGCTCATATTGGCTAAGAAGTTGGATTTTGCGATAGATGCGTTTTCTGCTTTTTCTCTAGCAATGATTAAATCATGTTCTAAATTTTTACGTTGTGTGATATCTGTGTGTGTCCCAATGACTCGTAGTGGTTTGCCATCCTCTGTTCGTTCGATCACTTTGCCACGGTCAAGGATCCATTTGTAAGATCCATCTTTACACAACATGCGATGTTCGTTGACGTAGATATTGGTCTCACCTTGGAAATGTTTGTTGAGATCAAAAAAATATTTTTCTTTATCTTCTGGATGAACTCGTGACTCCCATTCGTTAAGATCAGTTCCTATTTCATCTTCTGCAAAACCTAACATCGTTTTCCATTGGCGAGAGAAGAACACTTGGTTGGTTGTTGCATTCCAATCCCAAATTCCATCTCCAGAACCTTCCAAAGCAAATTGCCAACGCCTTTCACTTTCACGTAATGCTTCTTCGGTGGTTTTTTGAGCAGAGATATCAATCCCGATTCCTAAGAAACCAGTGATTTCTCCTATTTGGTTACGGCTTGCCGTGACAACAAGTTGTACAGGGAATTCGGATCCATCCTTTCTGATATATGTCCATTCATGAGATTCATAGGCACCTAACTTTGCTTTGTAGACAAAGGTCTCAAATCCAGAAATTTTTACACCAAATTCGGAAGATAATGATTCTGCTCGGAATAAAACTTCTGCTTCTTTGTGTAAAATGGCTGGAGTAGTTTTCCCAATCATTTCCTCTGCTGTGTATTGGAGATGGTATTCGGCACCTTTATTGAAGTGTGTGATGATTCCATTGATATCGGTTCCGATGATAGTCACATGTGTGGTCGCATCTAATATGGTTTCGAGTTTGGATAAAGCTTCTTCTTTTTGTTTGTCTAGATTGACACTATTTGTGATGTCTTGAATACTTCCATACACTCGAATGCAAGTTCCATTTTCGAACACTCCATGTCCAATGGTACGCACCCATTTGATTTTTCCATTGAGTGTTTTGATTTGCAAAACCAATTCATAGGAATTTCCATTTTGTATTGTATCTTCAAATGCTTTTCTTAGTGCATTTTGTTCGGATGCAATGGGATAAAATTGGAATGCGTTCTCTAATTTGGGAATATAATCCTCTGGGACTTCATGGATTCGTTTTGTTTCTTTGGCCCAATAGATTTTGTTTTGGACTAGGTCTACTTCCCATGCACCCACATTGGCGGCGGCATTTGTTTCTTCAAATAGAACACGGATTCGATTCAGTTCATCTCTTTGGTTTTTGATTTCTAATTCTTTTTCTTTTCGTTCGCTGATGTCTGATAAATAAGAAATCTTTTCTGTTGGATACGAATCATAATAACTGACGACACTGTATTCAGAAAGATAAATGTAACTGCCATCGAGTTTTCGAAATCGAAATTCTCTTTGGTAGGTTCTCTGTTTGTTTTTGATCGATTCTTTTTCTATTAATTCAAACTGTGTTTTGTCCTCAGGATGGACTAAACTTTCTAAACTCAAACTCCCTTTTTTAAAATCACCTGTTTGGTAACCAAAGTTATGTGATACATTGGGTGATACATAAGTGATGAGAAATTCGGAATCAAATTTATATCGAAAAATGACATAGGGACCACTGTCGAGGACCACCCCTTCGATATTAAAATTTGGTTCTCCCCGTAAAATCACACATGGTCCCGATTTTGTTTCGAGAAACCTTCCCAAAATCCGGTATGGGTTTCCGAGTAGGGAGGTGGAAAAATGAAATGGAATCCTTCTTGTAATCGTTTCTTGGCATAAATTGGATAAAATCAGTCCATCTCTTGGGACAATGGGGAGTTCTTTGATGTGTTTGCCGACAGCAATGGAATTCTTTGGCAGGTATAGGTTGGGTGAAGTTTGGGAAAATTGAATCTCCAAATTCCCGTCCATAATGAGCAGGAACTCGTCAAAACTTTCCACAATCGTTTGGTAATCGAAACTTTCTGCCATTTCCCTTTATGTCACTTGACCAAATCACTTGGTCCTAGAGAATCAAAGATACGATGAAGAGTCGACTGTCACTTTCTATTTTTTTCAGTTTCATCATCTTAGGTTCTCTTACTTCTATATACGCACAAAACCAAAGAATTCATGGCTGGGTTGTGTCAGGAAACCAAGGAAAATTATACATCCAAGGAAAGGAACAACTCACAATCCGAGATGATTTTCGTTTCAAATCTCCTGAAAATTTGGCGACCAATCAGGAAATTGATTATTATTTAATGCTTGGGGAATACTTTCTCAAAACCAAAGACAAGGAAGGGATTGGTCGAGTTTTGTATGACCTTCGTACCAAAAGAGGTGAGTATTCCTTTGCCGATTTTTTACTCACTTCTCTTTGGAAACAATCACAAGGGGATGAAGTCCAAGCCATAAAGATGCTCGACACTTACATCCAAAAAGAACCAAATACCTATTTACGAAATTTAGCAAAGAATATGCGAACCAATCTTTTTCAATCGGGAGAAGATGAAAAAAAAACAATGGTTCGGATGGATTGCCAGAAATCTAGACCTTACTATTCTCTTTGCCGAGTGTTTCGATTACAATATTACATCGATCTCCCAACTGGAAAAGACAAAGACATGCATAAACATTTTGTGAATATAATGCGTGTTAGCTCTCCTTTCTTTGAAGATGGCAATTTGGAATGGATTCCACTTCTCGATCGAATTGATGAAGATTTACCAGCAAAATTAGCTTTTTTGGGTTTTACGAGAGAAGGAATTCATTTTCAAAAAATGATTATGGATTTGGAAAGAATCACAGAGGGAAATGCCAATGAAAACTCCATTGAAAGGATGGCGTTTTTCCAAATTTTATCAGGTGATATGGTCGGTGCTGAAGAATCGTATTTACAATTTTTAAAATCAGCACGTGGAAAAAAAACATCCATTTTAAATCGCATTTATGTGAAGTTAGGTGCACTCTCTTATTTCCAAAAAGATTATAAAAAATCTTTGGATTATTATTTAAAATTGGATTTGAACAATTGGTCTTCCGACATCAATCATCCATTTTTAAATGAACCGATGACACTTGCAGAAGTGAAAGATTTAATTTCTGTCTCTCTGTACAAAGTGAACGGTGCTGAGTCCGCTCTCAAAGCCTTACAAAAAATCAAAGATCCTGAAAAGTTAACAGAAGCCGACATTTGGCCCAAACTACGGATTTCGCAGATGTTAATGGATCAAAATCCTGAGTTGTCATCTCGAATGACAGACGAAATCATTTACATGGCTCAGGAAAAAAAATGGAGACGTTTGGAATATGCCGCTACCATTTTACAAGGTTATAATCAGATTTACAGAAAGGAATATCGGAAATCAACGATTGAATTCACAAAAAGTCGTGGCATATTAGATGAAGAGAATTCTTTTTTTGCTGCAGAGTTTTTACGGAATTTTGGATTTATTTTTGCGCACACCGCTTCTGGAAAAAAAGGCCCCGTCAATGGAAATATTCGTGATGGTGTGAGTGATTATCTCTTAAATCATTCTTATGAAGATGTGTATTACATTCGTAATTATAGACCCTTAGCTTTCTCTACAGATTTATTTTTTGAATACGCGTTAAGTCATTTGCGAGATGACAATGATGTTTGGGGTCTTTTTGATACTCTTTTCAAATGGAACGCTGTCAAAACACAAAGGAATCTGAAAGGAAGTCCTCATTCTTTATTTCAAATTCCCTATGTAAACCAACAGTTTAAATTTTTATCAGGATTTGGAACCGCAAGGGAATCTAAGTTTTTTGATTCTACCTATGCGGAAAGTAGGGAAACCGAAAATTCTATCCAAAGAAAAACAGAAGAAGAAAACACTCGTTCGTTGGAATCAGTAAAACTTCCGACAGTATTTTTACTTCCTTATAAAGAAGAGTTTTATCTTTTTACATTCAATCCTAAAGAATCCAAACGGAACCAATTGAATTGGAAACTGGTTCGTTCCCAAAGGCCAGATGCTTCTGACATACTTGATACAGTGAAAGAACTGGTTTTGGCAAACAAAGAACATGAAAAAATTCAGATTTATCTAAATGAACCTGGCATGGGTTTGTCCAGATCACTCAAAAAAGAAATGAAGGAACAATCCTTAGTCTTTTTCTTTAGTCTCTATCCGAATACAGACACACAAAAACCACTCAATTTGTATTCTTGGAAATGTCCGACAAACATGCGTTCTATGGATGGAAAAGGCATTTCACTTGTGGATACCGCATATTTCGAAGGCTCACGGATTTTAAAGGACAAAGATCGCCTACACCTTTGGGATTTTCCTGCTAGTAACAATGTATCCACTCTCGGCCCTGTTCTCAGTTGGTCTTGTCGAGGAGAAACGGGTGTCACCGAGGAAATATCCCTTTTGAAATTATTTCGCCGTATCGATTACAGAACGGTTCCTAAGATGATTGTATACACTGAACGCGTGTTAGGGAAATCGTGGTCTGATCCAGGACTCCACCACCAATGGTTACATTTTTGGTTTCGCTCTGGAACAAAAAAGATAGGTTACCTTCCTTCTCTTCCCACAATGGATCCGACGAGTTTTCAAAGCCTCACAGAACCTACTGCCTATAAGGAAGATGGAATTTGGGTTTACGCGACTGCCCAGTAAATGGGACATAATGTTCTCCTGGAAAGGACAAATGGAATCGGAGAACCGCTAAACTTTTGCCTTTCCTAGAGATTTCTTCGGTGATTTCCTGGAAATTTCACTCAAATTGTAGGCGACACTAGAGGATCGGTCCAAAATACTTAATTCTGTTCCTCACTATACAATGGACCCTGATTTTAAAACTTTAGTGGTGTTCGAGTTTCTATGGAAATAATCGGCATCTTTCTCATCTTCCTCCTTGTCTTTGTCAATGGTTTCTTCGTCGCTGCTGAGTTTGCGATGGTATCAATTCGACCCTCACGTCTCGAGGAGCTTGTCAAAGAAAACCGGGCCATGTCCCATATCACTAAAAAAGCGGTCTCCAAAATCGATGATATGTTATCGGTTTGCCAAGTGGGGATTACGATTGCGAGTTTACTCCTTGGTTGGATTGGTGAAGCTTTATTTGCAAGTGTTGTCACTGGTTTTCTTCGCATGTTCCAAATTGAATTGGATCTTGTTACCATTCACAGTATTTCTATTGGAGTATCCTTTACACTCATCACTCTCCTTCATGTCATCTTAGGAGAATTAGTTCCCAAAACACTGGCGATCCAAAATACAGAAGCGATTGCGCTCGGTGTTTCGGCTCCCATGTGGCTCTTCTATTATTTGTTTTTTCCAGTAACGTTTATCATGAACCGATTGGCTGGTGGCATTCTCACTTTGTTCCGTTTGCAACGAACAGGTGATAAATATGTTCACTCTGCGGAAGAACTCATGATCATCATTGAGGAACAAAGAAAACAAGGTCGGATTGACAATGCAGAAATGCAACTCATCCAAAAGACTTTTGATTTTTCGGAACATACAGCCAAAGATGTAATGACACATCGTCTTTCTATCATTGGGATTGCGCAAGAATCAACGATTGATAAATTACTTCCCCTCATTGCCGAACATAGTTTTTCAAGATACCCTGTGTACAACCAAACCTTAGATAATATTGTAGGGATTGTTCACGTCCAAAAATACTTAAAATGGCAAGCGGCTCATCTTTCTGCCAAAGGCAAAAAAGAAAAAATCACCGTTATCATGGAAAAGGATTTTGTAAAGGTTCCTGAATCCATGTCCATCGAACGAGTCATGACAAAACTCCGTGAGAAAAAACAACACATGGCCATCGTCATAGATGAGTATGGTGGAGTTTCCGGCTTACTTACGTTAGAAGATATTATCGAAGAATTTTTTGGTGAAATCCGGGATGAAACAGACACTGACGAAGTGGACGTCACATCCAAAAATAAAAAAACCAAAACCATCACACTAGATGGAGAAACGGAACTCTCTAGCCTAACAGATATTTTGGAAGGGGAAGAACCTTCTGATATGGAAGAGGTGCGCACCATTGCCGGTTACTTTATGGAAAAAAATGAAGATATGCCTAAAGAAGGTAGCATCGTTCAAATCAAAAAAGGTAGCCTCAAAGTGAAAAAAATGGAAGGAAATAAAATCATTTCCATCCTCTTCACTCCGAAACTAGAAGAAGACCATGATTCCGAAATGGAACGGGAATTGTCCTACGAGGATCGGTAAATGAAAGAAATCATCATCGCAGTTTCGGGTTCCATCGCATCATACAAAGCTTGTGATTTGGTAAGGGGACTTACCAAAAACGGATACCCTGTGCGCGTGATCATGACAGCGAACGCCACCAAGTTTGTGGGCAAAATTACCTTTGAAGCACTTACCAGTAAACCTGTTCGGATTGATGAATTTGATACGGGTATGGCTCATATCGAAATCAAAAACATGGCCTCCGTTTTTGCTGTGGTTCCCGCTTCCGCCAATATCATTGGAAAGATGGCCAATGGAATCGCAGATGATTTGGTGACTTCTACTTACCTTGCCCTCACCTCACCAGTGCTCGTTGCTCCTTCCATGAATCCTGGGATGTATTTACACCCTGCTGTCCAAAGGAATTTAAAAACATTAGAAGCTGATGGTGTACACATTGTATCTCCAGACAAAGGCATTGTGGTTTGTGGTGATGAAGGGTATGGCAAACTGGCAACAGTTGAAACTATCATGGAACAAATCATCGAACTTCACAAAAAGAATTCATGAATTTAAAATTCAAACGTGTTGTCATTACGTCAGGTCCTACAAGAGAGTGGATTGATCCCGTTCGTTATATCTCCAATGCTTCTTCTGGGAAAATGGGATATGAGATTGCGAAGTATTTTTTACAATACCAAGTGGATGTGATTTACATCCATGGAAACACATTAGAACGTTATGCGAATGTGGAAGGCGCCAAACAAAACTTAGAAGTCGAAACAACGATGCAATTGCGAGATGCCGTTTTGTCTCAAATGTTGGATGATACCTTACTCGTGATGGCTGCTGCCCCGGCGGACTTTCGTCCGATTATGACGGCCGAACACAAAATCAAAAAAGAAAGAACCTCTGAAGGAAGTAAGGGATTATTACTCGAATTAGAAGAAAATCCAGATGTCTTAAGACAAGTGGATGAGTACATCAAAGAAAACCAAATCAAAAATTCGATCCGTGTTGGGTTTGCAGCTGAAACAAATGATTTAGAAAAACATGCCAGAGAAAAACTCGTTCGCAAAGGGTTACATTATATCGTTGGGAATGTTGTGGGTCATGGAAAAGGATTTGGAGAAGTGGAATCCATCTTACGCATCTTTGGACCAAGTGGACTTGTGAAAGAGATTGGGCCTTTGCCAAAAGAGGAATTAGCAAAGTCCCTCGTTCAATTTTTAGTGACTGTTTGAATTGTTCCCAAACCCAAACGCAAAATAACCTGCTAGTAATATCAATCCAAAACTCACAATGTAGTTCCATTTGATTTTTTCACCCAGAAACAAGGTGGCAAATAGAATGAAAACAAAGATTGTGATGATCTCTTGGATGATTTTTAATTGGAACCCTTCATATTTATAAACCGTATACCCAATACGATTGGCGGGAACCATTAACACATATTCAAAAAAAGCAATGCCCCAAGAAAACAAAATCACATAAAACATCTGGTTTGATTTTGCATATTTCAAATGGCCATACCAAGCAAAGGTCATAAAAATATTGGATAAGATGAGTAAAACAACTGTTAACATATTTGAAAATTCCGTTTGTTCCTTTGGTTTGAGTTAAAATTGGGTGTCATTTTGTTTCAGATCAATATTTGTTTATTCTCTTGATCTTCGACTCATTCACTTCAGTGATTCGTTTGGGAATACTTCGTTCCAGATTTTGGGTAACACTTCTCCCGATTTTCCACCAAAGTGGTGTTTCATGGAAGGCGTGAGACTCGTTGATTCTGGATTGATTTCAATCCCTATGGCACCATTCCGAATGGCGGTGAGTGCCAATTGAGCGGGAACCGAAACATTCGCACTGGTTCCAATGACAAAGACCACTTGTGATTGTTTGCAAACTTCCCAACTTTTTGTGAGCAGTGATTGGTCATACTCTTCTCCAAACCAAACAATGTCTGGCCGAAGTAGGGATTCACATTGTTTGCAAAATTTGAGTCCCTCTGTCTCCAAACCATCCTCTTCCAGATGATATTTTGCTGAACAATTGATGCAACGGACTCGGAAGATATTTCCATGGAGTTCTATGATAGATTTACTTCCTGAACGTGGGTGAAGCCCGTCCACATTTTGTGTGATGAGAAATACTCCGTTCGATTTATTTTGCCATTTTGCAATTGTTATGTGACCGAGATTGGGTTTGGCATTTTTGCAAATCCCTCGCCGCCAATCATACCATTCCCAGACAAGTTCTGGATTTTTTTGGAAGGCACTTGGTGTGGCCAAATCCTCAGCTCGGAAATTTTTCCAAAGTCCACCTTCCCCACGAAAGGTTGGAATTCCACTTTCGCTAGAGATTCCAGCTCCAGTGAGAAATACAATCCTCTCTGCATTTCGAATGGTTTCTAAAGTTTCCTTGGGGAGTAGGTCCATTTCTTTGGTTCATTCTAACAAATTCTTAGAAAATTTAAATCGGAAAATATTTTAGGCCAGGAAATCTGGTGAATGTGAACCGTCATTGGGAAGAAATTCAAAGAAAACTGGAGTCCATCAAGGAAAAACAATTATTCCGCGAAACAAAAACCTACCAAGGAATTGATTTTTGTTCCAATGATTATTTGGGTCTTGCCACTAACCCTCGTATGTTGGAATACTACCGGTCTTTAACAAACCTATATCCCTTTGGTTCCACAGCTTCTAGGCTTGTTCGGGGAAATTATGATTCCATGGATTTGTTTGAAAGAAAATTTGCCAGTTTTGTGGAAGGAGAGGCGGCACTTCTAGTCTCCAATGGATTTGTCGCAAATTTTGGCTTAATCGATTCCATAACCGCCCCCGATTGTTATGTGTTTACGGATAGGTTGAACCATGCATCCATTTTGGATGGAATTCGAATCTCTGGGGCCAAAAAAAAATACTTCAATCACTTAGACTTGGAACATCTGCAATCTCTTCTCGACAAAACAAATGCCGAAGATCCAAACCAAAAACAAAAACGCATCGTTGTCACCGAATCCCTATTTAGCATGGATGGAGATAACCCCGATTTTAAAAAACTCATAACCTTAAAAAAACAATATGGTTTTGTCCTCGTGGTGGATGAAGCCCATGCCTTAGGTGTCTATGGCGAAGAGGGAAAAGGAATCTTGTTTCGTGATCTGCCAAAGGAAGACATCCAGTTGGTTGATTACCGAGTGTATACCTTAGGAAAGTCATTTGGACTCGAAGGAGGAATCATCGTCACAAAACAAATGGGTAGAGACCATTTAGTTAATGTCATGCGGCCGTTTATTTTTTCCACAGCACCACTTCCCATCATTTCCCAATTGGCAACGTTTGCCTTGGATCTACTTCGTTCGATGGATTCTGAGAGAAAGATTTTAGAAGAATTGGCTTCAGAGTTAAAAGAATCTTTACGTTCGTTTGGTTTTTCGATCACAAGTACTGCTTCTCATATCATACCTTTACTCCTTAGCTCTGAAGCGGAAGCAATGGCTTATGCAAAATCATTACAAGAAATGGGGCTGGATGTGCGCGCCATCCGACCACCAACGGTTCCGTCGCCCAGGTTAAGGATTAGTTTGAATGCGAAGCTTTCGAAAAAAGAGATTCAAAGATTGGTATTAGCACTCGTTCAAATTAGAAACGAGTGGGATCATGTTTAAAGATTTATCCTTTGAAATCTATCACTTTGATAAGAAATCCCTTATGACTCTTCGAATTTGCGAATTTTTTCTTTGATGGATTCTGTTGTGGAAGTGGAAGGGGTTTTGGCGTTTGTTTGGGAGACAGCGGATTTTTCTCTCGACCGTTTGGTTCCATATCGATAGATTCCGAATAATCCAAGAACACCTAGTCCGAGTAAGGTGGCGTTAATCCAAGTGTCATCAGGTTTTGCTAAAATTTTAGGTCCAAATCCGTATACGATGGAATCTATCATTCCTTGGTTTCCATTTTCTTGGAACATAAGTATGATTGGGTCTTGTAAAACAGAAGTGCCAAATCCATTTTCCATCTTAGAGATGATTTCCTCTTCTCCCATCCCTTCTTTGATTCGATTTTCAATAAAGGTTTTGATGTAACTGGACGCGGCACACATATTGAAGGAACAGGATTGGATGGGAAGGCTTGGCAAACAGATACAACGAATTTTTTCTGTGACCTTCAAGAAGGTTTGCACTTGGCTTTCTTCTTTGAGGTTGGTGGTGGTTTTTTGAGAGAACAAGGCAATTGGAGACAAACAACAGAATACAAGAAGGGCAACAAATGAAATTTTTTTTGAATCTATTTGGAATCTCAAAAATCTTGGAATAGAAAGAAAATGGAGTTGGTTTAGTTGCTTCATGCCACATTTCCTTTGGTTTGTTTTGTTCGTTCCCCAATCGGTAATAAGAGAAAGATCCCCGTCATAAAATACAAGAGAGAACCAACCCAAATCAATTTCACAAGAGGGTTAATCCACACTTCTAAGTTCGCCACAATTTGGCGTGGGAAGTTTAGGAAAAGTTTGAGTTTATCCGTTTCACTTCCTGGTGTGAAATAATACTGCATAAACATCAGTGGTAGGTCAGGGTTTTCGGATTTTAGATCCGAAGTTTCTATGGCACCAAGTTGGATGTAAAAATCTTCCTTCGCCATGGAATGGATGGCAGGTTCACTGGTTGGAATATGAGTTTCAAAATCCCCTGTTAGGTGAGAGATCTGAGGGTAAAACCTTCTTTCCGTATCTAGGGATGCAATTTTTTCCAAACCACGATAAATGCCGTAATTTGCTTCTTGGGAAACAATCACATTTTGAATGTTAGGTTCTCCGCCAAGCCCTGAAATGAGGACGGGTTTGAGTTTTAAAGTATTTGCTTCTATTTGGTATCCACCTATCATCGCTTTGTCGATCGATTGGTAGACGATTTCTTCCGAAGTTGGTGGTTGGAGTTCATAAAAGAAACGCACCGAAGTATTGATCTTAAATGCATTTCCTGCATATCCGATAAATATAAGAACAAGAGAGAAGTGAACTAAATACCCACCATACCTTCTTTTGTTTTTGAGAAGTAAGTTTACTCCAGCTCGTAACAAAGATTCATCTTTGTGTTCATCACGTCTAGCTTTGATTCCTCGGTAGTATTCTTGGATGATCCCAGCAATGGTAAACACTCCAATCCCCACGGTGAGAACGGAATACACCTCTGCCAATACATCACCGTATTTGGTATCGGGTTTGGTGAAGTTTTGAGAATAAAAGAGAATGTACAATCCACCACCTAAGATTCCAAAGAGGAATGGTTTTAACAGTGTGGATAAAAAGACTGCTCCAGCACCTTTTCTCCAAGCAAGTAAGGGTGCCGAACCCATGAGTAATAATAAAAAGATCCCAGCAGGTACACCCCAAGAATTGAACCAAGGTGCTTTGAATTCCTTTCCATAAAGAAGGGGAGAAAAAACACCTAACAAGATTGCTGCGGTCGATAACACCAAAAGGAAGTTGTTGAGTAAAAAACTTCCTTCTTTGGATGTGATGGCTTCTAGGTTTCGTTCTGGAGTTAGATTTTTTCTTCGGTAGATCACAAAACCAGTGAAAAAAAGAAAACTCGCGATGATATAAACGATAAATGGTGTTCCAATTGTTGATTTTGAAAAACTATGAGGCCCTTCGAGAACACCTGAACGAGTGATCCATGTTCCGAGCAGACTAAAGTGGAAGGCAAGGATCACAAGTAACATATTCCAAAACTTCAACATACCCCGTCGTTCTTGGATGACAACGGAATGGACAAAGGCACTTGTGAGTAACCATGGCATAAGGGACGCATTTTCAACAGGATCCCAAGCCCAATACCCACCCCAACCTAACTCTTCATAGGCCCATTTGGATCCGAGTAAAATTCCTGTACCGAGAAAAAACCAAGAAAACAAAGTCCATTTACGAATGAACTTCATCCAATCTTCTGAAAGTTGACCTGAGACTAGAGCCGACATGGCAATTGCAAATGGAATGGAGATACTCACATAACCAATGTAAAGGATGGGAGGGTGGATGATCATTGCCCAATGTTGTAAAAGGGGATTGAGTCCACGTCCTGCCGCTGCTTCTGGAACAAATTCACGAAAGGGTTGTGCGTCTCCATAAAACACAGCAAGGAAACTAAAAAAACCAGATAAAACTGCAAGGATGAGGTTCATCACAGGGATTCTGTCTTCGATGGACTTACGAGTTTGCCATAACACGATAAAGGTAAAGACATTTAAAATCAAATTCCAAAACAGTAAACTTCCTGAAGACCCAGACCAAATCGAAGTCATTTTATAAAATAATGGAAGGTGTTCGCTGGAATGCATGACCACATAATAGTTGCTATAGTCAGATCGAACGAGTTGTGTGAGTAAAACAATAAACGTTAAGATGATGACAAAAGGATTTGTCATGAGTGCCAATCGGCCAAGTTCTACTGCTTTTCTTTCTTTCGAAATGATCCCGTAGATAGTTTGGAAGGCAGAGAAAAGTAAAATGGCAAGGGAGGCTGAAAGTAAGATGGTTCCTAAGTTATTCATTTTTCCTCAGCATACCCTGCTTCGTATTTGGAAGCACATTTTGCTTCTACGTGGCTTGCGACAAGGACTCCCTTATCCAATTTTCCATCCACACGAGCCCTTGCTCCTTCTTTGAAAGCATCAGGCAAAAGAGTTTCTCCTGTAAAAAATACAGGGATGATTTGATCGTTCAGTTCCAAATCAAATTTGGCTTTTTTTCCTTCTCGGACCAAACTGCCCACTCGCACAAACCCTCTCACTCTTAAGTTTTGTTCCGAATACTTTGTAGGATTGGCAGCAAGTTCGGAAGCATCGAGGAGTAGGTAAGATGTTTCTTGGGAAGAAAAATAAGCAATTCCTCCGAGGGAGATTGCAATGAGGAATAAAAGGGTTAAAAACTTACGATTCATAGTCCATTCTTTAGACGAAATCACGTCTTTCCTCAAACCTCTCCGACTCATGGTTTCGGTCAAACAAAAAGGTCTTTGGAATTTTGTCGTAAAATTGCGGTTTTAGAGGTAGGATTTGGCACGGTACACCCAATACCCAACCCATTCCTTTATAGCAAACGTAGTCGTATCGAGATATCCTGCCGACGGTAAATACAATTCAAAGGCACCAGAATCCATTTGAAAGGAGCGATAGTCTGTTGGAAACGGGATCACTTCCAAGTTTTGTTTTCGAAAACAACCGACGGATCGTTTCATATGGAAGGCAGACGTAACCAGAATATAGGATTGGAAGTTTTTTTCTTCGATGATTTTTTTTGTTTCTACCGCATTTTCATATGTGTTCCTGGAATTGTTTTCTAAAATGATGTCTGATTCTTTGACACCAAGATCGATTAACAACGATTTGGCTAAATTCGCTTCCCGGTATTCATCGGATAATAACAAACCAGATCCACCAGTAAACAGGATTTTTTTGACCTTTCCTGCTCGATACAAACGAATGGCGTCTGTGATGCGATCTGCTGAATCGGAGAGCTCTGGCCTTGCTTTGACTGAGGAGATGGTTTGGATCATCCCACCAAGAACAATGGCAACTTCAGCTTTTGGAACCTCTTCTAATGACACAGGAGGGTAGTCTTTTTCTAATCCAGTCACAAGTGCATTTGCTACATAGGAACTAGAGGATAGATATAAAAAGAGACAAATGAGGAAAAAGAGAAACTTCGTTTTCCCTTGTTTGATGCGAAACAAAAGATAAATACAAAATAAAAAAAATACAGGTAAAGGGTAGAGAAAAATGGTAAGAACTTTGGAGAAAATAAAAAAGAGAGAATCCATAAAGAAAGGATTCAGAAATCCATTGTTTTTTACCAGTCCAAATCGGGGCCAAGCACTCCGATTCCACTTCCCCAATATTGAGATGGGTGAGGGTAACGAACGGAGATTCCCAAAGGGGAACGAGAAAACTTCCAGTCACGTGCAATTTGTTTTCGTTTGTTCATTGTTTCTTCCGGAATATTTGGTTCCGTAGCAACTAAAAACTGTTTGGTGAGTTCCACCCATTCTTTGATAGCAGCTGGGTTTTGTTTTTTTAAATCCTGGATGAGGATTCGAAGTTCAAATTCCGCATCTTCCCGTAAGTCCCTCGCGATTTCTGAAATCTCCGCATTGGAACCAAATACAGTTTCGTTTCCTTCTGTACGATCCACAGCATCTCTCCATTTGGCATAGGCGATGAATAGATGTTTGGTTTCTTCGAAACGGTACATGACAAAGAATGAGTATGGTGCCAGTTTTGGAAAAGGCAATCGAAAAATCTTTGCCATCAATTGGGGACTCGATTCCGTCTAAACTTTGTGAAATTCAAATGGTCCGCCGCATTCATTTTGATTCTATTATTGGCTTTTGCCCTTTTGGCAGATTCCCAAACACGAAAACCTCACCATACAGA
This sequence comes from Leptospira kemamanensis, assembly GCF_004769665.1. Lineage (GTDB taxonomy): Bacteria > Spirochaetota > Leptospiria > Leptospirales > Leptospiraceae > Leptospira_A > Leptospira_A kemamanensis. Next base: position 130,600 of record NZ_RQGG01000007.1, read on the forward strand.
GTCTGGATTCCAAAACCCAAATCCTAGTTTTCAAAAAAAAGGATTTTGGAATGTACTCGTTTGGCAATGGGACAGGTTTTTTTTACCGTACAGTTTAGACGCTAAATCCTATCCTACATTCCCTGTGTTAAAAAATGATGGGAAACAATTACAATCCAATCTCTCCCAACTTTCAGTGACTTGGGTTGGGCATGCCACCACACTTGTGCAAATTGATGGGATCAACATTCTGACCGATCCTATATGGAGTGAGAGGTGTTCTCCTCTTAGTTTTGTTGGTCCCAAACGATATACACCACCTGGCATCTCCATTTCAGACTTACCTAAAATTGATGTGATCCTTTTATCTCATAATCATTATGACCACACGGATCTTCCCACTTTAAAACGATTAGAAGAAAAATTCCATCCATTGGTTCTCACTGGTCTCGGTAACAGGAAACTCTTGTTAGATGAAGGATTACAAAATGTAAAAGAAATGGATTGGTGGGAGGAATGGAAACTTGGTTCCTTACAATTCACATTCACACCGACACAACATTTCAGTGGCCGTGGTCTCTTGGATCGGGATGAAACCTTATGGGGGAGTTTTGTCATTTCCGGGAAACAGGAAACCGTTTACTTTGCGGGAGATACTGGTTATTACTCACATTTTCAAGAAATCGCGAGCCGTTTCCCGAAGATTGATGTTGCCATTTTACCCATTGGAGCAACAGAACCACGTTGGCTTATGGAACCTGTGCATGTGGATCCCAAGGAAGCGGTTCGGTCTTTTTCGGATCTGAAAGCGAAATTCCTCGTGCCCATGCATTATATGACCTTTGTTTTATCGGATGAACCACTGGATTCTCCTGTGCCCCGCACAAAAGAAGCGATGAAGGAATCGGGAATCTCCGAATCTGCCCTCGTTCCTTTAAAAATTGGAGAATCACGCTTTTTTTAGTTCCATGTGATTTCTCTTTCGGGTATGCTGTCCTAAAAAAAATAGGATGGTGAGCACGTTGAAGAAGCTTCTCACATTGATGGTTTTCCTGGTATGTTTGTCTGTGACAACTGCAGGGTTATTTGCCGAAGAACCAACTCCGGTTCCAACGGAGACAACAACACAAGAGGAAACAGGACATTCCTCGCATGGGGAATCAGTTCACGAAGAACTCCCGTATTGGACAGTATTACCTTTTGTGGCAATTTTACTTTCCATTGCCATTTTGCCTGTTGCCTCTCACAAAACAGCCCATTGGTGGGAAGACAATAACAACAAACTCATTTTAGCAGTGGGTCTTGGAGCCATCTCCTTTGTTGTTTTGATTGTTTATGGGTATAGCCATAATATCGTTCATACTGTTTTCTTTGATTACATTCCTTTTATCATTTTGCTAGGTTCTTTGTTTTATATCTCCGGTGGGATTGTGATTAAAGGGGATATCAAAGCGACTCCTTTGAATAACACCTTGTATTTGTTAATTGGAGCAAGTCTTGCTTCCTTTATTGGAACAACGGGAGCATCAATGTTACTCATTCGCCCTTTGTTAAAAACAAATAGCGAAAGAAAACATGTTGTCCATACGGTTGTGTTTTTTATCTTTCTTGTTTCCAATATTGGTGGTTCCTTAACTCCACTCGGGGATCCTCCTTTGTTTTTAGGTTACCTCAAAGGAGTTCCATTCACTTGGACGTTTAAGTTATTGCCTGAGATGTTACTCGCACTTGCGATTTTACTTACAGTGTATTTTATTTGGGATACAATGGCTTATAAAAAAGAAACGAAAAAGGATTTGGCTCGTGATACAAAACTAGCAACACCTTTTTCCATTAGCGGCCAAGTAAACTTCATTTGGCTACTCGGTGTGATTTTGGCAGTTGCTTTTTTAAACAGTAACTACATCCCTCAAATCAACGAAACACCAACACTTGGATTCATCCGAGAAGCAGTGCTCATTGCACTCATTGGTCTTTCCATGTTTACTTCTAAAGAAGAACATAGAAAGTTTAATAACTTTACGTTACATCCCATCCAAGAAGTGGCTTACCTCTTCATTGGAATTTTCATCACCATGATTCCTGCTCTTGTATTACTCGAAGCACATGGGAAAGAACTTGGGATTACAGAAAGATGGCAGTTTTATTGGGCAACTGGAGTGTTCTCCTCGGTTCTCGATAATGCACCGACGTATTTAACGTTTGGATCTCTTGCTTCAGGACTCCTGACACCAGCAGGAGCTGCTCCACTGACTCTTGGCCAATTCATTGGAAACGTCCAAGCAGAAGAGATCTTAAAAGCAATTTCAGTAGGTGCCGTGTTTATGGGTGCGAATACTTATATCGGTAACGCTCCTAACTTTATGGTGAAGTCAGTTGCTGAAGAAAACAAAGTGAAGATGCCTTCGTTTGGTGGGTATTTAGCATATTCAATGGGAATTTTAGTTCCTGTTTTTATCCTAATTACGTTTATTTTCTTCGTCTAAGTTTTCAGAATGCCGGGGATCCATCCCCGGTTTTTCATCTTTCATGACTCTGCACTTATCCCAATTATATTCATTATCCCGCTCCGGTTCCTTTTCCCATTTACCAAGTCGTAAGTCTTCACTCAAGAAAGAACGGGAAGATCTAGAATCCATACTTTTGCATTCCAAGGACAAATTAATTTATGGAATCCATACTGGGTTTGGTCCACATGCGTTTACTTCCAATGAAGAACTAGACCTCATCCAAAAATCTTTGATTTACCATTTGACCGTAGAGCCAGTGTTATCTGGTGATGGCACACCCCATTCTCATTTGTCACACGAAGAAGCAAGGGTAGTCCTTGCGGCAAGGTTATTTAGTTTGTCCCTTGGTGGGTCTGGAATTCGGTATGAAACCTTAGAGGTATTAAACCAACTTTTGGAGTTGGATTGTATCCCTGTCATTCCGGAAAGGGGTTCTCTTTCGGCATCTGGGGATCTCATCCCTCTCAGTTACATTCCCTTGGCCCTTCTTGGTGAGTCAGGTTTTACCGGAAAAGGAAAGGACTTAGGTCCCTCAAAACATAATGGGAAAAATTCAAAAATTCCGGGTCTTCCTTGGACTCCGAAACCAAAAGAAGCCATTTCTTTAACCAATGGAACGAGTTTCACCACAGCCCTACTTGGTTACCAAGTGATGGAATTCCAAAACTTGTTTTTACACTCGGTTGAACTTTTACAATATCTGTTCCGTTACCATTCGGTTTTCCCTGATGCCTTCCATCCGGCTTACCATGAACACAAACAATTTTCTGGGCCAAAACGTATTGCAAGGTTCCTCCATCCCATCGTTTCCAAAAATCCCAAAGAAAAAGTGGAAGGAAAACGTATCCAGGATATTTATTCCGTTCGTTGTATCCCACAAATTTTAGGATCCATTTGGGATGAAATGGAATCCATTGGAAGTATCATAGAACAAGAGTTAAATTCTTTATCTGATAATCCTGTTCTGATCCCCTCGAATGAATTAAATGGTTCCGCCGATACTTCTTTTCGTTTTGCCGAAGGTGGTGGGTTTTATGCATCACAAGTGAGTTTTGCAGCTGACAGATTACAAAATGTGATGGCAGTTTGGTGCACTTGGGTCGACCGTTTTTTAAATTATTTGTTTGAACCGAAAGAAAATGATGAGTTTCCTTTGATGTTGTCGGCAAAACCAGGAACCTTTGCTGGTTTATCGGGGCTCGGACTTATGTCGACTCACCTAACGGCAGAGGTGCGAAGGGATAGTATGCCAGGATCCATGCAGTCCATTCCTACCAATGGCAATAACCAAGACATTGTACCGATGGGAGCTATCTCTGTTTTACGAAATCGCAGAACAGTAGTTAGTGCGACTAAACTACTTTCTATTTTCGGATATGCGGTGTACCAATCCTCATTATTTGCCAAACGAAAGGATTTAGTTCCACAATATGAATTGTTTCAAGGACTTAAGACAATGGAAGTGGATAGAAGTCTGGACTTTGAAATCCAGACTTTAATGGATCGAGTGCGTAATTCTACTTCTTCTCTTGTAACGACTCCAATCGATTGAGTCCCATTCCTAAGACCAAACCAAACACAAGTGCCGCAAGTGGAATCTGTGCTTCGCCAAAATCTTTGGGAAGGATGTTTTTTGCTGTGGCAATTTGGATGTCACGTTTCACTTCCCCCGATCGACCTACAACCGCTTGTCCATTGGCATAATCCTTAAATGGCCAAAGGATAAAAAAGGAACCAAGGATGAGTCCCAGTAAAAACGTCATGGTATGAGATTTGTATTTAACAAATAACCATTTGACGATATGGGTAAAAATCAAAAGGCCAAGAAGGCATCCAATTCCAAACGCTGCTAGAAATACAATGGAACTTGGTTCTAAGATGGTAGAAAGTTTTCCAATGACAATTTGGTATTCACCTAACACAAGCATGATGTAAGAACCAGAAATTCCTGGTAAAATCATGGCAGAGATGGCAATCACACCTGTGACGAATGCAAAAATCGGATTTTCCGAACCAGTATTTTCTCCCATAAAAAAACTAGGAACAATGGTTAATAGAATTCCTGGAAGTAAACAGAGCCAAGCAACGATACTATGTTTTTCGATGAGTTTGTAGGGAACAACGAGGGATGGAATGATAAGACCAATGAAAAGGGCAAGAGTCGCTTCTGGATGGTTTTGTAATAAGTATTGGATGACTTTGGCACCAGAGATCACGGAAAGTAAAAGTCCAATTCCAAGAAATACCAAAAACCAAAAATCAATTCGTTTCATCTCCAAAGCAAATCGACTTCGAACTTCTTCTTTCCAAAAGCCAACAAGTAAGGAAAGGGAAACTTTGATGGTATCTAAGTTGAGGGAAGTGATGGCTGTGATGAGTCTGTCATATAGACCTAAGATAAGAGCAAAGGTTCCGCCTGAAACACCAGGGATTAGGTTTGCAATTCCGATGAGAAATCCATTCAGAATGCAAAAGAGAATTTCTTTTTTAGTAAGAGGCATAACGGAAAGATTGGATTGGGATTCACTTTAGGCAAGGTTTTTTCGAGAGGTCCAAACCCAAACGCAACCATATAGAAATAGGGAACTCAAAAACACAATGGAAAAGGTTCCCATTTTCCCCCATTCCCCTTGTTGCAAAAAAAAGTGTAATAAGAGAACCAAAAGGTTGAGGATTGAAAATACAAAAAGAGAACCCACTTTTCCCAGTTTGGTTTCTGTCAGTTTTTGGTAGAGGTGTTCTCTATGGGCTTGGAAGAGGTGTTTTTTTTCCAAGAAACGTTTACAGAGGATTGTGACTCCATCTATCCAAAAGAACGGGAAAAGATAAAAATAATCTGTGAGATCCCAAATCTCTGCATTTTTCTGGTTCACGTTTTCATTTAACAAAGGAAGTATGAAGACAAAAAAACCTAGTGCAAGTGATCCACTATCTCCCATAAACAATTTTGCTTTTGGAAAATTATAAAAGATAAATCCAAACATGGAAAGAAATAAAATACCGTATAAACTGTACCCGGCATGTGGCTTCGAATAAAATTCGGGTAAAGTAAGGCTTACAGAAAAAAAGCAAATGGCAAAGGTCGAAACAAGGTACCAATCCATTCCATCCATAAAATTGACTAAGTTAATTCCAAAAACTAAAAAGACAGTGAGAAAACCAATCTGAATGTACGAAGGGAAATTTCCTAAACCAAAAACGCCTATATTTGGTGTAATCCCCCACAAACAACAAAAAACAAATCCTAATTCTAAAACCAATCTTAACTTAGGTGTTAGATGGTATACATCATCAATAAAACCTAAAATTGAAAATACCAAAACACCAACTAACAAAATATAAAGATCATTTACGTTTGAAGGAAAAAAACTTGTCGAACTGGAATCAAATAATTCGAGGTAAAAATGAAAAACGAGCGTGGAGGAGAGAAAAAGGGGGATAAAAAACATCCCTCCTGATTTTTTTGTGACCGTATCGTGCAAACTCCTTTCATTTGGCACATCTTTCACACCAAATCGTGAATACACATAAATCGAGTGTAAAAATAGGCTGAAACCACCCAAAATCAGGTAAGAAATAGGAAAAAAAGCAGGCATTTTCGCAAAGTTTCTCAATACGGGGACTTTTGGCAGTTTTTTATTGCAAAAATCAGTCCCTCCTCGATGTTTAATTTATGTTTCAGGGCGTCTACACCGCGGTCATCACCCCTTTCCGCCAGGGGAAAATCGATTATGATAGTTACTTTAAAATCCTAGAGAACCAGATTCGCTCTGGAGTCGCAGGTGTCGTTCCTTGTGGGACAACGGGGGAATCTCCAACGTTATCGTATGAAGAACATAAGGAACTCATCCAAAAAACCGTTCAGATTGTAGCGGGTAAAATCCAAGTGATTGCAGGGACAGGTTCCAATTCCACAAAAGAGGCCATCGAGCTCACTGAGTCGGCTTGTGCGGACGGAGTGGACGGAATTCTTTCCGTCAATCCATACTACAACAAACCAACCCAAGAAGGAATGTTCCAACACTTCACAGCGATTGCCAATGTATCTTCTAAACCAGTGATGTTGTATAATATCCCTGGTCGCACCAATGTGAATTTATTACCAGAGACTGTCAGTCGTTTGGCGGCTCATCCCAAAATTGCAGCAATCAAAGAAGCTACTGGAGATTTGGGTCAGATGGCAAAAGTGATCTCCCAATGTCCGTCCGACTTCGATTTGTTATCTGGTGATGACAATTTAACTTTACCAGTACTTTCTATTGGTGGGAAAGGTGTGGTTTCGGTTGTATCGAATTTGTTTCCAAGAGCATGTGTGGATATGGTGTCTTTATACTTACGTGGAGACTTAGAAGCTTCCAAAAAAATCTACTACAAACTTCTTCCGGTATTTGTGAACGCCTTTATCGAAACGAATCCAATCCCCATCAAAGCAGCGATGAGTTGGTTTGGATATTGCAGTAACGAACTTAGATTGCCTATGACAGCTTTGTCTGAAGGCCAAGCTTCCGAGTCCTTCAAAAAAATTGTATTCCAGTTAAAAGAGGAAGGCATTGTCTAAAATCAAAGTAGGTGTTATCGGCGCTGGTGGAAGGATGGGGAAAGCCATCATCCAAGTCCTTGCTCTTTCTAAAAAATCAGAGTTAAGTGCTGCAGTTGTAAGAGACGGTGCCATTTATACAGGTTTTGATTCTGGAAACCATGCGGGTATCAAAGAAACTGGAATTCTATTATCTTCCAACTTACAAAAAGCATGTGAAGATTCAGAAGTTCTAATTGATTTTAGCACTCACACTGGATTTGAATCGATCTTAAATGCCGCCTTACAAAACCACAAACCTTTAGTGATTGGAACCACGGGACTTACTGATTCTGATAAGGCTCTTATTCAGTCGGCTTCTCAAACCATACCAATTGTATTTTCTCCCAACATGTCAGTTGGTGTGAATTTACTCTTTAAACTCACGGAAATTGCTGCCAAAGTTTTACACGAAGATTTTGATATTGAAGTATTAGATATCCACCACCGACACAAAAAAGATGCACCGTCAGGGACTGCGATGTATTTAAAAGAAGTGTTACTTGCTGCAAGCAAACGTAGTGAAGATAATGTGATTTACGGCCGCCATGGAATGTATCCTGAACGCGACCAAAAAGAAATCGCCATGCACACGATGAGAGCAGGTGAGGTTGTTGGGGAACATACTGTTTATTTTTTTAGTCCAGAAGAAAGGATTGAAATCACCCATAGAGCACAAGACCGCAAAACATTTGCTAGCGGTGCTGTGAAAGCCGCTGAATTTTTACATGGCAAATCAAAAGGTTTGTACAATATGTTTGATGTTTTAGGAATATAAATTGGATTTTTTTCGAGGATTATACATCATTCCATGGAGTAAAAATTATATCTCCATCAGTTTAGATGTACTCATCGTCGCATTTTTAATTTATAAAACCTATACAACTCTACGTAGAACGAGAGGGATCCAACTTTTATTTGGTGTTGGAATCATTTGGATTTCAGGAAGTTTAGCGGAATACTTAGGTTTTGAATTACTTGAGTGGATCTTAACCAATATCAGGCCTGCTTTGGTTTTTGCGATCATTGTACTTTTACAACCTGAATTACGCCGCCTTACTGGTGATTTAGCACGGATTCGACTTCTACGACTGTTTTTTTTAAAACCGACATTCGACTTAGATCCCATTGTAGAAGCTGTTCGGGCCATGTCCCAAGAAAAAATTGGATCCATCATCGTCCTTGTGAAAGACATTAGCCTAAAAGATATTTCAGAAAACGCAGTGCCTATGGATTCCATTGTCACCTCTGAAATTTTACAAACCATCTTCTTTAAAAATTCACCTCTACACGATGGTGCTGTCATCATTGAACAAAATCGAATTGTTTGTGCTGCGTCTTATTTGCCTATGAGTAGTTCTGTTGAAATCTCCACCTTAGGCGCAAGGCATAGATCTGCACTTGGTCTTTCGGAAGAGACAGATTCAATCATCATTGTTACCTCGGAAGAAACAGGGGACATCACCATCTGTTACGAAGGTGAGATGATCCATCCAGTAAAACCATTGGAGTTAAAAGCTCTTGTGAGTGGACTTATGTCAGGGAATAAAAAGGTAAAAGACGAATCACAAAGAAAATCCAAAGACAAAGATTCCGGAGTCATTATATGATTTTGAAATTATTTGGAAAAATGGTTCGAAATTGGAAAGCTAAACTCATTTCTCTGATCATTGCGAGTATCTTTTACGTAAATTTACAAAACTCGAAAGTTTTGATTAAAACTGTTAACGTTCCGATCGACTATCCAAAGTTATCTGGTAATTTAAGTTATTCCAAAAATCCTGAAAAAACAATTCCTGTCCGTGTAGAAGGACTGAAAGATGTTGTGAATTATTACTCACAATTTATGAAAGCAGTCATCGATCCTGAAGATGTCCAATTGGGTGTTACTGAAGTTCCGATCAAAAAAATTGTAGGTGTTCCAAGCGGAGTAAAAGTCACCAAACTGAGAAAAACGGTGCCTGTTGAAATTGAATCCAGGGGTCTAAAAATTGTTCCGATAGAAGTAGTTTTTGAAGGAAATCCTCCACCAAACTTTGAAAAGTTGACTCAAATCCTAAGTCCTCAAAAGATTACCCTCAGTGGCAAACCACAAGATTTAGAAAAAATAAGTAAGGTAGTTTTACCAGAAATCTCCCTTTTGGATCGCAAAGAACCCTTTGCCAAAACGGTCAAAATTCCCGATTTACCAAAGGGGGTGAGTGTTCTTGGATCTCGAGATGTAACTGTGAATGTGAATATCATTCCCCTCTCTTATAAAACAGGAGAACAAACAGCAGCAGGGATTCCTATCGTTTGTTCTGGTTTAGATCCAAAACTAGATGTGGAACTTTCGGAAGAACAAGTGGCAATAAGGTATTTTTCGATCAAACCAATTCGTTCAGCACAAATCCTAACAGGTATTACAGCACAAGTTCCTTGTAATTATATCTTTGATCCCATCAAAAATAAAATCATTCCCGAATTACAACCACAAGTCGCAAAAGTTCGAATCATCAAAAACAAAGATTTAAAAGGGATCGAAATTTTACAAATCAGTCCTGAAAAAATTGAAATTCGATACAAAGTGAAAGATCAAGGAATTGATACAGATCCAGTGGATGATGGGACTGGAATGGAAGGACCAGGGCCTGATCCTTCCGATCGTTCTTAATAAAACTCTTTCTTTTCTTTTAATGTTTCGAATCAAAAGAGTCTCTTTTTGTGAAACAAATAACTAGTGTTAGTTTGGATTTAAGTCAGTTACTTTAAAAATTCGTAAATTTCTTTAAAACTTTCTTCTGGATTTTCCCACATGGGATAGTGACCGATCTTTGGCCAACGGATCAGTTTTTTGTTTTTGATAGGGAGTTTCTCGATTTCGTCTGCCAAATGGCTTCCACTCACTGGGTCTTCTCCACCATTGATGAATAAAAGTGGAACTTCCGTATTTAAGAGAGCATTTTTCCATCTCTCACCATGTAATCTTCTTTCTGCGATGTACTTCAAAAGTTTATGAGGGATAAGGATTTTGTTAGGGTATGTGATGAGTTTCCATAAAACTGAAATCTCTTTTTCTGTTGGTTTTGTATCTTTTCCAAAAACATCACTGAATGCGACTCCAAATTTTTTTTCATCATAAAACTTCGCCAAAATTGCACCTAATATGGGTGTGGCGAGAAGTTTTTGTTTTAATGTTGGTCTGTGTAGATGAGGAAATAGACCTCCGTTAAAAAATACAGCACCATCAATTTCATATTTGCGTTCTGTACGTTCTAAGTGACGTGCAAGGATTTCTTGACCCACACTCACTGCATAATCATGGAATACAAATTTTACACGTTTGAGGGCATTTTTTTCGATAAAGGATTCAATGATATCCGTTTGTTCCATTAAAGTATATTTGTGTTTAATTGGTTTTGATGAATAACCGAAACCTAAAAAATCGATGGCGATTGTATGAAAGTATCTGGTGAGACCATTGAAGATTTTTGAATAATCCCAAGAGGAAGTAGGGAAGCCGTGTAACAAGATCAAGTTTTGACCTCGGCCTTCTTGGATGTAAAAGATTTGGAATTTTTTATATTCAAAAAATTTGCCAGCGGCCAACCATTCTGTAGCGTTCTTTTTTGGGAAATTTAGATCTAACATATCCGACATAGCACAACAAATCGAGAAGTGAGTCAAATAGAAGAATTTACTATTTTCTCAATATTTCAAAGCCGATGATATAAAAGATGGATTCATATTCTCTTATCTATTTTGTAAAACCGGAGGGAGCCATCTCTGATTGGGAATATTTTTGGTACCAAATTCCATATGGTGCCCCTGGAATTCTCACCTTTGTTGTTGGTTTATTTTTAAGTTATTTTGCCTTCCAAAAGTATCGCAACTCAAAAGAAGATGATGGATTTTTTCATCTGAACTTGACCATCTCCTTTATCAGTTTTGGTTGTGTAGGTCTAGTTTTAACCACAAGAGCATGGATACAAGATGTGCATACGCTTGTTATGTGGAATGATTTGTTGTACTTCCTTGTCGCACCACTAGCTCCGACAGCCTTTTATCTTGCCTACCATATGACTGGGAAACAAAGTAAATTGTTATTATATTATTCCTATGTATGTTGGTTTGCGAGTTTTGTTTTGTATTTGGGAGTAATTCTTGGTAAAGGTTTTGAAACAACTGTTTTCGAATTCCCATTTGGTAAATATCCACGGGGAAGTGCCTTTGTAAGGCCATGGGGAATCCTTGCCCCACTGGGATATTTTTTACTGATCCTTCCTTCCTTCATCAAACATTACCAATACATTCGAAAACATTATCACTTAACACTTTTCCATGGAGTGAATTTGTTGTTTTTACTCACCACTTTAAATGCACCCAGCATTTTAGGATTCAAAGTGTATCCAGGTGGATTCTTTTTATTCATCCCAATGTTACTTGTTGCCTATGGGGTATTTCGATCTGATTTTTTTGACGTAAACGAACTTTTGTTTCAAAAAAATGGGATGTTTTATTTCCTATTTGCTCTACTTTCCTTTGTTTTGATTTTTATTTCATTTGGAGTGTCCTTTGGTCTCTCGCCAAACGCATATGAATCGGCTAAATGGTATCCATGGGGGATTCCTCCCGTATTGTCTGTGTTTGGTGCTGTATTTTTGTCGATCATAGTCGCAGGTGCCAATCCTTCTGCGAGAATCAATCAACTTTGTGCTTTTGCCCTCATTCTCACTGGGTTTTACGTGATTCAATCGGTTCCACTCAAACTCAATATTTCCTATGTGGTGCAACTTCGAATTTCGCAAATGACTTTTGTGGCGTTTGCGTTTGCACCAAGTATTATGGTGCGTCTTGTCTTTGAAGCCATTGGACAAAAATCACCTGTGTGGTTAAAGGGGATCGATATTCTTTGTCTTAGTGCAGCGATTTTAGCACCGTCTCCTTATTTGTTTGTGGGTTATTATGATTATCCATGGTCACGCGTACATCATGGTGGTCCTGCCGAACTTCTTGTTGGAACTAATGGAGCGATTGCACTACTATTAGTTTTGTTTACCTTCCTTCGGAACAAAGGGTATATCAACTTTGCATCCAAGTGGATCATTGGATCTTTTTTGTTATCCGCTCTATTACTTTTAGCAGCCTTACTCCCAAGTCATGGAATTCCGATTTATCCCATTGCAGATTTCCAATTCATTCCTGCAATTCTACTCGGTTATGCGGTACTCAGACATGGTGCCTTGTCTTTGGAAGGACGTACCATCCAACTGAGTCAACGTTTGGCAAACCTTGGTCTTATCACTATGGCTATTGCTGCGATTTTGTATTTCCCATTGATACGAGAACAATATGGAGTGGGGGAGTCTGCTTTCCATCTCACTATGATTGTTTTGCCTCTCGTTCTTTTTAATTATTTGGTTGTCTACATCATGTCGAGGCCACTTGCCGAAGAACTCGATATCAGTTATTTTTTGTTAGATTTAGAAAAACAAAAGGCAGATGAAGAGAGAGAAAAGGCACTCATTGCGCAAGATAAAGCAGAAGAAGCACGCGAAGAATCTGAAAAACTTTTATTAAACATCTTACCTTACAAAGTTGCACAAGAACTGAAATCAAAGGGAAGTGTAAATCCAGTTCGTTTTGATAATGCTACTGTATTATTCACAGACTTCAAAGGTTTTACGAAAGTAGCAGAAGGGATGGATGAACAAAGTCTTATTGAGGAACTCGATGCTTGTTTCACACAATTTGATGAAATCATCCTTCGTAATAATTTGGAAAAATTAAAAACCATTGGAGACAGTTATATGTGTGCCGGTGGTTTACCTGTGGAAAACAGAACCAATGCCATTGACGCTTGTTTGGCGGCACTCGAAATTCAAAGTTTTATGAACCAACTCAAGGAAATTAAAACTGCTTTAAACCTGCCCTTTTGGGAATTACGATTGGGAATCCACACGGGTCCTGTTGTCGCAGGGGTTGTGGGTCGGTTTAAGTTTGCTTATGACATTTGGGGTGATACCGTGAACACTGCATCCCGTATGGAGTCTGGTGGGGAAACTGGAAAAATCAATGTCTCTAAAGAAACCTATGAACTTGTGAAGTATTTTTTTGAAACAGAATACCGAGGGAAAATCCATGGGAAAAACAAAGGGGACTTGGATATGTACTTCGTCCACCGCCTAAGGCCTCGTTATTCGCAAGACCCAGACGGTAAGGCACCTAACCAATACTTCCGAGAAGTGTATGCTCGGATTTCTCGTGGTGCCAATATTCGTTGGAAAAAAGAATCCTAACGATTGCTAACTAAAAGTTGATCCAACTTACGTTTGTTCTTCTTCCGCAAGCCAAGTGCGGAGTAACTGCGCCACGTCTTCTGGTTTTTCTTTTGCCAAATTGATTGCGTTTTCGAGAAGTTCTCGCCTGAGTTTTTCGTCGAGGGAGAGTTCGACCTCTGCTCCCCCTTCGTCCATCACACGGAGAGCAGCTTCTCTCATCATTTGTTGTTGAGCAGCAAGTTCTTCTTCTCTGAGTCTTCTTCTTCTTGCGATTTCTTTTTTGATCGCACGATACACTAAAATGGCAAGGATGAGTAAGATGAGAATCACAAGGGATGCAATCACCATATTTCGTATCGCACGTTGTCGTTGGAATTCTTCATCTTCAGCGCGGAATTGTTCTGTTCTATCTTTGGGGATCGTGATGACACTGATTTGGTCACCACGGGATCTAGTGTAACCAATGGCTGCTTCTAAGTTTTTACGAATGAGTTTTAAGTCTTGTTCGGCGACAGGAATGTACTTACGATCATAACCCATCCCATCTTCTCGTTCTTTACGTTCCCAAACTCCATCCACAACCACAGACAAACCAATCTTTTCGATTTTCCAAGGTTGGCGTTTGATGTCTTTCACACGTTTGTTGAATTCGTAGTTATTGATATTTTCGTCTTTGGAATACTCAGCTTTTTGGTAGTCTGTATCTTTGTATCCAGGAGGAAGGTTTGGTTCTGTTCCCGCAGGTCCATCAGGAGTAAAACCTCTACCTTTAAAAGATTCTTTTGTTTCTTTGGAAGATACTTTTAAGGAATAACCATCAACAAGCTTTCGTTCGTTATATGGTGTATCAGGGTTATCTTCTTCGGCAACAACAGGTAATACTTCGTTTTCTGTTAAGGATTCTTGGTCCCAGTTAAAAGAATATTCAAATCGAGTGATGTCCACTCGGTCTTCTCCACCTAAATACCAACGTAAAGTATTTCGAATATCGATGAGACGTTTGACACGTTCTTCTTCTTCGATCCTTAGTTTCTCTTGGACAATCCGTAATTCTAATCTTTCTTTTTCTAAGTCTTCTTCAAAATCAGAAATGATTTTTCCATCTGGATCGGCAACACTTACGTTTTCTGGTTTGAGTTTGGGAACAGCTCTTGCAACTAAGTTCACAATCCCTTTGATTTCTTTTTTGCTAATGCCTTCCACACCTGGTCGGAAGTGTAAAATGACACTGGCTTTAACAGGATAGGAGTTGGATTCAAACAAATCCCCTTCTGGGATCGCAATGTTGACATCTGCTTTCTCAATCGGGCGTAAGGTGTTAAGCGACTTTTCAATCGCACCCTTTAGCGCTCTGTATTTTTTAATGTCTTTGTCAAATTGTGTTTCGGTGAATTTTTCAATATCAAAGAGTTCCCAACCAGTCACACCTGCTGGGATCAAATTCTCTTGAGCAAGTTTGGTTACAATTTCTTGCCTTTGATCGGGATCCACTGTGATGAGGCTTGTATCACTAGAACCATAGGAATAGCCAAGGGCATCTAATTTTTTTGTGACCTCTGAGAAGTCTTTGGAATCCAAGTCTTTGAAGAGAACCACTCGGTTCCTTTGGGAGGACACATTGGAGAGGATGATGACGGCCACCACTACCACTGCAAGCACCCCAGCCAAAATCATTTTTTTGGTTTTGTCGAGTTTGTTGAATAACTCTTTTAGATTATCGATGATCTTTTGCAGTGGTTCAGGCATAGTTCGGGCCTCGTCGAGATTTGAGACATAATGCCACGAATTCCCCGAATTGTACAAGTACTTTTCGGGGGGAGAGGGAAATTGCAAGGGGATGAATCTGAATTTGCGTAGGAGTTTGTGGAGTTCCAATTCCTGGGTTCCATTATTTGAAACGTTAGTTCGTAAGCTAAGGTGGTATAGATAAATCCTCCATGGGAAGGAAAATTAATTTTTGACGAATCGGACCTATTATCGTATACTCTATCGTATGAAGGTAACTGCAATTCTTCCTGATGATTTAATCACTGACGTTCAAAAATACACTCAAGGTAAAAATATTACAGATTCCTTGCAAAAGGCACTTTCTGAGTGGGTCAAACTTGCAAAGGTAAAAAAGCTGAATGAAAAATTGAAAAAAAAACCACTGAGCTTTTCTGAAGATTTTTCGGCCGAAACAATTAGAAAATTGAATCGTTCACAATGATTTTAGTAGATACATCGGTTTGGATCGAATTTTTTCGGGGGAAGGAACCTTTTTTATCTGAATTGATCACTTTGATTGAAGCATCTGAAGTGTTTGCTCATGAAGTTGTATTTGGCGAAATTTTACAAGGATGTAAAAATAAGACGGAACTCGAGTTTGTATTAGAGTATTGGGAAAGTTTAAATCGGATTGTATCCAATGGTTCCTTTATCAATGCAGGATCCCTTTCATTTGAAAAAAAACACTTTGAACATGGAATTGGATTGGTTGATTCAATCTTAATATATGAAACCAAAATGAGAAATTGTAAACTTTGGACACTCGATAAAAAGATACTTAAAGTCTTGGATGTTTCCTATATTTACCATAGGCAGTAATTGCTGCGCAATACAGCAATTACATGATGTGCTTCGGAAATTTACTTAAGTTCCTTACACCCCTTCCACTTTTTGAAACACTCGGTCAAACCGTTTGAGTGCATCATCAATTACCGCGTCCGTATCAGCAGCACTTGTATATAACCTGCTTCCTGCAAGAGTCACAAGTCCTTCCGACATATAAGCGGCTCCCATTTCTTCCATCGCATGTTTTCGTTTGTGGGCTTCCGCAATGGTTTTTTTAATGGTCCAAAACTTTTTGATATTGATATCGAGTAACATTGTACCTACGGTCTCTAGGTGACAGATCGACCCTTGGTTGAAGGCAACAAAGGGAAGATTGTATTTTTGGATGAGTTTTTGTAATCCTTTCGTCAGTCTATCTCCAGCCCTTCCAGATGTTTCACAGGCTTTGGTTTTTTCCATTTCACAAAGTGTGAAGTATCCTGCAAGGGAACTGAGTGGATTTGCCGCCATCGTTCCACCGATTAACGCCTTTTTGGTGCCAGTTTGTAATCCTGCCGATACATATTTCATATATTCTTTTTTACCACCAAGACCACCAGCAGAAGGATAACCACCCGCGACAACCTTTCCAAATACAGTGAGATCAGGATCCACACCATAATACCCTTGTGCTCCACTTAAACCAATTCGAAATGCGGTTACCACTTCATCAAAGATAAGAAGGGCACCGTATTTGTTACAAAGTTCTCTGACACCTTTGTTGAAATCTTTATCAAGAGGTCTTGTTCCACTTTCAGGCCCAACTGGTTCGATGAGAACAGCAGCGGTTCCACCAAAAAAACGATTCCGTTTGAGAACGGATTCGAGTGAGTTCAGATCATTCGGATAAAATTCTTGTGTGTATTTGAAAATAGATCTTGGAACCCCATTGGCTTCAAAATGCCTTGTGCCAGGGATACGAAGGCCATAGGCAAGTTGGTCACTCCATCCATGGTAAGCACCACCCATCTTCACAATGTTTTTCTTTTTCGTAGCAAGCCTTGCGACTCGGATAGAAGCCATACATGCTTCTGTACCAGAACCTAACATGCGAAACATTTCCACAGAAGGAACAAGTTCGACAATTTTTTCGGCGAGTTTGTATTCGTATTCATGGAAAAGTCCAGTGACTGGCCCTGTGGAATCTAATAGTTCGATTACTTTTTTACGAACACTTGTAGGGTTACTGCCGAGGACTGTGGGTCCACCTGCTTGTAAAAAGTCGATGTATTTGTTTCCGTCTAAATCATATAAATAGGCTCCAGCTGCTTTTGTGAACACAAGGGGAAAAGGAAAATTAAAAGACAAGTTGTGTTGGACCCCACCTGGGATGTATTCCGAAGCCTTTGTGATCATGGCTTTGGACTTACTGCATTTTTTTTCAAAGTAGTTCTGAATGATGTTTTCCATTTCGTTTTTGCGAATGGAACGGATCGGTAGGGAAATTAATTTCCGTAAGTCTTTGTAAACTTGGTCTACATTGGGGTATTCATTGATGGAAAAGCCTGTGGCCATACGATGTTTCCTCGTCCGTGTTCTTTTACTTGACAATGAGTGAGTCATCACTCATTGTCAAGAAGGAAATGGAAAATCTAGAAAGTTTCTGAGATTCTTTGGGAATTACGATCAATTTCCTTGAGAAATCCAGCCTTTTTTCATTTATAGGACAGGGATGGGTATGGCAGACACAAAACATTTTAACGAGAGTTTCGAACGGATTTCGGAAGAAAAACGGAATCGAATTTTATCCATCGCCATCTCTGAGTTTGCCAACCGTGGTTTCACAAGCGCTAATACCAATACCATTGCACAGAAAGCTGGAATCAGCGTCGGTTCCCTATACAAATACTTTGAAACCAAAGAGGATTTTTTCCTCACTGTTGTTGATTATGGGATCACCCAATTAGAAAAAACATTAGAAACTGTTTTGTCCATGGATTTGGATTTTTTTGGCAAAGTAGAAAAAATTGTACGGATCATCCAAAGCCATTCTCGGATGAACCAAGACATCATTCGATTGTATAACGAAATGACAACAGAAAGTAATTATGAACTCATCACGCGTTTGTCAGGTGAGCTCGAATCTTTATCCGCAAAATGTTATATTGAGATGATCAGTTCCGCAAAAAAAGAGGGAACCATTGCCAGTGATGTAGATAGTAACCTATCTGCCTTTTTACTCGATAATCTTTTTATGACCTTACAGTTTTCTTACGCCACCGTATATTACAAAGAACGGATGAAAATTTATTTGGGTGATGATGTATTTGAAGATGATGAAGCAGTTGTAAATTCAGTCATGAAATTTATACGGCGTGCCTTAGGTGGTTAGGGTTCCATAAACGGACTTTCCTTGAGTCGGAATACGAGTGCTAACGTCACGACAGTTAACGCAAGTAACACATATAAAAACGATACCATTCCAAAAAAATTAAGCCCTAAGATAAATACAATCCCTGATACTTGGCCCACAAGGAGTAGTAACCCTTGTGAGGTGGACTCTGGAGCAGGGGATGTGATCTCTGCACAGTATTGGAATCCAATGGGTGCACCGATCCCCAGTAAAAAAAATCCAATCACAATCGATCCAATGAGTAAGGGGATAAATCCTTGGAATAAAACAAAAACAGAGAGTCCAAATAAAAAACCAACCATCGCGATGACTAAAAATAGTTTTCGTTTTTGGAATTTGTCAGAGAGGGGAGGAATCAAAATACCACCTAGGATCCCTGCGATGAGCATCACACCACCCACAAGCCCTGATTCTTCTGTATTTAATCCTTTGATTTCACAAATCTGATCAATGCAAGTACTCACGGCATTAAACACTCCGAGTCCAATCAGAAACAAAAATAGAATTTTTTTCATGTCCACTTGTTTCCATAAAAAACGGATTCCCTCGAGAAAGCTGAGTTCATGGTCTTCGCCGTGTGTACTTGGTGAGGTGGGAGGTTTTTCTTTTACGAGGAGTAAAAAAAGAATCGCACTCCCCATGGAAACAAACCCATACACCATCATCACTTCTGGGATCGTGTTTCCACTGTGTAAGAGGATAGGGGTGAGGATCATGACAAGAATGATTCCGAGGAACTGTGCGAGTGTTCCCAAGGCGACGGATGTGGCTCGTTCGTGGATAGGAAACCATAACACACTGATTTTGGTAACAGCATTGAGAAGGAATGGTTGGGCAATGGCAAGACCTAACTGACAAACTAGGACAACAGAATACTCTGCGGCATACAACCCTTTGAGAAGCCCACAAACACCTGTTAGGATCGCACCAAATCCAACACCAATTTTGATTCCATAGGTATCAATCACATACGAGGCAGGAATGGCGATGAAAACGAAAACAGCTAAAAACACTAAGGACAATAGATCAATTTGCAACGGAGTCACTTGGTAAAACTCTTTTGCTTCCCTGGCAATCGGAGCAAAAGACAACCACTGCAAACAAATCGTCGCTGTGATCACAATGTAGGAAAATAATACCACCCAACGATATCCATAAACTTTCACAGGCATTTGGTTCATAGTGGTGACTCCCATCCTTCTCTTAGAAACTGCAATTCCATCGGATCCCTTTTGTCGCCCGCTTTGTCCTCTTTTCAGAAAAGAACGAGGGGAATCAAAAATCGATTGCCAACGGAGCTGATCCTAATCAATCCTTGTGAGTGATCACTCACTTTTTTCCTATTGGGAGAGAAAAATGCCAAATTTAGGCAAAGAAAACCCAATTCAGGAGAAAATGGGAAGTTTCGATTGCCGAGGCGAAGGAGATTCTATGGATTCAGATTGTATTTTGGCCTATGACATTGGCACCACTGGGGTCAAAACCTGCCTCTTTCGGGTGACAACTACCCTCAGTTTGCTTGCTTCTGCCACAAAAGAATACCCGATCCAATTATTGCCAAATGGTGGTGCCGAACAAAATCCTGAGGACTTTTGGGAAGCGATGCGAGATACAACAAAATATGTGTTAAGCGAATCTAAGCTTTCCAAAGAGAACATCCATGGAATTTCATTTTGTTCTCAAATGCAAGGTCTTGTGCTTGCGGACGAATCCTTTCGTCCTGTTCGAAATGTGATGAGTTATATGGACCAAAGAGCCACAAAAGAAATGAAGGAAGGAATTGAACATGGTATTAAAATCGAAGGCATCAACGCATTTAAACTTCTCGTATCCCTCTGGATCACGGGAGCAGTGGCCGCGAGTGTAAAAGATCCAATTTGGAAATACAAATGGGTGGAAAGAAACGAACCAGATAACTTTAGTAAGGTGAGATGGTGGTTTGATGTCAAAGAATACTTAATTGCTAAGTGCACAAACAAAGCTGTGATGACTAGGGATTCTGCCTTTGCTACATTTTTATACAATTCAAGAAAAGGCAAAGGAATTTGGAGTCCACTGTTATGTAAATTATTCGGAATTCGCAGAGAACACTTACCAGAACTCATCAATGCGGAAGAAAAAGTGGGAGGACTCACAAAGGAAGCAGCTGAGTTTTTAGGACTAAAGGCCGATACACCTGTGTTTGGTGGTGGTGGAGATGCCTCACTCATCGGCGTGGGTGCGGGAGCAGTGTCAGAGGGAGACACACATATTTATGCAGGAACATCTGGATGGATTGGCACAGTCACCAAAAAGAGAACCGTTGATATCAATGCGAGGATTGCTTCCATTGTGGGTGCGAGAGTTGGATATTATAATTATTTTGGAGAACAAGAAACCTCTGGCAAATGTTTGCAATGGGTCAAAGACCATTTGGCACTAGATGAAATTGATTTGTACTTAGAGAAAAAGAAAATCACGGATGGGCCCGATGCTGTTTACGCGAGTTTATTTGAGTTTATGTTTGATTCCATCAAAGACACCGAACCTGGTTCGCAAGGTGTGATCTTTACTCCTTGGTTACATGGAAACCGTTGTCCTTTTGAAGACCCAAAAGCACGAGGCATCTTTTTTAATATCAGCTTACATACGGGAAAACGAGTTTTGATTCGAGCTGTGATTGAAGGAATTCTTTTTCACAAACGATGGATCTTAGAATTATCCAATGCCAAAGTTCCCACTTCGAACTCCATTCGTTTTGTAGGGGGAGTGGCTCGTTCGAGCTTCATCTGTCAAATGTTAGCTGACATCACAGGGAAAACCATCGAACGGGTGGTCCATGCGGAAAATGTGGGAGCCATGGGAGCCGCTGCCATAGCAGCACTAGGACTTGGAAACATCAAAGAATACGAGGACATCAAACAAATGATTCCAGTAGACCAAACATGGATTCCCAACCCCAAGCTAAAAGCCATCTATGATCGAAACTTTTCTGTCTTTCAAAAACTCTATCAAAGTAACAAAGAACATTTTGCGACCTTAAATTCTTAAACTCTAAAAAAATCTGAGTTCCCGCTAGATGGGCAAAAGAGATCCGATTTTTAGGAAAGAATTTAAGCTGACAAAGTGGTTCTTGCAACCCATACTGTTTGCGTATGGGATCTTTTATAACCATTGATACGGAATATGCTGAGTTAAAACAGGTTGCTTCGGCTTATCTCATCGAAGAAGAAGGGCATGGAATTGTGGTGGAAACCAATACAACTCATGCGATTCCAAAAATTCTTTCTGTGATGGACAAACAAAATGTGAGTCCATCCAACTTAGATTATATCATTGTCACACATGTCCATTTGGACCATGCGGGTGGGGCTTGGGCCTTACTTGAATCTTGTCCCAATGCGGTCTTACTTGCCCATCCCAAAACTGCCAAACATTTGATCGACCCAAGCCTTCTCATCAAAAGTGCAACCTCTGTGTATGGAAAAGAAAATTTCCAAAAATTATATGGAGAGATCAAACCCATCCCCAAAGAACGAGTGCGAGTGATGGAAGATGGTGAGTTTTTGGATTGGAGAGGCCATAGTTTTGAATTCATTTACACCAAAGGTCATGCCAACCACCACTTTTGTATTTATGATAAAAAACTGAATGGTGTCTTCACTGGTGATTCGTTTGGAATTTCATACCCTCATTTGGAAAACGGAAAATCGTTTATTTTTCCTACGACAACTCCCACTGACTTTGATGCCAAAGAAGCCATGCATTCCATTGATTTAATTATGGGAACAGGGGCTAATGTTTGTTATTTGACTCATTTTGGTGAGATCCAAAACTTAAAACAGAGTGCAGAAGATTTAAAAATTGGAATCCATCACTGCCAAAATGCCATCCTCGAACTCAAAAACATTCCTAAAGAAAATCGACTTTCCTTTATGGAAAAACAAGTGGAACTCATGATCCAGTCATTGGCCAATCGAAATTCTGTTTCTCTCACCGAGAAAGATTGGTCCCTTTTGCGATTGGATGTGAATTTGAATGCTCAAGGTTTGGTCTATGCGTTTGAAAAATCGGAAAAACATTCTTAGATCCCTAAGAATGAATCCTAAACCATTTTCAAAACGAATGTTAGAACAAATTCAAGTGCAAGGTTTGTTTCATTGTAAAGCCTTTATCATTTTTGGGATCTGCATTGTTTTTTTTGTAAATTGTTTTTCTTCCGAGAAAACAAACAAATCCAAAGAACCAGAAATCCAAATCCATTTTTTGTCAAAAGACTTTGAAGAAACCAAATCCATTCCTTCTTCTCTTTTGGATCGTAAGGATTTACTCTTCCTACTTGCGGAATTGTCCAAAAAAGAAGATCCTTCTATGCGATTTATCTCCACAAACAGAACTGAAGAAATCATGGAAGTGAATGGAATCCGAAATTCTTGGGATGCTGGTTGGGTAGTCTATGTGAATGGAGAACGAATGGATGGAATGCAGCTGAAACGAGGTGTGAAGGTCGGACCAAATGACCAAATCCGAATTCGATTTGAAACCGTGGAACGAGTGTTCGGTCGCCCAATCAATTGAAGACTTGGGCAACAAACATTGGTTATTAACTATTTAGATTATCGTAATGTTGTGAGTTCTCTGTAAGCTCTTACGAATCCATCTGACATGGTTTTCGCGAAGGTGAGGGAGATCCTTGCTTTTTCTGCTGCGATCATCACGTCATGGAGTTCCACTGAGTTTGGATCAAAAACAATCTTTTGAGTGAGTTCATCCGCTTCCACTTGTTGGTCATTCACTTGTTCAAAGGCTTTTTTCAAAGCATCTGCAAATGTGCCCGCCACTTCGTCAGGTGATTTTGCCTCATTGGTTTTTCCATAATGGCGATCATCAGAACGAAGGATTCCGACTTTATCCCCTTGGGGAAGAAGGGAGTGCGGTTTGTAAGTTTGAGAGGAGAAGGAAGTGATGCGATCAATGGACATGGGTGATTCCTCTTTCAAATCATCGGTAAACGTCAGGAAACCTAAAGTAAAAAATTATGTCTCATAAAAAAAAGACTCAAGAAACGACCGAAACTTACGCTCGGCCGATTTCCATGGCTTTGTTCATCATGGCTTTGGAACCATTGATGAGTTGGACATTGGCCTCGTAGGAACGAGAAGCCGAAATCATATCCGTCATCTCTGTGACGATGTTGATATTTGGCAGTTCCACATATCCTTTTTTGGGCCCCGTTTGGATGGCATCGGGGTGAGTGGGGTCGTAGGTCAATCGAAGAGGGCTCATGTCCTTCTCAATTTTCATCACCTTGACCCCTTTCCCTTCGCCAGGAGCCACTCCAAATGGATACACGGGGCTTTTCCATTGGGTGCGGAGGTTGATCGGTGTTAGAATGACGCGGTCACGACGAAATGGGCCATCTCCATTGGTATTTCTTGTAGTTGTGGAGTTGGCAATGTTATTGGAGATCACATCCATTCGGAGTCTTTGTGCGGAAAGACCCGTGGCAGAAATATTAATCGAATCAAACATACCCATAGTTTACTCCTTAATTGGTTCTCATCACAATGTTAAGCAAACGGTTGTTTTGGTTTAACCGATCAATCATGATATTATAACTCATTTGGTTTTGGTTGGCCTCAACCACTTCCTTTTCGATGTCCACATTGTTTCCATCTGGTCTCATTGTAGTGAGGTAATCCAAATTGGTTTTGGGTTTGGCATCCCGGTAGTCGAGCGGTTTAAAGAATTCTATATGACGGTCGTTTGTGATTTTGGTTGGGACCGCTTTGTCTTTTTCAATTTTTTCAGACTCAATCGCACGTTTTAACATGGATTCAAATACCACTTCGGATCGTTTGAAATGGGGAACGTCCGCATTGGCAATGTTATCGGAGATCACCTTTCGTTTCAGTGTCGCCGCGCCAAGCCCTCGTTCCAAAAGGTCTTGAGTTTTCATGAAATGTGTTGCTTCAAACATATTTCTCTTCCTCTCTAGTTTCCTTTTCGGTCGGTTTTTCTTCCTCCTAAAGACATTTATGTCACCTCTGCCTGTTTTTTTTGGGGCGGCCCCAAAGGAACCGAAAACCAAACAGGAACGTATGCCGAGTCGGGCTCTCCCTCCAATCCTCCCCTTAATTTACTTTGTCAGGACAAAACCATCCATTGGGTCTGGGGAGGGATTTCCGCTCGATCCCTGCCGCAGACTTAGGGAGTGAAATCAGTAAGTTTCCAATTTAGGAGACAACCCAAATTTATTTAAGATGTCAGAAGTTCGGATTCTACCCCGAGTTTTCGTTTTAACTTTCTTTCTTTCCGTTTCGTTTCTCTTTCGCCTATCACCTGTTCGTAATACTCTTCGTAATTGGGAAAGTTGGTTCCCATCACTCGGTCCCAAACATTGAAATACAAGGAGTAGTTTCCATGAAACTTTTGGTGGTGGAGGTTGTGGTGAGTGGAGGTATTGATCCACTTGGTGATGGGGTGGGTTGCCCAACCTTTTGGGAAAAACTCATACCCCAGGTGCCACCAGATATTTAAGATCATGGCATAAAAGGTTTGGAAGAGGACTATATAAAAGTGAACCGGAACAAAAATCACAAATGGAATGATGTAGATGGCTTCTAAAAATGCTTCTGTCGCTTGGAACCGGTAAGCGGCAAGGGGAGAAGGATTTACTGATTGATGGTGTTCCGAGTGCACATGGGGATATACTTTTTTCAAATGAGCAAATCTGTGCATCCAATAAAACCAAGTTTCATGCCAGATCGTAAAGAGAAGAAAGCTGATAAAAAGATAACTGATTTCCCAAACACCAGAAACAGGTCCAAAGTAAACAGAACTTGGAAAAATTTTTGCTTTCATCAGTGTGATGTTTGTGACAGCGACTAAAGTAAAAACAAGTAAAGTAACAGCGGACTGGCGAAACTCTTTCCAAACTTTTTCTGCTTTGGGATATAATTTTTGGATGCGATAGGTTTCAAAATATTCCTTTCGCCAAACATAGAATAAAAGGAAAGCAAAGCCTGCGATCGGATAATAACGGATTAAATTCAAAACACCTTGGGCAAACCCAATTTTGGTTACACAATCGAGAACCAACTCACATTGAACGGGACCACCAAACATACTTTTCTCCTGGCTTATTTTAGACTCATCCTATCATACCTTTCCTTTCTCGTGTGATCGACCGAATCGGTCAATTCGGAAGGAAAAAAGATTCCGAATCGATCCGTTCGTTTTTATTTTTTGAATTTCTTTCGGTATTCACTGGGGCTTTGTCCCAGTTCTCGTTTGAAGGCATCATAAAAAGTAGATTTGGATGGGAATCCGACTTCGTAAGCAATGGTTAAAATGTTTTTTTCTGGATGGTTTTTGATGAGTTCCTTTGCATCTTCAATCCGGTAATGGTTGAGCAAATGAAAAAAACTTTTTTTCAGATGGATGTTGAGGAATTCAGAGAGTTGGTGTTCTGACATCTGCATTTGTTTGGCTAATTTTTCCAAATTGATGGTTTCATCCAAATACACTTTTTTGGTTTCCATAAGAGACTTTAGTCTTTGGTGGAGGGTATCTAAATCAAATGCACCCAGCTGCGAGGTTTGGTATTTTTTTTCTTCAATGACAATACGTTGTACTTCTCCCCATAACTCAGGGCTTTTTTGACGCAAAAGATAAATGCCAATCACCAAACAGGCAATAAAAAACGAGACAATTTGAAGTCCATGTCTCTCGTGAAAGAATAAAGTGTAAACTCCAACAGCACTTGCAATCGCACCAAAACCAACAACGAGTCCCACCAAACGAAGGTGTGCCGACTTTTTGAATGATTCCCATCGAACATAACGAACCATATGGGAAAATACATAATAAGCCGCATAAAAAATAGGAAGTACAGCAAGTAAAATGATGATTTGGAATCGAAGTGGAACTCCCTTTTCTAAATAAGAATTGTGAATCACAATTTTATCTTCCGCAGAGGAAAGATAAAAAGGAAACATCAATCCCAAAACAAGGGCAGCTGGTATGAGTTCCCAAAAGGAAAATCGATTTTTGTTTGGGTTTTCATTCCAAAGTTCTGAGAAATACTGTTTTAAAAGAGAGCCGATACAAGCGGTAAATGGCAAATGAACCAAATAAAAATGTGGGTAAAGGCGGTACAGTTCTGTTGAAGTAAGATAGGTATGCGTTTGGAAAAAAGCAGCAAACAAAAACAATAAACCTTGCACAAAGGCCTGTCGACTCAGTTTTGTTCGGAGAAATTCTCCCAGGGCAAAGAGAAAGGATAATCCTGCCGAAAACGCGATCAGATGAATTGTTACGTTCCCCATCAATATAGAAGACTCTGGGGAATGCCTTAGAATGTAAAATAAAATCACTTGCCTAGTGTTCGTTCGGAATTAGTTTTACGTTTGGAACGTGGAAACTAACCAAAGGCAATCATCATTTTTGTGGGAAGGAAATACTCTTGAGATTCACTTACCCCAAGTATTTAACACCATAGAAGTTTCCAAAGACTGGAATACCTTTATGGAGCAGTTAAAAAAGGATACTCCCAGAAATATTTCCATTTTTGCGAAGGATCTAAGAGAAGCAGACAGTTCCGGAATTTCATTTTTGAAATTAGTGAGAATCGAATGTGAATCAAAAAAAATCCAGTTCGCCTTATTTGGATTAGATGAAAAGTTCCAATATCGATTGAATATCACAAACGACGATAGCAAAAAATACAAAGAACAGTTTGCCGAAGCCCTACGAAAATCAGAACAAATTGGAAAACTGACAATTGATTCCTTAATGGAATTTAAATACTTAGTCACCTTTACTGGGGAACTTACTGTTTCCTTTTGGCGTTCTTTTTTACACCCATCCAAAATTAGATGGAAAGATAGTTTCCGAGTTGCGGAATCCATGGGTGTGAATGCGTTTCCGATCATTGCCATGATTGGGTTTTTACTCGGACTCATCATGTCGTTTCAATCTGCCATTCCCATGAGAAAATTTGGTGCTGAGATCTTTGTGGCAAACCTGGTAGGCCTATCTCTCTTTCGAGAATTGGGACCACTGATGACAGCATTCATTTTATCTGGTCGTTCAGGTTCCGCTTTTGCCGCTGAGCTCGGAACCATGAAAGTATCGGAAGAGATTGATGCTCTTACAACGATGGGTCTACCTCCCGTCCAATTTCTCATCATCCCAAGGCTTGTTGCTTCTCTTATCGTTACTCCTCTTTTAACCATCGTGTTCAATTTATTTGGTCTCATTGGTGGAGCAGTGGTGCTTATTAGTTTTGGATTCCCTCTCATTACCTTTGTGAATCAGGTGAACATTGCTGTTGGGCTTTCCGATATTCTAGGGGGACTACTCAAATCCTATTTTTTTGGGATGATCATTGCATCCATTGGATGTTACCGTGGTTTGAAAACAGCATCTGGTGCAGGTGCCGTTGGGGAATCAACTACCTCTGCCGTGGTTGGTTCCATCATTCTTGTATCCATCTTGGATGGAATCTTTTCTGTTTTGTATTTTTACTTACGTATATGAAAGACAAACCCATCATTCGAGTCGAACACCTAACAACTGGTTATGGGCATACTGTCATTATGGAAGATATATCCTTTGATGTATATAAAGGAGAAATTTTTGGTATTCTCGGTGGCTCAGGTTGTGGAAAATCAACAGTCCTAAAAAATATGATTGGTTTAACCAAACCATTTAGTGGAAGGATATGGATTGATGAAGAGGATATCGTTCTTGCCGAAGGAAAACAAAAAGTAGGGATTTGGAATCGCATTGGTGTCATGTACCAACAAAGTGCTCTCTTTGGTTCCATGTCTTTATTAGAAAATATACGATTACCTTTGGAAGAGTTTACAAATCTACCTTTGCCCATTATGAATGAAATCGTGATGACCAAATTAAAAATGGTTGGTCTTTTCCCATTTGCTCATCTTGCTCCGTCTGAATTGTCAGGGGGAATGAAAAAAAGAGCGGCCATAGCAAGAGCCATGGCGATGGATCCAGAAATTGTATTTTTGGATGAGCCGAGTGCGGGCCTTGATCCCATCACCAGTGTGGAACTCGACCATTTAATCATTCGTTTATCGAGAACCTTAGGAGTCACTTTTGTGATTGTCACCCATGAATTACCATCTGTGTTTACCATGGCCGATCGAGTCATTGTTCTCGACAAATCTAAAAAAGGGATCATCGCAGAAGGAAAACCCAAAGACTTAAAAGAGAAATCAAAAGATCCATTTGTACGACAATTTTTTAATCGAATCCCACAGGAGGATGTATCCTTATGAACCAATCCAATAAAATTTATTTCAAAGTTGGAGTTTTTGTCCTGGTTAGTTTTTTTACTCTAATCCTTTTTCTCATCGTCTTCACTGCAGGAAATATCTTCCAACGTTCCGTCAGTTTGGAAACTTACTTTGATGAATCCGTACAAGGTTTAGATATTGGATCCCCTGTCAAACATCGTGGGGTAAAAGTAGGAACCGTACAAGAAATCACGTTTGTGCAAAATGAATATGCAGATAAACTCAATAATGATACTGAGTTACGTTACGGTAGGTATGTTCTCATTAAGATGTCTGTGCCAGATTTTGTAAAGGGTGTGTATGGAAATGATTTAAAAAAAACCGTACAAAGAATGATTCAAAGTGGATTAAGAGTTCGACTCGCCTCACAAGGATTAACTGGGACTGCCTATTTGGAAGTTGATTATCTCAATCCAGAAAAAAATCCACCATTGTCCATCGAATGGGAACCAAAAACTGTTTATATCCCTTCCGCCCCAAGTACCATCTCCAGATTTACAGCTTCAGTGGATAAATTTTTTGACAAAGTAGAAAAAGCGGATGTCGATAAAATATTGTTAGGTGTCGGTGATCTCATTAAAAACTTAAACCAAACTATTTTGGATGCAAGGCTTGGTGATTTATCTAGAGAAGCAACATCACTTCTTGTCGATTTACGGAAAACAAATGGGGAAGTGAAAGCCCTCATCGCGAGCCCAGAATCCCAAAACCTTCCTAAAAAATTGGATCAATCCGTGACTCAATTACAAACGACATTAAAACGATTGGATACTTTACTTGCCGCAAACCAAGGTGATATCTCCACTTCGATTGAGAACTTACGAATTGCATCCGAAGACTTAAAAGAAGTCACTGCCAATGCAAAAAAATACCCTTCGCAGTTCCTATTTGGAGATGCACCAAACAAGTCTAAACTTTGGAAATGATACGAATGAAACTGAGAAAACGTTTTGGATTGATTTTATTTTGCCTGATCTTTTTGTCTTTGGTGAATTGTTTTGGTGTGACAAAAACCTTTCCAGAAAAACGATTTTTTTTAATCGAAACAACTGATACCAAACAGCTATATCCAACACCAAAACCTAGAACCTTTTTAGTGAGAAAGGTATTTATATCTCCGAGATTTGAAGGAAAAGAGTTCGTGTATCGTAAAGACAATGTTGTCTACGAATCGGATTTTTATAATGGGTTTTTTATCCCACCATCTCATAATTTTAGAGAAGAGTTTTCTAAATCTTTAATACGTTCGGGTAATTTTGAATGGGATGCCAATTTACACACTCGGCTTAGTATCACACATTTTATCGAAATCAACTTATCTCAGTTATATGGAGATTTTAGGGCAAAAGATCCAAAAGCAGTTCTTGAGTTTGAAGTAGTCGTTTATGAAGACAAGGATTCCATCTCCTCACCTGTATTTCGTAAAACATACAAACAACAAATCACTATGGAGAAAAAAGATGCTGAGTCTCTTGTGATTGGATGGAACACTGCTTTTAGTAATGCTTTTTCTGAAATGAATTCCGATCTTAGTAAACAATTGAAATGATGAATCTGTTCTTTTTTGGAATTTCTTAAAATACAAAAACGAACATCAAAATTGTTTTCGATTGAAAACGTTCTCTTTTCCTTCCTTAGAACATGTTTTTACAAATCGAATGGAAAGCGACTTGCTTTCCCATCGACTCCTATGGCCGAATTGAAATGCTTAAGGTAAACAAATGAGACTAATTGAAACGATTGTTCCATTTTATTTCGTACTGATGATCATTGAGATCATTTATACGCGTATCCAAAAAAAGAATTTTTATTTTTTTGAGGACTCCATTGCAGATTTGAGTTTGGGAGTTCTCAGTCGTATCTTTGATGGATTGATTTTACTTGGTCTTGTTTTTGTTTATTCCAAGTTATATGATTTATCCTTTGGTGTGGAAACACTTGCTAAAGTGTATCTGGCTCCAACATCTCCTCTCCATTGGATAGTTCTTTTTGTTTTATTAGACTTTTTGTTTTATTTAGCTCATCGTTATAGCCATGAGATCAAAATTCTTTGGGCTTCACACGTGGTGCATCATTCCAGTGAAGAGTTCAATTTGTCTGTGGCTCTTAGGCAATCCTTTATTCGCAATATTGGAATTGGAATGTTTTATCTACCACTGGCAGTTTTGGGTTTTCCTGTGGAGTCTTATCTGATCATTGATGCTTTGAATCGCACTTATCAATTTTGGGTTCATACTAGAGCGATCGATAAACTACCAAATTGGTTTGAGGCCATATTTGTAACACCGTCTCACCACAGAGTCCACCATGCAATGAATCCCGAATACATTGATAAAAACTACGGTGGTGTTTTTATCATTTGGGATAAACTATTCGGGACTTATTGTGAAGAGACCTTTGAACCAAGGTATGGACTCACTACACAATTACACAATTACGATCCAATCAATGCAAATGTGCATGTATTAAAAGATTTGTTTTTAGATTTGGTCAAAACCAAAAACAAATGGCAAGGCATTGTTTCTTTTTTCTCTTATCCTTCGGTTCGCCCAGATGATTTACAAATGGCGATGGATCGAGGAGTGACAGATCCAAAAGTTTGGTTGTCTAATCACCGTTTAGAATTAACAAACAAAGTGCACAATCAAGTGTATCGGAAATCTGCCGGAACATTTGGTTACCGAGTGTTTTTACTGTTTCAATTTATCATACCCACCGTTCTGACTTTGTATTTCTTAAAACGAATGCATCTTTATGGACTTGGCGAAGTCAGTTCTGTATTCGCATTACTGGTGTTTTCCTTCTATTCCTTGGGAAAATTATTAGAGGGAAAAAAACTTTGGCTTACTATCGAAATTCCCAAGTATTTCTCTTGGCTATTTCTGATTCTTTATTTTTATCAATCATAGAACGATAACCCTATGAAATATTTACATACAATGATTCGTGTTCAAAATTTGGAGAAAGCTCTCCATTTTTTTTGGGTATCTATGCCCAATGCGGGAGAGTGGTAAGTTTTGGGGAATGTGCCCAAAATTGCAGTCATTGGAGCAGGTGCCTCTGGTTGTTTTGTAGCCCTACAAATCTATGAGGCGTTGGATGGGCATGCTTCCATTCAAATATTCGAAAAATCTAAAGAACCTTTGGCAAAACTTAGAATTTCTGGGGGAGGAAGGTGTAATGTAACTCACCAATTATTTGAGCCAGAACCACTTTCTGAAAAGTATCCCCGCGGACAAAAAGAATTACGATGGGCCTTCGAACGGTTTCAACCCAAAGACACTGTCCAATGGTTTGCCAAAAGAGGAGTCACTCTTAAAGCAGAAGCTGATGGCAGGATGTTTCCCACTACGGATAAATCTGAGACCATCATCGAATGTTTTTTAAATGAACTACAAAAAAATAAAATCCCAATCCGATATGAACAGGCATTAGTTGGAATCTATCAAACTGAAAATCGAAAAGAGGTTTTTCGAATTTTATGGGAAGGTGGGAAGGAAGAATATTTCGATTTTGTTGTGATGGCAACAGGTTCGAATCGTAAGGTTTGGTCCATCATCGAAAAACTAGGTCATTCCATCATCGATCCTGTTCCTTCCTTATTTACACTGACACTTGCCAATACCGATCTCATAGATTTGACAGGACTTGTCATTCCTCATGCTGAAATTCGAATTTTACCAAAAGGGAAATCTCAAAAAGGTCCAGTTTTGATTACCCATTGGGGTTTAAGTGGTCCTTGTGCCTTAAGGCTTTCTGCTTGGGAAGCACGGACCTTATTTCAAGCCAATTACAAAGTAGATTTATCGGTGAATTGGGTTGGTGGTGAATCCACTCAAATGTTAGAAGATTCATTTTTGAAAAAAAAGGAAACCAATCCCAAAGACAAATTAAATCCAGATCCCAATTGGAAATTGCCGTCTCGCTTTTTTGATTGGATTTTAAAAGAATCTAATATTCAAGCAAACAAACGTTACTCGGACTTAAGCAAAGCAGAAATCCGAACTTTATCACTTAACCTCACACAAAAAAAATTAGAAATGGTGGCAAAAGGTATTTTTAAAGATGAGTTTGTGACTGCAGGTGGAGTGAACCGAAAAGAAATCCAATTCCAAACCATGGAAAGTAAAATTTGTCCAAAATTATTTTTTGTGGGGGAAGTGATTGATATTGATGGGATTACTGGTGGATTCAATTTTCAAAATGCTTGGACGACAAGTGTTATTGCCGCCCAAGGCATTCGCAAAATCCTTGTTACTTAATCTTGTGGATTTGAATAAAATCAACTGTTTGTGCTACAGATCCTGGTGCACCTGATAAAATCACTACCGTATCTCCTGATTTTAGTTTTCCTTCTGATTTTAAAGTTTTACTCATAAAGGCAATCATATCTGGAAATTTATCCATCATTGGCATCACGTAGGATTCCACTCCCCAAAATAATTGCATCTTCCTTGCAGTACCTAAAAAAGGTGTGAAGGAATAGATCGGATTTAGAGGACGAAATTCAGAAGATAACAAAGAGGAATAACCTGATCTTGTGAAGTTGATAATCGCTTTTGCATGGATGGATCTGGAAATGGATTCAGCGGCACTTCCAAGAGCGGTTCTTTCCACTTCAAATTCGGAACGATCCATACTTCGTAAATGTGATAAATAAATTTCAGATTCTTCTGCCGCTTGGATGATACTTGTCATGGTTTTAACTGTTTCAACGGGATATTTTCCAGATGCAGTTTCACCAGATAACATCACAGCATCGGTGCCATCCATCACGGCGTTAGCAACGTCACTTGCCTCGGCCCTTGTAGGTCTTGGATTGTCGATCATCGTCTCTAACATTTGTGTGGCGGTGATCACTGGTTTTCCGCGTTGGTTGAGTTTTGTGATCATTTCCTTTTGGATGATTGGAACATATTGGGTATCGAGTTCCACACCTAAGTCACCTCTCGCAATCATGATCCCGTCACAAAGATCTATAATTTCTTCAATATTTTGAATGGCTTCCGGTCTTTCAATTTTTGCAATGAGGCCTGCATAACTATCTTTCATAAATTGACGTGCCATTTCTAAATCACTAGCTCGTCTCACAAATGATAACGCGATGTAATCCACTCCTAAAGAGAGTGCAAATTGTAAGTCTTCAATGTCTTTTTCGGAAAGTGCGGGCGCAGAAATGGGAGTTCCTGGTAAATTGATACCTTTATTGTCTTTGAGTATGCCACCGATGACTGTTTCTAAAACGGCTTTTTCTTTTGTTTTTGATTTTACGACAAACGCTAGTTTACCATCATCAATGAGAATTTTATGACCGACATCGATGTCGTTTAAAATGTACTGATAGGTACAACCGATCTCGTCTTTTGTTCCTATAAAATCTGCATGGTTGTTGATAGCAAGGAGGTCCCCTGTTTTGAGCTCAATTGGACCTCCGCCGAGTTTGCCCGTACGAATTTTAGGTCCTTGCAAATCTGCCAAAATTCCAATGGATTTGCCCGATTCCTGTTCACATTCCCGGAGCAATTCAAAAATCTCCTTGTGGTATTCGTGTGTAGAATGAGAAAAATTCATCCGAGCAAGATCCATACCCGCATAAATTAAATTGAGAATCGTTTCTCGATTTGCAGAGGCAGGTCCAATGGTACAGATAATTTTAGTGCGTTTTTTAGGGATTTTATCGTCTTCCGGCATAGACCCTAAACTTGGCTTTTTTGTTTTTTCCTGCAAGTAAATTGTATGGATTGAATTGACTTGTGTCATTTTTCGAGAAAAAGTTCAATTTAATGGCATCAAATGCACTCGCTCTCATTTACCATTCTTCGTACAACCTCGAATTACCTGGTCATGTTTTCCCCGCTCATAAGTATTCTCATTTATACAATCGTGTCAAAAGAGATCCTGTGTATGCTTCCTTTGACATCCTTTTACCTAAAAAAGCAGACGACTCTGAATTGGAACTTGTCCACACAAAAGAATACTTAGACGATCTGTTTAGTTTTGAACACACGACCCGAACCATGTATTCGGAATTACCGTTAAATCGAAGTATTGTGGAAAGTTTTATGTATGGAGTGGGAGGAACGGTTTATGCGAGTGAACTTTCCGCCAAACACCAATTTGCTTTTAATATGGGTGGAGGATACCACCATAGTTTTCCTGATAGAGCAGAAGGATTTTGTTATTTAAATGATGTTGCCATCGCCATACGGAAACAACGCGAATCCAAACCAAATCAAAATGCATTAATCATTGACTTAGACCTTCACCAAGGGAATGGCAATTCGTATATTTTTCAATATGATGACAAAGTTTACACATTTTCGATGCACCAAGGAAATCTTTATCCCAAGAAAGAAACATCTAACTTAGATGTAAATTTAGAGCCTAACATAAAGGATGATGAATATCTATCGATATTAGATACATCGTTAAATCAAATTCGAAAAGATTTTGATTCGAATATTATTTATTATGTTGCAGGAGCTGATCCTTACGAAGATGATTCTCTGGGAGAACTAAAAGTATCCATGAAAGGTCTGAAAGAAAGAGATCGAATGGTAAGAAAGTTTGCAGAGTCATTGAACATTCCTTGTGTTGTGACTTTGGCAGGTGGTTATGCACGTGACTTTCGAGACACAGTCGAAATTCACTTCAATACAATCACCGCTTTTGGTGAAAAATAATGGGAGTTTTTTCATCTACAGACAAAAAGAAAAACCAAACCGATTGGTTGAATTTAGATGATTTGTCTTTAGTAGATGTATCAAAAGAGCTAAATACTTCCTTAAACATGGAACCAAAGTTATTCAATCGTTTTACTCATTATGAAGTAGAACAGTTGTTAGTGAGTGCTGGTCTCATTTCTGCGGTAGAAAAACGTGGATTCCATAATCCAATCATCGAACTTGAAATTCTAAATGACTTTGATAATCGGATCTATGTCAAAACTGAAACTAAAAAGATTTTAGTGCATACTCGTCTTAAAGTATCACAATTCCAGTTAAAAGGGGATGACGAACAATTCCCAATGATTTACATCGATTGGTTACTCACTCAAAATATTAATTTTGAACCAGGTGATATCAAAAAGGAATTGTACTTTGGGCAAGAGTATCCAGGTCTCAATGTTCTTAACGAATTTACAGATTTTATACGAGTTTTATCAAAACGTTTAGGAACTTCTGGTGCTTTTAATGTTCCTGAATATTTCCATGATGCTGTTTTATTTTCACGGAAATTTCGGTTCATTGATCCTGAAAAAGAAGGTACGTTTCGTGCGCTCGTGAAAAATTTTCGTGGCACGAACCTCAGAAGTTTATCTTCTCAAATTCATCAAAACAGAGTTCAATATGAAAATGGGGAACCATATGAGTGGAAGTATGGAGAAATGATATCATGCACCGACCCATATTTGGAAAAAAAAGTTTTCCATGAAGCTTATTTTCGCCGTGTGGATGAAGTAAAAGAAAAACTAAAATTCCAATTGGTCTCAAAATAAGCGGTTCAAAATCCGATAATCATCGTAGATGTCCGAGTATTCTTTTAAACCTGAAATTCTGATCATAGATGATGACACAGAAATCTGTGAAACTTTAGAATTAATTGTGAATGGACTCGGATACTTTGTGCGGTATTTCACAAATCCTTTGCAAGGTTTGGAATACTTTGAAAGAGAAAAAAATCCCATTGTCTTTTTAGATGTCAACATGCCCCAAACATCCGGTTTGGAGATATTACCAAAAATCAAAGCAATCGATTCCAAAACCCAAGTTCTCATGATGACCGGGGAACATGATATTCAAACCGTTGTATCTTCTTTATATCATAGAGCATCTGATTTTATTTTAAAACCATTTCATACAAAATCAATTGAAGCTGCCATTTCGAGAGCATTTGAGTATTATAATTTTCTGAAAGATAAAGAGTCGATGGATGAATCGATCAAACGAGATCTAAGACTTGCGGCAAAAATTCAGTCAAAAACAATGAATTTGCCGATTTTAAAACGAAAAATTCATTCAGAGATAAGACCTGTGAGTTTTGTTTCAGGAGATTTTTTCCAAGTTTTGCCTTTGGATGAAAATAGAACCTTAATTCTGATGGGAGATATCGAAGGTCATGGTGTTACCTCTGGTCTAATTGCCATACTCATGACTACAATTCACAAAGAACTTGCTCGCACAACCACTGTTCGACCATCTGAATTATTATCTAGATTGAATCGTGAATTGTGTAATGAAATTGGAACTCATAGTATGACAGCGATTAGTATCGTTGTAAATCATTTAGAGAAAAAAATCACTTATGCGCGTGGTGGTCATCCTTTCCCGATTGTGTTTCAAAAAGAAAGTCGTGCTCCTCTGATCTTACAAGACCAATCAGGTCAAATCCTCGGTATTCTGAAAGAAATGGATTTTGCTGAAAAAGAAATCCCTGTTGAGTCGGGTGATATATTGTTTTTATATTCTGATGGACTTCTTGCCTCAAGCACTCATCCCTTAGTGCAGACCTTGGTGCAATTACCCAAAGGAGAAACTCGTTTTGATGCGATGAAAACAGAAATATCCAATTACATCCAATATTTGGATACTTCTTCTAAAGCATCGGATGACATATCATATTTGCTTCTAGAGATTTAAGATACAATACATTTGTTTTTGTTGCTTCTGTTAAAAAGGCATTTAAATCTGCTTTGGATTGAAACTTGCCTTTTAAAAAACCATCTTTCCAATCTTTGCGGTGTAAGATCATTTTATCGATGAGGATTTTCTTTTCAGGGAAATCACATAATTGTTTTGTAATGTATTCTCCTTTGAAAAATAAAAAGTCTCCTTTGGCAAAAAACTTTTTCTCTTCCTTGGGAAGACTTTGGATAAAACTTTGATTTTCTTCCGTATATGTTTGAATGGCTTTTTTTGTGATTTCCCAAACCAGTTCATCTTTTGGATTTGATTCGTTTAGTTTGATCGCAGAGACCATCACAATGAGAACACTAAAAACAAATACAGGAATCCATTCCCAATCGATATTTTTTTCCTGATTCCAATACAAAAAGGCAAGGACTGTAATGGGTAACCAATAAAATCCCATCAAATCCCAATCAGCTGGAAAACCCAATTGGGGGTTATGCAAAAATCCGTGTAAGAAAAAACAAAAAACCACAACTAACAATGCTTTGTGATTAGGTCTCTGAATGAATTGTTTCCATTTGTCTTTATGAAATTGCCATTGGTAGAATAAATAAAAACTAGAAAGAAAGGCATTCCAATAGAGGACAGAGGTTATTTCTTTGAAATGGTTGAGAGAAATCCATCGTTTCATCGGATAAAAGGGAGGATGGATGAGATGAGTGCTATTTTTGTCTACTGTTGGATCATGAATGATACTAAAGTAGATAAACCATGGAATCAAAATCAAGGAACCAAGCAGTGTATTATACAACAAATGTTTGATTTTTTTTTCTTTGGGTGAGTGCACATACCATAAATAAAACAACAAAATCGCCAAGTAACCTGAAACCAAATGGAATAACATGGCTAAGGCGACAAGGATTGTGCTCCCATACAATAGAATGTCGTTGTCTTTAGGGGCTTTTGTGTATCGATTGAGAAAGAGATACAAACCGAAATGTACTGCAGTGACTAAGGTATAATGCTCTGAGTATCCAAAACTAAGTAAAATCCCACCAGAAGAGAGTAAAAACAAAATGGAAAGATCCTTTGGTTTGTTTTTACTTAAATGTAGAAATCCAAACAAAAAGAAAATACCAACCCCATAGGAAAGAATCGAATACGACACGATGGGATCATTTGTAATGTGATATGTATTGAGCAGTTGTGAAAGTCCACTGTGGAGAATGCTTTCCAAAATTTCGTCCAAGGTGAATTGAAAACCAAAAAGTTTAGTTTCTAATAAATTTGTTTCAAGAAGTAATAATCCATCTCCCCAACTACGGTTTCGCAGTGGAAAAATTAACATAAATAAAAAATAGAAACTAGCGATGATCCAATTCGGTAGAAGATATCGTTCTAATGTATTGTGATTGATATTGAAGAAACCCAATCGCTTTCCAAATAGGCAGAGTGTTTGGATGAGAATCATCACAATCGATAATGTGATATATGTGGAAGATTCTCCAGGGAAAAACCAGAGTTTCGATGGAAACCACTGCGCACCTAAAACAAAGAGATAAGGGATAAAAAAATAAAAAGATTTCATTCGGTTTCTGTTTCGTAATACTCTTCTGGAATTTCTTCAGCTGCTATCAATGGAAAATGACCTTTCCGAATGTTAAAGAAAAAAAGTTCCGGTAAGCTATAAAAGATCGTTTCTGTTCCTTTGGTAAAGGATTTTCCTCGATCCATTGGTGATTTCACAATTCCCATACCCGTATAACCAATTCCCCACACCACATTGGCTAAACCTAGAATCGGCCGATTCCAAATCGACTCTTCGGTAAAAAATAAAAAGGAATGATCTAAAGGATTGGGTTTGTAAATTGTTGCTGTGGGAACAAAACGTTCCTTTAGATTTTTTTCACTCCAACTTTTGATTTTGTTTCGTTTTAAATTTCGGTAGGAAGGAAAAACTTTGACTTGTCCCGTATAACGGCTATTTGCTAATTTCACGGCAGCAATGGAAGGA
Source organism: Leptospira kemamanensis (assembly GCF_004769665.1). Classification (GTDB taxonomy): domain Bacteria; phylum Spirochaetota; class Leptospiria; order Leptospirales; family Leptospiraceae; genus Leptospira_A; species Leptospira_A kemamanensis. The sequence goes on from NZ_RQGG01000007.1 coordinate 169,818, forward strand.
ACAAAATTGAAATGAATCCAAGAACTGTGTAGTGGATCCCAAAATTGTTGGTTTTCAATTTTTCCATCTGGGAACATCAAATTCATATATTGGAAGAGTTCATTTGTACAATTTTGAAAGACCAAATGATAGGAATACAAACCTTGTACGTTTTTTGTATAAACTTCCCAATTCTGTTTGGCAGAAAGTAAGGAATCCTCTTCCCTTTTTTGTATGGTTAAGGATTGGGTTTCTCCATAAGGATTTTGTCCGACCCAATTGAATTCAATTCCTTCGGAATAGGATTTCCCTTCAATAAAACTGAGATACCTGCTAAGGAAGGATTCCCAATTATAAAAATGGATGGGATGGTAAGATAATAAAAATTCTTTTCGTTTTTCTCGAAGAAGGATGCTGTATTCTTTCAGTTTGGTGGCAAACACGGATTCTGGTAAATTGACATAGTCGATATAAGAAAAACCTTCAAAATTTTTTCTAGGAAATACAATGGATTTTTCTTCGATTGATTTTTGCAGATAAATGATCCTGAGGAGTAAGGTCATCTCTTCCCAATCTTGACAATCTTCTACAAATAAACAGGTTTTTAACTCATTTTTTAGTTCTTTGAGATAGGTTTGAAGGATCACCAATTCTTCTTCCGAAAATCCAAATTCATTTGGATCTAAACGAACAAAAGCTTGTTCATATAATAAGACTGGTTTTAATAAAAACTTACGAACAAAGGATTTCCTTTCCTTTTGTATATAGAGACTTGTTTCCGTTTGGATGCTTGCTACCAATTGGAACGCAGATTTGGTTTCTGGCAGGGGTTGATTTGTTTTTACAGGAAAGGAATTTAAATCTTTTTCTTGGGACTTCAGAGTCTCTATCGAAGCATTGATTTTTTGGTACTCATCATTGGTGAAGGCAAATAATTCCGTATAGGTGGAATTCAAATCTTCTATCTTCGTAAAATATCCAAAACCTGGTATTCCCAGTCGAAGTGGTTCTTTTGTTGGAACGGATTCTTTCCATTCCCATTCTTCTTCCAAACGTTTTTGGTTTTGGATATGAGTTTCTTGCACCAAGTACAATTCATTCCATTTTTGTCGCAAAATTCGTTTTGCACGATCAGAAAGTTTCCATTCATAAAATTCGATATTCCGATTTTCAATCACACCGTATTGAAAACGGAAATCATACCAATTCTCTCGTACGATATGAAAGATTTGGTCCTCAAAAGAATATTGCAGATGATAAACACGATCCCCGAGCAGTAATGCAGAGTGACCACCACTGGATTGACCAGAGTTAGAATCGATGTATAAAAATCCATAACGTCTATATTCCTGTTGTTTGGGAGAGGCAAAGAGCGAGAAGCAGGTAGAAAAAAAGAAAATGAGGAATAGGGCGGAACGGATCCGCCCCAAGGCAAACTGAATTATAGGTGGTATCCTTCTAAGATCAATTTAGCAACAGTTAGGTTTTGTTTAGAAACATCTTCTGCAACTTGTTTCATTTCAGAAGGAGTTAGGTTTGCTTGTTTTAAGCCTTGTCCAATCGCAATGTAAGTTGCTGATTTAGATCTCCAAGCCACAAGTCCATGTTTTTTAGCGATGAGGGAAAGTTGGTTTTCCAATTCTTGTTTTTGGTTTTCGTAACGAATTTGAAGAGCAACACTTGCGATAATATCTTCTTGGTATTCGTTCATCACTTTTTCTTTGCTTTCTTCAGAAATGGAGGAGATACTATTAGAAATTGATTTTACAAGTGCAGAAGTGGAATCAGAGACAGACATTGTCAAACGGCTAATACTTCCGGAAGCAGAATCTAGGAAGGAACAATTGTTAACTGCAATGAATAGTGCCAATGCAGAAATCAATGTAAAAACTTTAATGGAACGCATAAAAAACCTCTTACGTCGAATTGCAAAGAATTCTAAGTTTTTTTCCTTCCTCGTCAATGAATTTTCTTTCCTAAACAGAAACAACAACGGATCCAAAGGCAGGGAGTGTGACTTCAAAACCACCTTCAACCGGCTGTAAATCCACTCGTGTTCCCGTCCAATAATCGAGAAACGGTGCTTTGGTTTTCACACCTGGAGGTAATGTGATCCGAACCACTTTCTCTACTTCTGTTGGATTCCAAATTCCTAAATAACCACCTGGGTTATATAAAGCAGTTGGGAATTCATTTTCAAAAATGCCAAGAGGGATTGGTGTATAGGCTTGGCATTCTCTGTTGAGTTGGAAGGCCTTTTTTAATAAATCCAATCGATCCATTTCTAATTTTGTTAAATCATCAGAAACAAGCAACATACCACCTGACACTCCCATGACGGAAGCCATCAGTTTGGTTTGTGCTTCGTTCATTTTGTTCTTTTTTTTGCGAACAAGTAAACAATCTGGATCATTTAACCACAAATGACGGTGCATCGAGGATCTTGTGATATCGTTGATCAGTGCTTTTTCTGTACAAAGTGCATTTCTGTCTTTTAGAAACACACGCAACGTTTGCGGATACCAAAACGGAGCCACGTCACAAGAAATTCGCATTCCATCAAAATAACCTATGGATGGTAACATAGGAGCTCCACATCCCAAAAGGAATGTGTTTTTTCCGACTACCTTTCGGATTAGATCCAAAGCATTTTGGTATCTTGCTTGTGGTGATAAACTTTTGTTATAGACATCACCTGGCAAAAGACCTGCATACAAAAAGTCTAATTTTAGATAAGGGTAACCCCATTCTTTTACGATTGTGGTAAAAACTTTTTCAATGTAAGCGAGTGCAGTTGGGTGAGTGATGTCCAATGCGTAAGTATATCCACGACCCCAAAGTGGATTGTACAAAGCAGGCACTGGTTTGCCATTTTGATCTTTGAGAATTGCTTCTGGATACTTACGAAAGAATTCCGATTTTTTCCGAACAAGGAATGGTGCAAGCCAGATTCCAGGTTTTAATCCAACTCGTTTGATTTCATCAGCAAGGATTCGCATGCCCCCTGGAAATTTGTCATTGGGATAAAGCCAATCACCAATTTCTCTTTGGTAACCATCATCGATTTGGAAAAATTCAAAAGGAAGATTAAGCTCTCTAACTTTTGTTAGATTGTCTAAAATGGTTTTTTGATCAATGCCAGTATAATAATAATACCAAGAACACCAACCTGTTGGCACTTTTTTGGGTAAATTGGTTGGGCCTTCTTTTTTCCCGAGTTCCTCAAAGTATTTGAGTAATTTGGTTTCGGGACTTCCATTAAAAAACAATACCTTGATTTTTGAAATATTGAGTTTTGCATTCGGACGCAAATCAGGCAGGCAATGGATATCGTAAATTACTTTAACGGATGTTACGTTTCCCTCTGCACTAAAGATCACTTCAAACTTGGTTCCAAATTCACCAGCTTCGAGAGGTGCATATAATACACCATTTTGGTTTTCTTTGTTATAAAGAAGTGTAAGATATTCTGAAATGAATTTTCCCACTTTGGCTTCGTTTTTGGAATAAACGTTTTCTTGCGAGTAATGCAAAAACTTTAACAAGGGAGACCTGTCGGTGTCAGAACTCTCCATCTTTCTCGAGATGGACCAGGACTGGTAACCATGTTGGAAGAGGCCAAATCCATTTCCCTCGGGTAAGTCAGAAAGTTCTAACTCGAGATGATCAACGGAAAAACCGACCTCGGGTCTCGTGCTTTCGCGCCAAATCAATTTGGGGCTGAGAACTGTGCCCAATTTGGAATCTTTTGTGGTGCTGAGCAAAAGTTCGAATTTTTTACATTCGGATTGGAAAACACCTGCTTTGACAGGCAGGAAATTGGAAATGGTGACGGAATTATGAACTCTATATTGAATTTTCATCTTGGAAAAATCTATTTGATGATTTTGTTAGGGTGGTTTCCATAGTAAGCCATTATGACCCAAAAACGTTCAACTATAAAACCAGTCGTTTTACAAGGAGATCTTAACGAAGATTTTTTTGAAGCATTTAAAAAAGACGACCGGTTAGCAGTGGATTGCGAAATGATGGGGCTCAATCCCAGAAGGGATAGGCTTTGTGTTGTACAAATTTCCGATTCGAAAAATAAAGTTGCTTTAGTGCAAATTTTGCCTGGCCAAAAAGAGGCCCCTCACATCCAAAAATTATTTGAATCAAAAGACATCACAAAAATCTTTCATTTTGCTCGTATGGACATGACTTTTTTACGAGCAAGACTTGGTATCAAAGTGCAAAGTGTATTCTGTACAAAAATAGCAAGTAAACTCGCTCGCACATATACCGATAAACACGGGTTAAAAGAGCTAATTCGAGAGTTTTTTGAAGAAAACATCGACAAAAAAAATCAAAGCTCCGATTGGGGGAAAAAGATCTTAACGAAAGACCAAGTTGATTATGCTTCCACCGATGTCCGATTTTTGATTTCTTTAGAATCGATTTTAACCGAGATGATGATCCGCGAAAACAGATTTGCTCTTGCGGAAAAATGTTTTGGGTTTTTAGAAACACAAGTGGAACTTGATTTACTCGAAGTTTATAATCTCTTTGAACATTGATGGCGAAAAAACAACTTCCTCAATACCAATGTAAGGCTTGTGGTGATACCTTTAGTCGGTGGGCAGGCAAATGCCCATCCTGTGGAGAGTGGAACCAAATTGAAGAAGTAAATTCCACATCCCAAGGAAGATTTGATTCTCCGAAAGGTTTCCCACCCAAAGATAGAAAGTACACCGAACCAAAATCCATAGGTTCTGTGGTGAGTGATTCCCATACCCGTATCCATACTGGATTTAGCGAATTGGATTTGGTGCTCGGTGGAGGGATTGTACCTGGAAGTTTGGTGTTAGTTGGTGGTGAGCCTGGAGTGGGAAAGTCCACCTTGGTTTTGGAAATTGCCAAAAACATTGCAGACCAAGGGAAAGTATTGTACATTTCAGGAGAAGAGTCCGCCTCTCAAATTGGGATACGTGCCAAACGAATGGGAGTGTCCTCGGAGAATATCCTTTTGTCCTCCGAAGTGTTTGCTGAAAACATCTCTCAAATGATCACGGACTTAAAACCGAAAGTTGTTTTCATAGATTCCATCCAAACCATTTTAAAAGAAAGCCTTGTGAACCAAGCGGGCACCATCACACAACTTCGCGAGTCATCCCAAGTATTTTTAGAGACCGCCAAACGCACGTCAGTTCCTATTTTTCTTATTGGCCATATCACAAAAGAAGGCCAAATTGCAGGTCCTAAAGTTTTAGAGCATTTGGTGGATACTGTATTGTACTTTGAAGGAGACAGGTTTAACTATTACCGCATTTTACGTGCCGTGAAAAACCGATTTGGTGCCGTGGGAGATACTGCGATTTTTGAGATGGTGCTTGGAGGTTTGAAACAGGTCCTTGATCGCCACCGTTTGTTTATTTCGCAAGAAACAGAAGAACGATCTGGGAGTGTGTTATCATCGGTGATGGAAGGCTCTCGTGCCATCAGTGTCGAAGTACAGGCGTTAGTCACAAAATCTTCGTTTGGCCAAGCACGACGAATGGCAGAAGGTCTCGATAATCGTCGCGTGATTTTATTATCTGCTGTCATCGAAAAGTATTTGGTGCTTCCCCTTTCGGAGTCAGATATCTTTAGCAATTTGGCAGGAGGACTCAGTATCGATGAACCAAGTCTTGACCTTGCCATCACTGCTTCCATTGTCTCTTCCTTTCGGGACAAACCCATTGCAAGAGAAACAGGGTATTTGGGAGAAGTGGGTCTCTCTGGTGAAGTGCGAAGTGTGGGCCAAATCAGTTTACGCATCAAAGAACTAGTAGGGATTGGAATCAGCCAAGTGTTCATACCTCATGGCAATTGGAAAGAAGTGGAAGGTATGTTCCCTTCCATCACTCTCAGGCCTATCAAACACTTACAAGAGTTAGGTTTGTAAACCAAAACCGAACTCTTGGCAAAGGATTAACCAAAGTTTTGTTTCTAATCCGAAGATTTTATTGTTACGGGCATACACTTACTTCTTGGATCCGTAAATCGTCATTATAGATCGAACCTGAACTGAGAGTGGGAGAGGCATACAAACCAAAATGTGCTTGTTCCAAAACACCACAACCTCCCGAGACATTTGCAGTTGAGACTAAAGTAGAATCCACCCATACCTTAGCCATTCCACCTTCCGGAGAGAAATCCAAACAAGTTGTTTGTCATTTCCAGTAGATGATGGAAGTGGGGAGATCCTATCACACACCCATTAATACACGACACAGGTTGGGAGATTCAATTGCAGAGGGTCCTTCGCTCTAGGCAATTCCCGAAGTTATGTTTTAAATTTGGCAAAATCAATAGAATAAGTACTAAGTATGTCACGAAATAATAAAATGACCCAAAATTAACACAATTAACTTGACTATTTCCTCAGATTGTATGATCTCTGTAGATTGTTCAGAGGTGATTTATGAACTCTAAAAAGAAACATCTTGTTTGCCTTCTCGCACTCCTATTGTTCACAACAGGGGTCCATGCAGGCGCAAGAAAAACAGTCTATCCAGTTGTGTTCGCACATGGATTGTCTGGATTCGACAACTTACTCGGATACTACTACTTTGGTAACGACTACGGTACCTTCGTTGGAGATCCTTGTGACGAGTTTTTGGAAACAGCGTGTAACGGTAGCATAAGCTCCAATCAAAAAGCGTTAGCGGCAAGTGTCACTCCCTTCCAATCTTCAGAAGTAAGAGGAACTCAACTTGCTGATCGCATTCAAAACTATATGACTTCCACTGGTGCCACCAAAGTGAATATCATTGGTCACTCCCAAGGGGGAATTGATGCAAGAAAAGCAGCAGCTGTGTTACGGGCTCGTTACGGAAGACAAGTTGTCCATGTCTTAATTTCAGTATCAAGCCCTCATAGAGGTTCTCCTACTGCAAAGTACATCCTAGATTTAGGTCCTGGTGTGACTTCTGTTGTGAACGCACTGGCGAAACTTTTTGGAAACGCAATTTATGGTTCAGGAAACGATGGAATCGCAGCGGCAAAACAATTAGTCTATAATGATTATTCATCTACTGATGGGATCACCACCGGTATGAAAGCATTTAACACAAATTATAATGTGAATACAAATAACGCAGCGTATTGGGGTTCCATTATCACAGCACAAGATAGCATCAATACCAATCCAGCGTTATACCTTCTCAAAGAAGGATTTTACAACATCGATGGAGACGGTTATTGTTTAGACGATTGTGATAACGATGGTGCTGCCGGTAAAGGGGATGGCACTCGTGGTAACAACGATGATGACGGACTTGTTGGGATCAACTCACAACAAATGGGATATCGTTTGCAATACAATGAATGTGCTATCTGTTTTGATACCATCACTGTCAATTCCAACTTAGGTTATGTAAGTAACTTAAATGCACCAACGTCTGCACAAATGACATCTAAGTCATCTGTTGTAAGCCAAGACCATTTAGATGTGGTAGGGGTTCCACCAGATACATTTGATGAAGAAGAATTTTATGCTTCGATTTTAGAGTTTATCGTCACAAAAGGCGGTTAACAACCTCTTTGGCAGTAAGGAAAACAACTTACTGCCAATTTCAATTTTTTTAACACTTATCCGACAAATCATTTTATCATTCCTATTCAATCATTATGTTTCAAAATAAAAAAATCTTATATAGCGTACTCTCAAGCCTAATCATTCTATTTGTAACGATCTTAATCTTAAGGCCTGGCAAAGACAAAAACCAAAAAGACTTCGAAGCAATTCTCGCTGAAGGTAAAATTGCCGAGTCAAAAGAATTACCAAACTTACCAGAAGACTACGCAGATCATAAACTCATGGAGTATTCCATCGAAGAGATCGCAAGGATCTTACAAGAAAAGTATGGGAAAAATATTGATAACCCTGCCGCTCAAATTGCCTTGATCGAAGAACTGATGAAAGACCTTCCCAAATTGTATCCTAACGATTGGGTCAAAGTTTTGAATCAGATTTTAGGATACGCGTTTCCAAATAAAGCTTTGGAGCTCATGCGTATGTCCGAAAGTCTTTATAATTACAATCGTTTTAGGGAAGCAAACATGAGTAAGGTGGGACTCATGTCTGACGAAGCCCGCCGTGAGATGATGTGGAAAGAACGGTATCGCCTTTTCGGTGAAAAGGCAGATCAGATTTGGGCCATGGAAAAGAAAATGACTGTCATTGGAGACACACTCAAACGAATCCAGGAAAGCCCTGCTGGAAATTTGGATGCCAAGTTAAGCAATTATTCTCAGACCCTAAAGGAACAATTTGGCAAAGACTACCCAAGGCTTATGGAAAACAAACGCCAACAACTCACAGAAGGGTTTATGGTTTCTGTCCAAAAGGACTTAAAGGTTTTATCCTACGGGGAACGAAAGTCCGCTCTTCGTGAAATCCGCCAAACCATGGGAATGGACCAAGCGGCCTTAAACCGGTGGGATGCTCTAGAAGAGGAAAGGGAAAAAGCCTGGCAAAACCAACAGAAGTATGCGGAGAAACGAAACCAACTTTCTACGAAGAAAGGGGGAATGACAGCTGAGGATGAAAAACAGCTCGACGCGATGCGGAAACAACTTTTTGGGGAAGAGGCTGAAATCATCAAAAACGAAGAAGCGAGTGGTTACTTTCGAGCGGCGGAAGAACGCACGTATGGGGTCAACTGAGGGATTTGGAACACTGTTCCGAAATATTTGCCATAGTTGTGTCATAAAAAGTTGACTTATGGCGCCTAAGTGGGTTAATTTAGCCAAAACATAGAAAGTTCAGGTGAAATATGAAAAAGAAAATAGTGATCGGGTTTTTAGCGACCCTTCTCTCCTTCCCCACATCAGGTCTGTTTGCTGGTCCTTTGGATGGCCAATGCATCGCTCTCGTTCACGGGATCCTTGGTTTTGACGACACACAAGGACTCGCTGGTGGACTCGTTAAGTATTGGGGAGGACTTGATGGTTACCTACGTAGCCAAGGTGCAAAAGTAACTACACCTGGAAGTTCTGCGACGAATTCCATTCCTACTCGTGCAAGCCAAATCCAATCTGCAGTTAACACTTGGATGACAGCAAACGGTTGTTCCAAGGTGCATTTGATGGGACACAGCCAAGGTGGGCTTGTGATTCGTTATATGGTTTCAAACCTAGGATTTGCTGGTAAAACACAAACGGTTACCACAATCAACTCCCTCCACAAAGGAGCACCGATGGCTGACATCGTTCTTGCAGTGATTCCTAGTTGGTTACAACCTTTTGCAAACTCTGCACTTGGTTTACTTGCAAAACTAGTGTATCGTGATGGTCGTCCGCAGGATGCCATTGCCATGGGTAAGTCTTTAACTGTCAGTTATGTAAAAACATTTAATACAAACTCACCTAACAAATCTGGAATCAAATACTATTCTTACGGTAGCCAAATGGCATGGGCAGACCTCATCCAACACCCAATCATGGCACTCACTCACCCAATCACATGGGCTGGTGGATTGTTTTATGGTTTAGGTGGAGGAAATGACGGAGTAGTTCCACTCAATTCCCAAAAATGGGGTGCTTGGAAAGGAACTCCGAATGCATATTGGTATGCAACAGGGATTGACCACCTCCAAGCAACTAACTTGGCATGGAGCGGACAAAACTTTTTTGATGTGCAAGGTTGGTACTTGAACATCGCAAAAAATGCAAAAGCTGGATTATAAGTAATCTAGAATCCGCAACGAAAAGCCGGTGGAAACATCGGCTTTTTCATTCTACAATCGATTCTCGTTTGACCTCTTCAAATCATTTCAATACTTCCCAAGGTTCTCTCATTCACACAAATGGATTTTAAAAAAATTATTCTCATCATCATTCTTTTCTTTGTACTGTTCTTAAGTTTACTCTATTTCTTAAAACCAAACGAATCACAAGGAGATAAAAAAGATTCACTTTCTCCCGAAGAACAAATGGTTGCAGATCGGATCTCTCCCTTAGGCAACGGAGACGGTTTTTGGGACGAAGCCATCTCTCCGTTCCGAGAAGACAGAACCAAACCTTATTTAGAATTACTCGATGATCTGAAATCAGGCAAAGTCAATTTTGTTTGGGAAGTTTGGGCTTTACGTCGTAAATGTAATCCAGATTTTACACCTGAACAGTGTAATGCGACAATCCTTGCTTATATTGATTCCGAATACGAATCACCAGACAAAGAAAAGGTAAAAGATCTATTTGTCTCGTATTTCCGTTATGAAGAAGAATACAGAAAATGGGAACAACCAACAGACCTTTCCTTTATGGAATTGTATGAAAAAATCAAATCCAAACGAAGAGAGATTCTTACCGATAAAGCAGAATTGATTTTTGGAATGGAAGAGGCTCAAGTTTCTTTTTTAGAAGGAACAAACAATTTTTTAAAACAAACAACAAATGTGCCTGCAGAACAGCGGGTAAAACAGTTTGAAGAGTTTAAGAAAAAAACCTATGGAAACTATTATGATTCATTAGTATCGAGAGAAGATAAATTTGATCATTACCAAATGGAAATGTCCTTACGAGATAAGGAATACACATCCATCGGTGATTCAAAAGAAAAAGAAAAATACCTCTATAAAATTGAAACAAAATACTTTGGAAAAGAAAAAGCAGATCTTTTGGCAAGTGAACGAAAAAAAGAAGCCAAACTTTCTGAATCCATTTCTGCATATGAATTGAAAGAGAAGGAATTTCTAAGAGAAAATGTTAACCTTTCACAATCAGAGAAAGAAAAAAAGCTGAATGATCTTCGAATCCAAATGTTAGGTTCTGAAGAAGAGGCGGATGCCTATGTGAGAAGAAAGAATATAGAGGAAGCTGGGAAATAAAAGGTATTTATCATCATATCGTTTTGCAGCGAAATGATGTGTAGGATATCTAAGGATTGATAAATAACTTCAATCCTTAGATATTAATACCATTAGTTTTGATTTTGGGACAACTTTTGGGAGTTAGGTGTTGGTTCCTTTTTGTATTTTTCATATGCATTCATGGTTTCTAAGTATTCGTTCCCTGCGTTCCATACGATGAAACCATGTCCTTGGGAGTCGCGTGCTCCTTGCATTTGTACTTTGATATAGTCCGTATAACTCAACTTACTTGGACCAACCATCATGTTAAACCCTTGCACCCAGGCGATGGCTTTGGTGCCTTGTTTGGCTCGTTTCACAGTCAGATCGAGTCCGTCTTTAATCGTTCCATATGGATCAGCAACTCGTTTGGTCAAACCGTAAAAATGAGATGGATACAACATGGGGTAAAGTCCATTGAGTTCTTCACTAAAGGGTTCTACTTTCTGACCAATCACATCGTTTTCAATAAAGGGAACTCTTCCAAAAATATCGGCTGTCCATTGGGTTTGGCTTGGGCAAACGTCTTTTGTTTTTTCTTTATGGTCTTTGATGATACCTAAAATGGATTCATATCTTTTTTCGTAACTCATACTGAAGTTTGTGCCACCATCAGCGAAGCGAATGTAATCCAACTGGATTTCGGGAAATCCTAATTCGCAGGCTTTGCGAATGGATTTTTGAATAGAGGACACAAGACTTGCGTTAGGTGTTTTTTCAGTGAGGCCACCTTCAAAATTCACCACACGAGCAACCATATAAATCCCGAGAGCTTTTGCTTCGGCTACTTGTTCTGGAGTTGGTGGGTGAGGTTGCATATCCACAACAGCTGTATTCATCCCTGCGTCTTTCATCACTTGGAAAAGAAGAGTCCATCGTTTTTTATCGCGAATGGTTTTGGTATTGATGTAGAGGCCTTCGATGAATTCAGGAGCTTCGTTCACGGAACCCGAATTTTTTTGCCCTTTGGTTTGCGATATGGATTGGCAGGCAATAAATACAAATAAAAGCAGAAAGGAAAAAAATGGTTTCATAGTCGTTATGACAAGTTTTTCCTTTCGTGCAGAAAATTCAAATCGAATCGATTGACGAAATTCCATTGGTATCTCAAAATTTGGGCATGATTGAAATCACAAATGACTTCCAGATTAAGTCCTACGGTCGTTTCCCGGAAGTTCTTTCCGAACAGACTCAGTTCAAAGACCGAATGGTGGAAGTCTCTCGGCTGTATAAAGCAATGGGTGAGTCTTACCTGCAACATTTAGGAGACGATGCCAAAATCAGCGGATCAGAGAAAAAGGACCTAAATGAATTTTTAGAAAATATCTTACTCGTCCTTGTGATGTTACGAAAACTGGATTTTTCCCAAGCGGATACTGAAGTGTACATTCGCAAAGATAGGGGACTGTTTGAGTTACGCCTGCGTTTTGGAGACGGGGGAATTTGGGAACTCACTGGTGGGATTCGGCCGGAGTATAAAATGAAACAACGAACATTTAAAGAATGGTTTAATACAGAATTTTCCAATGACATCAAAACATTTTATGCCGTGTATGGAAATGCCGGACTCGACAAAACTATATCACCAGAAGACAAAATCCAAATCACAAAACAAGTTGATCGGATCATTGCTGAGATTGTTGAGATGATTGTTTATATCGAACGGTTTATGTTGTTCCAATGAAAACGGGAATTTCATATCACCCATCTTTTTTAGATCATAAAACGGGTTCTGGTCATCCTGAAACTCATGTGCGTTTAGAATCCATTTTGGAGGAGATTTCAGACCTACCATCGAACAAGTTTGAATGGAAAACCAATTTTAAAGAAGCACCTTTATCCCTGATCTCTACCATCCATGATCCAAATTACGTTCGTTTGGTGGGGCGAGTTTGTGAAGAAAAAGGATCAGGCTATTTAGATGGAGACACAGTTTTTTCACCAAAAACATACCAAGCAGCAAGCCTTGCTGTTGGTGCAGGTGTGACACTGGCACAAGACATTTTGGATGGTCAGTTAAAAAATGGAATGGCACTTGTGCGCCCACCAGGCCATCACGCAGAATCGGATCACGCCATGGGATTTTGTTTGTTTAATAATATTGCCATCACAGCCAAATACTTACAAACCCAAGGGATCAAACGAGTTTTGATTTTGGATTGGGATGTCCATCATGGAAATGGCACCGAGCACCAGTTTTACGAGGATGATTCTGTTTATTTTGTTTCTTTTCACCAATTTCCGTTTTATCCTGGCACTGGTTCTGCAAGTGAGAGGGGACGAGGGAAGGGGCTTGGTTATACACTCAATTTGCCAATGGCAAGAGGAGCTGAAGAGAAACAATATTTAGATCAGTTTACGTTTGTTCATAAAGAAATGGAGCGTTTTCAACCTGAGTTTGTTTTGGTATCCGCTGGGTTTGATGCTCATATCCGTGACCCACTTGCAGGAATGAATCTCACCACATCCTCATACGAATCACTCACAAAAGAAGTGAAACAAATTGCTGATATTTATGCAAAGGGAAGGATGTTGTCGTTTTTGGAAGGTGGTTATGATTTCCAAGCACTCTCGGAATCAGTGAAAGTGCATTTGGAAACATTTGCTTCTTCTTAATTCATTCCTTAGGAGCCACTCCCAATACAACTTTTACCCAATGGATGAGTGGTCTTGCGCTGATGATGGAAAAATGGTTTTGTTTTTTTAGTTCTAAGGTACGAAGGGAGGGGTTCGTTTTTTTATCGAACACTTTGTCCGTTAGGTAACTGAGACTTTTTTTCTCTACAATCCCATCTCCTAAAAAGTTTTGTAAAGGATTTTCAGGTCCTTCCATGAGTGCATAGGCTTGGTAAACATCTAAATCATCTAACTCACCAAAATAGGTTTCTGCAAAGTAACCAGAGATGGTTTCCTTCCATCCTTTCTCTTCTTTACGGATGAGACCAAACGATAAGTCCTTGATGGCATCACTTCTTAGGTTTCCAATCATTCCAATGATTTTAAGAGCGACATTGGGACTTTTTTCGAATAAAAACCCTAACCAAAATCCAATTTTTTCTAAATACGAACCTTTGTTTGGTGCAGCGACTAAGATCACTTTTCCAAGTTGATTGATCCAAGGTTTGTTTTCCAATTTTGCATGGTAGATACAGGATCGAAAGATAAGGCAACCTAAACTATAACAGATGATATCTGGTTTTATTTCAGTGTGTTCGGCAAAAAAAACATCCAAAAGGTGCATGAGTTTTTTCCCATTTTCATGGATGGGAAGTCCATGGTTGTATCTGAGATAAAAAGAAAAATATCCACAGGTAGCAAGTTCCGTAGCAAGGCCAGGGGAAGTGATTTGTCGATTTTTGTATTCGACTGTTTGTTCTTGCCAAACTGATTCATCGGTAAAAAGACCTGGTAAAAATAAAACCGATTTCGTTTTTCCAGAGTTTAGGTATTCACTGAGGGTTTCTTTGGCGGTGATGTCTTTTCCAAAGGTTCGAAAACACATATCAATTTTTGTGAGTTTGAATTTTTGGTTATGAGAACTTCCTAATATACTGGAAACCATACGGTTATCAAACACCATATCATCACTTTTTTTGGCTGTGAGTTCTACTTTGAATAGGGCTTTGTCAAACGCTTGGTTTGTGAGTTCGATTGTTTTTTGTAATTCTTCATTGGAACGAAGACCAGTATCTCGCACTTGGACCCCGAGTTTTTGGAGTGCTTCCCTCCATTCAGGTTTATAAAAAAAGGCATTGGATAAAAGATCCAAACCATCTCCCGTTTTTGTCAGACTGCCATGGACTAAAAATTGAACTCCTTTTAAGAGGGAATCCGTTGTTTTTTGGGTGAGGGATACGGTTTTCCCAGCAAGGGAATTGATTAGGATTTGGATCACGGTGAGAAAGTGTAAGGGAAGATTCTAGGAAAGCGAGTCAAAAACGAAATGGGGAAATCGTTTTTCATTGGAAAGGATCAGATTCCTTGGGATGATCCAAAGTATCAATCAGTTGCTAAAATGGGGAATCGATCATCGATCATTTGTATGCAACACAAAATCCGTTGTTGAGCCTGTTCTTTTGAATTCTAAAGAGATATCAAAGATCAAAAAGAGTCTGTCAGGATAGAATGAAATTGGAATTAGGGAAATATGAATTATATGTTTACTGTTCGACGCAGACTAAATGATAGCTGTCACTGCAACTTCGACCATTGCCAGATCGAAAAGCTGTATAGTCAGTAACGTTCGAAGCTCCAACCCTTCCCCCTTCACTGGCAGTAGGTGTAGTTGCATTCGTTGTCCAATTGATGCAACTGTTTGTGGTTTGAAACGTAGCCTCTTCCCAATAATTTGTTTGCGCAAATCCAGTCCAGTAATACTTAGTCACTCCAGAGTCAAAGGAATGATTTAATATCGTAGCCGGAGCATTGATTATCCCTGCTGCATTCGGCGTAAACAGTGATGCAGAATCACTTGATCGAATGTAAATACGACCAGATTGAAATATCCAATCTATATTCTCTCCAACTCCTCCTCCACAATTTGGTGAGCTACAGGCCCTTCTATTTGCTCCGTCCGTAACCATCGCTTTGTAAGTTCCAGAAGAAGGTTTATTGGCATCGGCCGCACATTTTTCATCTGCTCCTGCTGGTCCATTTGCTGCAGCACCTTGTAAATTCCCATCAAATGTGGATGCAGTAATGAAGACTTTATACACAGTAGGTTCGATCCGAATTGTTATATTTTCAGTATCTGTGTTTGTACCATCAGTTGCTGTAATGATATATGTTGTGCCTGCTTGTTGGTCAGTCGGAGTTCCTGAGATTGCACATGTGCTAGAATTAATTGAAAGTCCATTGGGGAGTGCGGGAGCCACCGAACAGTTAGTGATCGGAAATCCTAGTGTTGCCGTTAAGGTTGGTGCAGCACTGTCTTCTTTGAAAATAAAGGAGTTCCCTGAATAAGATACGCTGACGTTCCGATGGTAAATTGGAATTTGACCTGACACACCATCAAAAAAAGGATCTGCACTGGCAGCTGTCACAAGTAGATTTGAAGTCTCTAAAACTTGTGTATTTGAATTTAATGTAATCAATTGAACTGTATTAAAATCAGAAGATGTAAATGTCAAATTGCCAATCACATTTAACTTTGCATTGGTGAAGGATAAAACTACATTCGCAGTTGGTTGACGAACGAGCGAAAAACCAAAGGTTTTTGACGTTCCATAGTACAAAACCACACTTGTCCCGGTAACATTGATTTTGGCGGAAGATCCAATGCTAAAAGAAGTCGTTGGAAACTGACTATTCAGCAGAGTAAAAAGAAACTCATCCTTTGTGTTCACTGGATTACAAGTGAGAAAACTGAGAGAACATAAGAAGGCCAAAACTCCATTCCAACGCATTTGGATAGCCTCCTTATCCCTTTCAACAAATTAGGGAAACCCCTTTCTCAATGATCGGAGAAAAGAGGAGGACTTACAAGTGAAATTCTTCGGAAAGGTAACGAGAACTCTTGGTCTTCAGTACTTCCCCCAGAAGATTACGTCCCTTTTCTGTGTCTTTTAAGCTGACTACGGTGCGTAGGGAAAACACACGAAGTGCATCGGAAACAGATAGTGTCCCATCCGCCGAGTCCTTTCTTCCCGAAAAAGGAAACACATCGGGTCCCCGTTGGCACTGCGCATTCCAATTCACACGAGCCACTTGGTTCACAAGGGTATCGATCAGTTTTCCAACAGTCTTTGGGTCTTCTCCAAACACACTGGCCTGTTGGCCCATATTGGAATTGATGATGTATTCCATTGGTTCTTCGATTGATGTATAAGGAACGATGGGAACAAGAGGTCCAAATTGTTCTTCGTGATACAGACGTGCGTTAGGTGAGACGGGGGAAAGGATGGCAGGTGTCATAAAGGATTCTAAAATTTCCCCACCACCTTGGTTTAAAATCTTTGCCCCATGTTTTAATGCATCATCCAAAAGTTCTTTGAGCCATTTGGTTTTTCCTTCTTCAGGGAGTGGAGTGAAGTTCACATCTTTTTCCCAAGGCATTCCCGCTTTCCATTTGGAAAATTCTTCCAAATACAATTTCGTAAACTCATCTAAGATATCTTTGTGTACAAAAAGGATTTTGAGTGCCGTACACCTTTGTCCATTGTATGATAAAGATCCTGATAAAATTTCAGGAACCAAGGTTTTTAAGTCTGTATCAGGGAGGACAATGGCTGGGTTTTTGGCATTCAGTCCCAAAACAGATCTTAGGCGGTTGAGCTTTGGGTGTTTTTTTGTGATGAGATTTGCGGTTTGGCTCGAACCAATAAACGCAAACACATCAATTTTACCTGATTCCATAATGGGTGAAATGACTTTGGCCCCATCACCGTACACAGTATTGATCACGCCAGGTGGGAATGCTTTTTGAAAAGATTCAAGAAGAGGTTCTAAGAGCAAAACGCCATATTTGGCTGGTTTGAAAACAACTGTATTTCCCATAAGGATCGCTGGGATTAAGGTACAAAAAGTTTCGTTTAACGGATAGTTAAATGGCCCCATACACAAAACCACACCATAAGGGGAACGTTTGATTTGGGCAATCAGTCCACTTTCTTGTATGTATTTGGAAGAATTGGATTCCAGTTCTCTGAGTGCCTCTACTGTATCCTCTAAGTATTCGATCGTGCGATCAAATTCTTTTGTGGCATCTTTTTCTGTTTTTCCAATTTCCCACATCAGAAGTAAAATGATTTGGTTTCGTTTTTCTTTCATGAGAGTTAGGAAATGGTTCACTGCCAAGATCCTTTCCTCTGGTGTGGAAGTGGGCCAAACACCTGTTCCATGGTTGTAGGCTTTGACTGCGGCATCGAGTGCCTTAAGGCTTTGCGATGTATCAAAACTAGGGTAGGATCCAAGGACTACTTGTTCCAATTTGCCATTTCGTTCGAGAAAGATCGGGGACTTTACGGTTTGTGTTTCTCCCTTCCATTCCAGAATTTCGCCACCGAGAAGGTATTTGGTTTGGTGGATGGGTGAGATGCGGTAAGCAGGGGGAATGGAATCTTCAGTCGGAAAAACAAAGCTCATGATCCATGAATCGAATGCGCACAGGACTAAAAAAGCAACATTTTACAGAAAAGATCCGCCGATAGTTAAATTATGGAACCATGGATGGCAGAGAACCAGGAAGAGTGGGAGGCTTTGACCTTACGCCTCTTTCGCCGAGTGGAAGAATTGGAATTACTGATGCAAGAAGTGCGCAGTGATTTGACAAGATACCGCGCGGTTCGGGAAGAATGGTATCTTTGGCACAGCGCTTGGAAGGAGGAATACGCCAAACGAGCGACCGGATGAGCTGGAAAAATCGTTTTCTGTAGGACCTCTCTTGGAAAATTAGTCCTATCCCATTCGAAAAAGGAATTCCCATGGTCGAAAAATCAGTGTCCCCTTTTGGTGAGTTAGCTCCCAAGACCCCTGCCTCTCTCTCTGACATCAAGAAGAACATCTACGGACGATACCTCGAAGAATTCAATGTCGGTGATATTTACGTTCACCCTCGCCAATTCACAGTCGACAGAAGTTTTGCCCAAGAATTTGCCACTGTGTTTATGGATGCCAATCCTCTTTACTTATCCAGTGAATATGCAAAAGCACATGGTTTCCAAGACTTACTAGTCCACCCACTCATGGTGTTTAACTTAGCGCTTTCTATCGGTGTTCAGAATAACAGTGAAAAGGCGCTTGCAAACCTTGGTTATTACAACGCACAATTTTTAATGCCAGTGTATCCTGGTGATACCTTGTCTTCTCGCACAAAAATTTTGGCTGTAGATGACAAAGGGCCTGATAAACCAGGAATCGTGAGTGTGAGAACCCTTTGCCTCAACCAAAAAAACGAAGTGGTGTTACAATACGAACGTAAGATCATGATTTACCAGTCCAATGGAAAACCAAAAGGAAATCCAAAACCTGGTGATGCTTCTGCTTTTTTTCCTGAGTCCAAAACTCCTGCACTCAAACTTCCAAACCTCAAATTCCCAACTGAGATGAAAGATGTCACTTGGGGACATACTTACTTTGAAAACTTCAAACCAGGTCAAATTTATGTACACCAAAACGGTAGAACGATCACAGACGAACACTACCAATGGACCTACCGAGTAGGAAACACACACCCACTTCATTATGACAAATTGTATTCTGCAGGAATCTCAGGCCCAATGGGTGGAGAACCAGTGGTGTATGGTGGACTCGTATTTGGTTGGTTAGCTGGTATGGCATCTCGTGATATTTCTGAAAATGCGATTTGGGAACTTGGTTTCACAGAAGGATACCATACACAACCTGCATTCTCTGGTGATACGGTAACTTGTATTTCCCGAATCCTCACAACAGAAGACAAAGGAACAGAATACGGAATCCCAGCGGGAGAAGTACAAATCCAATTTATTGGTCTGAAAAACATCAAAGCAAATGATGCATTGGATAAATTTGGTGCGGATCTTTTCCTCAAAGAAAACGACAAAAAGAAATTGGGAAAAGAAAAAATCCCAGAAAAAATCTTCGAAATTGAAAGAAGATTGATCATCAAAAAACAACCATAAGGTGAAACTTTGAAAGTAACCATCCCTAAGCGAATTCCTGAGATGGAGGACATTGGGGATGGTATCTTCAAGATTGTTCTGCCCCAACCGTTTTACGCTCCAAATAACATCTATTTGTATGAAGGAAACGATGGACTCACCCTGATTGATTCAGGTTACATCGAATCCATTCCCATGTTACAAGCATCCCTTAAAACCAAGGGATTTTCTTTCAAAGACATTCGTCATATCATCTACACGCACAACCACTTAGATCATATCTCTTCTGCCTTAGTTCTTAAATCCTATGCCAAAAATGTAACCTATTATGGATACCGTGCTATGGCAGATGGAGTTGGGAATTATTTGGAATCGATGTTACTCTTTGAAGAAGCCACTGAGGATTTATTTCACAAAGCCTTTGGTGACAAAGAAGAACTGGGTCGTATCCTAACGGAATCTCGTAAGGGTTGGCGTCAGTTTTTTAGTAAGTTTGGGGAAACTAAAAAAGGGGATCCAGTCTTACGCATTGATGTGGCGATTGATCATAATGATAGTTTGGAGTTAGGTGGAAGGCTCTTTCGGTTTTTATACACACCTGGTCATAATTTATACCATATCACTCCCGTTGACCCAAGCACAGGGGTTTATTTTTCGGGAGACCTCATCATTGCCAATCTCACAGCCATTTATTCTGAGATGGATGGGAACTTAGGGGATTATTATTTTACCCTTTCTAAGTTATTAGAAGAACCCATCAAACGAATGTTACCTGCCCACGGAAGCGAAATTGAAGATCCCAAAAAAACGATCACTCTTGTGAAAAAAACTCTGAGTATCTTAGAGAAAGGAGTGCTCCGTCGCCTTCGGGAAGGGGAATCTGACTTAAAAGTATTAATGGAAGCGGCGATCGGAAAAAAAGTACATAATGGTGGCCACCTGCCAACGGCCCTTGGTCTTGTGTATAGCATCATCCAAAAACTCGTGTTAGAAGGACAAATCCGTATCGAAAAAAGAGACAATGGATACGAAGTCTTTCATATTGTTTCCTAAAAAAGAATTTTAAGTGTTTCTCAAGGATTGTATAATCCTTTCATTTTCCATTGATTGGAACGATATTTGATTCGAATTGGAAAATGTTTCCGAACGAAATCTTCATTTTCTGAAAGGATAACACTTCCAAAGAAATTGAAATTTTTTTACTTCTTAAGTTTCCAAACTTCAATTTGTTTTCCTTGCCAAATTTTCTGATGATTCCGTGTTTTGGCCTCTGCAAAGGTATCGAGGATGCGTTGTTTCGGCCAAAGAATTGTGTCAGTGAATTCAGGAGCCAAAACCACATAACAAAGTTTTGTTTGATCGCAAATTTCCTTTCCGTTCTGTAGCTTTTCGAGTGGATAGAGTGTCACCTTATCATTGATAAAAAAGGAAAGATTGTATTGGGAAAATACAATTTGTTCCTTTCTTTTATTTGCTGAGTGAGTTGATTCTTTTTCCGCCTCAGTTTGTAAAATTCCATTGGCATATGGTAAGTCTTCTTTTACCTCAGCTTGGACCTTGGAATCATACCAATGTTCTTTTGATTGGGTAACGAGTGGAAAATTTTGGTCCATCGAGTTTTTCCAAAACAAACAAGCTAAGATGAGATACACAAGGGGAAGGGAAATTTGTTTTTCGGACTTGAGCCATAAAATCCCACTATAAAGTAAAAAGGGAAGTAGGGAATAACTGTAATACGAATACACTTCATGGTGCCAAGGCCTTGTGGAGAGCACATGCATTAGGTAAATCAAACTGATGCCAAGAAGTTCGGGAATGAGTTGGATCATTCCAAGTCCCCCACTTGTAAGTAATTCTAAATAGATTTGAATTGATTTGGAAACACTAGTCACTTGTTTGAAAGAGGCGTGATATTCTTGTCTCAAAACTTGAGACCAACTTAATATCGAATGGGAACCATTTAGGATCGGGAAAAGGAAAAAAACAAAACCTAAATACAATACGGTGATGAGTAGAATTCCGAAGAGGGAAAAGACCTTCCGTTGGCTTGTACTTGTAAGAAATCTATTTTCTCTATATGCACGGTAAACCTGATAAAGGGAAGTGATAATCACCGGAAGGAAAAACAAACAGAGATAAATACCAATGTCTTCCTTTTGGATGAGAAATAAGATCAGAGATAATCCTAACAATAATAACTGTTTGGTGAATTTGGTTTTGCCATCTACAAGGATGGTTTTACATCGTTCCCACTGGTAAAAAAAGAAACAACCAAAGAAGACTACAAGAATTTCAAAATGATAACTGGAACCAATCCGATACAAATACAATTGATTGGTAAGTACCACCCAAATCACTAAAAACTTCAAATCAATCGATGATTTGTTTTTTTGGGATACGAAATAGGCCCAAGTTAACCATAAAATCGTTGTCAGTTGGTAACATAAAAATACACCAACGGCTAGCCCATATCGATTGGGAATCCACTTGACGAAGGGGGAAAGAAAAGCCATCCCTGGAGCAAAGTGATGGTTTAGATAACTACCATTTACGGTATCACTATAATAATGGCTTTGAAATCCGTATCCTTTCGCGAACGAGAGTAATACATCAGAAATTCCAATGTAATCGGCATCATGGAATAAAAAGGAATTCACAAAAAATTGGGTGAGATGATACGCATGGTAGGAACTTGCCAATAGAAAACAAAGCCCACTCACCCAAACAAAATAAGGAAGCAGGTCATTATGCGTTTGTAAGGAAAAAAACTTAGAAAATGATTTTGAGTTCGGTGATTCTTTTTTGTTTTTCCAAACTGAATATACGAAGAGACCAAGGAAAAAAAGAGATACCCCCTTTTGAAAGGGGGCATGAAAGTGTTTAGGAGAAACAAAAAGAAAGGAAGTAATTAAACTAGAAAGAAAAAATAAATAAACCACTTATCGAATGAAATACAATACCTTTCTTTCACCGATTCGTTCTCTATTGATCTCAACTCGGTTTCTGTAATAGTATCCTTTTTCAGGAAAGGTTTTGGAGAATAATTCAAATAAATCCATTTCGAATACTAACATACATTCTGCGATGTCTGCTGCCCCAATTTTCATGGCTTCTTTTGTATCCACCATAATGTGTCTGGAATTGATATAGTCAGGTTGAATTTCATTTGCAATGAGTTCAAAATTAGTTTTGGTTATGGTTCCACCAACTGAAGTTTTTTTCCCACGACTCTTTGCTTCTGAAATGATTCTTTTGGCAACACGAGTCACTTCTTTATCATCTGGTTTTTTGTCCATGGAGGCACTTAAGTCAGATCTAGCAGCTGTTACTTGCTGTAGTTCTTGGAAGGAAGGAGAATCGAAGATATCCATTAAATTACGGTAACCAGTAATGGTTTCCATATTGATGGATTTGTTATAAGATTCAAATTCAGAAGGAGTGAGGAGGTTTTTCATCGTTTGGATGAAATTTTTCAGGGCATACTCGGATTCCACCATAGGAGCAGAAATCCCTGAAACACCAATCCTTTGGCAAATGCGGATATCATTACGTGCTTCTGGCCCACCAATTTTGACATAGAGAGGTAATATGCCTGCAGTGATCGTTCGGAGAAGAGAAATTTCTTCCTCTCCCATATCTTCTGTTTCGGTTCCCGTTTTGATACAGACAAAAGAATAGTTTTCCTTCATCTCAATTAGGGTATTACGTAATCCACGGATTGATGTTTCCATAAGCAGAAGATCTCCATGTATGGTATCGTCGATTCCCGAAAATAGTACAAGTCTTTTGCGCTTTTTTTCCCCCTTTCTTGACAGAAAATTCCAATTCCTTAGCTTCGAACTATGGGATTATTTTCCTCCATTTTCAAGTCCACACCAAAACCAGAATCCAAAGAACCAGAAAAGGAAGGGGCCGCTGCCTCAGGAATTTCCTTTGGAATCATTGTTGTCCTCGTATTTGCTTTCAAATCATCTATATTAGATGCAAATAATATCCCATCAGGATCGATGATCCCCACTTTAAAAATTGGGGACTTTTTGTTTGTGAATAAAATGCGGTATTCCTTCCGAATGCCTTTCACAGAAAAAGAACTCTTCCGTATCGATGACCCAAAACGAGGAGACATTGTCACCTTTATTCCACCAGCTACGGCACTTGGACAAGAAGAGTCTCGTTCTGGAATTTTTGCCAAACGATTTGTCAAACGTGTGGTTGGTCTACCTGGAGATACCATTCGTATCACAAGAAAATTCATCGATACAAAGGACAGAGGGAGAGTACACTTTGCACTCGTTGAGTACAAAGAAAAAGGTGCCACCGAATTCCGATCTTATGAACCCAAAGAAGTTCCCATTGGAAAGGAACTGTCTGATTTAGATAATTTAGAAGCAACACAACGAGCGCTCTTCAAAGAAGTGAAACCTGGATTTGAACATTACATCTTGGAAGGATTTGAGGACGATAGAAGAGCTCATATCTTTGAGTATTGTGATTTTTTACATGGTTGCGAAATCCCAGAAGGACAGTACATGGTGATGGGAGACAATCGAGATGATTCTCATGACTCCCGTGCTTGGGGATTTGTAAAACGGGAAGATATTTTAGGTAAGGCTCTTATCATTTATTTTTCCATAGACTGGAAGGACTCCACTTGTGAATACAAAGATGGACAAGAATTAGCAGAGAAAGGCCCCGAGATTGCAGAACGATATGACGGGGAAACATTAGAAAAAAGATGTCACTATTCGGAAGTATTCTCTTCACATAATGCGCGTTATTATGGAGATGAATCTCGATTTGGTTGGATCGAAAGAACACTTCGTTATCGGCTTTGGAGGCTCAGTGTTCGTTTTGATAGGATTGGTCGAATTTTGCAGTGACAGAAGATCCTAAAAAACCTTCCTCTGGTAAAAAAGATCAGTCACCATTAGCAATGGCTGGGGCAGGTTTTGAATTTGTATCCTCGATTGTCTTCTTTGTCATCGGCGGTTATTATTTAGATGGGTATCTCCAATCGGAGCCACTTTGGTTACTGGTTGGATTTTTTTTGGGGTTTGTTTTTGCATTTTATTCACTGATCAAACGTGCCAAAGAAAACGAATGAACTTCCTTCCCAAATAAATTCTTGACCAAATCATTGATGAATCAAATAAAAGAATCAGACTATGGAAACGTTGGCAAAATCATACACAATCGGGAACAGTTCCCGTTATGCATTGGGTTTGCCTTCTTATGTACTCAGATCCCTCATTCTAGTCGTCGTCGTCGTCTCTTCAATCATACGTAGCTTTCTGTCATAATCCTCCTATTGTTTCCTCGGTCGACAGAAAGCAAAAGTCGACGAGGAAACCAAAAAGGGAGAATACGTATGACCGAATCAATTACCGTAAGTCAATATATCATTCAATTTTTAGAGAAACAAGGAATTCAATGGATCCCAGGTGTTCCAGGTGGAACCATTTTGCCGTTATACGAGAGTTTGGCGGTATCTAACATAAGCCATGTTCTTGCCAGGCACGAACAAGGTGCGGGTTTTATTGCACAAGGAATGGCTCGTAGCACAGGGAAGGTGAGTGTTGTTTTTGTTTCCTCTGGTCCAGGTGTTGCCAATCTCATCACAGCTGTTGCAGATGCCTTTAGAGATTCAGTACCAATGTTGGTGTTTTCTGGCCAAGTTCCCACTCACTTAAAAGGAACAGATGCATTCCAAGAATTAGATACAGAACAAATCGTTACTTCGATGGTAAAAAAGGTATACTCGGTGGAAGATGCAAAATTGATTCCATCGATTTTGGAAGAAGCGTACCGGCTCGCGTCCGAAGGGAAACAAGGGCCTGTATGGATTGATTTGCCAAAAGACATTCAAATGAAAACGATTTCTTTCGGACATAGAACATTACCTGAATCCAAGAATCCATTTGATCCAAGTGGTATGGAATCAATTTCCTTCTCAGGGAATGATTCGATTTCTCTTTCCTTTTTTTTACAGGAATGGAACCAGTATTTAACGGATGCTAAGTTTCCTTTATTGTACTTGGGTGGGGGAGCTAAAAAAGAATCCAAACGATTTCGTGAAATTCTTCATCATTACCAAATCCCTGCTGTGACAACACTAATGGGACTTGGGATTTTAGAAAAAAATGATCCCCTAAATTTAGGAATGATGGGAATGCATGGAACCATAACGGCCAATGAAGCGTTAGGAGTATGTGATTTACTCATTGCTATTGGTGTTCGTTTTGATGATCGAGCGATTGGAAACAGAGAATTATTTTGTCCGAATGCAAAGATCATTCATATTGATATTGATGCCAATGAAATTGGGAAAATCAAAAAGCCAAATCTCAGTTTCAATCGAGACATTTCAGAAGTGATTTCTGATCTATTTCCCATTCCTAGGAAAGAATCCAGTTTCCACTCACTAGAAAATAAAACATCTAGTTATATACAACAGATAGAAGTTTGGAAACAAATTCCAGAAATCCATCCAGCAAAAGAACTCATCACTAACTTTGCTTCTTATGTTTCAAGTGAAGATCATTTTGTGATCACGGATGTGGGACAACACCAAATGTGGGTGGCTCAGTATTATCCATTTCCCAATCCAAATACATGGATCACTTCTGGTGGGCAAGGTACAATGGGCTTTGGGTTACCTACATCAATTGGTGTATCTTTGGCAAACCCAAAGCAAACGGTATATTGTTTTACAGGTGATGGTTCGATCATGATGAATCTTCAAGAGTTGGCAACACTTCGAGAACTGTATCTCAATGTAAAAATCATTTTGATGAATAATATGCATCTTGGATTAGTAAAACAACAACAAGATTTGTTTTATGGGAATGTTTATTCTGGATCGAAGTTTCATTTTCATCCCAACTTTCAAACGTTATGTGATTCTTTTGAGATTCCATATTTGTTATGGGAAAAAGATCAAAATGATTTTGATTTGCAGGTTATGTTGGGAAGTAGTGGACCAAGTTTTGTGGAAATCAAAATACCATCGGATTGGGGAGTATATCCATTTGTTCCCGGTGGTAAGTCCAACCAAGAATACATTTTGGACTTGGTAAAAACTTAAAAACTCCAACTCCCATAGAATTACAGTTCATTCTATGGGAGCATTTTCGAAATTAAATGGCTTTATTTCCTCGTTCGCCACTGCGGATGCGGATCACTTCTTCCAATGGCATAACAAAAATTTTACCATCACCAATTTTACCTTCAGGACCCGTTTTTGCTGCTTTCAAAATGGCATCAACTGTTGGTTTTACAAATTCATCATTGACTGCGATTTCCAATCGAACTTTTCTGAGTAAGTTTACTTGGTATTCATGGCCACGGAACACTTCTGTTTTCCCTTTTTGTTGGCCATAACCCTGTACATCACTGACTGTTAAACGATAAATTTCATTTTTCGTTAATTCGTTTTTTACTTCTTCGAGTTTGTGTGGTTGAATGATTGCAATTACTAATTTCATATTATTTACCTAATATCATATCCTTTTTCACCATGAATCTCTTGGTCGAGACCAGTGATTTCTTTGTCTTCTTCAATTCTAAATCCAATGGTTCTTTCAATGACAACCGCCAATAGATAAGACACAACAAAAGAATAAAATCCCGTTGCGACAACACTGATGATCTGTGCCATCATTTGACTTTGAAATGTCATTCCTTCTGCTAATTCTAATGCAAAGATTCCAGTTAAAATGGCACCAAATGCACCACCAGCTCCGTGGATTCCAAACGCATCCAAGGTATCATCGTACTTTAGTTTTCCTTTTAGAAGAATCGCCAAATAGCAGATAGGTGATACAAGTAATCCCATAATTATGGCTCCTTTGACTCCAACAAAACCTGAGGCAGGTGTGATCACAACAAGGCCTGCAACAATACCCGAAGCAGCACCAAGTGCCGTGGCTTTTTTTGTATGATACCATTCAATGAGTAACCAACTTGCACCAGCAGCTGCGGGAGCAACTAAAGTCACGAGAAATGCTCTTGCCGCAAGTCCATTCACACCAAGACCAGATCCTGCATTGAATCCAAACCAACCAAACCATAATAATCCCGAACCAAGTAATGTATACGTCATGTTATTTGGATGAGTGAGTAGGCCTGGATCACCTTTTCGTTTGCCTATGACAATTGCTGCTGATAATCCGGCAATCCCCGAAATTAAATGTACAACAGTACCTCCAGCAAAATCTAACGCATTCATTTTGAATAACCAACCAGATTCCGACCATACCCAATGTGCCACTGGATCATAGACTAACGTTGACCATACGAGAATGAAAACAATATAGGCAGATAGTTTAATTCGTTCTGCGATTGCACCTGAAATGAGAGCAGGTGTGATGATAGCAAACATTCCTTGGAATAAAAAATGAACGTAAGTTGGAATCGATCCTGTTGCTGAGTTGAGATCGATACCATCCAAGAATGCTAAATCGAAATTTCCAATATAAGGATTCTCACCAGAAAACGCAAAGCTATATCCGAAGATTGTCCATTGTAATGTCATCACAATGATAGCAACAAAACTATGCATCATCGTGGACAATACGTTTTTGGACCGGACGATACCGCCATAAAAAAGAGAAAGCCCAGGTATCATAAAAAAGACCAAAGCACAAGAAACCAACATCCAAGTCGTGTCAGACTTATCGATTGGACTAGTAACCGCCGTTTCTCCTTCTGCCATTAGTAATGTTGGCAATAAAAAGAAAAAACAGAGTAAGACAGGTCGTAAGACCATATGTAAATTCATAAATGACTCCAAAGGTTTTAGATTCAATTTCCGAAATAAAATTCGTATTATTAGGAATGGGTGGAGTATGAAAGCGAGTAAAAATCGTTAAAAGATGAACTTTTTTTAAGAAAAATTTGGGATTCGAGATAGGGATTTGTCAATCAAAACAAGCTGTGGTAAGAGGTAGACATTGGGAGGCGGGTTGTAGTTCCCCACCCAATTCAGGGCGGGGATTTAATATCCGCAAAAAAACCTAAAATCTTCCCTTTTTTCTCAATTCCTCAAATAAAAAGATTGAACAAAATTATATTGTGCACAATCTAATTGAAAGAAGCGGAGTAAATCATGGCAGAAGATTTTTATAAAATTAAAGTGAAACGTGGATCTGAAGAGATCCCGATGGAACAATTTAAGGATAAGGTTTTGTTGATTGTGAACACTGCAAGCCAATGTGGTTTCACTCCTCAATACAAAGGATTACAAGAAACCTATGATCGTTGGAAAGGGAAAGGTTTAGAAATTTTAGCGTTCCCATGTAATCAATTTGGGGAACAAGAGCCAGGATCTGATACAGAGATTAAATTGTTTTGTGAAAAAACTTTTTCTACCACATTCCCAATTTTTTCAAAATTGGAAGTGAATGGTCCAAATACAGATCCACTATATTCTCATTTAAAGAAGAGTGCTCCTGGAATTTTTGGATCATTGGATATCAAATGGAATTTTACCAAGTTCTTGGTGGATAAACATGGAAACGTTGTGAAACGATACGCGCCAATCACGAAACCAGAAGCAATCGAAAAGGATATAGAGAAACTTGTCCAAGGTTAAATCGCAAAAAGATGAGGTTCTTTTGTTAAAGAACCAAATTTGTTTTTCGATGTATTCGTCTATGCATCGGTTGATGAAACTCTATCGTCCGCTTCTTGCGGACATAGGGTTAACTTACCCCCAGTATATAGTAATGCTTGTTATGTGGGAAGAGAAAATTTCAACAGTGAGTAAAATTGGCGAAAGGCTCCAGTTGGATTCTGGAACATTGACACCGCTCTTAAAACGATTAGAGCAAATGGATTACCTAATTCGTGAGCGAAGTAATGTTGATGAACGCATTGTGAATATCGTGCTTACAAAAAAAGGAAAATCGCTCCGAGAAAAAGCAAAATTGATACCAGAGAAGATTTTTTGTCTTTCTGGAATTGAAGAGACACAAGCAAGCCAATTAAAACAAATTTTGGACCAATTGGGTAGCCATTAACGTATATCTGATTGAATCGTTACAAAAACGCGAACTTATCGAAAAATAAAAATTTGAAAAAGAGATTCTTATTTCCCAAACCAGCAAACATGTGATATATGGAAGCCATTGGGTGGCGGGTGGTTAACCCCACCCAGTTCGATTAGGGCGGGGATCTATACCTTTTTATCCTCGCAAACCCCATACCCATTCCGGCTTGCCCCCAAACCCTTCCTATCACAACGTGAACCCATGGATCTAAATTCGATCAATCTCAGACGATTCCATTGGCATTATTTTAGTTATCTTTTCATTGTATTGATTCTAAGTCTTCCCCTAACAGCGCGTTTTGTGGAAGATGGATTTCGAATTCTTTTTTATATTGGGGGTGCCATTTCCTTTTCCGTGCAAATGGCCATCTTACAATTACGATTCCTTCCTCGTAAAATCCCTGCTTTATCAGAGACTGGCTTCCCTCTTTTCACTGTATTTCTTTCGTTTTTTCTGAATTTAGGCATTTTGACTGCGTTTCAGGTCTTAGAATACCCTTTTGAGGCAACTTCTGGATTTTTAATTGCCTATTTCGTCCACCTTCTTTTCCTTGTATTTGCGAGCTATTTCAGTGGAAAATAAGTCTAAATATCGGTTTTTTTTATCATTTTTATTAGTTTTTTCCCTTAGTTTTACGAATGTTTTTGCAAACGATTCGGAAGGGCACAGCTCTGATGAGGGCTTCGATTTCAGCGAAGTGATGGCGCACCACTTAGGTGACGCTCCTATCTTCCCATTGAACTTCGGTGGCACAATCGTAATGGAAGGCCAATCTGGTTTCGATGCTGAAAATCACGATGTCTTCGTAAACCATGACGGTGTGAAATATCACTATGTTGGTGGTCTTGACCTTCACATCACCAAACGAGTGACCATGATGTGGATCGCTTGTTTTTTTATGTTCCTCATCTTTATCCCTGCCGCAAACCTCATTTCTAAAAATCCGAAAAAGGTGCATAACAAATTCACTTCGGGTGTGGAAGCGTTTGTGAGTTACTTAAAAGAAAACGTAGTCGATTCATCTCTCGACCACCACGGACATTCTTACTACCATTACATCTTCTCTTTGTTTTTCTTTATTCTATTCTGTAACTTGTTTGGACTCATCCCATCGGTAGGGGAGCTGACTGTTGCAGCATCTGACGGACTTGTCGCTCTTGGGTTATTCGAACACACTCCACATTCTCTCCATACATTTGGTGAGATTTGGTCTGGGATCACTCCCACAGGTGACATCAGTGTCACTCTTTCTCTCGCATCTATCACCTTACTTACGATTTACGGAACTGCTTTCTCCTACCAAGGATTTTCCTTTGTAGCACATGCGGTTCCTAAGGGAGTTCCTCTCCCACTCTGGCCACTCATGTGGGTTCTAGAGTTTATCGTTACTCATATTGCCCGTTCGTTTGCATTAACCATGAGGTTACTTGCCAACATGACAGCAGGACACGTTATGATCCTTGCGTTACTTGGGTTTATCTTTATGAGTGAAAGTTGGATGATTGCACCTGTATCTGTTCTCAGTTCAGTGCTCATCTACTTTTTAGAACTTCTTGTAGCACTTCTACAAGCGTTCATTTTCTCACTGCTCACAACCGTGTTCATCGGAACTGTGATGCATAGACATTAACATTGGTTTTATTTATATTATAAAACACACAGGAGTGAAACGAAAACAATGGAATTCGGTTTAGGATACATCGCAGTAGGACTCGCAGCAGGACTTGCATTACTTGGTGCAGGAATCGGTATTGGTAGAATTGGTGGATCAGTGGCAGAAAGCATTAGCCGCCAACCAGAAGCAGCGGGAAAGATCCAACTCGTTCTTTACGTAGCAGCAGGTATGATTGAAGGTGCAGCACTTTTCGCAGTGGTAATCGCTCTTCTTATCGCGCTCAAACTCAATGGCTCAATTGACAAAACAATTGGTGCTGGTGCCACTAAAGTAGAACAAGGACAATAGTCTTGGTACTCCTCGCGGCTTCCGGCTTCAATTTGCTGAAAGTCAATCCGGGTCTGGTCATCTGGACCCTGGTCACTTTCTCAGTTGTTGTCTTCGTTCTTAAAAAATTTGCATGGGACAAGATCCTTCATGCTCTCGAAGAACGTGCTTCCGGCATCCAAGGTGATATCAACAAAGCGGAATCTCTTCGTGTTGAAGCAGAAAAGTCTTTAAAAGAATACAAAGACCAACTCTTCAAAGCAACAGAAGAAGCACACAGAATTGTCGATGAAGCTAAGAAAGATGCAGTTGCTCTCCGCACTAAATTGACGGAAGAAGCACACAATGAAGTAAAGGGAATCAAAGACAATGCTGTTCGAGAAATCGAATTGGCAAAAGGCAGAGCCTTGTCTGAGTTACAAAACCAAATTGTGGAAATGTCCGTTCTCATCGCGAGTGAGATCTTGGAGAAACAATTGAAGAAGGAAGACTATGCTTCCTTTGTTGAAAAAGAGATCGCAAAACTCGATAAACTTAAAATAAAATGAGTCTGAACCAAATTTCAAAGGTTTACGCAACGGCACTTTTAGAGTTAGCTCAAGAAACTAACTCTCTTGAGTCAACGGAAGAGGAATTATCAACACTCGTTGATGTTTTCTTTTCCGATGATTCGATTCGCCATTATTTTCTTTCTCCATTAGTTGATCCTTCTGAGAAAGAACAAACTGCCGCAAAGTCAGTTCAAGGGAAGGCATCAGAGTTTGTTGCCAACTTCATTACACTTGTGGTTCGTAAAAACAGGTTCCTTTACTTAAAGGATATTTTGGAAGATTATCGTGCAGGTGTGGACCGACTTAAAAATCGTAGTTCCCTTCGTATCGTTTCCAAAGAATCATTAGGTAAAGAAGCAGTAGATCGAATCACGAAGTCCATCGGATCTAAGTTTGGACGTGAAATTCGTGTCACGGAACAAGTGGATCCAGCCCTCATTGGTGGATTCAAAATTTATATAGACGACTTTTTAATCGATGCCTCAATCCGCGCAAAACTTGCCGGAACAAGAGAGGCTCTCCTCCAAAAGAAAATCCCAGTCGGAGCATTTGAATGAAAATTAAAACAGACGAAGTAACGTCGGTACTAAAACAAGAAATTAAAAACTTCAAGAAAGACCTTCAAGTTGAAGAAGTCGGAACAGTTCTCGAAGTCGGGGACGGGATTGCGAGAGTTTACGGACTCACAAACGTAATGTCAGGAGAGCTTGTTGAATTCCAAAACGGAGTTCGAGGCCAAGCCTTCAACTTAGAAGAAAATTCAGTTGGGGTTGTTATCTTTGGTGATTATATTAAAATCGAAGAAGGTTTCACAGTTAAACGTGTGGGAAAAATCTTCGAAGTTCCAGTGGGACCAGAACTTCTTGGTCGTGTGCTTAACCCACTTGGGGAAGTGATCGACGGAAAAGGACCACTCAACGCGAAAAAAACAAGACCAGTTGAGTCTCCAGCTCCTGGAATCGCGATGAGAAAATCAGTTCACGAACCAATGCAAACTGGTATCAAAGCGATTGATGCGATGATCCCAATTGGACGTGGACAAAGAGAGCTCATCATTGGTGACCGCGGAACAGGAAAAACTTCCATCGCGATCGACACCATCATCAACCAAAAAGGAAAAGGTGTGATCTGCGTTTACGTAGCGATTGGACAAAAAGCATCTACTGTTGCATCCACCATCGAAATGTTACGCGAAAAAGGTGCTCTTGAATATACGATCATCGTATCGGCAAACGCATCAGAACCTGCTCCTATGTTATACATTGCACCTTACTCAGGCGCAACAATGGCTGAATACTTCATGTATGAAGAAGGGAAAGCAACTCTAGTTGTTTACGATGACCTTTCCAAACAAGCCGTAGCTTACAGACAAATGTCACTTTTACTTCGCCGCCCACCAGGTCGTGAAGCATATCCTGGGGACGTATTCTACCTTCACTCTCGCCTTCTCGAAAGAGCAGCGAAACTAGATGATAAATTCGGTGGTGGGTCTATGACTGCACTTCCAATCATCGAAACTCAAGAAGGGGAAGTATCAGCATACATTCCTACAAACGTAATTTCCATCACAGATGGTCAGATTTACCTCCAATCCAACCTTTTTGCATCGGGTCTTCGCCCTGCGGTGGATGTGGGAATTTCTGTATCACGGGTTGGATCTGCAGCGCAAATCAAAGCGATGAAAAAAGTAGCGGGAACACTCAAGTCTGATCTTGCACAGTTCCGCGACCTAGAAGCGTTTGCACAGTTAGGAACAGAACTAGATCCAGTGACACAAGCTCAGCTTGATCGTGGTTACCGAGTTCTTGAAATTCTCAAACAACCAAACAACTCACCAACTCCAGTGGAAGAACAAGTGATTTCGATCTTCGCTGTGACAAAAGGATTTATGGATACAATTCCTACTGCAAAAGTAAGAGAATTCGAAGCCTTCCTTTTGAAAACAATGAGAGAACAACACCCAGAAGTATTGGAAGAAATCAGAACTGCCAAAGAAGTGAAACAAGAAGCAGCTCTGCAAAAAACAATCAAATCGATTGTAGAACATTTTTTAGCAAAGAATAACTAAGGGGAAAGATCTTGGCGACACCGCGTGAGATAAAAAAGAGGATTAACTCGGTTAAAAACACGAGAAAAATCACTCGAACCATGGAGATGGTCTCCACGGCAAAGGCAAAAAAAGCCACTAACAAAGTGAATGCGGCGAAACCATACGCTGACTTAACACGTGAGTTAGTTTCTTCTTTGTCTAGCCTTGCCGGGATCATCCACAGCCCTTACTTAAGGAAGCCGGACAAAATCCGTAAAGTTGCTATCCTTGCTATCGCCGCAAACCGTGGGTTATGCGGTGGTTTTAACTCCAACCTTCTTCGTATGGTCAAAAACCGTATCGAAGAGTTGAAGTCAAAAGGTGTGGAAGTAGAAGTCCACGCTGCAGGGAAAAAGGCGATCTCTTTCTTTAAATTTGCAAAAGTTGAATTGGTAACATCATACACCAACATCGATGACAAAGCCGGAAGTAAAGAAGCTAACGATCTTGCTTCTTATTTTATGGAACGTTTTGCCAACGAATCGGTGGATTCTGTTGAAATCATTTCCACTCATTATTATTCAGCAGCCAATCAAAAACCTGAGATCACGTCTGTTCTTCCGCTTCAAATGGAAGAAACGGGTTCCAAAGGTTCTACGGGTCCAGAAGTGTTATACGAACCAGATCCAAAAACCATCTTAGAAAACTTACTTCCAATGGTGATTAAAACAACTTTTGTTAAAATCATTTTGGAGTCAGTTGCGTCCGAACACATTGCACGTAGAGTGGCGATGAAGGCTGCAACAGACGCCGCTGGTGAGATGATCAAACTTCTGACACGTGGATACAACCGAGTTCGTCAGGCAAAAATTACGCAGGAAATTTCAGAAATCGTAGGGGGAGCGGAAGCCATCTCCTAACAAAGGTCTTTCGGAGTATATATGAATAAAGGTAAAATTAAACAAATCATCGGTTCGGTATTGGACATCAGTTTTGATTCCGGCAATATGCCTGAGATCTACAATGCGGTAGAGATTCAATCGAAAGTAAACGGCAAAGATGTTACCATCACTGCAGAAGTGCAACAACACATCGGAGACAACACAGTTCGTGCGATCTCTCTTCAATCCACAGACGGTTTAAAACGTGGTTTGGAAGTAACGGATACAGGTTCTCCGATTTCAGTTCCAGTAGGAACAAAAACTCTAGGTCGTATCTTTAACGTGTTAGGTGAAGTCATCGATGAGATGGGTGACCTTCCAAAAGATGTTAAAAAACTTCCTATCCACAGAAATGCACCTTCTTACGAAGAAATTAAACCTAAAACTGAGATCTTTGAAACAGGGATCAAGGTAATCGACCTTCTTGCTCCTTACATCAAAGGGGGAAAAACAGGACTCTTCGGTGGTGCTGGGGTTGGTAAAACCGTCCTTATCCAAGAGCTTATCAATAACATCGCAAAACAACACGGTGGTTACTCTGTGTTCGCTGGTGTAGGGGAAAGAACTCGTGAAGGAAACGACCTTTGGCACGAGATGAAAGATTCTGGTGTTATTGACAAAACAGTACTTTGTTTTGGTCAGATGAACGAACCTCCTGGTGCACGTCTTCGTGTGGCTCTTTCTGCATTAACAATGGCAGAAAACTTCCGTGACGAATCTGGATCTGATATCCTTCTTTTCGTAGATAACATCTTCCGTTTCTCCCAAGCAGGTTCTGAAGTATCGGCGCTTCTTGGTCGTATGCCATCAGCGGTAGGATACCAACCAACTCTTTCCACAGAGATGGGGGGATTACAAGAACGAATCACTTCCACAACCAGAGGTTCCATTACTTCTGTGCAAGCGATCTACGTTCCTGCCGACGACTTAACTGACCCGGCTCCTGCAACTGCGTTTACGCACTTAGATGCCACTACGGTTCTTTCTCGTGCGATTTCTGAAAAAGGGATTTACCCTGCCGTGGATCCACTGGATTCCACTTCCAGAATCATGAACCCACAAATCGTTGGGGAAGAGCATTACAACACAGCGCGTGAAGTACAAAGAATTTTACAACGTTACAAAGACCTTCAAGATATCATTGCGATCCTTGGTATGGACGAACTTTCTGAGGATGACAAAATCCTTGTGGCTCGTGCTCGTCGTTTGGAAAAATTCCTCTCCCAACCATTCCACGTGGCAGAACAGTTCACTGGTCGACCTGGTAAATATGTGAAGTTAGAAGATACCATCCGTTCCTTCAAAGGAATCATTGAAGGTAAGTATGATTCTCTTCCTGAACAAGCATTCTACATGGTCGGATCAATTGACGAAGTGATCGAAGCGGCTAAACAACTCAAAGGTTAATTCGGATGAGTAAAGAACTGACTTTAACAGTCATCTCACCAGACAAAATCCTATATCAGGGCAAGGCAGAATCAGTGATTCTGCCAGGTTCTGTGGGTTATTTCGGAATTTTGCCAGGACATGCAACCCTTGTCTCCCAACTCGATTTTGGGCTTATCAAATTGCATACTGCTGGGAAAGAATTCCGAATCGCCATCGATGGTGGGTTCTGCGAAGTGAGAAATGACCAAATCCGAGTGCTCACTGAGGGTGGGGATTCTGAAGACGATTTGTCCCATGACCACGCCATTGAACTCTTACAGGAAGCAGAAGCACTTCCAACCTCGAAAGAGAAAGAAAATCTCCTAAAGAAAGCAAAAGTTCGCATTTTACTGCACGAACGTTAATTTTTTTCCCCCCTTCTTGCCGAAAATATACCAGAGGGGGATTTCCTTTGAATTCAATCTGGATCAGACGAATGGTATTCTTTATTGTAATATTGTCTGGATTGGTTTACTTGAAGGAAAACCCTGATTTGCGAAAAAGAATCTATTCGGAAGCACCGATCCGTGTTAAAATTGAGGGACCCGTTGTGAACCCTGGAGTTTATACATTGGATGCTGGTTCTAACGGAAACGATTTAATTGAGATCGCTGGTGGAACATTACCAGGAGCGCAAATCAAAACGGAGGACAGTATCTTGGAACAGCCGTTAGAGGATGGCCAGGTACTAAATTTGGGAAAACGGTAATCGAGGCGAATGGCGGATCAAGAAAAGAATAAAAACGAAGATCTAGAGAACATCGAACCTATACTCGATGAAGACTCGTTTTCGTTAGATTTGGATGATTTTGATATCGGGGATGATGATTTGGATGTCTCTCCTGGGATTGAAGCACCAAACTTAGATGATATCTCCGCTTTCGAAGATGAAGATGATTCCATATCCGATATGGTTGCATCCTCCGATGATTATGATGATATATTAGATATTGATTTAGATTCCGATTTAAATTTGCTTGGGGAAGAAGACCCCATATTACACGATGAAGACATTCATGCTGATTTTTCAGACTATGAAGAAGATTCTGACTTAGAATCACCACAACCAAGTTCACAAAGCAAATCACAAAATCTTCAAACTGTTGATGATGAAGATGAACTCGAATTAGAATTCGATGATGATTTAATTGATCTCGATAAAGAAATTGAATCCATCCTGAATGGCGAAGATGGAATTCTTACTTCCAATAAAAAACAATCTGCAGACGAAGAAGAAGACGGTCCAATTTCCCTTTCTTTAGAAGAACTAGAGAACATAACAGGATCTCTCCCGGAAGAGGAACATTCTGGTTTACCAGAAAGAAGTTCTATGGCGGGAGATGGTTTGGGCGCAGAACACGCGTTAATCGATGAGCATTCTGATTTAGATCTTGATTTGGATGACTCAGAAATTGATACAACACTTGCTTTTGATGAAGAGGGAAAACCTCAATTTGATTTAACTGATTATGACAACGAAGAGACTTTTGTTCCGCAAGATGATTTAGGACCTGGTGGAGAAGAAACTACTTTCCAATCTTTAGTAGATCCAGAAGAAGATGAATTATTTGGTCATAACAAAGAAGATGAAAATCTAACTCTTTCCGATGAAGAATTAGGAAGTATCCTTGGTGCTGGTGGTGAGGCGAGTTTAGAAGAAACCTTAGCATCGGAAGAAGAATTTTTTACAACAGACGAACATACCGATCTTCCTAATTTTACTGAGGAAGAAGAGAGCGGCTTCGATTTATTAGGTGATGATTTTATTGCGGAAGAAAAAAGTCCGTCATCATTAGAAGCAGAAACATCTGCCGAAGAAGAAGAGGGACCGTTAACTCTCTCTCTAGAAGAGTTAGAAAATATTTCAGGTGGAGCCATTCCAGAAGATATGGAAGATCCATCTTCTGACTTACTTGGTGAAGAAATCGAAGACGAATCCATTACGTTAAGTCCAGACGAATTGGGTAGCATCATTGCTAACGATCCAGTGGAAGAAGATTCCGACGAAGAACACCATGAATTGGATACTGATCTCGGAGATGATTTTGGTTTTGATTTTGGCGAACCTGAGTCTGATACTTCCGAACCGTCTGTAGAAGGTTTGGAAGGGGAAATGGAAGGTTTTGAGTCTGCGTCTGAAGAGGATGAAGAAGACGAAGGGCCAATTGCTCTTTCATTGGAAGAACTCGATTCCATTGCCGCAGAGGCAGAAGAAGTTTCAGACGAAGAATTAGTTGATAGCTTAGACCGAGCTCCACTTCCTTACGAAGAGGACCTAACACCGAAATCCGATCTTTTGGCCGAAGAGGAAGAAGACGAGTCCATTGCATTATCAATGGAAGAGTTGGAAAATATTGCTGGTCTGGAAGAGGAAGAAGGTGAATCTGCTGCGGGTGGAGTCGGACAACTTGAAGCAGAGTTGGAAGAAGAAGACGTCACCTTATCTCCTGAAAGTTTGGATGCAATTCTTGGGGAAGAACTTCCTGGCGAAGGATTGGAAGACATTGCTACTTTGCCAGAGGAAGAAGAATTCACTCTTTCCGAACAAATTGAAGATGAACCTATTTCTGATTTCCAATTAGATTCGAATGACGAAGACTCCACTTCCGAGTTCAACCTGGAACCGATGGAAGACATCGATTTAGTAGAACATGAAGCAGAAACTGATTTTGGTGATCTCACTTCCGATGTTACTATTGATGATAGTTTTGATTTAACAAATGATTTAACGCAAGGAATTAGAACTCCTACACTTGCTTCCGATGAATCCGAAGAATACGAAGTTGATTTAGATGAATATGCGATGGAGGGAAAACTTTCCCCTCTGGAAGAACTTCGCAAATCAGATGTTTCCGCTCCTAAAACAAATAAAGAATCAGCAGATGCATTTGCAGAAG
Organism: Leptospira kemamanensis; assembly: GCF_004769665.1. Lineage (GTDB taxonomy): Bacteria > Spirochaetota > Leptospiria > Leptospirales > Leptospiraceae > Leptospira_A > Leptospira_A kemamanensis. Next base: position 209,087 of record NZ_RQGG01000007.1, read on the forward strand.
CAGGTGGTGACCAATTATCAGTTGGAGATCGTAAAAAAGTTCTTGGTTATTTAGATAATTTACTCGGCAACTTACCTGATGAGGTCATTCGCGAATTCTCGAAGTCACAATACTTCGAGTTATACAAAAAAATGATGAAAGAATTGGAGTTGTAAAGTGGGACTACTGGATCGAGCCGAAGAGATCAAAAAAACTTCGGAAACAAAAGGTAGTCAAACTCCAGTTTCAAAAAAAGAAACACCATCACTACTCAAAAAAGCAGAACATTTCAGAGAGGAAGAACCATCTCTTCCACAAAGTCCAAAGGAATCTGTCCCTGTATCCAATACCGACTCAGAATGGTTAGACGATGTTATCTCCGATACATTGGCTACAGAAATTGGTGATTTACCAAGTCCTGATGGAGAAGAAGAATTTGACCTAAGTGATATACCCGAACTTACTGATTCTGACTTCGGTGATCTTTCCGAAGAACATGATGATTGGAATGAAGACCCAGTTTCCAATTTAGATGATGATTTAGATTCTTTACAGGAAGAATCAAATCCTTATGAACCAGTAAGTTCTGACCTGGATTCAGAATCAGATCATGAATCTGAAAACGAATCTGAGTTTCCTGTACCTGAAGAAACTTTAGAACCAGAACCAATTCAAAACCAGGACAGAGAACCAGAATTAGGTGATGATCTGGTGGAACGTGATTATCACGATGATTTGGAAGAACCTGATTCTCCTCTCCCAGAAGTAAATCTTTTTGATGAATGGGAAAATGAAGCCAAAAAAGAAGCGGCAAAACAACCGTTACGACCCACTAAAGAAGATCCAGCACCAATCGGCGAAGAAGTGTTATTTGATGACGAATCAGATTTTGGTACTGCTCCGATGGCATATCATCTTGCTTCTAAAAAACGAATCGAAAATTACCAAGCAATTTTTGAGATTACAAAAGAGATTGCATCATCCAAAGAATTTTCCGATTTTTTTGATAACTTAGTATATAGTTTAATTGGCCAGGTGGGTTGCCACTCGGTAGTGGTCCTCACTTCTACAAACTTAAAAAACACAAAATGGGAAGCCGTTGCTGCCCAAGGAATCCAATCCAAGGATTCTTGGTATCTTTCCCCAGGTGATGAAATTTATGCCCGCATTTCCGATTCGGAAACTGTGATTTATGCTGGTGAATTTAAATCTTCTCGGTTACCAAACAGAGAATTGAATTTATTAAATGAGATTGGTTCTGAAATCCTTGTCCCTATCAGGCATGGAGAAAGATGTTTTGGGGTTTTATCTCTAGGAAAACTAATCAACGGTGAAGAATACATCACGGATGATTTAGAGTTCGCTAAGATCGTCGGTGATATTGCTGGATCAGTCTTCGAAAGAGTCTCTGAATTTGAGGCGATTAACGACGATTTGGTGCACGCAAAGGAAGTGATCGAAATCAATGAATCCGTTTTACAATTTGCAAGAGATTTTGCCAAAGTGCGTAAAATGGATGAAGCATATGATCTTTTAATTGATCATATTAAATCCAAATTGGGTGTAAAACAATTCTCTTTCCTTGTATTAGATTCGGAAACTAGATCCGACTATATCGTGTTTGGTTCCAATTTCATTTTACCTGAAAGAACAAAAGATTTCCGACTGAGCAAGGATTCGGATATTGTTGGGATGGTTTCTAATGTTTCTGGGGTTTACAAACTGGAAAATTTTAGAGAAGACTCGGAACTTAAATCAATTTTTACCAATGATGAATTAGGAATTATGAGTGAATTTACCATCCTACCGATCATCAACTTGAATTGGTTAGTCGGAATGGTGATCGTTCACTCTACAGGTACCACTTGGACAGATACAATCCGTGATGTGGCAGTTTCTATGTTAGAAACCTCAGCACCTGTTTTTGCAAATTTATTGATTTTACAAGAAAAAGAAGCCTTATTCCGAAATCCATTTAATCCTTTGGAATCTAGAATTATTTCTGAGATGGAAAAAGCTTCCTCACTCAAAGCATCGTTTACGGTTTCCTTATTCAAAATACAAAATGTTTCGCGGATGATTCATTTAGTGGGCACTGGAACCTTTGCAAGGTATGCAGATTCTTTACGAAAAACGATGATGGATCATATCAGTGAATTGGATTTTTTCACTCGAGTGGGTCAGGGCAAATTTGTTTTGGTGTTACATGGAAAAGACAAAGAAGAAACAGATGTTGTGATCAAAAAAATCAAATCCTCTTTTGCCAAAAAAGAAGAAGCCATCATCGGAAATTTCCGAGCAAGTTATCGTGTCTTAACTTTATCTTATCCACATGATACAAAGGACAAAAATCAATTTTTGGAAATGGTTGAAGAAGCCTAAAACATCTTCGTGTTATTCAATTCTCTTTCCTTTCTAATTAGTTTTTCTGTTTTTTATCTATTTTACTATTACGCTTCCTTCTTGGTTCGAAAAGTACTACTTCTCATTTTCGGAATCTATTTTTACTCGCAGTGGGGGGTTGGCGCTACTCTATTATTGTTTGGTTCCATCACTTTCAATTATTGTATAGGAATTTGGATCCATCAAAATAATTCAAAGACACGTAAATGGATTTTTGTTTTCGGAGTGACTGCCAATATATTCTATTTAGGAGTATTTAAGTATTTTTTATTCCTTTGGGGAGTTTTCTCTGATATTCAGATAGAGCTGGGTGGTCTCCCTTTCCGTTGGAAACCAAGTTTGTTATTACCAATTGGGATTTCCTTTTATACATTTCATAACATCAGTTATTTGATAGAAGTGTATGATGAAAAAATTACAGTTTGTAAAAATTATTTTACATTTGTTTTGTATGATTTGTTTTTTCCACTTTTGTTACTCGGGCCGATAGAAAGACCAGGCAATTTAATCCCTCAATTTGAGTCAAAACGTATCATCACAAAAGAGATGATTTGGAATGGCCTTTCTTTGTTTTGTTGGGGAGTTTTGATCAAATCAAGTGTTGCTGATCCATTGTCTCGTTATGTAGAGATGAACGTAAACTCTTTTGATTCATTGCCACCTGGAATTTTATGGATCATTGCACCTACCATCGCCTTCCAAGTGTATGCTGATTTTTTTGGATATTCCCTTTGTGCCATGGGTCTTGCTGAATGTATGGGGTTTGAACTCATGAACAATTTCAAACGTCCCTTCTTTTCTTCTAATCCAGCAGAGTTTTGGTCAAAATGGCATATATCCTTATCAACTTGGTTACGTGATTACGTTTATATTAAGTTAGGTGGTAATCGCCATGGGTTTCTTCGTGAAAATATCAATTTGATGTTAGTTTGGTTTCTTACGGGTATTTGGCATGGTGCAGGTTATGGTTTTATCATTTGGGGCGTGTATTTAGGTGTTTGTCTTGTGTTTTACCGTTTTTTGAAACATATTGGATTCACTCAAATGCAAAATAAGATCCTGACTGGATTTGGAATCTTTTTGACCTTTTATACTTTCTCTCTTGGGTTGTTATTGTTTCGAATTTCCTCTCCTTCAGAAAGTTTTTTGATTTTGAAAAACTTAAACACTCTTCCCAGTTTAGATTTGATTCCGTATCCATTACTTCTCATTATCTTACCTCTTGTGTTGTTTGACCTTTGGCAAGAATGGAGAAAAACAGAACGTCCCAGTTTTTTCTTAAATGAGAAACCATTTCTTCCCTTGATGATATTTGTTTTGAGTTTTATCTGGTTTTCCGTCGTATCCCCGTTTGCGAAGGAAGATTTTTTCTATTTTCAATTTTGAGGAAAAAGGATATTCCAAATGAGACTTCGTTATTTATTTTTTGCATTCGTCTTTGTTTCTCTCTTCATGCATTCGACTTGGAGCTATCTGATTCCTTATTGTGAGACCACTTCCCAATATTGGTTTCTTGCTAATAATCGTGAGTGGAAAACAAAAACAAAAATTTTGATTCTTGGAGATAGTCAGATTGTAAGTGGCCTCCGACCTGAAACGATTGCAGAGATCGAACAAGTTCGTGTGGATGAAGTTTTGTATTTGCCGAAGCCAAGCCAACAACCAGAAGGAATTTATTCGGATACCTTACTTGCCCTTCAAAGATTACCCAATTTGAGAAAAGTATATGTGAATCTTTCTCCACTAAACACAAGTAAAAATTCCATTACTGATGCCCACAAACAAGCGTATGTTTCTTTTGGTCCGTTTCAAACAATTGATTTCAGGGATCCACTCCTTAGAAAGGTTTATTATTCGAGTGTTACAGATTTGATTTGGAAGATGGTCATTCAAACATTTCCTTATTTTGGACTGAGTTCCAACTTAAATCGAATATTTTATGACAGATCGGTTCAATCTGATTTAAACAAACGACAATTGGAATGGGAAAACATACAAAGAAGTATGGAAAAAGAGAGTGGTGCTTGGATTTGGAAATCCATCGACAGTGATCCTACAATTACGAAAGACGAGAAGTTTCAAAATTTAGATACAAAGATCCTTGCGGGCAAACGAGACGTATCCATTGAATTATGGACTCAGTCGATCCAAACATGGAAACAAAAGAATTGGGAAGTGGTGATTCTCCGGATTCCGTTTTCTCCGCAGATGGAAATGGATCTAAAAGAAAAACATGCGAATTTGGTTTCAGAAATTTTTTTAGATAAGATCCAAAAAGAATCTAACTTTGATCAGGTGAAGATTTTTGATTTTAAAGAAAGTTTTGTAAACGAGTATCAGTATTTTGCTGACTTAACACATCTCAACCGAAAAGGAAGAGATGTGTTTGCAAACTTATTAAAAGAAAAGTTACTTAATCACACCCACACGTCTACCAAGAGCATGTAGGTTGATTCCCCAACCAATTCCTAAAAATTGTTTTGGAGTGAGAATTTCCTCAGTCGATGGATCCCAAATATCTTTCACGAACGCTTCCGCTGAAATTTCAGTTCCGTAAGGAATTCCCCAGAAATTTTTATCTTCTTTGTATGACATATTGCCCCCTCAATTTACCAAATCTTACGATTTTGAGGATTCTACCATAGTATAAAATTCTTGGAAATGGTATGCGGAATCGTGAGGCCCCGGGCATGCTTCTGGGTGATACTGCACTGCCATCACAGGTAATCCTTTCGTTTTTAATCCAGCCACCGTGTTATCAAATAAATTGATGCGAGTGATTGGCATATCTGGTGATGACTCACCTAACACATGGAAGCCGTGGTTTTGGGAAGTGATTTCAATTTTACCTGTTTCTTCATTACGGACAGGGTGGTTACCGCCCCTATGACCAAATTTAAGTTTGGATGTTTTTTTCCCAAGGGCAAGTCCAATGATTTGGTGACCCAGACAAATTCCAAACAGAGGTTTTTTCGCTTCCATAATCGTTTTCGCCGATTGGATCGCATAATCGAGTGGAGCAGGATCCCCTGGGCCATTCGATAAAAAGAAAGCATCAAATCCATCTTTCAGTAAATCCTCTGCTTTTGTTTTCGCAGGGAAAACGTGGACGTTAAATCCGGCTGCATCGAGAAGGCGAAGGATGTTTCGTTTGATCCCAAAATCATAAACTGCAAGTTTAAATTTACTTGGGGAATGAGCACCAAATACATATGGTTTTTCGCAAGTCACCACTTGGGCGAGATCTTGTCCTTCCATGGAAGGAGCGTTTTTCACCGCCTCTAAAAAGGAATCCTCATACGTTTCGCTGATGAAAATACCACAGTTCATGGCTCCCGCGTTTCGAATAATGCGTGTTAGCTTGCGAGTATCTATTCCTTCAATGGCAGGAATTCCAAATCTGATTAAAAAATCACTGAGTGTTTCTTTGGATTGGAAATTGGAAGGACGTTTGACGTATTCTTTGACAATGAGTCCAGAAGCTTGGATTCGATCTGATTCCATATCGTCTGGATTAATTCCATAATTCCCAATCATTGGGTAGGTAAGTGTGACAAGTTGACCTTTGTAGGAAGGGTCAGTGAGAATTTCCTGATACCCTGCCATTGAAGTATTAAAAACTACTTCTCCGATCGAATTCTTATTTGCACCGAAGGATCGGCCCTTCATGACCGTTCCGTTTGCTAAAACCAAAAAAGCCTGCATCCAGTCCATTCCAAAGAATGAAGCCAGGCTTGCGAACAAAAATTGTTCAATCTTTCACATAATAACGTTTGATTCGGTCATACCGATATTCCCCGTCGATGGTCACTGTTTTCAACTCGGAGAGTTCTTCGGCCATGGATTTTGCTTCCAAGGGGTCAATGGTCAGATAAAATCGTCTCCCTCGCACGAGATATACAATTTGGCCTGTATTTGGATCTGCTTCGACCACTTGCCCTTGCACAGTTTTCGTTTGAGACGTTTTGACTGGCGAAGAAACTTTATACTTTTGAAAGACATGAGGTCTGCCTACACAAAGCCATTCATCAGAAGTGGGTGTGAGTTGGGTTGCCTTTCCTTCCATATAAAGATTGGTTTTGGGTTTGTTCCCGAAACTAAGGCGCATGGTTTCCGCATCACAATGGATGATTTTTTCTCTCAGATTGGTTGGATCTAAATAGCGAAAGTGGGGATCCTCACCAGCTTCTTCCCAAGAGATAATTTCACCTGAAATCCGTATCACTTTTCGTTCTTTGGCATCGACCGGGATGGAAAAAAGAACAAAAAGCCAAAGAAATCTGCAAATAAGGAAAAGTTGTTTAGATAGGGTTAGACTCATTCGAAATTCCACAATTAACACAATTTTCGTGAAGATTTAACAATTTTATTTGACAAAACCTTTGAGAAGGACTAGTTTCATTGCAATTGTCGGTATAAACGACCGCCCCTAGGCATTCGTTTATCCACAGGAACGAAAAAAATTCAGGAAACACTCACTAAGGAGTAATCATCAAATGCTGAAATCTCTACGCTTCGGAATGATGGGGTTCTTACTTATGTGCTTAGCTGGTAGCTTAAGCGCACAAACAGGTCCTCGTTCTTATTTTATGGTCGGTTTGGGTATGCAATTCGACCTCGCACAACTCGGTGGAACCATTACAAAAGATGGTCTCGATTCAAGAAACGCTTCTGTATCTCGCGATGCTAGCGGAAACGTTACAGGATACCCATTGCAAAAAGCAATTTATCCTGAAAACACACTCATCAGTTTGAAACGTACAACTGGTGGTGTGGTTGGTGCGAAAACAAGTGGCGCTATGGTCGGTGGTAACATCAACGTAGGTTACGAAAAAGAAGGGATTTTTGGTCTCAACAGCCTTTTCTGGAGAATCAATGTTAACTACACTACTAAAATTGCAGGTGGTGAAACATCTTCAACAGTTATGGGTTACAAATGGTTAGACCAAGAGTGGCATTACACTGCTTGGACAGTTCCAACTTACTTAGGTATCAAATTATACAATGCTGCGAATGACACTGCTGTTTACATCGGAGCAGGGGTAAACTACTTCCAAGGATGGTGGGGAGTTTCTGGAACAATCAACGCTCCAGCTCTTAACAGTTTCACTCCACTCTTAGGAACTGGTGGATCTTTGATCACTGATGCTCCAAACCCTGGAATTTACAAAGAAAACGTTCGTTTCGGCGCTAGTGGATTCGGACTCAACTGGTTAGTGGGTGCACAAACTAAAATTACTGACAAAGGTCACCTTTTCTTCGAATTGGAAACAATCCTTTCAGCAGGAATGGGTGTTGGTGGAGTTAGCTCCGTTGGTGGTGCTTCTGCTCTTGCTCCTTGGGTTGCTTACCCAGTAGTAGTAGGTGGACAAACTTACCGCGTAGGTTACAAAATCGAAATTTAATCAGCTTCTCGCTTGATTGAACGAAAAGCCGGCATTGGTTTCCAATTCCGGCTTTTTTTATGCCGTAGCGAAATTTGGTTTCATGACCTCTTCGATAAAGGCTTCATCCGTTTTTGTGAGCCCTTTCACATCATGTGTATACAATGTTAGGCGCACTAAGTTATAAACATTCCAGATTTCCGCATGGTGGTCGAGGGACTCTGATACAAAGGCAATTTTTGTTAAAAAAAGAAACGCATCTGTAAAAGAACTAAATTTGCGTTCCAAATAAAAATGAGAAACATTTCCGTTCTGTATCCGTTGCCATTCGGGATACTTTTGAAGAATGGATTGGATTTCTTCTTCTCTTAACATTTGATAGTTTCGTTTCATACTTTGACCTTTCGTTTATGAAATACGATTAAATACAATCCAAGAAGAATGATGGATGCACCGAATATCTTTTGTGTATCAAAAGGTTCATTTAAAAAGAAAATTCCTACAAACATTAAAAAAATGGGTTCAATTAGAAGAGTTGCATTTAGTTTGCTAATCGGTAAATAATTATGAGCTTCAAAATAAAATGGCCTTCCTAAAAAATAACCGAGTAAAGAAAAAAATCCTAGCGAAACAATCGCTGTTAAATCAGGGATGAGAAAGGACCCAATCCATAGAGAATATAAAAAGAAAAATACACATAACAAGAGCAGGCGTAGATATGCATACTCAAGTCCCAAAATTTCAGGGATGTATTTTTTAATCATATAACTTTGGATCGCAAATAAAAAAGCACTGAGTAAAATACAAAAGGCAGATACGAGACTGATTTGACCTTCCAGAGTAGAGATCATATAAATTCCAATAATGGAAAGGATCATGCCGAAGACTTCTCTGTCTTTGAATCTTTCCCCTAAAAAAACAACACCAAGGATCACATTGTACAAAACAGTTGTTTTGATAAGGATAGCAGCAGGTCCGAGATCCGTTTGTTTTAATGCATAATAATACAAAACAATTCCCATCGCATTGGAAAAAGTTCCGAGTAGTAAAATCAATCCATCTCGTTTGATGGTGATCGTTATTTTTTCTCTACGTTTCTTGGAAGAAATGAAAAATGGAGTCACAACCAGAAATGCAAATCCAACACCAAAAAATGCTGCCATCTCTGGAGATAAATTGGTTCGCCGAAACACTTCTTTAAATCCAATGACCTCAAAGGCAAAAAACACTCCTGTGAGGAAAACAAAAAAATATCCCTTTTTTTCGTTACCAGTCAATTGGTTTCTTCCGAACTTTCAGTAGGTATTCATTGGTTTTCGAGAAATGTTTGTTTCCCAAAAAACCTCGATAAGCAGACAGGGGAGAAGGGTGAGCCGATTTTAATACCAAGTGTTTGTTTGGTGGAATCAAACTTTCTTTTTTACCGGCAAAAGCTCCCCATAATAGAAATACTAAATTCGATTTTTGTTCTGCCAATATTTTGATAACAGCATCTGTGAATATTTCCCAACCTTGGTTTTGGTGAGACCCGGCTTTGTCTTTTTCGACAGTTAGGGTTGCATTTAATAAAAAGACACCTTGTTTTGCGAGATAACTCAAATCACCAGACTTGGGAATTGGTTTTCCAACATCATCCTGAATCTCTTTGAATATGTTTTGAAGGGATGGTGGAAATGGAACACCATCTAACACCGAAAAACATAAACCATGCGCCTGACCCGGACCATGATAGGGATCTTGGCCAAGGATGACCACTTTTACCTCGTCAAATGGGCATAAATCAAAGGCTTGGAAAATGAGTTTTGCAGGAGGATAAACTGTTGTGGAAATGTATCTTCCTCTTACCCATTCCCTTAATTGTGTGAAATAGGGTTTTTCAAATTCTGTTTGTAAAACAGATTTCCAACTGGATTCAATTTGAACGTCTTTCAGATTTTCCCTCCGAATGAAAAAATAACACACGTAAGTCGATTCCTCCGTGTGTGACATGAATGGTTTTTTTGGAAAAATAACGTAATTCCTTCATACATTCACTCCATTTCTCTTCTGTGGGACAAAGGATCATACCCAATAGAGAAACATTGTTTTTCAATTGTTTGGATAAAACTTCGATTCGGTTTCCAATTTTTGAATACAAACCATCATCGGAATCCATCCTTTCTGTTTTGCGATAACCATATGGTGGGTTTAACGGTAAAAAATAATGTGTTTGATTTGGGTTTCCTTCCGGAAATACAGGTAAGGTTCTTAAAAAATCAGAAATGGTATGATCAATGGTTTCGACATGAATCCACTTACGCCAATTAGAAAACTCTTTTCTCCAATAAGGTTCCAGAGCAGGATCGGTGTCTTGTAGAACGATGGGTGTGAGTGGATTTAAGTTTTGATTTTGTTCCAAATTTTTTTTCAGAAAATGTTCATACGATTTTGTCGGATATAAAATTAGTTTTTTCCAAACGAATTCCCTTGGTAAATTTAAAAAAGGAGTTTTTTCTTCAGCTAATTTCCATTCGGTGGCAAAGGTCATTGTTCCTGCAAAGGGAAGGTATACTGCTTTAATCTTGTCTTTGGGAATGGAAAAAATCTGAAAACATTCTTCTGTCAGTATATGAGCTAAGTCTTCCGGTATGGGAGCACTTGTTGGGAAATTGGATTTGACCCCTCGTTTGTAACCTGGTTCCCCTAATACGGAAAGAGAAACTGTGATTTCGTTTTCAAAAAAGCTGATATGAAGGTTTTCTTTCACTTCGTAAAATTTGGTTTCAGGACTTAAAAAAAGTGGTTTTGCGATCGAAACTGCTTCGGTTAGTATTCTCTCCCATTCTGATTCTCTTTTTTCTGCAGACATATCCCAGTCTGTAGTTCTTGCAATCACAAGGCGTAAGTCACGAATGAAGTAACCATGAAACAAGAGATAGGTGATTTGGTGAGCATTGGTATTTTCAATTTTGATTTTTTCGGAAAATACACGCACGTTAGGTTCTGGTTGATTGGGAAGTGGAACATGATCCAAAATCTCTTGTACCTTTTCCCCAACCCAAGTGGAAGTCCCTGGTGGAAAATACAACTCCCATGTTAAAGTAGAGCCTAGTTGTGGTTTTCGGATTCTAAATTTCCAATTCATCTTTTCCTTGCTTTACCAATTTCCTTCGAAAGATTGACCTAACATGACTAGGATCTTCACTCCAGAACTCTTTTTGGTGATTGCCGCCATTCTTTGGGGTGGAACCTTTGTGGTCATCAAACTTGCACTCGATTCTGTGCCACCGTTTCTCTTTTTGGCAGTGCGGTTTTGGTTAGCAGGAATCATCACTCTTCTATTATACAGAAAAACTTTATTTTCCAAGACAAATCGTAGGTGGGATTACATTCTGCCTGCATTTTTTGTTGCATGTTCGGCTCTTCTGGGTTATGCCTTTCAAACAATTGGCCTTGTTTACACCTCAGCTACCCAATCAGGGTTTATGACTGGTGCTTATGTGATCTTTGTCCCATTACTCGAAATTGCCATTGAACGCAAACTTCCTTCCTTACGAACTTGGATTGCCGTGATCATAGTGGTGATCGGTTTGTTTTGTATTTCACAAAATGGTAAATCGTTTGAGGAATTTCAAAATGAATTTGGATTTAGTTTTGGTGATGGACTGACACTTTTAGGTGCATTTTTCTTTGCTGTATACATTTTATTAATCGATATCTATAGCAAAAAAATTCCAACACAGATCCTCGTATCATTTGAAATTTTACTGATCGCTGTAGTTTCTACGTTTTTATTTCCGGTAGAATCTGTGTTTCTCGGCCAAACCATTTCCATCCAATTTGATCTTAAGTTTTGGATTGGGATTCTTTATACTTCTATTTTTGCAACTATCTTCACCACTCAGATCCAAACTAGATACCAAAAGGCGGTTTCGCCAGCAAGAGCAGGTTTACTGTATAGCCTTGAGCCAGTGTTTTCATTTTTTCTGGCATATCTTGTGTTAGGTGAAAGGTTGGGTGTGGTAGGTGCGATTGGATCGTTTTTGACTTTGTTTGGAATCCTTTTTTCCGAAATGGGGAAATGGAACAAACGAGAAGAGTAAAAACCGACCTAAGATCAAATGATTTGGTGTTCTTTTAAGGCGTGATATAAAATTCCAATCGTTACTTTTAAAATCGATAAGACGGGGATCGCGAGTAACATCCCAAAGATTCCAAAAAAATTCCCACCAACGGCAATCCCGATCAGAATCGCTAATGGATGTAAAGAGACCGCATTGGCTATTACGACCGGTTGAACGATGGCATTGTCAACCAATTGAGCGACAATCACAACTGAGGCAATGGATCCAATGGAAGGGGACATTTCTGGGAATAAAATAGCAAATAGTATCGGTGGGATCGCTCCAATGAGTGGCCCCAAATAGGGAATGGAATTGGCAACTCCCAGGAAAATTCCAAATAAGAAAAAAAACTTAACCCCTACAAGATAAAAGCCAATCGAAGCAACAATGGCCATAATTCCACATTGGATCACCAAACTTTTTAAGTAACTTGTGATCTGTTGGTTCATTCGGTAAAAAACCATAAGAAACATTTCAAAAAAACGATTTGGAATAAAACTAATCATTGTTTTATAAATCAAATTGGCATCGAGTAACAAGAAGAAGCTGATGATAGGGATGATGATCATCCAACTGATAAAAGTAGGAATCATAACCACGATCCCTCGAAGGAATTCTTCCAAATTGTTGGTCGCAAGTTTTGCAATTTCTTCTGGATTGATGATTTTTTTCCAAAGCTCAGGATTTTTAGAGACAACTGGCAGTTTTGAAAAATCCAATAATTGGAAATTAGGATCCTCCATTTTGATTGACCATTCGGAAACAATGGGTTGAGCCTTTTCAAAGAGATTAGGTAGATAAAATGCCAAAAACCAATATGCACCAACAATGAGAAATGAAAATATCACAATGATGGTAATGGCTCTGTGAATTCCTCTCGATTCAAAATAATCGACAATTCCATGGAAAATATAAAAATGAATTCCCGAGATGAGAAGAGGGATTGCTAAAAATTTTACACCTACGATTCCAATGAGAACCGTTAAGGCAATGAGTCCAAAAAAAGCAGAACGTAATACCAAGGATGAAATACTATTTTCTTTGAAAATCATTTGGTTTTATTCTTTTTACTTTTGAAGTAAGCTGCTTCTAGTGTATCATTTGTTTTGCGAAGTCGGTCCGCAATGATGGATGCAAAGCTGAGTAATAAATCATTTCCCACTCTAGGTTTTGTTTCTAAGAGTGTTTTGAGTTCTGGTTGGAAAAAACCAAGTAAAATCGAATCCACCATAGCCACTGCAGTTGCCGACCTTGGAAAGTCTTGGAACAATGCTAACTCACCAAAAAAAGCACCTTTCTCAAGTTCGGCGAGTTTCAATGTAACTCCTTCTCGTTCGGAATAAATTTCCACTTTTCCTTGTAAGATGAGATATACTCCAGTACCAGCTTGGCCCTGGTAAAAGATGGTTTCCCCTGCGTAGTATTTACGTTTGTGGATGAGTCGCGCTACTTCACGAAGAGTTCTTCGTGACATACCATGGAAGATAGCGGTTTCACGCAAAAAATGTGAAATCTCCGTAATCGGATTGTCATCGCGTTTGAGAATGGATTTCCAAAGGGGAAGTTGCATAGTGCCTCTCTATTATAAATCGGATAGACGAGGTCTGGAATTGATAAAACTTGCTCTTATGGGACAAGCTTTTTACGTAACTGGCACCGGTACCGACGTGGGCAAAACCTTCTTTTCTAGTCTCTTTATGGCAAAATATGCGGAAAACCATGGATTCCGGTATTGGAAACCCATCCAGACAGGAACCGTGAGTGCCGATGATACCAGTTTTGTGCAAAAGACAACTAGTTTGTCCGATTCTTATTTTCTAAAACCTGGTTTTGTCTTCAAAACACCAGCAAGTCCTCATTACGCTGCGAAAGTGGAAGGTCAAAACATTGACCCAAAATCTTTATTATCATCCATCGCCAAGGAAAGAAAAAACAATACACTCATTGAAGGAGCAGGTGGTGTTTTTGTACCCATCACCGAAGGCTATCTCACCATTCGAGGCATTCAAGAATCGAATTTGGGGGTGATTGTTGTTGGCACTACGGAACTTGGGACCATCAATCATACACTTTTGACATTAGAGGTTTTGACTTCTCGTTTCATTCCTGTGTATGGATTTTATTTGGTGGGACCGAAAAATCCATTACAAGAAGACAATGCGACCATGATACAGAAATTAGGTGGTGTCTCCTTTTTAGGTCTTACTAATTTTCCTGATCAAAAATTAAGTTCAGAAGAATTTAAAGCATTTGCTTTGGCAGAATTTGATGTCCATCGCAATGTGATTGATGTTGTTTTAAACGTAGACGATGAAACTGAATCCAATTGAAACTCATACTTGGGTTCCACTTACCATCCAGGACGAATCAGAGTCCCTTTTAAAAATCGTTTCTGCGGAAAAGGAATTTCTAACGGATGATGAGGGCAATGTTTGGATTGATGCCATCTCGAGTTGGTGGACGATGATTTATGGTCATAGACATCCAAAATTGATCTCCGCGTTACAAAACCAATTACAATCTTTGGACCATGTGTTGCTTGCAGGGAATATCCATGAACCAGCAGAATCTTTATCGAAAGCCATCTTAGAACTGACAGATTTTGATTTTGAAAAAGTTTTTTATTCAGACAATGGATCCAATGCCATTGAGATATCACTAAAACTTGCCATCCAATACTATGAAAATCATCCAAATTACAAACCTCGGTCTGAGTTTTTAGTATTTTCCAATTCCTATCACGGAGACAGCATCGGTGCGATGAATGTTTCTGGGAAAAATTACTTCAATCGAATTTTTTCAGAGTTACGTTTCCCTACAAAAGAATTTCCAGCTCCCAATTGTATGAATTGTCCTTGGGGTAAAAAACCTAATGATTGTCATACGGAATGTTTGTCCGATTTGGAATTGGCGATCAAACAAAAAGAATATGCCGGGATTGTGATGGAACCATTGGTGTTTGGAGCCAATGGGATGTTATTTTATGATCCAAAAGTTTTGAAGAAACTTCGAGAACTTGCTACTTACACAAACACTTTACTGATCTTTGATGAAGTGTTCACAGGAATGGGAAAACTGGGCGAATATTTTGCTTACCAAAAGGCAGGTGTGAAACCAGATTTATTGGTGTTCGCAAAAGGTTTGACAGGCGGAGTTTTACCTCTTGCGGCCACTTTGGTTTCAAAATCGATTTATGAAACTTTTGTTTCAAAAGATCCGTATAAAGCTTTTTTTCATGCTCATACAATGACTGGAAACGCACTTGCATGTAGCGTTGGTTATGCGTCCGTTACTCTTTTGCGGGAAGTTGGTCTTTCCCAAGTGAAAGAGTTAGAATCAAAATTGAAAACATATGCCCTTCAGTTTCAAAAGAAGATGGGAAACTCTGTCGAAAATGTGCGAGTGATAGGGGCAATTTTTGCCTTTGAATGGAGAGAACCCGTGGCCTCCGATGAATACTTAAATCCCATTGGTAAGAGGATCAAAAATTCCCTTCGTAAATTTCATATCTTACTTAGGCCGCTCGGACGAACGATTTACATCACACCTCCGTATACCATTTCTGATGATTCCTTGGCGAAAATATTTTTGGCTCTCGAATCAACTCTCACAACATTTTTAGAACCAGAACAAGACTAAAGTTTTCCTTCCATTTTCTTCGTTTACAGAGTCACCCGTTGAAAAGATTTTGTTTTCATGATCGCAAGTGTCCAAGAAAAAACCACCTCTTCCTCACCCTCTGTCATTTCCGAGGAAGAAGCCCTTCAGATTTTAAAAGGAGAAGTCCCACTTTTGCCAATCGTTGCAAAAGCATCTGAAGAACGATTCCGTCATTTTGGGAACCGAGTTCGCATTCATATTTTAGATAATATCAAAAACGGATATTGCCCCGAAGATTGTGGTTACTGTGCACAGAGAAAGGGAGGAGAATCGGGGATCCAAGAGTATTCCTTAAAATCCCCAGAAGAGATTTGGGAAGATGCCAAAAAGGCAAAAGAAAATGGTGCTTATCGTTTTTGTATGGTCACCTCCGGACGTGGACCAACTGACAAGGCAGTCGACAAATTAGCGGAAACCATCTCTAAAATCAACGGGGAACTAGGTATGAAAGTTTGTCTTTCTGCTGGGATACTCGACGCCAAAAAAGCAAGGGCACTCAAAGACGCAGGTCTTGATCGTTATAATCATAACCTCAATACATCCGAAGCCAAATACAATGAAATTTGTTCCACACACACCTTCCAAGACCGACTAACTACGCTTAAGGCGGCAAAGGAAGCAGAGATTGGTCTTTGTTCTGGAATCATCGTGGGTATGGGTGAAGAATTAAAAGACATTGTCCAAGTTGCATTTGAACTAAAACGGTTGGGTGTGATTTCCATTCCTGTGAACTTTTTTATTCCGATCAAAGGGCATGCCATCCAAAAGTCATCACTCACTCCAGAGTTTTGTATTCGTGTTTTGTCTGTGTTTCGTTTGGTAAATCCTGATTCAGAAATCCGTGTGGGGGCAGGAAGAGAAGGTCATTTGGGTTCCTTACAATCCATGGCACTATACGTTTCCAATTCCCTCTTTGCAGAAGGTTATCTCAACGTCAAAGGCAGTGAGATGGAACAAACTATGAATCTCATTCGTGATTGTAATATGGTGCCTGAGTTTACAGAAGGAATTCCAGAAGGTTGGGAAGACTACGAGTCCAAATTTTTATACGACGAGAAAAACTTTCCAGAACTCTATAAACATAAAAAGTAGTTTGCCTTTTTCACTTTTGGCGGTAAGATGCTCCTACTTTATCGCCTCTAGTGAAACAAATGCAAAAACCTTCTTTACCCTTTGGAAAACAAATTAGTTACGCAGTCGGCCAACTTGGTTGGTCAACTCTCATCAACATCATCGGTCTCCACCAAGTTTATTTTTATTTACCACCAGCGCCGAAAGCTGGGCAGGATTGTTTCCCAGATTTAATCGAAAAAATGGCCTTTTGGGGCCTTTCTACCATTGGTGTTGTCGCAGCTGTCGGGCGTTTGTGGGATGCGTTTACGGATCCACTCATTGCCAACTCTTCTGATCGATTTTCCTCAAGGTTTGGGCGAAGGATTCCCTTTTTATTTTTGGGTGGGATTCCATCTGCCGTCTTTTGTTGGTTAATCTTTGTCCCACCGCATAACTTTATTTCCTCGACCAACTTAGTTTGGATGACGAGTTTTATGTTACTCTTCTATTTATTTCTAACAGTGTATGTCACGCCGTTTTTTGCACTGATTCCTGAACTGGGACACACTCCAGAAGAACGACTGAACCTTTCAACTTATATCTCAGTTACCTATGCACTTGGGATCATTGTCGCATCCACAGAACCTATGATTGCGAGTGCTTTACAATCGAGTTTTGTTTTTGATGCGGATCCTTCACTGCAAACCCTTGCCTCTCGCCAATATGCTCTCGGTATCCTTTGTATCTTTGCTGCGATTTGTATGTATTTCCCTGTGTTTACCATCCATGAAAAAACATATTGTGAATCGGAAGCTTCCAGTGTTCCGTTTAAAGAAGCGATCATCCTCACCTTCAAAAACAAAAACTTTTTGTATTTTGCACTTTCGGATTTGTGTTACTTCTTAGCACTCACGATCTTAACAACGGGAATTTCCTATTATGTAACAGTATTATTGGAGCTTGAAAGAGACTTTGTGACACAACTTCTGACAGTTATGTTACTCGTTTCCTTTGCCTTTTACCCTGTGGTCAACTTTGTGGCACGGAAAATTGGAAAAAAGAGAACCGTTCTCATTGGGTTTTATACCTTCCTCGCTTTATTTTTATCCATCTATTTCATTGGAAAACATAGTTTGCCTCTCTCACCGTATATCCAAGGTTACATGATTGTGGCCGTAGCAGCCATCCCAATTGCGATCCTTGGAATATTACCAAATGCGATATTAGCAGATATTGCTGAACTTGATTCATTAAAAACTGGGTCCAAACGGGAAGGCCTTTTTTATGCGGGTCGAACGTTTATGCAAAAACTAGGACAAACACTTGCGGTTTTGATCTTCAGCTCTGTGATCCTGCTTGGGCTCGACCGTGATTCTAAAAAACAAGTATCTCCCAATGTGACAGGGATCATTGCACCATCTGTGTCCGATTCTAAGTCAGAACCGAAAAAAAATAGTGAGAGTGAGGCAAAAATAAGCAAGGAATCAACGATTTGTAAAGTCGAAGAAGTAGAAGCTGGTGGGGAATTGGGAGTTCGATTGACGGGCCCTCTCGCATCTGCTTTCTGTTTACTTGCAATTTTTCTCTTTGGAAAATACAAAGAGGATGAAACTTTAGAAGAGATTGCAAAGATACGTGGTAAATAAATCCTGGTTTTTGGAGCTATTCAGATGAGATATCGCATTGAGACAACCAAGTTAAAGAACGGGTATATCGAAGCCAAACTCATCGAGACAACCACAAATAACCCAATCGAGTTTCGGATTTGTGACACGGAAGAATATGCGCAGGCCCAAATCAAAGATTGGCAAAAGCGCTTCCGAATGAATGAACCTCAAGAACAGGATTAAATTCTTCCTTCGATGGGGCGTTTCTATCGCCCTGGTTTTGAGTGTTACCAATTGTAATTCTACCTCAAAACGAGATTACTTCGATTCCAACTTCCAATGTTTTTCTGAGTCAGGTTGGCGTGATCAAGCCAACTTCAAAAAGTACATTGAAAAGGGTTGGTTCCCCACACGTCTGTTATACGGCGAAGATAATAAAAGAATCAAACGATCAGAAATAGTTTTTACTGGCGATAGTTTGGTTCATTTGTTTTTGCCAGACCTGATGGCAAAGGAATTTCCAGGAAAATCTGTCACCAATCGAGGGATCGGTGGTGATATGACAGAAACATTATTAACTCGAATTGATGAAGATGTGTTAGTTTTAAATCCTAAAACGGTTGTCATTGAAATTGGTGGAAATGATTTTATCCAAGGCAAATGTTTGAGTCTTGTACAAAATAATCTACTTTCGATCATTCAAAAAATCCATTCTCGTAACCATCAAATCCGAATCTTTTTAATCGCAGTCCCACCTACCCGTGTGAAAGAACTCAATCAAATTGTACCTGTTTACAATTTGTTTTTAGCCCAAGTGGCAAGAACCACAACCAATGTGGAATACATCGAAGTTTGGGATGCAATGCGTAAACAAGATGTTCCCACACTCAGTGAAGAGTTCATTCGTCCCAATGGAGATAGCCTGCATTTCAATGAAAAGGGATATGAACTTTGGGGTAAAAAACTAAGACCCTATTTGCAAAAGTAAAAATGAATTTGATCCTTTTCGTTTCTCACTCTCCCATTTCTGAAAACTTCGTTACCAATTTTCTAAAAGAAGCCGGTGGTGTTTTATCTTTAGAAGTTTCGAATGGCAATGGAAAACAAATTTCTTTCTCAGAACAATTTGGTTTGTATGCAGCTCGTGTTTTAATTTCGAAACCTTTGGAACGAACACAAATTTTAGTTCTACGAGAACGATTACAAAAAGAGAAGATTGATTTCCTTTTTCTCCCTTCCTTTCTACCCAAAGACCAATCTTCTCTTTTTGTGTTTGATATGGACTCAACCGTCATCAAAGAAGAAGTGATCGATGAGTTAGCGAGAAAACACGGTGTGTTTGAGGAAGTGGCAAGTGTTACCAAAAAAGCAATGGAAGGAGGGATGGGATTTGATGAAGCCCTTCGCCTTCGCGTGAAACACTTAGCTGGACTTTCTGTCCAAAGTTTTAAAGAAGTGTATGAGTTACTCCATTTGAATGAAGGAATGGAATCTATTTTTCAATTTGTTCCCTCCCATGGTGCAAAACTTGGAATCCTTAGTGGAGGATTTAGTCCTGTTTTGGAACTTTTTTCCAAAAAATACCCTGTGGATTTTTTTCGAGCCAATGGACTAGAAGAAAAAGAGGGAATCTTTACAGGCAATATCATTGGTGAGATCATCAATCGTGAAAAAAAGGAAGTATACTTACGTAAGTATGCAAGTGAATTATTAGTTCCCCTTGAACGAGTCGTGGCTGTGGGTGACGGAGCCAATGATGCTTTGATGTTAAACGCAGCAGGGTTTGGGATTGGAATTCACGCCAAACAAGGTTTAAAAGACCAAATTACCAATTGGATTGAGTATACGAATTTATCCGCTTTAGTTTTCCTCTTTGAGGATTCGTTTTAATTCATCTAAAATTGACAAGGCTTCCAATGGTGGGATTTTGTTAGGATCAATTTGTGAGATTCTTTTTAGCACCTTTTCTTTGTTAGCCGAAAGCCCCTTTGGTTCTTTTTCTAAAAGATTCCCAAACAAACTAGGTTCTTCATTTTTGATTTTGATTTCTCGTTTTTTGGATTCGAGTCCCGATAAAATTTCTTTAGCACGATCCGATACAGATTCTGGAATTCCCGCAAGTTTTGCGACGTAGATTCCAAAGGATTGTTTTGATTTTCCTCGTTTCACTTTTTTTAAGAATAATATTTCTCCATCTTTTTCAAAAGTATCAAGGTAGAGATTGAAGATCCCCGCACCTTTTTCGAGTTCTGTTAATTCATGGTAGTGGGTGGCAAAAATGGTTTTTGGTTTAGGAAAATTTTTACTTAAAAATTCTAAAATTGCCCATGCAATCGACAAACCGTCGTAAGTTGATGTACCCCGGCCCACTTCATCAAACAAAATCAAACTATTTTCAGTGAATTGGTTTAGGATTGTGGCGGTTTCTTTCATTTCTACATAAAATGTGGACTCACCTTTGGTTAGGTTGTCCCCAGAACCAATACGAGTAAAAATTCGATCCACAATGGATAAAGATGCTTTTTTGGAAGGCACATAAGAACCCATTTGGAAGAGGATTTGATTGATGGCAATTTGACGCATAAAGGTTGATTTACCTGCCATATTGGGACCGGTTAACACTGCAATGGCGTTCTCTTTGGGATTGAGTTCGAGAGTATTGGGAACAAACCGTTCGCCAATGGGTAAAAACGTTTCCACCACGGGATGGCGAGAATCAATGTATTCAATGATTCCATCCGATCGAATTTCAGGCCTTGTCCATTGGTATTCTTCTTTGGTTTCCGTGAGGGATAAATGGTAATCGAGAGAGGCCACTTCATTCGAAAGAGTTAAAAATGCTTCGTAAAGTGAAATACAAGTGGTCACCAATCGATCAAACACTTGTTTTTCGATCCGTTCAATGATTTCATCAGCTTGTAAGATGGCGCGTTCTAGTTCTTCAAGTTTAGGGGAGGTAAACCTTTCCCCAGTGACAAGGGTTTGTTTTTTCAAAAAATGAGGAGGAACATCTTTTGCTTGGGCTTTGGAAACTTCGATAAAGTAACCAAGGATTTTATTATAACGAATCTTTAAACTCGAACAACCTGAATCCTTTTTCTCTTTTTCTTCGAGTTCTAAAATCCAATCTTTTCCTTTTTCACGGGCAAGAATAGCATCATCATACTCTTTATCATAATCGGATTTTAGAAACGGTGAGTTCCCTAAAAATACAGGAAGTTCTCCATCAAACAGTGTATTTTGAAATTCGAAAACCAGAGCTTCTAAGTCTTTTGGAAGTTTGGAAAAATCATAACCAATTCCATCCAAAATCTGTTTCATTTGACTTACGGCTGTTAGGCTTTTTTCGATACCTCGAAAATCACGGGGTAGGGCTTTCCCCACACGGAATCGAGTGATGACTCGTTCCAAATCGATGAGATCCCCAAGTGACTCTTTGATTTGTAATCTTTCTTTTTTGTTCTGAGTTAAAATTTCAATTTTGTCCCAATGGTCTTTGATTTTCTTTTCATCTCGTGTGGGAAATAAAATCCTCTGTTTGAGATACCGTTTCCCTGTGGCAGTGGTACAACGATTGAGGACACCAAAGAGTGTGTGGTGTTTGTCGTTTGGGTTTTCGACAAGTTCTAAGTGAGAAACTGTTTGTTCATCAAGGACCAAATATTCGGATTCATCAATTCGTCTAGGAGATTTAAAAACAAAATTTTGATTTCTATAATTGTATTGAAGATAAGCATCTAATACGTGTACAACAGTGTCGATTCCTGCCCCCTTTTTTTTAGGTAAATACTCTTTTGGGATTTGGGAGAGGATGATTTTGATTTCTTGGGAGAGAGGAGGAATTTCCTCAGTATAAATCATTTCCTTGGGAGAAAATCGTTTGATTGTATCTAAAATTCTTTCTGTTTCCGTTTCAGAAAAGAAAAAGTATACAAGTTCTGAGGTAGAAACGTCAGCAAACGCTAAGTAAACGGAAGATTTTTCTTTATAATATAAGGATAAATAATTGTTTTGGTAACCACCCAGTAAGTTGTCTTCCACAACGGTGCCTGGCGTGATAATTCGAACCACTTCCCTTGACATGATTTTTGCTTTTGGGTCGTCGGGTTTTGTTTGTTCACAAACGACAACTTTTTTCCCAGCAGAGATGAGCCTTGAAATATAACTTTCTGTCGCATGGTAGGGAATGCCTGCCATCGGAATTTGGTTTTGTCGTTTGGTGAGTGTGATGTCTAAAATTTGTGCAGCTATTTTTGCATCGTCTAAAAACATTTCGTAAAAATCACCCATTCGGAAAAACACAATTCCATCTGGATGTTGTTCTTTGACTTCCAGATATTGGCGCATAACGGGTGTATTTAAAGCTTCATATGTTTCGGACATTGTTTACCAATTCTTTGATTTTATTAGGATCTTTTTTGCCGTCAGTTTCCACGCCACTTGCCACATCAATTCCATAGGGATGAAGAGTCTTTAATGCCAGTTGGACATTACTCGGAGTGATCCCTCCCGCTAATAAAAAGGGTCGTTGTACGTTTGTTACATATTCCCATGGAAAAACATGACCACTCCCCCCACCGAGTCCCTTTTGGAAACTGTCGAGAATCACAAGTTTTGATTTTGGTTCTAATTCCTCATCCGAGGTGACTTGTGATTGAATGCGAATGGCAGGTAATAAACGTTCCTCCGAAGTGAGTGTTTCCCAAATTTCCTCTGTGAGAAAACCATCTCCACGGATGAGTTGGACTAAGTCTGGATGGAATTCTTTTGTGAGAGTTTGTATCTCTTCCAATGAGTTTTCAAAAAATAAAAAAACAATGATGGGGAATCCGGGATTGTTTCGGAGTGAAAGGATTTTTTCTGCTGACTTCCGGTCAATCTTCCTCGGGGAACGAGGTGAAAAATTAAGACCTACATAATCCACACCGAGTTCATAACACAACTCAAATGTGGGTAGGTCACGGATTCCACAGATTTTAATTTTAGTATCGGTTCCCATCGAGAACCAGATTGATTCAGTTCAGATCGGAGGCAATCGATCCTTTGTATCCAAAGTGTAAAAATTTTAAGAAACTATCTTGGTACACAAGCATGTCCTGCTTGGAAATCCCTTGTCTTACCATTTGGACAAAGATATTGAGGAAAAAAGATAGGATATTGCGAACCACAAATTCATCTACTTCCCCTTTATAACTTGGGTTCTTTTGCTTGAAGTTTGTATACTGTTCAAAATTGATTTTGGTAAGTCTTGTGAGGACAGTATCTGGAAATTCTTCCAAATGGGATCCTTGGGCTTTGGTAAGAAGTAGGATGAAATCATCTCGATTGGAATCAACATAGTCGAGAGCTATGTGAAATCTTTCTTTCCATGCCTCATAACTGTCGTTAAACCTTTTTTCAAAATAATCAGGATGTGATACATAGGCGAAGGCTTTCTCAAGACCTGATAAAACAGGTTGTAAGATCTCAGTCAGTAGGTGTTCTTTGTTTTCAAAGTAGTTGTAGATATTACTCGTGGAGACCTTTGCTTTTTTGGCAATGGTTCGCATGCTGGCTTTTTCAAAACCAAGTTGGATGAACTCTTCACGAGCTGCTTGTAGAATTTCTTTTCTAGTATGTTCTTTTGGAGTTTGCATAGTCCTGAACGATGTTTCCTAAAAGAACAATCTCGTTCAGGATTCATTTGTAAAGTCCAATTTTACATCTTTATTGTATTTTGTATTAAATTTGCCACAATTCCATAAAGTCGAAAACTTCCTAACACCAAAAGCGGAGTTCTGCCTTGGAATACAGGAACCAGGTCCGATTCGGATTTGGTCCTTTTAGTTTGTTTGGCAAGGTCGGGCCGAGGCTCAGGAAACGTCCCAAAACCTTCTCCTTCCCATAAAAAGAGGGTTTTTAGGGCCGTTCTAGGCAAAACCTCTAGGATGCCTGGAAGATCCTTATCTGGGAGGCTCCCGAGTAGGAGGTGGAATTCGGGATGGGATTTGCAAAATTCCTGAGTCGTTGTTTGGATGGCGTCTGGATTATGGGAAGGGTCAAAGACGATGAGCGGTTCCTTTGCCAAAACTTCCATCCTTCCTTTGGGATTGGGAACTTCTGGAAAGGATATCGATTCCAAATCATTTTTTCGACTTGGAAAAAGGTCTTTTAGGATTTCCTTTGCATAAAGGAAATTTGACTCCAAATAACTTTCTTTAGGTGCTTGTGCGATCACATGGAGTGGGACTTTCTCTTTTTTGGGCCGATTTTGAAAAGGAAGAGGGAGAGAATCCACTTCTTCTTTCATCGCAAACAAAGCCAAAGTTTTCTCTCCAATGATTCCTAATTTTTCCTGGCAGATCGCTTCTCTCGTTCCACCTAAAATTTCAGAATGGTCGAGACCAATTTTTGTCATCACTACAAAATCGGCTTCCACTAGTTTTGTCGCATCTAACCTTCCGCCAAGTCCCGCTTCCCAAATTTCCACTTCCACATTTTGTTTCTGGAAGTATCGATAGGCAAAGACAGTTAAAAACTCAAAATAAGATAAGGAATCTATCTCGGGATGATTTTCTTTTAAAATGGTTTGGAAACATTCTTCGACGTCTTCTTTGGAAGGAAGAGATAGATTTCCATTGGTTACGATTTGGAATCTTTCCAGAGGTGTGAGAAGATGTGGTGACGTATACAATCCGACCTTGTAGCCGAGAAGCGAAGTAAGACAAGCTAAGTAGTGTGAGGTGGAACCTTTTCCGTTTGTTCCAACAACGCTTACGCGAATGGGTTTGGAAGGATTGGGACTTTTTTTCTCACTTGTATGAATCGAAGATTTTAGCGATGCAAACAGTTTGTTTAGCGCATCTAGGGTATAGTTTTGGAAGACATTAAAATTTCTTGTCTTCTCCACATTTTGCCTTTGGTTTAAATACTCTAAAAATAACATTTTGTAAGCGAATATGACTCTAATTTTTGTATGCCAATGGGATCTCGTGATGGAAAACGAAAATAGCCAAGGACTTTCATTTTCGTTTTTTTAATTCCTGAAGTAAAATGGATTCTACCTTTTTGATCCATTTCGACTTTGCTTTGGCTTGGGTAAAAAGTTCAAACTGTCTGATTCCTTGGTACAGTAACATATGATATCCAGGGATGATCTCGGCCTTTTTTTTCTTCGCTTCTTTCACAAGATCTGTTTCGAGAGGATTATAAACGATATCGAATAACGTATGTTTTTTGGTAAAAAATTGGGAATCCAAAATGCGTTCACCACCTACACCCTTCATTCCAATAGGAGTTGTGTGGATGATTAAGTCATAATCTTCTTTATTTTGCATCACTTGCTCTAACTTGGTTCGTTCTAACCAAGTTGGATTTCCTAACGATTGTTCGATCTCACTCATCGCTTCCTGGTTTCTTGCGAGTAAGTGGACCTTTCGTTTGATTTCCCGATTGTTTGCTTGGATTTTTAATTCGTTTGCGATGGAAAACAAAATTCCTTTTGCACTGCCACCACTCCCGAGAACAAGGATATTTTTTGCGATCCTCGGATCGACAAGGTCAACATTGTGTTGTTTGATGGACTGGAGGGCTCCCGTACCATCTGTATTCACCGCCTCAATCCCATCTCGTAAGAGAAGGGTATTGGACGAAGCCATAGTTTTAGAGGCTTCACAAACCTGGTTTGCTTGCGTATACGCCCATTCTTTGAAAGGAATGGTGACCGATACTCCTTTCACACCCAAATCAAGAAGAGGAGCCAGTCCTATCTCTTTCCACCTTTCGTTCTCAAACACTAAATACACGGCATCATACCCGCTGAGTTGGAAAAGAGTATTGTGGATCCAAGGGGATAGGGTATGGCCTAAGGGATATCCTAGTATCCCGAAGATCTCAGTGTGTTTTGAATACAAGGAAAACCTCTTTTTTTTATCTTATGGACTAAACAATGGCTTACCGAAAATAGGTAATAGATAGGTACAAGACCAATGATTTCATTACCGCTTGCCGCACCATCGGAACCATGGACAATTCTCGTTGATATTTTATTCTTTTTTCTCGCATCCGCAGCCTGTGCCTATTATTTTTATTATTACAAACGAAAAGACTTACTCGGAAAATTTTGGGGATCTACTTTTGTCGCAGGAATTGGTGCGTTGATTGTATTTGCCACATTACAAACCTATATCCGTGACATCATCATGTGGCTCATGTCTCCAAAAATTGGATCCACACAATTATCAAACGTGAATTTGGTCGCTATTTTTCTTGGTGGATTTTTTGCTCTCTACGTTATGAACCGAATCAACCATAACAAAGAACGAAGGGATTGAATTCGATTTTTCGTAAAGTTTGAGATACTTTAGAAAATTATAATAAAACCCAAGGAGAGCGAGAACAAAACCTTGTTTTCCATCTAGGATTCCTAAGCGAATCCAATACATATAAAAACCCTTAAAACATCCTTTCATAAAAGCCCAAAAAATAGAACTTCGTTTCCCTTTTCGATACTCTTCTTCTGCAAACAAACTAGAATACCGATCAATGAATTTCAAATGGTCTGATATATTTTTATAAGAATAATGGAAGAGTGGATTTTTTAATTTAGAAGGTTTGCCATTTAACTTCACTCTTTCGTGCACCAAACCGCCGCTAAACTGTCCTTCTGATTTTTGGAACAATCGGATTTGATAATTTGGATAGTATCCACCGAATCGAATCCATTTGCCTAAATAAAACGTGAGTCTTGGTACTAAAAATCCTTTTGTTTTCAAATTGTTTTTGGAAAACAGATCGAGGATTTCTTCTTTTAATTTAGGAGAAACCACTTCGTCCGCATCAATGGCAAATACCCAATCATGTTTCGTTTTTGTAATCGCAAAGTTTTTTTGGTCTGCGTAATTTTCAAATGGCCTGTGGTAAACTTTGGCTCCAAATGATTTCGCAATTTCTACTGTATCATCTGTTGATCCTGAATCCACAATGACGATTTCATCCACAAAAGAAATGGCTTTTAAGGTACGGCTGAGGTTATCAGCTTCATTTAAGGTGATGATCGCACAGGAGATAGGAATTGATGTCATTTAAGGTTCGTTAGAATCGCGTCTGGAAATAAACTTTTCACTGAGTGGTATTTCCAATCTAGCAATGGTCGAATCCTCGCCAATGATGATTCTAAAAAAATTAGGATCAATCCCTTCCCCTTTTAACATGATGAGGATGAGAGCAAGACCAAGGCCTGCTCCTTCTGAGGTGTCCGCATTATCGATGTAAAACTGAGCAATGTCATCGTACATCATGCCTTTTTCCAAACGTTCGCGGATTGATTTTTCTTCTTCTTTGGCAATGGGAGTATTGTTGATCACTTCAATGATGATGCCATCATCGTTGTATTTAAAATTAATAAGGCAGTAGTATCCTTTTTTTTTGGCTTTGATCCCGAATTCGTTCGACATCTCTTCCGAAAACATCTCTCGATATTCGCGAACCCCTTTGGCATATTCCGAAGGGTTTAACATGCTATACCCACGTTCTTCAAAGAAAACCCGTTTTTGGTTGGCTTTGCAGGCATTGATGGCGAGTTCTTTGATGATGGTGTAGAGCGTAGGAACGAGTGTGGGATAGGTGAGACGGTCCAAAATTAGGCCTACGGCCTCTTTGATGTGTTCTTCCACGGATTTGGAGACCCGGTGGGTCTTTAGCGAGAGAATTTTCCCGTTTTCGATATGTAATTTGATGTGATCAGAAATCTCGCTTGTTTCCTTTCCCATACCCGAAATCTTTTCCATTCTAGTCCTTACTGTCAAGGTACTAAGACCGCTAGCATGAAAAACCGCAGGCTTCTATCCCTCACCTTATTCCTATCGGCTATTGCCCCCTCGATTCTTTTGTCTCAATCTTTGAAAATGAAATCTGTTCGGATTTGGGACAGTGAAAAAGCCAATTTTTCTGGATTTGTCGATTTGGAAGTGGGGCAGGGTAAAATTCTTTCGATGAAACCCGCATCCCCCAAACCAAATCCGGAATACCTATTGCCGGGATTTTGTGACGCCTCTGTCACCATTAGTGCCAATGGGCAAGGGGGAAAAACAAACAAAGCCGAACTCTCTCGTGTTTTCCTTGGATTTTTATCCGCAGGGTTTAGTCACATTGAGTCTGTCGGTGACCCCAATCTTACTTCTTTGCAATCGGATATCGTCAGGTCGAAATGGAATGCTCCCATCCTTTCCCAAACCCAAAAACCCCATCTGTATCCAGACCTGGAAGTGGGGGATGGATCCAATTACCAATCGGGACTCAAGGGAAATTGGGATTCCAAACGAAATGGCCATGTTCCCATTTTCTTAAAAGAAAAGGAAAACCGTGGTTTTTCGCAAACCGAACTCTTTGCCAAACGAAAGGAGTTGGAATCAAATGGGAATTTGGCTGTCGCATACACCTTCGCAGACAAAACCAGTTGGGAAGATGCACTCGACACTGGATTCACGGTTCTTTTCCATCCCATGCCAGTAGGAACCAATCTCTACCGCACGCAAAAACGTGATTTTTTATGGGCGCCGCTCTTTGGGATTCTTTACTTACAGGAACTCAAACGAAAACCAGAGGTTGGAAAAGAAGAAGCCGTCACGTGGGCCAAAGTCCATCCTTATTTTGGCAAAGTATGGAAAGAAAATTTGATTTGGGAAACGGAAAACTCAGAAGAAACGGAATCCGAGCCCTTCTCCCTGTATGCCTCGCAGTTTCGTTTGGAAACAGAAACCCATTCCAATTTACTCTTTGCGAGCGGCTCTGGTCATTGGGGTCTTTTCCCTGGCCAAGCTGCCGTTGTAGAAGTGATGCTTTGGGAAAGTTTGCTCCAAGAGGCAAAGAAAAAAGAAGAGAAACCGAATGTTGCCTCAAAAGGGTTTTGGGAATCTCTCTTTGGAAACAAATCCTATACTCTTTTGCCTACGAATCGGGATGAGGAAAGTTTGCCACAAGTGCGACGTCGTATCATCCAAACACTCACCCAAACGACCTGTCAATATGTGGGAGCCGATCATGGGGGAAGGCTCCGAGTGGGAGGACCTGCGCATTTTTCGATCCTTTCGGAAAATCCTCTGAAACGTGCTTCGGGAATATTTCCAATTGAATCCATGGTATTGGGAGGAAAATTGGTATATACCTCCAAACCCACCAAGGAAGGAACCGCAAAATGAAAGGCCCATCCTCAGAATTTGACCGTTTATTAGAAGAAAGTTTTAAAAAAAGACAATCCATTGAACCTGGCTCACGCCATGAAGCGAAAGTAACAGCTGTTAAAAATGATTATGTGTTCATTCGCACCGTAGACAATAAAGTCATCGGGAATATCTCTTCAGAAGAATGGAGAGAAGAAGTGTTACCAAAAGTTGGTGAAACACTCATCGTATATTTTTTAAAAGAAAACTCGGGTGATTTTTATTTTACCACTTGTTTGTCAGCTGACAACCTAACAGAAGAAAATTTAGAATTGGCAAATCAATTTGAAATCCCAGTGCTCGGCCAATTATTACAAGAAGGTAATGGTGGTTGGGACGTTAAACTTGGGAGTGCGACAGCCTTTGTTCCGTTTAGCCAATTAGATGTCTCACTCAAAGGGAAAAACATCTCTGGCAAACGGATTAAGTTTATCATCTCAGAACTTGGGAAAAAACAATCTAAAATCCTTCTCTCTCAAAAGAAAATAGCAGACAAAGAAAGAGAGACCAAAAAGCAACTGTTACGTGACGAGTTAAAAGTAGGCATGTTTGTTTCCTGCACAGTCAAAAGCATTCATAAATTTGGACTCATTGTGGATATGGATGGATTGGATGCTCTTGTCCCACAATCCGAAGCCACTTACAAAAAAAGTCCAGACCTCACAACTGAGTTTCGAGTGGGAGAAACCCTTCGTGCCAAAATTCTAACTTTGGATTGGTCTACGAATAAAATCTCACTTAGTGTAAAAGATTTTTTATCAGACCCATGGTCTGGCAAACTTCCATTCAAAGAATCAGATATCATTTCAGGGACTGTGGAATCAATTAAACCTTTCGGACTTTTTGTACGGTTGGGAGATGATTTTTCTGGTCTTGTTCCAAACAAAGAAACAGGGATTCCACAACGAACTCCTCTGAACACAGTATTCCAACCTGGTCAAAAACTCGAAGTATTTGTTTTGGAAATCAATCCTGAGAAAAGACAAATTGCTCTTTCCATTTCCAAAGCAGCAGAAGCAAAAGACCGAATGGAATACCAAGAATATCTTTCTAAAGATGAGGCAACAGGATCTGTTTCCAGTTTTGGACTTGCGCTCCAAAAATCATTGGAAAACCAAAAAAAGAAGAAGTAAACTTCGATTGGAAATTGCATTATTTCGTCCCGAAATACCACCTAACACGGGTAATATCGCGCGCCTCTGTGTAAACGCAGGTGTGCCACTTTCCATTGTAGGGGAACCTTCCTTTGACCTCTCTGAAAAAGCCGTGCGGCGAGCAGGGCTTGATTATTGGAAGGATTTGAATTTGTACCAGTTCCCGACTTGGGAGGAGTTTCAAACGACCAAAGAATCCGAAGGCAATCGAATTTTCCTCGTCTCCAAATTTGGAAAAAAAACCTATTGGGATGTGAAGTTTCGGGCAAATGATGTGTTTTTATTTGGGAGAGAAACTTCGGGACTCCCGGAAGAAATTCACAACGGACACCCTTCTGACCAAATCATTTCGATTCCTATGGCAGAAGCGAGCCGATCGATCAATTTATCCAATGCTGTTGCCATCGTTCTTTATGAAGCACTGCGCCAAGAAAAAACGCGGACTAATCCCTAAAGTATAAAACAATTTACAAGTCCTCCGTTCTCATTGAAATGGGAATATATGCCGTTCCCTCTCTCCAGAACTGAGTTAGAGAAAGAAATCAAAACTTTGTTCTCCAATGGACTTTCGGGGAATGTGAACGATTTTACCTCTTGGGTGTTTATGGAAACCCAGAGAAAATTCAAAGATGTTCCGAACGTGACTTTGGAAACCGTCACCACAGTGATGGATGAGTTTGTCAAAGATGGACTCATTACCACAAATCCCATTGACCCACGAGAATACTACATTACAGACGAGTCACCTATTGTAAGGAAGATGGGAACATCAGAATCCTTTGTGATCCTTGGGGCACTTCATTATAACCCCATGCAATATGTTCGGGCAAGGCTTGCTTATTTTCTCAAACGAAATGGAATTGATGAAGAGTTGCGGATGGATCTTTGTATCGCCACCGTAGAAGCCGTAGAAAATGCCGCCAAGTATGGTGATGGTGGTGGTGTGGAAGTGACCTTCCAAATTGATAAACAAAAAGTCTTTACAATTGAAATGGTCAATACCGTAAAAGATTTTAATTTAGAAGATGATATCCAAAGAGGGAAATTTTCATCCACAGCAACTCTGATGCGTGGTATGATGGTCATGCAAAAACTTTTTGATTCAGTGGACTTAGAGATCACTGATAACAGAAAACAAGCTATCCTAAAAGCAACTCGTAAACTAACATAGGTTCCTATGGCAAATTTCAAAATGGTTTCTCCTTTTAAAGCTGCCGGAGACCAAGTGAAAGCAATTGAAAATATTGCGAAGTCATTCGGTGAAGGTAAAAATAAAATCACCCTTGTGGGTGTCACTGGTTCAGGAAAAACCTTTACCATGGCTGAGGTCATCACTCGGGTCAAAAAACCCACACTTATCTTATCTCATAACAAAACCTTGGCAGCACAATTATTTCGTGAGTTTAAGGAATTTTTTCCTGAAAATGCCGTAGAATATTTTGTATCTTATTACGATTATTACCAACCCGAGGCTTACGTTCCTTCTTCCGATACCTTTATTGAAAAAGATATGTCGATGAATGAAGAAATCGACAAACTTAGGTTACGTGCTACATCCAGTCTATTGGAACGTGACGATGTGATCATTGTGAGTTCTGTATCTTGTATATATGGTTTGGGTTCTCCTGAAGATTATATGAACTCGGTTGTCATGTTACATGTGGGTGATAAAATCGATCGTGACCAAATCATTCGTAAGTTTTTACACATCCAATATGCTCGAAACGATATTGATTTTAGTCGTGGGAATTTCCGTGTTCGCGGAGATACAATTGAAATCATGCCATCCTACCAAGAAGAGGGGATTCGCATTGAACTTTTTGGAGATGAAATTGATGGACTTTCTAAAATTGATCCACTGACAGGAAAAGTAAAAACCAAACTAGACCGAGTGGTTGTGTATCCTGCAAAACACTTCATTACTTCTGGTCCAAAAATCAAAGATGCCATTGAAAAAATCAAAGAAGAAATGGCGGCCCAAAAAGAGTATTTTTTAAAACAGGGCAAACACTTAGAAGCAGAACGCATTGAATCTCGTACGAACTATGATATGGAGATGTTAGTTGAGCTAGGGTATTGTAGTGGGATTGAAAACTATTCTAGGCATTTGACAGGACGTTCGGAAGGAGAAAGGCCTGCATGTTTACTGGACTATTTTCCTGGGAAAGATTTTTTACTCATCATTGACGAATCCCATGTGACACTGCCTCAAATTGGTGGGATGTATGCAGGTGATAGATCCAGGAAACAAACGTTAGTTGAGTTTGGGTTTCGATTGCCAAGTGCTCTCGACAATCGTCCTCTCAACTTTGAAGAATTTGAATCCATGACACCAAGGACTTTGTATGTGTCTGCTACTCCTGATACAAAAGAACTTGAAAAAAGTGAAGCGGTGTTTGAACAGATCATTCGCCCCACAGGGCTACTTGATCCCATTGTAGAAGTAAGACCTACGACCAATCAAATTGAAGACTTGCTGAATGAGATTCGACTTCGCATCGAACAAAAAGAAAGAATCCTCATCACCACTCTGACCAAAAAGATGTCAGAAGATCTTACGGATTATTACAAAGAAGTTGGATTAAAAATCGCATACCTCCATTCCGAAATTGATACCATCGAACGAACAGAAATCATTCGGGACTTACGAAAAGGAGTGTATGATTGTATAGTTGGGATCAATTTGCTCCGAGAAGGATTGGATATCCCCGAGGTATCCCTTGTGGCCATTCTTGATGCGGACAAAGAAGGGTTTTTACGAAATTACAAATCCCTCATCCAAACCATTGGTCGGGCAGCAAGGAACGTGAATGGAAAGGCTATTTTGTATGCAGATCGGATGACCGATTCTATCCAAAAAGCCATCAGTGAAACCGAAAGACGGCGTTTGATCCAAGAAACTCATAACGAAAAAATGGGGATCACTCCGCAAACCATCCAAAAGGAAATTCATGATATCCTTCCAAGAGAAATGGCGGAAGAAGATAGCAAAGAAGAAGCCTTAAAAGAATTAGAAAAAGAATTTACCTTGAAGAAATACAAAACCAAAGACAAGTTACGTGAAGCCTTGAAACGAGAAATGTTACGTTACGCACAAGACTTGGATTTTGAAAAGGCAGCCTTGTTCCGCGATAAAATGTTAGCGCTTGGCCCTGATAAAATTGAAACATAAGGAAGGATACGGATTGGAAACAAATGAATTTTGGGAAAACCCAACCAAATTGGCAAGACTAGAAGATACCTTACCCAAACAGATCTTTTTACTTCCGATCAAAGTAAGACCCGTTTTTCCTGGAATCATCACGCCTCTCATCGTACCACCAGGCAGGTTCATCCAGTCGATCGAAGAGTCTTCAAAAGGAGCGGGATTTTTAGGACTTATTTTGCTGAAGGAAGATGAATCAGAACTTCCATCGGAAGATAATATTTTCCAAATTGGAGTTGTTGCAAGGATCTTAAAAAAAATCAACTTACCAGACGGTGGGATGAATATTTTAGTAAATACCATCCAACGTTTCAAAATCAATTCGATTCATACCAAAGAACCAATGTTAATTGCCAATGTGAGTTACCCTGAAGAAGAATTGGGCACAAGCAAAAATAACATCAAAGCACTGATGCGAACCTTACTCATTTTGACAAAGGAACTCGCTCAAAACAATCCATTGTTCACGGAAGATATGAAATTAACGATGATGAATGTGAATGAACCAGCTAAGATGGCTGATTTTGTTTGTTCTATTCTCAATTTGGAAAAGGAAGAATACCAATCCGTCATAGAAGCCATTCATATCAATGATCGATTAGAAAAGGTTTTGTTATTTCTTAAAAAAGAAATTGAACTTGTGGTTTTGCAGAAAAAAATCCAAGAACAAATCAATGATAAAATTGATAACCAACAAAGGCAATTTTTCCTTCGAGAACAATTAAAAGCCATCCAACAAGAATTAGGTGTTGGGGAAGATAAAACCGAACAAAAATATGATAAACTACTCACTCGTTTAAAAGCCATTCCCGTTGCTGAAGAAATCATTGTGGAAGTGGAACGAGAGATAGATAAATTCAAAAACTCAGATCCCATCTCTAGTGATTACAATGTAATTCGAAATTATTTGGACTTAGTGGATAGTCTGCCTTGGGAAAAACCAGCTCCCAAAGATATCAACCTACTTCATGCCAAAAAAGTTTTAAACCGTGACCATCACAAACTAGAAGATGTCAAAGAACGAATCTTAGAGTTTTTAGCGGTTCATAAACTCAATCCTAAAAGTAAAGGTTCTATTCTTTGCCTTGTTGGCCCACCTGGAGTTGGAAAAACATCCATTGCTAAATCGATTGCTGAGGCACTTGGTCGTAAGTTTTTTCGGTTCTCTCTGGGTGGGGTAAGAGATGAAGCAGAGATCAAAGGCCATCGTCGCACTTATATTGGGGCGATGCCAGGAAAACTCATCAATGCACTGAAGATCACGAAAGAACGTGATACTGTGATTTTGTTAGATGAGATTGATAAGATGTCTCAAGGATACCAAGGAGACCCACAAGCGGCACTCCTTGAGGTTCTTGACCCAGAACAAAATTTCAATTTTAGAGATCATTACTTGGACTTGCCATTTGATTTATCAGATGTGCTTTTCATCGCGACTGCCAATACTTTTGAACCTATTCCAAGAGTCTTACTCGATCGGATGGAAGTGATCCAACTTTCCGGTTATATCACGGAAGAAAAAGTTCAAATCTTCCAAAAATACCTTTGGGATAAAATCTTTATCAAAAATGGTTTAAAACCAGATTCCTTCACAATGAAAAAGGAGACGGTCACCCATCTCATTAACTCCTATTCGAGAGAATCGGGATTACGTGGACTCGAAAAAACTTTTGATAAATTAGTTCGTAAACTCACCCTCAAACAAGTGTTAAAGGAAAAGTATTCCAAAGAAATTCGAGAAAAAGATCTGGTAGAATACTTAGGACCTCCACCGTTTGTGGATGATCGAATGACAATTCCAAAAGTTCCAGGAACTGCCCTCGGACTTGCTTGGACAAATGCGGGTGGATCAACACTACTCATCGAAGCGGTATTGATTCCTGGCAAAGGTGGTTTGACTCTTACAGGACAAATGGGTAAAATGATGGAAGAGTCAGCAAACATTGCTTTGTCGTTTGTGAAAAATTATTTGAATAACGATGCCTTGTTTGAGAAAAAAGCCATCCACTTACACGTGCCAGATGGAGCGACTCCAAAAGATGGCCCAAGTGCTGGAATCACCATGGCAACTGCCATTTTATCACTTGTGACAAACCGTGTAATCAATCCAGGTTTTGGTATGACAGGCGAACTGACTTTAACTGGAGAAGTATTAGCCATTGGGGGACTACGGGAAAAGATCGTAGCTGCAAAACGGGTAGGAGTCAAAAAAATTATCTTTCCAAAGGACAATGAAAAAGCATTCCAAGAAATCCCTGACTATGTAAAAAAAGGTGTTACCTTCTATCCAGTCACGCACTTTGAAGAAGTGGAGTCATTGGTTTTTCCTAAAACAAAGAGTAAGAAAAAATGAACTATAAAAACAATTCCTTATATTTGATTTTAGAAGTGTTGTATGGCCATTTAACGGACTTAATGCGGTTTTTGTGGAAAAAGAAAAACCAAGTAATCGCAATTGGAATCGTTGTGGGTGTGTTCCTTACTTTTTTCTTTTTGGGAGGTGCTTACGTAGTTTGGTCTGGCGAAGAAGCTCGTGTTCACAAATCCCTAGAAAAATATAGATCAGAAGTTTCCAATTTTTATGACAATTTCCAACCTAAATCTGTAAAAATCCTCGACCGAAGTGGGAAAGTGATGGGTGAGTTTTACCGTCGTAACTTTCGTCCCATTCGTACAGACAATTTAGGTAAACACAACGTGATTGTTTGGGCTGTTTTATCTTCGGAAGACAGAGAATTTTTTTCCCATTCTGGTTTGAATTATACGGCAATTTTACGTGCGGTTGTTACCAATCTTGTTCAGTTTCGATTGTCACAAGGTGGATCTACCATCTCACAACAGTTAGCAAAGTTGACTCTGAATCTTGGTAAAAGAAATTTATTCAATAAACTGACTGAATTGTATTGTACATTTTATATCGAAAGCCATTATTCCAAAGAAGAAATTTTGGCCATGTATTTAAACCAAATCTTTTTGGGAGAAGGAAATACTGGGGTAGAAGAAGCAGCTCGGTATTATTTTCGTAAACCTGCCTCGGAACTGAGCCCAGAAGAAGCAGCTTTAATCGTAGGCATCATTCCTGCACCCAGTGTCTACAATCCTGTTCGTAATTTGGGAATCGCTCTTTCTCGCCAAAAACGAGTGTTATATGATATGGCGCGAAATCCAGAATTACATCCTTCTCAAAAAGACATTCCTGTGAAATTTTCTGATTCGATTGAAGTGAATTTGAAGCGATTTCGAACCATTTATAAAATCAAAGAAACCAAAGATGATGAAGGAAATCTCAAATACTCAAGTGAAATTGGGAAATATGGAGCAGACAAAGATTTCCGTGTCAATTTGGCTCCTGATTTTAACTCAGAGATTCGAAGGTTTATTTTGGAAAAATTTTCGAATGAAGATTTAGAAGAACGAGGACTTCTTGTTTATACAACTCTCGATTTAGAAAAACAACGTTTTGCGGAAGAAGCACTCCGTATTGGCGTAGATTCAGTTCGGGCCGATCTCTCCAAACAAGAGTTAGAGTATCAGAGTAAAGGGAAAGCCGATTTAGCAGAAGTAACGAGAAGTATTTTGCCCCAACTCAGTGGATCAATGATCTCATTGGATCCTGAAACAGGGGATGTGGAAGCACTTGTGGGTGGATATAAAATTTCCAATGTATTTCGATTCAATCGAGCAGAGGAAGCGAGAAGACAACCTGGTTCCACAATCAAAGCGTTAGTGTATGCTCTCGCTTTTGAAAAACGCATTGTCAATCCATCCTCTAAAATCAAAGACGAAAAATTAGACTTCTCTGGTTATTCTCCCAAAAACTGGTACAAAGGTTATAAAGGGGATATCACTGTTCGGCAAGCTTTGGCCCAATCCGTGAATACCGTATCTGTGAAATTATTACATGAAGTAGGGATTTCATATTTCATTCAGAAATTAAGTGCCATCCTTTCGATTCCCGAAGAAGAAGCGGAACAACGATTCCAAAGGAATCTTTCCCTTGCCCTGGGATCTGGAGAACTAAGTCCTATGGAATTGTCTACAATTTATGCTACGCTCATGAATGGGGGAAGGCGAGTCACTCCGCGGAAAATCATTAAAATCACAGATATGGATGGAAACGAATTTTATAATACGGTTCCAAACGAAGCCGCCGAACAAATATTAGATCCAGTCGCATGTGCGATGGCAGTCAATACATTACAATCGGTCCTAACTGAAGAAGGAACGATGACCTTAAAAAGAAAAGAAGGGGAACCTTTTTTATATGCAGGGAAAACCGGAACAGTCCAGTCTCCCAAACTAAAATCTTCTAAATGGAAAGGAATCAAAGGAGTAAGGGATGTTTGGTTTGCGGGCCTTACGCCACGCAATGTAACGGTTGTTTGGGTGGGCCACGATGAAGGAGCGCCGTTCCCAGGATCTGGATCTGGTGTGTCTGGTGGTATCTGGTATAAATACATCCAAAACGTAAAATCAAAATTAGGAATGGGAAACCAACTCATCCCAAGTTTTGTCGGTGACTTTGTCAAAGTTGATGTGTGTGCAGATGATGGAACGATGATCGAATCAAGTCCTGAATATATTTGTAAAGTTCCTTTGTATGCCCAGTATTATTATATTGGTGATTTGCCACCAAAACGAAATGGATTTAATAAATCTGATCCGCAACCTAACATTGCCAATGTGCCAAATGCAGTTGATGAAGAAGACTCTGAGATTTCCACCTATGAAACTGATGGAACGAAGATGCAACCTACTGCGGTGGATTCTGTAGAATTGGAACCACCTCTTATAGATAATCGGCGAGTTCGGTATAACGAAGAAACTCCTTAGAGACTAAATAGTTTTCTTGGATGGACCATAGGAAAATCCAAGGTTTCTCTTCGGTGACAGTTTCAATCACTGTTTTGGCATCAGCAAGACTTCTATTGGGTTTGTTTAACAAACTGCCTACTGTTTCGTTTTGGTAAAAGGAACGATTCCCGCCATTTCCAGTTTTACTTGGATGAAAAAGAGGATCTACAAAATTCCAAACGGAATCATAATCAGAATACCAAGTGAGTAGTGTTAAATCACCTTTCCCTTCTCCATTTTCTTTATACAAAGGTGCTTTTTCCATGGGTTGGAGTTTTATTTTTAAACCAATCTCTTCTAATGCTTGTTTAATGGCTCTTCCTTTGGTTTGGTTTTCGTCATCTCCGCGCATACGAAAATTGATTTCTTGTGTTAGAATTTTGGGATAACATTTGGATTGTTTCAATTCAGAAATTGCCTTGTTCTTATCATAAGAAAGATTCATTGGTTTTAGATTGAGATTCAATCTTTCCAAATATGGAAGTGGGATGGGTCCATACGTTAAGTCCGCATGACTTTCCAAAAGTTTTTGAATGATTTGTTCTCTAGGAATACTGAAGTTCAAAGCATTCCGAAAAGGAAGATCAAAACAAGGATTGGTTTGATTGATGGTTACATATTGTACGGATCTACCTTTTTTTGTCAGAGTGAACTCGGAAGTGGCTTCGGGGATGGAAAGTAAAAAATCAGATAGTTTGAATGCATCCAATTCCGCTTTGCGATATAAAAAAAGAGAAGTGGTGGATTGTGGTAAAATGCGAAAACGAATCGATTTCGGAAGTGTTTTTGTTTCTTCTTTTTGATATACCAAATCTATGAATTCATTTTTTTTCCATTGAACGAGTTTATATTTCCCATAGGTCTTTAAACTGTTTTTTTCCCATTCTTCTTTTCCAATGATGGAAGCAAATGGTAAACTTAACTTTTCTTTCCATTCCCTTTCCTCTGTTCCTTTTCGGAATCGTAATTCTAATTCACTTGGGGAAAGGATTTGAACGGATAAAAGGAATTGGTAATCGGCCTTTCTCGGATAAGATTCCGATACCAACCTTGCTAAACTAAAATGGATATCTTGGATGGGTGGACTTGTTTTCTGTAAAACAAAACGCCAAATCTCCTCGGATGGGGAATGGGTGTGAGAAGTTTTGGTGACCCAAGGAGAAACAAAATCATCCTTTTCGGAAACGAATAGGCCTTGGTGTAGGAAACGGGCCAGTTTTTGGCTTGTGAGGTCTGTGCTAAATAAAGGATCCAAATGGGTAGGATCCGATGGCAAAGCAATTTGGATGGCAAACTCCTCTCGGTCTCTCCCACAAAAAGTGAGGGACAAGAGAAAGAAAACGAGGGATAAGGTTCTCATACGTGAAGATTTACCGCAAACTCTGGCCATATTTGGCAAAATACAAATACAGACTCAGTTTAGGAGTTTTTCTGTCTATATTTGTTTCCATTTTTAATGGAGCTTCGCTTACTTCTCTCATCCCCATTTTTGATTCTTTAGGCACGGGCGAAAATTACAAATTCCAAATTGCTCTTACCAAAAAAGACCAGTCTCTTTTAAACGAACACAAAAATCCAGATCGTTTGCAAGGGCTTGTGTATTGGGAATGGCAATTTGCCAATCTAAAGGATAAAACCAATGCAGAGTTGTCTGAGAAAAAACCAGATGATTTGGTTTATCTATTTTGCCTCATCATATTACCGATTTACTTTTTGAAATTACTTTGCCTTGCGGGAACAGTTTACTTTGTCAATTCAGCGGGATTACTTGCGGTGAAGGACCTAAGGCAAGCTCTCTACCGAAAACTCCAAGTGTTACCACTAAATGAATTTTATCGGGAAAAAACGGGAGTTCTCATGAGTCGTGTCATTAACGACGTCGACATTGTGGGAAAAGTTGTCTCAAACGATTTAAAAGACGCGATCAATGACTTTTTTTACATCATCACGCATTTGATCATCTTACTAGTGTTAAGCTGGAAATTGTTCTTTTTGCTTTTCATTGTGATTCCACTCATTGTTGGACCTGTTAGTACATTCGCAGACAGGATTCGTAGGACTACCAAAAACCAACAGGAACAGTTATCAGAGCTCAATGGTGATTTACAAGAAGTGATCTCAGGTATTCGTGTGATTCGTGCTTTTTCCATGGAAGACAAGGAAGCAGAACGATTTTTTAAAGTAAACCAAAACCTATCAGATAAAACATTCAAAACACATTTTTATCACCAAATAGGACCCGCCTTGACTGAGTTATCTGGTTCTGTTGTGACGATGGTTTTTTTAGGAATTGGTGCTTACTTATTGGAAGATGCAAGTTTTTCCAAAGGGATGTTCATTGCTTTTTTTCTAACACTTATCTTTCTGATGCGTCCTCTCAAACAAATGAGCATCTTGGTGAATTTGATCCAAGCCTCTGTGATTGCAAGTGATCGTGTATTTGAAATTTTAGGAAGAGATGTTGATATCAAAGAACCAACAAGTCCTAAATCGCTTGGAGATTTGCAAAAGGCTATTACTTATAAAGATGTGACTTACCTTTATCCCAATACTGATTTATATGCATTAAAAAACATCAACCTTACATTACCCAAAGGTGGAACCATTGCTATCGTTGGTTCTTCGGGAGCTGGTAAATCCACACTTGTGGATTTATTACCAAGGTTAATTGATCCCACAGAAGGTGGAATTTTTTGGGA
This sequence comes from Leptospira kemamanensis, assembly GCF_004769665.1. Lineage (GTDB taxonomy): Bacteria > Spirochaetota > Leptospiria > Leptospirales > Leptospiraceae > Leptospira_A > Leptospira_A kemamanensis. The sequence continues at coordinate 250,386 of NZ_RQGG01000007.1, forward strand.
TGATGTAAATGCCAAAGACTTAAGTTTAGATAACCTTCGTAAACGCATTGGTGTAGTTTCCCAAAACATTTTTTTGTTTAATGGTTCGATCCGAGAAAACATCGCCTTTGGAAAACCAGAAGCAACGGAAGAAGAAATTAGGCGTGCCGCAGAAGATGCGTTCGCATCTGAATTCATCGAATCTTTTGAGGAAGGTTATGATACCATTGTGGGAGAAAGGGGTGTGATGTTGTCAGGTGGGCAAAGGCAAAGGATCTCCATTGCAAGAACCTTACTTGCCAATCCAGAAGTATTGATCTTAGATGAAGCAACTTCTGCCCTTGATACAGAATCAGAACGATTGATCCAACAAGCCTTTGTTCGTTTGTATGAAAACAAAACAGTCATCATCATTGCACACCGTTTATCAACTGTTAAAATTGCTGATACGATTTATTATTTAGAGAATGGTAAAATTGTAGAAAGTGGAAGTCACACGGAACTCCTACAAAATCCAAATTCCAAATACAAACGTTTATATGATATGCAATTCTCTGGATCCCATTAGGCCAAACGACTGGTCCCACAATTGGGACAGAATTTTGCATTAGGAACCGAAACAAAAGAACCACAATTCGCACAAGTCCAGTCCTTGTTGATGATCGGTTCTATGACTGTCAATTGTTCTTTTTGTTTCACAATAAGTTCGGATTCTACTGTTTCCAAGGCTTCAATGTAAGGAATGGATTGGGTTTGAAATTCCTCTTCTGTCAGTTTCCCCGAATCAAAATCAGATCGAATGTCTTTTAACGAATCCAAGAGATTACTCTTTTTCTCATAAATGGCTTTTAAGTGGGCATCTGTTTCCTTTCCAAAAGGAGACTCATCCACTTGGAAGCGATAATAGAACAAAACAAAAGGAGCAACAAGAATGATTCCAAATAATACCGAATAGAAATATAAGAGAAAATCCATACGTTCAGAATTTGGACTTTTTATTTTTAGGCAATCTCTTTATCTTTGGTCTAAGTAGAGAAATTGAATTTATGACAGTTACCAATACACTGATTGAAGAAAAGTTAAAAACAGCTGAAGAAATTGCCCAATTATTACCAAATCATGTGACCATGGGATGTTCCGGTTTTACACCTGCAGGTTACCCAAAACTCATTCCCACCGCTTTTGCAAAACGAATTGAAGAAGAGAAAAAATCGGGAAAAACGTTTTCGATCAATTTATATGCAGGAGCATCCACAGGCGAAGAGTTAGATGGTGTTCTTGCCAAAACGGGTGCTTTAAAATTAAGAATCCCATACCAATCCAACTCTCACCTTCGTAATTTGATCAACCAAGGGGAAACCGATTTTATTGATATGCATTTATCGCATGTGGTGAAATACATCGAACATGGAATTTTACCAAAAATTGATGTTGCCATCGTGGAAGCGATCGATGTCACAACTGATGGAAAAATTTATTTATCCACATCTTCTGGGATGAGTGCCACCTATTTACAAAATGCGGAATCCATCTATATTGAGTTAACCGATACTCATCCATTAGAACTCAAAACCTACCATGATATTTATCTACCAAATCACCATGAGAAAGGTGGACCCATCCCGATTGTCAATCCAAGTGATCGTATTGGAGAACCATATGTACAAGTTCCAAAAGAAAAAATCAAAGGAATTGTACGCTCAAACAAACCGGATGCGGCTACTGTCTTCAAAACTCCTGATGCAGATTGCCAAAATATAGCAGCTCATGTTTTAGAATTTATCCAACACGAAATTCAAAAAGGAAGGATTCCAAAACAATACCTTCCTTTCCAAAATGGAGTAGGAAATATTGCCAATGCAGTTCTTGCCAGTATGGCAAAGGATCCAAAATTTCATGCAATTCAAATGTATACAGAAGTCGTACAAGATTCTGTCTTCGATTTGATTGATGCAGATAAATTAGAAGTAGCATCCACTTCGGCTCTCACCTTTTCGGAGTTAGGTTTGAAGCGATTCCATGAGAATATATCCAATTGGAAATCTAAGTTTATCATTCGACCACAAGAGATTTCCAATCACCCTGAGGTGATTCGACGTATGGGTCTCATTGCTATGAACACAGCCATCGAAATTGATATTTATGGAAATGTGAATTCAACCCATGTGATGGGAACATCCATGATGAATGGCATTGGTGGGTCAGGTGACTTCACAAGGAATTCTCATCTCAGTATCTTTATGACTCCTTCGCTTGCCAAAGATGGCAATATTTCAGCAATCGTTCCTATGGTTTCTCATACTGACCATAACGAACATTCAACGATGATCTTTGTAACAGAAAATGGACTGGCAGACCTAAGAGGATGTCCGCCTAAAAAACGTGCGGAATTAATCATTGAAAAATGTGCTCATCCGATATACCGGGATAAACTTCGAGCTTATTATGAAAATGCACTTCGAGTCTCAAAAGGGAAACATACTCCTCATGATTTGGAAACAGCTTTGTCTTGGCATGTGCAATTCTTAAAAACAGGAAGTATGAAGTGATCGCAGTTGTTGGATCAGGGATTACCGGTTTAACGGCTGCTTGGGCTTTCAATAAATTTACGGATGTTTTTTTATACGAAAAACATCCCGAGATTGGAATGGTTGCCTTTGGAGCCAAACAAATGATACACGGGAAGGAAGTGGAATTTGATATACCCTTTCGCACGATCAAACGTGATTATTATCCTACTTTATTCCAAGTGTATGACAAGGCTTCGATCCAAACAAAAGTTGTGGATTATTCCTTTCGTGTGGATTCCAGTGATGAAGCCGTATTCGGTTTTTTTTCCAAAAACCTATTTGGTTTTCACATAGGGATCCCAACAGCAGATGTTTTTTTATCTGCGAAAGGAAGAACCATCTTTTCCGATTTGTTAAAGTTTTATGCCAATGCAAAATCAGATTGGCAAAACGAAAATCCAAGGATCACGATCTTAGATTTTTTAAAGAAATACCAATATTCTCATTCTTTTATTTATGAATTTTTATTACCTACATTTGCTTTGGTGAACACTTGTAAAACGGAGACTGTGGCGCAGTATCCTGCGGAAACCATTATCGGTTATCATTCGAGAGGATATTCATACACTCCACAAGAAACAGCAAAATTTGGAACACGTGATATTGTCACTCGAATGACAAAAGGAATAGATGAACTCCATTTAAATTCCAAAATCCAACAAATTTATAAAAAAGGTTCGAAGTCCATCATTCAATTTGAACAGGAAGAAAAAGAATTTGATCATGTGATCCTTTCTACCCAAGCCAATCAGGCGAAACATTTACTTGGAAAAGGGTTTGAAAAGGAAAAAGAAATTCTGGATGAATTTCGATATGAAGCAAGTGATGTGGTTTTACATACTGATTCCAGTTATTTTAAAAATCCCAATGTATCGCTCGTTTTTAATATCAGAGAAGGTTATGATAAACCAGAAGTCACATTGGACTTAGGAAGAATTATCCCTGAATTACAAGGGAAAACGGTTTACCAAACTTGGAACCCTCACAAATTACCGAGTGAACAAGATACTTTGAAATTGGCAAAATTCGAAAGACCAGTCATGGATGAACGAACGAGACTTGCCATTGAAAGGATTTCTTCCTTACATGCAAATCCAGATTGCAAACTTTGGCTATGTGGATCCTATTCCTTATATGGAATTCCTCTATTGGAAGCAGGTGCAAAGTCTGCATTACTAGTTGTTTCCAAAATTTTGAACCAATCCATTGATTCCATCATCCAAACTTAGATTGGTTTTTGGACTACATAGTAATGATAACTAAGGCCTAAAATTTTAGTAATCGTTTGTAATACTGTTCCAAAGACTTGTAGACTAAATTTCATCTGTGACTTGTTTTGAACAAATCCTTCGATTACTGGCTTTGTCCAATTTAATTTTTTTTCGATCAGAAATCCAATGGACTCTAATTCCAAAATGGTCTCCTCGGATTTTTTCACTTCGTTCGGTGGGATGTAAAAAAAAGACAAAAGCCCATTAAAACTTTTTTTTCGAGTATCGATTAAGTGAAACAGATTGAATACCAATTTCCCACCAGGTTTCAAAACTCGATAACATTCTTTATAAAACTCATTCATAGGAGTGAAATGGTAAGCAGCATCAACAGAAAAAACATAATCATACACATTCGATGTTAATGTGTTTATTTTTTCCCATCCTGCTTCTATAAAAGGACTTACTTCTAGATTATGTTCATGAAAGAGTTGTTTGGCGAAGTTTGATTGTTCCCCTGGTAAATTGATAGCAGATAGCCTAGAGGGATGATAGTGATCCTTCCAATAGAGAAGGCTTCCGCCAAGGCCAGATCCCACTTCCAAGATGGAAACATTTTGTTTGAGTCCGCATTGATTTGCAAATTCAGTTAAAAATTGGATTCCTGCTTCTTTGTAGTCGGTCACCCCTGTCCAAAAACCAAAATTGGAAACAAAATAGGGTGCTCTTTGCGAAAGGTCTGTGACGGGAGACTTAGAAAACGGGAAAGGTGTCATTTTTTTTACTTGAATTTCTCATATACCCTGCTGGGTATGTAGGTATGAGCCTTTCTGAAAACCAAACCAAACTCATCCACCGCATCAATCGTATCCAAGGGCAGTTGGAAGCGATCAAAAATACCATTGTGACGGAAGAACAGGACTGCGAAAAAGCGATCCTTCTTCTGAAGGCAGCCCACCAAGCCATGAAAAAGTTTGGAGAGGCCTATATACATGAATATATGGATACCTGTTTCAAAGAAAAGAAGTCCACACAAAACATCGAAACTGACGTAAAAAAAGCCATTTCTGCTGCTTTCTCTCTCTAATTCCATTTTTCTCCTACCAAAATCCGTTTAAAAATTCTTGCCATATATACCCGCAGGGGTATGTATGGTCTAAAAGCTATATACTATAGGGGGTATGGTAATGTTCTTGGCTTCAACAAAAACATGGTATTTGGAGCGATTGGTATTTCTCATCGCTGGAGTGTTTAGTTTAGTAGGAGTTTCTCTTGGGGTATATGTTTCCTCTTGGTGGTTCCTTTTGAACTTACTTGTTGGGATAAACTTGGTTGTGTTTTCAATCATTGGTTTTTGTCCCATGGCAATCCTTTTGAACAAACTTGGTGTAGAACCAAAGGTTAAGGACTAATCCAATGAAATATTTCACTAGCTTTCTGCTTCTCTTCGCGCCGATTTATCTTTCTGCTGAAGGAGTCGGATTTAATGAACTTTGGAAACGAATCGAAGAAAATTCATCAGCAAGAAAATCTAAATATTTGGAGTGGAAAGCTGGTGAAATTGCAAAAGATAGATCCGACAAACACTGGTTACCTAGAGTATATGCAGATCTTCGAACTTTCCAAACAAACGATCCAACTCTCAACTTTATGGGTAAACTAAGTCAAAGGAGTGCGACAGATGCAGATTTCTCTACGGCATCCACTCGGACTCGACCAGGAAATTTTTTAGATTCGAATAACCAACCTTATACGACATTGAATTCGGATACAATGAATCTTTTTGCAAAAGATACTTTAAACTATCCAGGTAGCCACCAATATTCTCGAGGAACGTTAGGTATGGATTTACCTTTATACGAAGGTGGATCTGGCAAAACCTTTGCAGCAATGAATGAAAAAAGAAGTACTGGTTTAAAATTTGAATGGTTAGCGATTCGAGATCGTGAATTTGCCCAAGCTGGTTTTTATTACAGAGCCATCCAGTCCTTGTATGAGTATCAAAAGAGACTCGAACAAATCAAAAAAATAGAAAGTCGTTTCCAATCCAATTACTCGTTAGGGAACAAAGGAAATCCTGTTGGTTATGCTGGATACCTTGCTTTAAAATCCATCAAAAACCAAATTTCGATTTTGGAAAAACAATCTGAGTTACAAATCAAAGATTATAAAGAAACCTTATATGTATTATCTGATTTACCATCTACAGATTTGGAAATAGTAGAGTCAGATCTAAATACTTTCTTAGATACCTATTTCAAACGACCAGTTGGTTATGAACGATCCAACCAAATGAATGCACAAATCAAATATGCAGAAGGTGAAAAACTGAAAGCTGACATGGAAATGGCTAAGTTTTTACCAAAACTGGGAGCGTATTCGGAAGCATATGGATACCAAGGAAGCAGGAATATTTCCAACGCCTACCAAGCCGGTGTGTATTTACAAATGAATCTTTATAATCCAAAAGATATGGGCGCGGTTGATGAAGCAAAATTAAACGCTGAATCCGCTCTGAAAAAAATTGAAGAAAAAACAAAAGAAGAAGAAGCACATGTGAAATCTTTAATTCAAAAAGAAACCACTCTTAAGGAAAGTTTGGAACTTATTAAAGAAACAGTAAAATTCCAAGAAGAACAAGTCTCAAACATGCAAAGATTATTCCAAAGTGGAGCAATCAATGCCATTCAATTTGCAGAGACATTAAATAAATCTTTAGAGTTATCACGTGTTCTAATGGAAACAGAAATTGGGATGTTACAAGTAAGAACCGAAGTATCAATATTTTCAAATAAGGAAGACAATTATGAATCCACTGGAAGAAATTAGAGCGGGTTTCGCAGGGCGACTTGCGGAAACATTTTTACATTCTAGGTTAACGCCCGTCATCGCAATTGCGAGTTTAGTGCTCGGTTTATTTGCAGTGTATTTAACTCCAAAAGAGGAAGAACCACAAATTTCGGTTCCGATGATTGATATCCAAATTCCTAGTCCTGGTTTTTCACCAGAAGAAACAGAACGTAAAGTGACAGAACCTGTCGAACGTGCAGTCTGGGGACTGGAAGGAGTGGAATACATTTATTCCACAAGTAAGTGGCATGGAAGTTATATCACTGTCCGATTTAAAGTGGGAGAACCGATTGAACCTTCTCTTGTGAAAATCCATCACAAACTGATGGAAGCAAAAACAAGTTTACCCAAAAATACTCTTAATCCCATTGTAAAGTCATACTCGATTGATGATGTTCCTTTCCTTGCTTTAAGTTTTAGTTCTGAATCATTAAATGATTATGAACTAAGACAAAAAGTGGCACCTTTAGCCCGTGAATTGTCTTCTACACCTGATTTAGCTAGTGTGCAAATGTTAGGTGGACTTAAGAAAACAGTAAGGGTAAAAATTGATCCAGAGTTACTCACAAGATACGGAGTCACTTCCATGGAGGTAGCAGAAAGTTTAAAACAAAATGATGCCCTCATACCTGCTGGTAAAAATTGGTCTTCAGAATCTGTTTTGGATACGGAAGTTGGTGGTGTATTAAAAAATATAGCCGATGTAAAACGTTTACCTGTTGCTCAACGCGGAGGAAGAGTGGTCCGCATCCAAGATCTTGCCCAAGTGGAAGAGGGGCCTGAGGAAAGAACCAGAAGCTCTTTATTATATGACAAATCCATCGGTGAGTCCAAACGAAATGCGGTTACCATTGTATTTGCCAAACGAAAGGGAACCAATGTAGTAAACCTCTCTAAGGACTTAATTGAAAGAGCAGAACTATTTCAAAAGGATTTACCAAAAGAAATTTCTTTAAGTGTAATACGAGACTACGGAAGTACTGCGGAAGACAAATCACATGAACTCATAGAACATTTATTAATTGCTACAATTTCTGTGACCATCCTCATTGCTTTATGGATGGGATGGAGGTCTGCCCTTGTGGTTGCCATTGCCATTCCTGTTACTTTGGCTTTAACACTTGCCATTTATTATTTCCTTGGTTATACACTGAACCGAGTGACACTCTTTGCATTGATTTTTTCCATTGGAATTCTGGTGGATGATGCCATTGTTGTGGTGGAAAACATTGAACGACATTTGGAAGAAAATCCAAAACTCGGTATCATTCGAGCGACTCTCATTGCAGTTTCGGAAGTTGGAAATCCAACTATCCTTGCAACATTTACCGTGATCGCTGCGATTTTACCGATGGCGTTTGTGCGAGGACTTATGGGTCCTTATATGAAACCGATCCCTGTTGGGGCAAGTCTTGCGATGATTTTATCACTCATTGTTGCCTTTGTGATCACTCCTTGGGCATCTGTCCGATTGTTAAAAGAAACACATACTCACTCTGAAAAGGAAGTGGGTCATAAAGTTTCCAAACTAGACCAACTTTACATTAAATTCACCAATTGGTTGTTAGGTACAAAGAAAAACGCAAGTCTCTTTGGTGCCATTACCATTGGACTGCTTGTGGTTTCCATGGCCTTCGTTGCTTTCAAATGGGTAAAAGTAAAAATGTTACCTTTTGATAACAAAGAAGAGTTCCAAGTTCTTGTCGATTACGAACCAAAAACAACTTTGAAAGAAAGTATGTCACAGTCGGAAGGATTGGCAAAGAAATTGTTACAAAATCCGAATGTAGAAAAAATCCAAATCTTTGGGGGAGAAGCGGCACCGTTTTCTTTTTCTGGAATGGTGAAACACTCGTTTCTTCGTAATTTGGATTCGATGAATGACTTACAAATCATTTTAAAGAATAAAAATGACAGGAAGGAATCAAGTCATGAAATCATAGAATCATTACGTGGGGAGATCAAATCCTTTGGAACGAATCACAATGCCGTGACCAAGGTATTAGAGATTCCACCAGGCCCACCGGTGATGGCAACTATGGTCGCTGAAATTTACGGACCTACAGTCTCGGAGAGAAAAAAAGTAGCGGAAGAGATTTACCAAATTTTCAAGGAAGAACCAAGTGTGGTTGATTTGGATACTTCCTTACGGAACGGAAGACCGAAGATGGTATATCCAATTGATTTTGAAAAATCAGGTCTTTACGGAATCAAAACATCGGCGCTTGCATACACGGGTTCCATTTTGTTTTCGGAATCACCACTTGTCAGTTTGGCGACAGCAAAAGAACCAGAGGAAGTATCGATTTATCTATCTGTGAAACAAAATGTTCGTAGTTCGAAGTCTCCATTCCAAAACCAAAATATCATGTCTATGGAATCGGGAGTCGTTTCCTCCGAACGAGTGTTAGGGAATCCTTACTTAGAAGAAGACCGCGCCCTCTTTCGTAAAAACTTAAAACCTGTCAATTATGTGATGAGTGAACTATCTGGAGAAGAGGAAGCACCTGTTTACGGAATGTTAAAACTGGCGCCTAAGATCCAGTATGAGACCCAAACAGCAGATGTACCTTGGAATACAACAAAACCTGTTATCAAATGGGATGGAGAATGGTTCATTACATATGAAGTGTTCAGGGACTTAGGGGGAGCCTTCGCTGTGGTAATCCTACTCATCTATGTTTTGGTTTTAGGATGGTTTAAAAGTTACACAGTTCCTCTCATCATCATGGTACCGATTCCAATTTCACTCATTGGAATTTTGCCTGGCCACTGGGTGATGGGTGCTTATTTTACTGCAACATCCATGATTGGATTCATTGCCGGAGCAGGGATCATTGTTCGTAACTCCATCATCCTTGTTGACTTCATCGAAGGAGAGATTAAAAAAGGTGTTCCATTAAAAGATGCTGTGGTGCATGCAGGAGTAGTTCGGTTTCGACCCATGTTACTCACAGCTTCTGCAGTTGTCGTGGGTTCCTTTGTGATGTTATTTGATCCCATCTTCCAAGGTCTTGCCATCTCACTCATGTTTGGTGAAATAGCCGCAACAGTATTAAGCAGATTTGCAGTACCAGTGCTCTATTATTGGTTCATCGGAAAATCAAGACAAGGTGTGATCAAACATGCATAAAAAATGAAGATCTAAACTAAAAATGATCTTCTTTTGATACAAAAAAAGCTGAAGGTTTCCCTTCAGCTTCTCAATCGAAACACAAGGCTAGGAGTCCTAGCTTTGTGTTCTTAAAACCTAAATTTATCTTGTTCCTTCGTTTTTGATCTCACTATGATTCTTATACAAACCTGTTGCAGTAAGAGATGGAGCTCTTACGTGTCCAGTGTATTGTGTATAAGTAGTGCTACCACTTACGATGGAAGATTGGCATTTGCTAAGTCCGCCTGCACGGTTATATCCACAAGATGAATGGTATGCAACTGCATAGTCATCTTCACCTGGAAGTATGGCAGAAGGTCCAAAAGCACCTTTGTAACCAGGTACATGGTGAATTTGAATTCCAGCCGTATTGTTGTGGTTAAACGCTCCGCGTGCTGTGGAAACGATGAGAGACTTGTCCATCGCATTGCCACCAAATCCGAATGTTGCACCATTCAGAGCAGAAGCTAGTTCCGATCCACCAGAAGCCGCTGCAAGTGCAGTTACTTTTGTAAGATTGAAACCTTTTGAGGACGCAGTGGATCCCAAATTTGCCAACCAAAACTCAATCGCGTAACATCCCGCAGAGTGACATACGATTTTGCAAGAGTTAGATCCTTTGCAATAGTTCGTAAGTCCAGTGGAAATGTTTGTTTGAGCACGAGACGATCCGTATGTTCTTGGGTCAGAAGTTCCATCGTAACCGATGAAAATTTTCGATCCAGAAACGGTATTCGCAGAGGTTCCCCAATACGAATTCACGTCTGTTGTGCCCACGCCATTGTGGTTTTTGTCTGATTTTCCGTGGATGAACACGGTGTAGGTTTGTGCACTTAGTGATCCTGCAAGTAGGAACGCTAGTACTGTTGTGATGGTGCTCCGCATAGTTTTTCCCTTTCCTGATTTTCTATCTTTTAGCACAAATTCCACAAATAAGTCAAATGTGTCAATTCGTATTATATTAGGGCAAAAAAAAAGACCAGCCGGAGTGGCTGGCCTTTTTCGAATCCCCCCGAAGGGAGAGTATCGAAAGGATCCCGATTCTATCGGTATCCTTCTGTTTTGATTTGTCCGTGGTCGAGGTAAAGTCCAGTCGCAGTTACAGATGGTGCTCTGTAGTGACCGCTGTATTGAGTGTAAGTCACGTTGGAATTAAAAGGCCAGATTCCTTCACTTTGTGTGAGGGAAGATTGGCATTTGTTTAAACCACCTGCTTTGTTGTATCCACAAGAAGAGTGGTACGCAACCGCATAGTCATCTTCCCCAGGAAGGATGGCAGATGCTCCAAACATACCTTTGTATCCAGGCACGTGGTTCACAGCGACACCTGCAGTGTTGTTATGGTTGAAGGCACCACGAGCAGTACCTACGATAAGAGATTTGTCCATTGCGTTTCCAGCAAAACCAAATGTGATTCCATTCAGAGCAGATGCAAGTTCAGATCCACCAGAAGCCGCTGCGAGTGCAGTTACTTTTGTTAGGTTAAATCCTTTCGCAGATGCAGTAGATCCAAGGTTAGACAACCAATACTCGATCGCATAACAGCCAGCGGAGTGGCATACAATTTTGCAAGAGTTGGCACCTTTACAGTAGTTAGTAAGTCCAGTGGAAATGTTCGATTGTGCACGGGACGATCCGTATGTTCTTGGGTCAGTGGTTCCATCGTAACCGATGAAAATTTTAGACCCAGAAACTTTACTAGTGGAAGAACCCCAGTATCCGTTTACGTCTGTTGTTCCCACACCATTGTGGTTTTTGTCCGACTTACCGTGAATGAACACGGTATAGGTTTGTGCACTAAGCGATCCTGCTACTAGGAACGCAAGTATTGTTGTGATTGAGCTACGCATCTCTTTATTTCCTTTTCCTTTCTTTCAATGAATCCTAAATTTATCTCCAACCTTCCGTTTTGATCTGACCGTGGTCTAGATACAATCCTGTGGAAGAAACAGATGGTGCACGGTAGTGTCCACTGTATTGTGTGTATGTTCTGTTAGAGCCGAATGGCCATAAACCTTCGTATTGTGTGAGAGATCCTTGGCATTTGTTTAATCCCCCTGCACGGTTGTAAGCACAAGAAGAGTGATAAGCAACCGCATAGTCATCTTCTCCAGGAAGGATAGCAGATGCTCCAAACATACCTTTGTAACCAGGTACGTGATTCACTGCCACACCACCCGTATTATTGTGGTTAAATGCCCCGCGAGCAGTGGTTACGATGAGAGATTTGTCCATTGCGTTTCCACCGAAACCAAACGTAATTCCGTTGAGTGCGTTCGCAAGTTCCGATCCACCAGAAGCCGCTGCGAGTGCCGTTACTTTTGTGATGTTAAAACCTTTCGCAGAAGCAGTAGAGCCAAGGTTTGATAACCAATACTCGATCGCGTAACATCCCGCCGAGTGGCATACGATTTTGCAAGAGTTGGCACCTTTACAGTAGTTGGTAAGACCAGTGGAAATATTCGATTGTGCGCGGGACGATCCGTACGTTCTTGGGTCAGTGGTTCCATCGTAACCGATGAAAATTCGTTTTCCACTGACAGAATTCACAGAAGAACCCCAATATCCGTTCACATCCGTTGTGCCGATGCCATTATGATTTTTGCCCGATTTGCCATGAATGAAGACAGTGTAGGTTTGGGCGCTGAGTGACCCTGCTAAAATGAGAGTTGTGATCGCTGTGAGTAGAGTTCGCATTTAAATTTCCTATTTCCTAATGGTGTTTCCTTTGTTGTATAAGTTTGGCAAAAGTTTGACAAGAAATTTTTTGCCAACTTTCGACAGAAAATTAACATATTTTTGCCATTGTCATTCGTTTCATGACAAAATTGTCCGAGATATCCTAGGAATTTGCTAGGGGTAGGGTGATGGTGAAGAGGGTTTTGCCTGGATGGCTTTCCACTTGGATGGATCCTTTGTGGTTTTCGATGATTTTTTGGACGATGGAGAGACCCAGTCCCGTGCCCATTCCCAGTTCTTTCGTGGTAAAAAATGGCTCAAAGATCCGAGGGAGAATCTCTTGTGGGATTCCTTTCCCATTATCTTCAATCTGGATGACGGCATTTTCTCCTGCTGGGCGAAGAGAGATTTGGATTCGGCCATTTTCATTCGGGCAAGCTTGGAAGGAATTGTAAATCAAATTGGTCCAAACTTGGATGAGTTCGTCTGCATGGCCAAACACCATTGGATCCCCTTCATGCACCCAATCAATTTCCACATGAGGTTTCCAACTTTTGGAATACATACTGAGAACTGATTCCATTCCTTCTCTCAGGGAGAGTACCTTTTGGTTTTCTTTGGGACCCGAGTAGGAATGGTGTTTTAAGGCAAATACGATTTTGGAAGCCCGTTCCACTGCCGTTTCAATGATCCCCAAATGGAACCGAACCACGTGTTCATTCAAACGAGTTTGGAAGGCTTCGATTCCTTCTTCGGAATCAAAAAGATGTAAGTAGTCTTTCGGGATGGTTTCGATGTGAAAATCAAAACAAGTGTCAGCTAAAGAGACAGGGTCTTGGATATGTTTGGAGCGAAAGAATTGAGTTAACTCGCGTTTGCGTTTGAAACGTGAGGTGACTTCCGAACGTTTTTTGTTTTTAAACTCTGCAATCAGTAAATCAGATTGGACTTCGAGTGGAGTCAGTTCTTGTTTGTCTTCGGAAAATTGGCTGTCTTTTATGAATTGAATGCTTCCTTTGATGGCAGCAAGAGGGTTATTGATTTCGTGAGCAACACTTGCTGCAATTTTACCAAGAGTTGACATTCTTTCGGCATGTAATAATTGTTCTTGGGTATCACTTAGTTCTAAGATCGTATTGTTTAATGAAACAGTTCGTTCTTCGATTTTTTGTTCGAGTTGAAACCTTGCTTCTCTTACGATCGAAATCATATCATTAAAACTTTTAGAGAGTTCACCAATTTCATCTTTACTGGATATTTCTACCGAAACAAATAAATCTCCTGATTGCATTCTTCGAATCCCAGAAAGTAATCTAGTGAGAGGATACACGATACTTGTTTTGTGAAGCACAGGATACAACATGAAGATCGTGAAAATGGAAAAAAGCAGTGTGATGATGAGCCAGACGACTGTTTGGTGGACTTTGTTTCGATACTCCAAATAAGGGATCGCTAATAAAAAATGATGGTTTTTTGCATAAAAATCAGATGTCCAATAGATGCCATTGGGTTTGTCAGAAAACGTTTCTACTTTGAATTCTTCATACGAAGGAATCCGTTTTGTAAGGGATTGGATTTCATTTGTCGGAAAATTGATTTTATTGATTCGAAAGTTTTTTTCCTGCATATCAACGACTAAATCCGTGAGATACACAAATGGATAAACATTCCCTAGTTCCAATTGGGTTTTGATATTATGTTTTTCCCGGCTCATCTCGTTTTGGATATCAATTCGAAATCGATTGAATAAAAAATTCGCCACGATGGATAAAATCAAATAGAGTATCGTTAAATTGAAAGTCATGATTTTGAATCCTACGGAAGAAGGAACTGTCTCTTGGTTTAAAGAAACAAGTACGAGGATTGTCATGATGATGATGGTTAGGTTTGTTAAAATGAAAAGATAAGTTGGTTTACTTACATAATTCATATCCACAAGGATATCGGCAAATGCTAAAGTTAGAATTCCAAAGATGGCGATGATAAAACCACCAGTTGCTTTTTTTTGAATTCCACTAAATCGATTGTACTTCGCAAAAAGGGCAGCAAGTGTATTGATCAATATACAACACAAAGCAATGGCGATGGATAAGATCGACAAACGAATCCAAAGATCGGGAGAGGATTGTTCGGGAACATAAAATTCCATTTTAGGATCAAAAAGAATCTTTCTCTTAAAAAATCCGAGTCCATTGATCACTCCTGCGAGTATGGCAATGCCCGTTTGGATTCGAAAACTCCAAACCCTCCAAGTTGGAAATAAGTCTTTTTGGAACCTGAATGCTAATTCGGAAGTGGAGACACCGAGTACTAAAATGGCGGGGTTCTTTAAAAAAACAAAAACATACCCTGTGAGGGGGGTTAAAAACGAATTACAAAGCGACCAAGCGACTGACCAAAAAAATAAACTGAAAAGAGGGATGAGAAGCCCTCGAAAGCTAGTGGTCAGTTCCTCTTTCCGAGATCGAAAGTAGATGTACGCGATCCCACTCACCAAGCTGAGGCCAAAGTAAAAGAAACTGTATAGGTTGAGTGAAGGAACCAAGCCATTCCACGTATGCCTAAAAACAAAGTTTCGGCAAGCATTTCCCATTTGTCTCGAAGTTTCGTTGTGCAACGCACAAATTTCTCCTTGCCAGGAGAAGTTGGTCTCAGAAACTGGCCTTATTGTGCAATGCACAATAAGGAGGCAATCAGTCACCATGCGAAAATCTAGATTTTTCCCTAAAACCCTTTTCCCTTTTCTTTTGCTTTCTGTCTTTTTTTTGGAATCCTATGGAAAATTAATTCCTAGTGGAAACCAGGTCGGAAATGAAACTGCGAAATCAAAACTGGAGTTTCTGATCGCTAAAAAAAGACCAGGGCTCTCTACAAAAGAGAGAATCCATTTGGTTCAGGCCATCGAAAGGGCTTCGTATTTCATTCGATTTCCCAAAAGGACTGGGCTTACTTACCAAGTTCCCGTGGACCGTTTGGGATTTTTAGTTGGTCTGATCCAAACAGAATCACAGTTCCATACGCGAGCAAAATCCCATAAAGGAGCACTTGGACTCATGCAAGTGATGCCTGAAACGGCCAAGTGGCTTGCGAAAAAAGAAGGAATTTCATATTCTTCTGCCAATGATTTGTATGAACCAGAAACGAATCTTTTACTTGGTGTTCTTTATTTGAATTATCTTTTGGAACGCACCGATTCACTCGAAGCAACATTGTTAGCTTATAATGCAGGACTTGGTGGTTATAAACGATTTGGCGGTGTTCCCACTTATTCACGAACAGTATACAAATACTACGAAGAGTGGAAACAAATGCCAATTCCTCAAGAGATTCCAATTTCTGAATCACTAGCCAGTCTCATTTCCATTTAAATTTTACTTTACATCGTTTCAAAACCGAAAAGGCTCTTAACCGTTTTACAACAGAAAAGGAAGGGAGCGTATGGATTTATTTCGTAGATACGGATTGTATCTAACTATTGTTATACTGGTGTTGGTAGGTTTTATTTTTTATTTTTCTTCAGATGGATTTGGTACAGACCAAGAATCTAAAGAAAAAAAAAGACAAGAAAGAATGGCCAGTAGTTCGGATCCAACGCAAGGATATGAATCAGGTGGAGAGAATGGTGGTGGTAGTGAAGGGATCCCTGATGACGGGGCAACACCAGAATTCATTTTAGAAAAGTATATGGAATGGGCGGAATACCCTCCGTTTTCAAGACCAATGTCCATTCTCAATCATGATTTAGCATTTCCATTTATCATCGAAACCTCTCCAGATTATACGATTGATGCAAAAACGAACGAACCTACAGGATATGTATGTTTGTTCCAACCAAAAACTTGGGCCGTCATTGGGAACAAAGACATGATGTACGTTACATTAGAATGTCGTGATAAAGCAAGAAACCGAGTGAAGGTATCCATCGACTCTCACCAAGTGTTTAAAGAATGGGAAGGACAACGATACGGTGTTGTCAGTGCTTCTGTGAATGATAACGGAAGTGATGGTGACCAAACAAGAGGTGATAATATTCATACCTTTTCTTGGAAACCTCAAAAAGCAGATTGGGGGCAAATGTCACTTGTGGCAGAGATCACATATGGTCCTGAAAATTTAAAAACAACATTAACCTCTAGCTTTTTTTCAAGTCCTTCTATCCCAGCTGAGTTCAATGGAGTATTTACTGATTCACTTCAAGATGGTTCTCTCATTGTAAGAGCCGTTGTGAATGTTTACAAAAAAGGAAAATACCACTTGGAAGCCAACTTAAAAGACGAAAAAAATGGAGAATACATCGCCTACGCTGTGTATGACGGTGATTTAGTGTCTGGTTCCAACGAAGTAGAATTTACATTTTATGGCAAAATTCTACGTGATAAAGATTTGGATGGTCCCTACATTGCGACTTCCTTTCGAGGTCATCGTGTGAATTTACCGATTGATCCTGAGTGGTTTAACCAAGGTGCAGAAGGACTTCGAAAAATCCAAGCGGCCAAAACCACAGAACCAGATCGAGAACTTGTGTTACCTTACAAAGAAGAATACAAAACCAAGTATTACAAAGTAGAATCCTTCTCCAATGCGGCTTGGGACTCTGCGGATAAACAAAACCGAATTCGTCAAATCAAAGCATTACAATAACTATGTACCATACTTGCAAAACATTTTTGAGGAAGAGACCATTTACAAGTCTCTTCCTACTTTTCATTTTCACTTTACCTGTGACCTTACACTTTCTGTTTTGGGGTCTTGTTGCCCTCAAATCACCTAGATACCAGGGAGAAGTTCGTTCCAAAACTCTTTCGACTAAGGCCACTGTGACACGTGATGCGGTTGGGATTCCTCATATCATAGGGGAAGATGCCAAGTCCGCCTATTTTGCGTTAGGTTTTACAATGGCGCAAGATCGAATTTTCCAAATGGAATTACAAAGACGGATTGGGAAAGGGGGACTCACTGAAATTTTTGGTGAAAAACTGATTCCTACCGACAAATTTTTGAAATCTCTTTTGTTAAAACAATCGGCTGAGAAGTATGTGAGTCAAAAGAACCCCATTTACCCAGAAGCTTGGCAACAACTAGACTGGTTTCTCGAAGGGGTAAATCACTTTCTCGAAACAGAACCTTTACCAATTGAATACACAATTCTTGGTATCAAACCAAGGCCTTTTGACCGAGTGGATGCGGTTTCCTTTTTGTTTTATATGGGATTTTCTTTTGCGGAAGGAATAAAATCCGATAGTCTGTATTCCATCATGGAATCTGAGTTAGTGGGTCGTCCTTCCAGTGAATTATTTCCTCGTTATGATTTTGAAACCAATGCTTCTATTTTAGAGAGCCAACCGGGATGGAAACAACTGGCAGATAATTCCAATCCATCCTCTAAAACAGGATCAAATTCTGATAGTACCAATCGTATCGAAACTCCAAAACTAAATTTGGTGAATCGAAGAAAAGATAGTTCTGATTTAAAACGTTTGGTTGGATTTGTGCAAAGTCTAGAGCTCCCCATTGAACCATTGGAAGGAAGTAATTCCTGGTTAGTTGCTCCTAGTCGTTCTGCAAGTGGTGGCGCGGTTTTGGCCAACGACCCACACATTGCTTTGTCAAATCCGGGTGTTTGGTATGAAGCCTACATTGAATACCCTGGGTATGAAAACTATGGGTATTTTTTATCCATCATTCCGTTTCCCCTCATTGCTCATAATCGGGATAAAGCCTGGGGACTCACCATGCTCGAACAAGATGATGTCAATTTGTATTGGGAAACCATTGAAGATGGTAAGTACAAAACTGGTTCCGTTTGGGAAGAGTTAACTTATTACAAAGATGAAATCAAAAAGAAAGATGGATCAACAATTCCATTGGAAGTACCGATTACGAGTCACGGTCCCATCATCACCGAACACATCAAAGGTTATGTGGGAAGGCCACTCAGTTTGTATTGGGCTCACCACCATTTAGAAAACCCTTTACTCGATGTATTGTATAAAATGGGAAAAGCAAAGACCTTTCAAGAATTAGATTCTGCCTCTTCTATGATTGGTGCGCCAGGGCTTAACTTTAGTTATGCTGACAAACAAGGGAATATTGCCTATTATGCAGTGGGAAGATTCCCTATCTTAAAATCAGGAAACTCTAGGAAAATTTTGGAAGGTTCGACCGGAGAAAATGATGTCATTGGATATGTTCCCACAAAAGACAATCCTAAGATCATCAATCCAAAGAATGGAATCATTGTGACCGCAAATAACTTAGTCACAACCAAAAATCTGCCAGGACTTGGCAAACCAGAAGGCAATTGGCAACCCCCTGATCGTTTTCAAAGGTTAGTTGGAATTTTAGAAACCCAAGAAAAATGGAGTTTGGAAGAACTTGCCGCCATTCAAAACGATACAGTTGCCTCTTTTGCACCCGAATATTTAGAAATTCTATTTTCCACAGTCAAAGACTCTAAGTCGTTAGGTGGAAAAAAGGTTTTAGAAATTTTAAAAAATTGGAACTTCGAACATTTCCCAGAATCCCAAGGTGCTGCTGTTTATGATGTATTTTTTTACATCACCATGAAAGAGCTTCTGATCGATGAGATGGGTCAGGAACATTTTGAACTCTATGGTGATATGGCAGAATATTGGAATGCCTATCGAAGGTTTGTTCGTAATCCCAATTCCCTCTATTGGGATGATTTGCGAACTGTTGGCATCCGAGAAACAAGAGATGATATTCTGAAACGATCTGTTGAAGAAACAGCAAAGTATTTGGAAACCCATGTTTCTGCTTCCCCGAGCCTTTGGAGATGGAAATACCTCTACAAAATCAAACACCCTCATCCACTGGGAGTGTTACCTTTGATTGGGAATGTCTTTAACATCGGTCCTATGGCTAGCGCAGGTGGGGCAGAAGTAGTCAATAACCTCAAATACAAATTGATGAAAGAAGATTGGACGGCGACAGCGGGTCCTTCCAAACGAAGGGTCATTGATTATGGAAGGTTTGAAGAGTCCGTGACGCAACTTCCCATTGGAAATAGTGGGAACTTAGGAAGTCCTTTTTATGGAAACCTCGTGGAAGATTACAATCTCGGTGTGCACCGAAAGATTTTGTATTCCAAAGACCAAGTGGGAGAAGGAAAATTTCGATTGGATTTCCTTCCTAAATAAAAGATTTTCCCTACGGTGTCCGTAGGGAGTTCAATTTTCTTCTCTCCCTGTTTCAAAAACGGTCGATCCTTAGTGTAGATGGTTCGACTGTTTTTGCTTCCTTTTTTACTTGTGACATTTGTTTACGCACAGTCACCATCGGATCGTTTGGCATTTGCCTTTCGAAGCCAATCTTCCTTAGATCCTTTGCGTATGATTGTCGTAGGGGAAGTCGTAGGAATCGAAAAAGCCAGTTTTTACGAAGTAGATAAACTCTCGCAAGAATTGGAAGTAGATACAAGACCAGATACGGTGACTATCAAAGTCGCAGACCCGAAAGGGATTCGTGTCGGACAAACTTTATACTTACTCGAAAAAAACCAAGATCACAAAACCTTTCGTGAAGGAAATATAGTTGGGATGATTACGGTGAAATCCGTTTATCTCACTACTTTTTTTGGATGGCAAGTCCGTGGAGAAGGTTATCTCCGATTGATTGAAGATAGACCTGTAACAGCTGCTAGGTTACTAGACACCACAAAATACGAAGAAGCATTTTTAGCTAAAAAACAAGGGGATCATTATTTTGCGAAAGGGCAAATGGATGAGGCTCTTCGTAAATACAAACACGCCGTATCCTTAGATCAAAGTTCACCTGATTTACATTATGCGCTTGGAAAAGCTCATTGGAAAGATGGAGAAGGGTATGTTTCTACTGCTTTTGAATATTCTATGGCTTGGAAAAATAGAGAACGTTTTTCAAACCCTCAGGAACGATTGTTATTCCTTGTAGACTATTTACGATTTTTGACTTTTTACTTCAAAGTGGAAGGGAAAGAAAATAAAAAACAATTAGAGCTTATGCCTCAAGTGGCAAAGGAAGCTCGAACTTTATACCCTAAAATATATGAAGTTTGGCTTTATAGTTTTGAGGTGACGTATTTAAACCTCCTACATACGAACTTAGCTGGGAACACGGTAGACTTACGGAAAACACGGGATGAACTTGCTCTTCGTACAGAAGAATTTTTAAATAAGGCTTATGCACTTCGTAAATCCGATTATTACTTACATAAACTCGCTTGTGAATTTTACAATTTACGTTGGAAAGAAACGAGAGGAAGCCAGGAAGAAATCAAATATCGTTCGAAACTGGTAGAACATGGCAAACTTTTGCGATTGTATTACACGGGTGAAACCACACTTTCTGAAGATTTACTCAATGCAATCCGTCTTGCTGAAAAACAATCGGGATTACTCTGAAAGAATTTTCATACTCTTTTCAAACAAATACGATTCTAAAAACAACATATCATCTGGTGCGGAACTAAAATAATTCACACCTAAGTGGTAATGGTCACCCTTATCTAGAAACCGAATGATTTCCCCACGAAGGATCATGGTTCTTTCTTTGTTTAATGGAATGAACATTTTGATGATATTGTGTCGTTTTAGATATTGAAACAAACGTTTGTCATAGATTTCAAATAGTAGACCATCAAGTGAGATATCCACTACTTTGGTTGTGGACTGCATGGTTTCATAACTACCAATTTGAATGGCAATTTTAGTGAATACGTAACTGATGATCTCTGCCAATTCAAAGATATACACTGCTTGGTTTTGGGAAATGGTAAACCGTTCCATTGCTGTGGAATATACTTTGATGTAACCTACAACATCTTCATACAAACGAATGGGAGTGATGATGTACGAAACCAAAAAATTTCTGGATTCGTGTTTTCGCATGGATTCAAAAAATTCCAAAGCAAACTCTTCTCCGAATTCTTTGGACATGTCTTTGTATTCAGAAACATAATTAAACAAAACATCATCGTTTGTTTCATTGATGTAGGAAGTGATTCTATTGCAATCGGGGATATAAATAGTTTTTGCTGTGCGTAGGATCGTTTTTTTGATAAAATCATCGAATTCATTTCGAGATTCACCTTCTTTGAAGAAATGAATTTCATAATCTTTAGAAATGCGTTCGATTGCTTCCGTTAACATGATGTTAATCAGTTTGCTATCAGGCCTGTCTTTTCGTACTTCCTTCATTAGGTGAGGGAAACGGCTTTCCGCATATAAGTTTTTTCCTACTTCTCTCGATCCACCCGACAAACTACGAAAGAGGATGATGAAGTTCATAAACAAATCATCAACGGGAATCCTTCGATTGGTTCTGAGTTGGTATGATTGTAACTCGGTTGGAGTTTTGATGACAATTTGATCTTTTTGGATGTCGAGGATAACAACTTCAAACTGATAGTTGATATTCATCACTTCAAAACGAACGCGTGCCCTTCTGGAACCTTTTTCCACAAGGTCCGGGATCATCAGAGTGACGGAATGGGCCTCAATTTCTTCGACGGCAGCCACTAAGATGTCTTCTTCGTAAATGAATTCGAATTCGCGGTTATCGGCTTTTAGGTAATAGAAGAGGTGTTTTACGATATTGACGTCGGATCCGATAATGGTCTCATCAAATAACGATTCTAAAATCGTGATAAGTTCCTGCATCGAATCTGTTCTGCCGATCGCCATACTAAAATTATCGATTTTTAGAGGGCGAAAACTGATTTTCTTCGGCAGAAAATATGCTGGGAAACGACAGAATCCGCCGAAATGGGAAGTATATGGAACTGACTCTCCCTAAACACGTAAATCCTGAACTTCTTCCCATGATCCGCCAAGGACTCCTAAGCCCTGAAAAATTGGCCATCTTGTCGGAACTCCATGCCATCGTGGAACGATTTGCAGGTTCGCTTTATACCGATGAAGAGACTCAAAAACGGATTTTAGAAAAAACAGGTTCGGTTCCCGATCTCATCACATGGGGAGATTATTTCCAAACAGAGGTGGCATCGCGCTATTATTTAGAGTCAGAAGAATCTCTGCGTCGGATCGTGGATACGATTCGGTTTGATTTGATTTCTTCCCATTTGATCTTTAGCGGCAAACCAGATCATTACAAAGATAAAATTCGTGGGGATGTTTTGTTTAGCAAGGGAATTGATTCTGCTCTTCCGAACCAAAATTTGGAAAGCCAACATTTAGAAATTTTACTCAATTACTTTGAAAATATGGAGATTGGGAAAAAACCTTTATCTTTACAAGATAAAGCCTGGTACGAATCCTTTCAGATAGATGAAATCGCGATTTGAAACCAAAGAGTATGAATTCCTAGAACTTGAATCCCGTGAAACCGAAGATGGAATCATCCTTTCCATCTTTTTAAACAATCCCTCTTCTCGTAATTCCATGACTTGGAAAATGGGAGAAGAGTTTTCTGACCTCATCCATTCCATTCGCAAACAAAAAAAACTTCCAAGAGCTGTCATCGTTTCAGGACGAAATGATGTGTTTTGTGCCGGTGGGGATCTGAATTTATTACGTTCTTTTTCTGAAAAGAGTTTCTCGCAAAACAGGCGTGATATGAGAAAGTTCTACGGTTTCTTTTTGTCTGTGCGAAAACTTCCTGTTCCTGTGATCGCTGCTGTCAATGGCCATGCGATTGGTGCGGGACTATCCTTAACTTTTGGTTGTGACCTTCGCATTTATGCAAACGAAGGGAAGTATTCCTTTAATTTTGTGCGATTGGGAATTCATCCTGGAATGGGTTCTAGTTTTCTTGCGCCTGAACTTCTTGGAAAAAGTTTAGGGGGAAGGCTCCTCCTAACAGGGGAAACATTTGATGGAACCACTGCCAAAGAATGGGGACTCGCGCTGGATTCGGTTCCTAAAGCTTCCGTGTATGACCGAGCTATGGAACTTGCGATCTCGTTGTCCAAAGCCGCACCACTTGCCTTACAAGAGCTCAAAACAAATTTGTACAGTTGGAAACAATTGGACTCAGCTTTGAAAAAAGAAGCGGAATCCCAAGCTCGCAATTTTATCTCGGATGACTTCAAAGAGACCATCCAGAGTATTATTGAAAAGCGGGATCCTAAATTCTTAGGGAAATGAAATTTTAGAAAGTTTCTAAAATTTTGTCTCGACAAGCAGCGGGTAAGGGGTTACAAAAAAATTTGATGTCTGACCTCCCTCTCAATCCAGATTGTTTCCTTTGTGATTATAAAAATCATAATGTGCTTCACTGTGCCGCACATGAGACAATCGAACGAATCAATGCTGGGAAAGATTTTACGATTTTTCCACGTGGCAAACAACTCGTCACAGCTGGTGTCAAAGCCGAAGGATTTTTCTTTATCAAATCAGGACTTGTGCGGAGTTATGTGCAACTTGCCAGTGGCAAGGAACAAACTTTGCGCCTCAGTGGTCCAGGAGATTGGGTTGGTTTTCGGGATTGTATTTCAGACTCTATCTCTCATCATAACGTTATCGCTGTGGAAGACACTCACGCTTGTTACATTACGGGTGCTCTCATTGAAGCATTAGTCAAAGACGATAATAATTTCCAAAAAGAAGTCTTTCGGCAAATGGCCAAAGAGTGGCGTGAGATGGAAGAACATGTGGTTTCTCTTGGAACCAAACAAGTCCATGAAAAATTAGCAGAGATCCTCATCGTTTTAGACAATGCCCAAGGCCGTAAAAATCATGTGGAACTCAAAGTCACAAGGGACGTGCTTGCTACTTTCATCGGTACAAAAACGGAGACCTTAGTTCGTGCCCTTTCTGACCTCAAGGCCAGGGAATTTATCTCCGTAGACAAAAACCGCATCGACATTCTGAACAGAGATGCTCTTTATTCTCTCTCAAAAATTGCCTAATTTTTTCTCCTAAGTGTTAAGCAAGAGCGCTGGAATTCCGATGGTAGAAGTGATTGATAATCAAGGTAGGGTCTGTTGCCTGATTTTACCTTAAATCACTCCCGGGGGGCTTCCGAAAGGATTCCCCCTTTTTTTATTTCCCTTGTTTCTTTCCTAGCTTTGTAAATTTTGGAAGTACCATGAGTCGAAATCGAAGCCAGGGCCCTAGTTTATTCGGGAATCCGATCCTTCATCCTTTGAATTTAATTTTAATCATCAATTGTTTGGTATTTTTTTTACAATACTTTGCGAACCAACAACTCATTTATCGTTTTGGACTCACACCTGATTTTGTTTTGAGTGGAGCTGTTTGGCAAGTTTTCACTTACGGGTTTTTACATGCAGTCGATGTATTACCTCTACATTTATTATTCAATATGTATGCTATGTACATGTTAGGAAATAATCTCATTCCTATCATAGGTAAATCTAAGTTTACCATTTTATACTTTTTATCTCAAATTGGTGCTGGTATTTTCGTTGTGGTTTCTGCTTACGCCAATGTTGTATTAGGTGGTCATGTTCCGGTTTTAGAATCCATGACCTCTCAAACCATTGGAGCATCTGGTGCTGTGTTCGGATTATTAGCGTTATTCGGCCTTTTTTATCCTAATGCTGAAATTTTGTTATTCATCATTCCTGTAAAAGCGAAAAATGCGGTTTGGGTATCCATTGCGATCGGTTATTTGATTTCCCAATTTGGAAATGGTTCTATTTCCAATACTTGCCATTTGGGTGGAGCGTTAACAGCTCTCTTACTAGTGAAACTTTTCCCCAAACATTTTTTGCCAGCAACTGTTCCTTATCTTCCTGGTATGGAATGGGAATCACCAAAACAAAAAGAAACGGCTCCCACATCGAAACCGAAACAATCGCCAGTCGAAGACTTGTTTTTGGACCAAAAAAAAATCAACGAATCCGTTTTAAAACAAATTGAGTCCAAACGCGATCGGGTTTCGGTAATAAATTATTTACAACCTTTGCAAGTGGAAAATGCCAATATTTGCCCTCCTTCTACGTATAATACCGAGGATCCGATTTGTTTGCGTTGTGAATGGTTGCCAAATTGTGCACTTCGTAAAGTTAAGGAATAATTTTTCGTCTTATTCCTTGACACTTGTGTGAGATGAGGATAATGAAACTATGCCTGACGATAAAAAGTCCTCAGTAGATGAGGTTCTCAAACGCGAAAAACTGACAAAAGAATTCGAAAAAGAAAAACGAATTTCCGAACAAAAAGCAATCGAACAAGCAGCAGCCAAACTTTCTTCCCAAAGCCAAGTAAACACCGAAACAACCAAATCGTCTAAATTTATCACTAATATTGACATCGCCTTTTCCCAGGCAAAAGCAGATTTGCGGTATTATTTTTTGAATGATGGCAATTATGCAGACGATTTCAAACGTCTGTTCGTTGAAAACGAATCCATTTTCAAACGGTATGGGATTACGAGCCAAAAATATTTGGAATACATTCGTGAGTCTTTTGACCGATATAAAAAAATCCACGACATGATGCCTCTAGACCCGATGAAACCAAAACATTTTAAATACGTGGAAGATTCGATCTCTGAGCTCGTTCGTATGTTCAACCAACGATTTGGAAAATAATCCCTCATTTTTTTTTGAAAAAACAAACGGTTTTCCCTAAAAAATCTGAGAAGCTTTCCCCTGTGGTTTGTTAGTTCCTATAGAGGGACGTTTTTGAAAGAACATTGGATTCGAATTTTGATTTTTATGGTGATTGCGGTCGTTTATTGTTTTTGGGTCTTCATCGGGTATAATTTAGTTGGTATTTTGAGCTTCGCTTCTTAACTCTCTCCCACATTCTCTCTTGACACCTGGGTTTTCTGCCAAACATGCTTAGGAATATGGTGGAATCCAGAAAAACATCCGAAACGGACATCCGCTTGGACCTAAACCTCCGAGGCAGTGGTGTTTATTCCTTTGATACAGAAATCCCGTTTTTTGAGCATATGCTCTCTCATATTTCCAAACACGGCCTCATTGACATGGACTTAAAACTTCGTGGGGACATTGGCATCGATTGCCATCACTCCGTGGAAGATACAGCGATCCTACTCGGCCAGATGATCCACAACCAATTGGGTGACAAAAAGGGAATTTTCCGTTATGGAAATTTTACCCTGCCAATGGATGAAGTGTTAACCACTGTGGCAGTTGACCTAGGGGGACGGTTTTATTTTAAATATACGGGACCCACACTCGATGGGAAGTTTGGAATTTACGACGCCGAACTTACGTTAGAGTTTTTGCAGAAGTTGGCTCTCAATGCCAAAATGAACTTACATGTTGTGGTGCATTATGGTGAAAACAGACACCATATTCACGAATCTATTTTTAAAGCTTTGGGTAAGGCATTACGCCAAGCCATCGCGATTGATTCCAGCGCCAAAGATCAAATCCCTTCTACGAAAGGAATGCTCGAGTGATTGCTGTTTTAGATTTTGGAATGGGGAATATCCATTCCTTGTTAAAAGCTGTCTCTTTATATACAAATGATTTTGTTTTTACGAGTGATCCTAACCAAGTAAAGAATGCAGATAAAATCATTTTGCCTGGAGATGGACATTTTGACAAAGCGATGCAGAATCTAAATGAACTAGGATTTACATCGATCATCAAAGACCATGTGGCCAAAAAAAAGTATTTGTTTGGGATTTGTATCGGCTATCAAGTGTTATTCGAAGATTCTGACGAAACGAATAAAGTGGGATCCACGATTCCAGGACTTGGTCTCATCCGTGGGAAAATTAGAAAGTTTGAAGGCAAACCCAATCTCAAAGTTCCACATATGGGTTGGAATAAACTTTTTGATATCAAACAGAAGAATACAAAACTATTAAGAGGGATCACAAACGAATCCTTTATGTATTTTATCCATTCCTATAGACCCGTGGGTGTTGACAGGTTGGATATCACCGCTAACTGCCATTATTACGGGGAATCCTTTCCAGCAGTTGTCGAAAAAGAAACTGTATTTGGAACTCAGTTCCATCCTGAAAAATCAGACAAACTAGGACTTGGGATCCTAAAAAATTTCATCGAACTTTAATGTTAGTATTACCAGCAATTGACTTACTCGACAACGAAGCTGTCCGCCTTTTACAAGGGGACTATGCTAAAAAAACAGTGTATTCTTCCGAACCGGAAAAAATGATCCAAGTGTTTGAAGAACAAGGTGCCACTCTCATTCATATTGTGGATTTAAACGCCGCAAAAACTGGAAAATCGGAAAACGAAAAAACCATCAAAAAAATCAAAGAGAAATGTTCCGTAGAACTGGAACTAGGTGGTGGAATTCGTTCCATCGAAACAATGAAGTTTTATGATGGGCTTGGAGTTTCCAGGTTGATTTTAGGAACAGTGGCAGTCGAGGATCCAAGTATCGTGGAGAAGGCACTTTCTCTTTTTGGCCAAAACCGGATTGTGATTGGTGTAGACGCTAAAAATGGTTATGTGAGAACTAAGGGTTGGGAAACAAACTCAGGAATTTTGTACAAAGATTTTTTGAAAACAATGTATGGGATGGGAATTCGTCACGTGATATTTACGGATATTTCGAAAGATGGTATGATGGAAGGACCCAATACACTTGCTTATACAGAATTACTCGAAACTTTTCCTGACTTACAACTGGTGGCATCGGGTGGTGTTTCCTCCAAAGAAGACTTAGTGAATTTGTATGAAAAAACAAATGGAAAATTATTTGGTGCCATCACAGGAAAAGCCATTTATGAAGGGAAATTAGATCTAAAAGAAAGTATCAGGATTTTAAATCAAAAGAGGGAAAAATAGAAAATGAATCGTAAAAATTTGGCAATCAGCGGAATAGTTGTAGGAGTTTTAGGACTTCTTTTTTCTTTCCTATTAGCAGTTGAGTATTTTGGAATCGGAACAGAAAATCTAGCTGGAGCCGCATGCTCCGCATTAGGTGGAGGAGATTCCTGTTTAAAAGTAGCAGAGAGTTCTTATTCTGCGATTCCAGGTGTTCCTTTTTTGGGGAATATTCCGATCGCTTTACTTGGATTTGGATTTTACGGTTTGGTAACCTATGCTTTTTTTACGATTTCCAAAAGTGCAAACTCTGATGAAGTCGCCAAACTCATTTCCCTTCTCGTTCCTGTTCTCGTATTAGGATTTATTTTTGATCTAATTTTATTTGGAATCTCTGTTGGGATCATTGGAACCATTTGTCAGTTATGTTTTGTCACCTACCTTGTCACCATTTCGTTACTTGCCATTGTCTATTTGTTATGGCAAACAGAAGGAAAACCAAAACTCGATATGGTTTCTTCCATCAAAGACGGATATGCAACCTTTGGTTTAGTTTTCTTTTTTAGTTTTTCTGTTGGATTTGCAACAAGCAAAATGTGGGTGAAAGGTGAATCTTCCAATACACTTGCCACTTCACGGGGAATGGATTCAAAAGAAATCCAATCAAAAGTCAGTGCTTATTTCCAAGAGCCGACACTTGGCATCAATATAGCGGGTTCACCTTTTATCGGGAAAAAAGACGCACCAATTACAATCGTGAAGTATGCAGATTATAACTGTGGTCACTGCTTGCATACAAGTCATATCTTACACACTGTTCTTTCTGAGTATGATGGAATGGTGAAAGTTGTGTATAAAAACTTTCCTTTGGATGGGTCTTGTAACCGACTTATGCAACAACCAAGGCCAGGTGCTTCTTCTTGTATCGCAGCGATGGCTGCCATTTGTGCCGACAAACAAGGAAAATTTGAGCCAATGTACCGCGGATTGTATGATAACCTGGAAAAAGGTGTGGCTCATTCTGGTGCAAGTGTTGTGAATTTAGGAAACCTAATTGGTCTCAATGTAAATTCTCTCAAAACTTGTATGGCTTCGAGAGAAGCACAAAACCAATTGAATGCAGAGATTGATGAAGCAGAAAAACTGAACATCCAATCCACTCCTTCTCTCTACGTCAATGATCGTAGAATTGAAAGTGGAACACCAAACCCTGTGTTCTTAAAAACTTTACTCGAACAAATCATCCAAAAGATGTAGTTGATTTAACACCTATTTGTTGATAGGTGTTAAACGAATGGGTCCTTCTGGTAAAAGAGAAGGATCCCCTACCTTATCTAATTCCCAAGAATCTAAAACCGTTTTGTCTTTTGTGTGAAGTGCCGGCCTTAAACTTAAGATCCTTTGGTTTTGTTTGTACAAAGACCTTCTTCCGTAAAACCAACCACTTGTTTCTTCTGTATGAGTATTTTTCCCATACACACCTCGCATGAGAAAACTTTGATGGGTATCGTCTGCTAATTTACGAAATGTTATTGGATCCATGGAAATAGTATGGTCTGGTCCATCCAGACTTCTGTCCAAAGTGAAATGTTTTTCGATGACAACGGCTCCAAGGCCAATGGCAACAGAAGAGGCGAGGGTTCCATCCGAATGATCGCTAAATCCAACTATATAGTCTGTGGTATCCAAATAATAAGGAATGGATTTTAAATTCACTTTGTCCAGAGGAGTTGGATACATGGAAACACAATGTAATAAACAAACCTCTACAGCTTCTTTTTGGAATTTAGAAATTGCCCGAATCACTTCTTCAGGTAAAGCAGCACCCGTTGATACGATGATGGGTTTTCCCGTTTGAATCACTTTGTTTAACAAATGTAAGTTTACAATATCACCTGAAGCAATTTTATAAATAGGAACTTGAAGGCTCGATAAAAGATCTACCGCTGATTCACAAAGGGGAGTCGAAAAAAAATCGAGTCCCAAGTCCAAAGCGGTTTTTTGAAATTCACGATGGAAGGATTCGTTTAACTCATACTGTTTGAAGATATCAAATAAAAACTTTACTTCTGGGTTTTTGGAATCGATGAATTCTTCTGTGCGATAGGTTTGGAATTTGACCGCATGGGCACCTGATTTTTTTGCCTTCTCGATCGTTCGTTTTCCAATTTCTAAATTGGCATTGTGATTGAGTCCAATTTCTGCGACTAAATAGGGACTTGAGTTTCTGTTTAGAGTTTTGTTGCCGATATGAAAATCCAAAGTGTGCCTCTAGATTTCATTGTCGGCAGATTAAACAAATCCTAAAATTTTTCCCAATTGATAAACCAGAAGTGAGCTTGTAATCGCAAGTGTTGTCATATAAAAGAATTGGACTGTTGGCCAAAAGATCGATCCTGTTTCCTTTTTGGTGACAGCAAGTGTGGACATACATTGGCTTGCAAAAGCAAAAAAGAGTAAAAGGGAGACTCCGGTGAGAGGTGTCCATACAGGACTTCCATCGGCTTTTCGATCAGACCTGAGGGTTTCACGTAAAGATTCGGATTCTTCTCCTTCCTCCTCTGATCCGTATAATACGGCTAAGGTGGAAACCATCACTTCTCTTGCTGCAAAGGAAGTGAGGATTGAAATTCCGATTTTCCAATCAAATCCCATAGGTGCAATGGCAGGTTCCATTACCTTTCCCACACGTCCGATGTATGATGTTTCAATGGGACTTGTTTTCCATACATTCTCTTTGTATTCAGCAGGGAAATGGCTTAAAAACCATAATAATACAGAGATATAAAGAATGATTTGGCCAGCAGTGGCCAAAAAGGATTTTACCTTTCCATACACTGTAAAAAACAAACTTTTGAAGGAAGGAAGATTGTATCGTGGTAGCTCCATGACAAAATAAGAAGCATTTTCTTTGAATACAGTTTTTCTAAAAAGCAAAGCAAAGGAAAAACTAACCACCATTCCCAAAAAGAACATCGAAAACAATACAAACCCTTGCACATTGAAAATCCCAAAGAGTGGAGGATAACTAAAGACTGTACCTACAATTAAAATGTAAACTGGGTATCTCGCCGAACACATAATAAGAGGGGATACCATAATCGTTGTAAAACGATCGGATTTGTTTTCAATGGTCCTTGTCCCAAGGATGGCAGGTACTGCACACGCTGCCGAAGATAGCAAGGGAATAAACGATTTTCCTGATAAACCAAATTTTCCCATAAGTCGATCCATGAGAAAACTAGCACGAGCCAAATAACCCGATTCTTCTAAGATTCCAATAAATAAAAAGAGAAGAGCAATTTGGGGAATAAAAACTACAACACTTCCCACACCACCTAATATCCCTTCAACGAGGAGCGATCGAAACGGACCATCTGGTAAATACGAAGATGTGATATCTTGCAATTGAGTGATCCCTACTTCAATTAAATCCATTGGAACTTCCGCAAAACTAAAAAGGCTTTGGAATAAAATCCCCATCAAAAGAAAAAAACAAAGAAAACCAAGAATGGGGTGTAAAAAAATAGAATCTAATTTTTCCCCGAAACCACCTTTTTTAGAAAGGGGAGACTTTATGATATCAGCGATGATTTTTTTAATCAGGATCGATCTATGGATCATCTCCTCTTGGTATCCAAACTGGAATTTGTTTGTTTGTAATTCTTTTGATAAAACTGCTTTCGTGGCTTCTGGGAATTGGTCCAAATATCGTTTGTCTTGTAAATGAGGATCCCCATTTAAAAATTTCAATGCTTGTGATAAAAAAAACTCTGCTTCGTTGGTTGTGATGGATAACTTTTTTTTCAGTTTGGTCAGTAAGGATTCTTCCTTTGGTTCCCAACTCCAAAGTCGTTTTTGTTTGCGAAATGAGTTTTCGGAAGTAAGAAGGTTTTTGAGTTCGCCTATTCCTTCTCCTGATTTTGCGTTCACAAGTACGATTTCTAAACCCAAGGATTCTTTCAGTGATTCTAAATCCAAATGGATTCGTTTTTTCTCGAGCACATCCTTCATTGTAAGGACAACCAAGGTAGGCACACCCATGTCGATGATTTGTAATAAAAATTGTAATCCCCGTTCTAAATTCAAAGCATCGAGTACATAGATCACGGATTCGTTTTCATTCCGTTTGAGCAAAACTTCATATGCGATTTTTTTATCTTCGGCAATTCCACCGAGTCCGTATGTTCCTGGTAAGTCGGTGATCTTCAGTTCTAAGTTGGGTAAGGAAACAAGACCTTCCTTTTTTTCTACGGTGACACCGCTGAAGTTTCCAGTCTTTTGGCTAAGGCCTGTCAGTTGATTGAATAAAGTGGTTTTTCCACAATTTGGGTTTCCGACAAGATAAATGTTTTTTTGTTTCATCGTTTAAATAGTTTTTAGTAAAATTGCTTCACCATCTTTCATTCGTAACCCAATGGTAGTGCCACCAAGGGAACAAATCAGTTTGCCAAGGGAATTTGATTTTGTTTTCAGATGAATTTCAGCACCAGGAAAAAATCCAAGTTCTAAAAGTTCGGTGAGCATTGGTTTTGGCAATTGGTCCGTTCGAATGGAGTGGATGATGGCAGAATCACCTTCGTTTAAATCAAGTAAGGTCATGTTTTTCCAATCACAAAGTTTTGAGAGTCGCGGAATAAATTGATTTCAGGTGCCATGGATTTTACATAGCGATCAAAATATAACATTTGTTTCATGAGAAGGGCAAACTCCCTTGGAATTTTTAATCCATTTTTTTCGGCAATTTCCTTCATTTCAAACATGATTCGATTCACCTTGGATTCATCAAACATTTCATTTTCGGTTAAATGTATATAAACAGATTCTAATTCGTTGAATACAGAATCCAATTCTTTTGCAAGTAGTGTTGGGTTTACTCCACTATCAGTGGAATCCATTTCCACAAGTCCTTTTGCCACAAGTGTGGGTTCCCCAATTCCAATTCCTTGTGTGAATAACATAAGGCCTTTCCAAATTTTAGGAGAGATTCTACCTACAATTCCAAAATCGATAAACCCAATACTTCCATCTTTTAAGATCATTAAGTTTCCTGCATGGACATCGGCATGAAAAAACCCTTGGTTGGATAAAGAAGAAAACCAAATCTCGAGAGCATCACTCAAAACTTTTCTTGGATTGTCAGTGAATTGTTTTAAACCTTTTTCATCGGTAATGGGAACTCCATAAAAACGTTCCATCGTTAAAACTTTTTTTGTGGAAAGAGTATGATACACACGAGGCACTCTTGCTCTTTGTTCTTTTGCCTTTAATAGATAGGCTTCAAACTCTTCGATGTTTTTGGCTTCTTGGATAAAATCAATCTCTTGTAAAATGGACATTTGGAATTCTTGGAACATTGCCGTGAGACCCGATTTTTTAAATTCAGGTGCAATGACTTCGAGAACTTTCGTGAGAATTCCGAGAATCTGCATGTCGGTTTTCAAAGTTAGGTGGACATCAGGTCTTTGCACTTTTACGACCACATCCAGGCCTTCTTTTGTGACTGCTGCATGGACTTGGGCGATGGAAGCTGAGGCAAGTGGCGTTTCTTCAAAACTATGGAAAAGGGTTTCGAGTTTTCCACCTAGTTCCCGTTCTACAGTAGAGCGGATTTCTCGGAATTGGACGGGTCTAACGGAGTCAAGACAGGCTTGCATCTCTTCCACATACTCGATGGGAAAGAGGGATGGGGCACTGGCAATGAATTGTCCCAGTTTGATGTAGGTGGCACCGAGTTGGGAAAAGGCCTCTCGGAGTGAGATCGCAATTTCTCTGTGGTTTGGTTCCCCTTTGGCAAGTTTTGCCAGGATTCCGAGGAGTTTGGTAGAAAACACGAAACTAGAATGAGCCACTCGAAGACTCGAGTGGAGGCCAAATGAAACAATCTCGGAAAATGAGTCCATAAACCCTAATTTGGGACCTAAATGGGGTTTGGAAACGACAAAATAGGCTTCGGACCTACAATTGAAATAGAGTTGCAGGAATAGGTCCCAACCAAAAACTTATCAAATCGCACCCATGAGCCAAGAAACTGTCCTGTACCAAGAGTTAGAGAAACTCGATCTCAACGAGATCAAAAAAATCGCAAATCTTTGGAACATCCAAAAGATCCCGGGGAAGGACAAAAAATCGACCATTTTAGGTCTCATGGAGACCTTCCAAAACGAATTTTACCTAAAAGGTGTTTTGGAAAAGTTCACTCCTCTCCAAGTGAACATCTTAACCTCCATTTTGAAAAACAAAGGTGTGATGACTCTTGGAGAAATCTCGCGTAAGGTCAACATTCCACCCATCAACGTGGAGATGGAACTGAACGTTCTTCGAAAGTATTATCTTTTATACCAAAGAAAAAACCGCGAACGTCTTACTAATAATTTAGATAAATACCACACGTATGATGAATACCAAAAACTCATCAAAGTAGAAACAAACCCTAAGGGTGAAAAGTTTAAGTATTCGATTGAGAAATCCCTTCACAAAGCAACACTCGCGGAACTTCCTGACGAGTGGAAAGAAGCAGTTGGTGCAAAAAAAGGGGAACACATTGAGACTTTTTTAAAAAATGCTCTCAATGCTGAATTTTTACAAAAACTCATCGATGAACTTTCTGACTTCGACAAAGATGTATTACACCAAATTTACATCCACGGTGGTGTGATTGAAGCAGACACAATCCGTAATTATATCACTGTCAATCGTGGGAAATTTGAACAAACCATTCCTCACCTAACAGCGCTCTATTTAGTTCGAGATGTGTATTATGTGGAAGACAAATTCATTCGTGTGATTGTCATTCCAAAAGAAATTCTCGACCATTTACAGTTTTCTCCTATTTTACCTCCGGTCAAAAAAGGAACTCGTGTTCGTCAGGAAAAAATTTCTGCAAATGGACTCGATTTTTTCTTAAACGTAAAAAAACTCATTTCTTATATTTCTAGAAAAGGTTTGAACCTTGCTAAGTCCGGAAAAATCAAACAAGCAGATCATAAAAGAACTGAAACAGAACTTTTATCTCCTGATATTGAAATTTTCCCTGAAAAAAGCCAAGTTTATCAAATTGAACTCATTCTCCCCATCTTAAAACTGTTAGGTTATGTAGATATCAAGGGTGAAAATGTAATTCTCATCCAAGAAACAGATGAGTTTTTGAAAAAAGATATTTTTGAAATCATGAAACTTGTCATTCACGAAGTGAATGAAGCAAGAACTCGTAGGTTAAATCCACCAGAAGTGTTTACGGCTACGGAAGTTCCTTTTTATGAAAAAGGAATTTTAGACAAAACTGTAAAACTCATTATGGCACATGGAAAAATCAATACTTCCGTGATTTTTTCACATATCATTCGTGACCATTTGGTTTTTTCTCCTACCTTCCAAATCAAAACGTATGAAGAAGATTTGGCAGATCTTAGAAAAGAGATCATCTCTGCTATTTTTTATTTACAACTCTTTGGTCTCATCGAAGTAGAATACCCACAACGGAATTTGAGTTTATCCGAACTTGGACTTCATTATTTCAATCATGAAGCACTTGTAACGGTAACCGAAAAGGGTGGGATCACGATCAACCCAGACTTTTCCATCATCGCCTTCCCAGACCGAGTTTCTTTACATGGAATTCATTTGCTCAAAGCGTTTTGTGAACTCAAAGATTATGATCGTGTTTATACGTTCTTACTGACAAAAGATAGTTTCCAATTGGGAATTTTACTGGGTTACGATAAAGAAACCTTTATCCACTTCTTACGTGAGTCTTCTAAAGCTGATCTTGCGCAAAACTTACTCTTCTTACTGGATGATTGGGGAAACAATTTACCAATTGTCACAATCACAGAAGACTCAGTTCTCCTTAGAACCAAAGATTCACAAGTGATGGAACTCCTACTTGGTCAAATCAAAGGGAAAAAGTTTGTATTAGAAGAAGTGAGCCCAACAGGGATCATCATTGAAAAATCAAAGGTGATGGAAGTGATTGCCATTGCTGAAAAACTCAATATGATCATTCGTTTGAATCGTTAAGAAACAAACTCACTCGAATCTAAAATCCATTCCATTAGAATAGTTCAAAAAAAAAGACCAACAATCGTTGGTCTTTTTTTATCTCTTCCCATAAAGGCAATGTTGTTCTCTAAAGGGTTGTTACTTCTTTTCGCCCACAGTCAACTCAGGGTCTGTGACTTTGATTTTGCTTTTAAAATCCCATTTGCGAAAGGGAGAGACAGCATCCAATCGTTCTTGTGTGACAAAGAATAATCTTTCTCCGTATTTCACAAGTCCACCTTTGTAGTATGCATATTTGGTTTTGTGGTCAACAGTTCCCACTTCGACAACCTTATTCCAATCTTCGCAAGTCTTTAATGATGGTACCTTTCTCAGATACAACTCCTTGATTGAGTTTTCTTTGACTGCATCGCGAAGTATTTTTTCCCATTCCATATTCGAATAGCCTTTCTATCCTATGCTAAATTTCAATTTCATTTTTCTTTTTATAGGAGTCCAAAGCTCTCGGACTCGTGAAAAATACAAAAAATAAGCTAAAAAGAGCCAATATCCTCCATGGATAGGGCCCAAATGCCAAATAGGGCGTTGTTCTTTCTTTGGACACGGACAAAACATCCAGGTATCCAATTGCTTTTTGGAAGATGGGAAGTTCTCCCATCATTTCTCTACCCCAAGGATCATAAGCTGTTGTCATTCCTTGGACTGCAACACGAATGTATGGCCTTCCTGATTCAATGGCACGTAATCTCCCGGCACCCGCGTGTTGTTTGGTTTCTGTAACACTTTCAAACCAAGAATCATTGGTGAGATTGATGAGGAGTTCCGAAGGGGAATGGTTGATCATGGATCTGACAAATTCTGGATACAAAACTTCATAACAAATGAGAGGAGTGAAAATTACCGATTCTCCTGATTTGGTAGGGAAGGATTGGGATAAAAAGGTTTCACTTGGGATGTGATGGCTTACCTCTGGGAATACGTTTCTAAGGATTGGGATTTGAGTTTCGAAAGGAAGGTATTCTCCAAAAGGTAAAAGTTTGTGTTTGTATCGCCTATCTGTCTGTAAGGTGATAGGTTGTAAGATACTAAACGAATTCCTTGAGCCACCATCCCAAACCAATTCATTAAAAAGTAAAGGGGCATTGGCCAATCGGACAAGTGTTTCGGTGATTTCCACAAAACTTTTGCTATACGTGGACTGCGGGCTAGGGGAAGGAAGTGTTCCTAAAAATGGAATAGAAGATTCAGGTAAAACGACTGCATCGATGGGTTTAGGTGCATTGGTGATGGCTTCTTGCGATAAATTATAGACGTCCTGCATGGTTTTTGTCATAAAACCAAAGTTTTCCTGGATTTCCTTTTTCGCATACGGTGTGTTTGGTTGGACTAAAACCAAATGAATGGATTTTTCTTCCGGGATGGATTCCGCTAAAAAATATAAGTTTGCAGAGAAAATAAAAAAGATCGGTGCCAAGTATAAAAACGATTGTTTCCACTGTGTCAGTTTTTGACTCACCATGAGGTAAAGTAAAGAAACAGAAATGATGGAAACGAAACCCAGAACTTCTGTGCCCAAACGTGCCATCTGACGCCAAAGGATTTGGTTTCGGAAGAGATCTCCCCAATACACAGGAAAAACCATAGGACAAAGCCAATCCGAAAGTAGGAAAAGAGAAGGGAAAATAAGGAGATAAAATTTAGTCTCTCCCACAAGTCGGTATTTGGTGATCAAATGGGCACCAACAAAAACCACCCCAATTTTATAAAATGAGAAACTCGCATAAATCAGAAAGAGAAGAGAGGTAATGAAGATTCCATGACCTGTGATGTTTTGGATCGCATTTCCCATCCAATAAAAGGAAGTGCAGGTCACAAAAAAGGAAAATAGAATGGTACAAAGAATCGAAACACCAAACTTTCCTTCCTTTCTAATTTCTTTTGTGATGAGTAATAGAAACAATATTGTTAAAAACCCTGCGGATGCAAAACCGAAGGGTTCTAAAGAAAGAGCAAACGAAATGGATGCAAATACAAGAAAAAGGAAGTGAGATTTAGTTCCCAGAATTTTTAAGTGTTTTCTCATATTCCAATCTACGTGTGTATTCTTCTGCGAGTTCTTTACTTCCTAATGTTTTGATACGAAGTTCCATTAATTTTTTTTCTAATTCGGAATCAGAGAGATTGGAATTGTTTTTCCGAAAGTTTTTTTCTTCCACTTCTAGTTTTGTTATTTTTTCTTCTTCTTCTTTGATCTCTTTTAAGACCTTTTCCATTCGTTCGTTGCCATCTTTTCCAAAATAACGAATCCGAACTTCACGTTCTTTGGATTCACGTTCTGTTCCGGAAAGTTTTGCGAGTTCGTTTTGGCGAAGGTCCATTTCCGTTTCAAATTGATCGTATTTTGGTTCTCGGCTGACAACTGCATTGTAATAGTTTCCAAAGGTTTTTTTCCGATAGTTTTCATACAAACGAATCCGTTCATCAGCCTTCAGGTTTTTGGTTTCATCTAAAAAATTCTTTCGGTTAAAACTAAAATCAGCAGTGGCTTCTTCTAATCCAAAAATCAGTTCCGCGTCTTCTTTGGAAAAATACTTCCTTCGGAGTTGTTTGATTTGTTCGTAACGTTCGGCATTGGTATATGATTTGGAACTTGGATCGAGTTGGACCATGGCCTCTTCATATTTCAAATAATCGGTTAAGAGATTTAAGAGTTTTTTTGCATCTTCCCCTGAATATTCATTTTGAATGAAAGCTTTGATGTATTCGTGGCACTGTTCTCTGGTGCTTCCTTCTGGGCATTGACGACGTAAGTTCCATAATTCTGATATTAGATTAAGCTCACCTGACTTTGCTTTGGCGATAATTTCCTCAAATTGTAAAAATTGTCCGTCGGGTGAAAAAATGGATTTTGCTGATTCTAAATAAAAGGGGTCCACAGAAAAACCATCACTTTGTGTACGAAAAAAAGATTCCGCTTTGTCATTGGGATTCTCCTCATTCGCAGAATTGAACTCATTTGTTTGAGTGAATTTGTACAAAAGGAAAAGGAAAAAAACAAATACGAGAGAGATACTTACGATACGAAGATTCTTTGCATTCATGGAGATTGTAGAGAAGTAAACGGTAAAAACTGGTTTCTGGAAACAAAAAAACCCAAGGCAAAGCCTTAGGTTTTTAAAAAAAACTTCAGAAGTAAACTATTGGTTCGCTTTCATATTGGAAGCCATGTTCATATAAAATCCTTCCACATCATACCAGAAACTTCCAGAACGAAGTGTGTTGGATACTTGTAAGTGATCCACACCTGTTGTGAGAATTCCATAAGAAGGACCACCTTTCCATGTTCCCCATTTTTGAGAAGAAAGTGGAACGAGTCCATCATTGGTGGCACCTTGGCCTTGGAAAAGTCCACCGGCAGCACAAGCAGGGTGTAAAATTCCCATAAGAGGGTGTTGGATCAAATCAGGAAGGGTGATATAAGATCCGTAAGAGTAGTATTTCACACCGGAACGGTTAGGTGTGTAGGAGTTAAACGACGAGAGACCTTCTTTGGTTAAAGAAGAAAGTGCAGCGAGTGCGTTTTGTTGGTTCGTTCCACCATACACAACCTTCACAAGAGTTTCTACGATACTTGCTACAAACGGTTGGATCCAACCAGGTAAAACGGTTTTAATGATATCAGCAATCGGTGATCCGTAATGTGGTGTGTTGAGTGTTGTGAGAGTTGCCACTCGGCTAGAAAGACCTAAGTTGGAAACCATATAACGGCTATCAAGTCCGCCTTGGGAGTGACCGAGGATGTGAAATTTTCCAGAGTAGTTCGTTGCTGCTGCGTATGTTAAAATTGCTGCTTTTAATTCCCCAGCCCGCACTTCGTTTGAGTTCGCTGCAGTTTTAGCAGGTGCATATACTGTGGCACCTTGGCTTCTGAGATAGTCATCCGTTCCACCCCAGTAGTTCACAATACTAATGATTCCACCTGTGTTTTCGCCCCAACCAAAAAGACCATGTGATAAGATAATTGGATAAGTTCCCGCAAGTGGTTTGGAAGAAGAACCAGAACTCGCAAGCACTGGGGTTGCCATAATGGCTGTGGCAAAAAAGGCCAAAAGACTTTTTCGAATCATAAATATTTCACCTCTGAATTTTCTAAGATAAAATTGTGGCAAATTGACTTATGTGAGGCAAGAAAATTTTTATATGACAAATAAAAAAATGGCAAAAATAGG
This sequence comes from Leptospira kemamanensis, assembly GCF_004769665.1. Classification (GTDB taxonomy): domain Bacteria; phylum Spirochaetota; class Leptospiria; order Leptospirales; family Leptospiraceae; genus Leptospira_A; species Leptospira_A kemamanensis. Next base: position 290,765 of record NZ_RQGG01000007.1, read on the forward strand.
AAATAATTGAACATGTTCAAAAAGATCAAAAGGGTGTTTCTAAAAGATCGAAAGGCATTCAAGACAGGTTGATGCCTTTCATCCTATTTTGAACGTGTTCAATTATTGAGTGATTTTAGGAATCCCTAAACCTTTTTATTTTGAAGGAAACAAACCAATGCCACAATCCATTCTGGGACTAACAAAACCAACTCTTGTCAAAGAGAGCTCCAAAAGAGAGATCACTAAACAAAAGATTTATCAGACGGCTCTGGTTCTCTTTCAAAAAGATGGATATGAAACGACAACCATGCGTAAGATTGCTAAGGAAGCAAAAGTTTCCTTAGGACTGACATACTATCATTTCCAATCCAAAGAAGAATTGGTTTTAGAATTTTATAAAAGTTCTCAGAAAGAATTATGTCGCCAGTCTGAATTGTTTTTCAAAACCACAAAGGACTTTAAAGCTCGTTACAAATTCATAGTCTTAACACAATTGGAACTTTTTTCTCATCATAAAAAGTTTTTGTTGGTTCTCGCAAGACAAGCTGGTGATCCAACTTATCCCTTATCTCCATTTAGTAAAGAGAGTCGAGGTTTACGAGAAGAAGCAGTTGGTATCATCAGGTTAGCCATGATCACATCGAATTCCAAACTCCGAGAAGACTTAAGTAAAGTATTACCTGACCTTTTGTGGATGCAACAGATGGGAATTTTGTTTTATTGGCTCACCGATCCTTCTAAATCCTTTCAGAATACAAAATTGATGATTCATGATTCACTCGATCTTACCTTCAAACTCATTAAATTATCCAATTTCCCTTTGTTTAAAAATGTAATGGGTCCGATCTTTCGGATGGTGAAACTCGTAAAAGCATAAAGATTATGAAAAAATCTTTGAAAAGTCTACTTGCCAAATGACAAAACTTTGTTAATGTTTTGCCCTATGCATTTGGATCTAAAATGGAATCGGCACTTTTTCAGTTTTCTTGTTCTCTTTCTTTATTTCAGTGTGACACAAGTCCAGGCAAAGGAAGTGAAACTCCTCACAACTCCCATCACGGATGAAGTTGGGATTTTAAGTACTGAACAAATTATAAAGTTGCAGGCCATCATTTCTGAGATCGAAACAAAAACCAGTGCCCAAGTGTTTTTGTACATCATCCAAAGTTTGGAAGGAGAAAGTATCGAATCCTATTCGATTCAAGTTGCAACACTTTCTAAAATCGGGCAAAAGGGTAAAGACAATGGTGTCCTTGTTTTACTTTCTGTGGGAGACAGGAAGGTCAGGATTGAAGTCGGATACGGATTAGAAGAAACATTAACAGACGTTTTGTGTAATCGAATCATCAAAAATATCATGATCCCTGAATTCAAAAAAGGAGATTTACCAAGTGGGATTCTCCTTGGGTATTCAGCCATTGAGTCGGTTTTATATGGAGCAGCTGATTCCAATCCTAATTTGAAAACGGATTACCCGGATGGAATTGGGTATGCCATTTCCAATGAAAATACAGTAAAAAACATAGCGATTGCAACGGGTGTGATTGTGGCAGCACTCATCGGATTTTTCCTTTTGACAGATGGGAAAAAGAAATACCAACGTAAAATTTGGTTAGAAGTTCTCTATGGTTGCGTAGTTTTTTTTGGACTTTTGTACTTCCTACCTGATGCCGTATTTTATTTTTTTTGTTTTGGCATTGTTGCATTAAATTTATACTTGTTGTACGGGCTTTGGGAATGGTTTTCCTATCCTCTCGCCATCCTTTCCCTTCTATTTTGGATCCCTTTTTTGCAATTTAGTTTTCATGCAGAATGGATTGTCCTTTTTTGGGTGATCGGAGTGATTGGTGGGATACTACTTGTCATTAAACTGGCATTAGATGACATTTTGATTGCGTCTTATAAAAAATTTGCAAAACGATTGGGACTTACTGGTAGTGAACTTTTTTTCCACTCCATCGCTTTTCTTAGTTTGTGGTTTAGCGTTCATTCTTTTCTAAATCAGGAAAGATTTTTTTACATTTTGTATTACCAAGGAATCATTCTGTTTACTCTTTATGGATTTTCCATTACGGTATTCCAAAAATATGCAATTCGTTATGGAATAACCTTCCTTCTTTGGTTAAGCTTAGTCGCAGGGATTTTCTTTTTTTGGCCAACGGGGGAGGATACGTCTCCCCAAATTGATTTCAGTATTCTTTTTAATTCCTTTCAGTGGTTTTTTTGTTTGGTGTTAGGTTATGTTTTGGCAAAATCCATCCAAGTGAAGTCCTGGAAAACAAGGGCGCTAAAGTATGGATTCATTTCTCTTGTGTGGACATTTGGATTTTCGATTGAAGGGATCTTAGGTTTGAAAGATTCCGTCAATTTTTCAATTTCTACCTTTGTTTTTTCCTATTTTGTGTTACTTCTCCTTCACTTCTTTTATACGATTTGGGAAGAGAGTGATGGTGGTTCTTATTCTTCCTATTCTTCAAGCTCTAGTTCTTCCTCGAGTTATAGCAGTTCTTCCAGTTCCTATAGTTCCCGTTCGAGTTCTAGCTCGGGTGGTGGAGGTGGTAGTTTTGGTGGGGGAGGGAGTTCAGGTAGTTGGTAAATGAGTTTTTAATTCGGGGTTTGACGTTTGATCTATAAATTTTATAGGATGTTTGTCACACACGTTTGCGGTAACGGATGTAAAACGGCTCAAAACTTGACTTGTTCCAAAATTGGATGGCTTCTTCGTTTTTGAGAATGGCTCGGAGTTCGATGGCAGGTATGTTTTTTTCCAAACACCAAATGTCTACATCCTTTAAGAGTGCAGACATATATCCATTTTTCTTTTTTCCGAGTTTCGTCACCGCAAGGTCGATGAAAAGACTTCGTTCTTCTTCGAGGTGAGGTTTTTCTTCGATTCGACCTATCACAAGTGAAACAAGTTCGTCTTCCAGAAAATACCCTCGCATGTACACTTTTCCTGTACCAATCAACTTAAAATAGATATCAGTGAATTTTGTGGCAGCGCGTGGACGGATGCGAAAGAGACCATCTAACTCGAATTCGTTTACCCTTCGGAAAAACTGATTTACGAGTTCGATGGTTTGGTTTCTGTCAGATTCTAGAAGATCTCGGATCAACTAAACCATTCTTTGGATGAGATATGACTTGAGTTCGGAAACAGCGATCCGTTCTTGTTTCATGGAATCTCTTTCCCGGATGGTTACGGTTCCATCGCTCATGGTATCATAGTCAACCGTGATGCAAAATGGAGTTCCGATTTCATCGTGGCGACGGTAACGTTTTCCAATCGCGCCACTTTCGTCATAATCGACATACCAATGGTTTCGGAGGTCGGCATAAATTTCTTTTGCTTTGGCATCGAGTCCATCTTTTTTCATCAGTGGAAAAATCGCCACTTTCATCGGACTCACTCGTTTCCCGAAACGTAAAACGGTACGAACGTCGTCTTTTTCCAATTTCTCTTCTTCATAAGCATCGCATAACACAGCTAAGAAGAGACGGTTGAGACCAAGTGCTGGTTCCACTACATACGGTAGGTATTTTTTTTTTTGGTCCAAATCATGATACTTCAAGTCTTCTGAAGAAAACTTCTCGTGTTGGGTAAGGTCATAATCAGTCCGGGAAGCAATCCCCCAAAGTTCTCCCCAACCAAACGGGTATTTGTATTCGATATCACTTGTGGAATCACTGTAAAACGATAGTTCTTTCTTCTCATGTTCTCTCACTCGTAGGTTTTCTTTTTTGAGTCCAACCACATTCACTAGCCAGTCCATGCAATAGTCCACCCAATACTTGAACCATTCCTTTTGTGTCCCAGGTTCGCAGAAAAATTCCATCTCCATCTGTTCGAACTCACGTGTCCGAAAGATAAATTGACGAGCCATGATTTCGTTCCGGAAAGACTTTCCAATTTGTGCAATTCCAAACGGAACTTTTTTACGAGCAATTTGTGTCACGTTTTTGAAATTGATAAAAATCCCTTGGGCCGTTTCTGGACGTAGGTAGATGTCTGTGGCACCTTCTTCGGAAGCACCATGGGAAGTTTTGAACATCAAATTGAATTGGCGAGCATCGGTAAAACTACCAACTGTCCCACAAGTAGGACATGCGTATGCTTTGTCTCGGATGGTGTTTGTTAACTCTTCCAAACTTTTCCCAGTGGCAGCACCTTCCCCTTCTTTATCTTCCAAAAATTTATCCACTCGCACTCGGGTTTTGCATTTTTTGCAATCCATCAGTGGGTCATTAAAATTAGAAATATGGCCTGAAGCTTCCCAAACACGAGGGTGGAGGAGGATGGAAGAATCGAGACCTAACACATCATCCCGGCGGTGGACGAAGTATTCCCACCAAAGTCGTTTTAAATTGTTCAAAACTTCAATTCCGTTGGGACCATAGTCAAATGTATTGGAGAGGCCTCCGTAAATTTCGGATCCTGGGAAAACAAAGCCTCTTCGTTTGGAGACTGCGACTATGGGTTTGAGCGACTGTTCTTCTTTCTCTTTCGGCTGTGCCATATCCGCCAAATTTTTTGTTTTCCATGAAAATTCAAAGTATTTTCCTTGAGATAAGACTAAAGAATGGATTCCGCAAACTCTCAATACCTCTCTCCCTGGGCAAAAAAATCCTTAACGTTTTTCCTTTGGCTCTCCCCGCTTTTCAGTTTGGGACCTTTTTTCGCGTTTGGGATTCTATTTGCGTTTCCGAAAGAATTTAGGCTTCGACTCCGGGCAGTTTCTGTCATCGCCATTTACATTCTCAATTGGATCCTCTTTTATCCCGTAGAGTTATTACACCGTTCCAGTATGGAATGGGAGGGCATCATCAATGCTTTTTTGGCACAAAATGGAATTCCCTTCCGTTTGAAGTTAGGATTTTTCCTTTTCTGTTTTTTTCTGCTTTTGGCCAACTTCCTACATAGCTCGCGAAGGAATCGCAAACGCGAAACAGTACGATTGGTTCGCATCCAAAACGAATTTCCGAATACCCAACTCCGAACGGAGATGCGGATACGAGATACCAAATTTGATACCGTTCTTTTGGTTCTTGTTTTAGCTCTTGTCATTCAGTTTGTATTTTTATACATTACAGAGAGTTTATACCCGCAAAAAAATCTTTCTCCTCTTGCACCTTTATATGATGTGCATCAATTTGTTTTTAATTATTCCATCTCAGTTTGTATTTTACTTTTTAGTTTCAATCGAAACAAAATTCCTTCTTTGATTGCTAAACCTTATCTTCGTTATATGGAAGGAATCCGAATTCGCGAAAGTTGGAAACATGCGGTGCAAACAGAAGGAAAATTTCCACTTCGATTGGAACTCATCATCAAAGAAAAAGCAAAGTTCCGAGATAAAATTTTACCAGGGTTTGGACATATCTATGTCTATGAATACTGGCGTGGGTTCCCAATTTTATTTTTAACTCTATTATTGTATTTATTTTCTGCGGTTTGGGTATTTTCTTATACAAGTCCCATTTTTGGATTTCAATTCCTCGCAGGATTTGGCCTAAAACCAGGAATTCCCGATAAAAACTTTTTTATCTCTTCACAAAACATTGCATATGCGGTTTTTTCTGTAGCAGCGCTCCTAGGTTTGTATTTTTATTCCTCATTTATTTTAGAGAAGTCCTTCAGTTTAGAAAATTTAGGAATTAAAAAAGACAAAGATGGTGAATCAGAACCATTTTTTAAACCAGGGTTACGAAAGGGATTTCGAAATGTGTTACCACTTTCACTTCTCTTTCATTTGGTGTTACTCTGTTTGGTTTTTCTCATCCCCATCAGTTTGCAACGTGGCAAAAAGAAAGAACAAACTTCTCAAAAAAATGATCACTTCCGACCTGAAAAAATGGAGTTTTATTTCATCGATCCCAATGTTCCCGATGATACGAAAGGGTTAAATGGGGGAGTGATCACAGGAAACGAAACAGAAAACAAAGAGAAGGGCGAAAAGATTTCCAATGAGAAAGTCGCGGACAATGGACCAGTCAAAGGTTATATTAAAAAAATTCGCGGTAAAAAAGTTCCCCCAACTTACTCGAATTATATCTCAGCAAAAATGCGAATCCCAGAAAGTTATATGGACTACTGGGCAAAAGCTCCGCATCCTTATTCGAGTGTCGTTGCGTATACGATCACACAAGATGGGGATGTGATCGATGTGGAACTTGTGGAAGCATCCGATTATCCTGACCAAGACTTACGAACGTTGCAACTGGTTGAAAGTTTAGGACCACTCATGCCACCACCTGGGACAAAAAGTGACATTCGTGTCACGGAACTCTTTTGGAATGGACCTATTGACCCTGAGTTTGTTCCCACTCCTTTACAAAAAGAAATGATCAACTTGTTTGACGGCCGTTATATGGAAGAAATACCAGAATGAAAGAAATGGGGATTTATGATTATTTGATAGGTGCGGCAACTGTTGTTCCTTGGGCCATTGTCATATGGAAAGCATACAAACCTAAAAAAGGTTGGCAGGAAGTCCTTGGGATCCTTCTTGCTTTAGTTTTTGGATGGCTCTCCACAGATTTAATTCTGAGACTACATCCAATTCTTTGGCCAGAGACAGATTTCTCTCCGAAAAAAAAGGTCAGTTTACTGACCCAAACAGCTCATTTGGCTTTCATCCAAGCAGGAATCACGGAAGAAACATTTAAGATTTTTTTCATTATGATTTTATCTTTTGTTTTTAGCTATGATCGCAAAACAAAACTGTTTTCACCGAGTGTTGTGTTATTTGGTGGGTTTGTGGCAATGGGATTTTCCTTCATTGAAAACACCCATTATATTTTCCGAGAAACCGATGAGAAAAAATTAAATCTCTTTATCGCAAGAACCATACACTCATCCAATATTCACTTACTCATCAATTTGTGTTTTTCTCTTTTCGTTTTAAAAAGTAATGAGAAACAGGAAACGAATTCTAAAGCTTTGATCATCTTCTTTGGATTTGTATTGGCAGTTTTACAACATGGTGTGGTTGATTTTTTACTCATTCCGGGTGCTACGATTGGACTTTGGATTTCAACTGCCATGTTTGTGGGCATTTGGGTTTGGGTTGTTGGAGACTGGCGAATCTATGTTGTGGAAAAGAAAAATGCCTCCAATCCAATTCTTTTCCATCCATCAGAGGTTGGTCCAGTTTGAAAAAGTGGATTTCCATCTTGGTTTTTCTTTTCCTTGGTTCTTTTTTTACGATCCAGACATACCAATCCAACCAAACAAAATCAACACCAAATAAGTGTTCCAATTTCCGCACGGGTATTTTTGACAACCGATGTGAATCCGGGCATAATTCACGTTTCAAACGCTATGCTACGTACCAAGTGCAAGAATACAATTCTCTCTTTATCAAAGAAAAAATTGTTTGGACTGGTCCTTGTTCCTATACTGTTACATTACTTGAAACAAATGATCCTGATATTTCTGATTTTATTGGGGACTATATCAAAGTGAAAATGGTGAATGTCGAGAAAAACAAATACAAAACCGTTGAAGAGGGAAGTTCCGGTAAAATTTCTTCTTGTGTCGAAACAAAAATTGGAGAAGTTCCAACTAACAACTAATCGTTAACGTGTCGATAAAAAGACTCGAATTCCCGCTTCCGAATATTCTTCCCAATCTGTCTGAAAGGTTCTAATTTTTGGAATCTCTGGATGATTCCAAATTTCTGCCCAAAATTTTGGCACCACTTCCTCTGGTGGTCCAGGTTGAATTGCAAAATAACGACCGTTTTGTGGTTTGATATGCGCGATTTCCATTCCTGGAAGGGGTTTTACATTTGCGTTTACCGCATAACCTAACAAGAAGTCGTAAGATCCATTCTCATCCGATTCATAGGATGAATATACGGCAAACAGTGGATCAAATTTCCTGAGAGACTCCATTTGTTTCGGGATGTCTTCTTTGTAAAATTTTGAATAAATGGCAGGAATTTTGACATCGGCTTCGCCAGGTGCATTCGATGTTCTGATGCGAAGACCCATAACCGAAAAACTATCTGTTTGTACCAGTGGTTCTGCCAATTCCGACATAAAGAAATCCTTTCAGTTTTCTAAAAAAAACGCAATCTTTTCTTCTGTAAAGGTTTGACTTTCCAGTCTTCTCTGTACACATGGTAATTACTCCTGGTGATTATGGAGAGAAGGCCATACCCGTTCCCATTCCGAACACGGAAGTCAAGCTTCTCATCGCCGATGGTACTATTGGGTTCGCTCAATGGGAGAGTAGGACGTTGCCGGGTTAGCACTCATAACGTATAAGAAAAAGCCAACCGAAAGGTTGGCTTTTTTTGTGTACAAAAGAAAATCCATTGAGCGAACCCAATAGTAAACACAAAAGATTGTTCGCGAAATGACAGACTTGCGACCCATAGGGAGCAAGGCTCGGACACTCGCCCGCGGAGCGTGCGTGCAAGCGAGTGGGGGTGGAAGTAGGACGTTGCCTTTGTTAGCACTCATAACGTATGATAGAGCGTTCACGAAAGTGAGCGCTTTTTTTATTTGTAGGGCTCTGTGTGAGCCGGCTACCGTCCGCGACTCGAAATAGCGGTCGCTGCCTCAAAATAAGAGCAAGGTGTCTTGCTCTTATTTTTCCGGCATTGTTGCCGGGTAGAATTGGAATGGAGTGTATAGTAATGATAAGCTGGCCTTTCGGTTGGCTTTTTTTATGTACGGTTTGGAATTTCAAATTTGAATCAAATCTGATTGGGATCTACTTGGGAATGTATAGAGGAATTTCACTTTTAAGGATCAGTGGAATTAGGACGTTGGCTTATGGTTCCCGTTTTTCGTAAGAAGGCATTTGTCTTTTTATTTTTTTCACATTCCTTTTTCCTTCTCTATCCTATGGAGAAGAAGCAAACCCACAATCAAATGAGGAGGTCCCTGGAAATCCACGGTATCGCTATTTGTCCATAAACCCAGGGATCACATTGGAAAAGGTTACTTTATCCATCCAAGGTAGAAACCGCGATGCGACGATGGTGCAGCAAGATGATCTTGGAAAAATTTCATGGTTACTCGATGTCAAATCGCCTGAGTATCAGTTTAATGAATATTTTGGTGTTAACTTGTTGTTACATACTTCGAATTTTTATTTGAATCGCCAATCGATTCCCAAAATCTTTTCCAATTCTCCTTCGGTAATTAATTCTTCAGATGAGGATTCTGGAAGTTCCGAACCGAATGATTCAGGAAAAAAAAATAGAAGAGTCATTGAAGACGTTTATACAAATGTCGAGGGTCGTTATTCCATGTTAGTGCCTATATTTTATTTGGGAAATCCTGATACGTTTCGATTTGGATTTGGTTTTGGACCTGCGCATGTAAAACTGAAAGGGAATGTTGATTTTAAAGATCCAGCTTCCAACTTACTTCTAATTTACTCTGGTCCAAGTCGAAATGATTTTCTAAATCATGTGAGTGCCTACCAATTTGCTTCAGGCAATATCAATCCAAATACAGATCCAACGCTTTCTTACCTCGTTGCTAATTTATCATCGGGAAATCATTTAGAATTAACAGCATACTACTTGGCAAGCCAAGGATTACTTCGACCAGATCTAGCAGCAGTTACAATATTTCAAAGTGGAAAATACAATGCATTGGAAGCCTTGGCCCCATCATCAAAGAAAATGGATACACATATGAATTGAGGACCTTCCACATTGCCGTTTATAAACCTATTGAATTTTAAAAACACATAGTTGTTCTAACCAACACAGGACAGAAAGTCCAAACACCAGCTTCGTTCCAACTAAGATATGTTATGGTTTTGAAATGCTGAATCAATTTTTAGGATCTGTGAAAAAAAGAAAACCCCAGAAGGATTTCACTTCTGGGGTTCAAGGGAGAATGATGCTATTAGAATACGGCGCTGAGTCCTATGAAATAGAAGATCCCTTCTCCAGGTAAAATTCCTGGACCAGGATAACCTCCCGCACGTCTTGTGAAATACATTTGATTGGTCATGTTGTTTACACCACCTCGGAGTGAAAAGTTTTCGTAAAAATTCCACACAAAGGTAAAGTCTCTCACAGTATAGGATGGAATGAGTCCAATTTGTCCATTGGCCGTGAATGGACCTGTATTGGCCGCATCTGCATAGGCTGCTCCCGTATAACTAATCAAATACGTGAAACTAAACACATTTTTGTAATGATACGTGATTCCATACCGATGGATTTGAGAAGGTGCATTTTCCACAAGTTTTCCGACACGGTAAAAATTTTGTGCACTTGCTGGGTTTGTTAATACACGTGGGTCTTCCCATCGAATATAACGAGCATTTACGTTTGCACTAGATGTGAAAAAACTAACGGAACCATAAGGTTGAGAATCAGTAAGTGCGACTAACGGATCTATTTCTAAGTAAGCTTCTGCTCCACGGTGAAGAGAATCACCCACATTTGTTTGGAAATTGGCTTGGCCCGGAAGAAGTCCTGGAAGTTGTCCGACACGATTGTTATAACGAAGTTCAAAGATACTCAAATCAAACTGCATCCACTGTCCAAATTTACCTCGGTATCCTGCATCTGCATTATAACCAGATTGGTCTTTTAAATTCGGATCAACTTCGTTTAAGGTTGCAGTAGGTGCAAATAACTCTGAATAGGTGACAGGTCGAAACGCTCTCGAGTAGTTCGCATATAAATTTGTAGTTTTTGTTGTTTGGTATTGAGCACCGAGTCCATAAAGAACTTGTTTTTGCACTCTTTCCAAAGGTTGGAGCATCCCACCAAAGGGTTTGGTAGCGCTTGGAATTGATTCATTGACACGGCCAGAAGCGGTCGAACGAATCCATTCATATCTTACCCCTGGTGTGATAGAAAGGGCATCTGTAATTCGAAATAAATTCTCTACAAAACCAGCGTAGTTTAGTGTTGAAAATTCTAAATCTGCAACTCTACAATTTCTAGAACCATCGTAACATAAGTTATTTAGATTAGTTTCTCTGAGATCAAATTTTGATCCAGTAGTTCCATTCGGATTACGGAAACGATCTGTATTCCCATTGAAATATCGGCCACCGAAAGATAATGTATGGGTCTTATCCAACAAATCATAGTTAAAGATTTGTCTAGCTTCCATTCCATAATTTCGATATGTATCGCGGTCAATTTGTCTTGGACTATATTCTAGAGTTCTTGCTAAGATAGGATCAGAAAGATTTGCAGCTGTGCTCACACCCACAGAATTTCTTTCCCCATAGAGACCAAACACTTTTACATTGGTGCGTGAAGTTGGACTTTGTTCATAGTCAATCACCATTGCAGGGATATTCCATGGTGCACTAAACCAGTTCCTTGTACGACCTGATTGTCTTGGATCCACACGAAATTGTTCGTCGGTAAGTCCACCTGCTTGTTGGCTTATGTAAGTGGATTTAGCCATCTCCAGTGAAATTTTTAATTTTTCGGAAACTTTATAAGATAAATTGAAAAATCCATTTTGAACATTGTATTGAGAATTTTCTCTCCAACCATCAGAACTTCGACCTTGGTAAAATACAAAATAACTCCAATCGCCAACGGTTCCACTGACAGAACTATATTGGTTCAGAGTATTATAGGAACCACCTGTGGTTTTCATTTCTACTTTGACGGGACGAGTAGGATCTGCTTTTTTCACAACATAATTGACCATCCCACCAAATTGTGGCCCATATTGTAAGGCACCGGCACCGCGAACGATTTCTACTTTTTCTAAGGCTTCTAAGGGAGGATTAAAATACGCTTCTGGGTATCCAAAGGAATCCGATGCAATATCATATCCATTCATTCTTGTGTTAAATTCCCAGTTTCGATTGGGTGATAAACCTCTTGCGCCGATCCCTGGTTGGATCCCACTGCCTTCATTTTCCCAAATTGTGATTCCTGGAACTTTAGAATATACCTGACGCGTGTTCCCCAAGGCTAAGTTTGCATTTGCCTTGTCTAAACGAATCACTTCGTTTTTCTTTCCCGAATAGATATTGGTTCCTTCTATATCTCCCAAAAACTCACGATCCGTTTCCTTTTTGGCTTTCACACGAATTGTTGGAGTTTCTTCCTTCGTTTGAGGTTCCGGTTTCGGTTCTTGGTTTTTTTCGACACCTTCGTCTTGAGAGAAAAGGAGAGTTGGGATGAGTAATGCCAAAAGGAAAAGCCGTATGCTTCTTTTTCCTTTAGACTGAGTTTTGTTCTCAATTTCATTTAGCATAAATCCATTCTTTTTTCGGAAGCTTCGCCATCTACTTTTTTTTCATTTGGGAACTAATTCTTTCGATGTAGGGTCTAAGACCGTTTTTCTAAATAGCGGAAGTGAGTAGCCACTCGGTTTTGTGATTTTGTTTTCCTCTTTTACAAAGCCATTTGTATCCCATATCCAAACATACAATGCATCAAAAGATGTATAGAGTGCAATCTTACCCGAAAGGTAACGAATCAATCGAAAACAAAGTTTGGAAATTCTGAATTCCGAATATTAAATTCTAATTTTTGATTTTGCCTATGGAAATGTTTGTACTAAGCAATGTTTCCCTTTTCCGTAAGCCCTCATTTTTTGGAATTTGATCAATTTGGTAGGAAAACCCTACATGCATCAGAGAAATCTCTATGGGTTTCCATATTTCCTAAATTCAAAAAGGAGATTTCGGATAAAAATTTCCTTGAGTGGGTATCCTATCATTTGTTATTGGATGGTAGAGGTAATTCAAGTAATGAAACGATATTTCGTTTTTCTTTTGGTCCTATTTGCTCTGTTAACAACTTCAACCTATGCTCAAGGGAAAGTAGAAGGGAATGCTCTTCGATTAAAAGGTGGTTTATTTTTAGGTAGTCTTAGAACCGATCTGGAAAAAAGAAATTTTTATACAGATATCGTAGGTTTAGAATACAACCAACCTTGGCAAAACAATAATTCTTCCAGCTTAATCAACGATTTGGGTTTTGATTATTTTAAAAGCATTAATGCTGGAATTTTATCGAATGTATTCCTTGGATTGCACGTCAATCGATTTGCTCGTGGATATGAATGGAATTCTTATTATGCAACTGGTCTTGGTATCAAAGAAGCAGATTACCGTTTGTATTACTCTGATATCAATTTAGGTGTCACTTTATCTCCAACTTCCAATTTTCGAATCCTTCCTAAATATGTCTTAAGAAGTTTAACCCAAACAGTGGAAGGAACCTACTTAGGGTTAGGTGCTCCAAGTTATTATGGGCAAGATTCCAAAAATACAACAGGAACTTCTGGACTCCTTGGAGTTGGTTTCGAATTTGATTTGAACGACAGAGCAACTCTCTTTGCAGACATTTTACTCTTTGGACCATTTTTACTTAATTCTTCCGGAATGTATAGTTCTGAACAATTTCGTATTTCGAATGGTGGGTTTGGTTATAATTACGCTAACGGCGGTTACACCTTTTACTCCGAAAAAATTAGTTTAGGTGCAAGTATCGTCGTTATGCCAAAACTCAGACTATTTCTGACTTTGGATCGCGAAAACATGATCGCTAAGTCACAAAGTCCTGTTGCCTTTAGCATCAGCGGCGACAATTTAGATCGTTTGGGAACTCTAATGGAATATGTTGCTGCAACAGCAGAACATAAAATTGAACTTTCGGGTCTCAAATTTGGAGCCACTTACGATTTAAATTTGTAACTTTTCTATAAAATGTACTTGCGAATCCGACGCGGTTAGAAGTAATGGTAATTACTCCTGGTGATTATGGAGAGAAGGCCATACCCGTTCCCATTCCGAACACGGAAGTCAAGCTTCTCATCGCCGATGGTACTATTGGGTTCGCTCAATGGGAGAGTAGGACGTTGCCGGGTTAGCACTCATAACGTATAAGAAAAAGCCAACCGAAAGGTTGGCTTTTTTTGTGTACAAAAGAAAATCCATTGAGCGAACCCAATAGTAAACACAAAAGATTGTTCGCGAAATGACAGACTTGCGACCCATAGGGAGCAAGGCTCGGACACTCGCCCGCGGAGCGGGCAAGCGAGTGGGGGTGGAAGTAGGACGTTGCCTTTGTTAGCACTCATAACGTATGATAGAGCGTTCACGAAAGTGAGCGCTTTTTTTGTTTGTAGGGCTCTGTGTGAGCCGGCTAACGTCCGCGACTCGGAGTACCGGTCGCTGCCTCAAAATAAGAGCAAGGTGTCTTGCTCTTA
>NZ_RQGG01000036.1 GCF_004769665.1 Leptospira kemamanensis
GTAGCATTATTTGGATCATCTATAATCAATTTTAAATTTTCGGATTCTATAAAGAATGCTGTTTGATCATAGTAAAGCGAACCATAAAAAGCAGCTTCTTGAAATTTGAAAGTAGAGATTTTATTCAGTTTGTAATTCGAATTTAAACCAGGAGATATAATGGTTAATGCACATTGGAATAGTAAAGAAATGAATATGAATGGTATTTTTTTCATATGATTTTTGAAAAATAGCGCATAAGACCTAATATCCGTATTAGATTAATCATCCATGACTTACTAAAAATCCTCTGATAACATTCACAGAAATTTTATTTTGCATTATCAGCGGTTTCTTTTTTGCGAATTAGAATTTCGATTCGCTCTTCATTTGCTTTTTTTTCCGGTGTATCGGATGTTTTTGACTTTTGAAACATCGCATAACCTTGTACAGATACTTGTTCCTTGGCGATTCCATATTCAGTTACCAATTTTTCAGCAAGTAAGGAAGCTCGATTGGAATGATAGTCCCAGGAATTTTGAAATTTCGATTTATCGATTTGTGATTCATACGGGATATGAACTCGCACTACGATATCAATATCCATTCCTTTGGACAAAACAGCTAACTGTTCAAATGCAAATTTCAGATCAGGATCAGTTTTCAGTACATCATCTGAGGCAAGATCCGAACCGGCGAATGTTAGTTTTAACTCCTCCGTTTCGGCAAGTCCCAGTTTTAATTTTGCTTTATCTTTTAGTGCTTTTAAGGAAAAGCCAATGCGTTCCCATAGTCGAAAAACATCAGATTTTGGAATCATAGTATCATCTTCTAATATACCAGAACCACCATCCAGAAGTACACCAACAGAACTTACATTCAATCCAAATCCTCTTTTGATATCTTTAGCCACTTCATTCAATCGTTTGGAATCAACTTTACTTACAGCATAAAGAATGATAAACAATCCCAAAAGAAGTGTAATCATATCGGCATAGGTTAATAACCAACGATCATGTGCTTCCACATGTTCTTCTTCTCTGGAAACAAAACGGGATCGTTTTCTCATGATTCCTCTTTTAAACTGGGAAATGCTTTATATAAAAAATTCCACTCTTTCTCTTGGACTAAGGCATAAAATTCATCAAACAAAACTTGGTTTACTGGTAAGGTTGCATAGTATCCTTGTTCCACTTTTTTAAAGAGAGGATACACTCCGAGTAGTCTCGACATCATTGCTGCTGGTTTGATGATATACGCGCTAACGGGTTTATGAGCTAATTCATAAAATTTTTTCAAATTAAACAACACTACTTCCAATTGTTTTTTGCGAAGTTCTCGTTTGTCCAATTCACAAAACAACTGATAGTATTCATCCTGATTAATTTCATTTCCGAAGACCCAACCTTTTGTTAATAGAAGATTTGCCATTTGGATATCGAGATCATCTGTGATTGAGTTTAACTCCATCAAACGTTCGATACTTTCTCGTGTTCCTTCCTTCAACATGTTTTTCACTTTGTCATAGGTTTGAAACGCCAAGGTTTCCCATTCTTCTTTTCCATCTAAATTATAAACAGTCTCAAAGAAAAACTTTGCCATCTCAATTGTTTCCGATCGATGAAAGAAATCATAATAAAACAAATGAAATCGTTCCACTTGGACCCGAACAATTTCTCTCCTTGCAACTAAGATTTCTTCTGTCAATTTTTGGCTCATGGATTCGTTAACTCAAAAGATTGAAATTTTGATTCCTCGATATTTTTTCTTTTAGAACAATACGTTTGTTTACTTGGTTTAGAATTTTCATTTTTAAATTACTTTGTAATCTCATTCAAAAGGTAAGAAGGAAATCCTTGTTGGTCTCTTTCATATGGAGCGATAGAAAATTGATTTGGAATCGAAACAATCTCTTGGTAAAACTTATACGTAGAGCGAAATAAAATCCTAGGTGTATTTGTTGAACCTGGTGTGTAATGAAATTTTATACCATAACGAAAGTTATTTGCCCAACCTTCTTTGGTGACTTCGAGTAGTGGGTATTCAGCAGGTATTTTTTTATTTTGAACCACATTATAAACAATGTCTCCCTTTTTATACAGACGAACCCCTTGTGTTTCATTGGCCAAACGAAGAGATCCAGCATCTGGAAAGGAAAGAGAGAGATAGGTTAAACTCACATAATTTCCTCTGTTCTTGAGTTGTAATGTCACCAAGGATTCTTTTCCAATTTCAAACTTTGGTTCCACTTCTAGGGAAACAAAAGAAGGAACTGGTTGCATGGGGAGATTGGCAATCATCTCCCAACCATTGAACACAAACTCTTGTGAATAATTGGGATTCGTAGGAAAGATACGAAACGATTTGTCTTTGGCACTATATTCGAATTCAACTCGTTTGCTACGTTTTAGTTCTTCGTGTTCTTTTAGTTGGTAACCATCCCAAATTTTTTTGCCTTTGCGGTAACCCATCGGAACTGAAAATAAACCTAACGGTGGTTCTTCGGACAAAACTTCTATAAACACAGAATTGAAATTATCACCAGGAAGTTCTGCAACGACAATTCGTCTCAAACAATCACCAGCAAATGTTGGTTTTTCTTTTCCTGAAACAGAACCGGCTAACCATTTGTTTTGTTTGCCGTCATAGTACATAGGCCCTAAATCTTTTAAAAAGAATTCCAACTTCCATAAAAAAGTCCAACTTGAACCTTCTTTACGAAAGGCAGATAACACTTCACTTTGACCAGATTGAAATAGAACCAGAGTTTCCATTTCTTGGGTTTCATCCAAATTGATTTGTTTTTGGCCAAGGATGCGAATGGGATCCCCTTCTTCTTTTCCATACACGGAAACTCGGATTTCTTTCTCAGAGGGATGTTCTTTTTGAGAGCAAAATGAAAACGATAGGAAGAAAAAGACGGCGTATAGACAAAAAACCGAAGCATTACGGGAAAATTTCAGAAAATTCATAAGGATACAAACATTCCAGCACACTAAAACCCCAATTCAACCTTTTTTGCTTTCCGAAACAATTCGAACGATTATCATCGTCTAAGTATTAAGAATTGGGGACGACATTGGTTTCGACTGTTGTTGGCTTGGATTCAGTGGCACGTAGGGGTGAGGGACCTCTTAAAAACCTTCAAAACAATAACTGCAAATAACGAATTTGCTCTAGCAGCTTAATTTTAAGCTCTACGGTTTCGGTGGCTGTTTCCTTGGGTGGCCTAGAAACCGACACCTCTCTAAGGACCTTTCGGATTTGTTGCCCACTTCGAACCGAATTGAACTCTAAGTAGGATAGGAATGAGTCCCCCGTTTGTAGGGTAAGTCTTTCCGAAATTTATTTGCAAACTAAACGTGTAGAAGCTGCATTTGAGGACGATAGGACCCGGGTTCGACTCCCGGCGTCTCCAGGTTTCGGCATTCGCTTCTCGCGTTCGCCTGGCCTTCCATGGCCAGAGCTCCCGCCCGCACCCATCCATGGGTGTTTTTCGAAGCAAACACCTCCACGATGGGTTATTAAGAAATTGTGTTTAGGTGCTTCTTTGAATTCAGTGAATTTTAAAGTATAATCAATATTATACGACGGGAGTCGAACGACTGTAGTAGAGAAAAATGGATAAAATCAAATCTAAATATTTTTTAACAAAACTGAATCAGTTTTATCATGAGAATAGATTCCTTTTATTGATTTGTTTATGCCCTACCTTGGTCTTAAGCATAATCCTATTTTGTCTTATTATTTTTTTCGGATCAAATAACTTTTTTGAATTTTCCAATTCAATTTTTTTCATTGTATCTTCTTCTAGTATTTTCTTTCTGATCTTATTTGCTTTTTTTAGATTTATTATTTTTGTCTCGAAAGGATTTGGAAATGTCTCAATTCATAAGATCATTTTTACTGTTCTCGGAATAATACCATTCATCTACTTTTTCTCTATCCCTCGGAATCTTCCAAGCGGAGTGAACCAAACTCTAGACATTCTATTTATAGTCTTTTATATGCCTACTTTTGTTGTTTTTTGTTTATTTTATTAAAAATTATAGATTTTGCATGTTACAATTTATATAATCTAATTTACATCTAGGAGAAATATAAATGAAATACAGTAAAGAAATACCAATCGCACTTTTGATTACAATTTTCTTTGTTACCTGCAAAGGAAACAATATCAAAACACAAGATAGTAAGTTTGTTCCGACAAATGGAAAATTTTACTTTAGTTTCGAAATGCCAGACACTCAGATTAACATTCCAGAAATTGAACAAATCAATATGGGAATACATCCGCTAGCTGCTTCATTGCCACATCTCCGATTTATGGGTTCTAAGGGAGCATTCAACTTAAGTATCAACACACCAACAGCAGATGAAGGAATGACATCAGAACAATGTGCGAAATCAATATTTTCATCTCTCATTAAAAGAAATCAATTGGGTAATGATAGTTATACGGTTTTCAGAGGTTCCGATCTACATACTTATGGACTTTTTTACGCTTCTAAAATCGCTGAGGCATTCCAACTCCATGCTCATTTAGTTTCTTCTAATCAAAAGTCTCATTGTATCGAAGTGCATATTTCAAAGGTTACATTGGATTCGAATGAAATAACAGATTGGTTAAAAGGTATGCCTGGCGCCAGAATCAATTCAAAATAATCTTCAATCAAATTGAAATTATCGTATAACATTAATTTTGTAACTATTAAAGTGCCAGGTGAGAAAACAATCTCCTTAAAACAAGGTATTGCTGCTTCGGGAGCTCGCTATACAGATGGCAAAACTTTAGTTAGGTTGACTCAGGGAGATGGCGCAATTATGATGAAACCCGACAAAAATGAAGATTGGGAAATCATCGGGTCATTTAAAGAAATTTCAAAACGACAAAATCATTAAACTAATGATCCATTTTTTATCATCTAACTTCTTATTTTAAGGAATTTGGCTCAGATTCAAATCCTAATCAAAACATTCTAGGAAGGATGTATATTTTTGAATTAAATTCAGAACCTAACAACAAAAAATTCTGGTATTTTTTGAACTCAATCGAAACATGCGTTAGTGGGTTTTCTCTGTAACATTCTTATTTTTGTTGTTTCGATCGTTTCAATGGTTTTTGTTTCTCCCCTCAAGGCACAAGAACCTGTCCCTTATTCACCCAAACAAACAACTGAACCTTCCCAAGAATTTTCTCTCAAAAAAGAGAACGGTGCAAAATACATTACATTTTATCCGGGAGTGCAGGCAAATTTAACAGATCTGAGCATCGTCTCGAATACTGGGACTCGTGCAGTGATGCGAGATGACCAACGGATGGATCAAAATCTAAATTTTCTCTACGATTTAAAATCACCTGAATGGCAAATAGGTGAAAACTGGGGACTTTTCATACTCAACCGCAACGTAAATTTTAGGCAATCCAAACAGAAAATCACAGACATTACCGCTACGAATATGTCTTCAAGTGAAGGAGAATCCGGTTCATCCAATCGATCTTCCCCAATTAAACAATATAAAAATCAAGACCTAGGCACAGAAACCTTTGGTAGTTATCATATGTTCCTTCCTGCTATTTATTACGGACAAAAAGGAAACGATAAATTTCGAATTGGATTAGGTTTAGGATATTCGAAAGTTAACATACAAGGAACCGCTGACTTCAATGATGGAAATGGATTTTTCAATAGTTTTTGGGTTTTTAGTTCAGGAAGAAACTTGGACGAAAAGATTTCGAATATGGGAAAGTATTCCTTACTGAATAATGGAAACATAGATGCAGATCCGTATCGCGCATACTTACTTGCCAATTTGTCTTCTGGAAACAACTTAGAATCACTTGGACTCTATACTCTGTTGCAAGGGGATGTTAATCCAAAGTCTATTAATCCATTTATGGCATTGTTTTATAATCAACTAACAGGAAATGAGTTGAGTCCTCTGGAATTGTATGCCCTTCTCACATTAGGAATTGGAAGAGTGAATTCCTCCACCAATCAAGCAAAAAGTTTTTACTTTTTTTGGGAAATTCCTATTGGTATGATCAATTGGAGGTTTGGAATGGGTGGCCCATTTTATAACCAAAATGGGTATCGAATTTCATTTACCACTTTTGAGATGTCATTTTATACACCGATTGAATTTTAGGATTGTTTGATTCGCTTTTTTTTGTTATCGCCAGAAGAACAATGTAAGAAAACAAAAACAGAGAATCCAATTCAGACAATGTAGAATTAGTTAACAAATGCAAGGGTGATTGTCATATTGAATATCGATCAAGTATCAAATTTGGAATGATCAGGAAATTACTTTTAGACATGAAAGAGTAAAGCTTTCTTGCGCTAAGCATAATTTCATTCACCTACCATCTAATGATGGCAGGTGAATATGCAATTTTCGGTAAGGTAATCAAATTTCTTACCAAATAAAAAGTGAGGGTTTGTAAGAGTTCGCTATATTTAGCGTTGTGACTATAATTTTCCCATTAATTTGATCTAATACTAACTTTGGTTCATTTGCAGAACCTTCACTTTGTCCTATTGAAATATCTTTATGGGTGCAACTGGTTCCATCGAAGTTGCATCGAAAGAGACTCAGCTTTAAATTGTTGGCAATACTATGTGTCACTACCAATAATTTCCCGTTGAATTGATCCAATTTTATCTTTGGTTCTAATCCAGAAGCTACTCCTTGTCCAGCTGAGATATCCGTATAGATACAGCTTGTTCCATCGAGATTGCACCTAAAAAGGCCTGGTTTACAATCGTTAGCACAATTTCGAGTCACGACCACAACTTTACCATTGATTTGATCTATAGCTAAGCTGGGTTCAATTCCTGAACTAATCCCCTGACCTGCTGAAATGTCTGTATGTGTGCAATTGGTTCCATCAAGGTTGCACCTAAAAAGACTCGGTTTCCCGTTGTTGGCACTGTTGTATGTTACTACCAAGATCTTCAAATTTTTGTAATCGATCATGAAATCTAAATGTTGTGCAGAATTAGAACCCTGTCCTGCAGAGATATCTGTATGCGTGCAATCGGTTCCATCGAGGTTGCACCTAAAGAGACTCGGTTTCCCGTTGTTGGCACTATTTTGGGTGACTACTAAAATCTTTCCATTGAATTGATCCACAGTGATCTGTGGAAAATACCCTGAGTAATTACCCTGCCCTGCAGAGATATCTGTATGTATGCAATTGGTTCCATCGAGGTTGCATCTAAATAGACTCGGTTTTCCGTTGTTGGCGCCATTTTGGGCTACCGCTAAAATCTTTCCATTGAATTGATCCAAAGTGATCTGTGGATAAGACCCCGAATTATTTCCTTGACCTGCAGAGATATCGGAATGCGTGCAATTGGTTCCATCAAGGTTGCATTTAAAAAGACTCAGTTTCCCGTTGTTGGCGTTATTCGTAGATACAACCAAAAACTTTCGATTAGTCGTATCGATCACTGAATATGGATGTAATCCCGACTGTGTCCCTTGACCCGCGGATATATCCACATGGGTTCCTGATGATGCAGTCCCAAGTGGAATATTCGTAGTAAAAGCACTCACCTCTGAAGAAACTGAGCTATCCCCAGCACTATTACTCGATACGACTCTAAAATGGTATAAAGTATTTTCAGTTAGCCCTGGTATCATTGTATATGAATTTGTCACTGGTCCAAAACTTGGCGAATATTTTGTAACATTGGGTGCCGCACTATAATACACTGTATACGAAGTAGCACCTGGGACTGGACTCCACTGAACTAAAGCAGATGTACCACCTGCTTGCGCTTCCACATAGGCTGGAGCATTCAATGGTGCTAATTTCAATGTAATCAATGAAACGGTTGTTCGATTCGCTCCAGCACAACTTCCAACATTGTCTTTAAATGAAAATTCAAAGACATAATCGCCATTCTTATCTGGCATAAATTTCGCAATCTTCGATGTGCTGTTCTGAATATCTCCATTTGTTAAATTGGATAATGGTGGTTTAGAAATCAATCTCCAGTTGTATTCATATAGATTTGTTTGTGCACCACAGAAGGAAGCGTCAGGATCGAAGGATTGGGATGCATCCAAAATAGCTTCTGTCCCAAAGTCGACAGTCAGATTAGTCGCCATTTGAATCACTGGAGCTTGGTTGGCAAATGGAGTGGTGGCTTGTAAAATCCCACTCCAAAGGCTTCGGTTCCCTCCATGGTCGAAGGCACGGATACAAAAGTAATGCACTGTGCCAGAAGACAACCCACTCACTGTAAACTCTAATGGAGTGCCTGCAGGTGACGCCACTACCGTATTCGGAACAAAAACTCCCGCCGAACAGTCGTCATCTGAATTGATAGGTGTGGAACGTCTTCTAATCTCATAAGCGGAGGCTGAACCTGTATTTCCATTATCACCAACAGCAGTCCAACTCAGTTTGATTTGTTGGTAAGACTCTACGGTGGCAGTTGCGGTTGTGATATCAGCTGGTGGAACTAGGTCTGTTGGCGCATAAGTTGTGGTGGATACAGTCCCACTCCAAGAATTGCGATTTCCCGAAGAATCGATTGCGCGAACACAAAAATAATAAGTAGTTTGCGGGAGATGGCCATCAATCTCTTTTGTTTCTGTTAATCCAGAACTTTTGGGGATCATTGTATGAGCAATCCCGGTTGCTGCATCACATTGCAAATTATTGGTGATGGGAGATGTGGATCTTCTGATCTCATACGCAGATGCCTGTCCTAATGCACCTACACTGCCCGGAGCAGTCCATCTGAGTTGGATTCTCGAGGAAGTCATTGGTGTTGCCACCAAATCCGTGATATTCGAAGGCGCAATGGTATCGGCAACATGAACAGAAGCAGATGCTTCCAGAGTTTGATATGTCGCAAACACTCCAGCAATGCCAGGTGTAGTTGCAGTGAAAGTCGATGAGTTTAAATTGCCAATGGGACCTCCACCAAGGCCTATGCCAGTGGTATGGAAATTGACAGTCACAAATTTTTGAACACCAGCAAGGAAACCTCTAGCAGAAAACGTAATTGGTTCATTCACTTGCACCCAAGCTTGTGTTGGTAATATTTCTAAGCTGTCTACGACAACAGGTAATCCAGGTGGGTATGTGGTTCCTCCTGGAGGACTACTTGCATTATTAGGATTGTATCCATTATCAAGTTCCCAAACATCATTGTATCCATCACCATCCCGATCTGGAGTATATTGACTGATGTAAGCTGGGTTCCCTGAGTCAGTGGGATATAAAAAAGTTCCTGTGGATGGCCTAGCCGTTTTTTGACCATGAATATCCACTGCAACGATCTGAATTAAGATTCCACCAGGACTCATTGCTTCATATGGGATATTGGATCTGTACCAATTTGTTACTCCTTCCCTTGTCATCGAGAAGTAGTTAGTCGGTCCACCTGCAGGTCCTACAACCAAATATACATTCATGGCATCATTATCTGGTTCAAATACATCAGCTCTTACTTCGTATGGAATATGGCGAGTGCTAGGTTTTAAGTAATAATAAGCTCCATTGATGACAGGAGGTAAATTTCCTGGTGGAGGGGTTCCTCCACCAAACATAGAAAAACTTTTGGTTTGAAAAACGATTCTTTCTGATTCAAGTGTTGCGTTGACACCAGCCCAACCAGGCATTCTTTCTGCATTTGGTTCTGCGCTCATGGTGGACACATGGAAACCTCTACTTTTTCCAAAGTTTAAATTCATCGATTGTGCTTTGGCGCGATCCAGAGTGATGGTGACTAAAACTTCTTTTTTGAATTGGTAAGAGGGTGTGACTTGGTAGATCGAACTCGTTGGCACATAACCAGAAGGAAGTGGTGCTTGTGTTGAGTCGTATTTCGTGATTTTAAAATCGACAGTTTCCTCCATGGCACCTTCGGGAATTAAGATCGTAAAAAGTTCATCACTGGATTGAATACGAGTTCCACTTGGACTTCCCGTTCCTCCCCCAGCTGAAACACCGACATCCTTTGAACCTAATAGTATCAATAAAGAGTCTTTAGAGAATTCATTGTTGGTTCGATTGAAATCTAAAAATGCGATACAGTTTCCAATAACGAATGTGGTGAGTAAAATCCAAATTCTATTTTTCATATTAAAGTTTCCTATTTAACTTATTTGTTTTCAATTTTGAGAGTTTTTGAGTAAAAAATGTCATTTAATGATTGCATTTGGTTTGTCTTTTCATTTCAGAAGGCTACACGTAATCCATTTTGGTCAAATTGCATAACGCCTGTTGATTGATGTGTTCATCATGAACACCTAATTACCATCATGTTATGAATTGATGCAAGTCAATTATTTGATCGATTTCCTTACGGTTACAGAGCCCTATCTATTTCTTTTTTAATCAAAAAATCAATGAAGTCCCTTCTATTGTTCCACACAAAGGATAATGGAAGAAGTAGAGCAGTTCCCTCCTCCAGCGGCATATAAATTGTTACTCGAAGAATGTCCCGTAATGCCTGTTGTTCCTTCTGTCCATCGAACACAATGCCCACCAGATCGTGTGAGCCAGCCAATTGTGGCGATACCTGTTAATATTGGAGAGACAGTTGGATTCTCTGCATCATTAGTTTGACTTGGAAAAATTCCCAAGCTATTTGTGGTAACGATCGTTACATTATCCACAGCTCTCACATAATTTGTATCTGGTTTTAAAATCCAATCCACATGTTCCGATAGCCCACCAGTTAAACAATCATTTGTCGTACAAGCAATGCGATTCACATCATCCACAAGAAAGGCTTTGAAGACGGCTCTCTCAGGCTCGGTTGGTTTTTTAGAGTCGCTCATACATTTAGCATCTGCTCCCGCAATGCCTCCTCGATCGCCATTATAGGTGATACTCGTGGAAAAAAAACGGCAGGTGGTACAAACAGGAATCGCGGCTTGGCAAAAAGAACTTTGCCCTGTGAGACAAAGAAGCGTTTCATTTTCCCGAAAAGATTCGGATTCAAAATCACGTGGGTTATTGAGTGTTGGTTTGGAACATTGGAAACAAAGGAAAACGAATGCATAAAAGAGAAAACGCATTCACTTATCATAATCCGTAACTGATGGTTAGCAACAAAGAAATTTTTTCGTAACGATTCATTTTGCAAAATTCAAAATTTAGAATCATACAATCGTTCTAAAAAACAAATAGTAGAAAGCGAACATAAGTTTACAATTTCAATGTGATCACTGTTCAATCTATACTTCGTGTTATGCGAAAAGCTGTTCTTCTTAGAATCAATTCCATAGATTAAATGAATCAATCGAAATAGAATCTCGTTTGCCAAATCACATGCTAAAACTGTTATTGACAATTTCGAAGAATATCTTACTAGTTTGGGCACGGAAATCATTATGCCATTTGAATCCATTGTCCAATGCCCTTGGTGTAAAACTAAATACCCAAACACAAACCAGAGTCAATGCACCAATTGTGGAGGAACTCTCGAATATTCTTACGAATCCGATGATCTTGGGTCGGAGCCTCCACGAGCTCCAAGAGTTCTTCCACCAAAATTCAAAAGAAGGATCAAATACACGGGGAATGTAATGACCATGATTGGAATTGTTTTTACAATTCCCTTCTTTTGGACAATTCTCTTTCCGATCATCGGTATCTTCTGTTGGCGAAAAGGACTTAAAACTGCGAACTATGAACTATTACCACTCGAACAAGGGAAGGCTACCGTCGGTAAAATTATTGATATCCGAACAGACTATACGCAGTCCATGAATGGCCAATCACCAACGATCGTGGAGTTTCAATTTGAAGCCGATGGAAAAGAGCACATCGGAAACGTCGGGAATATTTACGACTCAGTGCATCGAAAGAAAAAAGTGGGGGATTCCCTCTGGGTGGTGTACATGCCCAATGATCCTGATAAAAGTAGTGTCTGGCCACCAATGGTGTGAAAGCATCCATAGGATGATAGCAGATGCTTAAAGTTGAGGTATGCCAGTCAACTTTTCATTTTTTGCCCTTAATGATTGAGTCCGCTGACGAATTTTCAAAGGGATTTTCAAAAAAACAACAGCACTTTATTTGATTAGAGGGCTGTTGTTTGAAATCATAGAAATCATGAAATTAAAAAACGAATTAAAATGGATAAGGATTCGTTACAGTTATCAAACCCAGTTTGTCCAATGTAAATTCCAAATCTGGATAATAAGTCCCCATTAAATTAACATTAGAACCACTTCCATTTGTATCGCAATAGGTATAATTTAATCCACCATCAATCGAAAACCTTGCTACATAAGATCTGGTTCGAATACCTTGATACAGATTCAATTTTGCCATATACTCTGCATTATTTGTATCGATACTCCATTCAGTCTTATTGTATTTAGCCGGAGTAAAGTACCAATTTGGATTTGAGCGAGGATCTGTCCCTGCGGGACCCATGCCAATTTCTCCGGATACAGTTGGATTTTCCACTGTACTGCTTGTGAGTCCAGGATAGTAGACACGCGCATAGATCATCTCGGTATCTCCAGGCACAGGCATTGTGATCGATTTAGGATATTGTATTAAACAGTATGGGATTTCTCCATTGGCCTCACCTGCTCCATTTTTCACAGCAGCCATTTTTAACTTACTCGGGTAACGAAAAGTATGAAACGGTGCTGATTCTGTGACAATTAAATCCATCAAATACCCATTCCCAACATTGATCGGTGTAAAATTGCATTCATACTTACGATTGTATTCGTTCCAATCATAGGCCTTAGCACATGAAATCGGAATATTACCATGAGGTGTTTCGAAATGATATTTTGCCTGTTCACTAAACCAACCTATCAGATAGAGTTTGTATTGTGTAGATAAACCAATTACATTTGGAGAAACAGAAGCATGAAGCCAAATCGTATAAATTTTGTAATCAACTCTAGTTCCTGTTGGACTGATCAAAGTAAGTCTTAAGCCTGATAAAGTTCTACCTTCAGTTAAACTTATCCATAGCGTCTCATCTTCAGGATTGAATGGTATAAGTTGAGGAAGTGCATCAGTATAGACAACATTAGTAGTATTTTCAGTCGTGTACGTCGGTAAAAGGAAAGGATTTATCAAAGTATTAGGTACATTCAAAGTAATTGATTTTTCTGTTTCATCAATCACACCTTTCCCTCCAAATTCCGGCACATCAAACGACGTAAATCTCGGAATCAATTCCCCAATTGTAAAATTTCTCACAAGCTCCGAGGAAACATTTCCTGCATGGTCTTTTGCCAAAAAGCGATATTCCAACACAGTATTGTTAGGTGTGATGATGGAACCAGTATACAACTGTCCATTCTCAATCGCACCTGTTGCATCAAAGGAAGGGCTTGTTCCGTTGACTGTATAAATGATTTCGTGGCATCCAGAATGTAAGTCATCACAAGAGATGGTAAGTGTCTGCGGTGCCGTATAGGTTCCATTGTCAACAGAGGAAGTGATCACTGGACTTGAAAAATCCACCGTATAGGAAACAGAAGAAGATCCATTCGTTCCAATTAGATTCCCTACACAAACCAAAACAGTTTTGTTCCCTTCCGAACCAAAAGACGCCACTGGAATTTCCGAAGTAACAGACTCGTTGGCCGCCACGGTTCCCGTCACATTGGTTCCCGAAAGGGGAGTTCCCGCACCGCAACTAGCCCCTTGTTTTAAAATATAATTTCCTTCTTTATCGGATTTCCAACTGATTGTTGCCATTTGTCCCGATTTCAAATAGGTAGAAGGCAAAACACTATTGATGGTGATGGTGGGAACAACAGTATCCACCGTATATGTTTCGCTAAACACAACCGACTGGTTTCCCGCACGGTCACAAGTTTTCACTTTAAAGGTCGTAGTTGCTTGGTTAGGTGTAGGAACCGAAGTTGTATATTCTGTTCCATTGGTAGGGGAACAATTAGCACCAAAGGTAGGATTAGTTCCATTCACAGTATAAATCACTTTGGAACAACCTGCTCCCCCTGTATCAGAACAATTCATCACAACAGATTGGATGGAACCATAACTTCCGCCTGAGGGAAGGATGGTGACACCAGGTGACGAATCATCCCGAGTCACTGATGCAACACCAAATCCTGTCACTCCGCTACTTGTCACACAAATGCGAAGGGAGTTGGTTCCTAAATTCAAAGAAGAAGCGAGAATGGAACCAGAAGTTTGATTCACATTGGCAGTCACACTTCCGGAATAGATGGCAGTTCCCGAATTACAATCAGCAGCATTTTTACGAATGGAATATGTTCCTGTTTTGGAAGATCTCCACCCAATCTCTGTGGAAAGGATCGAACCCGATACAGTACTGACATATGGTGCAGAAACAGAATTTACCGTGATGACTGGGCCAAGGGAAGGAACCATCGGATCTTCAAAGTTAGGTGCACCATCTCCATCAAAATCTGCGTTTGGAAATGCTGCTGTGATTGGATCCGTTCCAAGCACATCCACCAGTTCATTGATAAATGGCCCGAGAATCCCCGCATTCGCTTGGTAATATTCGCTTACACTCGCATAACCGTAGTCAGAATAATTTGCCAATTCTTCAATCACTCGGTCTGCAATATTTTCTACAACATTCGGATTAGTCAGAATTCCACTAGAAACTAACCAAATTTGAACGTTTAATCCAACACCAAAGGAAAAGTGAATCACTTCCACCTTGAGCGAGTTAGATGAATAATCCACAGAAACTTTTTTCATTTTCTCAAGAGTGGAGTCGTCTTTGATATAATACATTCCAATACTACGTTCTTCGATCCCTGCTTCTGGCAATCGTCCTTGTTCGTAATTGATGGTGAGCTGTGCTGGTTTTAAAAATTTCAAACCCTCCGGCTCAAATTTAAAGACAGGGCTTGTAGATCCGTATTCCGCAGGGATGGAACCATTGGGACTTACATTGCGAGAGATGGTGATCATCTTGGTATCCGCCAGGGCTCCTGCTGGAATTTCGAAGGAAAAACTTCCGTCGCTTGCCTGTAAGGTTCCCCCACTTGGCCCAATTTCTGCGGAAACCGAACGAACACTTTCCGAACTGTTGCTCAAAAAAATTCCCAAGAAAGACTGTAAAAAGGAAGTTTGGTTAGGTTGGTCTTTAGGAAGTAAAAAACCAATACAATTATATGAGGATAACCCTAAAAGTAGTACGATCAGTATTTTGAAATTCATTTTCAGATCCTTTTTTCAAATCCCCAACATCGCATGGGGTACTCATTCATCGCAATTTCCGAATATTTGTCAATGAATAGTTAGGTGGTTTGGGCGTTCCCTAAACCATTGCATTCGTATATTCATTTTGTCAGGGGTCAGGCTACTCCGGGGTGCGCTTACGCTCCCGTCCCATGCCACCTAACGATGGCAAGGGACCAAGCCCTCCGTATCCTTAACGCGGAGTCATTCGAAGTGTGAATTACCCTGTACATTTCACTTTACGAATCAAGAGGAGATTTATAGATTCAACATATGTCTCTCAGCGAAATGCAAATAAAGCTGATTCAAGCATCAAAATCAATACTCGTGCAAAATCTTCATTTAACAAATGAGGATGCTATTTCTGTCATTTCAATAGCGATTAAAAGTGAATTGCATACTAGAAAAACAACTTTAGAACTTTTGGATATTTCATCTTTGTCCGAAAGAACTTCATTTGTTCGAGCTGTCGTAAAAAATGTCCAAGATCAAATCATGAAAAATCCAGAATGGCGATCCAATCAGGTAGACCGATCCATTGAAAAGTTCTACCAAACACTTCATGAAATTATGCATCTAGATGGACAGGAAACGTGATCATCTTAAATGAATGAAAATGATTCAGTTAAAGTGCCACAACAATCAACCTACAAAATTCTTGACCGAATCTTAAAAATTTAAAAATCTTTCTGAAATGAATACGTTACCTCAAAAACCATCAGCAGCATTTATTGGAGCCTCCTGGTTATCCCTACTCATTGGTATGTTCACCTTTATTGTTGGAATTTGGAATTCCGAAATGATGTTAAATGAAAAAGGATTTTATATCACCATACTTATGTATGGATTGTTTTCGGCAGTTTCGCTACAAAAAACAGTTCGAGACCAACTTGAAGGATTGTTTGTTACAGGTATTTATATTGGACTTTGTTGGTTTTCTGTCGCCTTAACTTTGTTATTGCTTATGATTGGTTTATGGAATGCTACATTAAACCTAAGCGAAAAAGGATTTTTCGCAATTTCTTTTATTCTCAGTTTATTTGCTGCTGTAGCGGTTCAAAAAAATGTAAGAGATTTAAGGTTAGCAGAAGGTGATATGAAACCATTAGAATCTCCTAAAAAATCGGACTAAGAACTATAAATCCATCCTAACATCATCAATTAGAAGAGAGCATTATGAGAAACTTAATCATGTGGAATGTCATCACTTTGGATGGATACTTCGAAGGTCAATCCAATTGGGACCTAAGTTTCCATGGGCTTGTTTGGGGAAAAGAACTAGAAGAGTTGAGCCTCTCTCAACTTCGTTCTGCCGATATGCTGGTGTTTGGTGCTAACACCTACCAGGGAATGGCCGACTATTGGACGAAGGCCACCGAAGAAGAAGGGGAAGTGGCAAAGTACATGAACCAACTTCCCAAACTCGTTTGTTCCACTACCCTTTCCAAAGCAGAATGGAACCAAAGTAGAATCACAAAAGATGCAGTTTCGGAAATATCCAAACTCAAAACAGAAGGAAATGGAGACATGTATGTTTTCGGAAGTGGGCAATTATCTATCTCTTTGATGAAGGCAGGTTTATTTGATGAATTCCGTCTCTGCATCGCACCCACATTCTTAGGCAAAGGCAAAAAACTATTTCCAGAAGGGATTCCCAACCAAACACTCAAATTGGTACAAACAAATCCACTCACAACGGGCGGAGTGGTCCTTCGTTATGTTCCCGAAAGAAAAACATAAATTCGAAATTTGAGATTAAGTAGGAAAATTCTATATGGCAGCTAACAAATTCGAAACATCATTACAATCAGGGCCACACCACCATTTACAAAATCTCATTGGTCACTGGAAAGGAAAATCAAAAACCTGGTTTGAAAAAGACGTATTGGCAGATGAATCAGATTCTCATATGACAGTCACAAGTCTGTTTGGTGGTCGGTTTATTTCTTTGGATTACAATAGTAGTTTAGAGGGAAAACCCTTTGAAGGAAAAATGATCATCGGATTTGATATCCCTTATCAAAAATTCACTAGCTCTTGGATTGATAGTTTTCATATGGGAACCCAAATCATGTTATCAAGTGGTCCACAAACAAAAAATGGATTCTCTATGACTGGATCGTATGGTAACCCAGAATATGGGCAAGACCTTTGGGGTTGGAGAACCGAAATACAGATCCTCTCTGGATCAGAATTTTCGATCACAGCTTATAATATTTCACCAGCAGGAGAAGAGGCAAAAGCAACAGAAACATTTTATCGACGTGTGAGCTGAATCACTGAATCAAAGTAAAGGATAGGTTTCCCCTTTTGATTCACAAATCCTTACCTGCGCCAGGGACTGCAGCGGACATCCTTTCGAGAAACGAAAGATGGGAACGTAAGGCCCGGTCCTTTTCGAAAACAAAATAGAAAATACGAATTGATTCGAGGCGCCCCAACCCTAAAAAAAGACTTTACAAATTTAAACGAACGATCGTACTAATATTATGAGCAAAGGCGAAGAAACCAAATCGATGATTTTGGACCGAGCTGTGCAAATTGCAAGTGTGCATGGTTTGGAAGGGTTAACCATTGGAACTCTTGCGGAAGAATTGGGTATGTCTAAAAGTGGTCTCTTTGCCAAATTTTCTTCTAAAGAAAACCTACAAATCGATGTTTTGCGAAAGGGAAGCGAACTGTTTCGTCGTTTTGTTCTGTATCCAACTTTAAAAACGAAACCTGGAATTGCAAGGATCCGAAATGCATTCTTTAGTTGGCTTATGTGGTCCAATCGTTCTGATTTGCCAGGTGGGTGTTTGTTTCTTGCATCGAGTTCTGAATTTGATGACAAACCTGGGGTCGTGCGTGATCATTTGCGCAAAATTCAACTTTCTTGGCATTCGTCCTTAAAACAGTTTGTGGAAGAAGCCAAACAAAAGGGTGAGTTGGATTCAAAAACGAATGTGGAACAAATGGTGCAAGAAATTTGGGGACTTGTTCTATCTTTTCATTTTTACAATCGCTTGTTAGAAGACAAACAAGTGGAAAAAAGAACCAAACAGTGTTTTAACGATTTAATCAAACGCCATACAAATTAAGTAAAAAATAAAAATGAAAGAAATAAAAATTGATGCGAAATTTAACTGAAACAGGAGATTTTATGAACATTAATAGCACGATCGTTCGTTCCTTGAATGGAATCTACCCCATCTCGATGGATAAAAAATGGGAATTTGCAAAAGCAAATCCTAAGTGGATTGGTCACGTCATAACACAAAGGTTTTTAAAAACACAAAAACAAAATCCATCCAGAAAGGAAATGGATGTTTTGGATAAATCCACCAAATCGATGTTACATGTGAATCAATACAAAATCCAAACTTATATTTGGAATGATAAAGAAAGTTCTAGAGAAACTATACTCCTTGTCCATGGATGGAACGGACATGTAGGAAATTTTTCCAGGATCATTCCATCACTCATTGAGGAAGGTTATCGGGTGATTGGACTTGATTTACCTGGCCATGGATTTTCTTCCGGGCGTTATTCAAATATTGTTTTGTCTGCCCACATAGTAAAGGCCGTTACAGAACATTTGGGAAATCCAGATAAAATCATCACACATTCATTTGGTGGAGCCGTGGCTTCCGTTGCACAAGAGTTAGGTGTCTCTGCCAAGAAGTTAGTTTACATTGCTCCTCCTTCAAAGTTGGAACATTTGATTCGCGATTTTAGTCAATACCTCCAGCTATCGGATGAGGAAGTTTTGTGTATGCGGACGGTTTTGGAAAAAAAAGTAAATCGAACCATGGCAAGTATCGACTTAGAAGTAATAGGTCCCAAATTGGAAAACCAGTTACTCGTCATCCATGATCGAGGTGATTTGGAAATTCCTCATTCCATGGGTGAGATGGTGAGCCAAGCTTGGAAACAAGGGAAACTCATCACCACAGAAGGTTTGGGTCATAAAATGATTTTACGATCCGACTTTGTTCGGGATGAGATCCTCAGGTTTCTCTCATGACATCTTGTTTAATTTTGACCCATAGAAGCCAAGGTATTGGCTTCTTCTTTGATCATTTGGATGTGTTCCTCTAAGTCTTTGGAAGCACGACTGATTTCGTTTACTTCCATCTCGAGTTGGATGATTCCTTTGGAAGCTTCCTTTTGTCCTAATAACTGTTCTTTTGTGGAACCTGCAATTTGATTCGATAACTCACGAATATCTGATAATTCTGAAAGAATAGAAGAAAGTGTATTTCTTTGCTCCAAATAAAGTTGGTTCATGTTTTGGATTTGGACTAGAGTTTGGTTGAGTCGTTCAATTTGTGATTTAGCCAATTCGCCTGTACTTTTTGAGGCATTTCTTGCATTAGTGATAATATCTTTTGAACTTTTTACAACACTTGAAATTCGTTTCACATTGTTTTTGGTGAATTCAGCAAGTTTACTCACTTCATTGGCTACCACAGCAAATCCTTTTCCTACATCACCTGCGCGGGCAGCTTCAATAGATGCATTTAATGCTAGTAAGTTGGTCTTTTCACCAATTTCGGCAACTATATTGTTGATTTCATTCACTTGGTCAAAGGAAGCTTGGATGGATTCGAGATGGGATGCTGTTTGATCAGCTACTTCCGTAACAGACATACTTTCTTTTTTATTGATCTCAGCGATTTCAACAAGTTGTTCACTTTGGATTAAAATTTGATCCACTGTTTCTTTTAGTTCAACGGTATCAGCAACCATACTTTGGACTTTGTTGTTTTGTTCTTCAATGGAAGCTCCATTGGATTCAAAGGAACTCGAGAGTTCTGAAATCACGGCAGTGATTTCTTCTAACGAGGCTGCTTGTGATTCCAATTTTAATGAGGTATCAGAAACAAATTTACTAAAATTATTGATGGAACTTTCGAGTTTGATTGCGGCATTAGCAGAAACTTTTCCTCTTTCTTTGGTTTGGTGTAATAAAACTTCTGCTTCATCTGCTTTGATTTCTGCAAGGGAGCTAATTTTTGTTAGGAGCTGAACTAACAGGCTTACAATATAACCTGCAATCAAAATAAAAATTGGTTTCATCACCTCCCCTGCCAGTCCCACATATCCAACTTGTCTGGATTGTTCTGGATCAACGGAAAGTTGTACACCACCAATTTTAACGGCAACAACCAAAGCAACTGCAGCTAAAAAAGAGCCAAGAAAGGAGTTGATCAAAACAAATTTTCGATCCCCTAAAAAACCAGAATAAATCGCATTGAAAAAAAAGATAAAATATACAACAGCATTGGCAAGTGCCGCTTCCGCTTCATTTAAACTTAATGAACAATCCAAAATGATAGTCAAAGACAACACAAGTGTATCGAGAAGGATTAAAATTTTATGAAACCAAGTTGGTGGATTTGTTTTCTTTTCTAAGACATACGCAATCGCACAATAGAATCCCATGGTGCAAGTTCCCACCATATGAACTAAAAACATTTTTGGTTGGAATTCATCTTTGGATCCAATCATAGCGAGTAAAAATAATAATACTAAACCAAAACGAATGCGATTGATGATGATTTTCCCTTGTTTCCAAAGATCTGCAATTGTGAACACTTTTTACCCTCAATTTCTAAAGAACGGACCCCAAATGGGAATTCTGGGGAATTCTTAATTCTCGACAATAGTCTACTAAAAAAAGGAAGGAAATCTTACTGTCGAGTTTGAAATTTTGGGAGAGAAAGGAACGAATTGCTTTTTTTCCCCTGGGTGGCAGGGGAAAATTGAGGAAAGTGATCCAATTTGGATAATGTTTTGGTATCCGAGGATCCCTAGGTATCGGAATCCTTTATTGGTTTAACGGCTCATTGCAGATTTCAGAGTCGGGTTTTTCAAACGTCACCTTGGCTTCTGAAAAGTTTTGATTGAGAATGACATCTCCTGGAAAACGAATTTGAATCACTTCACCAGCGGTCCAACATTGTTTATCAACATATTTGTCTTCAAAACAATCACAACCACAAGATTGAGTAGTATAGTTTAAAAACACTGTATACTCTTTCGTTTCCTTGTTATACTTTTGATACCAAGCATCAAAAATGTGAGTCGTATATTCATCGCCGGTTTTATAATAGAGATCACCTGAGATTTCAGATTTATCAGCTTTGATGATTTTATTATTTTTAAAAAAGTAATGAATGATGGCCGGGTCATCAATTGTATAATCATATATGTTGTGAATTGGATCATATCCACCTTTTCCAAATTTCAAAGCTAAGTAAACACCTGCTTGTTTCGCAGAATCAGAAGAATATTTATCAATGATCTCTGTTGCCTTTTTTGCTAAAGTGGATGTGAAAAGTTTCATTTTCTCTGCACCATCAAATACTTTGGGAAGTTGTTTGGATTTGAAATGAAATTCTTCTCCGCTATCAGCGATCAGTTTAAACAAAAGAGAATCTTCATTAGGCACTGACTGAATTTTTTTGATTTTCCACTCTGCATTGGAAAGAAACGAAAAACGAAGAGAAACTTGTCTTGGTCTCTTAATAGAGAGCGTCCAATTCTTTTTTGTGAGAGTGATGGTTTCGGCATTCGGAACGATTTCACTTGGAGGAAGTGGATCAAAAACAAATTCTCCCGCCTCCATGATTTTTTGAAATGCTAACTCTTGCAAATAGGGAATTTCAGAAAAGGACTCAAATTGATTCGAGATTTCTTGATTACTTCTTTCAATATGGAACAATAAATCAAGTTGTCTTGTTATATAGTTCTGATATGCGGATTGGATTTTTGGTTCATTGAGAATGTCTGCATCAATTGGATGTTTCACAATAAAAGATTCCATTTCGGATGGATCTTTTAATTCACTTACATATTTTAAACTTTTATGGGTTCGGGATAAAACTTTGGAAAATTCGGGATCAAAGACTTTATTTTTCCAAATTTCGAATAAATAATAAAGATTCACAAAGGATTCTTCACCTAACGATTCGTTTGTCTAGATCCAATCTTTAAACACTTCTTTATTAAAACCAGAGATAGGAACTTCTGCATCATTCTGCGTTAAAAATTGTAAGGTTTCCACTGCTGATTTTACATTGGTTTGCAGAATAAAATACCCGTTTGGACCATAAGAAGGATTTTCTCCATAAGAGAATTTGGAATTCATTAAAAAAGTACCTCTTGAAAGAAGTGCTTTTCCCTCTGGACATTTCCATTCCCCTAAACATTTGATTTGGGTTTGGATAGGTATCTCAATTGATCGAAAAGGCTTCTAAATTGAACAAAAGTGAAGAGATCTTGTCAGCTGCACTCGAGTTGTTTACAGCAAAAGGTTTTGATGGAACGGCAGTACCCCTCATCGCGGAACGTGCCAATGTTGCGGCTGGAACGATTTATCGATATTTTGCAAGTAAAGAAGAACTCGTAAATTCCCTCTTTCAAAAATGGCAAGAAAATCTATTTCAGAAAATCAAAGAGAATGTTTCCATAACACGCGAACCAAAGGAACAATTCCATCAAATATGGAAATCCATGGCTGAATTCCAAAGAGAAAACCCAGTCGCATTTGATTTTTTAGAAATGCAATACAACCTTCCCTATTTAGATAAAAAAAGCATCTCGAAACGGTAAAATTAAATTGGATGATCAATTTTTAAAAGAAGCAGAAGATCTACTTTGGAATGCAATCAAACTTCCTTCCTAAAACTGATTTATCACTTTGAAAGATTAACCTTCTTCTAAAACCAAATCCACAAAAAAGGAATAACCCATTTCGTTGACATGGGAAAACACAATCACTTTCTTTTTTAGCGTTTTATCCCAATACGGGTCACTCACTTGCCAGTTGCCTGAATCACGAAACACTTGTTTGACGTGTTTATAAAAAAATGGCATATAAGACCAGTTTTTCTGTAAAAAACTCATATTTTCTACAAATCCAGATTCACTGGTTCTTTCATAATAAGGAGATACTTGAGTTCCTTGCCAATCGGTGACATATACTCTTTGGATGAGAGGATCCAATTTAAAAAAACTTTGTGGGTCAATGATCACACGATCTCCTAAGGTGATCGTTTTTAAAGGAAGAGTCGTCAATTTGGATTTGATTTGTTTTTCAAATTCAATTTCTTTTGCGACTTCATTTCGTTTTGATTCGTGATACAAATGTAAGTGAGGAACGACAACATCTTTTATGATTTGTTTGTCTTCTCTGTATTGCAATGGCCTTCCTAAAAAATAACCTTGCAAAAATGTTGCACCGGAACTTACAGCTTGGTACAATTCCTCTTCTGTTTCAATGCCTTCAAATAATAACTGGGATCCAATGCTGAGTGAAATTTGTTTGAGGTATTCTAAGATGGATTGGTATTCCCTTTTTTCAATGGACTTTTTTAAGTGATTCAAATCAATTTTGATGATATCGGGTTTGATCGCACCTAACCTTTCTAAGTTGGATGATTCAGATCCAACATCATCTAATGCAATGCGAAATCCTTGTTCTCTAAGTAACTCCACTCCAGCAGCAAGAACATCCGTTCCATAACTTCCCGATTTTTCAGTGATCTCCACAACGATTCGATCCAAAGGAATTCCCGATTCCTGAACAATCTCCGCAATGGGAAGTGAATTCCCCTTACTCTCTTCATATTCCAAAATCACCTGATCAGGTGACATGTTCACAAAGAGTTGGTCACTCGTATCTTTGATATTTGTTAGAGAAAGTCGAAGTAACTCTCGATCAATCATTGTCATTCGCAGGGGAGTGACATGTGGATCTAAAAATTCGGGAACAACGACAAGTGATCCTTTCTCATCTCGCACTCGCCCTAAAGATTCGTAACCGATGACCGTCTGCTCTTCCACAGAGAAGATGGGTTGAAGTAATGGGACATATTGTTTAGGTTTTGTTTCTTCGATGGCGTTCACAGTGAAGTCCCCTTTTCCAATTTCTGTTTTAACAGATATTTATTCAATAAATTAAACATTTTTCAGGCGAATCTCGTTCCGTTTTCAGGAGAATTTCCAGTTTCAGAGAAGTCTTGACCCCGTTTTCACTTTCCCTTAGACTCTCGCGGATGCGATACAACACCTTCCTTCTACTATTCTTCCTATCCTCACTCGCGATTGGGGCCCAGTCTCTTGCGAAATTCCCAACCATTCCTAAGGAAGGTGCGGAGGTCACAAACCCGAGTCGATCCTGGCAAATCCAAAACACCATCACTCCCGAGATCGATGGCCAAACTATCTATAGCATCCGTTACCATACGGATGGAAAATCAGCCATCCTGGGAACATCAGATTTTTACCTCTATCGTATCAGTTTGTTAGATGGAAGTATGCTTTGGAAAACAGAAGCAAAGATAATGTACCAAAAGGAATTTGATGGACCAAAATACAAAGATCAGTCCTGTGCTAGAAAATCCTTTTGAGTGTCGAAACTGATATCGATGGTTGGGACAAATATGGTGCCACTCAATTACAAAGTGCCATCTTAAATGAAAAATATGAACTCATCCAACTCCTACTCGACGCCGGTGCGAATCCGCAAAAAAAAGACAAATGGGGGAAATCTGCGATTGAGTTTGCCGAAAGACAAAACAATCCCAAAGTTTTAAAACTCCTAAAGAAAGAATGAAACAAAAAACAAACACTCGGTTTTTACCAAAAGGTTTGAGCATTTTACATGAAGACCGAGACATCCTCGTCGTTGATAAACCGGCTGGACTACTCACCATTGCAACTGATTCTGAAAAATCAAAAACTGCTTACGCTTCCCTTATGGATTATGTAAAAAAAGGAAGTGATCGTTCCAAAAATCGAATTTTTATCGTTCACCGATTGGATCGTGATACTTCTGGTGTTTTGGTATTTGCTAAAACAGAAATCGCCAAACAAACATTACAAGAAGATTGGGACAAAACCAAAAAAGTTTATATCGCAGTTACACATGGAATCTGGAAACTCAAACAAAGTTCCATCCAATCGTATTTAACAGAGTCCAAAGCCCACCGCGTTTATTCTGTTGATGATCCCAAACTCGGAAAGTTTTCCGAAACCAAATACAAAGTGTTAAAAGAATCCAATTTGTATTCCCTTCTCGAAATTGATCTCATCACTGGTCGAAAAAATCAAATTCGCGTACATTTTGCAGAAAAAGGTCATCCCATTGTCGGAGATACCAAATATGGAAACGAAACAAAATCCTTTCCAAGAATGGCACTTCATTCCCTTTCCATTACCTTGACTCATCCGTTTCAAAAAAAACCATTCACATTTACGACCAAAATTCCCAATTTTATCACGGGACTTGTGGGTGGTTACGAAAGGATAGAAGATGAAACATAAAGGATTTATTTTTGATATGGATGGAGTGGTTGTAAACAATCACAAATTTCATTTTAAAGCATGGATGGAATTTTCAAAAAAATACAAATTCCCTCTCGATGCCCAAATCTACCGTGATACGTATAATGGAAAAACCAATGCTGATTTATTCCAAATGATCTTTGGAAAGATCACACAAGAAGAAATCCAAAACTATGGTGCCGAAAAAGAACACTTATACCAAACCTTATACAAACAGGAAATGAAACCACACAAAGGAATTCTCGAATTCTTTCAGTATTTAAAATCCAAACCAGTAAAGTTAGCGCTAGGAACTTCTGCTCCAACGATGAATGTGAATTTCACCTTGGACAATTTGAACTTACGATCCTATTTTGATGTGATCATTGATGGTTCCATGGTGACCCATGGCAAACCTCATCCCGAAGTGTACGAACTCTGTGCCAAAGGTTTGAACCTTAGTCCAAAAGATTGTATTGTCTTAGAAGATTCGATTGCAGGTTTACAATCAGGGAAAGCAGCAGGATGTTCTATTTTAGGGATTGCCACTTCTCACACGAAAGAAGAACTAAAACCTCATGTGGATCAAATCATTTCTGATTTTACCGATCCACTCGTGTTTACTCTATAAAATTATTCCTGAAAGTCTGTGAGTAAATTACTGGTTTTGCTCGTTAAATCAATGCGAATGATCGCAGTTCTTCCTTCATCGATGTAAGTGAGATCATCAAAAGATAATTTTTTTGCCATAAAGATCCCACGACCGTGCGTTTTGAACGCATTTTTCGTCATTGCTTCAATCGACAAATACCGTTTCCAATCAAATCCTTTCCCTTGGTCACTGATGCGAATTTCAATCCGCTCCAAGTTTCGTTCGAACGTCACCTTTACAAATTTGTCTTTGTATTCCGGTGTATCGAGCCTACGAAAGATTTCTTCCATCAATTTGTCATTATCATGGAGTTCCGATTTCTCTTGGTACGAAATTCCTAAGTTTCCATGTTCGATCGCATTGTTTAGAATCTCCATGATCCCAGTTAACACACGTTCGGGATCAGGACATGCATTGGCAAGTAATGGCGCCAGTTCATGAGATTCACGGATCGATCTAATCCGAAATTCACCAGTGATCATGTGCCGAAGAGCACCCATTCCTTTGTGAAGGTCTTCTTTGGCTCGTTGTAATTTGATAAAATGTTCAACAGCTGTTTGCACAATTCGAACGAGAAGTGCACGCGAATATGGTTTGGTTAGATAATAAAAAGCGCCTGCATCCAGTCCCTCTGTCATATCAGTGATGGAACTCATGGCCGTTTGAAAGATGACAGGGATATCACGGTATTTTTCAGAACGTTTGATCTTTTTTAAAAGTTCGATCCCATCCATCTTTGGCATCAAACGATCCAAAATGATGGCATGAAACAACATGGACCCTGAATTTAAAATTTGGAAGGCTTCTTCGCCATCCTTTGCTTTGACAACAGTGAATCCTTTGTCTGATAAAGATTCGTCAATGATCATTAGATTGATCATCTCATCATCAACAGCGAGTAAATTGATCATCGAATTCCTTCGCGGGAACTAGGTATTAACATGGTAAAAACTGCTCCCTTATCTTCATGATTTTCAGCATATAACAATCCATTGTGATCATTTACAATTTCTCTAGAAATCGACAAACCAAGTCCAGTCCCTTTTGTACCAGCTTTCACTTGTTTGGATTGGATGAATTTTTCAAAAATTTTATCGAGATCCTCTGGTGGAATTCCAGGTCCAAAGTCCCGGATTTGTATCCCAATTCCTTCCACATAAGACTGAGATTTTCTTGGAATAAATTCTCTTTTTATCAAATTGATCTCAATATTAGTGTCATTTGGAATGAATTTTAATGCATTGGAAATGATATTTCGAATCACTTGTTGGATTCTTTCATAATCAAATTCAGCTTCCCAACGTTCTTCCTTATTCAGTAAAACAACTGTGATCCCTCTTTTTTCCAAAATCGCCCGCATTTCATTGATCACAAATTTGGTTGTTTCCTTTAAACAATTTCGTTCAAAGAGATAACGCATTTTTCCCGATTCCAATTTGGCGATATCCAAAAGATTTTCAAGAAGGGCGAGTAGTCGTTTCCCAGAGGAATCAATGATCTGAAAGTATTCTCTAATTTTTTCTGGGGGAACGCTCGCTGATTTTTCTTCTCCCAGTTCCGCATAACTTAGAATTGCATGAATTGGAGTTTTGAGTTCATGGGAAATATTGGCAAGAAAGAGTGACTTCATATAGGAAGCCTCTTCTGCAATATTTTTGGACATTTTTAAGTCCATGGTTTGCCGTTCGACCAACTCTTCTAGGTGATTTCTATATTGGTATAGTTCTTCTTCTTGGAGTTTTCTTTGGCTGATGTCACGAAGAATTCCCGTAAACATTTTTCCAGTTTTGGTTTTGAATTCTCCCACAGAGAGCTCACATGGAAATACTTCGCCTGACTTTCGTTGTGCGATTACTTCTCGTCCTTCACCAATAATATGTTTTTCGCCTGTATCTTTATACCGCTTTAGATACCCATCATGTTTGTCTTTATATTCTTGTGGGATGATGATGGTTACATTTTTCCCAATTACTTCTTCTTGTTTGTAACCAAAAGTATTCTCTGCTGTT
The DNA here is from genome assembly GCF_004769665.1 of Leptospira kemamanensis. GTDB lineage: Bacteria > Spirochaetota > Leptospiria > Leptospirales > Leptospiraceae > Leptospira_A > Leptospira_A kemamanensis. The sequence continues at coordinate 28,148 of NZ_RQGG01000036.1, forward strand.
TTATTAAAAAACTGAATGATCCCTTCGTCATTGATGATCACAATCGAATCCGCTGCATTTTGTGCCATGGAAAGGAATCTAGATTCACTTTCTAAAAACGCATTTTCTAAACGTTTGCGTTCGGTAATGTCACGATGGTTGGACATAATATATCCATCATACAAAACAACAAACCGCACTTCCACATGACGAATATTAGGTTCTTCGCCATAAGAATATTCTTTCCAAAAAACCAAACTTTTTTTGTCAGATAAGTATTCGAGTGCTTCGGATGTAATTTCTCGTAAATAAGGAGGAAGGCCTACGCTTATGTGTTGTCCTAGAAGCAGTTCCGGTTTGTCACCGATATTCACAAACCGAGAAGTTTTATAATCTACGATGATTCCATCTCGATTGATTTTGAGCCAGAAGTCTGGGTTTGACCTCAGTAAATTTTCTAATTCCCGAAGGACCTCTTCATGAGGAAAGGCAGATGGATTTTGCCAAATACGAGAGATTGGGGAATTAGATGGCATCAAGTACTGTCCTTGGAAGGAATATAGGAAACATTGTTATTTTCGGAAAGAAATTGTAAGAAATCGCGGGGAAAAAAGAATCAACGTAAGGATTTTTCCCTTGGTTTATCATCACCTAATCAAACCCATTCTATTCCATTTAGACCCTGAATCGGCACACCATTTAGTCGCTACCTTTCTTTCTTTATCCAAAAAAATCCCCTTTTTTCATAAGACCCTGAGTGCCATCTTCCAATATTCTTCCAAACGATTGGAACAAACCATCCAAGGCATCCATTTTCCAAATCCAGTGGGTCTTGCTGCTGGATTTGATAAAACAACTGAATTATTTCCCACAATGATCCATATGGGATTCGGTTTCATTGAAGTAGGAACGATCACAGCCAAAGCGCAACTAGGAAATCCAAAACCAAGACTCTTTCGTTACCCGCAAATCAAAGCCCTTGTGAACCGAATGGGTTTTAACAATCCTGGGGCAGATCTTGCAGAACTTCACCTAAAAAACCAAAAGAAGTGTGGTGTGAGAGGAATTAACGCAGGAAAAAGCAAAGTCACCGCTTTGGAAGATTCCGTACGTGATTACGTGTATACGTTTCAAAAATTACTCCCTTATGGCGATTATGCGGTCATCAACATCAGTTCACCGAACACTCCTGGTTTACGTTCTCTCCAAACCAAACAAAGTTTGATCGATTTAATCGAAGGAATTCAAAAAGAATTTCAGAACGCATTTCCCATTCCTTTGTATTTAAAATTTGCACCTGACTTATCGGAAGAAGAACTCATCGAAAATCTGAAAGTTTGTTTAGATTACAAAATTAGTGGAGTTATCTTAACGAATACCACTCTCGATAAACAAGTATTAGGTGAAACGAATCCACCAGAAGGTGGTTTATCAGGTAGTCCTTTATTTCAAAAATCACTTCGTTTTGTTTCCCTTGCTTACAAAACCTTACAAGGGAAAATTCCCATCATCGGTGTGGGTGGAATTGATTCTGGAGAAAAAGCTCTGCAGATGATGGAAGCAGGTGCCAACCTCATCCAAATTTATACAGGTTATATTTATGAGGGTCCTTTTTTACCCTATCAAATTTGTTCCTACTTAGACAAAGTAGTGAAAGAACGTGGATATAAGTCCATTGACCAACTGGTTGGTTCAGGAAATACGAAATGACAACAACAAAACCAAACAATACCATTTGTACCCACTTTGGTACTTGTGGTGGTTGTAATTATCTCGACATCGATTACACAAAAGAACTGAGAAAAAAAGAACAAAACATCAAAGAACTTTTTAAAGAGTATCGCCACGTAGAATTCAAAACCATTGTTCCTAGTCCCTCCCCCGAATACTACCGTCACAAAATCCAATTGCCCTTTGGCCGCCGCATTGTGGGGAACAAAACCTTACTCACTCTTGGACTCTTTAACCGCGAATCCACCTTTGTCCTCGACCAAACAGAATGCCAAATCCAAGACCCAGGACTCACAGAAGTTGCCCTCGCCGTCAAACAATGGGCTAGGCGAGAAGGACTTCTTCCTTATAATGAAAAATCACGCCGTGGAATGATGAAGTACCTGGTAGCAAGAAAGTCTATCTCCACAGGAGAGATCATTCTTGGGATTGTCACTGCGAAAGAAGACCTTCCTCATGCCAAAGATGCTTCCAAAAGACTTCACACAGCCATCCAAAACCGAATTGGGAAATCAGGAAAGTTTGGAAAACTTGTGGGAATCATTCACAACATCAACACTAAACACACAACGATGGCACTTGGACGCGAAGAACATTTGTTATGGGGTAGACCATATATCCACGAACATTTTGGAAAACACAAATTCCGTGTAGGTCTTTCCACCTTTTTACAAGTGAATCCCATCCAAACACCGAGTTTGTACAATTTGGTGTTAGACGAAATGGAAAAAGACACACGTGTCATCGATGCCTATTCTGGGATTGGAACTATTTCCTTTTGGATCGCAGGCCAATGTAAGGAAGTCCTGGGGATTGAAGAAAATCCAAACTCACATAGAACTGCGTTAGAATCCGTGAAGTTCAATAAAGTGCATAATGTTCGTTTTCGCAAAGGTCGGGTGGCAGAAGTGTTACCAACTCTGTATGGAAAAAATTACGACACAATCATCCTCGATCCACCACGGACAGGTCTTGGTGCGGACGTAGCAGAAACCATCCTTGGATTGGGTTTTAAAAAAATTGTCTATGTATCGTGTGATCCAATGAGTCTCAGAGAAGATACAAACCTTCTCACGAGACAATACTTTCTGAATTCCTTGCAACCGGTGGACATGTTCCCAAGAACAGACCATGTGGAAACCGTAGCAGTGTTCCGGAACAAAAACCTCATATAACGTCTGCTATAAACTCCGAAGCTTTTTTACTAAATGCCATAATGGTAAAACTTGGATCCACGCTGACACCAGTGGGAAAGACAGAAGAGTCGGCCACAAACAGATTTTGAAATCCGTGCACTTGGTGTTTGGAATTCACAACGGAAGTTTCACTCGATTTTCCCATCCGACAACCACCAGCGGGATGAGGAGCTGCCATCGGAAACTCTGCGGGCCTCCAAGCAAGTGCATCGATCTCTTCTTTTTTAGGTAACTTGGTGAATTTGCGTAGTTTCATTCCTGCAAGGAAAACCTCTTTGGCGCCTGCTTCAAAATTCAATTTCATCTGTTTGTAAGTTAGATCACTAAAGATTTGTTTGGTGATCTTTCCAAAGGGATAGTTTACTTTTGTTTTTCCAAATAAATCCACTTCAATGGAGCCAAGTTCTCCTTCCACATCATCAATCCAACCAATGGTTCCACCCAAATACTCAAGTTGTTTCATATAACGAAAGTGGTCTTTTCCAAAACTAGGAAGTAAAGCAGCAAGAGTGGCTGGTTGCAATTGGTTTGGCATCAACATATACCCACCTTCTTTGTAAGAACCATTTTGAAATTTTGCCAAACGAAAGCCTTCCACTCCGTACGCCGCAGGGATATTTCGCCATTGAACAATTGGTTCTTCATAGAGTGCGTGCACCATGGGGGAAGGATTGATCGCTAAAAATTTTCCGAGTGCTGGCAGTCGTTTTTTCAGACCATTTTTCAGTAAAAACTTACTACTGCCAAAACCACCAGCCGAAACACAGACTGCCTTTGTTTGGAACCGAAGTTTGGTTTGTGTGGGTCTTAGAGTTCGTCTGTCTATCACTACAGCCACAAGTCCCTTCACTTGGTTCCCCACAATCTCCAATCGTTCTGCTCGTAAATCTGTATAGACATCGGTTCCCATTCGGACAGCACTTGGAATGTGTGTGATGAGTTGCGATTGTTTGGCACCAAAGAGACATCCTTGCATACAATGCCCTGACTTTTGGCAATTTTTTCTGGCTTGGGGAACATTGTGACCTTCCCAACCTAATCGTTGTGATGCGTTCCGAAACAAACGATTCATTGGATTGAAGTATTCTTCCGTGGCAGGTGTGACATGTAAGTCCGTTTCCAACTCATTCCAATACGAAGCCAAGTCTTCAGGAAGGTGGTGTTCGATGCCATACTTCCGATTCCACAACAGTAGGCGATCTTCGGGAGTGCGGTAACTATCAGCCCAGTAGTGAACGGATGCTCCCCCTAAATTATTTCCATAAACCAAATTGATCCCACCATCACTTGTGGTGTGAAAATTCCGTTCGGCGGACACTTTCCCTGCCATATTCAATTCGTTATTATCAAAGGTTCCTGTGTGGTAATTCCCACCTTGTTCCAGAAGTGCCACTTTGATTCCTTTTTTGGAAAGTTCATAGGCCATGGTGGCACCACCACAACCAGACCCAATCACGACGACATCGACTGTGATCACTTCCCCTGGTTGGTAACTTTTGAAATCCCGATAGATCCCTGTTTTTTTCATCTTAACCCTTAATTTCCTTTGAGTAAGTTTTGGTAGTGGAGGCGAGCTTCACTCCATTTCTCTGGGGGATTGGCAAAGGGACCCGGGTAAGAAATGGAATCCCAAGTGGACTTATGACCATAGTATACAAGGCAAACCAAAAGTTTTAAGTTCCCAATCACAGCACGAACTACATCCGAATCTGTATCAGACACAGTTTCTAAGAATGAAATGCGATCTTCTGGTTCCATATTGGAAAAACACCGAAACCTGCCGTATAAAAATGGTAAGTATTCCAAAACCATAACAGCAGAGTGAAAGTCTTCCTGGATTTCTTCCGAAACAAAATACAACTCTTCATCCAATCTTCGCATAACATTCGCTTCTTCTAAGTTAGGCATACTTGATTCATGGATTGGCAATACCACTTCAGAAAAACGAGTGAGTGTTCTGATTTCAGAATCGCTAAAGTAACAATATTTGAGTTTTGATTTGATTCCCGCACAAAAAAGAAGGAATGCAAGAAATGACTTTCTAGAGATAGAATACATACAACCTACCTTGGATTTTTTCTTCTTTGACCAAATTGTTGACTGGTTTTCCCATCAGTTGGAAAAAAGCATCTCCACCAGCTGTCATATCCCAAATCTTTCCCCGAAAAAACACATTGATCCCGAGTTTGACCTTGGGGTTCTTTAAACGGCCTAACATCGCATATCGTTTCCATGCTGTTTTTTCCGTTATGCTACCAATATCTTTTCCTGAAACATCTTTGGGATTCGCATAACCGTTGTAACCATTCCATTTTTCCAACCAGGCTTCATTAGGTGCGACAAAGGATGGAACCACCAAAATTTCTGCTTCTGAATTTTCGAGTGCTTCATACACTTCTGGAAACCAAGAATCAGCACAAACCATTGTATACAATTTCCCAAGAGAGGTTCGGTAAGTTGGATTTTGATTCAACTCACCTTCCGATAAAAATTGTTTTTCCTCTGCGATCGGAAAGAGTTTGCGAACGATTTGTTCATCTACTCTCCCATCTGGATGAAAATAAAAACTTACATTTTCCAAAGAACCATCCGTTGGTGTGATTTTTCCTTCCACCACTTTTGGATGAGGTAACACAATGGAACCCGCCACAATGGCCACACGATACTCCAATGCTAATCGGGAAAATATCCTTTGGTAACGATCAGCCATTTGCCAAGCCTTCATCCGAAAGAGAGTTTCCTTCAGGTGATCTTCTGCATAAGAATTGCTAAAGAGATAATGCCACAGGAAAGAACCAAGGTTTTGTTTTACCAATGTTTCCATGGCTTCGGCAATGGTTTCTTTTTCAAAAATGGATTTGTCTTCCGCTGTGACAACAAGCCAGGTGCCAATGTATTCGGGAAAAACGAGGATGGTTCTGTCGACAAAGATTGCGTCGTTGTCTTTTGCTTTCTCTACGTATTCCCTTACACTTGTATAAAAACTTTCCTCGGATGCGTAACTGTATTTGGTGAGATAGGGTTCGATACCGATGACAGTACCTCGTTTCCCTTTCCCTTCCATCTGCAAATGCAGCTTTGGTTTCGGAAGGAATGAAGAGATTTCGGTTGTTTCCAAGGTTTGTTTTTTGCATTGGATCGTCAAAATCCCAACGGATAGAAAAATCGAAAAAGAGACAAAAAAACGCATCCACCAAATCTATGATAGTAATTCGATTCAGACAATATTTAATTGTGTTCTTGGTTTTTTCTTTTATTTTGACCTTATTCTATGAAAGAGAAACCTGCTCCCAAAAAAATCGTTCTCGCTTACTCAGGTGGACTCGACACCTCAGTCATCCTTGCTTGGTTGAAAGATACCTATGGTTGTGAAGTCATCGCTTTTTGTGCCGATGTGGGTCAAAAAGAAGAACTGACAGGCCTAGAAGAAAAAGGAAAAAACACAGGGGCTTCCAAAGTTTATATCCAAGACTTACGTTTGGAATTTGCACGTGATTTTATTTTCCCTGCCATTCGTGGAAATGCCATTTATGAAATGCGTTACTTACTCGGGACTTCTCTCGCACGTCCTCTCATCGCTAAGGCGATGGCAGAAGTTGCCAAAAAAGAAGGGGCCGATGCGTTTTCCCATGGTGCCACAGGAAAAGGAAATGACCAAGTTCGTTTTGAACTTACTTTCAAAGCTCTTTCGCCTAACTTACAAATCATTGCTCCATGGAGAACATGGAATTTTGGTGGCCGAGCAGATCTTATCGAATATGCGAAGAAAAAAGGGATCCCTGTTCCCGTAACAGCCGCTAAACCTTATAGCATGGATCGAAATCTAATGCATCTTTCCTTTGAAGGGGGAATTTTAGAAGATCCATTCAACGAACCAAAAGAGGATATGTTTATCCTAACTGTTTCGCCAGAAAAAGCTCCAGACAAACCTACCTATTTGGAATTGGATTTTGAGAATGGTGACTGTGTAGCCATCGATGGTAAAAAAATGAATCCACTCGAAGTGATGGAAACCTTAAACGACTTAGGTGGAAAAAACGGCGTGGGTCGTGTAGACATCGTTGAAAACAGACTCGTTGGTATCAAATCTCGTGGTGTATACGAAACACCTGGTGGAACCATCCTCCACATTGCTCACCGTGATTTAGAATCCATCACTCTTGACAGAGACACCCAACACAAAAAAGACGAACTCTCTCAAGAATTTGCCAGATACATTTACAATGGCCAATGGTATTCCAACCAAATGAATGCACTTCGTGCCTATATGGACTACACACAAAAGTATGTGAATGGAACCGTTCGTATCAAATTGTACAAAGGAAATTGTACAGTTGTGGGAAGAAAGTCCAACAAATCCTTGTACAACGCTGGTCTCTCAACGTTTGAAAAGGAAGAACTTTACAACCAATATGATGCCGAAGGGTTTATCAATTTGTATGGCCTTCCAATGAAAGAATGGGCAAGGGTAAATCACTAAGATGAAAAATATCGCCGTATACCCAGGTTCGTTTGATCCATTTACCAATGGACATTTAGACATGATACGGCGAGCCCATCCTCTTTTTGAGGAAATCATCATCGCCGTTGCGATTAATTCCAAAAAAACATCTCTTTTTTCACCGGAAGAACGAGTGGAGATGATTGGAAAGGTTTTCCAAGGTTGGGACAAAATCAAAATTGATTCCTTTGAAGGCCTGACTGTGGATTATTGTAAGGAAAAAAATTCACGAGTCATCCTTCGTGGCCTTCGTGCGGTCACTGATTTTGATTATGAATATGCAATTTCCCTGATGAACAAAAAATTAGCCCCTGAAATTGAAACTTATTTCTTAATGGCAGACAATGAGTACTCTTTTGTGTCCTCCACAATCGTCAAAGAAGTAGCAAGACACGGCAGAGCTGTATCCAATCAAGTACCAGATGTTGTTGGCGAAGCACTTGTGAAAAAATTCTCCGTTTGATCGGAACCTTGAGGGTCTATGAAAACTCGTTCTTCTGTATTTTACGGTTTCACTTTGTTGGTGTTTGGGTCTTTGGGTTATTACCTACTCCAAGCAGGTAGTGCTTTAGAAATCGCAAAAAACCTAACCATCACTGCCAGTGAACATTTAGATACAGAAAACTTCTTCAATCGTTTCCACCATCCCCTCGCATTACTCTTCATCCAAATCATCGTGGTATGTGGGAGTGCTCGTTTAGTTGGATATCTCTTCACAAGAAAGTTGAAACAACCTTCGGTCATGGGAGAAATTGTTGCCGGGATTTTACTCGGACCCTCCCTTCTCGGATACTACTTTCCTGAAACGATGGGATTTTTATTCCCACCTGCAAGCCTTCCTACACTCGGAACCTTAAGCCAAATTGGTCTCGTTTTGTTTATGTTCATCATAGGGATGGAACTTGATCTTTCTGTTCTCAAAAACAAAGCGCATTCCGCAATTATCATCAGTCATGCGAGTATCATTTTCCCTTTCTTTTTAGGGATGACCTTGGCCTATTTTTTTTACACAGATTATGCTCCAGAGAACGTAGGATTTTTATCCTTTTCCCTCTTTATGGGAATTGCAATGAGTATCACTGCGTTTCCAGTTCTTGCACGCATTCTTCAAGAACGAAATCTCACACGGACTCCACTCGGTGCCATGGTGCTCACTTGTGCGGCGGCAGATGACATCACTGCCTGGATCCTACTTGCGATCATTGTGACCATCTCTAAAGCAGGTAACCTCAACACCGCTTTATTTACGATCGGTTTGTCATTTGCTTATATCTTAACTATGATTTATTTGGTGGCGCCCTTTCTCAAACGATTGGGTTCCATTTATATTTCCCGAGAGAACCTAACAAGAACAGCCGTTGCTTTGATTTTAATGATCTTGTTTTTATCCTCTCTCACAACAGAAGTGATTGGGATCCATGCACTCTTCGGTGCCTTCCTAGCTGGTGTGATTATGCCAACAGAAGGGAACTTAAAAAAACTCATTGCTGAAAAGATCGAAGACATCGCTGTCATCTTATTTTTACCCATCTTTTTTGTGATCACAGGACTTCGGACAGAAGTCACTCTTCTCAATGGTTCTCACCTTTGGTTAGTTTTTGGTCTTGTCTTACTTGTAGCAGTTGTCGGTAAGTTCATTGGAAGTGCATTTGCCGCTAAGATCGCAGGTTCCAATTGGGAAGACTCTTTATCCATTGGGGCTCTCATGAATACACGAGGCCTAATGGAACTCGTAGTCCTCAATATTGGTTATGATTTAGGAATCCTCAGTCCCGAAATTTTTGCTGTCTTTGTCCTGATGGCTCTTGTCACCACACTTTCTACAGGACCACTTCTGGATGGGATCCAAAAGTTTTTTGCTAAGACAGCAAATACAAATTATCCTGAGAAACCATCCGATAGCAAACTCCGAGTCTTAGTTGCCTTTGCCCAAGAAAAAATGGGTAAAAGTTTGGTTCGATTTGCATTTTCCCTTTCTGGAAATCAAAAGAAAAACTTAGAAATCATTGCTTTACATATTTCGCCTAACGACTCCCTATCGAACGAAGAAATCAGGAAGTATCGAGATGCAAGTTTTGAAGCGATTCGCCAAACAGGCTCTAGTTTAGGCATCCAAGTCCAAACAGAATACCGCATCACAGACAATGTCACCTATGAAATTGTCAATTTTGCTAAAATCAAACATTCGGACATCCTCCTCATTGGGGCGGCAAAACCATTGTTTTCTCGCAGTTATACGGGAGGGAAAATCAAAGGCATTTTGAACTATTGTCCTGCCACCGTGGGGGTTCTCATTGACAACGGACTCGAATCCATAGAACGAGTGGCCATCCTTTATAAAGGGGACAAAGATCCAATTTTAGGTTTTGCACAAAAGCTCACTTCCTTAAAGGGAATGAAATCAAACAAAATCAAGGTGGAAAACCTCATCCAACCCGAAACGGATTTGAACCCATATCCAATTGCCATCAACCAAATCACAGGGTATTCACTGATTCTCATCGACCTAAATGTTTGGGAAGAGTTAGGTTTTGAAAAAATGGACCTTCTCCCCACTTCTTTTCTTTTGGTACGTTTTTTAACCACCTAAAGATTCGATTGCTTTTTTCGGTTTCTCCAAGCAACTGGAGATATGGAAAGAACTTTTATCATGCTTAAACCCGATGCAGTGAAAAACAAACACATCGGTGACATCCTTCAAAGAATCGAAAAAGAAGGATTTAAAATCCTAGGAATGAAATTCCTAAAACTCAGCCTAGAAGACGCAAAACAATTTTACGCAGTCCATGCGGCTCGTCCTTTTTACAACGACCTTTGCACTTACATGGCATCTGGTCCAATCGTTGCTTGTGCACTAGAACGTGACAACGCAGTGGCACATTGGAGAGATGTGATTGGTGCAACTGATCCAAAAGAAGCAAAAGCAGGAACCATCCGCGCTCTATTTGCAGAAAGCAAAGAAGCAAATGCAGTTCATGGATCTGACTCTGTAGCAAACGCATTACAAGAGATTGCGTTTTTCTTCAAAGGATACGAGCTTAACTAAGCTTCGAACCAAGAATAGATCGGTTCTTACTAAAGAACCGATCTCCTTCCATCGTGCCAAATTCCTTCCCCAACATCTTACAAACTTCCAAACAACTTTTTGATTCTTTTTTTGAATCCTTTACACCAAAACTTTTTTCTCCCAAAACTCGCATAACAGATGCTTGTTTGTATAGCCTACAAGCTGGAGGGAAACGAGTAAGACCTATTTTTGTTCTCAATTCGTTTTTTGGTCCTTCCGAATTACCCAAACATGTTTCGGATCTCAAAAATGATTCGGTATTGTTAGCATCCTTGGCAGTTGAATGCATTCATACGTATTCCTTGATCCATGATGACTTACCAGCTATGGATGACGATGACACACGTCGGGGAAAACCCACTTGTCACAAACAATTTGATGAAGCCACAGCAATTCTGGCCGGTGACACACTCAACTCTCTCAGTTTTTATTTGTTATCCATGATGGAAACAAACGATCCTTTCCTCATTCGCGACTCCATCCAAATCCTCCATGCAGGTGCAGGAATGACTGGTATGATCCAAGGACAAATGGAAGACATCGAAGAAGAAAAAAATCCAAGTACCACGAACCGCGAATCCAAACTCCATTCCATCCATGAAAAAAAGACAGGTGCCCTCATTGAATCTTCCTTTTTATTAGGGAATCGATTACGTCCTGATTGGTCAGAACGAGAGGCCGTACTTTCGCGTTATGCGAAAGAGATTGGACTTTTGTTTCAAATCACAGATGATATTCTCGATGTAGAAGGCAATTTAGAAGAACTTGGAAAAACACCAGGGAAAGATGCAAAAGCAGGAAAATTAACATATCCAGGTTTATTTGGAATGGACAAAGCAAAATCCCTAAGGTCCGAATCAGTAGACAAAGCCATCAGTTTTGCAAGAGAACTTCCCTCTTTACATCATGAATTCTTTTTAGGTTTACCGAAATACATTGCAGAAAGAAAAAATTAGACTCGATGTTTTTCTTGTTCGCGAAGGTTATGCGAAAGACATCAAATATGCCCAATCTTTAATTCTTTCTGGATCCGTCCTCATCAATGATGTAATTGTCTCCAAAGTGGGAACCCTCGTTACACCGAAAGACAAAGTTCGAACCAAAGAAAAAATCAAAACCTATGTGTCCCGTGGTGCTTACAAATTACTTGGGGCATTTGATCATTGGAAAGATATCCAGATCGAAGGAAAAACCTGTTTTGATTTGGGTGCTTCGACTGGCGGATTTAGTCAGGTATTACTCGAAAACGGTGCTTCGAAAGTTTTCGCTATCGATGTGGGTTATGGACAGATGGCTCAAAAGATCGCAAATGATCCTAAGGTGGTCGTCTATGATCGAACCCATTTAAAGGAATTACCAACTCTTCCTCTAGAACCACTCACAAAGGAAACTTGGATCACCATGGATCTAAGTTTTATTTCTCTCATTCCTGTTTTTGGTTATTTACTTCCTCTATTTCAAAAATTTCCGAACATCCATTGGTTCGGGATCACTCTTCTCAAACCCCAATTTGAAGTCCACCCATCCAAACTCGAAAAAGGAATTCTCAAAGATTCGCATGAGATTGGTTATACGATTCGAACGGTTTGGCATAAAATCAAAAAAACTGATCCTAAAATTCGTTTTAAGGGTTTAAAGGAATCTCCTATCCAAGGGGCAGATGGAAATCGTGAATTTTTAATATTTTGGGATAGGAAGGAAGAAGTTTAAGTCATAAATCCAGAGACTGCTTCTTTCAATTGGTCTGTGGAGAAAGGTTTCATGAGATAAGCATACGATGAATTTTGGTTGATACGGTGTTTTGATGTTTCATCTAAGAAACCGGTCAAAAACAAAACTGGAACCGAAAACTGTTCGCGTAAGGATTCTGCTGTTTCGATGCCATCAAGCGATCCCTCTAAGTTGATATCCATTAAAATGAGATCAGGCACTTTTTCTGAAACGATTTGGAACGCTTCATCCCCAGATGGTACAACAGCTATCACATGAAAACCAAAGGATTCGATTTTCTGTTTGATATTGAGTCCGAGGAATGGTTCATCCTCTACGATGAGGATGTTCTTTTTCGTCATATATGCTTTATTTTATAAGGGGGGGTCTGTTAAAAAGTAAAAATACTGTATGGCAGATAAAAGTATCAAACAACCCGAGAATGTACCAGGAAAATACTATGTCGACCAGACTTGTGTTCCCTGCAATGACTGTGTCAAAGAAGCACCAAACCTCTTAGAATACAATGCGGACGAAACGCACATTTTTTTCAAAAAACAACCAACTAACCCAACGGAAGAAAAACAAGCAAAAGCGGCTATGGCCATGTGCCCTGTCGATGCCATAGGGGATGATGGGGAATAGTTAACGTTTGTAAAATTCTCTAATATTGGCGGCCACTACATCAGGTCTTTCTAAATGGATGGCATGGCGAATTTTGGGAATCCAAACCAATTTACTTTTTTTGATATAAGACTTCATTTGCTCCATCATAAATGGTGGAGTGATTTCATCTTCAGCACCTGCCAAAATTAAGGTAGGAATTTGAATCCCTTTCATTTTAGCTCCAAAAAAGATTTCATCTTCTCTTCGTAATGTATTCTCTTGTAAATACTCATTTGGTTTATCATTCCAAATGGTAACAAGTGTATGGCGAAAAAGATAACCTGGCTCCGGAAATTCTTCTCCATACAAATAACGCAAAAGGTAAACCACTTGGCGTTCTGTTTTCGGAAATAAAATCTTACGCATCTTTTCGCGTTCCGGATGTGGGATTCCCCCTGGCGCCAAAAGAACTAACTTTTCCACACGTTTCGCCCGGTCGGCTAAAACCAGATGTTGAGAGATAAGACCACCCATCGAATGACCAACCAAACAAACTTGGTTTAAATCTAAAATCTCCAAACATTCCAAAAGTAAACTTGCCCAAACATCAATTTGATAAAGGTATTTTACGAGAGGTAATTTGCTTTTTCCATATCCAGGCAAATCAAATACAAAGAGTGGATGCCCATCATTTAACAATTCTTTGACGACACGACGAAAGCCAAAACTTTCATCCAGTAAACCATGGAAAAAAACGATTGGTTTTTTGTTCCCATTTCCAAATTTCCAATAAAAAATTTGGTGGCCTCCCATGTTGACATAAGAGGGAATTCCACCCATATTTTTCATTGATTTACGTCTCTGGGACTGATAATTTCGATAAAGGCTTCGGTAAAAAAGTTTAATCATAATGTTGGAAACAAAAATTCACAAGTTATCGGAGTTACTTTCCCATTCCCCTCAAGGATTCCTTTTCGTCGATCTTAAATCCCAGAATATTTTGTTTTGCCATGACATCTTAAAAGAACAACTGGAGATTCAATTTACTAATCCGATACCAATTGATTCCTTCTTGGATCATCCAAATGATTTGATCGCTTATGTATTGGAAAAACAAAACGCAAATTTTCCCTCTCCCGTTGGAATCAAAAAAACAAAGGAAGAGATCATGTTGGCAAACATTCGTTTTTCTTCTGTAAAAGAATTCTTTGATGAAAACACAGACATTTATGTTTTCTACATCGATTGGATCACAAAACCAGATACAAATTCAAACAAAGAAGAAGATGAATTAGAAATTCCGTTTTTAAAAACGGATTCCTTTGGTAATATACTCTATGCCAATCCAAGATTTTTGGATTTTTTTACACTCACGTTAGATCAAATACGGAAAAAATCCATCTTTGAAATTCTTTCCTTATCGGAAGAAACAAAACAAACACTTCTCAAACAAAACACAAAACAAAATTTAGAAATTCAGTCTGGCTTTGGAGAGAAACAGAAGTTTCAACTGCAAAGTTTTCTTACAAATCCAGGAAATCTATCAAAACAAGAAATCAATATTCTTTTGTTAGATCTTTCCATCATTCAACATGCAGAAAAAACAATTAAGTATGGGGAAGATAAACTCAAAACTTTTTTTGCAACGATCAATAATGGGTTTGTGATCGTAAACCAAGAAGCAATCATTTTAGAAGTTGCTCCTATATTTAAATTTTTATTATTCCAATTATTAGCATTTGAAGTGGGCGAAAATATCTTTCACTACTTTGACTTGGAACTCAAAACCAAACTCACATCGGTATTACAAAATTCCATCCAATCACAAACCATTCAAGTGGCCGAATTCGAATATCGTTTATTAGGTGAAGATAAAACTTTTGAAATTAAGTATATTCCTGTCAGAAGACTCGATCCCAATGATAAAAAAGTGATGTTGGTGTTTTCTGATATCACGGAAGCAAAACGATTGGATCGCCAATTGATCGAATCGATGAAATTTGCAAGTATTGGTGAAATTGCAGCGGGACTTGCGCACGAAATTAATAACCCGTTGCAAAGTGCTCTTCTCTATTTGGAAGATTTGATTTCCGTTGATGAAGCTGACCCGAATGAACGAAGGAATATCTTAAAAAAAATTGAATCTGCCAATTTACGAATTCGCGATTTAGTCAAAGCATTACTCGATTTGGGTCGGATGGAAAGTCCACATCGAGATTTTGTATCACCTTATTATATTTTGGTGAGAACAAGTGAGCTTGTGGAAGTCAGTTGTCGAAAAAAAAACATTGAGTTCACTCGCCATGCGGGTCCCAATTTACCTGGAATTTTTGTACGTTGGCAGGAGATCGAACAAGTGTTGATCAATTGTGTGGTGAATGCAATTAATGCTCTATCGGAAATGGAAAATCCACGTAAGAACCCAAAAATAGAGTTGGGAATTGACTTTGTTAAGAGTCAAAACAAAGACTGGGTGGTTTTTTCAGTAGAAGACAATGGGCCAGGAATTGATGATGAGACTTTAGAAAAGGTCTTTTTACCCTTGTTTACCACAAGAAGAAACAAACAAGGAACAGGTCTCGGTCTTTCGATCTCAAAAAAGATCATCGCAGAACATGGCGGTGAAATATATATGAAAACCAAGGAAGGAGTTGGAACAAAAGTAGAAATTTTTCTTCCAGCTCACACAGACGAAAATGGATAAAATTTTAATCATCGATGATGAAGAAGACATTCGGATCGCCTTAAAACGTGTTTTGTCACGAGAAGGTTACCAAATCGAACTTTCTGAGTCGGCCACAAATGCAGTTCAAAGAATTGAATCTGGTGAAACTTTTTCCATTGTTATCTCTGATATTCTAATGTCTGGAATGTCTGGTATTGATTTTACCAAGTTCATCGCTGATAAAAATATCAATTTACCTGTGATACTAATCACTGGTAATCCCAATTTATCTTCTGCTGAAGCCGCGATTCGTTATCATGCTTATGAATATATCTCAAAACCAGTTGATCGAACACAATTATTATCTGTCGTAAAACGTGCGTTAGAAGTAAAAAACCAAAAAGATTCAGACTTAGAAAAGTTAATGTTGTCTGAAAAATTGGAAAAAGCACTTCGTACTCAAAATTTAGACTTAAACAGACAAAACGCTGCCATCTTAAATGCAACCTCAGATGCCGTAATCACAATTAATCACAAGTTAGTAATTGTTTCAGCAAACAAATCTAGTTTTGATATGTTTCGTTATCATTCTCCCCTTGATTTGATTGGACAAAATGTACGAATGTTATTTACCGAGAATAAAATGCAAAAGTACATGAACCAAGTATCCAATGTACTCAGCCAAGAACCAAATAAATCAACTCTACAATTATCAGACGTCACCTTACAAAGATCAGATTCATCAACGTTTCTTGCAGACATTGCCATTTGTTCCTATAGCCTAGATGGTGACTCTTATTACACAGGTGTGATTCGAGATGTGACTCAAAAGAAATTGATGGTAGAACAACTGATTCATTCCGAACGAAGGGCATTTTTGTCAGTGGTTGCTGCCAGTATTGGTCACGAAATCAATAATTCCCTAACCGCCATTCAAGGTTTTGTAGAAATGGCATCGCGTGAAAATGCGGATTTGATGTTAAAAGATCGTGCTTTAAAAGTCACTTTAAACCAAACAGAAAAATTAAGAGCTCTCACTTCCAACTTATTACAATTAGGTAAGTCCGTAAAATCAACCAATGAAAAATTGGAAACCCTAAATTTGAATTCTGAAATCTCTTCGGTATTACAAGTATTCAAAGAGACGGCCAAACTGAAATACTGCCAAATCAAACGAGAAGATTCAGATACAATCATTCCCATCCGAATGAATTCAGACCAGTTTGCTCTTTTGCTTTCCAATATCCTTTTGAATGCAGCAGATGCGACAAACAATATTGGAACCATTGAAATCAAAGCCTACTTTGAAGACAAGAAAGGACACCTAATCGTTACAGATGACGGCGAGGGGATGTCTCCTGAAACTTTGGAAAAAATTTACGAACCATATTTTACAACGAAGGAACTCGGGAAAGGCACTGGGCTTGGAATGTTTGTTGTCAAACAAATCGTGGATAATTTTGAAATCCATTTGGAAATTGATTCTACACCAGGAAAAGGATCTAAATTTCATTTTATTTTTCCAGAGGTTTCCGAAACCTAGTTGGTATCGTGATTTCTGGAACCAACGAATCCCAATTAGATTACATCAAGTCTCGTTACGGCAAAAACTGTAACATCATTCCCTTACAAGAAGAAGCATCCAGTAGACGATACTTTCATATCACGAATTCCGAAAAAGAAGAAGTTGTTTGTATCGATGATACCATCAATGAAGATTTCGTAACACTTTCAACCTACTTGGATGTCAATGGAATCAATGTTCCAAAAATTTTAGATCGAAACGATTCCTTAGGTATCCTTTGTATGTCATTTGAAGGAAAGTTGGATTTTAGTTCCTACCAACTGAATGATTACCAAGACCAATTTCCTAAATTAATTGATTTGATTTTAAAATTACAAAATTTGGATCCACCAAGTTTTGTGAAACAAAGAAGGTTTGATACAGATAAACTGAAATTTGAAACCAATCTTACATTGGAAAAATATTTTGCCTTCCAAAACCAATATCAAATCAAAACCAAGTTTTCCAATGAAGCAGCTGCGTTTATCGAAGAAACGGTAGGTTATTTAGACAAGTATCCAATCAATGTTTTTACACACAGGGATTTCCATTGTCGTAATGTATTACGTTCACCAAACTCTGATTATACTTTAATAGATTACCAAGATGCTAGAATGGGTATTCCCCAATACGATTTGGCTTCGATTTTATATGATGCCTACTACCCACTTCCCAGGGAATTTCGAATGAGTATGCTCAAATACTTTCAAGAACGAAACATTGACCAATCGAAAAAATTCAAAGATAGTTTTTATCTACAAGCCCTACAACGCTCCTTTAAAGCATTAGGAACTTATTTTCGAATGGTAGTTGATCATAAAAAAGATAAGTTCAAACCATCCATTCTCTCTTGCCTCAACCAATTAGAAGAGATCATTCAATTAGGAATGTTTGCTGATTCATTGTATATCTTTGTGAGAAGTTTGAGAGACGAATTAAATTTACATCCGGAATTTCGTAAGTTATGAATGCATTTGTCCTTGCAGCAGGGTTTGGCAAGAGAATGGGTTCTTTCACAGAAAACACTCCCAAACCTCTTCTCAAAATCCAATCCATTACTCTTTTGGATTATGCTTTGTATCTATTACAATTGTGGAAAATTCAAAAGATTTGGGTCAACACACATTACTTAGGCGAACAAATTGTTGACCATTTACAAAAATGGAAAGGACTCTCCCTTACGGTAGCAGAAGAAAAATCCATCATACTCGGAACTGCAGGTGGAATACGAACGGCTCTGGGAGAAAATTTAAATTCAGAACCAATTTTACTCATCAATCCAGATACATTATTTTTTCCAAATCCTGATTTTTCGCCTAAAGATAGTTTAGCGAATGGAAGTAAAATTCACCTTTATTTATTACCTATACCGGAAGGACAAAATTATACTAAAATTTCTATTGAAAAAAACCAAACCTTGTCCTTTGGCAACGGTGAATATTATTACATTGGACTTGCAGTTTTGAATCCAATGTGTTTGGCAGAATTAGAAACCAATCGGTATTATGATTTATCCGATACATTTAAAGAATGTGCCAAACGTGGTGAGATTACGGGAGAAATTTTTTCTGGGCATGTTTTGGATTTAGGGACAAAGGAACTTTGGGAAAGTTACCAAACCAAAGATGTATTTGGTAACCATCTCAAAGACATTCAAACATTCTTAAGTCGTTTCCAGGTGACTTAAGATTTCTGATTTACGTTTTTCAAATCCTTTCTTACCTAATAGAGCAAACATATTATTTTTGTAATCTTCCACACCTGGTTGGTCAAAAGGATTCACTCCCAACATATAACCAGAAATGGCACAAGAAAATTCGTAAAAATACAATAGTTCACCTAACGTTTCTTCATTGATGATAGGCATTGTGATTTCCAAACAAGGAACACCTCCATCTTTATGAGCAATCAAAGTTCCTAACATGGCATTTTGGTTGACTTCCGAAAGTTTTTTCCCAGCCAAATAATTAAGTCCATCGTTATCGTCCGTTTTTTCCGTGAGATACACATCTTGTTTGGGAGTTTCCACTTTGATGACGGTTTCCAAAAGTTTACGTTCCCCATCTTGGATGTATTGGCCCATGGAATGTAAGTCAGTTGTAAATTGCACTGAAGCGGGAAAAATTCCTTTCCCTGTTTTCCCTTCACTTTCACCAAATAACTGTTTCCACCACTCGGATACATAACCTAACGAAGGATTGTAAGAAACAAAAATTTCAGTTGTTTTCCCTATAGCGTACAATCCATTTCGGATCGCTGCGTAGAGAGATGCCAAATTCCCTTCTTTGGTGGAGGTTGTTTTTAATTCTGACTCCATTTGTTTGGCACCATCGATCAATTTGTTGATACTAAAACCAGCAGCGGCAATGGGCAAAAGTCCAACGGGTGTGAAAACAGAATACCTTCCTCCAACATCATCAGGAATGACAAAGGTTGGAAAACAATATTCATCTGCTAAATGTTTGAGTGCTCCCTTGGCTTTGTCTGTTGTGGCAAAAACTCGATTTTTGATATTCTCTTTTCCATACTTACGTTCTAACAGAGAAAGTAACAGACGAAAGGCGATTGCAGGTTCTGTTGTTGTTCCTGATTTGGATATTACATTTACGGAGAACTCTTTATTTTCTAAAAAAGCGAGTAATCGAAAATGGTAATCAGCATCCAAATGATGTCCTGCATATAGAATTTTAACCGTTTTCTTTTGTGTCTCAGGAGTGCTAAACTCGGGTGTGAGTGCTTCGATGACTGCTCGAGCACCTAAATAACTTCCACCGATTCCGACTACAACTAGGTATTGAGAATGGGACTGAATCATTTCAGCAGCTTTGCGAATGTTCTGTAAATCTTCTGCTTTGGTTTGGCTAGGAAGGTCCACCCATCCTAAAAATTCTTTGCCAAGTCCTGTTCGATTTAAGACCGTTTGACGGGCTTTTTCCGCTTTTTCTAATTCTATTTCCAATTGAGAGGTAGAAAGAAAAGGTTTCACAAAGCGATCCGAAATTTTTAGATTCGACATAGCACCTGTCCTAAAATAAAGTATAGCATCGAAAGGAAGATGATGTGGATTCATTGAGAAGTAAAGAAAATTTGAATCAATTTGAACGTATATTTGGAAAAACAAATTCCCATCCACGATTGTTTGGTGCCCCCGCAAGGATCAATATCATTGGAGAACATGTGGATTATTTGGGAGGAATTGTATTACCAGCCGCAATAGATTTTTCTGTACAAGTTTTCATAAGACCCAATCAAACATCCTATTACCAATTCCACTCTGTTACTTACCAGGAAACAGTGAAAGTGGAAAAACCCTTCCATCAAAATTCAAACTCTCCTTGGACCGATTACATCACAGGTGTCATCCAAGAGATGGAAAAGTTAGGTTTTTCCATTCCTGGTTTTGATTTATTAGTAGATGGTGATATTCCGCAAGGTTCAGGTCTTTCTTCCTCTGCTGCTTTAGAAGTGGTCACGGGTTTTGCAATTTCAGAAAGTTTTGGATTGGGAATCAAAAAAGAAACTATCGCTGTGATTGGCCAGAAGGCCGAAAACAATTTTGTTGGAACCAAATGTGGAATCATGGATCAGTTCATCATTGCTGTGGGCAAAGCAAACGATTGTATTTCCCTCAATACAGACACTCTCCAATATACCTACCATCACTTTGATCTAAATGAATATGAATTTTATCTCATCAATTCCAATGTAAAACATAACTTAAAAGACAGCGCTTATAACCAAAGAAGGTTAGAATGTGAATCCGCCTTAAAAAAAATTCAGGCAAAATTTCCCAAGTTTCTCCAACTCTATGATGTAACTCTATCCGATGAGGAACTCCAACTCTGTGGCCTAAGTCTGGAAGAAAAAAAACGCACAATCCATGTCACATCCGAACGGGAAAGAACCAAACAAGTCATCCAGGGTTTGGAATCCAACCAATTGGAGTCAGTAGGGAATGCTCTCTTTGCGACCCATGAATCGTTGTCAAAAAATTTCGAAGTGTCATGTGAAGAAACAGACTTTATCGTTTCCACTCTCAAAGCTCTCGGGGCAGTGGGGGCAAGGATGATAGGTGGTGGGTTTGGCGGGTGCGTACTCGTACTAGACAAAAAAGATCATTTTGCTAAAATAAATGAAGAAATGAAAAAAAGTTATCAACAAAAATTTAACCTTGCGTTAGACTTCTACAAGTTTCAAATCTCGGATGGGGTGAAGGAAATTTCTATATGATTCAAAATTGGGATGATTATAACGTAGAAAGTGGAGACTTCAAAATGGAAGTCCTACAACAGAAATTTGTCCCACTTCCAGAATCTGCCGTTTATTTCGAGTTATCTGGCGAAATCAATTTATACAATTCCCAAGTCATGAAAGAAAATTTGGAAATCTTAATTTCCAAAGGAATCCATCATATCTTTTTAAATTTTGAACAAGTCAGTTACATTGATAGCTCAGGGTTAGGAGTTTGTCTTGGAATTCACTCTCGGTTGGTAAAACAACAGGGATACATTCGGATTGTATCCCCTTCCGAAAAAGTTCGTTATGTGTTAGAACTTACTAAACTCAAAAGTTTGCTCCAAATTTTTCCGACTTTGGAGCAGGCCGTGCAACATACTTAAAAATAAGTAGGAAACAAATACTTTAACTTCGCAATTTGTTCTGGATTTCGTTTTTCTGGTGAAGTCACTAGAGAAAACTTTGTACTTCCCACCAAACTATTGTCATCCGACTTTCCTAAATGATCAATTAACGTAGAAAGTAATTTTTTTGCTGTGTCGGCATTCGCGCTAAGATTAGCAAGAACCATCTCCAGAGTCACGTGTGCTTCATCTTCTTTCCAACAATCGTAGTCTGTAGACATACAAACCATTTGGTAAAGAATCTCTGCTTCTCGTGCCAATTTTGCTTCCGGTAAAACTGTCATATTGATGATATCAGCACCCCAAGAACGATACATATGGGACTCAGCTCTCGTAGAAAACAAAGGTCCTTCCATACAAATCAATGTTTTGTTAGAATGAATAGGAAGATTGATTTGTTTTGCCGCCGCTTCTACTTTTTTAGCAAGTCCAGGGGAAAAAGGATCTGCAAATGGTGCATGTGCCACCATTCCATTTTCAAAAAATGTTGCATGTCTTGCTTTTGTTCGGTCAATGATTTGTGAAGGGATCACAAAATCTCTAGGTGCAATTTCTTGTCGTAAACTTCCCACAGAACTAAAGGCAATGATTTCTTCGACGCCTAACTGTTTTAATGCGGCAATATTGGCCCGTGCTGGAACTTCACTTGGATTTAAAAAATGTCCTTTCCCATGTCTTGGTAAAAACGCAATTTCTTTTCCTTTGAACCGACCAATCGTAATCGTATCAGATGGTTTTCCCCAAGGAGTATCTGGATGGATTTCCTTAAGAATTTCCATTCCGTCGATTGAGTATAGTCCTGTTCCACCAATCACCCCAATTTTCACTACATTTGCCATATGAATCCTCTTAAAGTGCAGTTTTCCCCCAACGATTTTGGTTGCATTCGTTTTTTAAGTTCCCAAACTGTTGAATGCTCATGGGAGAATACATGAAATCCAAAATCCTTTCCTTTACAAGTATT
Source organism: Leptospira kemamanensis (assembly GCF_004769665.1). Classification (GTDB taxonomy): domain Bacteria; phylum Spirochaetota; class Leptospiria; order Leptospirales; family Leptospiraceae; genus Leptospira_A; species Leptospira_A kemamanensis. The sequence goes on from NZ_RQGG01000036.1 coordinate 50,771, forward strand.
GCGCTTCTCTTTTTTGTCACTGCCAGCATCACCTCTGATAGTTCCTTTGATTTATCCACTGACTCGGATCGAAAATCAGTGAGTGTTACCATTTATAATGGTGGAATTGGCCTTGTTCGAGAAACTCGGGTTCTCAATCTAACCAAAGGAATTCGTACGTTACGATTTGAAGATGTCCCTTCTCAAATCATCCCACAAACCGTTCGTGTCAAAGGGGAAGATCCCAAAAAACTAACTGTCTTCGAACAAAACTATGAATACGATTTAATTTCACCAGAACGATTGATGGACAAATACATTGGGAAAGAAGTGACCCTTTACCAAGATGGCAAAGAAAAAACCACTTCGGTCAAAGCAAAACTCATCGCCAATAATGGAAGTCCAGTTTACCAAATTGGAAACGAAGTTTCCTTAGGATACAATGGGCGTGTCACTGTACCAACAATTCCAGAGAATTTATTCGCTAAACCAACGTTAGTATGGAAATTGAAGAATGAGACGGAAAAAGAACAGGCTGTGGAAGTATCTTACCAAACCAATGGGCTTGGTTGGTCAGCGGACTACATTCTTGTTTTAGACAAAGAAGAAAATGAATGTGGTCTCAACTCTTGGGTCACACTCAACAACAACTCGGGTGCTGAATTTAAAAATGCAGTTCTACAATTAGTTGCGGGTAAAGTAAATTTGATTTCGAATCGCCCAGCTTACTCACCACAACCACGTTCTATAAAAAAATCCATGATGAAGGAATATGAAGAATCTGATTCGGCCCCCGAATTCAACCAAGAGAATCTTTCTGAGTATTACCTCTATACCTTAGACCAACCAACAACAATTGGTTACAACCAAACAAAACAAGTTCAACTCTTTCAATCTGAAGGCATTGAAATCAAAAAATACTTTGTTTTCGAAAACCTTCCTATGTATGAGGGAAATGAAAAAAACTTCAATAACGCAACCATTAAGTACATCTTTAAAAACGCTAAAAAGAATAACTTAGGCAGACCACTTCCACAAGGAACCATTCGAGTTTTTAAAGCTGATTCCAAAGGAAGACAACAATTACTCGGGGAAGATACAATCGATCATACTCCTGAAAACGAAGATGTAAAAATCAAAACAGGTCAGGCCTTTGATGTTGTAGCCAACGGAAAACGACTTTCTTATGAAGTCTTTAAACTTTCCAGAGGAGATAAGTCATCTTATTCTGTAGAAATTCGAAATCGTAAAAAAGAAGCGATTGAAATTCGTTTTTATGCTAGTTTATGGGGTGATTGGAACATCACAAAATCTTCACATAAATTCATAAAAGAATCTTCTACAAAATCTTATGCGGATGTTCCACTCAAAGCAAATGAGGTAGTCACATTGGAATACACCGTTGAGACAAAATACTAAACATGGAAACAAAGTATGACGTCATCATCATTGGTTCTGGAATCGGTGGATTAACCGCCGCTTCCATTTTATCACAAGTCGCAAACAAAAAGGTTTTAGTTCTCGAACGTCATTTTAAGTTAGGTGGCTTTACTCATACCTTCAAACGATTGGGAAAATTTGAATGGGATGTAGGTATCCATTACATCGGTGATTTGGCAGAAGGTTCCATGTTACGAACCCTAATTGATTCGATCACAAAACGTGGTGTCCAATGGAAAAAAATGGAAGAACCTTTTGAAGTTTTTGATTACCCAAACTTTAGTTTTCCAGTGTATGGAGAAAAAGAACGGTTTCGGAATGATCTCAAATCCAAATTCCCCAAAGAAGAAAAGGCTATCGACCAGTACTTCAAAGATGTGGAAACCTTCACACAATGGTTTGGACGTCACTTCACCTTAAAAGCCTTACCTGCTTTTTTTGAGAAAGCCGCTAAATTACTTGGTTTGGATCACATTAAAACTCCTTACATCACAACAAAAGAATACATGGACTCTCATTTCCAAAATGAGGACCTAAGAGCTCTACTCTGCTCCCAATGGGGAGATTATGGCCTTCCTCCCAAAGATTCTTCTTTTGCGATCCATGCAATGATTGTGGCCCATTACTTTAACGGTGGTTACTTTCCAATAGGTGGTTCTTCCAAAATTGTAGATTCCATTGAACCAATTGTCGAAAAAAACGGTGGTGCGATGAAAATCCTACATACCGTAAAAGAAATTCTTTTGGATGGGGACAAAGCCATTGGAGTGAAAGTAGATGTGCAAAAAGGGAAAACCATCTCCGAACATAGTTTTTTTGCCGATGTCATCATCTCAGATGCAGGAGCTTATACTACGTATAACAAACTATTGCCCAAACAGTTTTCGAAGGACTTTCAAACTCCTTTGGAATCGCTTAGCACCCAAGGGACAACATCCATCACACTTTACATTGGATTTAAAGAATCACCATCGAAACTCGGATTTCATGGAGAAAACCATTGGATTTTTCCATCCGTAGACCATGACGAAAGTTATGCGAACCGAAATGGACTGATCCAGGGGAAACCACCGATGATGTATTTGTCTTTTCCATCTCTGAAAAACCCAGAAGCGGAAGGTCATACCGCCGAAGCCATTAGTTTTGCTGATTATTCTAATTTTGCAAAATGGAAGGAAGAACCTTGGAAAAAACGAGGGGAAGACTACAACCAATTGAAAGCGACCATTACCGAAGGGATGTTGCAATTTTTAGAAGAACGGTTCAAAGGATTTCGAGACCTCATTGAGTTTACTGAACTTTCCACACCGATCACCACCGAATTCTTTACTGGCCACAAAGAAGGTTCCATTTATGGACTTTCCTGTACACCAGAACGCTTTCGCCAAGAATGGTTAGGAGTAAGGACGACTGTCAAAAATCTTTATCTCACTGGTGCAGATGCTTGTTCTCCAGGAGTCGCAGGTGCTCTCATGGGTGGTGTGGCTTGCTCTTCTGTGGTTCTCGGTCTTACGGGAACCTTACGGCTCATGAAGGAACTTTTCCAAAAGAGCCAAGAAACCGGTTGACAAATGGTTTGAGATTTGATAGTTTGATATTAAACCAATGGGAACTAAATTCAAAGGATCTAAAAAGGAAGTACAAGCTCTCGACGCGTTTATCAAATTAAAACGTGCTTCGGAATCTTTGTCTTCTAGGCTTATTTCTGAATTCAACAAATGGAATATTTCAGAAAGCCAATTTGGAGTTTTGGAAACTTTGTACCACTTGGGCCCTCTTTGCCAAAAAGACTTGGGGGATAAAATCCTCAAAAGTACAGGAAACATCACACTTGTGATTGATAACTTGGAAAAACGAAATTTGGTAGAAAGGGTTCGTGGAGTGGAAGACAGAAGGTTTATCTCTGTCCACCTCACAACCGATGGTAAAAAACTGATTGAACAGATTTTTCCTGACCACGTAAAACGAATTACATCAGAGTTTGCCGTTCTTTCCCCAGAAGAACAAGATGTTCTCGGGAAAATCTGCAAAAAACTCGGTAAAAAAAACGAGACTTGTCCAAAATAGTTTAGTCTCTGTAATCCATCACCAATCGAAATCCAGCTCGCCTATCTTCACTTAGGTTAGGAATCCCACCATAGGATCTGGCACTTGCTGTTGAATTCTTGGCAGAATCTGAGTACGATCCCCCTCGCACCACTTTGTAAATTTTTCCAAAGGAAAAGTTTTTGATGTGATGGCCTGGGTACAATTGGTAATCACTGGAAGTCCATTCTGCTGCATTCCCACACATTCCGATGACACCATAAGGACTTGCACCTTCTGTGGAAAGTTCATATACAGATTGTGTTTTCCCAATTTTTGATTCCCTCGTATTGCAATACAAAGAATCATACTCATCACCAAATGGATATTTGGTGGCAGTGATTTGGTATCCAAGCGTTTCGTCTCGGTTTGTGTATTCCACTACCCCGGGACCACGTGCCGCCTTTTCCCATTCCCATTCGGTAGGAATTCGTTTTCCAGCCCATGCCGCATACCGTTCCACTTCACGATAGGTAAGATGCACCACAGGATGATCCCCTTCTCCTTCCGGATACTTTCCTGAAGTCCAATGAGGAGGAGATTTGGTATTTGTTTGTTTTAAAAAGAAATCATATTCGGCATTCGTCACTTCATACTTATCAATGTAAAAAGAAGGAATCTCTTTGAGACTAGCAGCCTTCGGTTCTAAAAAATAAGGGTTAAAACTGTCAGCAGAAGGATCTGTTCCTTGCCCGTATAAAAATAATCCTCGGGATACTAAAACCATTTCCTTTCGGTCTTTCGGATGAAAAACAGTTTTTCGTGGAGGAGTATATCTACCTTTAAAGAAAGCATCCGGTTCTGTAAAAAAATCTTCTTCCACATAACTTGCAATATAAGCATCGGTTGTAATTTCTTTCATTTTGGAAGTAGGATCTGGTTTATAATCACCAACTAACACTACTTCGATAAATTGATTGTTTTTATTGATATTTTTTTCTTCCCAGATGGTATCTCGCAAAATGAGTAAACCTTGTTTGAGATGTGTTAACTTTTGATATACGGGAAACTCTTTGGTTTCAGCAAACAGGGATTTTAATTCAGGGATGGAATACTTAGAAATCTTTTGATTTCGATAAATTCGGACTTTGATCCAAAGCCTGTTTTTATAAACTCCCGTTACTTCGCCTTTCCAAAGTTGGACTTTCTTTTTTGTCGTTGCGAAGGGTGATTCTTCCGACGTTTCCTCTTCTGAAACAAGGGGTGTGAAGAAAAACCCCAAAACGAATAGAATCAATAGTAATTTTTTCATACTGTCTTTTATCATCATCGGCCGATTTCACCGAAACCTTTTGATTGAAATTTCCTGTGCCTGTATACAATCAGTGGGAAAAGGAAATGCCAAATTGATCGAGTTTCAATACAAACGGGAAAAAGAAAACATCCTCATTTCCTTAAAAACTGATTCCACACAAATTGGAACCTTTCACAGGATTGCTACGATCATTTATGCACTCAAAATGGACATCCTCTCGGGTGAATTGAGCACAGTCATTGAACAAGGGAATGAATATACGATCGATTCGTTTATTTTGCAAGCAGATGACGGCGACACAACAAAAGCAGCTTTCCAACTCGGAATGATGATGGATTCCGTTTTTTCCAAAAATGCAAAATTTGAAGAGATTCTCGAAAAATTACAAATCCAAGAACCAGCTGTTGCTACGTTTTTTAAGGAAACACCTGAGTTTATTTTCAGTGATTTACCAGAACGAAACCAAACTTGTTTGTATTTAGAAAGTAGTGCAGGACGAGGTTTGTTGTATTATGTTTCGCGTATTCTCATGCAAAACCAAATCAACATCTTAAGTGCTACCATTGAAACGGATTTTGAAACAGGAAGGGCGAAAGATAGTTTTTATCTAACAGATGGTTCGGGGCAGATGTTTGCCTCCACTGATCTTGCTCTCAAAATCAGAAGAGAAATCCTTGCCCCGATCCAATCAAACTCTCGTTAGAGATTAGTTTTTACAAAGAACTTTAAGAGAAGTAGCTTTGTCTACTTTTGGAGCCTTTCCGTTGGAAAAACGGTAAGCCAAACCAGACTTTTTGTCTATTTCCGTTTTTGTCCAAAACTTATCTTCGCTCGTTTTGATTTCACTTGGAGCAGTTGCTGCAAATTGAACCAAATCGTCTTTGGAAGGAACCACTCCACCCACTGATTTGCAATACGCAGCTGCTTCTGTGAATTTTTTAGAAGCAATTTTATCCACTAGGAATCCAGAGGTAGAAACTTCTTTTGGAGCCTCTTCTACTTTTTTCTCAGGTGTTTCTGCTACTGGTTTCGTTTGAGCGTCAGCTGGAGCTTTTGGTGCTTCTGCTTGTGTAGTCGCTGTAGGAGCCTTTGGTTTTAGGTATTTGACATACCCTAAGTATCCGATTGCGAGAATTCCCGCTAAAACTAAAAATAGATACACTCCATTTCCAGATTCTTTTTCCCCATGTGAGGAAGTCTCTGAATGGGAAACAGGAGATTGAAGTGAAGCTTGTGCTGATTCGTCATTTCCGAAAAGCGAAGCGCTTTCATTTCGTGTAGATTGTTTCTTAACCGTATTTGTTTTCTTGGCCGCTTTTTTTACAGCCTTCTTCTTAGCGGCAGATGATGATTTTTTCGTTGCCATAATGATAATCCTTATTGCCGAGACAATTCTAATTATAGTTATCTCATAAAAACAGGAAAAGCTGAAGAACTTCTTCTCAAATTTGTTTTTTTTTAAAATTTTTTTAAGTGTGTTTCCGTTTCTCCTAAGAAATGATGATCCTAGATGAAAGAAGTTCGCATTGGTCTATTGGGTGCCGGAGTTGTCGGCACAAGTCTACTCCAACTCTTGGATAAAAACCGAGAAAAAATCCAACGTCATTATGGAATCAACTTACAACTAACAACAATTGCGACCCGTAGCCCGGGAAAACTCCAAGGAAAAACGAACATACCGGTCACAGACGATGTGCTTTCGGTTACAAAACGTTCGGATATTGATATGATTGTTGAATTGATGGGCGGAACAGACACCGCATACCTTGCCGTTCGTTCTGCCCTAGAAAATGGAAAGGCCGTCATCACAGCAAACAAGGCATTGTTATCCGAGAAAGGCCGTGAACTTTACCCAATCGCCGAAAAAGCAGGAGTTGAGTTGGGATATGAGGCAGCTGTGGCAGGTTCCATTCCCATCATCCGAACATTACGTGATGGACTTGCTTCTTGTGAATTTGAAGTGATCTGTGGGATTCTCAATGGAACCACTAATTTTATTTTAACCAAGATGGAACAAGAGTCTTGGGACTATGCCACTGCTTTAAAAAAAGCACAAGAGCTTGGTTTTGCAGAAGCGGACCCAACCTTCGATGTAGAAGGAATTGATGCTGGCCATAAAATTAGTCTCCTGGCAAGTCTTGCCTTCCGAGAATCTGTATCCTTTCAAACCGTCTCCGTCAAAGGAATCTCTGATTTACAATCCATGGACATCCAAGCAGCACTTTCGCTTGGTTATCGGATCAAACTGCTTGGAATCTCTAAACGAAGTTCGGCGGGCATCTTAACGAAAGTTCATCCCACACTTGTTCCCCTGGATCACCCACTTGCGAACGTAATGAACGAATCCAATGCGGTCTTTTATAAAACCAAAGAAGCCGATTCAGGAATGATGACAGGAAAAGGTGCTGGTGGGATGCCTACTGCAAGTGCAGTGTTATCTGATATCATTTACTATGCATCAAGACTTGGAAGCAAAGACATCGCCAAAGAAAAGAATTTGTTCCCTGAAGGAAAACGATTCCCTGAACCTGAGAATTTAGTTCGATACTACCTTCGCTTTTCCACTGTGGACAAACCAGGTGTCCTTGCCGAAATTTCTCAAATTTTGGGCCGTCATAATATTTCCATTGCATCCGTCCAACAAAAGGAATCCACTTCCGAACCTGTGTCTGTGATTGTTGTTACCCATGCAGCAACGGAAGGCGAATTTCAAAAATCTTTGGTGGAAATTGATACAATGAAAGAAATCATCAAACAAAAGACTGTTGCCATTCGTTTGTTGGAGAACCTGTAAACTCATGGCAAAGTTTACATTCCCTTCTCTAGTGATTGAAACGGAATCCATCCAAGTCAAAGGGGAAAGTATACAGTTGATTTCCTTTGTGGGCCAAATCACCAATACCAACGCTTATGAAATCAACCGGAGCATTTCTTCGGTCTTTGAGGATGGAATTTACCAAATCATTTTAGATTTAAGTAAATTGGAATACATCAATAGCATAGGTGTCGCCACCCTCATTGGTATCATCAAAACGGTGGAAACTCAAAATGGCAAAATTCGAATTGGGGGTTTAAATCACTTTTTAGAGAATGTCATCCAACTGATGGACCTTCCAAAAAAAGTGCATATTCATCACTCCAAACAAGAAGCCATTCTCAACTGGACGTAACTTCTAAAAGTTTTTGTTCCTTCTTTTTCCAAATTTCGTATTCGATTAAATCTAAAAGCCGAGAGAGTCCTTCCCTCGTGACTGCTGAGACAAGTAAGGCACCATTTTTTTGTAAGTTCTCGTGGGTTTCTTCATCCAAACCATCTGCTTTGTTAAACACCACCATCCTTGGAATCTCATTCAATTGCAAAGAATTGAGGATGGTATCAACTGCATCCATTTGTTCCGTGTAATTGGGATTGGTTACATCCACAACATGTAATAATAAATCAGCATCGCCTAACTCTTCTAAGGTAGCTTTAAAGGCTTGGGATAAATCTGGGGGAAGGTCATGAATAAAACCAACTGTATCAGAGATGATGATTTCTCTTTCCTCTGGAAATCGAATTCTTCTCGTGGTTGGATCTAAGGTTGCAAATAATTTGTCTTCCGCAATCACTGTAGAGTTTGTAAGAGCATTGAGAAGAGTGGATTTTCCTGCGTTGGTATAACCCACAATTCCGACGATTGGGATTTCATTACGGGAACGAGACTTACGATTGAGTTCCCTTCTTCGTTTGAGATCTTTTAATTCATTTTCAAGACGATTGATTTTTTCTTCGACTCGTCTGTTTCCAATCTCCAATTTCGTTTCCCCAGGTCCCCTTCCCCCAATTCCACCTGTTAGACGACTCATATTGTCATCCAATTCAGATAGGCGGTTTTTCAGATACTTGAGTTGAGCAAGTTCTACTTGTAACTTACCATCACGAGACTTTGCATTTTTGGAAAAAATATCTAAGATGAGTTGTGTCCGATCAATGATTTTGAGATCACTGGCATCGGAGATTTTTTTTGCTTGGGATGGAGTGAGTTCCAAATCGAAAATCAAATGTTCAATGTCTTTGTGAACGGAAGTTAAAATGATCTCTTGCAGTTTTCCTTTTCCCACAACCGTTTTAGGATCTGGATTTCTTTTTTGTACGTATGTATCCACCACATGAATTCCTGCTGTGCGACAGAGTTCTTTCAATTCTGCCATGGAATGTTCGGGGGATCGTTTCATTTTTCGCACATCATACACACCCACCAAGAAAGCGCGGTTTTCTTTTTGGGATTCTTTGAGGTTAGATGTTTTTTTGGAGAATTCAGATTCTAAAGCTTCAACTTGTTCCGCATAACCATACTTAAGTTGACCAGGGTATTGTTTGGGAGATAGGATCCACGGTTCCTTTGCATCAGGATCAGGATTGATAAAGGCGGAAAAAAAGAATTTGGGAATCCCTTCTTTGTCTACACAAGCCGCCGTAATGGAATCGAAACGGTTTAATACAAGGTCCATTAAATCTTCTTGGTTTAACGGTTGTTCCTTGAGATGGGTATGGAACAAACGAAGCCCTCGGAGGCGCGAATGAGCCACTCGATAACGGTCTAAATGTGGCATTTCGATGGAGTGGTCGTTGCCCACAATGAGATGGGTGACATAACCCGTCCTCTCAATGAGAAGGCCAATTTGCCTTCCAATTTCGACGGAAATATCTCCTACAAGCTTTGCAAGCTCCATGGAGATGATCAAATCCTCTCGAAGTCGCCTTTCCGAGAGAGATTTTAACTTTTTTAGCTGGTTTGGCTTGAGACCAGCGAGGTTGCCGCTAATTTTACTTATAGTACGTATCCGATATTCAAAGTATGGAAGTAGGCTATCATATGTTTCAAAAGGGTCAAGACATAATTTGGAAAGGCAGTTTGTGGGTGTTCCTCTTCCTCTATTTGGGATGTGCAAGTTCGAAACCCTTCCAGTTAACAGATGTTTCACCAAAGTATCGGGAATACCAAGGAAGTGAACTCGATCCACATAAATCAAAAGATGTTTTCATTCCAGTTACGAAAAATCGTAAATATGATTCCTTCATTGAAGAAGCTCACAAAACTATCGCTTTATTAGAATTTGGCGAAAACATTGCATTGCGCGCTGATAGCAAAAAAACAGTTGGCGAACCTGTTGAAAAAGAAATGCAAGCTGCTGCTTATTTAGAAGAAGACCTTCCTTCTATCATCACTCGTCTTCCTGAACTCATTCAAACAAACCAATCTCTTATCGATAGCACACCAAATGATTTTGACGGTCCAACAATTGGACGCGTGACTCGTGAACTAGGAACAATCTTAGAGTCCTTACAACAATATAGTCCAAAAGCAATTGGAATTCAAAATGCAATTCGTAACCTAAGAGCCGATTCCAGTAATTACAACCAAGGTCGTGATATTGCGGAACCGGAAACGAAACCAGGATCAGAAGACCCAATCCTGATGAATACGGAAACCGAACCTGTTAAAAAACCTGAGAAGGTAACCATTCCAAAAGAAGATCCTTCTAAAAAAATATCCATCAAACGATTGAATCGCAAAACAAAGGTTACCGGAAAAGTGACTGAACAAATTGATGAGATGGTAAAAAAGGAAGAGGAAGAAGTCCTCTCTGATGAAGAAAAAAAAGACAAAGAATATACAGAACAAATCCGCAGTGGTCTCGTTCAAGTCTTTAAGTGGGAATACTACCGTAAGCCAAAGTACTTAGAAAAAATCTTACAAACTCATCCCATTCCTCGAGTTCGTTCCGCTGCGGCACTTGCGTTAGGACGTTTGAAAGCAGGTAGAGTGGCCTTACAAACGGCGATTGATAAAGATGGCTACCAAGTGAGACCCTCGGCATACAAAGCTCTCTCTGATTTAGGAGATAAACGATCCTTATCTTATTTTATCGCAGGGACAAAAGCCGAAGATCCAGAAGTGATTGCTGTGAGTTTTGAAGGACTTGGAAAAACAAAAGATCCAGCAGGACGGGAACTCATTCTAACACAAGGTTTATCTTCTGAATATGTGGTGATTGTCTCAGGTGCTCTTAAAGGTCTCGCCTATCATAAATTAGATGCAGATGTAGAAATTTTTGATAAATTTTTAAAATCCCAAGAAACAGAAATCAAAGAAGCGACCATTGAAGCACTTGCCATTCATGGAAGTCGCGAAAGTTTACGAATTTTAGAACGAGTGGCAAACGAAGATCCAAATTTTGCCTTAATGGCGATTGACGAGATTACCAAAAATCCATCCTTATCAGCTACGTTTGCTCTCATTCGTTTGAATGATTCCCTAACGGATGAAAAATTCACAAAACGAATTGGAGAGTCGCTCTTACAAAGAAAAGCGTTTGGTAAATATGCGATCATACTCGTTGAAGATGATTACCTAAGAGCTGAAGCAAATGAACGATCAAAACCAATTTCTTATATCAAAGAAAAGGAAATAGGGCTCATCCTTTCGGAAACAAAGAAGGAATTTGCAGTGCGTATGGGTGAAAATATCGTCACTGATAAATACATCCAAGTGAAAATGGAATCCACTTTACCAGGTGCAAGAAGTGCCTTTGTAACAGGTTGGGTGTTTTATCCCAAAATTGATATCATTGAAGTAAAACAATTAGGAAGTGATGGAAATTCTGGAAAGTATTCCCAGTTAAAGAAAGGAAAACACAAAAACCTATTCAATCCAGAGAAGGATGTAAAACTTCCTAAATAGGATTTGTTTTTCCCTTAACAAGGATGGTGGGAACCCATTCCACTATCCCTTGTTTGAGTGGGACTTTTGGAATCATCCAATGCAGCCCACAAAACCAAGATAAAAAATAAGCTGAAAAAGGCATCACACCCCAAACATCAAATCCAGTGGATGCGATGACCATCACTCCCTTGTAACCTGATTTGTAAATGTTTCGCATCATCCAAAGTCCTGAGGTTTGTGTCTCCATCGTAACATCGGAAACAATCATATCGTAATCTTTGGATTTGTTGAAAAGCTCCCATCCCTGTTTGGCATCAACTGCGCGATCAGATTGAATCTTTTTTTGGTCAAAATAGGTTTTTAGGTTATTCGCATAACGATCATTATCATCTACAATTAATACTTTTTTCATATTTGGATCTCTGCATCTGCGAATTGACTGTCGTATAATTTTTTATAAATACCATTTTTTTCAAGTAAGGAATCATGATCCCCTTGTTCCTTGATCTCACCTTCTTCAATCACAACGATATTTTTGATTCGCCTTACGGTCGATAACCTGTGAGCAATGATAAAGGTAGTTCGGTTTTGGAATAATCTTTCTAGGGCACGGCTAACCAATCGTTCTGATTGGGCATCGAGAGCACTGGTAGCCTCATCTAAGATCAAAATCTCCGCATTACGTAATAACGCACGCGCAATAACCAAACGTTGTCTTTGCCCACCACTCAAATCCAATCCACGCACACCAATCATGGTATCATAACCGTTTTCCATTTTGGTGATAAAATCATGGGCATTGGCCAAACGAGCCGCTCTCACCACTTCTTTCCGTGTGGCCGCACCCGTTCCATAGGCAATGTTATCTGCAATCGTTCCATGGAAGAGAAAAATCTCTTGGGTCACAATTCCGATTTTTTTACGTAAGGATTGCAAAGAGTAACGTTTGATATCGATTCCATCGATGGTGATCTGCCCTGCTGTAGGATCAAAAAACCGTGGGATTAAGTCCATCATGGTAGACTTTCCAGAACCACTGGTTCCAACAAAGGCATACGTCTCACCCAATTTGATGTCCAAATTGATTCCTTTTAGGACTTCTTGGTTGGTTCCCGGATAAGAAAAATGTATGTCTTCGAACTTAATTCCTTCTGTGATTTTTTCTAACACAGTTTCGTCGCCATGTTCGATGACTTCAGGATCCCGATCAATGATTTCAAAAATGCGTTTCCCTGCGGAATTGGCTTGGGTGATTTTTCCAACCATTTGAGAAAGTTGAGTGAGTGGTCGCATCAAAAAGAGTAATGTCAAAAGGAATGCCATAAATTCACCTTGTGTGAACTTACCTGAATAAATAAATTTGGCACCTATTGCGAAATAACCGAGAACCACAATGGAAGAAGTTAGTTCCACAAGACTTGGGGCCATTTGTAAATAAAACTGACCTTTAAACGTTCTACGGTAGACCCTTTGGTTGATGTGATCAAATTTCTTCAGATCTTGTTTTTCTTGACGGAACGTTCGAATCACTTTAATGCCAGAAATGAATTCTTGGATGTGTCCATTGAGATCAGCTAGTTTTTCCTGAAATCTTGCAGTTGAAGACGAAATTTTACGAGTGAACAAGGTAACAGGTAAAATGACAACAGGAACCGTTAAACATGCCAAAACCAAAAGTTCGGAATTGAGATAAATTAAAATGACTAAGTGTGTTAATACATAAAAGAAATTAATTACCGCATCACGTAAGTTACTGGAGATGACTGCGGCCACAATTTCAGCATCATTGATGACACGACTCATAATGAGTCCAGTTTTCTCTTTATAAAAATACGTAAGTGGAAGTTTTTGTACTTTTTGAAAGAGTTCTTGTCGTATGTCACGAACGGCTTTGTAACCTGCGGTCGCTATACAATAGACAGACAAAAGATAAGTTCCTAGTTTCAATAGATACAAGGGAAAAACCGCAATACAGACTGCCCAAACCACCTCTTTTGGTTCCATATCTTTGGTGTAATCATTGACTTGGAGTTTAAAGGAAATGATGACTCGTTTGATTCTCTCTAATCCATCGAGGCTATCTTCCCCAAGTAAAACTTCCTGCACCAAAATGGTTTTTTCGGGTAAGGTTAAATCTAAATGGAAACGATTGTTTTTGTCACTTCCAAGTGAATCAAAAAGAGGAATGAGTGCTGTGAGTGAGATACCATTGAGTACAGCAGTTAACAATGCAAAGATGAGTCCTAAAACAAACCTTTGCCTATAATGAACGCTATAACTCAGTAATCTTAAAAAATATTTCATGTAAGAACTTCCTCATAGAAGTTACGAAGTAAGGTTTCTCCATATTCCGTTAGGATGGATTCAGGATGAAACTGAACCCCAAAAACCTTTTTCCATTTTCTGTGACGAATCCCCATGATCACACCATCATTGGTTTCTGCTGTCACTTCCAATTCCTCGGGAAAATTCAGTTTTGAAACTGCCCAGGAGTGGTAACGATTTGCCAAAAATCGATTGGGAATCTTTTTAAATAATCCTTCCCCACTATGTTCGATGGGGGATGGACGTCCATGATAGATCTCTTTTGTTTGTTCCAGTTTGGCCCCAAAGGATTCTGCAATCGTTTGGTGACCCAAACAAATTCCTAACACAGGGAATTGGGTATATAGATTCTGAAAATGAGAAACAAGTTTCCCGGATGTCTTGGGTAAACCAGGTCCTGGAGATAGTACGACTGCTTTGATTGTTTGATTTGTATCCAAGGGAAGGGTTTCATCATTTCGCATTACAGTTGTAGGTGCGATTTTACTTAGGTATTGGTATAAAATATAAGTGAAAGAATCGTAGTTATCGATGAGTAAAAACATACTAGGATTGGACCAGTGGAAATTTTATCTTTCCACCAATCCCAATTCCAACTTTTAAGCGTTTGGAGTTTCGATCCCAACTCCATCGTTTAGGAATTTCGAAATGATCACTCTTTGGATTTGTGAAGTTCCTTCGTAGATTTGGAAAATTTTAGCATCACGCATCAATTTTTCTACAGGGTATTCTTCGTTAAATCCGTATCCACCGAAGATTTGAACTGCATCTGTCGTGACACGCATTGCCATATCCGCACAGAATACTTTTGCAATCGATGCTTGGTATGTATTTCGGTATCCGTTGTCAATGAGCCATGCGGATTGCCAACATAACAAACGACCTGCTTCGATGTCACGTGCCATCTCGGCGATCATAAAACTAACACCTTGGTTTACAGAAATTGGTTTTCCGAACGCATTACGAGTGTTCGCATAACGAATGGAATGATCAAGAGCCGCGCGAGCAACACCAACTGCTCCAATGGCAACTGCAGGACGAGTTTGGTCAAACGCACCCATTGCAATTTTAAAACCTTCCCCTTCTTTCCCGATCATATTTTCTTTCGGAACTTTTACATCTTCAAAAGTCACACCACGTGTGTCGGAACAACGTTGTCCCATATTCTTTTCTTTTTTACCGATGATGATTCCTGGAGTTTTGGCATCTACGATGAAACCAGTCATCCCTTTATGACCAGCATTTGGATCTGTTTTTGCTAATACGAAAAACCAATCCGCATGTCCTGCGTTGGTAATCCACATTTTGGAACCATTGATGATGTATTCATCACCTACACGTTTAGCAGTAGTGCGGATCCCCGCAACGTCAGATCCAGCACCTGGTTCTGTGACTGCATACGCTGCTAATGTAAAATTTTCAGACATTGGTTGAATGAATTTTTTCATGACGTAATCGTCAGCACCTAACAAAACAGGTGCTAAGGCGAGGTTATTCGCAAGGATCGCTGTTGCCATCCCAGAACATCCATAAAATAATTCTTCAGAAGCGATGAGTTCGTCCAGAACCCCAAGCCCTGCTCCACCGTATTCGGCAGGAATATGCATGTTCATCAGACCCACGTCGAATGCTTTTTTCAAAATTTCTTTTGGATACTCACCTGTGTGGTCATGGTGTTCCGCTTTGGGAATCATTTCATTTTTTGCGAAATCTCTGGCTAATTCGCGGAGGGCTTTTTGTTCATCGGTGATTGAAAAGTCGATCATGGGTTGCCTTGTAGATGTTTTTTTACAGTACTCTGGAATTTTCTCTATGAGTCAAGAAACTAGGGCGACTTAAATCTGTTGAAAAATCTTTTGAATCCAAAATCCTAGCCATGGGAGACTACAATGTCAGGACACTCGAAATGGGCGACGATTCGAAGAAAAAAGGGAGCCATTGATGCCAAAAGAGGCGCCATCTTTACAAGGATAGCCAAAGAAATTTCTGTAGCAGCCAAAGAAGGTGGAGGTGACCAAGAGGGAAACCCAAGACTTCGTTTAGCGGTTACCAAAGCAAAAGCCGCCAACATGCCAAAAGACAATATCGAACGTGCCATCAAGAAGGGTACGGGTGGTCTCGAAGGGATGGTATATGAAGAGTGTTTGTACGAATGTTATGCACCAGGTGGAGTTGCCATCATGGTGGATGTCCTCACCGATAAAAAATCCCGTACAACCCCCGAAATTAAAAGTATTTTAACCAAACTTGGTGGATCCCTTGCCAATGCTGGTGCTGTGTCACGACTCTTCGAACGAAAAGGCCAACTCACACTCAAAGCAGATCAAATTTCTGAAGAAGCTTTGTTTGATCTCGCTCTCGGAGCAGGGGCTGAAGACATCCAAGTGAATGACGGCATGTATGTGGTTCTCACATCACCAGCGGAATACGAAGCAGTGCAGTCAGCTCTCTCTTCCAAAGGATTGAATATGGAAGAGTCGGAAATCAAATACATTCCAATGACCACCGTCGAAGTGAACGATAAAGAGACTGCCGAAAAGGTAATGAAACTCATCGAAAACCTAGAAGGAAACGATGATGTCCAAGGTGTGAGCTCCAACTTTGAGTTAGGCGAAGGAGTGGAACTCGACTAAGGTTCCAAAAAAATCTGACTTTGCAAGAGAGGGAAGAATCGTGAGATAATTATGTCTCTCACGATTCTTTTGATTCGAATGAATTCCTAGGAACTTGAAAGTTCCGAATCCCTATCTAAACTTTTTTATTTTCTTTTGATAAACCCAGCAATGATAATCAAAAGAATCGCTCCTACAACAGCAACGATCAGTTCGGCGATTAGGTTATTTGCACTAAAGCCAAGAAACCGAAAAACAATCCCACCTAAAAAGGAACCCACCACACCAATCACCAAATTGGCAATGATTCCAAAACCCTTCCCACGAAGGATACGACCTGCAAGCCAACCTGCCGCAAGACCAATGAGTAAAAACCAAATAAAACTATACATAAGTGACTATCCTTGTTGCCTTTTCTATTGAATTCTCATAAAATTACAAGACGTCGTTAAAGAATCAAATCATATACGAAGGTAACATTTGAAAAATCAACTCTTAACTGGTCCTTATTATTTTGGAATGAAAGACTTGGAAGTTTTTAAAAAACAATTCATCCAAGAAAACAAAGGAAAACCACTTTTTCTCATTCGATTTGAGAACATAACAGGTATCGAACTCACTGAATTTTTGGATTTATTAAGAACGGAATTTTATTCCTGTTTGGACTTAGAAGATATTTCGTTTGGATTTCACTACTTAGAAAAACAAAATATTTTGTTAATGGGAATTTCACCTTTATTTGAATGGGACATTGAAAAGTTCCCCAATATCGAAAACTCTGTTGGAAAATTCCAACAACAATGTTTACAAAACAAAATTGTTTCATTCCACTTTGGTGTCTCACGTACACAATCCAATTTTATTTCAGACAATGAAGAGATCTTTGCCGAACTCTTTAAATCCTCTGAAAAAAATCTAAATGACAATTTAGTCCGTTGGAGTTGGACCTATTACAACAAAGCAAATACATATATTTCTGGGTCAGTGCATGAAGCGATGATCCAACCCACTGTAATCTTCAATCCAAAAGAGAAAACATATTCGGTAAAAGGCGGGGAAGTTTTTTTGGGTGGGGGAGCATACATTGGATATAAAGATTTAATCAATGATATCCCTTCTGACCAAGATTTAAACCGTATCGAACTTTTGATTTTAGAAAAACTCATCAGTGCTTGTGAAGGTGCACCAGGCCTATTAAAATTCAATATTTCCCCACAATCCTTAATTGATACTTTCTCTCACAATGACCGAGTGGATCGTTTGAAACAACTCATCTTAAAAAAGGATTTATCTCCTGAAAATATCCGGTTTGAGCTCGTGGAAAAACCATACGATGAATCCAAATACCAACTAAAAGATGTCTGCCATGCATTTTATTCTCACGGAATGAGTTTTGCTGCTGATGACTTTGGCGTAAAAAGTCAGTCTCATCAAATAGTACTGGATTTGGGAATTATGATCAAAGAATTCAAATTGGATCCAATTAGTTTTAAATTCAAAATCGAAGAAGACCAAATTAAGTTTTTAGACAACTTAGCCTTTATTGATTATTGCAAACGATTGGCAGACAACCGAGAAGCTGTGATTACCGCAGAAGCAGTGGAAGATTTTGATACATTAAATTTCTTAATGGAACACCAAATTTATCAATTCCAAGCCAATATTTTATTTGGAAAAATGACAGTGACTGATTACAAAAGGGATTTTGATTTACTCCATTCCATTCATGAAGATGTAGTAAAAGAAGTCCTGACAGACAAAATTTTATCGGAAAAACAAAAGAAAGTGGGGAACTTGTTTCTCGTCGCATCCGAAGAAGGACTCATTTAGATATTTTATGCATTTTATAATGGCCATCGAAAACGATTTCAATTCCTCGCAGGATTTGGAGAATATTTTTTTAGGACTACGACAACGAGTTGTGATCACGAAGTTTTCGGTGACTGTTCAAGAATATGTAAAGTCTTCCAACCCAGATATCATTCTCATGGGTTTAACCTTCAAAGACAAAAAGGAATTGGAATTTATATTGGAACTTCGTCGGGATGTGATCACTCACAATATTCCGATTATGGCGATGATTCCCAAGGAAGATAGTAATTTCATCGCAAACCATAAAAAACTTGGGTTTACCGATTACATGGTGAAGCCACTCGCAAAACAAGCATTACTTGATCGAATTCAATCTCACATTGAAGAATATAAATTTAGTGAATCTTCCAAAACACGAGATAATGTTTCCTTTGTGGTGGTGGACAGGGGACATGGACGAGTTTTATTCCAATGTCGTGCTAACTTAAAACGATATGTTTTTCCAGAATTTAAAAAAATCTTTACCATCAATTTTCTAAAGTCCATCCAAGCAGAAAGAATTTGTTTTGATGTGCGCGTCGTTCCTGAACTTGGAAAAGAGGAAGTCGAAGTTTTTGAACGTGTTATGAAAATCTTTCAAAGTCACGACAAAGTCATTTTTATTGCAGGTCGCCATATGGGAGCCTTTATCGAACATGCAAAAGACGATGAACGAATGTTAGTGTTCATGGCTCCTAACGAATTCGATGAATACGTAAAAATGGAAGAACTTAAAAAAGAAGAACAACGCAAAAAAGAGAAAAAAGAAAAGTTTGCCAAAGACTCCAATAAAGAACCTTCTCAAACACCAGTTGTTCCTCCTACCAACCTAGGGGATGTGAAGGTGGAATTGAATCCCACCAGTGTGGGTCCAGTAACTTCTAAAGATGTAAATCCAACAGAGACAACACAATCTCCTACAAAGAACGATAAAGAAAATATAACAGATACAAATCCAATATAAGAACCAAATTTGCCTTGTACGATAGATGATAAATGAATCAAAATTCCAACTAAGCTAAAAATAAAAACAATCACCTATAGAATTTGAATCACAAAAAGAAGAGAAGTATGAACTACAAAAGAGAAGAAATCGATTTACCAAATGGAAAGGGAGAAATCATTCATTTCCAAATGAATGAACAAAACTCACTCACAGGACAAAACATGCGTGACCTCGGTGAGATTTTAAAAGAAATCAAAGCGGATCCAAAAAAACGAGGAGTGATTTTAGGAACAGAAAATCCTAAATTTTTCTGTAATGGACTCGATGCGGAAAATCTTCTTTCCACTCCCAAAGACAAACTCATAGACGAAGTGGGTGGAATCGTTATCCTTTTTGGTGAACTTGTAAAATTTGATAAACCACTGATTACGGAAGTGACAGGTTATGCCATGGGTGGGGGAGCTGTGATCACTGTTGCATCTGATTTCAAATACATGTTAGATGGAAAATGTCGTATTGGATTTACAGAAGTGAATGTTGGTTTACCACTTCCTGCAAGTTTTATTGATCGAATTAAGATGTGTGTGGAACCAAGATATTGGGCAGAAGTTTGTTTGGAAGGAACGATCTACAAAGCTCCTGAAGCAAAAAAAATTGGTCTTATCGACGAGATTGCACAAACTCCAGAAGAAGTGAGAAAACTCTCTCTTAAAAAATTAGAGTCTCTTGCAAAGGTTCCTTCTTCCGCTTACCGTGCGACAAAAAACACACTGAATGCAACTCTCTTACAAAACTTGGAGCAATACAAAATTGACACCACAAAATCGTTTAAACAACCAGGTGTGGTCGATAATCTCTTAGAAGCAATGAGAGCGTTAAAAGAAAAAAGAAGACCTGTTTTCCAATAACTGTTTGCAGGCGGAATCAAAGGACAAGAATTCTGTCCTTTGATTTCTTATAAGCCTTTTCACCATACTTGCCGAAAATTATAGTGAAATCCGATGTTGCGTTTTTTCGTATTAGTCCTCATTCCTAGTTTTGTTTCTCTCCTAGCAATATCATCTTCTGATTATCCACCAGGTTTTGTATTAAAAAATCCCTATCTATGGCCAGTCAAAGGTCATGATTCGATCACTGGTGCCTTTGGTGAGTTTCGTACAGGGCATTTTCATATGGGTCAGGATTTTTCCACTGGAGGAAAAATAGGAATCCCAATCTTGGCAGTGGCGAAAGGAAAGGTCACTCGCGTTCAACGAAGATGGACTAGCATCGGTTATGCGTTATTCTTACAACATGATGATGGAATGACATCTCGATATGGACACCTTCATAAATTTGCACCCAAGGTCGTCAAACAAATCCTAAAATCAAAACAAGCAAGAAGGTTCAAAGACAGAACTGACTTTGACATAGCACTTCCTGAACCTGTGGAAGTAGATGCTGGCGAAACCATTGCATTTTCAGGTGATACAGGAGTGGGGCCTCCACACTTACACTTCGAATTATTTAAAGACAATATTTATTATAACCCAATGCATTTTGGATTAGGATACAACGCTGCGGAACCAATCGTTTTTAATACTTTAAGGATCACTCCCCAAACTCCACGTACGTTCATCAATGGGCGAAATGAAACCGTTGAAATTCCCTTTTACGAAACGAGTGGAAATCGTTTTGAATTATCAGAATCCCCAACCTTGTTCATCCAAGGAAAGGTGGGAATCCAAATTGCCATCCACCAAAAGTCCAATAACAATCGTCTAGGTATATTCACCTTAGATATGTTAATTGGTGAGAATGTATTACAAGGATTTCAATTATCCAAAATTTTAAAAGAACATACTAGAAAAAATGTTCTATTATATGATAGTTCCGTTAGTAAACCCAACGGAAATCCTTTTTCTTATTACTTACATACAAGAGACGGAAATGATTTACTCGGAATGCGGAGTAATGGTCGTGAACAAGGAATCCTTGATAGCGAACAAATGAAAATGGGGGAACCCAAAGAAGTGACCATTCGCGCCACAGGTATGGGTGGACAAATGTCACTGGCTTCTTTTTATGTTTTGAAAGACCAAGGGGACTATAGTCATATCGTCACCAAAGAATGGAAATACAATGTGTATTACGACCGTTATACTACGTTCAAATCGAAAGATACAAAAGTTGAATTATTTTTCCCTGTCAATGCAGTTTATTCCAAAGCTTTTTTTGAAATTGAAGCTCAAGAACAAATCAAAATCAACACACAAGGTTTAAACCAACTTTCCAGTGTTTATAAAATTGGTCCTGACTTCAAAGATTTTAATTTGGGATATGACCTCTACGTAAAAGTTCCCAAAACAAAAGACATTAACTCTGCCGACTTGTATGAAGTATTGGCTGATGGAAATGTCAAAAAAATCAATGGCTCTTCTTTTAGTTCATGGGGACAATTTTTTAAGGTGAGACTTCGAAAAACGGGTCTCTTTGTGGTTTTATCTGACCAAACGCCACCAAACATCTATTTGCATGAGTTAATGAACAAAACGGTGTATCCAAGAGAGGACTTCGCTCTGTATTTAAAAGCAGTGGATGTTGGTTCTGGGATAATGCCAGATGGATTTGATATTACCGTAGATGGAATTCCAGGAAAAGCCGAGTTTTTTCCCAAAGATGGAAGACTTGAAATCTTTGAACCAGAAAGTTTATACGAACCAGGGAAACATACAGTACTTGCGAGTGTGAGGGATTTTGCAGGAAATTGGAGTTCGACTGTCAGGTATGATTATGAAATCCAAGCACCACCTGCTATGGAAGAAAAGAAAAAACCAATTCCTGAAACAACTGCCGTAGAAACTACAAAAGAGAAAAAAACAAAAAAAGAAGCAAAAGAAATCAAAACAAAGTCTTCTTCGCCTAAGGTGCAAAAGGTGGCAAAACCAATCACGATCGCACCAAAGGCAAAAGACAAAAAGTCTACATCCCGATAGCAGCACCACCGTCAACGCGGAGGAATGTTCCCGTAATGTATGAAGCATCGTTGCTTAAGAAAAATTTTACAGCAGATGCGATCTCTTCTTGTTTTCCCGGACGTTTGAGTGGGATCACAGCAGGATCAGTTAACTTTTCTTGAACTTCTTTAGAAAGAGTTCCTGTCATTTCTGTTTGTACATAACCAGGACATACTGCGTTCACAAGAACGTTTCTTCCTGAAAATTCACGAGCAGAAACTTTAGTAAGAGCAATCACGCCCGCTTTAGAAGTGGAGTAGTTTGCTTGGCCTGGTTGACCAGTGAGTCCAGAAACAGAAGAAATATTTACGATTCTTCCTGAATCAGATTTAAGGATGAGTTTACTTGCTGATTTAGTCATAAGGAAAACTCCCTTACAATTCACATCCATCACAAAGTCATACTCTTGTTCTGACATACGAATGAGGAGATTGTCTTTCAAAACACCAGCATTGTTCACGAGAAAATCAAGTTTTCCAAAAACTTCTTTTGTTTTGCTAATCGCAGCATCACAATCTTCTGGTTTTGTTACGTTACAAGCAACACCGATCGCTTTCACACCGAATTTTGCTTCTACTTCTCTTGCAGCTTCTTCAATTTTTTCCTGATTCAAATCAACAAGCACCAAACTTGCACCATGCGATGCGATTCGGTTTGCGATTGCTCTACCCAAACCAATGGGAGAGGCAGCTCCCGTTACCAGTGCTACTTTTCCTTCGAATTCTTTGGACATATGCCCCCCTAGGATTTATTACTAGTTTCTAAACATGAAACTCGAACATCGTTCGGCAATCGTAAAATTCCCAGTTGAAAGAGAAGTTTACACTGAAAGACTGCCCTTATGATCGATCGTTATAGCCATCCTGAAATTTCCGCCATTTGGGAATTAGAGAACAAATTTAAAATTTGGACAGATATTGAAATTTATGCCTGCGAAGCGCGTGCGAACCGAGGAGAAGTCCCAAAAGAGGACCTCGAAACCATCAAACAAAAAGCAAAATTCAATGTAGATGAAATTCTAGAGATTGAAGCCAAAGTCCATCACGATGTGATCGCTTACTTAACCAATTTAAATTCTTATATAGGACCAGCAGGCCGTCATGTTCACTTTGGACTGACTTCCAGTGATGTTGGTGACACGGCACTTTGTGTGCAGATGGTGCAAGCGATGGATCTTCTCATCCAACGCACGGAAACTCTTTTAGAAACAACCAAACAAAAAGCAAAAGAGTACAAAGACCTTCCTTGTATCGGACGTTCGCATGGAATTCATGCAGAACCAATGACCCTTGGTCTTAAGTTTGCTCTCTTTTATGCGGAGATGACTCGCAACCTAGAACGAATGAAAGATGCCCGTGAGCAAGTGGCTGTGGGAAAACTTTCTGGAGCCGTGGGTACGTATTCCAATATTGATTTAGAAATTGAAGAGTATGTCTTAAACAAACTGGGATTAAAAGTAGATCCTATTGCGACGCAAGTGATCTCGCGTGACAGACATGCATTTTATATGTCGGTTCTAGGTGTGGTCGCTGCGAGTTTGGATCGAATGGCAACAGAGATTCGTCTCTTACAAAAAACAGAAGGGCGAGAAGTCGAAGAACCATTTGCAAAAGGACAAAAAGGATCCTCGGCAATGCCACACAAACGAAACCCTGTGGTCTGTGAACGTATCTCTGGTATTTCGCGAGTGATCCGTTCCAATGTAAACGTAGGACTTCAAAACGTTGGACTCTGGCATGAACGTGATATTTCGCATTCTTCTGCCGAACGAATTGTCCTTCCGGACTCCACCATCGCACTCGATTACATCTTGGAAAAAATGAATTTTGTTCTCAAAGGACTTCACGTGTATCCAGATGCCACAGAACGTACGTTAAATGTTACGCGAGGACTCATCTTTTCACAAAAAGTTCTTTTATGGCTCATCGAAAAAGGTGGAATCACTCGTGAAGATGCCTACCTCATCGTACAAGAAAATGCGATGGCAGTATGGGCTGACCAATCCAAAAATCTGCGTGACCTGTTGAAACAAGACCCAAGGTGTTCAAAAATTCTAAAAGAATCTGACTTGGATGAAATTTTCCAAATTAAACCTTATTTGGAACGGATTCCACTCATCTTCAAACGTTTGGGAATTACGGATTAGAACAAATTCCTGAAAAAAAGAATCTTTCCAGTTTGGATTCTGTTTGAATGAAACCGAATCCAAATGGGAGAACTTTCACTTTCCGCTTCTCTTCTTCCTATTCAAAACAATCTGACAGCTATTAGGTCAAACCCTAAAACATATTTTACTTTCCTTATTTAAAAGAAATGCAGATTCATTGACTTACAGTATAATGATTGCTAAATGAGACTAGGTATCTTACAACATAAAATTCAACGATTCGAATATGCATTGAGGTAAAATGAGGTTTATTGGTTCCGTTTTATTCTTATTCTCATTTAGTTTGATCAATTGCAAAATTGACATTAGACAATTACCGTTTCCAAAAAAAATTACAAATTATGAAACCCATAATGATCGAAAGAATGTCTATGTTAGAAATTTTATAATTTCCAATCCAGATCTCAAGGAAATCGAAGCAGCCTGGAAATATACTTTTAGTACCTTCCTACAAGAGGATATTTTATTAGCGAAGAAATTCAATATCAACAAAGATAATTTAATCGAAAAAGATAGCATATCTATTGATGTAAAGATTAAACCAACGTTGATTGAATCAAGGAATCATTGGTGGAGTTTACCTTTTCTATTTCCATTTTCTCTGGTATGGCCGATCCAATTTAGAGAAATCAATTACATTATAGAAGTCGAATATACCATCGAAAACAATGATTCTGTTCATTCAGAAACTTTTACTTTATCGGATACTTTAACGATTTATTTTTATGGTTTAACAAGAACGGAAGTCTACGAAGATTTCATTCAAAAAACTAACAAGCGAGTCATTGAAAAATGCGTATCAAAAATATCATTATATCTCTCTCAATATTAGCCTTTTCTTCTTGTGTGACGATCCCCGATCTTCCACAAAACGAATCTCCGGAATGCATTGCTCATCATTTTGAGGTTAAAGCTAAGTTAAAAGAATTAAGTACAAGCCAATGGAATGTGACTGGTGTATTTATTTATTTCACCTTTATGGTTGGTTTTGGCATTGGAGCTGATGGGTTCTATGTATTGACTGGATTACCTTATTTTTTGTATTCGGATTATCAAAAAGCGAATTCGATAGAGGAAGAATACCAAAAGACTTACTGTAAAAAGAAATAAGCTAATCCTTTTACAATTCCTTCTCCATCCAATTCACTAAATCTTTCAACATCTCCCTGGAAATAGTATGACCTTCCGCATATTCTTGGTAATGCGGCGTTCTTCCTGACGATTCCAAAAACTCTTTTGCACTTCTGGCGGCAGTAATGGAGATTACATTGTCATTCGTTCCATGAGCAATGTAGATGTTTTGTTTTTGAGTTCCAGCAGATGTTATGATATTTTGTTTTGTTTCCTCTAACAATCTGCCACTGAGAGCAATGATTCCTTTGAATCGATCGGGATGTTCCAATCCAACGGAATACGACATGACAGCACCTTGGCTAAATCCACCAATCCAAACCTTGTTTTGATCAAATGGATATTCATTCTGTAATTGATCTAAGAACTCTAAAAGGAATTGGTGGCTCTTTTTTTGTTGTTCTAAATCAATTTTAGGAATCCCTCCTTGGAATGTGATTTCATACCAACCAAAACGATCCCTTCCCATAACGAGTGGACCTCGCAGAGATAGGATTAGAAGTGAGTCTGGTAAAAACTCGGTAAGGGAAAACAAATCTTCTTCATTGCTACCCACTCCATGTAATAATAACAATAGAGGTGGATTCTCCGTAGGAAGTTTTGGTTTTCGAACTAAATACTCGAGAGGTAATTTCATATCTATATCACCTATGTTTCATTTGATACAGCTTGAGAATCCAAACGAACTGATGTCATCGTCAATGCTCCGGCAACTGCTTTGTCATTGAAAAAGGAAACTTTGTCCGAAGGGATTTGTGTTCCCATCGTATATAACAAAGGTAAATAATGTTCTGTTGTGGGAATGGCCCATTCATATGTTTTTCCTTTGGATCGAATGGAAAATAAGGATTGGATATCCCCTGATAGAATCCAATTTTTTACATTTTGATTCACTTCCAATGCCCAATCAAAACCATACGTTTCGTTCAATCGCTCCCAAGCCACCATCCCTAAGTTGTGTACAATATTGCCACTCGCAACGATGAGAATCCCTTGTTCTCTAAGAGGAATCAATTCTTTCGCAATTTGGAAATGGGATTCGAAGGATAGTTTATAATCCATACTCAATTGCACCACAGGTATGTTTGCTTCAGGATACATATGTTTTAAAACACTCCAAGTTCCATGATCCAATCCCCAATCATAATCCAACTGAATGGATTGTGATTTCACAAGGGACTGAATTTCTTTTGCCAAAGTAGGAGAACCTGGTGCAGGGTATTGCACTGCAAATAATGCCTTTGGAAATCCACCAAAGTCATGTATGGTGGGTGGATGTTCCATTGCGGTGACATAGGTTCCGTTGGTAAGCCAATGTGCGGATATGGCAAGGACAGCCTTAGGAGTCGGAATGGATTTGGCAATCAAACGAAGACCTTCTACAAATTCATTCTCCTCGATGGCATTCATAGGACTGCCATGTCCCAAAAACAATGTTGGGTAAATCAGGTTTCCCGGGTTTGTTTCCCCTTCGGTTTTGGATTCGAATTGGTTCATGTGGTTCCTCAGGCAAAGGGCCCAAGATCTCCTTTTTTTAAATAGTTTAATATCAAACTATTTATTGTCAATCTAATTTATTCCCAGGAAACTAATTTTTCTCAATTCCGCTCATTTTCTGATATCCAAATCTGCATCCTAGTGATGAATTTTGGAATGGTGGTTAGGTTACACACTGTTCACCTAAGAATGATATTACGGACACTTTATAAAATGGATTACAAACAACAGATCACTTCCATCTTAATTGAACTTTTTACCAATCCAAAAACAACAAAGATTCCTGATTATTTTTCTTCTGATTATATAGCGAACACATCTCAAAAAACATATCATGGCCTTAAGATCGTGAGCCAATGGATGAAGAACTTAAATCGATTTTTGACCGATTTAAAAATTGAAAAATTAGAATTTGTCCATGAATCAAAAGATACGGTTGTTTGGATCCGTACAATCAAAGGAAAAATGAAGGCAACTTCTCACCAAAACTTGAAAGAAGGCAAAGTCATCAAATGGGAAGAAATGATCGTATCCAAATTTAAAGGATCAAAGATTGAAGAAGAGTGGATATCCAGTGAGTTTATGGGAGTTTTACTTTCAAAGTCTAATAAACTATAATTAAATAAACAGTACCAAGATGAATCATTTAAAAATATACTACAAACAGAACGAGATAGAATCTCCAATCAGAACACGTTCTTTCACCAAACGAATTCCATCTTTTGCTTTGACTATTTTGCTTCTAGGATTCAGTTTTTGCAATGTTAGTTGTAACTATTTAGTAATGGGCCCAAATTTTCTTTCTGGGACAGAAGCAAACAAACGGATTACCAGTAGAATCCTTTCCAAACTCAATAGCTGTGGATTACTCACTTACGCTTATAACGAAAGAGATACCAATCCTGATCCATGGCGGAGGAGTCTTTCGACACAAACTAACAATTCTTTGTTTTTACTCGTACAACTCATTTCTCGATTTGAAGTATTCAGCCAAGGTTATTATTATAAATCGGAAGACATCGATCGCTGTTCGAAGGACATTGAATTTTTTTCTTGTGATCAATTTAGTGCCAGAATGGCAAATGATTCTAATTTTGGAATCTTTGTCGCGACTCTCGTTTGCAAAGACGTTAAAAAATATAAATCACCATTTGATGATTTTATCAAAGAAGACAACAAAGAGAAGGAAGATTAAAACAAGTAGGTAAAGACAATGGCAACAGCAAAGAAAAAAAAAGTAAAACCAACCAAATCCATCGTTAAAAAAACGAAACTAGGTTTCCAAGGTGCGCAAGCACATCAGATCACACCGTTTCTTATGTTTAATGCGAATTTAGAAGAAGTGGCAAAGTTCTATGTATCCATTTTTAAAAAATCGAAAATTCTTTTGGCGAATCCAATGCAAGCGCAGTTCATCTTAAACGGACAAAAATTTTCTGCTTATAATGGTGGTCCCGAGTTCAAGTTTTCTTGGGGTGTTTCCTTTATGATCAGTGTTGATACTCAGAAAGAGGTGGACTATTATTGGAATGCACTCACGGCAGATGGTGGAAAGGAAAGTATGTGTGGATGGTGTGAAGACAAATTTGGAATGAACTGGCAAGTGACACCAAATATTCTTCTAGAACTCATCTCACACAATGATCCAGTCAAACGTGAAAAAGCCACACAAGCAATGTTACAAATGAGAAAAATCGACATCGCCGCATTAAAAGAAGCGATTCAATCTTGATTGGATTAAAACAACTAGGTAACCAAATCAAACCGACTCGAATTCAATGATGGATTAGAATTCGATCGGTGTATAGAGTGACATTTCAAAACCAGTAATGTCAATTGTGTAATTGTTTTGGTTATAAAATGGACCACCGAAACCAAGCCGAAAGGTGAATGGACCCATTGGAATTTCATAGAAAAGATAATAACTTTTTGCATAATTTGTTTTGGAAGTCACACGGCCTTTACTAAGTGTTGCGAGTGCATAAACTTCCAAAGGAGTGAGTTGACCGCCAGATGCATTTAAGAATAAAAAATAACTGAGTGGTTCAAGAGAAGCCGAAGGACGACCATTATTAAACAAGGAATAGATAGCGAGGTTTTCTAAATTATTACCTTGTGATAAATTCGATAATAAATGGGCTCGATAAGGATCTCCATCGATATTTCCCGTTGTAAGAAGAGAATATCTTCCTAAGTTGTCGATTTTATTATCTAATGTATTGCCAGAGTTGAACACTTGGTTATTCACAAACAAACCAATTCCATCATTAAAATCAGCTGTTCCTTGTAAATTGACTGCACCTACTCCAAATCCTAATCCGATTCTAAAATGATCATTTCCTTTCTGTCCTAAATATAAAACAGGAAGTAACATGGTATAGGTTCCACTCACTTGTGTTTGTAAGTCTATATTTTCTCTTCCATTTTCATTTTCAGCCGTAGGAGTGACTCGAATGATTTGGCGTGTATTTTGAAACGAAACATTTCGATTTAAAATGAAAAACCCCCAATATTCCCCAATTTGCCAATCTCTGGTTTTTACATCGTAAAGAAATTTTGAGTTTCGTACGACACTATTGTTCTCTTCTGCCATCACCGCTTTTCCGTTTGGCCCAACAATGTCTACACTACTACTGATAAATTGAACACCTGGGTATACGGAGAAATAATGTGCGCCGTTTGGATCATCGAACAAACTATAAACTTTTGTAGATTTTTCTTTTACAGTTACGTTCTTCTGATCAACAATTTCATTTTTTGGTTGGTTTAAAACCTGCGAATCAACAGAAACGGATGTGATACAAATTACGATGATACATCGAATCAAATAAAACATAAAATTATCTCTATATTTAACAAATAGAAGGAAACTAAACTGTGTTTACTTGTTTTTCAGTAACTAAGTTGTACTTCAATTTGATTTGATCAATTTTTTCTTCCATTGATTTCCAAAGAGATTCTTTTTCTGGATGGAAAGTGCAAAGTACACCTTGTCTGATCAAATCAATGATCTCATCAATGGAGAAATCTAAAAATCGATACAATTTAAAAAATTCGTACGTTAAGTTAACATTAAATATATCTGGATCATCTGTATTGATACAAAGCATCAAACCTTGGTCATAGTAGTATCGAACGGGATGGTTTTGTTCCTTACGAACATACTTTCCAGTAAACACATTCGATGTGACACAGATTTCGATTGGAATTTTGTTTTCTTTCATGTAACGAACAAGTTCTGGATCTTGGATGGCTGATGTTCCATGTCCAATTCGTTCCGCCTTACATAAGTTCACTGCATCCCAAATTGCCCAAGGGCCATCGTCTTCACCGGAGTGTGCTACACAACGTAAACCAGACTCACGCGCTATTTTAAAAACTTCAGCATAATCTTTTGCAGGGCCCATGAGTTCCGCCCCACCTAGTCCAATTCCAATCACTTCTTTGTGTTTTAAACCTAAAACACGTTTGAGATTGTTCATCGCGTTTTCAGGACCAAAAGACCTAGAAACGTCCACAAGTAAACGAATTGAGATTCCATCTTTCACTTCGATTTGGCGAATACGATTCACCATGACTTCGACCATTTCATCAAAATCCAAACCATTTTGAATGAACTTAGAAGGAGCAAAAAATGCCTCACAATAAACGATATTATTGGATCGAAGGTAATCTGCTAAACTGTCGATGAAGTATCCTAAATCGGATGCTTCTTTTACAGATCCTTGGACAAAAAAGAAAACTTGGATGAAACCATTGAGGTCTTTGAAATTGTATTTGTCTTCGAATTCTTGATCAGTGACTTCAATTCCATTCTTTTTGTATAAAAACTTAAGTGTTTCTTTATTCACACAAGCTTCTAAGTGTAAATGCACTTCTGTTTTGGGAATTTCGCGGATAAAATTGATGACGTCTTGTTCATTCGGATGAGGAACGGAGAGATCACCTGCAAGTAACGACTTTCTTTCTTTGAGAAGGGAAACTTGTTCTGCACTTTCCTCTCCCTCTTTCGGCAAAAGCCAAAGTGGTGGGTGGAGGACAGGTAATTCCATTAAGGACACCCTTTCGTTTAAGAGGGTGTTGATTTGTTTATCAAAGGTAAGTTGGATCGTGGGCGAATACGGTCTGTCAGCTGGTAAACGACTTTTTAAGCGGTTTAGTTCCGCAATGTCACGATCAATGACAGCAATTCGGCTTAGGATTTCAGAAAAAGGAACTTCCATGTTCCAGGAAAGAATGCCGAATTTGGTGAGTGCCTACAAGTAGATTTTTAAACCTTGGGTGAAAATCCCTATTTAGCTTTGAAAAATCCCGTCGATAGGAAGTTTCGGAGCGGAAAAGACTGGAAATTTTTTCCGAATTATGTCGTATAAATGAATATGCTCACATCTCGTAAAACCTTCCTACCGTTTGCACTTCCTTCCATTTCCGAAGATGCAATTGAAGAAGTGGCCCAGGTCCTTAGATCCGGTTGGGTGACTTCTGGACCGAAAGTAAAACAATTCGAGATGGAGTTTGGTGACTTTGTAGGAAGTAAGGAAACCATCGCTGTGAACTCAGCCACCGCGGGTTTACACTTGGCTTTGGAAGCTATCGGTCTCACCTCAAATGATGCAGCCATCACAAGTTCCATTACCTTTACGGCTACAACCGAAGTCATTTGTTACTTCGGAGCTGAACCCATTTTAACCGATGTGGATCCCGTTCATAACCTCATGACTCCAGAAACTCTGGAAGGAACGATTCAATCCAAATGCAAATGGAACGGGAAAGAACTCACGAGTAAAAAAACCGGAAAACGAATCAAAGCAATTCTCCCTGTCCACCTAGCAGGTTATACCTGTGACATGGAATCCATCCTTTCCATTGCCAAAAAATACAATCTCTTTGTCATTGAAGATGCAGCGCACGCCTTCCCAGCAGTTCATAAAAATAAAATGATTGGGACTTGGGGAGATTTTACTGTTTTCAGTTTTTATGCCACCAAAGGCATTACTACTGGAGAAGGTGGTATGATCACTACGCATCACAAAGAGTATGCGGAAAGAATACGTCGGATGCGACTTCACGGAATCAATCGAGATGCTTTTAATCGACCTGGTTGGTACTATGAAGTGGTAGATGCTGGTTACAAATACAATATGACAGACATTGCTGCGGCACTTGGCATTGTGCAACTCAAAGAATCACATGGGTTTTGGGAAAGAAGGACAGAGATCGCCAAACATTATAATGTTGCATTTTCAGAACTCAAAGGAGTTAAACTTCCCAAAGAAGATGAAAACGGAATCCATAGTTGGCATTTGTATCGAATAGAAATTGATCCCAAAATCGCAAAAATAGGCCGCGACACTCTTGTAGAAGAATTAAAAGAACGAAATATTGGAACAAGTTTACATTTCATTCCCATCTTCGAACATCCTTACTACAAAAAAACATATGGATTCCAAAGAAAAGATTATCCGAATGCTTGTCTTATGTATGATCGCTCTGTTTCGCTACCTTTGTTTGCTGGGATGACAAAAACAGATGAAAAAGATGTGATCGATGCCATGAAAGAGTTATTAGGATAACAAACCTTTCTCCAATTCGATTTTACTTTGTATTGGTTCGGGATTCATAAAATTCCGAATCATACAAACGTAACAACTCCAAAAGACCAGTGATAAATTCTATTTCTGTTCCATCCGCTTTTCTTCGAATCCAAAACCCAACAAGTTCTTTTACAATCTGAGAATCCATTTTCTCATCGCCTGGAAAAACTTTAAATTTTGAAGCCTCTTCAGGATCCTCATTGTCCGTATAGGCTGGGTATAAAAACAAAATAAATCGATCTAAATAAAATGGATCCAATCTAGATTCGTCCACTAACATCAAATAACGATCTGCTTCCTTTCGAAAAAATTGAGGATTTGAATCTAATTTTTGATAAACGATGAAAAATTCTCTCGCAGTTTGTTTGATCCATTCCTCATAAATCGGTTTGGTGATCAAAAAAAACTTAGAACTCTGCTTAGCAGGTAGTAAATATTCTCTTAATTTTTTTGGAAATTCTGGATTGTAATGACCAAACTCATATGGGTGATTCCTCTCTAAATAATATTTCGAATGAGGACCAAATAGAAAAATAGGAATCCCTAAATATTCCGAAAGCTTATGTACACTCAGAACTGTTTGGACTTTGCAAAATACTTTGTGATAAGAAGTTTCCTTTTCACAATACAAACCAATTTTTGGAAATTGAATCCAAGTGGTTTCCACTAATTCTTTGAACTTTTGTTCCCTCTCCACTCCTTTCCCCTTTGAGAAAAAAGGTAAGAAAGGTTGCAGAAACGTACAAGAAAGACAAAGAACTAAGGAAAGTTTACTTAATTTTATAAGTAATTTCAGCAGGTAAATTCTCCCATTCTGAATTAGCATCTTTACGAAAGTAAACTGGAGAAATCGAATTTTTCAAATTCAAACTTTGGTATAAAATCAAATCTGTTTCCTTTTTCTCAAAATATCGTTTGTCTGAATTACTTCCCAAACCCAAATCCGCAATCGGAATCCAACCATAACCTAACAAAAATACAGATAGAGAATCAACAATGGATTTTGGTTTTCCTTTTTCAAATCGAATCATACGAAAGGATTGAACAGGAATGCCATTTTGTTTCATATTTTCTTTGAAGTCTGATAAACTAATACTAGTTTGCCTTGCTTGGTAAATTAAGTCCAAATAATCACGTGTTGTTAACTTCAGATCCTCTTGCGGTTTTTCATAAAAAGGAATCACATCATTAGGGTAAGTTGCCTCTTTGTCTAAATAATCATCCGTCACATAGTATTTGATGAATTGATTTTTAGAGGAAAATTTATACTTCACAACTTGTTCGCCAGGTAAATCTTCAATGGATAATTTTTTCAAATGGACTCGGTTTCTTTGGATGAAGGATGGAGAATAAGAAGTATCAGTAAATTTAACTCCGCGAATCCTTTGTTGTTCATTGGATGGTGGATGTAGGATGGCAATTTGCGCTTTCGATAGGGAAACCGAATCTAGTTTGAACTTAAGTGTAACCTCTAAGTTAAACTCTTCTTCTCCAGAAGCAATGAATCGTTCAGTTTCAATGAAGGGAATGTTTTTGATTTCTTTATTTTCCCGGTCCACAACCCAAAGTTTAGATCCACTGAGTAACACACCTCTAACTGAGCGTAAATTGGTTTTGATCGATCCTGTAATTTTACCCGATTTCGTATCATAACGGTAGATACTATTATCTGCTGAGTCTGAAATCCAAAGAGAGTCCCTACCATAACAAATATCTCTTGGTCTAGTGCGATCTGTGAAAAACCCACCAATCAATAGTGAGGTGGATTGGTCGTAAATTTGCACTTTTCCAGAATCCAAATCTAAAATATAATAATAATTACCAACACTGGCAATGCCTGCAACGTTCGCCAATGGAATCGAAATTTTATCTGTGATCCCACCTGAGTTTGGATCTAATTTCAAAATTTGTTTTGGTGCTACGACTAAAATTTTACCTTCCCGAGAATCAAAACTAATCCCTCGTAAATTCGCCAAACCTAAGTTATAAATTTCTTGTTTCCCAATTTCATTGATTTTAATAATAGCACGACGATTTGTATCTATATACCAGAAATTGACTCCGTCCCAAGCAAGTCCATATGCCTTATCCGAAAGTTTGTATTCCTTACTTTCTTGAGCTACAATGGAAAAGGCCAATACCAATACTAAGATCCAAAAACGTTTCATTCGCTTATACCTACTGTCTTAACTATCAGACGAAATAGATCATCGAGTAAAGTAGGATTATCATATTCGGAACCAACGATAATTGGTTTTGGAACAAAAATGATTAGGAAAGATACTAAAATTATAATTCCAAACACAAATCGAGTATTTCCAATTCCATGTATGGCATCTTTGATAAATGGATGTTCCACTTTTAACACATAATAAATCAAAAAACCCCAAATTAACCAAGTGAAATGTATCAGTGCAAAGATTAAAAAGAATCCAAATAAAATATGAATCCATTTTCGATAGGATTCGCCAAACATTGAATAAATTACATGTCCACCATCCAATTGGCCAAAAGGAAGTAAATTGATAGCAGTGATGAGTAGCCCCACCCATCCTGCCTTTGCTAACGGATGAGCTTGGATATCCATTGTGGCAAAGTCAATGGGTCCTAATATCCACTGAGTGCTAAAATAGGTAAATGCACTATCACCAAAAAATAAAAAACCGGATCGATCAAAGTGAGCCGGAATTTCCATCACCTTAGAGAAAGAAATTCCAATTGTCCAAGCGATCAGAGATAAAATTAAACTAGCAGCAGGGCCACCGATTCCAATATCAAATAAAACTTTTTTATCAGGAATTTGATCTTTGATTTTAATCACTGCTCCCATCGTGCCAATTGGACCAAAAGGAAGGGGAATAAAATAAGGTAAAGTTGCTCTCACTCCATAATAACGAGCGGGAAGATAATGTCCCATCTCATGAGCAAGTAAAATGAATAAAAGCGAAACGGAATAAGGCCAATTTTCAAAAAAGTAGAGTTTATAATTCTCTAATGTTTGCGGCACTTCCGGGTTCAAAAAGATATCAGAGTATGTTAAAGTCAAAAATGTAAAAAAGAATAATAGAAGATGAGTTGTTTTTTTGGATTCCAAAGTCGGACAACCTAGAAAATAGAATTTAGTTTCAGTAAATATAAATTTCCAAAAGAATGAATTAGATTCCCAAGTTCCTAATTGGGTTTTCAACGAGTCTTAAGAAAAATATTGTTCCACTTTCATTTAGGATCGTTAGAACTGTCTAAGGGTAGATTCTTTTCCCGACAAATCGATGTTTGAAAATATAAAAATTATAAAAAAATTTGACCCGGCGGCTAAATCCTATTTAGAAATCATCCTCTGTTACCCAGGATTACACGCTTTATGGTTACATAAATTTGCCCATTTACTCTACCGACTTCGTTTGCCCATCGTACCTCGGCTTTTTAACTATCTGAGCCGTTTTCTCACGGGAATTGACATCCATCCAGGGGCCAAAATTGCACCAGGTGTTTTCATCGATCATGGTGCAGGTGTCGTGATTGGGGAAACAGCGATTGTCGGTGCGGGTTCCTTAATTTTCCAAGGAGTTACCTTAGGGGGAACTGGGAAAGAAACAGGAAAACGCCACCCCACCATTGGGAAAAATGTCGTGATTGGCGCTGGAGCCAAAATTTTAGGAAATATCGTCGTTGAGGATCATGTTCGAATTGGAGCTGGTTCCGTAGTCATGAGAAATGTCCCTGCTGGTTGTACCGTTGTAGGCATTCCAGGGAAAGTGGTAAAAGCGGGTGATGGAACATCGGATAGCGTTGAGCAGATGTTGGAACACAACCAAATGCCAGATCCAATTGCTAAGGTGTTTTCTGTTTTATTAGAAAAAGTGGAAACCCAACAACAACTCATCAACAAACTCTACGAAAAACAACAGTTACTCGAAAGGACAACCACTCCACAACCGGAAGATGATTTATTTTTGCAAGAATTCATCCATGGAGATGGAATTTAAAATTCTTTTAATAACTCAGTTTTTTTCCTTTGGTATTCTTCATCTGTAATCAGTTTATTCTTTCGCATCTCTTCTAAGATTTTTAATTTTTCAGGAACGGATTTCCATTGGTCCGATTCTTTGGGTGGGTTGTCATCTTCTTTCGGATAACGATACAAAGGTGGACTAGGCATCAGATCCATTTGTTGATATACAATCACATTCCCATAAATCAATTTCTTGAGAGAAGTTTTGTCTTGGTACAAACTGAGGGAATCTTTATTTTTAATCCAAAGTTCTGGTTTATAAATGGGTTTGATGGGACGGGGTAAAAAAATGACCCAGTCTTCAAAAGAATATTGTGTCGGAAAACTAATGTTTGTATTGATTTCCTGAAATAAAATGACAAGCCCCTCTTTTGTTCCCAGAATATAAAAACTAGTTTTAAGAATTTTTACATTCGGTGATAAGAGATCATCAATCTTGAAGATACAAAGATAAACCTTCTTCTCTTGTTTTTCTCTGATTTTTTGTGCAAATTTTTGTATATCGGATAAATAGGAATCTGGAACCAACTGGTCCCAATCTTCATATGCCAAAACTCCTCGTTTGTATTGAATGGAAGATAGGATTTTCGGTAAGTCGTTAAAATGATCCGAACTCAATTCGTATTGTGTTAGGTTTTTGGGAAATAATTCTTTCCAATCTTCCTCTTCTACTTCAAAAAAAGCAATGGATGCGGTGGAATCAATTAACTTGATTTTTTGTTGCAATTGTATGCATGAAGAATGAAAAAAAACAAAAAACAAAACAAAAGATATTTTTGCACTTGCCGTTAATGAACTCATGAACCAAAATTTTGTTGTGCGAAGAACTTCCCTATTCTTTCTATTTTTCTTTTTCTTCGCACCACTCACAGCCGATTCCATACCACAATTTCAAATGAAGGACCAATATGGGCAATCGTATTCTGACCACACTGTGAAGGGAAAACCTATTGTACTCATGGGATGTTTTTTACGAGATGTGGAAGTCTGCCGAAAACAAGGCCGCAAACTCTATTGGAAAATGCAAAATTTGTTGTGGAAGGATAGCAACAAAGTCAATTTTTTGATGTACTTAGATCTAAAAGAATCAAACAAATTGGTTGAGGACTATATCGAAGAGTCTAAACACAAACAATACGAAACGATTTTATTAGATCGCAAAGGCCAGTTGGCAAATGGCCTATCCAGGGGAGAAGTTTTCATCCGGATTTATAATAAATCAGGAAAACTATTATCCTCTTCCTACAAATCCGAAATAGAGGAAACACTCATCCAAGAAGTTTATGAAATTCTCAAAAAAGAAATCTAATCTCTCTTTTCTCTTTGTTCTCTTACTCATTACATTTGGTTTCCATCACTGTTTGCACAAAAACCTAGAACAATACCAATTTTGGACTGGATACGACCACTTACAAAAATCCATCAAAGCCACTGCCAAAAACGATGTTTACTTAGCCGCTCTCGCAGGTTCCTTGTCAGACGAAAATGAATCTCAACTTTTCAAAAACGCAGATGGGTTTCCAATCGTCACTTTAACAGGACGAAAGGATCAAAATCAAAACTGGACGATGAGATGGAATGAATTAGATCCAAAACAATACGATTATTATGCGAATGTGACATACACTCCCAAATCATGGGAAGAAAAAGAAATTTATGCAGTGGAACGAAAAATCATTCACAAACTCTATGGTTACCAACCAAAAGATTTTTTCCAATGGCTAAACGAATTTGCTTTGGTTGTCAACGATCATAACGCTTATCAGAATTTAAAATCCAGTTCGAAAAACTTACAGTTTCTTTGTAGTGTGATGGCTTGTCACATCACAGAAACAGCCGAATGGCATACACTTGAGTTTACCATCAACGAAACCACCAAGGCAAAGTTTCCTGGTTTTTACCAACGGTCTGGATCACGTTTAGAAAAATCGAAACTCAATATCACAATTTGGGATAAAACCAATCCTACCCATCGATTGAAGATTACAAACCAAGGCAAAACCTTAATTTTCCATTTTCCAGTAAACCCATCTAAGGATTATTTTTACTCTCCTAAAGAAATCCATTTCCTTGGGGATATCGAAATTCGTTCTTTTGGAATCACTGTCAAGATAGACAATTTAGAATACCGATTGAAAACCATTTTAGAAAAGGACACAGACACCCTTCATGGAAATTTTATTCGTATTGGAAAAAAGGAAATTAACGGTAATTTCTTTTATGTGATCCCACAAGGATTGGTGAACTTTTTCATTCCTGGAAACATGGATGAATACTTTGATGAATTTTTTACCTTACTCATTCAGGGAACACAAGGGAAAGGTGGGTCTCAAATCCATGCCAAATTCCAAAGAACAAAACAAGGACAAGTGAATACAATCACCACTTACAACGAAATCAAACGAAAGAAATTTTCTCTTTTTGGAAATGATGATTCTCAAAAAGCAAGTAACGATTTTGATTTCTTTGCCGCATGGGAAGAAGCCATGTTAGGTGACTTAAAATAAAATCTAATTTGAAAAAGATTCGTTAACATTGATTGCGCTGAACTTGGGTTTAGACTTTGGTCTTAATCCAACTATCAATTCCATTTCTACTGGATATTTTGATCTTGTTACCGATAAATAAAATTTCTTAGTAATTCTTTTCCTTCTTCAGAACCAAAAGATTCTGGATGGAATTGCACTCCCTCAATCTTTAAGGTTTTGTGTCTTAGACCCATAATTTCCCCTTTTCCTTCACCGGAAGAAACCCTTGCTGTCACTTCCAATTCTTTTGGTAAAGAATCTTCTTTCGCCACAAGAGAATGGTAACGCATAATTTCGATGTTTTGAGTAAGTCCAGAAAAGACACCCTTACCATCGTGTTCAATTGGAGACAGTTTTCCATGCATGGCAATTTTTGCCCTTACAACTTCACCACCAAACACAGTAGCCATTCCTTGCATGCCTAAACAGATTCCTAAGATAGGTGTTGTTTTTCCTAATTCTTTTAAGATATCAGCACTTACACCAAAATAGGTCGGATCTGCTGGATGGCCTGGACCTGGGGAAATGATAACCTTATCATAGTTTGCTTCTTTGATTTCTAAAAATGATTTTTCATCATTACGAATTACATCCAAACGAAATGGAGTTTCTTTTTCTTCTAAGATTTCTCCCACGATTTGGTATAAATTGAAGGTAAAGGAATCGTAATTATCTAAGATGAGAACTTTCATACGCGTTTTATTACCATTTTCCTTTAGTTTCTGAAGAAATTGGATCTTTGTGTAAATCTAAAGCCTTTCGAACAGATGCCATTTTATTTATGATTTCTTGGTATTCATCTTCTGGTTTGGAATCGTAAACAATCCCACCCGAAGCACGCACAAAACCTTTGCCATCGTGCACAAAAAAACTGCGGATCGGAATGGCGAAGGTGCAATCACCATTCAAACCAAAACTTCCCACTGCACCTCCGTAAGGTCCACGCGGAGACTTTTCAATTCGTTCAATGATTTTCATGGATTCAATTTTGGGAGCACCTGATAAGGTCCCTGCTGGAAACGAAGACGCAAGTCCAGAAAACATATCTTCTTTGGATGATAAAATACCCACCACTTCACTAGAGATATGTTGGACATGAGAGAAACGTTTGATATCAAATCGACGTCTAACTTTTACAGTCCCAAATTTAGCAACACGACCAATATCATTTCGGTGTAAGTCGATGAGCATATTGTGTTCTGCAATTTCTTTTGGATCAGTGAGAAGTTTTCTAGCAAGAAGTGTATCTTCCTTTGCATCTTTACCACGTCTCGTGGTACCAGCAAGAGGAAAGGATTCCATCTCCCCTTGCCTCAATCGGAATAATAATTCAGGACTTGCACCTAAAATCACTCGTTTTCCAAACTTCACATAATACATATGAGGCGAAGGATTAATCTCACGTAGGGTTTCGTAAATCGCAAGTGGATTCCCTTCCACTGCATACGTTTCTTCAAAACCAATTTGGCATTGGAATGTATTTCCTGCTCTCACTTCTTCTAAGGCATCTTCCACCATTTGTTTGTGGACTTCTTTGGAAATTCCTGCTGTTTGCAGAGTCACTTTTGCTTTTGGTTTTTGTGAACCACTTTGTTTTAAGGAAGCTAAAATGGATTCCACAACTTGGATGCGATTGTTCCCATTATCGAAGTAAATGAGCTCTCCAGTAAATTTATCATAAATGAGGCCATCTAGATACATACCAAATACCATCGCTGGGAAATCTGGATGGGGTTTGAGTTTCAATTTTGGTTCAAAAAATTGCATACTTTGGTAACCCAAGTATCCAACCAACCCACCCGCATAACTGATGCTTAGCGAATTGTAATCTATGATTTCGCGAAGGGAAAAATATGGATTTTCTACTTGGTATGATTTTCCATCAATTTCCAAAACACCATCTTCCCCTTGAATCAGATGGGATGGATCAAAACCAATTACCGAATAACGAGAGTCGTATTGGTTGTCCCCTGCTGATTCCAAAAGAAAACAGTTTTCGTATTTTGTTTCGATCTCCCGAAAAAGTTCCCAAAACTCGATCCCTTCCGGCAAACTTAAAGAAGTGTAATTGGGTTTTTTTGGAATGGAGATTTTCGGAAGTGATTGGCTCATAGTGTACTCAATGTTTGTTACCAAGATTCATTTTGAATCAAATTTAGAAATAAAAAAGGCAGGCGCCGGATTCCGGAACCTGCCTTTTCTGACTTCAGATGTGAATCCTAACGATTAAAGATTTTTATTTGCAAAGTCCCAATTGACCAAATTCCAGAATGCTTCCACATATTTTGGACGAGCATTTCGGAAATCAATGTAGTATGCGTGTTCCCAAACATCGATGGTAAGGAGCGCTTGGAGACCATCTTTGAGTGGGCTACCAGCGTTACTTGTGTTCACGATCTCAAGTCCATCACCTTTTTTCACAAGCCATGTCCAACCAGATCCAAAGTTTGTCACAGCAGATTGTGTGAACTTTTCTTTGAACGCATCAAAAGATCCAAAGGATTTTGTGATGAGGTCTGCCACTGCCCCTTTGGGAGCTCCGCCACCGTTTGGAGAAAGAGAATGCCAATAGAAAGTATGGTTCCATACTTGAGCAGCATTGTTAAAAATACCGCCAGTGGATTTTTTCACGATGTCTTCTAAACTTGCATTTTCGAATTCAGTACCTTTGATGAGGTTGTTTAAGTTGGTAATGTAAGTTTGGTGGTGTTTTCCATAGTGAAACTCTAAAGTTTCTGCAGATATATGGGGAGCGAGTGCATCCTTTGCATACGGTAGTTCTGGGAGTTTATGTTCCATGGTGGTCTCCTGATGGATCTAAGTGTATTTGTATTTTGTCTCTAGTCTCATTCACAAAAGCAAATCGTAAACTAAAAAAGTAGAATGATTCTAATCATTTCCTATATCAATTTCGACTGACGGTAGAACGAACTGTCTTCAATAAATTTAAAATTTCTGAGTGTAAGACTCCGTTAGAAGCAACTAACTCAGGAAGTCCTGTATAGTAATGAACTCCATTTAAGTCAGTTAATTTCCCACCTGCTTCGGATAAAATGACAGATATGGCAGAAACGTCCCAATGTTTCACTGTTTTTTCCCAAATGGCATCCATAACCCCTTCTGCAATGAAACAGACATCCAAAACAAAGGAGCCAGTACGGCGAAAGGAACGGGCGTAGGTCAAAAACCCAGAAAGATCAGCCATGATTTCTTGGATCATGTGGGCTCTTTTCGTAGGAAGGTTGGGAGAAAAAATGGCTCGGTTGAGTTCGGAAACACGTGATGTGACAATCGGTTCTCCATTTTTAAAAGCACCTTCACCCATCACAGCCGAATACACAGATTCTTGTGGTGGAACAATCACCACTCCACCTACCGGTGTGTCTCTGTGTTCCAAACCAAACGAAATCGCATAGAGTGGAAGGCCACGAACAAAATTCATAGATCCATCCACAGGATCGAGAACCCATTTGAATTCACCACCATCGATGGGAGCTTTGTCTTCACAAAGAATTCCATCTTTCGGAAATGATTTTTGTAAAAATCGAATTAGAATTTCGCCTAACTTTCCGTCGGCGGCATCAATCCTTTCTTTTTCCTCTGCATCGGTATCGGAACGAATCGCTGACACTTCTCTTTGGATTTTTTTTGCTTCATGGATGATTCCCATAGCATTGGCTTTTACATATTCGATGCGTTTGATCGTTTCATCGACGGGGAAATTGATGGTTGGTGAAGAGATACCCATTGTACTTACTTATCCATTATCGGTAGATTTTTGATGCACTTTCCATAAAATATTCCCAGACTTAGAAACTGTTCTGTCCACTTGAAAGGAAGAAAGATATTCATGAAACGAACGTAACGTCTCATCAGAAATGGTCTGGTTTGTATTTTCTAGAATTTGATAGAACTTTTTAAATTGGTGGATGGTATTTGGTAAACTTGGATCCAAAAACCGAAGTGAGAGGGAAAGATAATCAATTCCGATTGGACTATAAATTCTTCCCAATTTCCAAATCTCTGAAGTGATTCCCAATTCTTCTCTGATTTTTGATTCGGTATCTGAAAAATCAATTTCATCAAAGATCTCGGAGAATTTGCGGATGGGTTTGTTTTCATCACGTTCGGATTCTACACGAAACTCACCACCTTGAAATCGTTTCGCTTCGAAATCGATGACATTTTCTCCTTCTTCCTTCAAAGTTTTGATTGGAATAACTTTGACCTGGAAATACAACCGATCGGTGACAATGGTTGGTGTCATATTTTGGGAACCAGCACGTTTGATTTCTTCTGATTTTGCCCCACCCAAATACAACATATCCACGGAGAAAACATATAAAAACTGGATCGACCCAAACATCATTGGTCTTACAAAAAACAATTTTCCTGTTTCTCGTTTTGGTCTTGGTTCAGGCAATAAACTTGTACCTTCCACTGCCTCTGGTAAAAATTGAGTCACAGTATGAACAAAGTTTTTGATATCACCAAACTCAGGTTGTGTGATAGAAGTTCCATGGATCGTAAATCGTTCCGAAAATTGAATGTAAGGAGAGTGTAAGTTATCTACAAAAATTTCCCCTACTTTGTTTTTTGCAGAAACATCTCCTAAAATTCGATTAATGGATCTATAATCTTGTATTTTCATTTTTTCATTTCAAATGGTTTTATTTTTCAATTCTTTTGATTCGATATCCAAATGGTTTCAATATCGATAAACCAGCCAATTTGTATTGGTTGGAATGGTTCATTGTGATTTCATAATTGTATCGTTTTCCTTCTCGGAGATGCCTTTCGATCGTGGAACCGAGGATTCCAAAACGAACTCCCGCTTCTTTCAGAATTCGGCGATACAGAAGAACAAAACTTTCTGGAGTTAAGGAGGAACCTACATAATAGACCTTTCCTTTTCCATATTCATTGACCGTGATCGCTGGTTTTCCGGAATAAAACTTTTTTTTGTCACGGTAACGAGCAATTACCTTGGCCGTTGTTGGTTCTAAGATTTCACAAAATTTGGAACCTTTTAAAGGCCAAAGTCCCATTCGAATTCCCACCTTATCTGTTGCAGGTGCTTCAAATTGAAACACTTCCACACCAGCCATTTCGCCAAACACACCTGGAACTGGTTCTTCCACCATCCAGTGGTCTTTGTCTTTGATTCCTGAGCGGTAACCGAGTACCAAAGTTCCCCCATCTCTCACATAGGTTTTTAATTTCTCCACTATGTTTGGTTCAAACATAGTATACAGGGGTAGAGT
The DNA here is from genome assembly GCF_004769665.1 of Leptospira kemamanensis. Classification (GTDB taxonomy): domain Bacteria; phylum Spirochaetota; class Leptospiria; order Leptospirales; family Leptospiraceae; genus Leptospira_A; species Leptospira_A kemamanensis. The sequence goes on from NZ_RQGG01000036.1 coordinate 95,160, forward strand.
TAAAACTTTATACTGGGACCAATCCATATCGGCATGAATTGGTAACGAATGTGCATTGACATTTAAAACATTGGTTCCTGCAAACCAAGTTGCCAGTTCTATGTCATAACCTACTTGCGCAAACGGAACTGGGGAAAAACGAAGTCCATCACTCAAAGGTTGGTGTTTGTAATTCCTTGAATTTTCGATATCATGTAGAATGGCAACCGTTGCTGGGTAAGGTGAGTCTGCGACATCTTCTGCAAACTCTTTAATGTCTTCTATGGTTTGTTTGAGTTCAAAGTATTTGGAAGTTTTTCGTTTCCCGTGATCTAAAATTCCATAACAAAGTTGTTCTTGTCCATAACGAGCTGTGCGATAACGGAAAAAATAAATTTGATTGGCACCGTTGACAATCGCTTGTGTTAACCAAAGACCAATTTGACCTGGTGGTGGTAAATAACCCAAAGTATCATGCCCTTGCACACCTGAAAATTGTTCCATCACTGTATAAGGTTTGTTTTTTAAACCTCGAGAGTATTGTTGTGTGGCTGTCACTAAAGGGTGAGGATATGGTTCTTGTTGGTTTCCCCATACAGGATAATTGTCCCAAGAAACATAGTCTAGTTTCTTGAACATTTCATACATATCTGTCACAGGTAAAAAAGGTGACGGATATAAATTCGTAGTGAGAGGTTTTCCTTTGCTGTATTTACGAAGGATCTCCGCTTGGAAATGGATGTAGGAAACTAGTTCATCTGATTGAAAACGGTAGTAGTCTTGGATCATAGCAGGGTTAAAATTACTAGCCACATGCGCGCTTGGAAGTGGGATTTGGTTCCAATCTGAGTAAATCACTCCCCAGAAGATATTCCCCCAACGTTTGTTAAGCGAATCTAAAGTTTTGTATTTTTGTTTTAACCAAGTTCTAAAATTTTTTTCTGCCAATGGGGAATAATCAACATCGGAACCTTCATGTCCAGGTTCATTATCGATTTGCCAACCAACAACTGCTGGATGGTTTCCAAAGTGTTTTGCCATTGCAGTGACAATTCGTTCTGTCGCCTTTTTATAAGCAGGAGAAGAAAAACAAGCTTGGCGTCTTGTGCCAATCCCTCTGACGATCCCATCTTTGGAAACTTGCACGATTTCAGGAAATTTTTGGTACAACCAAGGTGGGAAGGTTGCCGTAGGAGTTCCAAGGATGACCGTCATCCCATGTTCCTGTACTTTTTTCAAAACTGCATCAAACAAAGAGAAATCGAATTTCCCTTCCTTTGGTTCCATCAGTCCCCATGCAAATTCTGCAAGTCGAACGGAAGAAAGACCCATTTCTTTCATGATTTTAAGGTCTTCATCCCAGTCCTTAGGGTTCCATTGTTCTGGGTAATAACAGGCTCCAAAGATCATATTTTTCCTTTTTGCGATTGCAGAATCTATCTTGTGACACAGACTGAATCAGAAAACACCCCTTTCAATCAAATAATGTCTGACCAAGTTATTTTAGGAATCTCCAATACTCATCACTACCGATTTACAATTGTGAATCTGACCGAAACTGCCAAAGAACCGATGTTCTTACATTCTCTTAACAAGGAAATGTCTGTTTTTTTATCCAAAACTATGATGGGGGCATTATTCCTTGCGGAAATGACAAAGAACCAACAAAAAGTCAGCATCCAATGGAAAGACGAATCCAATAAACAAGCATTAGCTTATAGTGATCGTTATGGAAAAATGAAATCCGTTGCCTATTCGACAACCCATGCGGAAGGAGACATTCGGAATGAATTCATCCTGGGGCAAGGGATCATGAAAGTCATCCGTTGGGATTATGAATCCGATACCTATCAATCCTATACCAATTTAATAGAAGATACGTTTGAAGCAAACTTCATCAAATACCTCACTGAATCAGAACAGATCCGAGCATTAGTAGGAATGGACGTCACTCCTTTTGATTTTCCAGGAAATGATTTTTCTGCAAAAGGAATTTTCTTTGAAGCATTACCAGAGGCCACAGAGGAAAGTTTCGTTTTTTTACGAAACAAAATTGATTCTCTCATTACAAAGGAAGCATTTTGGTCTCTAAACATCGAAGCAATGTTAGAATCCTTAGAGAAAGAAATTGGTTCGTCATTGGAAGTTCTCAGTAAAGAAGCACCTGAATTTTTATGTGATTGTTCCAGACACAAAGTAGCAGACATCATCGCTTCTCTTGGGGAACAAGAAGCAAATTCTATCATTGATGAAATGGGAAAAATTGAAATCACTTGTGAATTCTGTCGCACCGCTTATCAGTTTGATTCCTTTGATGTGGAGAAATTTTTTAAGCAATGAAAGCAAACTTTCTCTCCTTGAGAGAAACTGAGTTATACCCTGTTTTTTCTACCTTGGATACCATCATTGATAGCTTTCTCTCTCATGAGAAAAAACCAATTCTTCTTTTTACAGGAGAGATGGGAGCAGGTAAAACCACCTTTATTCGCGAATGGTTTTCTCGGTTTGGAACAAAAAGTTCCATCAATTCCCCTACTTTTTCATTATACAATATCTATGATTCGCCTAAGTTTCGTTTAGTGCATTTTGATTTATACCGAATCCATTCTGTGGAAGAAATGGAAAATTTAGGTTTTGAAGAAATTTGGGGAAAAGATGATGTATCTGCCATCGAATGGTGGCAAAAAGCAGAATCGATTTTGCCAAAAGAAAATCGAGTTTATATCACCATTCATACAGAGACCTTAGAGAATCGGACCTACACGATCGAATGGTCACCAGAGGAAGTGTCTTGAATCTCTTGTATTTTGATACAACCCAGGATTGGATTCACGTTTTAGTGGCCTCCCAAATCAACAACCTTGTATTCAAACTGGATTCTAAACTCATTGAAACTTCACCAAAAGAGGCTTCCTTCCGTTTGGTAGAGCTGATCCAAAAAGCTCTGCAACTCGCCAATTTGAAAAAACCAGACCAGATCGTTGTCCCATTTGGCCCAGGATCCTTTACGGGAATTCGCATAACAGTTACGACTGCGAGAGATTTAGCCCAATTATGGGAAATACCAGTATTAGGCTTAGATAGTGCTCTTTTGTATCTTGTCGGAATGGATGAAGCTCTATCCTCCCCAGAAAATGTGAATTCGGAAGTTACTGGAAAACAGAAATCTCTCATTTGTTTGGATGGAAAACAAGGGAAATATTACACAAAATACTTTGATGGTACATCCTATTCCGAAACCAAAGATTTAAAACCAGAAGAGATTCTTCAAGCTCTCGAAAACCAAGAGATGACGCCTAACAAATGGTACTATACAGGAACTTTTCCTGAATTTTACCCAAAAGAAGCGATAAAAATTGAAGCGACAAATCTAAATTTATCGTCTATAATGCAATATAGTTTGGAACGAAGCAAACAAACAAATTTAAAAAATCACCACTATTTAAACCTCCTCCCCAATTACATCCGCGGGACTTATGTAGATCAAAAATGAATTTATGGATACCTATAAAATACAAAGAAAAATCATCGAATATCTAGACCAAAAAACTGGTAAAGATATCACAAGACAAGAGATCAAAAAGAAATTTACTGAATCCAGTGAATTCAAACGACCCGACCCAAAATCTAAAAAAGTAAAGTCCTTCAAACTAAAAGAAAAGGTTCCAAGAAAAGAAATCGAATTTCTCATCGACCAACTATGTAATCTTTTGGAAGAAGAAGGATTGCTCATTCCAAATAAAAAATACTTCACTGTTGCCAATCCTTTTCGGCTAACAGGAAGAATTTCCATATCCCGCAGAGGAGATGGATTTATTTCCTTACCTTCCAAAAATGAAATTTTTGTTCCAGGACCTCTCACGAATACAGCCATCACTGGTGACAAAGTTGAAGTGATCCCACTCGGAGTGGGGAAAAAAGATCGCTTAGAAGCCGAAGTTACAAAAGTTCTCAAACGAGGACGTATTCTTTACCGAATGAAAGTCAAAGAAAAAACCAACAAATTTGTGTTTGGGAATTTCTTAGATATGTTAGGTGAAGGGAAAGAAGGTGTCCTACATGTAAAATCCATTCTTAAAGATAGTTTTGATGCAATCAACATTGATGATGTATTGATTGTGAAATTAAAAGAAGGGGCAGAACCGCAAGACAATCTTTATGATGTGAGTTTCATTCGTTTTGAGTCTGATACGAAAGAAGATTCTGACTTACAACGGATACTAATGAAATACAATTATGATCCAGTTCATCCTGATTTTATTCCATTGGATTTTCCAGAAGAAGTTTCCGAAAAAACCGTTTCCGATTGGAACAGTCGTACTGATCTCCGCGATTTGTACGCAGTCACCATTGATGGAATCACCGCAAAAGATTTTGATGATGCCATTAGTTTTGTGGATGAAGGCAATAGACTTCGTGTTTGGATCCATATCGCTGATGTTTCGTATTATGTGGAAAAAGGTTCTGCCTTAGACAAAGAAGCCTATGAAAGAGCTACTTCGGTTTATTTAGCAAATCGTGTGGTACCGATGCTTCCTCCAATTCTTTCGGAAGATCTTTGTAGCCTTGTCGCAAATACAAATCGATTGGCTTTTACTGTTGAGATGGAAGCAAGTAAAACAGGTGAGATTTACAACGCAAAGTTTTACAAATCCATCATCAAAGTAAAAAAACGTTATACCTATGAGATGGCAGAGGAGGAAATCAAAGCCCAAGATCCAAACAATTGGATGTACCAAGTATCTCTTTTTACGGATGCACTCCGTAAACATAGAATGAAAACGGGTAGGATTGATTTAAATCTTCGCGAAACAACAATCACGTGGAATGAACGAAAAGAACCGATTGGTATCGAAAACAGAGAAAGACTAAATAGCCATATCTTAATCGAAGAACTGATGTTATCTGCGAATTTAAAAGTGGATGAGTTTTTACGAAAAAAGAAAATTCCAACCCTCCATCGTATTCACGAACCAATGGATGAAGAGAAATTAGAAACTCTCAATCATTTCCTTCAACTCAATGGATATAATGTGCAAATCCATGATACTAGTTATCCTGAAATCATGAAGGCAGTAAAAGAAATTCAAGACAATTCCGTTGGCAAGATTTTCAATTATTTACTACTTCGTAGTTTTATGCAGGCGTATTACGGTGCAGACCCACTCGGCCACTGGGGACTTGGTTTTAAGGACTACTGTCATTTTACATCTCCGATCCGGCGTTATCCTGATTTGATTGTGCATCGTGTTTTACATGCAACCTTACTCGAAGGCGAAAAGGAATATTCAGACAATGAAATCGCCGTCATGGGACTTCACTGTTCGGAAGAAGAAAGACGTGCAGCGGATGCGGAAAGGGATATTGTTAAAATCAAATCCTTCCGTTATTTGGAATCAACAGGAATCAAAGAATTTAAAGGATTTATCGTTGGGATCCGACCTTCACAAATCTTTGTGGAACTTGATATTTCCAATCTGGAAGGTGTTCTCGACAAATCAGAGTTTACCGATGAGTTTGAAGTGCTTATTAAAAATGATTTTTCTTTTTATTCCAAAAAATACTCTAAAATCTTTTTTATCGGAGATCCTGTAACCGTAAGTTTGGATCGAATCGATTTTGAAGAAATCAAAGTATTTTTAAAACTAAAAGATTTTAAAAAAGAAGATACTTCCCTCAAGAAAAAATAGAACCAAACACCGAATGGATCTTAGAACGATACATTCGGTATTTCACTTCGTTTCCAAATTTTACGAAAGAATTTCCTATTGTTCACTTCAATAGAAAGGATTTTATCAATCACCATTTCTTCCGTGATTTGGTGTTCTTTCATTAGATCTCTGTTTAATGATAATTGGGAATGTGTTACCCAATTGACAAGAGAAACTTTTTTTCGCTGCGATTCTGGAAGTAATTCGTTCACGCTGGCAAAAAAAGTTTCATGAGTCAAAAAAAGACCATTGGAAATTTCGGGCATGGGAGCTGCTCCGTGATCTGCCGTAACTAGTAAGATAAATTTATCGCCATAATGTGATTTTAAAAATTCAAAAATCGTTTTGATTTCTTCATCTGTTGCTTGTAAAACCTGTTTTGCTTCTTTGGTTTCCCAACCATACAAATGACCCACCGCATCCGTTGCTTTTAATGTTAAATACGCTAAATCTGTTTTTCCATCTTTGTGTAAATTCGTTTTGAGAATCGTTTCTTCAATCGTATCACGGAATAGAGCTCCATCCATCATCACTTGAAATTCCGAACCTTGGAAATGGTGTATTTTTGAAAGGAAATCGATAGGATTATTTGCTTCGAAGTGTGTTTTGATATTTTTTTTGTTCAATAAGTAATATTGGTACAAATTGTATTTTTGTGTTGCTACTGGTTTTTCAAATGCATTCGGATAGGTAGCCCAAGATAAATTTTTAATATCTTCCCAATATACATAGTCAGCATCCGGAATCGTTTTAGTTTCAGATGTATCTTTTCTTATAAATTCTTTGCCATGTCCCGCCATTCCTACAGAAGCACGATTCGCATAACATTGACTAATAATAACTGGTGCATTGTTATGGAACAAATCCCATTCATCTGCGAAACTGGAAACTTTTAATTCACTTAAGTCAAAACTTTGATTTTTTCCTTGGTAAACAGGACGATGGTTCACCTTTCCTTCTACGTATGTATAAATCTCATTTGAAAACACTTTTGCTTCATTTGGGAATGCACCCGTACCAATGGCCATATGGCCGACGGCTGTATGAGATTCCAAATGTGCCACTTTTGCTTTTTTAAAATAAACGGAATTGGTGCTCAGTGATTCTAAAAATGGATAAGAACCTTTATGAGCTTTGTAAAGTTGTCTACCACCTTGATCGACAACAATGGTAACGATGATTTCTGGTTTTTCCCTTTCTTCCTTAAAGATTTTTTGAAACACATCTATTGGAAGTTGGTTTGTAAAATTGAAATCTAAAATTTTGCCATACAGAGATGGAATGTGTTGTTGGAAAATTTCATCCGCATAAACCCCGTTATGAAACCACTTTGGACCATAGATCCAAATAGGAATCTCGGTATCATATCCGTATTGGGTGTAATGAGAGGTATAATTCACTTCTTTTGTGAAGTTTTCTTCTTCTAACTCTAACTTCCATTGGTTACTTAAGGTATCCCAAGATAGTTCATGTTCCTCTAAGATATTTTTAATATCTTCCTTAGAATAATGAGAAAGAGTGATTGCATCCCTTGCTTCCCGATCAAAAATATAAAAAGGATACGGGGCTAGAATTAAGTCTGTGTCAGGTTGCATGGAAAGAAAAGCGGCACGTTTATAGTCTTTTTCCCATTTACAACTCGATAGAATGAAATAAATACCAATGGCAAATACGATAAAAAGTTTTTCTTTCATTCTAGTGTTCACAATCTCTTTCCTTTCCTGCTACACTTTCCCTGATTTCACTCCTACTAGGCAAGTGCGAATTAAGTTTGTTGGTGACCTTATGTGTCATTCCTCTCAAATTTCTTCCTACTACCAAACTAAAACAAAGACTTATGATTCCTTTAAAAGTTTTGAATATGTTGCGATGAGTTTACAAAATGCAAATTTAACATTGGGTAACCTAGAAACAACGATTACCGAAAACTCAAAAGAATATTCCGGTTATCCTAGATTTGCAAGTCCCACTGGATATGTGCATGGATTGAAGAAAGCTGGGTTTGATATACTTTCGACAGCAAATAATCATTCAGCTGATACTGGTGCAAAGGGTATTGATACAACTATACGTATTGTTGAAGAAAATGGAATGATCCCAATCGGTACTTATTCGTCCGACATTGATTTTCTAAATCGAAAGGATTTGATCCAAGAGACAAATGGAATAAGGATTGCCATTTATAACTATACATATTCAACAAATGGAATTCCTGTTCGAGATGGCCGAATTGTACGATTGTTAAATGAAGAACAAATTCGAAAAGATGTTTCATTTGCCAAAGAGAATGGAGCACACTTTATCATTCTTTGGTACCACTATGGAAACGAATATGAAGAAACACCTGGAACGTCTCAAACCAAATGGGTAAAGATTGGCCTAGATGCAGGAGCAGATATCATCATAGGTGGTCACCCACATGTGGTACAAAAAATAGATTTTTATGAAGATCCAATATTGAATGAAAATCGACTGATCGCTTATTCCTTAGGAAATTTTATTTCAGCGCAAAACAGACAATATACGGATGGAGGAATCATTCTTTCATTCACATTGGAATTGGAACTAGGTCAAGTAACCACAAAAAGAATTAGAAATGTAGAAACAGAAGCAATTTGGGTTGATCCCAGAAGTTATGTAATTTTACCAATTCAACGATATAAATCTAGAGAATTACCGATGTTATTACCAAAACACTTAGAAAAACGAATGTTGGATTACGAAGCACATATTAAAAAAATCCCTGGAGTGGGCAGTTTTTTATTCTAAATCTTAGATATCGTTTTGAATCAGTTCATACCCTTTTCCAGCTCGTATTAATTCAATTGCATCATCATTGATTTGAAGCATAGTTGATAATTCAGTTTTGACAATCCCACCATCCACAATACCATCCACTAGGTTTCCATAAATTGTTTCTAAATCATCAATATCAATGATGAATTCGTCGTTGCTGAAAGCAGACGTAGAAGTAAGGGGGGAATCATGAATTTTTATTAATTCCTGTAAGTAGATATGATCTGGGATTCGAATTCCAATTTGTCTGTCTTTGTGGTGAGCAACTGATGGTTTTGGTAGATTTTTATTCGCTTTCAGTACGAAGGTAAAAGGACCCGGTGTGATTCGTTTCATAAAACGATATGCAGAGTTCGGTAGGTATTCGATAAAATGAGAAGCCATTGAAATATCTTTACACAATAGGGAAAGTGGTTTATCTTTTGGTAATTTTTTAATCGAATAAATTTTTTCGACTGCTGATTTGGAATTTGCATCCGCTAAGATGGCATACACCGTATCAGTAGGGAAAATATAAATTGCTCCATCCCTCAAACGATCCGAAATTTGTTTGAGCTTACGAATCTCAGGATTATCAGGATGAAGATAAATGATCATAAAGTTAACTGCTACTGCGCAGTTAATCCTCCATCCAGAACAATGCATTGGCCCGTCATATAAGAGGAAGCATCGGAAGCTAAGTAAATTGCCGCTCCTAAAATATCTTCAGGTTTACCCAATCTTCCCATGGGAATTCCTGCTAATACTTGTTTCATGATAAATTCCTTGTCTTTAATCATGTCTGTCATGTCTGTATCGATGAGTCCAGGACAGATCACATTGACACGGTATCCATTATTGCACCATTCAATAGCAAGAGCCTTAGATAAGGTAATGACTGCACCTTTGGTTCCAGAGTATACAGAGGCAAGTTTACTACCTACCATACCAAGAACCGAAGCAACATTGATGATGTTTCCACCTTCTTTTTTATGATGTTTGTAGTAGGCTTGGCAGTTTCGAAAAACACCAACATAGTTGGTTTGCACGATATTTTGTAATTCCTCTTCTTTAAAACCTGAGGCTGGTGTATTCGTTGCAATACCCGCATTGTTGATGAGTGTATCTAAGCGACCATGTTTTGCTTTGATTTGGCCTATGATTTCAAATGCACTACCTTCACTGCGGACATCTAAAACTACACCATTGATTCCTTCTTTTTCCATCCAATGAATGGATTCCGGTCTGGAACCTGCTCCATAAACAATAGCTCCAGCATCACGAAATCCAAGAGCCAAAGATTTCCCGATCCCACGACTGGCTCCCGTGATTAAAATTGTTTTTCCTTTTACATCAAATAAATTCATTTTACCTCATGGTTGGAAGGATAACATTCGCTAGCTTGCGGTTTAGTATCTTCCAATAATTTTTTATAGTCTAGAGTATTGTCATCTTTTACTAAGTCCCTTCGGATATAATGGGTGCCTTTGTCATAGTAATCGGCTATTGGATTACAATCTTGGATGTCTTCCGTATACCCTCGTTTGCAACCAATCACTAATACCAATGCCCATAAAAGAATCGTAAAAAACCTTGGACTCACCATGAACTAAGAAAACAATATACCGTAAGGAATAGCAAGAATTTGTTTGTATTAAAGTCAGCATCTCCTAGAAGAAAACAAATCCTTTCAGATTTGGGTTTCCGATTCCAAATCCAACCAGAACATATCAACGAGTCTCAATACGATAGAGAATCACCACTTTCATATTTAGAACGAATGGTTCACTCTAAATTAGGAACCAATTGGGAACCAAACAATCTTTATCTGTCCGCTGATACCATTGTTGTGTATGAAAATCAAATTTTACATAAACCGACCGATGAAGAGGATGCGATTCGGATTCTAAAAACACTCAGTGGCAAAGTTCATTCTGTGTTTTCAGGAGTTGCGTTCCATCACAAACTAGGAACCGATTTCTTTTATGAAGAAACAGCGATCCTCTTCCATCCTTGGAGTGAGAATGAAATCAGAAATTACATCAATCGATGCCAACCTTACGATAAAGCAGGATCCTACGGAATCCAAGATCCTAACGGACCTGTGAAGGAATGGACCGGGTCGTATACAAATGTGATGGGGTTTCCATTACGGAGTTTTTTGGCTCGCCATGAACTTTGGATTCGTTCCTGGGAAGAAAGTTAGTCAGGCAGTCAACTTTGCAATTACGCGTACAAGTTGACTAGGTTTCCAGGTTTGTAAGAAGCTTTTGCCTCAGGGGTAGTTTGGATTTCCTGGGCTTGGTTTTTGATGTCCGAACTTGGATATTTGGGTTGGTAGGAGCGTGCTTGGATTGCTTCCACCTGCTCGACAGCCTGCGTATTGTATGTCGGAGAAACATACATATACGGTTCCCCGAGTCCCGAAACTCTTGCCACATTACTTGAGATTTCCATACTATGATTATCGCCTCAGTCCCGTTGATAGATTAGACCTGATTCAAGAAAATGGAAACAAAAAAATCACAAGCGAGAGAATATAACTCCCTTTTTCAGCTTTTTAAAACTCCCGTAGGCCAAATCCCCCAATTCTTTGCCTATGCTGGCGAGGATTCCTATGAATTTGAACTCATAGTCGATCACTACCGAGAAGTTTTGCAATCGGCACTTGGTGCCTTCGAAGTGATTTTAATAGTCCCAGAATCAGGAGACCAATCGAAATTATTTGCAGAAATGTTTACACCAGATATGTTTTATCCGCGTAAACTCATTATCATCAAAAATGCGTCTGCTCTCTTCAAACCCATTTTAGATGCGAAAGCAAGCAGTGATTGGAAAGACTATGCATCCGGCTTTCGTAAAAATATTACATCCGTTTCTGATGAAATTTATACTTTAATCCATTACGATGGAAAAGACATTCCCAAAGGATTAACCGACCTCTTCCAAGGAACTTTAAGTTATTTTAAAACGAAAGTTTTGTATCCTAACGACTATCCTAAAATTTTCAAAGAAGTCTGTGACCAAGAACAAGTTCATTTTGAATCCAACGCGATGGAAGAATTCATCCATCGAACCCCAGCGAATGTGGGTGCTTACATCAAAAGTGTTAAAAAATTAAAACAATATCTACATCGATCTAAGTTTACATTAGAAGATGTTAATACAGTTCTTTTTAGTCAAAATGAACTCAATACGAATGTATTAGTGGAAACTCTTGTTCAAAAACGAAAGGGAGAATTTTTCAAAGAGTTCACAAAGTTCAATGACCAAAATTCGGAAATCCTTAATTTTTTAACCAGATTGACTTACAAACTTGATGAAATACGTAAAATCAAAGTGATACGCGCCAGGCATAATGGAGAAGTTCCCATTCCCATTATGGATGAACTTTTGAAAACAGGAAGTTTTTCAGAAGCACGCAAGAACTTTGTCAGAAGACAACTCGTTTCAGACTCAGCAAACTTCACCGATAAAATTTTAGATCTTTTTTATGAACATGTGATTGAAATGAATATTAAATTTAAATCGGGTTTACGAGATGAAGAAGGCAAAAACTTTTTTATCCAAAAGATAATGCATTTATTCGCATTACTTCAAGACAAATCCTCTAAATGAAATTCATGAATCTTTCGGTATAAGTTACGTTCCGAAATTCCAAGTAACTTGGCTGCTTTTTCGCGATTTCCTTTTGTATAAATTAAATTTGCTTTGATGATCTCTTTCTCGTATTGATCTAAACTGATACCAGGTTGTATGTTTAACTCGGATAAAGAATTTTCAAAAAAATGAGAAGGGATTTGTTTCCAATGAAGTTGTTTTCCAGAAGAAAAACCAACCAAAGCAAAGAGAAGATCTTTTAGTTCTGTATAGTTTCGGTTAAAAATTTTATTTTTTAAAAAGATATAAAAATCTTCATCTAAAGATGTAATTTTTTTTCCTAAACTTTGATTCGCTTCTTCCAAGAAGGTATGAACAAACAGTGGTAATTCCGAAGTTCTTTTTTTCAAATTTGGTAATTCAAAACGAAAAGATTTCAATTGATCATAAAAATCTGAATAAATATTCTTTTGTGTCAAAATTTCCATTTCTTCAGAATGGATTTCCCAATAGAGAAAGATCTTCGATTTTTCGTTATATTTTTCAGATTTCCACCATTGTTGCAAAAGAACAATTTCTTCTTTTTTAGCTTTTGTGATCCAATCCAAAACAATCGTTAGGTTTTGCTTAGTGGTTTTTGTTTTTTCTAAATTCTCTTCAAATCCTCTTAAAAAAGAGAAATCAAAAGTGATCATGGAGGATGGGGAAATGTTTCTTTTCTCAAAACTTTTTTGAATCCAAAAAGATTTACCAACTCCGCGTTCCCCTACAATGAGAATGGGTAATGTAGAGTTGGAAATCTCAAGCCATTGATTTTTGATCTTCTCAATGTCAGATCCGTTTGTAATCCATTCTTTTTGATCACTACCTTTTTTTAATGACACTCACTGTACCTTGCAGATAACCATTAAATTCTCGAATTTGATTGATATCTAAAAACTTTTTCGCTTGGGAAGGTTTCACCATCAATGTTTTAGGATATGAATAATTGGTTTTGAGTAATGTTGTTTCCGCCGGAACATTTTTAATTCCCCACGTAGACAAAGGATCCAAAACAAAAGTTGTTTGGACAAGATACTCTTTTCCTTTCGTGACTTGAATGTCATAGGGAATTTGGATCCAAATTGCTTCTCCCTTTGTTTCCACAAGTACAGTTTGGAATCTATCTTTTTCCAATAATTCCGAATTGGATTCGCTTCGTAATATCCATTCTAAGTCGGTTTTGATTTCTTCTTTTTCTAAAACACGTTTTTCTGAAATTTTTTCATAGGCCATATAAAGATTGTAAGGTGATACAACATCTACAGCTGCTCTCACTAAGGATGCATCAAATTTTTTCACATTGGTTTGGTTCCATTGGAATGGATATTGTAACTCTTCTTGGGATGAATATACATTGAATTGGTTTAAATATAAGTATTCGTATCCATCTTGTGTTCCAATCTTTTGATAGTCTGTGATTCCTACCACCCGTGAATGACTCGCCTTCCCTATCCTTTGGATTTCTCGTATGGTGCTCAAATCAGAATGGTTCGGAACCAAAATAATAGGTTCAATTTCCATATGTCGTAAGTCATTTAACGCCATAATGATGGAACCAGATTTGTCTTTGACACTGGAAGAAAGTAACAAAAATAATTTTCGCGATTCTTTTTTCCCTGATGAAAGTTTTGCTTTGAGGCCTTGTAACGCAGCAAGAACTGATTCTGTTTGGTTAGAACCTTGCCATCCAGTTTCTTCCATTACTTTTTTGATCTCTGCGTGATCCTTGGTTGGAGGTAAGGAAAGAGTTTTATCTTTTTTGACCATTGTCACACCAAGATACAAACCATTTTGGTCATACATGGCAGATAAACTTTTTAGAATGTCTTTTTTGTAATAAGCATACGATGAGTGGATATCTAGAAATAAATTGATTTCATAATAAACAGGAGTTTTTGATTTTTTTTCGTAATATCGCGGAGGTAAAAATCGAAAACTTTTTTCTGTATGTTTTTCATATGCCATCACGAAATTAGAAATGAGTTTCGATTGGATCACTTGTTTTGTTAAATTTTTACAATTGAAGAGATTCGTTTTGACTAAGATGGGATTTCCAAAATCAATTTGGTCCTGCACAACAAAATGAGAATCCCATTCATGGCAATACCCAGTGAAATCCTGATCTTTTAGGTCTGCATCCTCATTCCATTCCGTTTCATTTAAATATGTTTCTACAAGTTTCGGATCCGTGATTTCAGTAAAAAAATTTCTTTTGAGATAATGTCGCGAAAGACGGGACAATTCAAAACCTGCCTCCCGTTTTGTCCCGAGAACAGGTGGTACTTCTCCCGAAATATAAGCAGGTAAGATGGAAATTTCTTTCGCTGAAACATTTTTAGGGAAGAACGCAAAAAAAATAAGCAACAATGCAATAACATGCGAATGCAGGAATCGAGACATAAAATTAGAATCGGTCTATGAAGGGAAAATGTAAATCTTTATCCTACAAGGCAGTTTCGTTTTCTTTGATAAAAGATTGACAACCGTTATGAATCAGATCAAATTCTTCGGAAAAGGAGTAGATTCTTTATGAAGAAATCACTTATCGTATGTGCCTCTCTAATCGCATTTGTTGTATCTTGCGGATCCAATGATGGAGGCAGAAGAGACGCTACGACCGTAGGTAAAAATGGTTGGATTTTTGAAGGTTGGGCTTGTGCCCCAGACGCGGCGGCTGCAAAACGTGGTCAAAGCCCTGCTGAGTACTGCCAAGGAAAAGAAAAAGAATTCGATTATCTTTACATGAAATTTTCTGCACGTGCATCTGACAAAGCAATCAAAGCAAATTCAGTAGCGATGAAACAATCCACTTGCCGTGAAGCAGCTCGTTTACAAGTTGCTGGTGATGGTTTGAAAAAAATCTTAGGTGAATACTTAGAACAAGCTTCTGGTGTTTCCGATGGTCAATCTACTGGTTCTGTTATCGTTTCAGAATCAAAAGGTATTATCAAAGGTGTTGGGGTTTATGACTGCTGCTCTCTTAACAACGAAACAGGAATCTGCGCAAACGTAGGTGAGCCTGAGACTTGGGAAGAATGTCAGTGTGTTGGTTACCTCCGATATGCTGGTGGACAAAAAGCTCTCGAAGCAAAAGCGACTGCAGTTCAATAATCTGACTTAGCGCTTTGTTACGAAAAAGCCTCCATTCCAGGAGGCTTTTTTTTTACCTAAATCCATTTTGATTTGAGAGGAGAAGGATCCTCTTTAATCAATAGATACAAAATGTTTTTAAGTTTTTAAGTTTTTATTTTTTGACTTTTGGATCGAAGTAATGTTTGTGAATGAACTCTTGGACTACTTTGTGTTCAGAAGCAGCAAGTGGTTTAAAAATTACAGACGTTGTTTTTCCTGCGGTTCGATGAACGGTTCCTAAAATTTCGAGTGGATTCTGATTCAGTGAAAATTGGATTTTGACATGATCCCCTTCATAAAATATCGCAGTGGTTTGAAAGGCAAGTCCACCAGTTCCTAAATCAGAAAGATGTCCTGTGACTGGACCTGTTTTGGATTTCACAAGTTCCACAGTGCAAGGAACATCTAATTTCACGCGGGCATCCTTTCTTTTTTGTTTTGCCCCACCATATTTGCTATAACTATCAGAGAAGATCGATTGTTTTGAATCTGCCATTTCAGTTTCCTTATGCAAGACTTACGAACGTTTCACAGTTCATCATCTCATTGTTGATTTCGCTTGTTTCCAAAAATTTAGAATCCATCTTCACAGATTCTAATGTATCTTTAAATGCATCCACAGAGGTAATCGAAAGAAGTTTTCTTTTTGTATCTTCCGGGAATCCTGTATTTTCTATATATTTGATAAAATGTTTTCTAAATAATACCAACGCATAATCATCATTAGATGGGTAAAAATCTAACATCAAATCCAAGTGTTCTAAAATCACAGATTTGATTTCATTCCACAAAACCAATTGTTTTGGTATGTTTCCAAAGACCCATGGATTTCCAATGGCCTTTCTTCCAATCAATACCAAGTCCACACCATACATTTTCTTTTTTTCTAATGCTTCTGCATAGGTTTGCACATCCCCATTTCCATAAATAGGAACATTCGCACGGGACTTAATTTCTCCAATTGCATTCCAATCTGCTAAACCTGTATATGCCATAGCTTTTGTGCGTCCATGCACGGAGATGGCCGATACACCAGAATTTTCCAAAACATTCAAAGTTTCTAAGTAGTTCAAATTGGAAGAATCCCATCCCAATCGAATTTTTGCTGTGACGGGAAGACCTGAACGATTTCGAATGCCTTCGATCATTTTTCCCGCCAAACGAACGTTCTTTAGAAGTCCTGCTCCCGATCCATTATGAGATACTTTCGAAACAGAACATCCCATATTGAGATCAATGATGTCGGGTTTTCGTTCCGCCGCAATTTCTGATGCTTGGATCACTGTATCCAAATCAGAACCAAAAATTTGGAAAACAATGGGTCGTTCCATTTCAACAAATCGAAACATATCGAGCGACTTTGCATTTCCAATTTTTAATTGTTCCGTTGAGACAAACTCGGTATAAGAAAATGCAGAACCAAACCGCTTTGTGATTTGGCGGTAAGGACTATCAGAAATGCCTGCCATTGGTGATAAAGCCACATCACCTTCGATTGTTACATTTCCTATCCTTACCATCTTTGTTTGCCTAATTAAACTTCTGGTTGATCCGATTCAGTTTCTCTTACCACTGCAAAGTCTTTTACAAAATCTTCATCTTTTGTATTCACAACTTTGACTCCCATAGCAGAACGACCTACCATCGAAATGGTTTTCACTTCTACCCGGATCGCCATTCCTGACTGTGTGATCACAAGGAGTTCATCGTCTTCTTTTACGGAAGAGATTCCAACAGATCGACCATTCTTCTCTCCAATTTTCAGATAGGTCATACCTTTGCCACCACGACCTTTGGTTGAAAATTCTTCGAAGTCAGTTCGTTTCCCAAAACCATTTTCCGAAATACAAAACAAATGAGTGTTTGGTTCTACTTTAGTGATTCCTGCAATCGCATCATCGTCTTCCAATTTCATAGCTGTAACACCAGAAGCAGTTCTTCCTTGGGATCTGAGTTCATTTAAATTCATTCGGATCGCGAGCCCATTTTTACTACCTATGAACACATCATAATTGTTTGGATTGGCTATTACATCAATGAGCTCATCTCCATCACGTAGACCAATCGCAATGATACCTGATTTTTTCGTATTTGTGAATTCATCCAATTGGATTTTTTTCACAAAACCTTCTTTCGTTACCATGAGAAGATACGAATCATCAAAGTTTCGGAAGGTAAACAAGGAAGTGATGATTTCATCGTCATTGAGATTAATGACTGCTTTGAGAGATTTTCCACGAGCTTCTTTCGTTGCTATTGGCAACTCATACACCTTCATTAGGAATGCTCTTCCTTTATTGGAAAAGAGCATTAAGTTATCATGAGTCATCGCACTACTTAGTTTTTTGACAAAGTCTTCTCGTTTGGTAGAAATCCCTTGGACACCTTTTCCACCACGTTTTTGACGACGGAAGGTATCCATAGGAAGTCGTTTGATGAACATATCTTCGGAAAGTTGGACAACCACTTCTTCATCCGCAATTAAATCTTCTGCATTAAATGTAGATGATTCAAGTGATTCTAAACTAATCTCTGTTGTGCGAGTATTTCCAAACGATTGGGATACTTTGCCAAGTTCATCACAAATGATCGATTTCACACGTTCTGGTTTTGCTAAGATATCTTCCAAATCAGCGATGAGAATTCTAACTTGTTCCAACTCATCAATGATTTTTTGCACTTCTAGGGAAGTTAATCGTTGCAAACGCATCTCTAAAATGGCATCAGCTTGCACTTCAGAAAGAGAAAACGTTGCCATAAGGGAACTTTGTGCTTCTCTTACATCTTTGGATGCACGGATGATTTTAATCACTTCATCGATATTTTCGAGCGCAATCCTGAGTCCTTCTAAGATGTGGGCTCTCTTTTGTGCTTTGTCTAAATCAAATTCAGTTCGTTTAACAACAACTTCGCGACGATGTTCCGCATAAGATTTTAAAATTTCTTTTAGAGAAAAGATTTTAGGACGGTTGTCCAAAATCGCAAGCATCGTGATTCCATAACTCACTTGGAGTTGTGTTAACTTAAACAGTTGGTTTAAGATGACTTGTGCATTGGCATCCTTTTTCACATGGATTTCCACTCGAATTCCCTTTCGATCGGAAAGATCTAATATTTCGGAAATCCCTTCGATGATCTTTTCGTTAACAAGATCTCCAATTTTTTCGAGTAGGTTTTTCTTATTTACTTGGTAGGGAATCTCATTGATAACAATGATCTCTCGACCTTTGTTATTTTCAATGATCTCCACTTTGGAACGGATTCGAATTGATCCTTTTCCTGTAGCGTAAGCTTGGTATAAACCTTCTCCACCAATGATGATACCACCTGTTGGAAAATCAGGACCAGGAAGTATTTTCATGAGTTCTGGAAGAGTGATGTCTGGATTCTGAATCATCGCAATCACAGCATTCACCGCTTCTTTTAAGTTATGTGGTGGAATGTTTGTTGCCATTCCCACAGCAATCCCTGTAGAACCATTCACTAGGATATTAGGAAAGTTTGCTGGTAAGACGTCTGGTTGTTGTCTTGTATCATCGAAGTTAGGTGAAAAACTAACTGTATTTTTTTCGATGTCTTTGAGTAATTCTTCAGCAAGTTTAGTCAGACGGGCTTCAGTATAACGATACGCAGCAGCATTGTCCCCATCGACGGATCCAAAGTTACCTTGACCATCAATCAGAGTTTCTCGCATGGAGAAAGTTTGAGCCATTCGAACCATCGTTTCGTAAACAGCAGAGTCACCGTGAGGGTGATAGTTACCAATCACTTCACCTACAATCTTCGCTGATTTTACATAAGGTCTGTCGGAGCGCCATGCTCTTTCATTCATCGCATGAAGGACTCGTCTATGCACCGGTTTTAAACCATCCCGCACATCCGGTAAAGCTCGACCTACGATGACACTCATCGCATAATCAAGGTAAGCTTCTTTCATTTGGTCTTCGATTTCTACCGGAATGACCCTGACACCAGCTTTTAAAGCACCGGCTACGTCTGGTCTACCGGATAAATTCAGTGCTAAGGTTTTGTTTGATTCGTTTTCTTGGCCGTTTTGTTCGGTCATTTGATTTTCCTAATTCCGATTATAGATCTAAATTTGCTACTTTGTAAGAGTTCGCTTCAATGAAACGACGACGAGGAGATACTTCATCACCCATTAGGATATTGAATGTATCTTCTGCTTCGACAAAATCTTGTAACTTAACTTGTAACATGACTCGTTCTTTTGGATCCATAGTGGTGTCCCAAAGTTGTTCTGGGTTCATCTCCCCAAGTCCCTTGTATCGTTGGATCACAACTTTATCATTTGGTCTGGCTTTTAAGATTTCATCTTTTTCACGGTCAGAATATACATACACCGCTTCTTTACCAAACTTTAAGAGATACAAAGGTGGTTGCGCTACATAGAGAGATCCACGTTCAATAATGGGTTTCATATACCGAAAGAAAAACGTTAATAACAAAGTTCGAATGTGAGAACCATCCACGTCGGCATCGGTCATGATGATGATTTTTCGATATCGGAGTTTTTCTACATTGAACTCATCATCACCGATTCCGGTTCCCATAACAGTGATTAGGGTTCGAATCTCTTCGTTCGAAAGGATTTTGTCCAATCGTGCTTTTTCCACGTTTAGGATTTTACCTTTGAGTGGGAGTATCGCTTGTGTATTTCTGTCACGACCTTGTTTGGCTGATCCACCCGCCGAGTCCCCCTCCACAAGGAAGAGTTCGCAGTGTTCGGGATCCTTTTCAGAACAGTCAGCAAGTTTCCCTGGAAGGCCACCACCTTCTAACACCGTTTTACGACGAGTGAGGTCGCGAGCGCGTCTTGCTGCTTCCCTTGCTTTCGATGCTAAGATACATTTTTCGAGAATCTTTTTGATGACAGCAGGATTTTCCTCAAAGTATCGATTGAGTCCTTCTCCCGTAATGGTTTGCATGAGACCCTTAACTTCCGCGTTCACTAATTTTTCTTTTGTTTGAGAGTTAAACTGTGGTTGTGGAATTTTAATGGAGATGACAGCACAAATTCCTTCTTTGATGTCATCACCTTGCAAACCGTTAGGTTGTTTTTTAAACAAGGTTTGGTCTTTTTTTAGATGGTCGTTGAGTGTTCTTGTAAGAGCGGTTCTAAACCCTTCTAAGTGTGTTCCACCTAAGTTGTTATTAATGGCATTGGTAAAACAGAAAATATTTTCACTATAGGTATCACAATACTGAAGCGCAATCTCTGCCCAAACATTTTCTTTTTCACCCACAAAGTGTAATACTTTATGAAGGGGATGTTTTGATTCTGTGATGTATTCCACGAAGGAAACGATTCCACCATCAAACTTAAATTCATGTTTAGCGATCTCTTCTTTTCTTTGGTCTTCGATGCGAATGAGAAGTCCTTTGTTTAAGAAGGCAATTTCTCTAAATCTGGCAGAAAGAGTATCAAAGGAAAAATCAACAGTGGTAAAAATGGTATCATCTGGCTTAAAGCGAACCACTGTTCCTCGGTGAGTTGTCTCCCCAATGATTTTTACATCTTCCATTGGAACACCGGCTTGGTATTTTTGGTAATGGAGTTTACCTTCTTGGTGAACTTCCACTTCCAAATACGTTGAGAGTGCGTTTACAACAGAAACCCCAACCCCATGTAATCCACCAGATACCTTATAAGCATCGTTTTCAAACTTACCACCTGCGTGAAGGATGGTAAGAACCACCTCGATGGTGGACTTACCTTTGTCTGGGTGAATTTCAGTGGGAATCCCCCGTCCATTGTCTCGGACTTCGATGATATTCTCTGGTAAAATACGAACGTCAATTTCGGTACAGTGGCCAGCCATCGCTTCGTCGACGGAGTTATCCACGACCTCGTAAACCATCTTGTGGAGTCCCGATTCATCTTGGGTTCCGATATACATTCCGGGACGTTTCCGGACCGCCTCTAGACCCTCTAGGATCTTGATTTTTGAGGCTGAATAGGCGTTTTGATCGGTTTGGTTGGACATAGAATTTTGAGATACCCTATAGGAAGTATCCCAAAAAGACCCTCGAAGGGCAAGTGAAATCGGGGGGAATGGGTGGCTTTACGACCTTGGATTTTGGAATTCATTCCCTGTTTTGAATTGGATTTTTTCCAATAAAACTGGGCTTGTGATGCGATTGATTTTTTGTAAAAGTTCTGCTTTTTGGAACTCAAATTCTTGGGATACCATCGAGTGACGACAAACGACTGTCAGTTTTTTACCATCAATGGATTTGGGAAAACTCTGTTTGCCAAAAACTTCTCCCACAATGTCATTCCACTGTAAGCGTAGTTTTTTCAGGATTTGGTCTTGGAAAACGGATTCCCGATCGAGACCAAGTTTCTCAAGGCTTTGGAAGAGTTCAGAGAGTTCTACTTTTTTCATAGACCCGTGATTTCCTTCACTTTCCCCGACTCAATTTGGTAAATTTCTTTATCCACTGTTAGGTTTCCAACATATTCATTGATTCCTTCCAAATCTGTGGTGGTAAAAAATGCCTGACCACATTCCGAAATCAAATTCACAAAGTATTCCCTTCGTTTTACATCGAGTTCCCGAATGATATCATCGATGAGTAGCACTGGTGCCTCGCCAGTTGTATCCCGAATCATTTGGAAACAGGCAGTTTTTAATGCAATGACCGCACTTCGTTTTTGCCCTTGAGATCCAAATCCACTTAAATCTTTATCATCAAATCCGATCGGTAACGTATCACGGTGGTTTCCACAACTTGTGTAACCAATGGCTTTGTCTTTTCGTAAGTTATCAAATAATCTTTGTCTATGTTCTTCCTTGGATGAAACATTTGGTTTATAGGTAAGATAAAATGGATCTTTTCCTGAGCTCAGTTGCAAAAGATTTTGGTGGAAGTAACCTGCTAAAGATTCAATGGTTTTCGTTCGAATCTCACGAATTTCCGAGTCATGTTCAATGATCGGTTCGTCCCAAATTCCAATTTCACGATCACTTACATTTTCTTTTTTTAAGGCAGCATTCCTTTGTTTTAGTAAACGATCATACTCAATGAGTTGTTTTAAGTAATAACGATTAGTGGAAGAAATAAAAGCATCTAAAAATCTGCGTCTTTCTACATTCCCATCTTCAATGATAAGAATATCAGGTGGGCTCATCACAATCGAACGAAAGTAACCTACATAGTCAGAGATTTTTTTAAATTCTTCTCCATTCACTTTGAGTTTTTTTCGTTTAGTATGAGAATGTTCAATTCCATATTCAAAAAGATAATCATTCCCTTCCGATTCAAATTCAGCGCGGATGAACGTGTCAGACGTATCCCAACGTAAAAATTGGTTTTGGTCTGATTCTCGAAAACTTTTTAAGTAAGATAAAAGAGATATTGATTCTAGTAAATTTGTTTTGCCTTCTCCATTGTTTCCAATGAAGAAGACAAGACGGGATCGAAAGGTAAGTTGTGTTTCTTCGTGGTTACGAAAATTCTTAATGTAGATTTTCTTAAGAAACATTAAAGTTTCATTGGCATGATGACTGAAACAAAGTCACTGTCAGAAGGATCCTTAAACAACACGGGAGCACTGGAAGTTGTAAATTCGAGAATCACTTCTGGGTCATCTACTGCTTTTACCACATCACTTAAATAATCCCCTTTAAACGCGATGGTGATTGCTTCTCCATTGTATTCAATTGGCATATTGTGATCAAACATCATGGTTCCAGGATTGGAAGAGCTGATGTTTACATTTCCTTTTGTGAAAGCCAAACGAATTTGTTTGGAAGGTTCTTCGGCAGAGATCAATGCTTGTTTTAAGAAAGTTAAAAAGTCAGCTTTTACCACACGAACCGATTCTGTAGTTTGTTTTGGAATCACTTGTTCGTAATCAGGGAAGTTTCCATCAATCAATTTGAAAAGAAGTTCTACGTTTCCAGAGGAAACATAAATTTGTTCTTCCACAAAACCAATCTTTGCAGTTTCTTTTCCTTCCATCATTTTTAACATTTCACGAACTGCTTTGTGAGGAATGATCACACCATTTTTGAATGGAAATTGTTTTGGAAATTTACGAACAATTTTTGACAAACGACGTCCATCTGTTCCCACAACAATGAGATCCGTGTTATCTGGTTTTAAAAACAAACCATTGAATACAAAACGTGTTTCTTCAATCGCCATCGCATAAGAAGTTTTACGAAACATCTCCCGAATGGTTTGGCAAGGAAATTCAACTACACTTCCCTCTTCCACTTTCGGAATGGTTTTGATATCTTCTGAATCAATACCGTTCACTTTGAACTTTGTATCCATCTTTCCAGAAGCATCAGTAATCGTAGTTTCCGAATTTTCGGATTGTTCTGTCGTCGTGAGTAAACTTGTATCAAAGTTTAAATTTTTAAAAATACTGGAGAGTTGTTTTGCAGGAAGGGAAGCCGTTCCTTTTTCTCCGATGGTGGAAGGTACAGAAGTTTTGATTGCGATTTCTAAATCCGTCGCAGAAAGATACACTTCGTTGTCCCCAGTTTGGATTTTTAAATTGGAGAGAGCCGACTTAATCTCACGAACTGAGATTACTCCATCCACTGAGTTAATTGCTTTTAGGAATTCTGTAGTATTGACAGTGAATTTCATTTTTCCTCTTCTTCTTATTTATATTATATATCTTTATATATATTATGTCGTTTCCGTTGGTTCTGTCAGTATGTCGATAAAGCCCGGAAAGTTCAATTTTTATTGAATTATGTCAGTTTTTTTCCATTTGGCAAGTGTGAATATTTATGTCCCTTTGAACAGGTCTACCGTCAAAATTGGAACCATAAATCGTGACTATGTCCTATCAACAGTTTATCGACAGTCTTTCTAGGTTTTACGAACAGTTTATTGGAAACTAATCTTGTGTTTGATGGAGTGAAAGAGGTCTTCCCACTGCGGTTCGGTCGCCTTTCGTTCCTTAAATTTATCGATCCCGTGGATGACAGTCGAATGTGTCGTAGAAAAAATTCGACCAATTTGCGCCTTCGGAACATGTAATACGTCGTGTAAGAGAAGCATACAAAGGTGACGCGGAGGAATAAAATCTGCCTTTCTACTTTTTCCGAGTAAATCCTTTCTGGCAACGTTAGTCCTTTCACAAACCAAATCAATGACCATATCGGGACTAAACCCAATTCGTTTTTTATTCGTGAGAAAACGTGCTTCGGCAATTTCTTTGATTTTGTCTTCGGTGAGTAAAAAATACTCATACGCTTTTTTGTACATCACGAGGTCATTGACAATCCCAATGAGAGCACGGGAATCACCTTCTAATCGTTCGGCGAGCCAATGTAATAAACTGTCACTTGCAGGAATATTAAATTCGGAAAAACTATTCTTCAGTAAGGACTTACGTAATTCTAAATCATGAGATTTGATGTCCGCTTGTAAACCATGCACGAATCGAGATTTAAGTCTTTCGTGGAGAGGTAACTCGTAACTTGGCCTGTCTGATGCGATGACAATTTGGCGTTTTCGGTCATATAAGAAATTGAAGAGGGCAAAAAACTCTTCTTGGGTTTTTTCTGCCCCACCATTTAAAAACTGAATGTCATCAAAGAGTAAAACATTATAAGATTGGTAACGAATCTTAAACGATTCAAGGGATTCACGATTGTTTTGTCTGACAGTAAAAATGAATTCATTCAAAAAGGATGTACTGTTCACGTAACGAACCGTTTTCCATGGATCCTTTTTTTTGATCTCATTTCCAATGGCGTGAAGTAAATGTGTTTTACCAACACCAACAGGTCCAAACAAATACAATGGATTGTATTTACCAGGTTGTTCCACCACGGTTTTTGCGGCAGTGAAGGCAATTCGATTCGAATCAGAAGTGATATAATTGCTAAAGATGTAATCAGGATTGAGATCCGAGTCAGAATCATCAAATTTAGATTGGATGACATCTTTTAAAACATGCGAAGAAGTTTCGGATTCTGTAAGGATGGAGACTTTAAATCTGTCTCCTACAACTTGGTACAAAGCATCTTCAATGAAACTGATGTATTTTGTTTCCACATGGCGTTTGATCCCAGTCGATGGTGCCATTAAGTGAACCACTTGGTTCTCCCACTTATCGAAACGAAGTGGTGCAATGAAATTGGAAAAGTACTTGGGAGGTATCTGTTTCGATATTTCTTCTAAAATTTCTTCCCAACGTTTGTCCAAGCTTCCCCGCCCTAAATGTGAAATCGGGTACTATACTTTTAGCAAGTAGGTAGAATTCAAATGAAAAATCGAGAAACCTTCCTAAGTACCAAAAATAGTCGAACCGAATAAAAAAATTATGTCGCTTAATTGATTTGACAGGATATTTGTATTTAATTTTTGTTAGGCGAGTGATTCACTAGATTTGATTTAAGATTTTTTCTGAAAGAATTTTGAAAATCGTATGGAACGTATCAGTGAACCAATTGTGAATCTAATGAAATCGTTTTTAGATTAGGTTGCGAGTCGTAAGAAAAGTTGTGATAAAAGCACATATTCTAAGGCAGGAATTTCATAATGAAGTTTCATTTTGAAATCAAGAATGGCTTCAATACGACCCACATTGGCTTCAAAGTTTTTTTGTCTGTATTCATAAAGTAATAACAAACAAATTAATTCTAAAAAATCGATTCCAGAAAATCCTTCTTTGTTGGATCGAAACTCAGCCAATTGTTCTCTTACCCAATTTTCTAATTTAAAGAGTAAAATTGAATCATGGCAATGTTCTTTTACATAGTTATGCCATTCCTCTAAAAACTCATCCGTGATATCAAAGGGATTGAGGGAACCACCATAATACAATTTAGATTCTGAGATTTCATTCCTTCGAATTTTTTTGATTTCTTCTTGTGGAAGATAATGGAATGGAATACAAACCGAACGAGAAATAATCGTTTGTTTTAAATTGTTTATATCATTTACGATCAGAATGAACTTTGTATGCGGTGGTGGTTCTTCTAATGTTTTCAGTAAGGTTGTTTCCGCTTCATTATTGATGCGGTTCGGTTCGGGAAATAAAACAATTCGGTAATCGGATGTATGGGGTTTATAAGGAATTCGAGTGGAGAGTAACCAACGAATTGTTAACTCTTCTGGATCTTTTTCTTTTCCAATGGCTATATTTTTTCGAATGGGAAATTGGATAAAATCAGGATGGACTCCTTTCATGAACTGACGGCAAGAATCACATTCACCACAGGATGTTCCCTTTAAACAAAGTACATGCCTTGCAAATCGTTCCGCTGCCAACCACTTCCCCACTCCATCGGGTCCATGAAAAATGAGAGAACCTGGAATTTTCGATCTATCCTTTAAAAAGGAATGAAGATAGGTCAGTGCAACATCTTGGCCTGACACCTGTTCGAATGAAAACAAAGTATCAGTCATTTTGTTTTAATATACCGGTGTGAGCCAATTCATGTAGTTTGGTTGTTCACCACGTACGGTTTCAAAAAAGACAGATTGGATTTTCTTTGTGATCGGTCCAATGGTTCCATTTCCAATCACACGTCTGTCTACTTCTTTCACCCAAGCCACTTGCACACCGGTTCCTGAAAAAAACAATTCATCTGCGATATACAATTCAGATCTTGCAATGTCACGTTCGACAACTTGGTAACCCAAATCTTTTGCAATTTGAAGGATACTTCTTCGTGTGATACCTTCAAGAATTGATGAAGGAATGGTTGGTGTATGGATCACACCATCACGAACGATAAACAAATTTTCAGCAGAACCTTCCGAGACAAATCCTCTAGCATCTAAAAAGATCGCTTCATCCATTCCATTTTGAACTGCTTCAGATTTAGCTAACGCAGAGTTTACATACCCACCACTTACTTTAGATAAAGTTGGGATTTGGTTGTCTGAGAAACGTTGCCAAGAAGACACCATCGTTGTGAGACCATTTTGTGTGTCTAAGTAGTCATCTAGTTTCAAAGCATACACAGTGATGTCTGCTTTCACATCATGGAAACGTGGAGATAGTTGTAGGGCTGATGTATAGATGAAAGGTCGTAAGTATACATTTTGTTTTGCCTCATTTTTACGAAGCAGATCCAAGATGATGGTTTGGATTTCTTCTGGTGTGATTTTGATTTGAAGTTGCATGATCTTGGTGGAGTTCACAAGTCGTTTGCAATGTTCTGGCAATCGGAACACAAACAGATTTTTTTTTGCTTCGTTGTAGTAACCTCTGATTCCACCAAAGACACCAGTTCCATATTGGAGTGCATGGGTTTGGACACTGACTTTCGCGTCTTCTGACGGAACAATTTTGCCTTCAAAGTATGTATATGGAAATGAATTCTGAGCCATTGAGATTCCTATCCTTCCAATCTTCAGGAGTTTCAAAATTAGAAAATGAATTTTATCTTTTTTTCTCTCGAAGCATACGCCGATGGTTTTGATATCGTTCTAGAGAGTGGTCTGAACTCTCCTTATTTTTCATAAGACATAAGAATCGTTATACCAAGAAGACATAATATGAATCCTTCCTTTTATCCCAACCAATTTGATTGTATCGTTGTCGGCGCAGGTCATGCCGGAACCGAAGCCGCGTATATTTCTGCCAAAGCTGGTCTCAAAACCTTACTCATCACAATGAACTTAGATACGATTGGGCAGATGAGTTGTAACCCGGCGATCGGTGGAATTGCAAAAGGCCATATGGTGCGAGAGGTGGATGCTCTCGGTGGTCTTATGGGTCGGGTGATTGACCAAACAGGGATCCAATTTAAGATGTTAAACACATCCAAAGGTCCTTCCGTTTGGGCGCCGCGTGCACAAGCAGAGAAAAAACAATACCAACTGATGGTGAAACACCAGTTGGAAAAATTACAACATCTCTCCATCAGACAAGATACAGTAGAAGATTTGATTGTGGAAGGAAACCAAGTGACTGGTGTCATCACTGGTCGTGGCTTTACGTTTTATACAAACCATGTGATCTTAACCACGGGAACATTTTTATCGAGTGTGATTCACATTGGTACCTACCAAAAAGAATCAGGTAGGATTGGGGAACCAACCACCAAAGGTTTATCGCATACACTCGCTCGTTTTGAATTACGCCTTGGTCGTTTGAAAACAGGAACCCCTGCTCGTGTTCATAAAAACTCCATCAACTTTGATGGACTCGAAATCCAAGACGGTGATGAAAACCCACGCCCCTTTTCTTTCTCCACAAAGAAGATTGATCGTAGACAAATTCCTTGTTACATCACTTACACAAACGACACCACTCATGAACTCATCAAACAAAACTTAGAATACTCACCGATGTATTCTGGTCAGATCAAAAGTATAGGTCCAAGATACTGTCCTTCTATCGAAGATAAGGTAGTTCGTTTTGCAGAGAGAGACCGTCACCAAATCTTTATCGAACCGGAAGGTTACGAAACAAACGAGATGTATCTCAATGGTGTCTCTACTAGTTTACCGGAAGAAGTGCAATGGAAGTTCTTACGAAGCATCAAAGGTTTGGAAGAAGTAGAACTCATGCGACCTGGTTATGCCATCGAGTATGATTATGTGGATCCCACAGAACTCAATCCAACTCTCGAAACAAAAAAGGTAAAGGGTCTTTACCATGCGGGTCAGATCAATGGAACCACTGGGTATGAAGAAGCGGCAGCGCAAGGACTTGTGGCGGCATATAATGTGATTCGGTCTGTGAGAAAAGAAGAACCAATTCTTTTCAAACGAAGTGAATCTTATATCGGAGTTCTTGTGGATGATCTTGTCTACAAAGGTGTGGAAGACCCATACCGTATGTTCACAAGTCGTGCTGAGTATCGTCTCCTCCTCAGACAAGACAACGCTGACCAAAGGCTTATGCAGTATGGTTATGAGATGGGTCTTGTAGAAGAATCATTGTACAACGAGATGAAAGATCGCTACGCAAGGATTGAAAAAATCAAATCCCATCTTTTTGTTTCGGCAATGAAACCATCGGAAGAGCTTGCAAAACTCTTAGAAGAAAAGCAGATCACCAATTACAAATTTGGTCATACCCTTGCTTCCTTTTTGAAACGATCTGATATCAAAATCAAAGACATAGAACCTATTGTTTCTGAGCTTTCGATTTTGAACGAAGATGAGAAAGCTGTTTTGGAGATGGAAGTAAAGTATGAAGGGTATTTAAAACGAGAACTCGAAACGATTGAATACCGAAAGAAGTTTTTAAACTTCCAAATCCCATCCGACTTTGATTATGCCAGTGTGAAAGGTTTGAAAACAGAAGCGATTGTGAAGTTAGAAAAACATAGACCACTCAATTTGGAAACTGCCTTACACATTTCGGGTGTGGATCCATCGGATGTGGATCTACTGCTTTACCATTTGGTGGATCGTAGATAATAGATAGATCATTCTTACTCCGAGTCACCACTTCCTTTACGAAAGAATAAAAGAATATATACCAAGGAGGTTTCCCTTCTTGGTTTTTTTATGCCTAAATGCAAGCACTAGATTTGTAAGAAAATGATTTAGCCAAGCGTAGTCGTTTAGAATGAATGATTTTAATAAAGGCATTCCATCAATTATGCACTTTCCTTGCTTCCAGAAATAGACGAACGATCAGAAACTAAGAGCGCATGTAGATTCTAAAGATGGAGATTTTTATTAGATTCGAAAGTAGAGGACCTCTTTTCTTTTGAATCAACAATCATAGAGAACCGATGATTCCAGATGTGAGCTTAGCTGTGACTCCTGGATGATAGTTTCAGAAACAATGGAATCTGTATTTTGAATTTTTAAAATGAATTGTTTCTAGATGAAAGCAAGGTGATAGACGGTTCAACAAGAGAGGAACTGTTTTTGAAAACTGCTTCGTTAGTGGGGAATGAACGGTTTAGTTTCGAATGACTTTCGTTGGCAAAACTTTCTAACTCGCCAACGAAATTGTATTTCTGGGTTACTTTAAAACTCAGTCGTAAACTAAGACGTGGGTTTTTTCTAGAATCCAGTTGTCCCCCTGTTTCACGTGAAACGAATGGGACTCTAAACTTCCATCTGCTTTGTATTTCAGTTTATGAACACGGCGATTTTCACCTTGGAAGAATTCTCTTTCCACTAAGTTTCCTTTTGCATCAAACTTAAAGTGGATCTCGCCCAGTTCCTTCTTTTTATCATC
The DNA here is from genome assembly GCF_004769665.1 of Leptospira kemamanensis. Taxonomy (GTDB): domain Bacteria; phylum Spirochaetota; class Leptospiria; order Leptospirales; family Leptospiraceae; genus Leptospira_A; species Leptospira_A kemamanensis. The sequence continues at coordinate 125,550 of NZ_RQGG01000036.1, forward strand.
TGTCAAATATTGGATTTGAACATTAGGTCTTTTAGGATCGATTTGAAAACGAAAGGATTCGTTGTCTTTGGTTTCCATGTTTTTACCTTCTGCAGCAAAAACATTTCCTTCCCCATCACTTTCAATGGAGTAAACCATCACAAGTTTTCCTTCCGCATCTTTTATATTCATTTTCTTGAGTGCGCGACCTTTGAATTGAAAGTCCTTACGCTCCACTAAGTGGCCACCATTATCATACACTTCTTCGCTCGTTAATAAACCATCTGTATAACGGAATGTTGTTTTGCCGTCACCCTTCCCTTCTTTGTCTGAATAAGTTTCGGCGATCAATTTCCCATCAGAGTTGTATTCATATTCTGCGACATAAATCACCTGCCCTTCCGCATTTCGAACGATCTCTTTGTTCGGAACTTTTTTTACTTTTTTGAACAGATAAGCATCTTTGTGGGACCACTTGCCAGGTGTGTAACCTAAGATAGGAAACGAAAGGATGATGAAAAAAATAAACATTCGAAACATGGAAATGATTTCTCCTACAGGAGACATCGGCGAAAATCTATAAAACGATAATACGATTATGTCAGAAAAAACGATCCAAGAAGAAATCCAATCCATCATCCCAGAACTCTTTCCCTCTCTTGAACCAGAATTTGATTGGGAGCTCGTGAAAAACTTTTATGAATTTTTAAAGCGAGACAATGAGAAAGGAGGATTCTTTTCGCGAAACGATTCGGAAAAGATTCTTGAGAGACATATTCTGGAATCAATGATCTTTGTTTGGAAATTAAAAACGACAGGTTACGTTTCACGTGAAACAAATATTGCTGATGTCGGAACTGGGCCGGGACTCCCAGGATTTCTTTTTGCTCTTTTGAAAAAAGCACCTCATGTCTTCTTGGTAGATTCTCAAAAGAGAAAGTTAGCCTTGCTCGAAGCAGAAGTCGAAACTGGAAGTTTATCCAAGGTAAAAAAACGTGTGGAGTTTATCTATGCACGCACAGAAGAGATCAATTCCAATTTCGATGTAGTCACTTCCAGAGCCATGGTTCCCTATCCTTACATCGCAGAAGTGACTACCCGGATGTTGAAACAAAAAGGAATCTTATGTCCCTTTCTAGCACAACCCTATTCAGATTTGGAGAAAGAAACAGAGGTTCTCACGAACAATGGCTTTGTAATGAAAAAAGAAATTCCCATTCCTGAATTAGAGTTTGTTGGAAAGAGACATATCAAAATACTGCAAAAGAATTCACTTCCGAAAAAGGGATACCCCCGTGAATGGAAAGAAATCGTAAAGGAGACGAAAAGCAAGAATGGGTAAAATCGTATCGATCAGCAATCAAAAAGGTGGTGTTGGCAAAACAACCACAGCGATCAACTTAGCATCCAATCTTGTTGAACTGGGAAAAAAAGTTCTACTCCTCGATATTGATCCACAAGGGAACTCAGGGTCTGGTCTTGGGTTAGAGGTGCAGTCCTTAAATAAAACTACGTATGAAGTGATGATTGGAGAGTTATCAGCAAGAGAAGCGATCCAAAAAACTTTCATCAGTAATTTAGATATCATTCCTTCTAACATCAACCTCTCAGGACTTGAAGTAGACTTTCTCGGAATTGAAAAAAAAGAATTCAAACTCAAAGATGCACTCGCCTCTATCAAAGAATCCTATGATTATATTTTAATCGATTGTCCCCCTTCTCTTGGTGTTCTTACCATCAATGCCCTTTGTGCTTCTCAATCTGTCATGATTACTTTGCAAACCGAGTACTTTGCACTCGAAGGTCTTTCACAACTCATGCGAATTATTTCTCTCGTACAGTCACAATGGAATCCGTCACTGGCACTCGAAGGTGTACTTCTCACAATGTATGACAAACGTACGAACCTCGCAAACCAAGTAGCCGAAGATGTGAGAAACTATTTCAAAGAAAAAGTTTATGAAACTGTGATCCCACGTAATATAAAATTATCAGAGGCACCTTCTTTTGGAAAACCAATCAACTATTATGATCCCGATGGTGTTGGAGCAAAGAGTTATAAAAGTTTAGCGGAAGAAATTGTAGGGAGGGCATAAGTTATGGCACTCGGCAAAGGAAAAGTTTTAGGAAGAGGACTTGGAAATTTAATCCCAGTCAATGAAAACAATGTTGAGATTTCCAAGGACGAACAATCAGGACTTCGTGAAATCAAAGTATCTGAAATTGCACCGAACCCTCACCAACCAAGAAAACAATTTTCAGATGCATCCATCCAAGAGTTATCCAATACCATTGTAGAACACGGAGTGATCCAACCCATCGTTGTGCAAAAAAATCCATCCGGTTCTGGTTTCTTATTGGTAGCTGGAGAAAGGAGATTACGCGCGTGTAAACTTGCAGGCTTTGCGAAAATTCCAGCCATCGTTCGTGATCTCTCCGAAGCAGACATGATGGAGCTGGCACTCATTGAGAATATCCAAAGGGAAAATTTAAACCCAATGGATGAAGCATATGCTTATCAGGCAATCATCGACAAACGAGGGTTAAAGGTAACAGACCTTGCGACTCGTGTGGGAAAAAACAGAGCCACCATTTCCAATTTGATCCGACTCCTTGCATTGCCAAAGCCATTACAAGATTGGGTGAAGGAAGGGAAACTTTCAGAAGGACAAGCACGTCCCCTTCTATCCATTCCAGATTCCAAAAAACAATTTGAAGTCGCACAAAAGGTGATCAGTGAAGGATGGAATGTTCGGGAAGTAGAAAACTATGTTTCGAATCTTTTGAATCCAGAAAAGAAATCTAGTTCCTCTGCCAGTGGACCTGACAAACGAGATGCGAGTATTGTGAAACTGGAAACTAAGTTACGAAATAAATTCAGTTCTAAAGTGGAAGTGTCTCACAATGAAACAAATGGCAAAGGGAAAATTGTGTTTTCGTATGCAAACTTAAGTGATATGGAACGAATCTTAGAGCAACTCGGTGTGAAATTGTAATTTCGCCAAACGCTCATACAATTCACTAGATCGTAAGAGTTCGTCATGTGTTCCTACAGACTCAATCTCTCCTTCTTTAATCACAACAATTTGATCAGACTTTACGACTGTCGATAAACGATGGGCAATCATAATGGTTGTCCTTTCTTTCACTAAAAAGTCCAAAGCCCTTTGGATCATCTGTTCGGATTCTGAATCGAGTGCTGAGGTTGCTTCATCAAGTAATAGGATTCTTGGATTTCGTAAGATTGCTCTCGCAATTGCGATTCGTTGTTTTTGCCCACCTGAGAGTCGTGTTCCCAAATGGCCTAAGTTCGTATTATAGCCATCAGGCAATTGATTTAAAAATTCTGTTACATATGCATTTTCGGCAGCGGTTTGGATCTCTTCAAAACTGGCATTTGGTTTTCCATAGGCGATATTTTCTCGTAGTGTACCACTGAATAGAATGGGTTGTTGGGGAACGAATCCAATGAGGGATCGTAAGTCTTCTAACTTTAAATCTTTGAGATTGATACCACTGATAGAAATGGAACCAGAAGTTGGATCATAAAAACGAAGGATGAGTTCGAAGAGAGTACTTTTCCCACCACCCGAAGGTCCAACAAGTGCAGTAGTTTTGTTGGAAGGAATTTCTAAATTGATACCATTGATGGCTTTGGACTCGGGACGTGAAGGATAGGAAAATGTTAAATCTTTTAAAAGGATAGTGAATCCATTTTGTTTTCCTAAACCATTTCTTGGTATCGCAGAATTTTCAGAATGGAATACTTCTGCAATAGGTTTTGGATGGATTGGATCTTTGATTTCCGATTCGGATAACAAGAGTTCCATGAGTCTTTCTGTGGCTCCTGCTGCCCTTTGCAAATCACCCAGAACTTCGGATACGGCCCCCACACTATTTGCTACCATGATGGCATAAAAAGAAAAGGCAATGAGTTCGCCCCCAGTGATTTTTCCTTCAAGGACATCCGTTCCTCCCACCCATAACATAAAGCTGATTCCCGTAAGAATGAATAAAATGACAGTCCCGATGAGAAGGGCCCTTTGTCTAATTCTGGAAACGGCAACTCCAAAGGCATCTTCTACTGTTCTGGAGAATACATCGATATCTACTTTTTGGTGGTGGAAGGATTGTAAAATTTTAATGTTGAGAAGGGATTCACTGACATAGGTACCAATGTTTGCAATTTTGTCCTGAGTGTTACGGGAAAGGTTTCTCACTCGTTTTCCATAAAATAGAATCGGAAACACAATGAAGGGAACACTAAAAAGAACAATCATGGTGAGTTTGGCATTGGTAATAAAAAGAAAAATAATCCCACCCACAAACATCAAAAGATTTCTTAATGCGATGGAAGCGGAAGAACCAATGACCGTTTGGATGAGGGTCGTATCGGTTGTGATTCTTGATTGGATTTCCCCAGGAGAGTTGGATTCAAAAAAACTAGGATGGATAAAGATGATATGTTGAAAGACATCTTTTCTGATGTCGGATGCAACCCTTTCCCCGATCCAAGAAACAGTGTAATGGCGGATGTAGGTTCCAATCGCAAGTAGGATACCCACAAAGATGATAAAAACAAGTGCATAACCTAATTCTTGTTTGGATCTGGCAGAAAATCCTGCATCCACCAAATGCCGTAAACCTTGTCCGAGACCTAAGGTAACACCCGCTGTGAATAGAAGGGCAAACGAAGAAAGGATCATTTGCATTCGGTATGGTTTTAGATAAGAAAACGTTTTGGAAAGGACACGGAGGTTTTTTGACTTAGGTCGGTCAGGTGTTTGCAAAGAATTATCCTTTTAGATCAATCAGTAGACCCCTTATTTCATCTAATTGTTTCAAAATAACAAAGGCACTGTTATTGGGTGAAAACATCGTTTTCGCCAATAAGTCCAATTTTTCATCTACTACCTTCACATAACGAACATCTTTTTGGTCATTTCGTCCGCGTTGGGGTGCTTGCATCACTTTGTAGTTTCGTTTGAGAATTATCTCTGCAATTTGTTTGATGTGTTTTTTATAAGATTCAAGGTTTTTGTGATTGGGATCTTTGATGAGATCTTTTTCTAAATCTGGTAAATCTTTCCAAAGTTCATTCAGTTCTCTCGTTTCTTCTTTTCCAGAAGGAACAATGGATTCTAGAATTTCTAAAAAACTTTGTTTGGCTTCATCGACGGGAGCAAGGGAAGAACTTAGTTTTTCTTTGGAACCCTTTTTTGTCTGAGTGGAAACCGACTTAGGGTTGTTGTTTTGGATGATCATAAACCCGCCTAATGACGAGTGGGGTTAATCGTACATTTCCCGTGGAACACAACACCTTCTTCTACGATGAGACGAGGAGTGACAATGTCCCCTTCTAATCGACAACTCGAAAGTAGTGTTACCCGTTCTGTTGCATAAATATTTCCGCGGATTTCTCCACCTGCAACCACCACACGTGCTTTGATATCTGTATCGACGATTCCAGACTTTCCGATAAGGACCTTTCCTGTGGTTTCTAAGACTCCACGGAATTTTCCATCGATACGAATGAGGCCAGGGAACTTAAATTCACCTGTGAATTCAGCCCCTTCTCCGATGATGCTATTAACTAAATATTCTTCTTCTGTAGATGGATTCGACATTATTCTTGGATTTGGTTGAGAAACGAAAACGGATTCAACGCTTGGGTACCAACATGTACTTCATAATGAAGATGGTAAATCGGATTTTCAGGAGATTTTCCGACATATCCTAGAATGTCACCCTTAGAAAGTTTTTCGTTTTTCTTCACACGGATACGATCAAGGTTAGAGTAGATCGTTTTCCATCCAAATCTGTGGGAAATTTTTACATAATAACCAGTTGCTGGTGAGTAACCAGTATCAAACACTAAACCAGGTGCCGTAGCAATGACTTCTGCTCCTGGGAAAGATCCAATGTCTAAACCACGATTGTATTCTTCTTTGCCAGTAATCGGTGAGATGTACTTTCCAAATGGAAACAATACATACCCTTTAGTGGGCCAAATTGATGGTGTGTTTTTGATGATACTTTTTCTTTTTTTGATGAGTTTGATGATTTCTTCAGAAAGTTCAGAAGAGAGTTTCAAATTGTGAATGTCTTCTTTGATACGAAAGGATTCATCTGTGATGTCAGTTTGTGGTGTTCCTTGTAAAGCAAGGAATTGACCCGCTTGTCCACCCATCCCTTTGGAAACGCGAGATGGATCTCCACCTAATTTGATGTAGAGATTCGAAATTCGTTCGTAATAGTATTGGATGGTTTCGTGAAGAGAGTTTACCTCTTCTTTCATCTTCGAGGATTGTCTGATAAAGTCTTTGTTCGTTAAATTGAGTTCTGTGAGTTGGTGGATGGATCCACTATGTGATAAAACATTCACAGCGCTGATGACAAGTAGAACAACCATGATACCAATGAAGATGGAAATGGCTTTGTAGGAGATGACAAAGTTGATGGTTTTGCGGTCCGTATGAGGAATGACCATGATGGTCAGCTTTTCGCGACCCTTTTTGTCCAAATCCTCGTAACGTTGGGATAACTTAAGCTTCCATTCCTGGACTTTATACCGGAGTCGGTAAAAAATTAAATGTAATCTTTGTTTTACTTCCACGTTCGTAATAGACCTAGGTTGATTTAAACAAAAGTTAATCTACCCACTATATCTTTCGATTGAATTTTCATTTTCATCCAGTGGAAATTACAAATCTTGCTATTTATGGGATATTCGACGATAGACACACATTGCCACTTAGACATAATTCGTGAACAAGGACAAAGCATTGAAGAAACCCTGGAGAAATCCCGAAAGGTTGGAGTAGACCGACTGGTGCAGATTGGCATTGATCTACCAAGTTCTATCGAAGCTGTTCATATTTCAGATACATACTCGACAGATGAATTAAAAATTTCGTATTCGATTGGTTGCCATCCAACGGAAACACATGAATTCCCTAATGCTGATCAAATTTTAGATTTAGCAAAATCCCGAATGAATGATCCGAAATTTGCAGCGATCGGAGAGATCGGTGTGGATCTTTATCATGATGCAAGCACTCGTTCCCAACAAAACGATGTATTGCGAAAGTTTTTAGATTTCTCATCGAAATACCAACTCCCTGTTGTGATTCATTCTAGAGATGCATTTGCCGATACCTATGAAGCATTGAAAGAATTTAAAACAAAAGCATTTGGTGTGATTCATTGTTTTACTTATGATTATGAAGCTGCAAAACAATTTGTCGATCTTGGTTATTACATTTCCTTTTCAGGGATTGTAACGTTTAAATCAGCAACTGACATCCAAGAAGCTGCTAAAAAAATTCCAATCGAATCGATCTTAATTGAAACAGATGCTCCTTTTTTATCACCAATGCCACATCGTGGAAAACGAAATGATTCTTCTCATTTGCCCTATGTATTAGAAAAAATGTTTTCACTCAGAACAGAACCTAATGTGGAAGTGGCAAAACGAATTTACAAAAACTCAATAAAATTTACAGAAAGAAAGGCTTATCACCATGCTTGATATCAATCGTATTGTTCAAAACCCAGAGGAATTACTTTCCACCTTACAAAAACGTGGTGTTGTCTCTTCTGATATAGAAGCAAAAATCAAATCCGTTTCTGAAAAACAAAGAAAACTAAAATTAGAAGTTGAGGAACTTCGTGCAGAGCGTAACCGAGTTTCCAAAGAGATCGGAATTCAAAAATCGCAAGGGAAAGACATTACCGAAATTTCCAATTCCATGAAAGGGGTTGGGGATCGAATCAAAGCGATTGAAGATGAACTAACAAAAGAAGAAGAGTCTTTACACGAACTCAATTTAGGCCTTCCTAATTTATTAGATCCATCCGTTCCCGAAGGGAAATCGGAAGAAGACAATGTTCTCGTTAGACAATGGGGTGAGATTCCAAACTATTCCTTTGAAGCAAAAACACATTTTGATATTGGAGAGAAATTAGGAATCTTTGATTTTGAACGCGGAGTCAAACTTTCTGGTGCAAGATTTTATACCTATCGTGGGTTAGGTGCAAAATTAGAACGAGCATTGATGAATTTAATGCTCGATACTCATACTTCTGAAAATGGATATGAAGAGATGTGGGTTCCCGTTCTTGTGAACGATGAATCGATGACGGCCACAGGACAACTTCCTAAATTTGCCGAAGATTTTTATCGATTAGAAAAAGATGGATTGAATCTCATTCCTACAGCAGAAGTTCCACTTACGAATTATTACCGGGATGAAATCATCCAAGAAAAAGAGTTACCGATTTCTGTTTGTGCTCACACCTCTTGTTTTCGCAGGGAAGCTGGTTCGTATGGTCGAGATACACGTGGTTTAGTGCGAGTGCACCAATTTCAAAAAGTGGAACTTGTCAAATTTGTAGAACCTGAAAAATCTACAGAGGAACACGAAAAGATGTTAAATGATGCGGAATCGATTTTGCAAAAATTAAAACTTCCGTATCGCGTGATGTTACTTTGTAGCAAAGATATGTCGAGTGCTTCCTCCAAAACTTATGATATCGAAGTGTGGATGCCTGGACTAGGTCGATTTATGGAAATTTCTTCAGTTTCTAACTTCAAAGACTATCAAGCAAGACGCGGAAAAATTCGATACAAGTCAAAGGAAGGAAAAAACCTGCTCGTCCATACTTTGAATGGTTCTGGTCTTGCGATCGGTCGAACACTGGCAGCAGTGATTGAAAATTACCAGAAAGAAGATGGAACCTTCCAAATTCCGGATGTGTTAAAACAATACATTCGCTAAGAATTTTTGGGCAGATGACCGAGGTGTCAAATGCCCAATGAACTTACTCAACGAAATAGCTTTTCCTTTCCATTATCAAAAATAAAAAGAATCTCATTCCTTACTGGTATTATACGTAATTCCTTAACCAACTTCGTTTGGGGGAATAAGCGAGCTGCTAATAAAAACCTACATATGGTGGATATGCACCGTTCAATTAACATCCTTCATAGGGTTGATAAACGAATGGCAAATATTCGCGATAATCGGGGGAATCAGCGAGCTGCAGATAACACCGCGAAACTTGGTGCTAATAGACTTTCAAATATCTCACACCAACTTTGGTTTAATGGAAATTCCATTACCACTCTAAGCGAAGTGCAAAGTCAGGAAAATCATCGAAAATCCAATATCAGTATCTGCCTTTCGTTGGTATACTTTCTATTTTCATCAATTCTGTTTACATCATCGTTATTCAGCCAAACACGCGATAACGATCCTGTTTTGTTAGTGGCACCGATCCAAGGACCTATCAACACTGAGTTCCAAGAATTTGGTCCGACGATGACACCAGATGCGAAAACATTATATTTTTATTCAAAACGATCAAACCGTGGTTATACGGAAATTTTTAAATCTGAAAGAAATAAAGATGGGACATGGGATTTTCCAGAAGAAGTCAGTGTTTTAAACTCAGCTTTCGATGACCAAAGTCCATTCATTTCTCGTGATGGCAAAACATTGTTATTATCATCGAATCGTGATGGAGCAATCGAAGTGATGTTGCCAGACGGTAAGGTTGGAATTTCAAGAGATTTGTATGTTTCCAATTGGGATGGAAAAGTTTGGTCAACTCCAGTTGCTTTACCTTCACCGATTAATACGGAAGAAATTGAAGAAAATCCACACCTTTTAGGAGATACTTTACTTTTTACCCGATATCCATTTGGAAAACCAAATTTAGCAAAAGTATTCTATAGCCAATTTCAAAATGGACAATGGTCAAATCCAAAACCATTGCCTTCTCCCATTAATGATAGTCATGCGACGATTGCAGCCGCTTTTAACGACGATGGTAAAATCCTTTTTTTTGCATCCAATCGCCCTGGTGGGTACGGTGGTTTTGATTTGTATATGGCAAAAATCGAAGGAGAGAAGTTTACTGATGTTGAGAATTTAGGAGCGCCTATCAACTCATCGGAAGACGAAGCCTATATTGTCTTCCAACAAGTGAAAAAAACCTTCCTGTTTTGTAGAAGAGTAGAAGGAAAATCTTTTGATATTTTTACCGCCTCCGTTCCCAAACAAGAAAACATTGTACAAAAGAAGTTAGAAGAAACGAAAAAGATCTCTTTGGATTCGGTATATTTTGAACGCGCTTCCTCCGTTTTAAAACCAGAATCCTCTGCCCCTCTGGATTCGATTGTAGATTACCTACACGAGAATTCGGATAAAAAAATGAAAATTATCGGTCATACGGATTTAACAGGTACGTTTGAAGACAATATGATTTTATCCAAAGATCGGGCAGAGTCCGTAAAACAATATTTAGTCTCTAAAGGTGTCGAGCCAAAACGTTTGGTGACCGAAGGCAAAGGTCCAACCCAACCCGTTGTGCAAGGAACAGATGAGGAATCTTCCAAAAAGAATCGACGAACTGAATTTGTCTTACTGAATCCATAATTTTTCCTTGCCGATTCCCTTTCAGAAAAGAAGGTTAATTGGATGTTGCCTGTTCACCTTCGTTTCGTTTGGAAAATAGCGCTTTTTATTCTATTGGTCCCAGGTTTTTTAAAGGGGCAAACGAGTCCGACTTTAGAGAAAATTAAAAAAACAAAAACCTTAACGGTATCGGTGAATGAGTTTTATGATCCATTTTATATCGAAAATCCCAATGATTTTTTTCCGGGACTTGATGTAGAACTAGCTCAGGAATATGCAAAGTTTTTAGATGTGGATCTAAAAATCATTCCTCTCAGAACTTTTGACCAACATGCTCGAATGTTAGAGAAAGGTGATACACAGATTGCGATGGCAGGAATTTCTTCTTCTATCAATCGATTTCGAGATGTTTATTTTACGGATCCTTATTTGATCTCCACACCTGCAGCTCTCGTGAACCGAACTGCACTTCCACCAGAACCAGAAGGACAAATTGTCACCGTACAATTGTTTCGGAATTTGAATGATCTAACAAATATTACAGGAGTCTCCTATTCCGTTCTTGCGAATAGTTCCAATCATCAGTTTTTACGAGATGCCTTTCCGAAAGCCCAAGTTTTTTCTTATTTTACAAATGAAGCAGCCCTCAGTGAGCTAAAAAAAAATAATGTAAACGCATTTGTTGCAGATTCGTTTTATATCCAAGCCTTGTTACAAAAAGACTCTTCTCTAAGAGCCAATTATTTACCAATTTTAGGAGTTGTGCAAGAAGATCATATCAGTATGGCACTTGCTAAACGTGACATCGAGTTTTTGTACCATTTGAATTTTTTCATCAAAGAATTAAAACGAACAGGTAAAATCCAACAATTGATCAACAAGTATTTCAAATCCAATAAATGGGTGAAAAAAGAATAATTCAATCATGTTCACTCGTTTTTTTACAATTAGTATCCTATTCCTTTTTCCCTTTGCTTTTTTGTATTCTCAAGAAGAAGAATCACAAAGAACCATTATGAATTTTAATGGTTCCTTTCGGGTTCGTGCTACGAATGTTGGAAGAGATGTTTTACTCGATCGAAAAACCCCTGTAACACCTATTACTAATTTGGAAAAGGAAGATGCGGAACGATTAGATGCAGAACAAAAAACCATCCAATCTGATTTAGAACGTAGACAACAAGGTCTTCCCAGTCAAATCACTCGTCGGAAGGAAGATGTGAGTTATTATGATTCACGTTTTTTATACAATATGAGTTTTTCTGCCAATAAGTATGTAGAAGGGATTTGGGGAATGCAGGTGGGAGATATTCCTTTTGGTGGTAGAGGTCTTAGGGCAACAGGACCCGATGGATTTGATCCAGGACTCGTTGGTCCAGGTTCAGGTGGAGAAAGAGGACGAACTGCTGCCGTTAACGTACAAACAAACTTTTTATATCTGAACTTTCGAATCCCTGAATCAGGTTTATTCATTAAAGTGGGACAACAATTATTTAGTTCGGCACAAGGTAGAGTTTTGTTTTCCACAGGAACGGGCGTTAGTATTTTAAAAAATTTCCAATTTTTACGTTTATCGTTGGAAGGGGGAGTTCTTAGAGCACGAGACCAAAGTTTTTTGGATGTGGATAAAAATGGTTTCGCAGATAAAAATTATCAAAGTTCTAATATCTATTATAACCGGTTGAAGTTTGAGTACTTTCGAAATATTAGAAACGAAGTGTATGCTTACTTTTTAGATGATAACGACAAAACAGACAATGAAACAGCAAGGCTTGCTTGGTATGGTTTGCATAATGAATTTAATTTTCAGAAATTTTCCTTTATCGTTCACGGAATATTAAACACAGGTATTGTTAAAAAATTAAATGCCGTGAATGATACGAATGATGTAACTATTTACAACACCACTCGCCGTCATTTCATCAAAGGTGGAATGTATGATTTCCAGTTTACCTATCGTTGGAATGAATCCTTAAACTTCAATTTAATTGCACTTGGAACAACAGGCCGACCTGGCTATGATGAAAATGGACAAGAAGCCAATTTGAAGGGAAATGGATACCGAACACTGGCTCCTGGATTTTCCATTTCCAATATCGCCACCGACTTTACGGGAGGTTACGCTTTGTTCAATGGATCAAGTTTTTCTGGTTTGAATGAATATGGTTTGTATTCCAATATCATCGCCTTTGGTCCTTATCAATTTACCTTGGGTTACTACCAATTATGGGCCACAAAATCTCCAGAAATTAGAATCAATCGTGAATTTAGTGAACGAAATGGATATCGCACTTCCACCTATATGGGTATGGAATACAACTTTAACGTCCGTTATAACGTGACATCGGATTTTCAAATTATTTTTCGTTCGGGTTATTTTGTAGCTGGGGATGCTTTATTCGTATTGCTTGATTCCAAGTATGGTCGTGTCTTACGAGAAGCGTTTATTGTGTTTGAACACAGGTTTTAGCGAAAGAAACATATTTGATAGTTTATGTTAAAGCATATTTCTTTTTTAGAATTTTAACTTTTTTTACTTTAAGTTTCGAAACTTTGTTTTTGATCGATCTTTGTTATCTAGATGATATCGAAGTAAAGGGAGTGATCCAATATATTGCTTATTCTAAAGATCAGCGAAACTTGTTTTGCATCGTTGAAAAATATTCACCCTATTCATGATCCTTCCGTTTATCTGATAGCAAATGAGTTAGAAAAAGAGTTTCTTGTGAATGGGAATAAGGCTATTAGTGAAGAGTTCAGAAAAAATGATGAAATTTCATCTATATATCTTTATTTTTCAAAGATTTTCAACCATCCAAGTGAAGTGGAGATTATCACGCAAAAATCTGATCATTTCTATGAAACACCATTTTTAATCAATTATCAGTTTGTTTTACTCCAAAGCTTTTTTTTAGCAATAATCTTCATTCAAATCTTGGGGTTTAAATTTCACTATCCTAAATCCGTATCGATTCCCATTTATATAGTTTTATTTTATTTTTCTTTAGCTGGTTACTTTGAAATTGGTAGAAAAATCAAATTCCATTTCTTAGGTGAAGAATTAAAATTTGAAATTGTAGAGTCTAAGTAGACCGAAACGACTTTGATTCAAACAAAATGATTAAAGTGTCAATCTTGACTTAATCGCTTTTCCTAATGTATATTGGTCGGAATACTCGAGAGTGCCACCAATCGTAATCCCATGGGCAATTCTTGTGATTTTGATTTCCATTGGTTTGATGACAGTCGAAAGATAAGAGGCAGTTGCATCTCCTTCGAGCGTAGGATTCGTTGCGATGAGCACTTCCTTGATCTCACCAGAATCCAATCGCGTCATGAGTTGTTTGATTCGCAATTGTTCTGGACCGATCCCGTCTAACGGTGAAATGGCGCCATTTAAAACATGGTATTTGCCTGAGTATTCTTTTGTATTTTCAATGAAAAAGATGTCTTCTGGTTGTTCCACAACACAAAGGATTCCATTTTCTCTTCGATCTGATAAACAAATCGAACAAACTGGATCTTCAGTTAAACCACCACATTCGTCGCAAAATCTTAATTTGGATTTCGATTCTTCAATATTGGAAATCCATGATTGAAAGGTAGATGGATCCATTCGAAGTACATGAAAACCGATTCGTGTCGCACTTTTTTTACCAATGCCAGGTAAACTTGCAAATGCTTGGATGAGTTTTTGAAATTGGGGATCAGACAGGTGGAAATCCTCCATCCTTTTGCATTTGATTGAAGACTCCTTCAAAATCACTTGGATTAAAACCCAAAACATTTTTCATTTCGTGAGCCATGGCTTCTTTGGCTTTTCGTTGTACTTCATTTGTTGCCGATAAAATTAAATCTTCTAACATCTTTTTATCATCCGCATTGAACATGATGGGATTGATATTTAAATTGGTTAGAGTTCCATCAGCGGAAGCAGTCACTTCCACCATACCTGCTCCTGACGAGGCAGTGACACGAATCTGTGCGAGACGTTTTTGGAGTTCTTCTTGTTTTTCTTTGATATTTCCTAGCTGCGAAAATGCTTCTCGCATCTGTTTCATTTGGTCAAAAATTCCCATACTTACCTTTGGACTTATAAATTTTTGAATTGGTTGGAATCTACTTCCACACCAGAAAATTTTTCTTTGAGCAATTTCTCCATATCTTCGGAAGAATTGTCAGTTGGTTTGGTGGATGGAGCAGAAGTATTCGAAGATTGTTTGGTATCAAATGTCTCTGCTTGCGATTTGTTTTGTTTTCCTTCTACATTTGTTTCAAAAGGTGAGGTAGTTTGCGGTTTCGGAGTTTGGTTTTTGGATTCCGCAACTTGTGATTGATTGACACTCGTTTTTTTCAAAGCTTCGGAATGATCCGGTAAAACGCTAATGTCACCTTGTACGAGTTTGGTGAGTTCAGTAATTTTTGCCAATAATCCCGATACACTTGGTTTTTCTCGGTCCAATATCAATTTGCGAAATTGAATTTCTAAATAAACTTTCATTTCGTACGAACTACGAAGTTTCATTAAATTCAATTTTTCGTGAACGGAGAAAATCCGTTCGGCAAGTAAAACTAAAATCTCCCTGTCAAGTTCGCGGTAGTTTTGTTTGAGTTTTTGTAAGTCTTCCTGTGGAATGTTAATCGATTCACGATCCGCTAAATTGTCTTTGATGAGAAGTAGTGAATTCAAAAATTCAATAAAATCCCAAATGAATTTTCCTAAATCAATTCCTGCTTGGAATAAATTCTCCAATGTTTCGAAGATTTGTGCACTTTGAGATGTATCGATGAGTTGGTTTAAAAAATCGGTAAAGGTATCAATTCCATGATACCCGATCATTTTACGTAACTTGGCACCTGTTAGGTTACCATCCGTAAAGATCACTGCTTGTTCCATAAAAGAAAGCGTATCTCTAACAGAACCATCTCCCTTCTTTGCAATCCAAAACAATCCTTCTGAATCGTACTTCAATCCCTCTTTGGTACATAATGTCTCGATATAATTCTGTAAAACGGTGACAGGTACTTTACGGAAATGAAAGTCTTGGCAACGAGACAAAATGGTTTCTGGGATTTTATGATACTCGGTAGTGGCTAAAATAAAAACAACATGTGCAGGTGGTTCTTCCAAGGTTTTGAGAAGTGCATTAAACGCTGCACCACTCAGCATATGCACCTCATCTAAAATATAAACTCGGTACTTGCCACCCATCGCGTTAAATTTTACATTTTCTCTGAGTTCGCGAATGTTATCCACTCCACTGTTGGAAGCAGCATCGATTTCAAATACATCATTGGAATTCCCTTTTGTAATTTCTAAACAAGATGTACATTCATTACAAGGTTCCACCCCATCTGGGTTTTCACAATTCAGGCGTTTGGCAAGGATCCTTGCGATTGTGGTTTTACCCACACCTCGTGGACCGATGAAGATATAAGCATGTCCAATTTTTTTCGATTTAAATGCGTTTTGTAAGGAACCAACAGCGAGGTCTTGGTAAATCACATCCCTAAAGAATTGTGGTCGGTATTTTCGAAAGAGTACTTGGTGGTTTTCGCTCATTGAGTTCTTTGTTTATCTTTCAGAAAGATTTGAATTTTGGATTTCCCTTTGAGTATGAAAATTCACGGCTTAGAAGCAATGAAATAATTTCAAAAGAGGTGAGTTTTGGAAAGATTGCGGGTAGAAAAAGTGGCGGAGAGACCGGGATTCGAACCCGGGGTGCTTTTGGCACACATGCTTTCCAAGCATGCACAATAGACCACTCTGACATCTCTCCTTGATTTCTACTGGCTTCCATAAAAAGAAACGGTCGTAAGAATTCTACCTTTTCTCTTTGAAAAAACTCAGAAATTCAAATTTTATGTGCGACTTCGGTATCAGAGTGCATTTCGGAAAATGGTTTAAGAGGTAAATGGATTCCGTAGTGTAAGAAGAGATCCCTTCCCCTGGTTTTGCCGGTACAAAATAAACCACTTCTGGCAGTTTGACTCGGAGGATGGCTCCAGCACATAGTAAACATGGCTCAAGTGCTGTCAGTAGGATGTGATCTGCTAGATAACGCCCATTTACTAGAGATAAAGCTTTTTCGATGGCTAAAATTTCACTGTGTTTGGTAGGATTTAATGTTTGTTCGACGGAATTAAACGAAGAGGAAACTAAGTTTCCATCTTTTGTCACGATTTCAGAATAAGAGGGGATTTCGTTATGGAATTTGGAAAGTTCTACTTTGTATCGTTTTAGAAACGATTCATAGAGATCCACGCGCGCCCAAGAGGATTTGAACCTCTAACCTTCTGATCCGTAGTCAGATACTCTATCCAGTTGAGCTATGGGCGCAATGAATGCTTGAAGCATTTTTACCCAGTCCGAAAGAACGGGTATCACTATGGTTTTTTGCAAGCGGATGGAGTAAATCAAAAATCCCGCAATTCCTAGATAAAGTAGAATCGAAAGCAGGTGGATGGTAGCAGCGAGGTAAAGTCCCACAAAAGGGAGGAGAGAAAGGATCTGAGCCAGGAAAATTCCGACTAAAAACAAACAAGTATTAACCGCAGAATACAAAGAAAGGGTCACAAATTCAGGAAATTGGCGTTTCCAAGTGAAAATGGGAACCCAGGAAAAATACAAAGGTAACGCAGCAAAAATCTTAGCCGCTTCATCGGTCAGAAGATACGTTTTTAAGGTTTGTAATTTTTCTTTGATTTGGGTGAATTTCATGGCGGTAACATCGGAGACGCAGGGATTCGAACCCTGGGTACGATTGCTCGTACGACGGTTTAGCAAACCGCTCCTTTCGGCCACTCAGGCACGTCTCCAGCGACTCGGAGAAGGTAGGATTCGAACCCACGGTGGGATTACCACGACGGTTTTCAAGACCGCTGCTTTAGACCACTCAGCCACTTCTCCAAGAGTACCTATCCGTTATGTTAAATGCGAGTGCAGTGTCAAATGAATATTCAATGAATGGTCTACAAGAATGGAAAAGTTGCGGATAAAATTAGAAAAGTGGGCCAATGGTGGCTACTGTCTCGCTCACTATGATGGGCATGCTGTGTTTGTAGAAGGTGGAATCCCAGGAGAAACTGTGGACATAACTCTTACCAAACAAGGTAACAAGGAATGGTTTGGATTAGTCGATTCAGTCATTTCATCCTCACCATTAAGGATTCCTTCGGACTGCCCTGTGTATTTAGAATGTGGGGGATGTAGTTACCGACACATTTCCTACGAAGAGGAAGTGAAAGTGAAAACTTCCCTTTTGGAATTTATGTTTCCGGAATGGGTTGGTAAAGTAGAGATCGCAACCGGACCAAGTGTTGGCTATCGCAATAATGTGCAATGGCAAGTGGAAGGTGGACAAATCGGTTTTTTTGCCAAAAATACACACAGAATCATTCCCGATTCATCCTCTCATTGTAAGAATGTCGATAAACGATTGTTAATTGAAAATCCAAACGACTTTGCTATTCTTTCTAAACAAAAACCAAAACAAACCCGATTCCCAAAACAATCCAAAGATTCGAAATTCCAAAAAAAAGAGAATTCCCTTTCCTTAAGACTCTCCCAAAACGCGGTTGTGTTGTATGAAAAAGAGGAAACAAAATTTGAATTCTTGAGCACAAAACTCACCGTGCCAGCAAAAGGATTTTTTCAAATTAACCAATTCCTATTGGAGACTTGGATTCAGAAAATCAAATCCTTGTTACCTAAGGATGCAAATGTTTTGGAACTGTTTTGCGGATGTGGAACGATTGGTATCACCTTACGTGATAAAATTAAATCGTTATATGGGATTGAATCACATGAAAAAAGCATTCAATATGCAAAACAAAATGCAAAAGCCAATGGAATTACAACCTATGAATATGCGGTTTTAGATCTGTATCAAAAACACGTTTCCAAAGAATTGAAAACCTATTCGACATGGATCGTGAATCCACCAAGGGCCGGTTTATCCAAAGGAATCATGGAAACAGTAGAAATACTAAAACCAAGGGAAATTTTGTATTCCAGCTGTAATCCAAGTACTTTGCGAAGAGATGTGACGAGCTTAAAAGAAATAGGTTATGAAATGGACCACTTGAGTCTGTTTGATTTTTTTCCGAGGACAAATCATTATGAAGTGTTGGTTCGGTTACGAAAAAAGAAATGAACAACTCATTGTGTTCCGAATGAGTTGTTAAGATTTGGTAAATAGAGAATCTAAAAATTTAGTTTCTTATTTTCCTTTTGTAGTGATTTTAAATGGTAAGTAGGCTGGGCAAAATCCAATGGCGGAAGTGGCAATCATTACAAGTCCAATGACAAACAGTACAATGGCTGTGGTTCCTTCCACTACCCCACCTAGGTAAAGTCCACCTAACACTAGTCCTACTACAACTCGAATGATTCGATCATACAATCCCATATTTTGAAACATAATTTGTCTCCTTGGAATATCTGACGATGGAACCTGTGAAATTCTATTTATTTTTTTCTAACCACTCTAAGATCAGTTTGGTGACTTCTTCCCGTTTTTCCCAGTGAAGGAAGTGCCCGGCATGATCAAATCCAATCTTCCGAAATCCTCTTGGAAAATCGGATTCATTCAGAAGGTGTTCAAATAAATTTTTATGAAAACACCCATCATTGAGTCCATAGAGAACTTGGGTAGGAACAGTAATATTTGTATCAAAAATTCCTACGATGCTTTCACGACCGGATTCGGTAAAGAGGTCATTGAGATTTCGGTAGTAGGCCAAAGCAGAAGAAAGGATTCCTGGATTTTGGAAATTCGCTTTGATTTCAGCGAGATGGTCTTGGTTGGGTGTGAAACCGGGAGACCAGTCCTTCCATAAAAAATCTACCAAAGCAAATTGGTTCGATCGAATCGTAAGCTCCGCCAAATAGGGAATTTGAAAGAGTGCGACATACCAGGAATGTAAAGTTTGGAGTGGTGCCCAAAAAAAGGAATCCTGAAAGGTTTTTAAGAGAGGAACACCCAAACTCGTAATGGAGTGAAATCGATTCGGGTAATACATCCCAGCGGCATAGGCAATGATGGCTCCCCAATTATGACCTACTAGGTGGACAGAGTCCCATCTTCTGTCATCCATCCATCCGAGGACATCATTCACCAAATCCACAACATGAAGTTTGTTAGCATGTGAAATTGTAGATGGTTCATACCCTCGCATAACGGGTGCAACACATTGATACCCCTTTTTTGCCACTGCCTCCATGATCGGAGAAAAGGTTTTGTGATTATCTGGAAATCCGTGCAAAAAAAGGACAGGTTCACCAACACCT
Source organism: Leptospira kemamanensis (assembly GCF_004769665.1). Classification (GTDB taxonomy): domain Bacteria; phylum Spirochaetota; class Leptospiria; order Leptospirales; family Leptospiraceae; genus Leptospira_A; species Leptospira_A kemamanensis. Next base: position 145,242 of record NZ_RQGG01000036.1, read on the forward strand.
GTTTCCAAGGTTGTAAATACAGTGGAAGAACTTCTAATTTCGGAGTGATGCATTCTGAACCAACTTATCTTTGGAATCGGTATTTCGGAAAAATTGTATCACAATCTCTCTTGTATCCAAGTCCTTACTTAAATATCCGTATTGTTTTTCATTTTGATAATAAAATCCATTTGGCCAGATATGGCCTCCACCTGGGATCAAATACCCTTCTACAATTTCATCCCCCGAACAATCGGTGAGTTTTGTATAATCAATATCACGTTTCCAAAACTTACCCATATGTCTTTTTTTAGATTTAGATTCTTCCTTACAGGAAAAACCAGAACTCCAATATTTAAGTGAATCCTCAAAGGAGAGAACATCTCCCGCGGGAATTCGAGAAGAGTTGGGAGAAAGATCTTTGGGAATGGAAACCGTCCCACCTTGATAGGGGATCACATCGTCAGCTGTGCCCATGATAAAACCTATGGATTTGACTGGTGGGTTTGGGCAAATGGATACAAGACCTTTTGAGGTCACTGCCGCCACCGAATAGCCGGAGCGAAATAAGTCTCCTGATTCGCATAACAAACGTTGTGTCATAAATCCTCCGTTGGAAATTCCAACCGCATGGATTCGGTTGTGATCCACGGGGATTTTTTTATCTAAGTAAGCCACCATATCCCGAAAGAATTGAACATCTTTTGTATTTCGTTTGTCAGTGAGGGAATGGCTTAAGTTTCGGCCATCATTCCATCGGTTCGCGTAACCATCTGGATAAACGGCGATAAAACCATATTCTTCCGCTTTTTCTGACATTCGCGAAAGATAAATCATCCCTTCCCCACTTCCTCCTCCGCCGTGCAAAATGAACACAACGGGAAGTTTTGTTTCGGATCTTTCTTTGGGAATGTAATACCGAAAGGTTCGAATGATTCCATCTGAGACAATGGATTCTAAGGTATGGTCTTTTACTGGGACAACACTTGGTAAAGATTTACAAAAAAACGAAAACGGCAAACTGATCATGAGAAAATTTGCATAAACGGAAACTCGTAAAATCGTTCCCTTCATACAAAAAGAGATTCAAAGGATTGAATGGTTTGGGTTACGGTTGGGTCGCCTTCTAGTGGATAACTTGGGTGAAATTCTTTGTCCACGGTAGGATCATAAGGACCCGATTTCCCTTCAAAACAAACCGCTACGTCTGACAAACAAACCAAACTATGCCATACACCCGGTTGTAAATCGATTCCACGTTTGGGACCGTTCGAAGAAAGTTTGTGGGTTTGTAGAATTTTTCCGTCTTCCGAAAAAATTAAAAATCCAATTTCGCCTTCGAGAACCACAAAGGTTTCGGGTTTTGGATCCGACAAATGTCTGTGAGGTGATATATATGTATTTTTAGATAAAACATTCAGAAACCTTTGGTAAACTTCCTTTTGTTCGTGGAAGTTATGATTGGTACGTTTTCGTTCTGCTTGTTTTGCTTTTGTGATGAGGTTTCCGATTAAATCGGAATCAATGATTTGTATTTCCTGCAAGTTGACCTTCCAATTCCTGTTCGATGAAGGCTAACATATCCGGAACACAAGCCGTACAAGTATCTGCCGCTCCCATCTCACGGGCGACTTCTAGTATAGGGCGATTCGTTTCTTTGACAACATTTAAGATGGTTTCAAAGAAAACTTCTGCACAGTGACACTTGATCATGGTTCTGAGAATCAGTCTCGAAGATCAAAAAAAATCTGACAAGTATTTTTGGAACGAACCTGGTAGATTTTTTACGAATTTTTTGGGTTCAAAACGCTTTGGAACACTTCTAAATAGGGTTTTAGAACGTTTTGCCAAAGGAAACGCTTTGCGTTTGTTAGGCCTTTTTTCTGGGATTCGATTTGTTTTTTTCCATCTTTTAAGAGTGAGAGAAGTTTCGTTTGGAAATCAATTCCCTGGTTAGGATCAAAAAAGGTCGCGGAATCACGAAGCACTTCTGGTAATACAGATGCATGGGAAGAAAGGACGGTTGTGCCCACTGCCTGTGCTTCTAAGACCGGAAAACCAAACCCTTCCAAACGCGAAGGATAAACAAATACTTTGGCCGCTTGGTAGGCAAGGGGTAATCGATCGTAAGGAAGGTGGCTTAAAAAATAAATTCGGTTTGGATTCTTTTTTTGGAATTCTAAAAATTCAGTAGGGATCTCTTTACTGATGCCACCAACCACAAGAGGGAGTTTCAACGAACCTTGCTTCCACATTTGTTCCAAATTGTTTAATAGAAAGGGAAAGTTTTTATGAGCTTTCCCAATTCCAACGGTGAAAAGATAATCCTTTGGTAACTTTTGTTCTTTGATAAACGAACTTACTTGGGTTTGAGAACGTTTGGAAAAATTAGAAAGATCAATTCCATTATAAACAACAGAGATTCTATCTGCTTTAAATCCAAAACTTTTGATGAGGTCATCTTTCGTATACTGGGATACTGTGATAATGTGTTTGGCAAACCACTGGATGGAACGAAATACAATTTGTAAGTACAAACGTTTCACAAGGGAACTATGAGTTTCTTTGAAATGATAAGGAATCAGATCATGGATGGTAACAATGCATTTGCGAAGGTAACGGAGGGGAACGTTGAAATGTGGTATATCCAAAACATCCATCTCTGCCATTCTTGGGTGACCTAAAAATTCTTTGGGTGAATAAATCTTAGTTTTGTATTCGATGATTTCAGCATCTCTCGGAATCTCATATTTTTTAAGAAGATTTGGATCTCCGAAGAGGTAAAGTTTGGCGTCCTTTTCTTTCAGTGGCCAAAATTTTAAAATATGTTGGATACGAATTCCGATCCCGGAATTTTCGATCATCCTTGCATCGTATCCAATTTTTTTTTGCATTTGTTTGATGATTATGTCCTTTCGAATCAAAAAAAGGAAATGTATCTTTTCCTAAGAAGTCAAGTCTAGTCAAATAAGTAGTGAATATTCTGCATTCAAATTTTGAAAGGCAGGTTCACATCGAACTCACTTTCAAAAAGGAATCGGATGGAAAACTTAATCGAAGAAATCCTAAAACAAATTGGTGAAGATCCCAATCGTGAAGGTCTTGTCAAAACGCCCAATCGTGTGAAAAAAGCATACGATTTTTTAACCAGCGGCTACAAGGCAGACATCAACCAATTGGTCAATGGTGCCATTTTTGAAGAGAACACTACTGGAATGGTACTTGTTCGTGATATTGAAATGTATTCTTTGTGCGAACACCACCTACTTCCTTTTTATGGAAGAGCTCATGTTGCTTACATTCCTAATAAAAAAATCATTGGGATCAGTAAAATTCCGCGAATCGTAGATGTTTTTGCACGGAGACTCCAAGTACAAGAAAGACTTACCGACCAAATTGCACAGGCCATCCAAGAAACTTTGGATCCACTTGGGGTAGGTGTTGTCATCAAAGCAAAACATTTGTGTATGATGATGCGTGGTGTGGAAAAACAAAACTCCGAACTATTCACTTCTAGTTTGCTTGGTTTGTTCAAAACAGATCCTACCACTCGAAGCGAATTTTTGGATTTGATCCGAACCGGTTCCCACTAAGTTCAATTTTTAAATTCTTTTTTTCTGATTCATGCTGGACTTTTTTTCAAAAAAGTTCAGTCTTTTTCCTCTAGAGGGACACAATGCCGAAAGAAAGAATCGTGGCACCATCCAAAGAATTTGCCAAACTTGCAAACGTTAGTTTAAAAGAATACAAAGCCAAATACAAAGAATCCATAGAAAAACCAGAAAAATTTTGGGCGGAACAAGCAAAACGCCTAACTTGGTTTAAAAAATGGACCAAGGTTTTAAAACATGATTTTGCAAAAGCGAAAGCCGAATGGTTTGTCGGCGGAAAACTGAATGTATCTTATAATTGTTTAGACCGACACCTCGATTCTCCTTTAAAAAACAAAGCGGCTCTCATTTGGGAAGGAGACAACCCAGACGAATCCAAAGTTCTCACCTATCATGACTTACACCGAGAGGTGAATCATTTTGCCAATGTTCTAAAAAAGTTCAAAGTGAAAAAAGGGGACAGAGTCCTCATTTATCTTCCAATGATCCCGGAACTTGCGATCACCACACTTGCCTGTACGCGGATCGGAGCGGTTCACTCGGTTGTGTTTGGTGGATTTTCACCAGAAGCACTTCTTGGTCGGATTGAAGATTGTAAACCAACACTTGTCATCACAGCCGATGGAGGTTACCGAGGTGGCAAACCCATTGAACTAAAAAAAAATGTCGATACGGCACTCGCTGAATCCAAATACAAAGTAAATGATGTCATTGTAGTCAAACGAACTGGTGATGAAGGAAACCTCAATTGGAAAGAAGGTCGTGACCACTGGTACCATTACCTGATGAAAGACCCTGAGGTAAAAAAAGAATGTCCTGCAGTCGCCATGGATTCGGAAGACCCACTCTTTATTTTATATACCTCTGGTTCCACAGGAAAACCAAAAGGTGTCTTACATACAACTGCTGGTTATTTGTTAGGTGCTAATTTGACCTTTGCCACGGTATTTGATTATAAAGACACGGATACCTATTGGTGTACAGCAGACATTGGTTGGATCACAGGGCATAGTTATATATTATACGGACCACTTTCCAACGGGGCAACTTCCCTGATGTTTGAAGGGGTTCCGAGTTACCCAGACATGGGACGATTTTGGGATGTGATCGATAAATACAAAGTGACAGTGTTTTATACAGCTCCCACTGCCATTCGAGCCCTGATGCGAGAAGGATTGGAACCAATCAAAAAACGTTCACTCGCATCACTGCGGTTACTCGGTTCCGTGGGAGAACCCATCAACCCAGAAGCCTGGGAATGGTATTATGCAAACATTGGGAAATCAAGATGCCCCATTGTGGATACCTGGTGGCAAACAGAAACAGGATCGATTATGATCTCAGGAATCCCCGGTGCCATTCCGCAAAAACCAGGTTCGGCGAGTTGGCCTTTTTATGGAATCCAACCGGTTCTTGTGGACAATGAAGGGGTGGAGTTAAAAGACAAAGGAGAGATCTCTGGCAATCTTTGTATCGCAAAACCTTGGCCTTCGATGATGCGAGGGGTGTATGGAGATCCAAAACGATTCTTTGATACTTACTTTTCTCAGTTCAAAGGGTATTATTTTACAGGGGATGGTGCCAACCGAGATAAAGAAGGATACTATCGCATCACAGGTCGTGTGGATGACGTGCTCAATGTTTCAGGTCATCGCATTGGTTCAGCGGAAGTGGAAAGTGCACTTGTGGAACACAAATCAGTTGCGGAAGCGGCCGTGGTTGGTTTTCCACATGATATCAAAGGCCAAGCGATTTATGCCTATGTGACAGTGAAACAAGGGGTCACAACCAATGACCAATTGAAAAAAGAACTCATCGCGATGGTGGAAAAAGTCATTGGAAAAATAGCAAGACCTGATGTCATCCACTGGGCACCTGGACTTCCGAAAACTCGCTCTGGGAAAATTATGCGGAGGATTTTGCGTAAGATTGCCAACAACGAATTTGATACATTGGGTGACATTAGTACCCTTGCCGATCCATCCGTTGTACAATCCTTAATTGATGATAAGAAGAAGTATCATAGTTAAACAAATCAGTTCGTAAGAGAGAACTTCTTCCAAGACTCGAACAAAGTAGGTTTGGTTTTGGAAGAAGATGGAAAATGGGAAGTCAAGTCAGGTTAGATTAGATTACGATTATACAATCACTAGTTAAAAATTTTGAATCACCAAACAGAAATTCATAAGGGATTGCTGAAATGATTTGTATCCTTATAAATCTTGCGGGAGTGCAGCAAATGGTCCCATCACTCGCAGGAATTCCGATTCTTCAAATTCCAAATCTCGTTCTCTTAATTTTTTTCGGTATTCGATGGTTTTGGATTCATCTCTAGATGAAAACCAATAGATAGCAAATAACAGATATTCTCTATTCTTTCGATACGTCGCAATATGATTTTCCAATTCATTGGCGGTGAGTGATTTTTGATTTAGAAAATCTTTTACCAGGGAATCAATGGCTAACGTATCACGATCTTTTCCCAGATTCGCATAACTTTGGCGAATGAGAAATAAAATTTCTTTGGCATCCGAATTCGGATCATACTTGAGTAGGTTGTAAAAACCTCGTCGAAACAAAGTTAATGCTTCCAAATACCTTAGTTTTTCTTGCAGATAGACTCCGTAACGAGTGAAGTATCTGGTTTCTTTTAAAAAGACGGTTGTTGTCCAAATGTAGGCTTGTTCCAATAAATCGGAGTTTCGGCCACGCCTAGCAAGGATCAAAGTTTCATACATCCCTTCCTCTCTGGGAAAGTAAACTAGGTAACGAAGGCTCAAATCATCCGCTTCTTTCCATTTTCTGTTTTTGATATTTTTAAAAAGGCTTGTTTGGAGAGCGTCCTTTTCGGAGACAAAGGTTTTGTCACTTTCCAAGGTTTGCATATACATTTCATAATCCGATTCCATTCCCAATTGGCGAGAGAGGATGGCCGCTAAGTACAATCTGTACTTAGCCTTTGGTTTTTGTTCCAAATAGAGTTTGGTATAAAAAAGGGATTCTCTAGGTTTTTTCTCTTTTTCATAGAAGTCAGCAATGTAGAGAACCAAATCCAATTGGTCTTTTTTCAATTTGATGGATTCCTCGTAGGCATGAATTCCATCGAAGATTTGCCCTAGTTTCATATGGGCCTGAGCGCTCAAATTATAGTACCGGTAATCAGGTTCCGGATTCAGTTCTTTGGCTTTGATGAGAAAATCGAAGGCCTTGGCGGGAGTTTCCTGAATGATTTTGTCCTCAGCCATGCGGAGAAGGTCCTCATAACTGTAGAACGCTTTCACTGGATTCAGCACTTCTGGTTCTGCTAAAATTGGGTACAAAGACAGAAATAGACTTGTTACCAGAACACTAAATTGCCATATTCTCCTAGACCGAAGTATCATCTATGGATTCTCATCGGTCATCTTCTAAAATATCTTAGAAATACAAATAAACAATCTCAAAGAGGATCTCATGAATGTAGAGTTAATCATTATCGTCATGGCACTGGTCTCCATAGCCACGGCGATTTTCTACGCCGCGAGGGTAATACGTATCCAAGTGGGCGCAGATGGTGGCAACGAAAAAGAAACCGCCAAATTAAAAGAAATCTCCGCCGCGATCGCAGAAGGGGCTATGGCCTTCCTTCTCAGAGAATACCGAGTCATTCTGCTTTTTATCAGCTTCATGACGGTTCTCATTTACCTATTATTAGATAACCCGAATACAGAATTCAACGAAGGAATTTACACTTCGATCGCTTTTGTTTCTGGAGCCCTTATTTCTTGCCTTTCTGGTTTTATCGGAATGAAAATTGCGACTGCCGGTAACGTGAGAACGGCACAAGCGGCAAAAACTTCCCTTTCGAAAGCGTTCCGAGTGGCTTTTGACTCGGGAGCTGTGATGGGATTTGGTCTCATCGGTCTTGCGGTTCTTGGAATGATTGGTTTATTCCTACTTTTCACGGGAGCAAATCCCGCAGTTGCCAAACACATTCTCATGGAATCTCTTGCTGGTTTTGGTCTCGGTGGATCCTCTGTGGCTCTTTTTGGTCGTGTAGGCGGTGGTATTTATACCAAAGCTGCGGACGTGGGTGCTGACCTTGTTGGTAAAGTAGAAAAAGGAATTCCAGAAGATGATCCTCGTAACCCTGCAACGATTGCAGATAACGTAGGAGACAACGTGGGTGACATTGCTGGTATGGGTGCTGACCTTTTTGGTTCTGCAGCGGAAGCAACTTGTGCAGCACTAGTGATTGGTGCAACGGCATCTGCCCTTACGGACAATAACTCTGCTCTTTTATATCCGCTTTTAATTTCTGCGATTGGAATTCCTGCATCCCTCATCACTACTTTTTTTGCGCGAGTGAAAGAAGGTGGAAACGTAGAAAAAGCTCTCAAACTCCAACTTTGGATTTCCACATTCATCGTGGCGGGTGCGCTTTACTTCGCAACTGATCTATTCATGATTGATAGTTTCCAAATCGGAGACAAAACCATCACAAAATGGAATGTGTACACTTCAGTCGCATTAGGTTTGTTTGCTGGTATGTTCATCGGTTGGATCACAGAAATTTATACTTCCCACTCTTATAAACCAGTGCGCGAAGTGGCTGACGCTTGTGATACAGGTGCGGCAACGAACATCATCTACGGTTTGGCACTTGGATACAAATCCACTGTGATTCCTGTGATTTTACTTGTGATCGTAATTGTGGTTTCCAATATCCTTGCTGGGATGTACGGAATTGCAATCGCTGCGATTGGTATGATCTCAACAATAGCCATTGGACTTACGATTGATGCGTATGGTCCTGTTTCCGATAACGCGGGTGGGATTGCGGAAATGGCAGAGCTTGGAAAAGACGTTCGTGACAGAACCGATACTTTGGATGCAGCGGGTAACACAACTGCGGCCGTTGGAAAAGGTTTTGCGATTGGATCTGCGGCTCTTACTTCACTTGCTCTATTTGCCGCGTTTATCACAAGAACTCAAAACGCTTCCAAAGAAATGGGAGAGGGTGCGATTGATTTAACTTCGATCGAACTCCTTGATCCATTGGTATTTGGTGGTCTTCTTTTTGGAGCAATGCTTCCATTTATCTTCTCTGCCATGACAATGAAATCAGTTGGAAAAGCAGCATTGGATATGGTAAAAGAAGTTCGTCGCCAATTCAAAGAGATCCCTGGTCTTATGGAAGGAAAAGCGAAACCTGAGTATGCAAAATGTGTAGATATTTCTACCTCTGCGGCACTTCGGGAAATGATCCCTCCAGGTCTACTTGTCCTCCTTAGCCCAATTGTTGTGGGTTATTTGTTTGGAGTGAAGTCCCTTGCAGGTTTACTTGCAGGAGCTCTTGTTTCTGGTGTGGTTCTTGCGATCTCTTCTGCTAACTCTGGTGGAGCATGGGACAACGCAAAAAAATACATCGAAAAAACGGCTGGTGGAAAAGGTTCTGAAAAACACAAAGCAGCGGTTGTGGGTGATACAGTAGGGGATCCGTTTAAAGATACATCTGGACCTGCAATCAACATTCTCATCAAACTGATGGCTATCACCTCACTCGTGTTTGCTGAATTTTTTGTAACAAAAGGTGGGATCATTTTAAATTTCTTTAAATAAGAGATGAAATGATTTCCGAACGTTGGTGCTTTCGATTGAAAAGTACCAATACGATCAAAAGAACTGTCCTTCTAAATCAGAGGAACAGATTTTTAGATCATCCAATCTCCGAAAGAGTGATTGGAACTTTAGAAGAGCCGGCGAGATTCGTCGGCTTTTTTGTTTTAAAGAGTCGTAAAACTAAAACTAGTATTGGTGCCGAGTGTGAGTCCGAAGGTGGATTGGATGTTTTGGTTTAAGGTGATGGTATAGGTAACACCAGAAGTGAGAGCAGTCGTTGGTGTGAGAGTGATGGTTCTGTTGGACGAGCCCCCAGTCAGACTGGGACAAGACGGAGAACAACTGATATTCGTATTGAGGGAAGTTGGCTCAATCGCTTGTGTCATCACGATTGTGATTGTAGGAGTGAGAGATACTCCTGTGGCTCCATTGGAAGGAACCGTAGATTCAATGGTAAAGGTAGCAGAAGTTTGTGTGACTAGGGGTAAAATAAACACTCCGAGTATAGAGGGAGAAGGTTTTGGAACACAATGTAAGTGAAACAAAACCAAAACACTTAAAACTCTAACTGTTTTCCACATAACCATTGGCTCTATTTATAGTTTCGACTAATTCCCCTTGGTTACCGTACATAGTTTTGCATAAATCCCAAGGAAATTATAGGTCTCTATTTCAATGGATGTAATTTCTTTGATGTTTCCCTGTTTTTGGGCCTCTTCGATGGATCCATTCCCGTAAGCAATGAGACCTAAATAGGACTTCGCACAGGAAAATCCTTCTTTTGTGGCAGAAAGACCGGTTTCCATCATGGAGATCCTTTGGTTTTCGTAGAGAAGCCCTTGGGTTCCAAATCCAGAACTGGCACATTGCATGAGAAAAAAAGGAAGGAGAAAACTGAGGATTCGAATGAGGATCAATGGTCTTTTGTTATGGGAAAACATAGGGGGAAAAAAATTCTATTTTTGGAGTTCTTTGTCTAAGAGATTGGAAAGTTTGTTTTGTAATAGGATGATGTCGTCATATAACTTTTCTATTTGTTCTTCTTTTTTACGAATTTTCTCTGTGAGTACTTCCAAGGATTTGTTGGTTTGATTCGTTTTTTTCGAATGAAATTCTTTTAACTTCGATTCGATTTCTTCGTAAATCAAACCACTCTTTAATTTTTTAGAAAACTCTTTGAGTGATTCTATGTTTTGTTTCATTTGCCCGTGACTCGCAAACAAAGTTCTTGGAAAATAAAGTATTGGTTTTTATAAAAATGATCGACGCTATGAATTTCTTTGAAACGAGAATTTTTAGAAATCCAATCGTAACTTGCATTCCCAAGACTCACAAGTCCAAAATAATTAGTCGTACAGGATTCAACAAAGGTATCACCTGGAACTGGAATTTTTCCAGGTGTATACCAACCGGATTGTCCTTTGTTTTGTAACAATGTCATGGATGGATTTCCAATTTGGATACTCAAACAGTTTCCCAAAGTGAAAACCCAACCCATACAAACAATCCGATTCAATAACTTCATCCCAAATCAATTGGTGTCAAAGAAGTAGAAATAGGAAAAACGAATCCCTCTATCCATTGCATTGTCCGCTTTGGGAAGAACACCAAATAGAAAACTGAAACTAAACGTTCCGAAACTTTCTGTGTTCATGGATATTCCTGGATAAAAATTGAAGTATCGTAAGTTTTTATCAGCAGTTTTATCGATTGGTTCTCTATATTCAAACTCAGTAAAGATACGAACCGACTCAGCAATGGCAAAGGATGGTGCAATTCCTAGTTGGTAATACCGTTTGAATTCTTCCAATTTGGATTCGCGACCGTGGCGGTTAGATTCTGTTTGGAAACGGAACTCGGACATGATTTGGAAAATTCCTGATTTATAACCAAGACCAAAATTCGGACGAATTAAATAGTACTCTGGATTTTCGTATTCACGAAATAATGAATTTCGTTTTTTATCATACACACGAAGTCCCCCACCTATCAAAAATTGGGAACTACCTGATTCAAAAATCTTACCATATTTGAGACCAACATTGTATCTGTCCCAGGTAACTTCTTTTGCCGTATCTGTTTGGGAATACTCCGTTCTTCCAAGGGAAGAAATCACAGAAAAAGAATCACTGAATTTGTATTCTCCTTCTACACTGACATTTTTATTAATCTCTTTTACCGAGTTAAAGTTTTTATCCCAATAACCAACGTTTCCTCTGATTTTAGAATACACGGCCACTGGTTCAATCTGTAAGGGATGGGCAAAACCATTCTGATTGCTTTGTGATTGAATGGAAGTTGTCAGTACTAAAAGAATACTTAATATTAGATAACAATATTTCATAATTAAAAACCTACATTTGTGATTGGGTAAATGGCTCTTGCAAATTTATCAGCTAAAAGTGTATAACCTAAGTTATTTGCATGGATACAATCCAACATAAACTCTGCACGTGAGCTTGGTTTCCCACCCAAAGTATTTCGTAGGTCAACATAAATTAGGTTTGGTTCTTCTCTAGTGATATCAACGAGTAAATTATTAAATGAATCCAATTGGGTGGAAGTAAACGCTGCTGGGTCTGATAAAACAAGACCAACTCGATCAAACTTTGTTTTACAACCTTCATCGGATCCAGAAATTACCGGTGCCATAAATGGATTCGGGTAGTCATATCCATGGATGATCCATTTGAGAGGTGGGCCACCAAAACGTGAAATTTTATACGCATTCCCAGTGATAATCATTTGTTTGAGATTGGCTTTGATGGTTGCAAATCGTTGTGCTTGGACAGCATCAATATTTCCGATGTATTCTGATAAATTGGCCTGAATGTCATTTCCACCTAACGAAAGGATAACGACTTTCATATCGGCGCCACCTTGGTCGATGACTTGGTACTGTAAACCTTGGCTCACTACTTGTTGGAGGGTTTTTCCACCAAGTGTAGCTCCCACAAATTTATATTGGAATCTGTTTTCCAATTGGGGTCTTAAAGTTTCCACAAACGGATATCCAAAAAGTAAATCGGTCCAACTGTCTCCGATGATTCCCGTTTTAGCTGGAGTTTCCCCATTGCAGATCGCAAAGGAAGTACATAGTAAATTTGCTTCAAAATCGGAAAGTGGATCCTTTTTAGTATCACAGTGGATGAGTACGAAACTGATTCCGATTGCCAGAAATATTTTTAACGTTTTCATTATTTGTTTTCTTCCTTCCAGATATGGTTCATGATAAAAGCGCACGAGAGATCGCCGGTCAGATTTACTGAAGTTCTACACATATCCAAAAACCGGTCAACACCAAAAAGAATGGTGATCCCTTCAATGGGAATGTGAAAGGTATATAAGATGGAGGAAAGGATGACAAGTCCCACTCCAGGTGTGGCGGCTGTTCCAATGGACGCTGCCGTCACAGTTCCAACTAACAAAAATAAATCTAACGTACTCAGTTCCACTTGGTAGACTTGGCTTAAAAAAACCGTCGCCACTGCTTGGTACAGTGCAGTTCCATCCATATTGATCGTTGCACCCAAAGGCAAAACAAAATCGGCAACTGTTTCTTTTAGTTTTAATTTCTCTTTGGCAACTTTTAAGCTATAGGGCAATACAGAACTGGAACTCGAAGTTGAAAAACCAAGGATCGGAATTTCTCGAATTTGATTAAAAAACAGGATTGGGTTTTGTTTGGTAAAAAAGAAAACAAGTAAACTATAAAAAACTAGAATTAAAAATAAACCAACTAACACCGTTATGATATAAGATAAAAGCCCAAACACCAACGAAAATCCAATTTGAACCATCGCATAACTCATGAGTCCAAGTACTGCGAGTGGAGCCAGTTTCATCGCGATAGCTACGACCCACAAACAAAAACTTTCTAAGGAATGGCAAAAGGCTTTGAGGGCAGTTCCCGATTCTTTTGATGTTAAAAAGAAAATCCCTAGGATCATTCCTAAAAACACAATGGATAACATTTGTTGTTTGGACCAAACATTGACTATATTTTTGGGGATGATGTTTGCGATGATCTCAGGGATGGATTCTGTAACATTTTGGGAATCCTTTATTGGAACCGAGTTAGTTATGGTTTGATTTTGGATTTTGTTTTGGATCTGTTTTCCTGGTTGAATTGCTGTGGTTAAAAAAATGCCAATGCTAACGGAAACGATGGTGGTGAAGATGAAATAAACTAAAGTTCGACTGCCTAAATGCCATAGGTCTTTTAGATTCTTTAAACTGGAAACTCCCAAAGCAATTGAGACAATCACAAGAGGGATCATGATCATTTGTAATAGGTTTAAAAATAGATCACCTGGTAGTTTGAACCATTGCAGGTAAGGTTGGATCGTTTCCTGTGTTACCAAACCAGATTCAGGATTAAAGCCGATTCCGATACTTAAACCTAACACTAAAGAGATGAGAATTTGTTTCCAAAAGGCAATTTTGGGAAGGGACATTCCCAAATCTTTTGGTCATGAAATTTAATGTAAATGAAATTTAATTAAATACTGATATAAGTCTGGAAGAGTTGGATTCTATGGAAAATTTTGGCTCCGTTTTTGATTTTACGCATCTCCACTGTGAATTCATCTTTTGCTCTTTGGATTTCCTTCATGGTTTTGTGTAGAACTGCTTTTTTTTCAGGTCGGTTGTCCCATTTATAAGCAGCTTCTTGGCGCATCAATTTTTCTTCCAATTGGCGAATCGTTTTTTGGTGAGAAAGTTCTACTTTGTATTCTTCTTTTTGGAAGATGGAAAGAGTTTCTTTACGCAAAATTTCTTTTTTAATTTCAGCTTCCGATTCAACGATTGGATAACATTGAATAAAGGCTTCTTCTAATTTTGAAAGAGGGATTTCTGTTTCAGGGACATAGGTTTTCCCTTCGATCCATTCTTTAGGTTTGTCTGTGACTACTTGAGACTTTTTTTTCTTCATATCATATTCGATGAAAAACAAATCTTTTCGTTTGAGTGAGAAATCAAATTCCACTTGGAAAACAAAAAGGATTTTTTGTCCCAAGTCTTTGGAGTAGAGATATTTCTTTTTACGTCCCACATTACTTTGTGTTAAAAGTTCCGTTACCTTTTCTACGAATGGGTGACCAAATGCCATAAATTCTAAGGAATCATTGGTGAGGGCTAGGTCAGAATCAAAGGTTGCTTTTTTGACCTTACCTTCTTGGTTTTTATACTCATAAGAACCTTTGCTAACGGCCGTTAATGTTCCTGGAAGTTGGTTTTGGAAAAATTTGCTACCTTCCGATACTACTTCTTCTAAATGGCTATTGTTCCATTCTCTTTCTTCGAGTGTGTGGTCGTAATAGTCTTTTAAATTAAAATCCAAAACCTTTGGGGTCACGAGAGCATTGAGTTTTTCAAATCCTTTTTGTGCGACTTGGATACGAAGATCAAATTCAGTTTCTAATTCTTCTTTGGTTTTGGTTCCTGTGATGAATTTCATCAAACTAGAATTAAAATCTAATTCTTCTTCGATGGTGCCGAGTAAATCATCGGAAGCGCCAATGGATTCTTCAAACAAACGGATTTTGTTGGTTAATACTTCTAAAATTCGTTCGGCTACAGTGTCTTTGGAAGCGAAGTTAAAGATATACACATTGTCTTTTTGACCGAAACGGTGGATCCTACCGATCCTTTGTTCAATCTTTAGAGGACTCCAAGGAAGATCGTAATTGAAGAGAATATTTGCAAATTGTAAGTTACGACCTTCTCCACCAGCTTCTGTACAAATGAGGATCTCATAATCTTCTTTGAATTTCTGAATGGCGACTTCTTTTTCATCCATACTAAGAGATCCATGGAAGGGAGAAACTTTGAAGTCTGGTTCTAACACAGATTGTAAATGATCTTGGGTCGTACGAAATTGAGTGAAGATAATAAACTTTTTATGTCCTTCTTTTTTCAATCGATAGAGAGTTTCTTTGAGTTTCTGTGTTTTTTTATCTTCTTTGATTTGTTTTCCTAAATGGATCAATCGATTCAGAGTGAACAATTCACGTTTGATCCTTTGGAAACTTGACATTTCTTCGTCTTCGAGTTCAGTGATAAAATCTTCAACACCTTCTGTTTCATCCAAGTCCCAATCATCTAAATTGGTTTCGTGTTCTTTCATGTAATGGAATTTGGATTCCAACATGAACTTACGTTTCTGAAGAGCGGAAAGTAAGGCAATGACAGAGGAATCGAGTAATTTTTGAAAAACCACCATCACAAATCCAATGGCACGGTTTTTTGTTCCCATTGCCATATTGTATTCGCGTTTGACATAGTCTGTCGTTTCATCATAAAACGCCCGTTCTATGGGTGATAAATCGATGCGAACTGTTTTGGCAAATCGTTTGGTAAATCCACCTACTTCTACTTTGCGACGTCTTAGTAAAACCTTGGAGATTTTTTCCTTTAGATCTCCTTTTTGTCCAACAACATAATCGTTGATAAAGGTGTGATAAGGGCCCAAAATATTGGGATCCACCAAATGCATGAGATAAAATAATTCTTCTAATTTTCCACGAAACGGTGTGGCAGTGAGAAGCAGTAAACATTCTGTTTTACGGGCAATTTTTTCAGCAAATAAATACCCACGTGTGATTTTGGAATAATCTCTACGGAGTCTATGTGCTTCATCGAAAACAACAATGTCCCACTTAGTTCCCAAAATTTCTTCTGCATATCTTGGGTTTTTGATAAAGTCGATGGAAGTGATGATTTTATTAAAATTTCTCCAATGGTCGGGACCGTTTGTCACAAAATTACGACGACGAACGATGGCAAATTCTTCATTGAATTTGTTTTTCATCTCTTGTTGCCACTGCACAAGAAGAGGAGATGGTGCAACTACTAACACTCGCTTTAGGCCTCGTCTAAACATCAGTTCTTTGACAGCAAGACCTGCTTCAATTGTTTTTCCAAGACCTACTTCGTCAGCTAAAATGAATCTAGGTTTTAAACTATTGGCGACGATGAATGTAGATTCGATTTGGTGAGGAAGTAAACGCGTTCTAGAGTTAGATAACGAGGATAGTTTATTAAAATTATAAGTGAGTTTGAGTTGGCTTGCAGTGAGAGCCAAATCCATTGCTTTGGGGAATTCTTCCCAAACACGAAGGGATTCCGGATATTGGTTTAAAAAATGTAAATTACGATTGGATTTATTGACAGTTCGAAAGATTTCTTTGGATTCAAAGAACAATTCTACAGTTGTGGCATTCTCTTTTGTAACTTTTGCGAGACCTAACTCAGGTTCGTCGATTAGGAACCCATACTCTTTTGATTGTTTTGGTTCAACCGTTGTTTCAAAATCTAAACTTAACTGAGTAGGGATATCCATCAAACTCCTTTCTGATTTCCCCAAAGCACTTTATGAATTTGAAGCGACAAACGACACTTAGGTGGGTTGTCTATTTTGATCCATTCAACTAGTTCTTTGGCATCCACTTCACCGTGGACTGGCGAATACAATATATTTGTCTGTATTTTTTGTTCGCGAATGACTTCGATACTTCTCTCAAAGTCGATTCTATCTCGCACAACGAACTTAATTTCGTCAAGTGAATTATGTCTCTTTTCTAAGATCTGGAAATTTTCTAGATCCATCCGATCTTCCATTCCTGACCCGGGTAGTTTGTAATCCATTGTGAAAATAAAATAGGGATCGAGTGTGATTTTTTCGCTCCCATTGGTTTCCACACGAGAAGCAGGGTATGGTTTGTTTTCCTTCGTACGGTACGAAAATAGAAACTCTGCAATGGACTTGGAAAGATCTCGGTTTTGCCCCTCCAAAGGTTCTCCCCCTGTGAGTAAAATTTGAAATCCATGGTCTTTGTCTAAAGCCTCTATCTCTTCGATGATGGAAGCCAAGGGTTTTGTTTCTCCTTGGTTTGGGCCAAGTGCGTAAGGGGTATCACACCAAAGTTGTTTTGTTTCTGTTTTACCACAACGTAAGCTACAACCAGCAAACCTTACAAAAACTGTTGGGATCCCTTGGGAGATTCCTTCTCCTGATATCGATGAATAAATTTCATGAATTTTTCCGTACATGGTCGTTTGCCTTCCTGTCAGTTTCTTTGAAATTGTTCTTGCGAAAACATTAATTCGGAATTTGCTTTTAGGGTCATGTTTTTAGAAGCAAAATTGGAATATCCAATCATCCAAGAGAAGGAAATCCAGGAAAACCATCTATTGTTGCGGTTTCGAACTCCTGCCAACCCGAAGGTAGAAAAAAGAAAACCACTCGTGATTGGACTCGCCATTGATAAAAGTTGGTCGATGAAGGGAGAAAAGATGGAAGCAGTGATTGATGCTTCCTGTGCTCTCGTCAATTGGTTAACAAGACATGATGCTGTTTCGATTATTGCATATTCATCTGATGTACAACTCATCCAACCAGTAACTCACCTAACAGAAAAAGTTTCTGTAACTGATAAAATTCGAAACATCCAAGTCGCAACATCTACCAATTTGAGTGGTGGATGGTTATCTACCTTAAAAAGTCTCAGCCAATCCAAAATCCCCAATGCTTATAAACGAGTGATCCTCTTAACCGATGGGAATCCTACTTTAGGGATTAAAGAAAAAGAAGCACTTGTGACCATTGCCAGTGATCATTTGGCGATGGGAATTTCGACCACGACCATCGGTGTGGGAAATGATTTTAATGAAGAGATGTTAGTTGAGATTGCGAAAGCAGGTGGTGGAAATTTTTATTATATCGATAACCCGGAAACTGCGTCGGATATCTTTTTTGAAGAATTTGGCGATATTGGTGCCTTGTATGCACAGGCCATCGATGTAGAACTTGAGTTTGCACCTGGAGTTCGTTTGAAACAAGTTTTGTCAGAAACCTCACACCAAGTTTTGGAAGAATTTGATGAATTTTTGGGAGATTCCAAAACCATTTCTCGTCAGAAAATCAATTTACAGTTAGGTGATCTCAGAGCTGATGACCTTCGCAATTTAGTTTTACGATTGGAAATTGATGATCGTGTTCACAAGGCTGAGACTCCTTTTTGCGAAGTAAATGTTTCTTATTATAATTTGTTAAAACAGAATGTATTAGAATCTGTGAAGGAAAACTTTTCCTTTGAACGTGGAAAGAACCGTGGAAAACAAGATCCTGATGTTTTAGTCGAAATTCTAATTGCCAATGCGACTGTTGGAATCAAAGAAATCACAGAATTTGTGAAACGTGGCCAAACGGAAGACGCAAAGACCATGTTAGTTGGTCTGATCCAAGACATCCGTAACAATGTTCATTTTGCTCCGAATGCACTTGGTTCTTTACTCAATCGTTTGTCTGTTTTAGAATCGAAAATACTCACCAAATCAGATGACTTACACAAACATCTTTTTATGAATTCTCAAATGATGGCAAAAGGAACCGACAAAATCGATTTAAAAGATGTTGTGGTTCATAATCAGATTTTTGAATACCATACCGTGGGTGATATTGATTTGTACAAATGCCCCGAAATCAAACAACTGATGGAACAAAAAATAGCAGAAGGTTTTCGTTATATGATTTTCGATTTTTCGCATACTTCCCATATCGATTCTTCCGCGATTGGAATGGTGATTCAGATCGTTGGTTGGTTACGAAGGAGGGGTGGAGAACTTGTGGTGGCAAACATTCATGATTCCGTAAAAAAAATCTTCGAAATCACAAGGTTGTACAACCACATTCGAGTCGCAGAAACTTTGTCATCTGCAAAGGAAGTTTTACAGAGGATTGTCTATGCGAAGGAAGGCGACGAAATCACATAAGATACTAACTGTATCTTTAAGCTAACCAACGTTCGGCTTCTTCAATCGCTTCTTTTAATTCACTGACAAGAGTTGGAGCAATCGCAATTCCTTTTTGAGTCGGTTTTAATTCCCCATTGGGATCTGTGTACCAAACTCGAATGTTAAAAAACGTTTGTCCTTTGTATTCGGAAATCTCCACGCGGATGACTTCTCCTCTACCTTTGTCAATGTCTCGGATAATTCCTGTTTTTGCCATGTTAGTACGTCTCTACAAATAATTTTTCTTTTTCTTCCAGGTCTTTTTTGAAAGCTTCGTAAGTGAGTTCAGTGCCACAAGCAGACATCATTTCCTGAATCACTCCTTTCTCCATTCCCTTCGGACCGCCACAAATATAAAACTTACCGTTTCCATTCACAGCATTTTTAATGGCCTCTGCATTTTCTTTTGCACGGTGGGTGATGTACATTTTACCCCCATCAAAACTGTTTTTCTCTTCACGGCTAATGGCAGTTACAAAATGAAACCTAGAGTGTTCTTTTGCTTTTTCTTCAAAATACTCACGAAGGACAATTTCATCGGAATAAGGAGCCCCGTAAATCAACCAAAGTTGTCCTCGAAACTGGATCAGTTTTTGTACGAGAAGTTCTTCTACCATTCCAAAAAAAGGACTGATCCCTGTTCCCGTTGCAAAAAAGAAAATATCTCCCGAAAAATCCGTTTGAGGGAGTAGGAATTTTTTCCCAGCAGGACCAGTCATCGTCACTACATCCCCAGGTTTGAGGTCGCAAATATAATTGGAACAAACTCCCTTGTGGAGAAGGTTTCCGTTCTCATCATAGACATTGTCTCTTTTTACAATGAATTCGATATTGTCTTTGGTTTGGCCAAAACTATAAGACGGGGAAGCAATGGAATAGAGACGCACCGTATAACTGGCATCAGCGAGTCCTTTTGCCTGTTTTTCGGGATCAAGTCCTGGTGGGATGATCCCCGCACTCTGGCCAATCATATAAGGATAAACAGAATGGTCGATGGCAACCGTAATGCGGTGGACTGCCGCCTCTCCTTCTTTTGATTGGCGTTTCCCTTTCCCGAGTTCGGGAGTCAAACGGGTGTTTGCTAGGACTTGAGCTTGGATGGGATTGGATTTTTTGAATAAATTGATCTGAGGGGTAAGCAAAGTCGTCCTCGTAACAGGTAGTTTTACGTCAAGTTTGGCAAGGTTGGGCTTCGGGAAAAGGAGAACTTAGAATTTCATTTTTCGTCCTCGGAATTATGTCTCTTCCTTGACTCAAAATTTGGATTTTTTAAACTTTAGTCATTCCGGCCTTCCCGCCGATCCTTAAACCACAAGGGATAACAGTTGCATGAGATCGACAGAAGTACAAGAAAAGAAGTCCTATCCATTTCCGAACTCCGTCCTTCAGCAAAAATTGGAAAGTTTTACCAATACCATGCTTGATTCCTTACAAAACCAACCGAAACAGGAAACAACTTGGGCTGTCATCGCCATGACAGGTGAAGTTTTGGCACATGGTTCCAAACACTCCCACCAAGATCCAAGTTCCGATTCTCTTTTTTCTCTCTAATTTAGGAGTTTTTGATGCATTCAAACAATAGAAAAAATTTGTTTTATTTCCACATAACAATAATTAGTATTCTACTACTTTCGGTTCCACGATCCATTGCCGCTGAACCCTATGGGATGGCGGGATGTGGGCTTGGTTCCATGGTGCCCGTTTGGAAAAATGACATTGGTCAAATCCTTGCGGCAACGACCAACGGAAGTTTTTCTTCCCAAACTTTTGGAATCACGTCTGGAACATCCAATTGCACAACCGATGGTTTGGTGAAAAGAGAAATTGCACAAGAAGTATTCATTGCATCCAACGAAGAACCGCTAGAATTAGAAACCACGCAAGGGAGTGGGGAACGAATTAGAGCCGTAGCATCTTTGTTAGGTTGTCCGAAACATGCGGTGGAACTGGGAAAACTGATGAAAGAAAATCATACCTATCTTTTTCCTAAAACAAAATTGGAAAATGAATCTCGTTCGAAAGAAATTCTGTCGCGATTAAAAACACAAATCTCTTCTGACGAATCCTTACGATTGGTTTGTGAGTACTAATCTCGGATCACTCTCGAAATTTCTGAGTTATAACGATACGCAGCTTCCGTTTGATTTAAATAACCATAAGCACCCAATTCAAATAAAAAAGAAGCCGTAATTCCATACCCTCCATCGGGCACTGAGTCACATCCTTTTTTACCAGCAGGATGGATTTTCCAATCTCTTGTATTTAAAAAAGGAAAATCATCTGGGCATTCTACATGGCGATAATTTTTTCCATCAGCATGTCTTGCTTCATGTAATAAAACCAAAATCCGATCCAATCGATTTAAACTAAAAAAACCACGACCCAGAAGCACTTCTCCATCTTGGTACATGGCCACATAATCACCAGTGGATCCATAATTGAATTTTTTGATCCTCGATTGGATCCAACGCGATAATTTTTTTCCAGAGAAAGGAAACTTAAAAAATGATTCAAATTGGGAATGGCGGTTGTAAGTAGAACGATCGATTTTGATTTTTTTAGGTTCAAGTGATTCTAAATATACGAACGTATCCTTTAAGATTCTGGCTTGTTTGGCAGTTAACTTTGATTCATCGGAAAAAATCGAGTTTGTAACAAAAAAGTAAATGAAACATCCAAAGAAGAACAGATTTTGTGTATTGAATTTAGAATGTGGCTTGGAGTCCGCCATAGTAAAACCTTGGACGAATAGGATTGTAAGTAAGCTCGTATTGGTCCAAAAGGTTGTCTACTCCGAAAAATAAGGACATCCTTCCTTCAAAAAATTTTTTCTCCAATCGTACATTGAGAAGGGTGAACGGTTTTCCATAGACCACTTTATTGTTCTCTTCAGGTGTGCGTGTCTGTTGGTCAATGAGAGCCGTACTTGTTCCCGCAGTAAAATCATTGGTAGTACTATAAAAAGGACGTTTGTCTAAACGTTTGGCACGAAGGGCAAATTCCCAACCACCTGGAGCGTTCACAAAAAAATTCATGGTTCCTTGGTGGAGGGCTCGGCCTTCTAAGGGTCTATCCGTTGTTAGGTCCCGTGTGTCTGTTTGGTTATAACCAAGTTCTAAGGCAAAGTACTTCAGGAAACGTAAACGGGAACCAGCTTCCACACCACGTGTGTATGCACGTTGTACGTTTTTCAACTGGAAGGTAGCAAATTCACTCGTTCTGGTTCCAAAACTGTATTGGATGAGATCCGTAATGTCGTTGCGAAATACACTGAGAGATAAGGTCCAAAATTTGAAAGGAGTGTATTCGAGATCGGCATTGACAGTGGTCGATTTTTCCGGCCTTAGTTTGTCATTTCCTTCTACCGTATAACCAACACCAGGGTTTTCAAATCGTAAGTACAACTCGCGAAAGGATGGGGGACGAAATCCTTTACCATAACTAGCTCGGAAAACCAAATCACTTGTGATGTCCACTTTGGTTGCAATTTTGGGAGTGGTTTGTCCTCCAAATTGTGAATCCACATCATGCCGAACCCCTGGAACGAGTCGCCAAACAAAGCCTTGGCGCCAAATCACCCATTCGTCTTGGATGAAGGCGGCCCGTCTTGTTCGATAGGCATTTCGTCTTGCCAATCGGTCTGTTTGTAATTCTTCCGAAAATGATTCCACACCAGCCGTAATCATGTGGTCTTTATGGACTTCATGATCAATTTGAGCTACCCCTTGTGAGGAAAATTCATTTGTGATTTCTTTTACATCGAGTTCGTTGGAATTTCGTTGATCGAGTTTGTAATGGTTTTCCCAACGAGAAAAGTTTCCACGAAGGGAAACCATATTTCGTTTTCCATAGGTATATTCTAAAGCACCTAACGCTAAAAAGTCGTTTGTCATATTGGTGCGATCAAAAACTCCACCAGTGGATCGTGAATCCACACCAGCTTGGTTCCGATTTAAATAATTGATTCCCGTTTTGACTTTAAACTGTCCATCGGGATTAAAAGTCATGTTTCCACCTAAGTTATTGTCTTGGAACGAGTTCCCAGTGGTTGCAGGAGTTCTTGGATCTAAATCGTAAGCAGCAGCTTGGTTAAACCCACCAAAAAAATTGGTCGCAACAAAATCATTTTTAAACCCAACATCGGCGATCATATTTTTTTCGCCTTGGGATCCAAAGTTCATTTGTCGGCCGTTACCGTATGAGGTACGGAATTGATAGTGTTCTGGTTTTTCTGCTTGTTTCGTGATGATATTAATCACACCACCAATTGCATCTGCTCCGTATAAAGAAGAACTACTTCCTTTTACGATTTCAACACGTTCAATGTTTTGTACCTTGAAACGAGTTAGGTCAATGGTGTTATTGAGCCTTCCTGCAACTCTTTGCCCATCCACTAAAAATAATACATATTTGGAATCGAGTCCCAACATTTGTACTTGGGATCCACCAAAAAATGGTGTGACATTGATTCCCAGTTGTGTATCAAGCACCTCACCTAAGTTACGTGCTCCCGTTTGTTCAATCCGTTTTCGAGAAATGACTTCCGTGGCAACTGCTGAATCTTTGAGGCGTCTTTCCCCACGGGATCCTGTCACGACGATTCCATTTTTATGATCTAAGTCTTTGAATCGATCATCGTCACTTGGTTCTTCCGTTTTACCGACATCCGAATTCTCTTGGAATTTTTTGGGACTTGTCTCAGCATTTTGATTCGGTTGTGCATTGGGATCTACAGGTGTAACTGGTTGGATCTCGGAACTTGGATCGGTTTTACCATTTGGCTTTGGTTGTTTACCATTGGGTTTGGTTTGAGCCTGCAGTTCTCCCCATACAAGGAAAAAGAAACAAAGATAGGAAAGCGAACGATTGAATGGGAATGACATTAGGGAAGTTTTTTCCAACGGATGGTGGGGTAACCTGAGGTGCCAGCATCACTATAATAATTTTCTACATGAACTGCATAAATAGAATTCCCTGATCCTGAGCGAATGAGAAAGATATCAGGTTTAGGTGATAATTCACCAATCGAATAATTATACCATTCGGTTACAAGTGGATTTCCCACAAACACCGATCCAGCTCCACCTATCCCTTGTGTGGTGGCAGCGCTATCAGTTGTAAATGTACTACAACCTTGGCTTGTCGCCGACGTGGAACTGGCAGTAGCAAAATCTGTAGTGTTACTTTTACAAGCTCCACCGAGACCAAAACGATTAGTCTCTCCTGAATTTGTCGCCACCTTATAACGATTAAAAGCTATATCCCAATTTAAGGTATCTTTTTCAGAGAAAGGGATTTGTTTGTTTGCTTCAAATTGGAAATAGATATAAAAATCTAAATTGGTAGCATTGAACCTTGTTGTAACACTCCCATCCCCATTGGAACGGGAGAAAACAATTTTATCCAAAGCATTGGGATTACTCGCATTGATTAGATTTGTAACCAATTGGTTTACATACAAATCTTGGTCTGTTAATGCCGGCTTCTGCCTCGCGCAAAAACTGAATCCGAGTAAGAGAACTCCGATGCTAAGGATGCGAATCACTGTTTATTGAGAAAAAGTGTAAGTCACAGCAGCAGATTGTCCACTTCTTGGAATCGCGTAAATGAATACATAGAATCCGGTAGAAGCTGTAAATGTAATGCTCGCAGTCTGGTTTGTAATTTTGTATGAATCTGGAAATTCACCATTGGAATCAGCCCCACCAGAAATTGAATAATCTGTTCCACGAACAGCTACATTATTTGTGCCGAGTGGGCAAGTACTGGATTTGTAAACAATGATAAATGCACTCCCTTGGACTGTCATGGATGTACTGCCGTCACCTGTGAGTTTCATCGCTGTTGTCACGTGTCCAATACCCATTGTACTTAATTTAGGAGGAGTTCCACTAGTTGTTCCAGTGATATCATTTGTCCATGTGTTGATTTGAGCTTTACCGGAAGCAAATACCGCACAATCCCCAGGAGAATACGTGAGAGCTGCTAAACCTAAGAGTAAGGTTTCATTTTGATTATCTTCTTTTTTTTCGCACTGGAGGGTAAGAGCACCCACAATCGCCAGTAGAACGAACAAACTCATCTTTTTTTCAAGGGATTTCATAAGAACCTCGGTCTTTTTTATCCAAACTTCCGTACTAGTATTGAGAATCAATTTCATTTTATTGAAACCACTCTTTTTTTCTAGTACTGACATTTCTGTGACAAGAGTCGCCTAATTCCAAATAAGGTGGTCATATTCATGACAGCTTCATTGGGAGCGTTAGATCACTCTCTCATAAGCGTATGGTGTAAAAAATCTATTGTAAGGAAAAGGATTTTTCGTCTACTATGCCTAGGTCATGTCACTCAAGCAGATCACAATCTATATTGAAGAAGCGGAGAATGACTTTTATAACCGCCTATTGCGGGACATAACTAATATCGAAACTTGCCATGTGCATAGTTTTCCCTCGATCTTAAAAATCAAACCTGGGTCCATCCAAGAATCTGCTGTTTTCCTTTTTTGGAATGATTCAAAGGCGATGGACAAACAAAAATTTATTTTTGAACATTTTCCTGAGTCTCCCTATGTCATTTTATCAACAATCGCCTTAACACCTGAAGTTTTATCGCAGGTGGCACATCCTACGTGTTTGCATTTGGCAGAACCAAGTTACTCAATCGGAAACTTAGATTTAGTATTAAACTTCGCTGAGCGTTTGATAGAGGATATGATTCGTTCAATTGCCTATGATAAAATTCGTGAAAAGGTAGTTGTTTTAGAAAATGTCTTTGAAGAATCCTTAGACATTTTGATGCAAATTGATCCAACTACCAAACAAATCATCAACGCCAACAAACAAGCAGTTGTGGTTTTGGAATATAGATTGGATGAAATCATCGGTAAAGAATTTTCTTTTTTTATACCACCAGTGGAAATCGATGAAGACGAAGAATTTCAAGGAAACTTAATCGAAAGTTCTTCTCTTCGTTCTAAGTCTGGAAGATTGATTCCAACAGAGTCTTCGTTTCGATTATTTCCGGTAAATGGAAAGATGGCGATTTGGGCGACGTTTCGAGACATCACAGAACGGAAACGATCGCAAGAACAGGTGAAAAACCAAAAAGCGTTTTATGAATTTATTTTGGATAATTTAGATTCCGACATTGCTGTATTAAATTCCAATTTTGAATATGAATACACGAACCCAGTATTTTTATCCAATAAAGAAATTCGGAAGTGGTTGTACAAAAAAACAGATGTGGATCTTGCTGAAAAATTAGATTTAGCACCTGAATTTTACGAAACACGAAAGAAGTATTTAGAAGTTGCGGCCAAAGAAAATGAAATTGTTGAGTTTGAAGAACTCATTCAAGACCACAATGACAAAGTCACTTATTTACTAAGAAAATACATTCCAATCGACGATTCTGAAACAAAACAAAAACGATTTATTAGTTTTGGTGTCGATATCACAGAACGAAAACTTTCAGAAGAAAGGATCACCTATCTTGCGTATTACGATGCACTGACTGGTTTATCCAATCGTACATTGTTCATTGATCACGCAAACCAAGCCCTAAAAAATCATAAATCCACCGAAACCCTATTAGCTTTTTATTTTTTCGATATCGATAACTTCAAATTCATCAATGATAGTCTTGGTCATACAAAAGGAGATATTCTTTTGCAAATGGTGGGAGCAAGACTCAAACGTGTGATGACGGAAGTTGATACCGTTGCGCGATTTGGTGGTGATGAGTTTGCGATTTTAAAAGTAGATGTTCCCAACAAAAGTGCGGCCGCAGAATTTGCACAAAAGATTTTGGATATTTTAAGCCAACCCTTCCATATCATGGGTCGGGATTTATTTACAACCATCAGTATGGGGATTGCACTTTCTCCCAATGATGGAGTTACTTCTGCAGAGTTACTCAAAAACTCAGACATGGCGATGTACAAAGCTAAAGAACTTGGTCGTAACAATTATAAGTTTTATACCTATGAATTGATACTACGTTCTGAAAAACGTTTGTACATCGAAAACTCACTTCGCAAAGCCATTCAAAACGAAGAACTCATCTTATTTTTGCAACCTAAAATTTCTACCATCACCAACCAAGTTTGTGGCGCAGAAGCTCTCATTCGCTGGAAACATCCAGAACGAGGATGGGTGCCACCCATTGAATTTATCCCAGTAGCAGAAGACTCAGGGATCATCGAAAGGATTGGGGATTGGGTTTTGGAAGAAGCCTGTCGTTTGAAAAAACAATGGACGGAGATGGATATACCTAGTTTTCCTTTGAGCATCAATGTGAGTGGAAAACAATTGGCGAGATCCAATTGGTCTCATCGTGTCCAAGCCACCATCTTACAATATGGAATCAATCCAGAAGAGATCGAATTGGAACTCACTGAAAGTTCCATCATGGAAAATCCAGAAAAAAGTATCGAAGCATTTGCGTATCTTTCTGAATTAGGGATCAAGGTTTCCATTGATGATTTTGGAACGGGTTATAGTTCCTTAAGTTATCTCAAAAAAATCGATGCAGATGTGATCAAAATTGACAGATCCTTTGTTGTTGATTTGGAACTGAATGAAGATGACCGAGCAATTTGTAAGGCCATCATCAATATGGCCCATTCCCTCGGTTTGGAAGTGATTGCAGAAGGTGTCGAAAACGCTGCGCAAAGGGATTTGTTACATGATTTGGGTTGTCATATGATCCAAGGTTATCTGTATAGCAAACCGTTACCAGTTGAAGAATTTGTTGTCTTTGTAAAAAAATTTAACGAATCCGCTAAAACAAAATAGCCGAAATTGAAGATGATGGTTCGTTATCTTTTTATTTTATCGACTATATTCTTTTTTGTCCAAGTGGTTCCGGCTGAATCCCGTGAGGTCAAAAAGAAATCACCGAAACCAGTTTCTGCACTAGGAAACTATTTTGTCAAAAAGGAAGAAAAAAACTTTTCCTTACTTATGGAAGCTCGTCGTTTCACAAGAGGCGAAGTTATTTTTCTAAAACTCACTCCAAAAGACAAAAAATGGATCAATGAATCATACAAAGTGAGTTGGTTAGGAAAAGATGTGATTCTTACCAAACGGGAAAATAGTATGATTGCTTTTTTGCCCATCTCACCTGATACACCTGCTGGTGCCATGACCTTAGAAATCGTTTCCAAAATTCTATTTGTGAAACGAGGTCAAAAACAATACCAAATCATCTTAGAACCAACCAAGTTCCAAGTGATCAAAAAAAACCAACAAATCAAAGTGGATGAAAAGTTCGTCACCAAAGAACTTCCCAAAGAAATTTTGGATTTTATCCAAGAATGTAAAAATGCAAAGGAAACTGCTTTTGCGAAAACGAGTCCTTTACAATTCCAAAAGAATTTCAAAAATCCTTTAGAAACGATTTATATCACAAGTAAGTTTTATGTTAGGCGAGATTATAATAACAAACAAGGCCGACCTCATGGTGGAGTAGATTTTCGTGGAAAAACAGGAACTCCTGTTTATGCCATCCAGGATGGGACAGTTGTTTTAGCTCAAAAAACGTATTACGAAGGAAATTTTACCATCCTAGATCATGGGAATAAAATATTTTCCTTTTATATGCACCAAGACGAAATCAAAGTCAAAGTAGGGGATGTAGTCAAACAAGGCCAACAAATTGGAACCGTTGGATCCACTGGAATGTCAACAGGACCTCATTTACATTTAGGTGCAAAGATCAATGGAGTGTTAGTTGATCCATTATCTCTCATTGCATTACAATCCATTTCGGAAACGAATTGATGCTAAGAATTCACGAATCACTTGTTCGTGAATTTCACCTTTTTCTAAGTTTTCAGTCATGTGAAATAAAAGTTTGTCGTGGTTGGAGTTTTCCAAAATCATAAAACCTGTTTTGGAATATCTAGGTCGCAAGAGATCATAAAACGTCCAAAACTTAGAAACCAGGATAAAATCTTGGATTTCCTTTTGTTGGATTTCTTGCAGGTCTTCGATATCTCCCTTACTTACTTGGATTTGTAAAAATTCAGAAAATTCTTGGATCGCCTGTTCTTTTCGAAAACCTAAATAATCAGGAAAATAAAAGATCCGAACAAATGGATATCGTTCCGCATCATGATCGCTAAAGGAAAGTATACCAGCGATTTGTCCCACACCCGTTTTGTTTTCTAAGGTTAAATCTTCAGGTTTGTAAAAAAACATCCCTTCTGGTAATGTAAAACCAAATTGAAGTTCTTCGTTCCAATACTCTTTGTCGTTTTTCACTTCCCAGTTGTTTAAATCTTTTTCTTCAATTTGGTATTTATTTTTGAATAAAAGATAAGCAGATAAAATTTCGGCACCTTGTAAGGCTTTAAATGAGATAAGAGCATTACTTGTTACCAAACAAAATGCAAGTAAGAGTCTTGCGTACTCAGTAAGTTGTAAAATCCGAATGAAAAAAGCAATGGTGATAAAGATGAATAAAAAGACAATCCCCGCTTCAAAGAGGATCACTTGGGTCAGCCAAAGGGCAAAAATAAAAAGTAACAAAACTCCAATTTCAATCAAAGGGTGAAAGGTTTCTTTCCAATACAATTGGATAATATATAAACTTATGTAGGTAATGAGAAGCCCAACCACAAGGGAGACTAAACACAAAACTAAAATATAATGCCAGGGCAAATGGGCTTCGTGGTACACGAAGAAAGGCACAACGAGAACAGTATAGAGGATTAGAATATTTCGCGTGGTACTAGGTGTGAGAAATTGAGAAAAGAAACCACTTGCCTGATTTTTGATTTTGCTTAGTTTTTGGTTCATGTCAGCGATTACAGACTTCTTTCAAAAAATCCAAAACCAAATTGTTGAAATCCAAACCACGATCAACCAGATCAAAACGAGTTGGGAGAACTTTCAAAAGTTTTGGGATTTGTTTTTTACATTAGTCCCTTGGGAAGTTCTCCTGTTACTGATCTTTTCTGTCATCCTCCTTTCTATTTTTAGCTCCATCTCACCAAGTACACCCAAAGCCAATTTGACAATTTCTGTTGTGTTTCTGGCCTTTCTTTGGCTTTATTTTTGGAGTTTATTTTCCAAGGAAGTTTCGTATAGCAAGGTAATCTTTTCCTCGTTATATATCCTGATACCATTACATGCGATTGGTGTGGGGCAGTGGGTCTATGGTTTTGGCAAAAAGATGTATTGGAAAAAACGAAGAGTCTCTCCTAAACAATGGGAAGCTGCCCTTCATCAAATTTCTTTGGACTACCATAATTTTATGGGAAAGGCACATGGATTTCACAATGCCATTCCCGAAAATCGAGAAACAATCGAGTTGGAGCTCAATCGACTAGAAACTTCGTTACAAGGAATCAAAACCTTACTATCGAATCGTAAGTCAATGGAGGCAACAAAGGGAGATTTAGATTCGAAGACAGTTTCTTAAGGATTAAAAAATTAATTTTGGATAAAATCCATAAGGCTCTTGTGTATCGTGATCATGTGCAGGAATTACATGTAATTTAGGATTCTTTTGGAGGAGATGGTGCACTCGAGAAATTTCTTCTCCAAGAGACAAAACATCATAATCAACGATCCATCTCGCACCTCTTGGTTTGTGTTTGAGATCCAAAAATCCCTCTTTTCTCCAGACAATATCACCGGTTAAAAAATACACTTCTCCGTTTTCGGTATGCAAAAACAAACCCACGGAGGCTTCACTATGGCCTTTCATCGGAACGAACACGGCCGTTCCATCCCCAAACCAATCCAAACTCTTCGCATAAGTAGCGTAAGGTTTGTCAGAAAATTGAAGATGATTCCATTGGACATTTTCCCCATCATACTGAGAAGGAATATAACCTAACTCAATTTTTGCATGATTCAACTCGTCTTTCCCGCTATGGATTTTAGCATTGGGAAAATCTTTTAATCCACTCGCATGGTCCCAGTGTAAGTGAGAAAAAAATACATCTCGAATCGAATTGGGATCAACACCATTGTTTGTGAGTTGTGATTTGGCAGTTTCAATTAATTTATATTCCATCAAAACTTTTAAGTACAAGGGAAATACTTCAAACTGTTCTTTGACGTTGGTTCCAAGACCTGTATCAAATAAAAAATTACCTTTTGGGTGTTGGATGTAAAATGCAGAATGGTTGACTGTTACCAATTTCAAAACAGATCCACCTTCAATCACAAAGGCTTCTAAGGTTTTTGCTTCCCCCGTTTTGAGAATGGAAAACACCAAATTGGATTTTCCATTTGGTTTGGGAATGAGTTCTGGATTTTCCTTTGCATTAGCTGTTACAATCTCATTTTTATCTTCAACTTGTTTGGAGAGATCGAAACTTGGAATGGTTTCTCTAGGATAACCTAGAAAGTACATGGTAAAACTGATTGATACAGCTAATATAAGTAAGGTAATTCCTTTTTTTCCTGAGATAGATTTCATTTTAGAGTTTCCTTTTGTTCAATTTGTTTGTGAATACGATTGCAAATGTTGTCATTTTATTTCGAATTTAAATTTTTGTTATGACGACATTGTTTGATTCCATTTATGTCGGAGAAGAAGTTCGGCCGTTTTTTCTGCCATTCGTAAGGGCTCAGGTGACTTTTGTAATTTTGCAAGTAACAAGGCTCCTTCCCAAAGTGAGAGCAGAGAAAGGGAAACCTGTTTGGCGATGCGGTTGGAAAATCCATTTTGTACTAAATACGTTTCAAAGGTTTTTAACCATAAAGTATACACTTCATGACAAGCAAGAGAAACCCATTGGCTACTATTTGCGGTTTCCATAGCCGTGGTGGCAATGGGGCATCCTTTTTGGAACTGACTTGCCACAATCCTTTCTTCTAAGACATGAAACACTTGTTTGATGGCATGAATCGGTGATTCTGCTTTGCTGAAAACAGATTGGAAAAAACCATTCAGCTCTTCTCCCGAATGACGGATGGCAAAACTGGCAAGTTCCTCTTTTCCACCAGGAAAATGGAAATAGAGGGAACCTTTGGGTGTTTCCGTTTCTTTGCCTAGTTCCGTAAGCCCTGCTCTCTCATATCCTTCTCGTTCCAGAAGTTCTGCCATGGCCTCGATCATTTTCTGTTTGGTTTCTAAACCTTTTTTACCCACAAAACCATTTCATTCAAAAATAATAGACCGGTCAACATAAAAATAATGGGTACCGTTTCCGTTCCCAAGGCGGAAGATCCAAGTCGGGAATTTGATTCTATGGGAAGGCGAAAACAAGGAAAGTCAGGGAATCGTTTTTCATTATGAGTTTCTTTCTTTTCGATTTCTCCCATTTCTCTCTAGAATAAATCTCATTGTTTTTTTCAGAGTCCGCCGATAAACTAAGTAGTACGGATTTCGGGACGAAGTATGATCAATAAGAAGCCATCGCTCACAGGAAGACAAAAGGCCGCCATCTTTTTGGTTGCGGTTGGAAACGAAGTGGCCTCCGAAATCTTTAAACACCTTCGTGAAGACGAGATCGAACAAATCACGTTCGAAATTGCTCGTTTAGATAAAATCACTCCAGAAGACAAAGAGAAGGTGCTCGTTGAGTTCAATGAACTCATGATGGCACAAGAGTTTATCACCAATGGTGGTATTGACTTTGCACGGGGACTACTTGAAAAAGCTCTCGGGAACCAGAAAGCCATTGATATCATCAACCGACTCACTTCGTCTCTGCAAGTTAGGCCCTTTGACTTCATTCGTAGAACGGATCCGGCTCACCTTCTCAACTTTATCCAGGGGGAGCACCCTCAGACGATCGCACTCATTCTTTCTTATTTGGATCCGCAAAAAGCATCCAATATCTTGTCCAACCTTCCACACCAAATCCAAGCGGAAGTGGCCAAACGGATTGCAACCATGGACCGTGTGTCACCAGACGTACTTCGCGAGGTAGAACGCGTGTTAGAGCGTAAACTCTCTACACTTGCTTCCGAAGATTATACTTCTGCTGGGGGTATTGATTCTGTGGTGGAAATTTTGAACTTAGTAGACCGGGGAACAGAAAAGACCATCATCGAAGCCTTGGAAGAAGAAGACCCGGAACTTGCAGAAGAGATCAAAAAACGGATGTTCGTATTCGAAGATATCGTTCTTCTCGACGACCGCGCGATTCAAAAAGTGATGCGCGAAGTCGATAACACAGATTTGGCGAAAGCATTAAAGTCTGTGGATTCCGAAGTACAAGATAAAATCTTTAAAAACATGTCCAAACGTGCAGCAAACCTACTCCGAGAAGATATGGACTTTATGGGACCTGTTCGTTTGAAAGACGTAGAAGATGCGCAGCAAAAAATTGTAAACATCATCCGTAAACTGGAAGAAGCGGGCGAGATCGTTGTGGCACGTGCGGGAGAAGACGAACTTGTGGTTTAGTCCACAGGTTTCGATTTCTTTCCTTTCCCTTAGTTATTACGGTTACTGAATTTTCCCCATTTCGGTGGGAATTCGACTAGAGCATCTTTCGGACTGATTTCCCCTCGTTCCAATTTTTGGTTCAGGGTAATGAGTTTGTGTAAACTTCCCATGGA
This sequence comes from Leptospira kemamanensis, assembly GCF_004769665.1. Classification (GTDB taxonomy): domain Bacteria; phylum Spirochaetota; class Leptospiria; order Leptospirales; family Leptospiraceae; genus Leptospira_A; species Leptospira_A kemamanensis. Next base: position 178,762 of record NZ_RQGG01000036.1, read on the forward strand.
AAACGAAAGTTCCGTCACATCGAAATCATCCAATCTTACCTTCGCATTTCGGCAGAATAATTTTAGCTCGGAAAGGATCAAAGTCACCCTTGCATTGGCATAACGAGCCACAATTTCCTCAAATTCTTCCTCATTGAAAAACTCTCTCTCTAAATCGTAATCAAATTCGTGTCGAATCAGTTCGATGAGTGAGAGTCCTAGTTCTTTTGCGACCAAAACGACATAATCAAACTTGGATCGCATCCAATCTTCGGTTTCGAGTAACTCTATGGCCGAACGAGGAATATTCAATTTTTCTGATAATTGAATGCGTGTGAGATTCCTTCGTTCTCTATAATTTCTGAAATGATTTACTTTTTCCATGTGCTCCAAAAAAAAATTTAAAAAAACCGTTAATAACGTTCTGAAAAGGCTCCAAAAACGTTGGGAACGGTTTGGATCTATAAGATTCGCATGGATAAGGTTGACTTCGGTAGGAAAGTTTGCGTTACGCTGAAATTACGCTAAATTTCCTTTCTGGAGCCACCACCGATGTTACCGTAGGTGGTGTGCTCGTTTTTTCCATCCTTTTCTAATTGGGGGTGATCAAAAGCATTCAAAAAGGAACTAGTAAGTTCGTTCCTCCGCTTAGTGAATTTTCTACTTTTTTTAACAAAACAAAACTTTTTTCTTACTTGATGCAATAAAATCTCGGGATGGAATTTTGCCCAAGTAGGTATCTCTCCATGAATTTGAATCGTTCGAATCACAAACTGTATGTACTTGTCAGTTTGTTTGTATTGGCACTTGTTAACTGTGCAACTGTTGAAACCCCAAATCGTTTGCGTAAGGAAATCGACTTACAAGGTCATCGCGGAGCACGTGGTTTAAAACCAGAAAATACATGGCCTGCTTTCGAAGAAGCCATTCGCTATAAAATGGTGACTTTGGAATTGGATACTGTTTTAACGAAAGACAAACGAATTGTCATTCATCATGATTCTGATACAAACCCAGTCATTTGTCAAAATGTGGATGGATCTCCCATTCAAAAAAAATCTTTGTATGATTTGACTCTTGCCGAATTACAAGCATTAGATTGTGGATCAAAACAAAACCCAAGTTTTCCCAAACAAATTCCCGTTCCTGGAACCAAACTTTTGTCCTTAGAGGAATTTTTTGAATTGGTTCAGAAACACGAAAAAAAATCCAAAGAAGTTTATGAATTCAATATTGAAACCAAATTTCCGGATGATGGATCTGCTCCAGATAGTTTAGTTAAAGAACATACAGAAAAACTAATCCAAATCATCGAAAATTACAAGGTTGTAGATCGTACGACGATCCAATCCTTTGATTTAAGAACTCTCACTGTTTCCAAACAAAAAAATTCTAAAATCAAAACGAGTGCTCTCTTTGTCCCAACTTATTTCCAAGGATTTTTAATGACCATTGGATTTGGAAATGGGTATCGTGAATCCATTCTGACAAATGCAAAAGAGAAACAAGCGGATATCATTTCCCCATATTTTTTATATGTGACACCTAAGTTTGTGAAAACATCACATGACAAAGGTATGATGGTAATTCCATGGACAGTGAACTCGGAAAAAGAAATGAATCGTTTGATTTCTTGTGGAGTGGATGGGATCATTTCTGATTATCCAGATATGTTAGACAAAGTGGTTCGTAAAAAAAACTAAATCCCCCAAACAATCGTACATAAAGTAGAATAGAGAGAGAGGTAGTTACTTGCCTCTTTTTCAATTCGAAATACTTCTTGGATGTTTCCATCACTTGCCGCAGCCGTTATACTTGCATCTCCTGTTACATAAAAAAAACCAATTCGTTTGAGGCAGGATTTGCCTTGTTTCAAAGTTTGTTTGGGAAGTGGTCTTTCGGAAACCGCAAGTGTGTAAGACGCATACAAAAAACCCGTTGGTCCAAGTCCTTGTGGTTGGCCTAAATTAGCACAAGAAATTGTGAATCCAAGAAGGAGAAAGACAAAGCAACAAAAGAGTTTCTTATGCAAAAGTTCTTTCATTCGTTTCCTGAGATCTCAACGCAGAGATTTGCATACAATCCGAGTACGGCAAAGGTGGTCCAATTGGTTTCTGTTACGGTTTGGATTTTGGATCGGGATTTTAAAAAAGCAAAAGAGGCATCTCCAAAGGAGATAATTCCTAAGAGGGAATGAACACAGGAAGTCACTCGTCGTTTTGATGGCTCACCTGTCCCATACACTCCTATTTTTGTTTTGGTCCATAAGAATCCCCGTGGTCCAAACCCGGGGCTTGCACAACTCACAAAGAAGAAATGAATCAAAATCAAAAATAGAAAATGGAAAATCGTTTTGCGAACCAAATCTCTTTCCTTTACATTTCTACTAAACTTTTGTGTTTCTGCTTCATTTGGATACATTTCCCTTCTAAATCAATTTGTTTGAAGAGAGTTTTTTTCACAGCCGCAGGAAGTTTGGGATGGTTTCCTGTGAATTTTTTTAAAATGAGGAGAGTTTCATCGGTACAAAAATCTGGTGCCATACTTTTGGCAAAGGCATCTAAGTAGTTTTCATCATCCGTATGTTGGAACTGGTCCAAAGCATCAAAGTACAAATCCAAAAATTGAAGTTGGATGTCCTTTTGGTATTCAGGAAACAAAGAGTAGGAAACCACTCGTAACGTAGAAGTAGAATAGGAACTCGATTTTGGATTTAATAAAATCTGAATCCATTTTTCTTTTACCTTAGCATTCGGTTCTGCTGCTTCTGCCGCCAAACTTGCGTTCACACCTCGACTGGAAGGATCAAGTTTTTTTTCTCGCTCGATGATGGATTGAATTTTACTTCTATCCTTTTCCAAAGAACTAAGTTTTGTGATGATGTTCCAACGTAAGTCTTGGTCTACTTTGAAACCAGGAAACGTGAGTTTGTTTTCTAAAATTTCATACAAACGTTTTTGGTTTGTTTCTGTATAAGAGGAATCGACAAGAGATAATAACAAATACCTTTGTTCGTCTGAACCAGCTTTTGCCTTTGTCAATTCTTCTAATAGAAATGTTTGAAGTGATTCAATACCTTCGTTTCGTTTGTTTTCAGGAAACCAAAACCGACTGGTGAAATAAGAAGAACCAGAATCACTTGCCAACCTGGATAAAATCCATCGTTTGATTTTTGTATCGGATTCTGTTTTGTACAAACGAAAGGCACTCTCTTTGAATTCATCAAAGGTGAGATTGGCAAGTGTGACTTGTCTAAAGTAGTCTGTCCATAAAATCAATTTTCGCATTGGATCTTTGTCATGTTCCAATACATATTCTAAATCTTTTTGATTGGTATTTGTCCATTTCCAAATGGCAAAGTCATGGTCTTCTGCATTGACCAAAATAAAATTTGGACAAGTAGATAGAGGGATAATGGCTTCACTGGATCGACCTGAGTATACTACGGGGAACTCTTCGAATCGTAAGGATTGATTTGTTAAATCAAAATAATAAAGTCCCAAATTGGTTTTATGGTCTCGGAATTTATTTTCAGGACCTTGTGCGGATTGGACAATTTTTCCATACAAATGATTGTCAGCACAAATTGTCGTGAGTTCAATTTGATTGGTTCCTTTTGTTTCTAACCAATCCTTTGACCACTTTTTCATGGAGAACCCACTGACAAATTCGAGTTCTTTTAAGAAATCGGAAAGAGTCGAATTGGAATAGGAGTACTTTCTTAAATAGTTTTGAACCCCTTTTTGAAAACTTTCTTCCCCAATGAAAAACACCAATTGTTTCAATACTGAAGCACCTTTTCCATAGGTGATCCCATCAAATTGAGTGAAGGCTTCTTCTGTATCATTTACCTTGGCTTCGACAGGATGGTTTGTGCTAAAACTATCTTCTTCGTAAGCCCATTGTTTCATTTTTTCAAAAAAACTAATCCATGTTTCTTGGAATTCGGAATTTTTGGCTTGGGCTAAACTTGCCATGTACGTCGCAAAACTTTCGTTTAACCAAAGCCCATTCCACCATTTCATAGTGACAAGGTTTCCAAACCACATATGAGCCATTTCATGTAAAATGACATCCGATAAATTTTCTCTTTGAGAACGAGTCATGATCGAACGAGACACAAATCGTTCCGAAAAGGTAACGGCTGCTACATTTTCCATTGCCCCAAAATTAAATTCAGGTACAATGATTTGGTCGTATTTTTCGAAAGGATAAGGGATACCAAAATAAGAATTAAAAAAAGCAAATCCATCTTTGGTAAATAAAAACCAATCTTTGGGATCCACGTACTTGGATAGTGACTTACGAACAAAAAGGCGAAGGGGAATGGATTCAAACTTGTCTTCCCAAACTTGGTACGGGCCTGCGTGTAAAGAAAACACATATGTTGAGATTTTTTTGGACTCTGGAAAGTCATGTGATAACTCATTTGGATTTTCAGTTTGATTCACAGCAGTGGGAAGGGTTGAGGAGATCACTTTCCAATTTTTGGGAGCGCGCACTTGGAGTTGGAATGTTGCTTTAAGATCCGGTTGATCAAAACAAGGAAACATTTTGTTTGCATGGAAAGCTTCGAATTGGGAGTAGACGTAGGTTTCTTTGTCGTCTGGGTCTACAAATTTATGAAGTCCATTCCCTGTTTTGGCATAGGGAGTTTCAAAACTGATGGAAACTGTGTTGTTTCCTATCATCAAACGATTGGAAGGTAGTAATACTTGTCCATTTTGGTATTCAAAGTCATTTAATGGTTCTTCATTAAAAACGATGGATTTGATGGAACCTTGGAAATAATCCAATCGTAAATCTCTGATTTTTTTTCCCACAAATTGTATGTCCACTTTTCCGACAAAACTTTCGTTAGTTGTTAAGTGAACATCTAATTTGTATTTTATATTTTCAATGGTTTCATAACGGGATTCAGCTTCTTGTAATGTAAGATGATAATTGGGTTTGGTAAACCGACAGCTGACAAAGGATAATAAAATTCCTAAGATAAATATGGTTTGAGTTTGTTTCATAAAATCTCCCGGTTTATGGTTGAAAATTGCGGTATAAAATGGCCCAGTCCATGGTCCTTCGATTTTTCCATTCTGGTTCAGGAAAGTATTTTCCACCAATCGAATTTAAAATGAGTTCCATATATTCTTCCCCAGGATCAAAGTCCTTTGCATTCAGAAAGATGGAACCACCCCATTTTTTTTTGGCTTGGGTATGACTAAAGACCCCACTTAAGTCTTCCAACTTTTCATTGGATAAGGGGATTTTGTATTTGGTTGTGAGTTCTAAAACTAGATCTTTGACCTTCTGAATTTGTTCTGGTTGTTTCAATAATTCTTCAGTGTCTTTGGCAACAATTTCAATTTGGATACAATTGTCATTGGTACCAGTCGCAGCAGCGGCGCGGTCTTCAATCACATCCACAAGTTGGTATGCCTTTCCATTCGAATCAATCATGATGGAAGCAGTCAGATTCCTTGCTTCTAAAGTTCGTAGAGAGCGAAAGTAATCGGAGATTGCCGTATAATGTAGAACCACACAACTGGGTTTGATTTTCCCACGAAACGTGTACTTCACACGATATTCTTCTGGTGTGAATCCTTTGTCTGTTTTTTCCAAATGAGAAAAAATCAGTTTTTCTGCTTTGGTAATCCCTCGGCCATTGGTGGGATGAAAGGAATCTTTGAGTAAATCTTTGTTTTCTTTTTTTAAGACCCAACCGGTCACAAACCTGTCTTTCCAATCCTCTTCTTCATAAAACTTGCCACCAATTTCTTTTAGAATTTGATTGAGTGCCAACTCACTTCCACAAGGGGAAAAATCAACAAATCCACCAAACCTACGTTTGGCTTGGTTATGAGTGAAAATTCCTTTTTTGGAGATGATGTCATAATTGGTTTTGGGAATGTACAACTCTTCTGCTAAGGTATCGATCGTGTTTTGTAATACTTCTTTTTGTTTTTTCTGGTTATACAGAGTTTCTTGAGTGCCTTCATAAACGATATGGATTGCTTCGGTATCGATTCCTGGAGCGGCCGTCCATTCCTGAGTTAAAAACTTGGGATCACCATAAATGGTTCCGTTGGCATCTATATAAACATGGAACAAAAATTGGTTTTCCACCGACAAACGAAAGAAGTCTAGGAACTTACGTTTGCCCGAGTTGTGTACGATGATGGCCGAGATGGCATTGGGATCTCTAGGTTTTGCCAATTTCTGCCAAGATTGTTGTTTGATCCCTTCCACTTCCGTGAAGGGAACTAAATTTGGAATTTGGATGGTTGCGAAGTTTGGTGTTCTATGAAAAAAACTACTACATCCTGTCGAAATAAGGAAAATGAGTGATATTTTTACAAGATTCTGACACAATGGGTTCAAATCTAACCGAAGGAAATGAGATTTGGAGCCGTATACACCATTCCTACTTTCACGAAATCGTTTCTTAAAATTTTCTCTCAAATGTTTTGCCTTAACTGCTGTATCCATACAGGGAGTGAATTGTGGTCCAGGAGTGAACACTCCCAGTTTACGGGGAATTTCTCCAGAACAATACCATAGTTTTCGCAGTTTGCAAGAAGTCTTCTTACAGGACAACCCCATTCCCAATTTTGATTTAGGTCTTGCATTAGATAATTATGTATATGGACATCCATATCCAATCGAAACAGAAAGCGTTATACAGCTGTTAGCGAGTGTTCCTTCTTCGATTTTAGCGGCAATTGCACTTGATTTTTCTTTTACACCAATTGTCAAACTTCCTCTTGAAGAACGAATCAAACGTTTGCAAGAATGGAAACATTCCTCCCTTGGACTCAAACGAGGTGTGTATGTTATCCTAAGACAAATTTCATTTTTCCTTCTCAGTTCCGACAAAGAGTACCAAAAATTTGTCGGTTACATCCAATAAGGCGGACCACATGGGAATTCCTACATTTAACGAAAAAATCATTACTCCAAAAAAACACGCAGAGACAATCAAAACCCATCAAATCCAAAATGGAAAATGGGAACTGACGGCTGATGTAGTCATCATCGGTTCCGGAGCTGGTGGTGCTGTAGCGGCAAGAGAACTTGCTTCCAATGGTTGGAAGGTTGTGCTCATTGAAGAAGGGAGTTATTTTACACCTGCGCAATTTAGTTCTGATGAATTTTTATCACAAGCAAGACTATATCGTGATGCTGGGTTTATTGTCACCGAAGAACAAACGTTATCGATTTTACAAGGAAAGTCGATTGGTGGATCCACTACCGTCAATTGGCAAACATCTCTGTATCCTCCAGATTATGTAACGAATGAATGGAATGAACGATTTGGTTGGCAAGGGTATTCCAGAGAAGAAATGGATGCTTATGTGACGGAAGTGCATGAAAGGCTTGGTGTTCACGAAGTTCCAGATAACTTAATCAATGCGAACAATAATGTGTTACGAGTGGGTGGGAAAAAACTAGGTTTAACTCCACAAGTCTTACGAAATAATAACCGAGGTTGTATTGGTCTTGGTCGCTGTGGACTTGGATGTCCCATCAATGCTAAACAATCTACATTCCTCACTTGGATCCCCGATGCAATTGAAGCTGGGGCAACCGTTGTTTCCAATATGCGAGCTGTAAAAATCCGCGATGGAAAACTCAAAACAGTCATTGCCGAATTCACACCAGATGCTTATGAGAAAGCGCCAGATGTGATCATCGAAACTATGGAGATCAAAGCTCCCGTTGTCATTGTGAGTGCTGGTGCCATCGAAGGACCTGCTCTTTTGCAAAGGAGTGGGATCGGAAATGGTTGGGTCGGAAGAAATTTAAAAGTTCATCCTACTTCTACCATTTTTGGTAAATTTGATTCGGAAATCAAAATGTTCCAAGGCCCACCACAATCCATTGTGATCAAAGATGGTCATAATCAAAATGGTACTGGCTACGGGTATTGGTTAGAAGCGGCACCTTACCGACCAACCCTTGCTTCTTCTTTGGTTCCGTTTTACGGCAAACAACAGTTTGATGTGATGAAAGATTTCACTAAATACAATGCAGGGATAGTTCTTGTTCGAGATGGTGCCGATGGAGAAGCAAATGCAAGTGTGAAGTACAGCCTTGGTCGAAGGAAGGTGTATTTTGAGCTCACTCCGACGGATGGATTGAACATGTTAAAAGGTTTAAAAGCATTAGCAGAAGTCACAGTCGCTGCTGGTGCCAAAGAATTGATTTTTCCATTCACTCGTTTTACAGAACCATACAAAGTCACAGGTAATGATAACTTTGATTGGATCTTAAAAGAGAGTACAAAACCTGGTGACTTATCTGTTGGATCCGCACACCCACATGGATCGATCCAATCGGCAAATGATCCAGAGAAGGGTGCAGTTGATTTAAATTTGGAAATTTATGGTCATAAAAACATATTTGTCATGGATGCCTCAGTTTACCCTACAGGACTTTCGGTGAACCCACAAATAACGACGATGAGTATCGTTCTCAGAGCTTCGCGAAATTTGGCTTCGCAAAAAGAAGAAAGAACGAAGATCTAACTTTTTTCCAAAAATCCCTTTCATTCCCATGGGTTCCAACTAGTTTGGAATCCGTGCGGAAATATCTTTCCTTTCTATTCATTTTTGTCCTCTTTCAAACTACAGTCTTCGCAATCGACAGCGATGCTATGAAAGAAGGAAAAAAAGCTTTTTCCAAAAAAGCATATGGCGAAGCCATTAAAAAATTTACCAAACACGCCGACTCACACCCGCAAGACGGGGAAGCTTATATGTATTTGGGATATATCTATGAATACAAAAAAGATTATCCGAAATCCATTCAAAATTTTCGAAGAGCAGCCGATTTGGATTTGGATAAAGACCAAAGAAAAACTGTTCTTTTGAAATTAGCGTTATTTTTTAATTACCACCAAGATTGGAATTTATCTGCAACCTACTCAGCTCGTTATTTGAAGTATGATCCGAAAAACGAAGAAGTCCAAAAAATTTATAACCGAGCAGTTGGAAATAAAGGGAACCCTTCTTCCAACACTCCAACATATACTCAAACTACAAAAGTAGAACCAAAACAGGATACCAAACAATCCGACTCGAAACAAACGGATTCCAAAAAAGACCCAAACAAAAAAGCGGATGATCCTGTAGAAGATAAGGAAACCACGAAACCAAGTGAGTCTTACGAACAAATTTTGGCCAACCAACCGAATTTAGAAGATGTTCGTTGGGATTATGTATTGGCTCTGTTTGAAGAAAAAAAATACGATAAAGCCGAATCCAATTTAAATCTTCTCATTGAAAAAAATCCAACACGATCACGTTATCATTATAAAATGGGAATCATTAAACTAAGGTTAGATGATCCAAAGTCGGCGATCGAATCATTTGAAAAAGCTAAAAAAAATCCATTTTCAAAAGATACAAATGTGTTTTTATATTATGTTTACTTAAATGAAGGGATTGCGTATCAAAAATTAGCCGAGATCGATAAGGCCGAATTTTCCTTTTTGGAAGCTTTCAAACAAGTGCAAAAAGACACACCACTACTTGCACTCGCAAGGCTTTACGAACAAAAATCAGATTGGGAAAAATGCATTCAATCTTCTGACAAAGCACTTACCTTTAATCCAAACCAAATCGAATCCCATATGTTCCGATTTATTTGTTTATTTGAGGCGGGAAACAAAACCAAAAAATTTGAAACCAGTTTTTCCAAATATTCCGAATTCATTAAAACTAAATTCCCTGATCCAACTCAAACTCCTGAAAAATTCCAAGTTGGGTTTTTGAAATTGGCAAGAAAACATACGGAAAACAATGCTTTTGATTTGTCTGAAACCTACTTTTCCGTTTTAGAAAAAGACCAAACCATCTCCAATGGAAGAGAGTATCTTTTCTATCGAGGAAGAAACTATTTTTACGGTGGGAAAATTGATTTAGCAATTCCATTCTTACAAAAAACAACTGGCTCTTCGGCAGCACATTACCTCCTAGCGCGTTGTTATGCGAAGAAAAATGATATAACTAAAACCAAGGAACAGTTTCAGTTAGCAGCAGATTTGAAACCTGAATATTGGACATCCACCAGTTTAGAAAAAGATTTTAAGGAAGTTTGGAAAGATAATTCCTTTCGCGAGTTTTTGAATACAAAAGGTGGGAAAGTGACAAATCCAAATCCGATTCCTGCTCCACCCACGCAATAACTTGATCCATTAATCTTCTTTTGCAGACTGAGGGCTTTTGAATAGATCCGCACGAAGTTTTTTAAACGTATCCACAGAAATTTGACCAGGTGCTTTTGGTTCACCGAGAGTCATATAGGTGAAAGAAGAATTAAATTTATCTCCAAACACTCTGGAAATGATTCCCAGTTCTCCCATACAAATACCAATCATGGTGTGAGTTTTTGATAAGAGTTTGATATCATTTAAAAAATCGGCCGTTTCCTCAATGTTTTCTGGAGTAATGGCGAATTTATAAATCGGATTTTTCTTTTTCACGGGTTTGGATTTTGCGATGAACTGGTTCATCTCATTGGCCAAAATTGATTTTTTAAAAGAATGATAAGAGTAAATGATTCGATAATTTAAATTTTCAAAGTTTTTAAAAATTGTATCCTCTCTGTTCAGTTCAATATCCAAATAATTGGCATTGTCATTAAAATCTTTGATGATACCTTCCACATCTTCTGGGAAAAGTTTTACATACGAACGAACACTGCTATCTTCTGCCCTTCGGTAGGTAAATAACACTGGTAAACCAAGTGCTTTGATCTTTTTTTTCATCTCTTTTTGGATGTAATTTCTAGAAAATAAATCCAACCGAACTTCGATTACATCTACGTCTTTTACGTCTTTTTTTTGTAAATGGCGAAGTTCATCTTCTCCAACGGAAGCTACTATCTTATAGGAATCTGGCATAAATTATAATCCTTTTTGTAATAAATCGTGGAGGGAAATCATCCCAACAAAAACCCCATTTTCATCCACAACGGGAGCAACAGAAATCGGTCTTTCTCGTCCTTCCATTTTGATGAGAACATCATAAGCTTTTTCATTGGGTAAAAAACTATTGGGCTTTGGATTCATCATCTCTTTTGCGGTAACATTTGGAGATAATGTATGTTTGGTGAGATATTTACGAATATCAAAATCAGTAATGAGCCCAACAAGTTTAGATTGGGAATCTATAACACCTGTGGCGCCAATTCCTTTCTCTGTGATTTCTTTTAAAATCAACTCTAAGTTCGCGTTTAAGGGAATGGAGGCATTTCTTTCCCCTTTTCGCATAACGTCTGATAAATACAATGAAAGTCGTTTTCCCAATCGACCAGCTGGATGGTACAAAGCAAAATCATCCGCCTTAAATTCTTTTAATTCCATGAGGGCAACGGCAATCGCGTCACCGAGAACAAGGGCGATTGTAGTACTGGAAGTCGGAGCAAGGTCCAAAGGACAGGCTTCTTTTAAAACGGGTGTGAGGATCACGACGTCGGAAAGTTCGGCTAATTTCGATTTGGCGTTAGCAGTGATTCCTACGATTTTTGCTCCAATTTTACGAAGAGTTGGTAAAATATAATTGAGTTCTTCCGATTCCCCACTTTTTCCAATGGCAAGAACAACATCATCTGGTCCAACGATACCTGAATCACCATGAGATGCATCTGTAGGGTGTAAAAAATAAGCAGATGTTCCTGTAGAAGATAAGGTATGTGAGATCTTTTTGGCAATATCACCTGATTTGCCAACACCAGTAACTATCACTTTCCCTTTTGATTTTAAAATCAGTTCAACACAATCTTTAACGGAAGGATCCAAATTCTCGCGAAAATGAACCAATGATGAAATTTCATCATCTAGTGCTTGTTTGACGATACCAAGAGTATCTTTTTCCTTCATTGTAATAATTCCTCCCAAGCTAAATGATCCATATTGATCTCATAAGAAAAAATCGTTTCCACACCTGGAATTCGACAGACCACAAGAGTTTTGTTTTTCACTTTTAAAATTTCCATGGTTTTGCCAGCAAAAGAACCATCGACGATGCGAACCAATTTTCCTTTTTGGAATAATAGTTCTGGGTTCATTTTGAGGGATTCCGCATACTTTTTTAAGCCTTCTTCCAAAACATCTAAATCATTTTGTTCCACGATTGCAGGTTGCCCTTTATGGAAAACAAAATGTAAGGATCCTGGCAGTTGGAGGACTTTATTTTTGTCCCTCCAAAATACAATTCGCACAAAGAGATACGAAGGAAGGATGGGAACATGAATCCATTTAAAACGATCCGTCCATTTTTTACGTTCCTTTCGAATGGGTAAGTAATTTTCGATATTGTATTTTCGAAGAAGTTCGCTGAGTTTTTTTTCCGTGCGCGGTTTCGTATAAACGATATACCAAGCACTTTCTTCAATTTCTGGATTAGTCTCGGACATCTAAACGGAACCTAATGGGTAGTACAAATTCTTTGCCTTTGGAATACGAAAATTGCCATTCAGCGAGTTGGCGACGTACCTGTTGATCAAAAACCGCATACCTACATGCGGTGACCACTGCAATTTTTTCCAAAGAACCATCTTCTTTTACGGAGAGACGGTAAACACAATCATCCTCTAATTTTTGTTCGAGAGCCAAACTGGGGTAACTGAGACAATTTTGAAAATCGGAGATTTCGTCTTTTGTGGTTTTTGTTCCCTCACTGGGAGAATTGGTTTGGGAAAGAGATTCCTTTTTGTCACCGAGCCCAGTCGAAAGTAATAACTGGAAGGAAGAAACACTACTCCCATCTCGTAAAGAGATTGGATTCGGGTCTATGTCGCTTTGGTAGGATTTGGCAAAAAATGCCAAAAGGACCAAAAGATGAAGTCCCATACTAAGGGTGATTGCCTTATATTTGGGTCCATCAAAGAGAGAGTGCATTCCAAGTTCATGAAAAACTTTATTGGAGAGAATGCAATCTCCATTTTCATTGTCCGTATATGCCATCAAGTTGGGGAAAAATTTTTCGAGTATCGACCTATGGAGAGTCCCACGGAACATCCGTTGGAGTTGTTGTGGATGGAGTGCCAGCAGGCCTTCCGTTTCCCGAAGAAGAAATCCAAAAGGATTTAACACGACGTAGACCTGGTCAAAACGATCTCACAACTCCAAGAGACGAAAAGGACCGAATGGTCGTCGAGTCTGGAGTCTTCGAGGGTAAAACCACTGGAAGCCCCATTCTCATGAAGGTGAATAACCAAAATACCATCGGCAGTGATTATGATGAGATGGCACATGTGTTTCGCCCATCACATGCCGATTATACTTACTCAGAAAAATATGGACATAGAGCACACGTGGGTGGTGGAAGATCATCGGTACGTGAAACCATTGGTCGCGTTGCGGCGGCAGGTCTTGCCCGTGTGATTTTAGAAAATGAATTGGGAATCTCAACCGTTGGGTTTGTGGATTCCATTGGTCCGATTGATTCTTTGATTTCCGAAGATGAATACCCAATTTCAAGAGACGTAGTTGATCAGTTTCCCACACGTTGTCCGAAACCATCTGCCAATGACGAGATGGAAACTCTCATCCGTAAACTCCGGGATGAAGGAGACTCTGTTGGGGGAGTGGTTAAAGTTGTGGTTCGCAATTTACCTCCAGGACTTGGAGATCCCGTATACGATAAGTTAGATGCTGATTTAGCAAAAGCAATTTTATCGATTTCTGCTTGTAAAGGTTTTGAAGTAGGATCTGGATTTTCTGGTACTCGCCAAACAGGCAGTACACACAATGATGAATTTTACATCGAAGAAGGAACTGGCAAAGTCAAAACAAGAACCAATCGTTCTGGTGGAATCCAAGGTGGGATTTCCAACGGGATGGATCTTGTGATTCGCGCTGCGTTTAAGCCAACCTCTACCATAAAAAAAGAACAAAAAACGATTAACGATCAAAACAAAGAAACCATTCTCAAAGCAAAAGGTCGTCACGATCCATGTGTACTTCCAAGAGCAGTTCCGATTGTAGAAGCTGTCGTCAATTTAGTGTTAGTTGATGCGTATTTGTATCAAAGAGCCTTACAACCAAAATGGTTTATGAAGTATGCGAATTTAAACGCCATTCCCAACCAATAAAGGAAATTGAATTTAATGAATCGCCCCAAAGTTTATAAAATTTTACTCTTAGAAGATGATGAGAGTAGTGCCAAACTTTTATTACATACTTTAGAGAGATATAACTTTGATGTGACTCATGTTGCAGACGGTATGGCTGGACTTACGAAAGTCAGAAACAACAGTTATGATTTGGTGATCAGTGATGTGAATATGCCTTATTTGGATGGAATCAGTTTTCTCGAAAAAGGGAAAGAGATGTTGAAGCTGACTCCCGTCATCATGTTAACTGCTGTTGGGGAAAAAGACCAAGTGAAACGTGCTGCCTACAGCCATGTGACAGCTTATTTATTAAAACCCATTGCCAACCAAGCTCTTCTTGAAAAAATTGCACAGGTTTTACAACTCAAACCAGAAAACATCATCGATAAAAAGGAATTTCCACTCCAAGTGAATGTGACGGAACTTTCCATTTCCCAGATGCAACTCGACATCAAAGGTTGCCCAGGGAAAAAATCCGTCGAAGAAATCTATGATCGATTTATGTTGACTCTCGCTGGCCGGGGGAGTTTTACCAATTTGAGAATCAATCTCGATAACCCTTTCTTTTACGAAGTGAAGGCCTTACAGATTTTAGATGAATTGATCGCCAAAATTCTAAAACAGACCAATATCCGTGCCAGTTCCCTGTTTGTGGATTCTGAATTTTTTAGTAATCATGTTGTGGACTTACAACCATACGCGTATCTTTCCGAGGTAAATATAATTTCCAAATGAAGGTTTGACAAAATCAAAAGACCTAAGTCTAATCAAACCTAGGGGGTCTGTTCTTTGGTTAAGATAAAGATAGACGGAGTCGAATACGAAGTCGACGAAAAGAAAAACCTCATTGATGCAACAAAAGAAGTAGGAGTCGAAATTCCTTACTTCTGTTACCACCCAGCTCTGAGCATTGTCGGAATGTGCCGCATGTGTCTCATTGAGATTGAAGGGGTGCCGCGTTTACAAGCCGCATGTAATACTCCTGTAAAAGAGGGAATGGGTATCATTACCAAATCCGATCGTGTGAAAGAAGCACGAGCAGGAACCATGGAATTCCTTCTCGCCAATCACCCGTTAGATTGTCCTGTCTGTGATAAAGCAGGCGAATGCCGTTTGCAAGACAATGCATTTGGTTCTGGATCTGGCCATTCTCGTTTTGAATTTGAAAAACGAAATATCCCACAAGAAGAAATTGGAACGAACTTAATCATCAATCACAATCGTTGTATCGTTTGTTATCGTTGTGTTCGTTTTGAAGAAGAAAAAGTTGGGGAATCTAACTTAGGTCTTTTTGAAAGAGGGAATCATTCCATCATTGGTCTAGCAAAATCAGAACCAATTAATCACAACTACCAAGGTGCCCTTGCAGACATTTGTCCTGTAGGAGCCCTTCTCAATAACAAAACATTATTTAAGTCACGCGTTTGGTGGTACAAATCACACAAATCCGTTTGCCATGGTTGTTCCACCGGTTGTAATGTAACAACGAATGTACGAGACAATAAAATGTATCGTTACATGGTGAGAGAAAACTATGATGAGGGAATGTTTTTCCTCTGTGATAAAGGTCGCTTTGACATTGATTGGATGAACGAAAATCGTTTGTTCAGTTATATGGAAAATGGAAAAAATTCTACTTCACAAGTGGTGGTTTCCAAAATCATCGATCGATTGAAAGAAGCCAAATCCATTGCCGTTCTCGGTGGTGCTCACGAATCCAACGAAACTTTGGCAACACTCAAACAAAATCTAAATTCCCTCTCGCAAGCATTAGGTGGTAAATCCATCCAATGGGAAACTCGTGTGACGGATGCACAAAATAAAGAAACCGAACAAGTAGACTTTTTACTCACAAAAGACAACCACCCGAATACAAAAGGAGCAATAGACTTAGGTCTTACAACTCCTTCTGGAATTACAGGAATTGTTTCTGCAGTCAAACAAGGTTCGGTGGACTTAGTGATCCTGATCAAAGAATCCATTCCAGATGGAATTGATCCAAACAAAGTCATATGTTTTGATACGAATTTGACTGATGCGGCAAAGAACGCGAGTTTGGCGGCACCAATTCAGATTTTCTGTGAGACTGAGGGAAGTTTTACCAACAAAAACGGACTCAAACAAAACTTTGAAAAGTCAATGAATCCTATTCAAGGTTTATTAACGTCTGCTGGTGTTGTGGAGCTCATTCTCAATACCATGACAAAAAAAATGGAGGCATCCGTTGGGAACCGTTAATGTCGTCAACGTAGCCAAAAAACACCAGTTTTCTTGGTATGAGAAATTTTACTTTTGGTCCATAGGCAAAGGCCTTTGGATCACTCTTAAACATTTTGTAAAGGTGGCTTTGTTTAATAAACAAGTCACAATTGAATACCCTGACAAAAAACGTCAGTATTCCACAAGGTTCCGTGGCATGCACTCCATGAAACGAGATGAACAAGGGCGGGAACGTTGTACGGCTTGTTTTTGTTGTATGTGGATTTGTCCTGCCAATGCCATTCACATCGAAGCTTCGGAAGTGCCAGCAGAACGCCAACACCTTCACCCTGAAGACAAATATGCCAAAAAATTTGAAATCAATTTACTTCGATGCATCTTTTGTGGTTTATGCGAAGAAGCATGTCCGAAAGGTGCCATTTATTTGGATGGAACGGGTGAGATGGCGGCCGATAACCGAGAAGATTTGTTTTTAACCAAAGAAAGAATGATGGAAAAAACAGGTGGTCCCATCCTCGGCCAAAGGAATTAAGATTTCACTCTATCTACGAAACAAAAACCCGGACTTGTATGTTCGTAATACATCCGGGTATTTACTCTAATCATTTCATTCCAGTATTTGTGTTTTCTAAATTTTTCTCATATACATCGAACTTAGAAGCAGAAGAACGCATTCATTTAAAAGAACTTTGGGCCATTACAGATTCAGATCGATTGCATTGGTCGTTTCGAAGCCAAGTGAGCAGAAGGACATTCGTTTCGAATGCTTTTAAGTTTTCTTTTACTTTGAGGTATTGGATCTATCTGAATATCTTCCTTTTCCAATTTGGAATGGGTTTTGGACTAATCTCTCCATTGGTTGCAGAAACCACCATCATTGAAAACGAAGAAGATGAGAAACGGGTTTTAGAAAACCATGCATTTGAAAAATTACGTTTTGGTCTTGCCAATCATATCCACTATTACAAAGTCAAAAAAACAAAAAATACTGTCGTCGAACAAAGGTCAGGTCGCAAACGATTGTATGACCATAATTTGATATTACGATCTATGTTTCGAAATCGAATTTTGCACCACAAGTATGGTTCCATTGGACGACTATTAGATGGTGCTAGTTTTATCGATTTTGGAAGTGCCATCTTGTATGAAGAAGGTGCCGTTACGGTGCGAGATTTGTACGAAGACCAGTTTCTCTCTCGTTACATCCGTAAAATTGTCGCCACCGATATCAATGACCCCGAATACGATCACACTCGTTACATTGAAATTCATTTAACAGAACGAGATCCTTTTCCTTTTGCCTTCAATGAAATCCCTTATCGTTTGGATGACCCTTCCTACATTCGCATTTTGACGAAACTTTACACACCGAACGAATTTTCGCCTGTGATCTTTCGGAGCACCAATTCTGGACCTGATTTGTTTTATACTGTCGAGGAGATGAAGGAACATTTTCGCTCGGTTTTGGATGCCAATCCTCACCGGACCATTTTGTATTTCTTCAATCGTTACATTTTCTTCCGAACTCCCTGTGAATCCAAATTCCAACTCATTGGAACCATCGATGAAAAGGTCGGTGTGAACCATAGTTTTAGTGCCTGGCGCTATGTGGACTGGAACAAACGGGAATTTGCGGAGGCAATCGAACCCAATTTTCGGTACATTCGGATCGCCGACGAACGGACAGAAAGCAAGGCGGACCGGTTTGATGCGATGATTTCCGGTTATTCTTGCCAATTCCAGGCGAAAATGAAGTACTACCGTCACAAATTCACTAAAACTATGACGAAATGATGATTTTTTTACTTTTCTTGTGAGGCGAACTCTGTACGTTTTTCCTAGAACACCCAGAGAGAGGTAAACCCATGGGGAATTCCTATATTATTGATGCTGTCCGAACTCCGAGAGGAAAGGGCAAAAAACGTGGGACACTTGCATCCGTCCATCCACAAGAATTAGCTGCTGCCACATTAAAAGCCATCCAAACCCGAACAGGAATCGATCCAAAAACGGTAGAAGAAGTTGTAATGGGTTGTGTATCCCAAGTTGCTGACCAAGCTGCATGTATCGCGCGTTATGCGGTTATGGCGGCTCATTGGCCAAAAGATGTTCCTGGTTATACAGTAAACCGTTTTTGCGGATCTGGATTACAAGCACTTAACAACGTAGCAAACCATGTTGCTTCCGGAGCAATGGAAATTGGCGTTGGTGGTGGAGTTGAATCCATGAGCCGTGTGAAAATGGGTGATGATATGCTCGGCCGTGATTTTAACGTAGGTAACGATAAAATTGCAGCACACTACAATCTTGTTCCTCAAGGAATCTCTGCTGACTTAATTGCAACAAAGTATGATATTTCTCGTGAAGAAGCAGATCGTTTTGCAGAATCTTCACAACAAAAAGCACATGCAGCAATTCAAAATGGTTACTTCAAAAAATCTGTGATCCCAATTACATTGGATGATGGAACGGTTGTGACTGAAGAAGAGAACCCACGATTGGAATCCGATTATGCATTCCTTTCTGGACTTGGCCCAGTGTTTAAAACGATTGGGGAAAAAGAACTCGATGCAATAGCACTTCGTTCTTATCCAGAAATCAAAAAAATCAATCACATCCATACACTTGGTAACTCATCTGGAATCGTGGATGGTGCTGCTGCGATTTTAGTAACCAATGATGATGGATTAAAAAAATACGGTTTAAAACCACGTGCAAAAATCCTTGCGACTGTTGCTACTGGGGAAGATCCAACCATCATGTTAACTGGTCCAGTTTCTGCTTCACAAAAAGCATTAAAACAAGCTGGCCTTAGTGTAAAAGACATTGACCTTTGGGAAATCAACGAAGCTTTCGCATCTGTTGTGTTATACGTAAAGAAAACACTCGGAATTGATGAATCCAAAATCAACGTAAACGGTGGTGCAATTGCTCTAGGACACCCACTCGGAGCAACAGGTGCAATCCTTACAGGAACTGTACTTGACGAGTTGGAAAGAAGAGACCTTCGTTACGGACTCATCACTCTATGTATCGGTGGTGGTATGGGTATTGCGACGATCATCGAACGATTGAAGTAAAACCAAATTCTCTAAAAAAATCAGGTTTAGGCTCCAATTTCATTGGGGTTTAAACATGATTCTAGTTTCCCTCTTTAAAATCAATTCTTACAACAGAACAAACAATACATTCCATTTCAATTAATCGACTTAAAATGTTTTAAGGGTGGTGTTATCTGTAATACGGAAATGGTGAGCGAATTTGGATGTTAAGCGTAATGACCTAAATATATGCCTCAGGACATGGGTAACACCAAGATAAAGGAAAAATATTCCTTAAATTTTACGATTAAGTCTGAAAAACGGGACTTGACTTATGCATACAAAACAGTAAAATTATGCATAAAATGAGAACAACGATAGATATACCAGAAGAATTAGTTTTAGAAGCGATGAAACTTACACACATCAAAACTAAAACAGATGTAATCAAAGAAGGTTTGAATACATTAATTAGAAAAGAAAAGTTGAAAAATCTAAAAAATTTCAAAGGAACAATCGATCTTGAGATAAACCTTAATGATTTAAGAAAAAGATGAATCAGGTTTTATTAGATTCTTCCGTTTGGATCGAATATTTTAGAGATTATAATTCTAAAGTCTCTTATGAGGTTGATAAACTGATCGATATTGGAAACATTTTTACAAATGATTTAATTTTGACTGAGATAATTCCATATCTAAAGATCAAAAAACAAAATCAATTAATTCAAATTCTCGGCTCTATTGAATGTTTTGAAATGAATATAGATTGGAAGCAAATTATCGAATTTCAGACAACAAACCTTAAAAATGGAATCAATAAAATTGGTATTCCAGATTTACTGATTCTTCAAAATATAATTCAAAATCATTGCTCCCTATTCACTTTAGATAAACATTTCAAATTAATGAGTAAAGTCCATAAGTTTGATCTTTATAATTAGGTCACTACGTATAACAGCAACTATCGGCCATTATGTGAGATATTCACCTTGGCTCGAACTTCGCAATATAGGCTTCTGGCTCTACCCTTGCTAACGGAAGCTACATAAAAATAATAGCAAATCGTAATCATGGAACATAAAATAAACAATTTGCTAATTGTATTCTTTCCTCTAGTTTTAAATTCAGAAAAAATAGTTTATGGTGAGAATTCCATAGGCTCAAATGAAATGATTCTGCAATTGGAAAATTCCAATGCTTTCTATTTTCTAAGTGGTGAAGGAGATGGCTGTGATGGTTTTACTGCAAGTTTCTCAAATACAGAAAATTTTTATTATTTCTATCATGTTGTTTCGAATTGTAAAAACAAAAAATTGAAAGATTTCAAATGTATTACTAAAGTAGATGAAGATTCGATCAAATGAGTATGTGTTTAATTTTTATACAATGTTAAGAAATAAAAAAATCATTTCCCTAATCTTTATATTTCTTACACTCCTATTTTTTTCTCTTATCGGATTCTATTCAGATAGAGAATGGGGAGGAGTTTATATTTTCGTTAAACATCGACCAATGTTTAAATTGTTTTTTGCATCTCCTATCGGAGAAGCAGATCCAACTGATATACCGGGGAAGGAAGGTTATTTATCTTCAGAAGGTAAAGAAGAAGAAAATCTTTTTATCGAATTCGTAGAAGAAAATAAAGGTTACGAACGTAGTTTTAGATTATTTTAATAGGGTTTCCACAATACATAACGACACACAAACGGTTTTGATTTCGCAAATGAATGCTAAATAAATCGATTGATTGAATTTTGAAATCAATGCTATCATGCGTTATCCATGAGATCAAAGATTTATTCAATCATCCTATGTTTTCTAATTGTTTGTTCAGATAAAAAAGGGGAAACCGAGCAAGGTCCCATCCATCGTTTTGTTTCCCAAATTCCAGCTACCGAAGTTTACGATTCCATTGCCTTAAAAAAAAGCACTTTGACACTTCCTTGGAAAACGAAAGTGACGATCAAACAAACGATTCAAAACAATGAATCGATTCATGTGATCCAATTTTCATATGAGGGAAAAGAGTATTACGGAAAGGATTCTGATTTTTCTTCTATGGAACCAGAATTGTTTATGAGAGTGAATGTAAATTCCAGACTTCGTCTTCGCGAAAAACCGAACAAAGATGCAATTGTCTTGGAAAAAATTCCCAATGGTTACGTATCAAGAGTTTTAGCAATCGATCCTAAACTGGTTACCATCGATGCAATCAAAGGGTATTGGTTTCAAATTAGTTATAATGGATTGAATGGTTGGATATTTTCAGGATATACGATCACATCTCGAAGTGAAGTAAACTTAAGTTGGGCTGATTCCTTACATTTAGAACCTGAAGAACTATATAGCAATCTTTCAGATTTAAAAAATGAATTAAATGATTATGATGTTAAAGAAAGGAAATTGATCAATGGATATGACCTAATTCTTGCACGACGGAAAAATCAAACCGAAATGGAAGAATGCATTGAAGGCGAAAAACTCTTCATATACAATCAAAAGGAAGATTTTCTATATAAATCTGAGGAATATTCTACTTCCATCCAACTGGAAGACTATCCATTTAAAAATGCGATCGTTGTGAGAGAAGAACACTGTGGGTGTTGTTGTCCGAGCGCAAGTGACAGTGTTATCTATTTAGGTAAGGTTCCTAAAAAAATGAAAACATTTTTGAATGATAGTTCAATGAGTTGTTCCTTTATGTATGGTGAGACTTCATTCCGATATGAAATTACAAATAAATACACTGATAACCAAGAGAATTTAAAGTATGTAAGAACTCCGGATTGTTACGAATTTTTTAATACTTCCAGTGATCTTGATATGGACTCAGAAGTTACCATCATTCCACCCAAAATATCCAGTGAGTTTTTTGTTTATAGTAAGTATGGAAAAACATTGGAAGTGGAAGTGTATAAAAATGAAGGAATTCCAAAAAAATTTAAAACTCTTTGGTAAAATTCTAATTCTCAATTAAAGTAAAAGCCGTCTAACCGATATCAAATGAAGATGGTAACTAATGGGAATGGAACACAAGATAGAAAAAATAGATATTGAAAAATTAGAAAGTCGATTGATAGAAGCAATTCAATCGAGTGACCTTTCATTTTTACAAACTGTTCTCCATGATGATTTAAAATTCGTTGCACCTAATGGGTTGGTTGTAACAAAACAAATGGATTTGGAATCACACCGTAACAAATCCATGGTCGTAGAATCCATTGAATCAACCATTGAGGATATACAATTGATTGCTGATACAGCAATCGTTGTGGTGGTATATGATACAAAAGGAGTGATGTTAGGAAATCCCATTGAGGGAAGGTTTCGATATTTACGAATTTGGAAGCGAATCGATGGTCATTTTAAAATCATAGCTGGTAGTTCGACAAAAATCTAATAATAAATTCTAAAGAGTAGAAAACTAAAGAAGTAGAAACAAATTAACTTGCCATTTGTTTTTTTAGCTTTTTTATCATCGTGGTAATGTATTCTTCTTTATTTTTCTTTGCTTCTTTGATTTGAGTTTTGATTTCAGTTGGAATCTCCATATATTTTTCTGCCCATAATTGGATTTCAATCAGGATCGGTAAAAGTTCGATTGCTTTGTTTGTTAGTTTGTACAAAACCTTTGCTTTGCTTGTCGGATGATCAAGTTTTTCGATGAGTTCATGTTCTTCCAAATTTTGAAGTCTTGCTGTTAAGATATTTGTGGCAATGCCTTCAGCCGATTTTGCAAAATCACCAAACGTAGATTTATGAAAGAACATCATATCTCTGATAATCAATAGTGACCATTTGTCACCAAAAATGTCAAGAGAAGAGCTAAGAGGGCAATTCAACATTTTGCTTACAAATTATTTGTAAAATCTATCATAAAGAAGATAAACCAATTTAAGGATTAAACGATGAAAGCATTTCAAGTAAATCGTTATGGGAAAAAAGAAACATTGGTGCTTTCCGAAGTTCTAGAACCAATTATCAATGATCATGAAGTTTTAGTGAAGGTACATGCAACTGCTGTCAATTTGCTTGATACATTGATCAAAAATGGTGACTTCAAAGTTTTCCTTCCTTACAAAACTCCTTTTACCAATGGACATGATATGGCTGGCGTCATTACGAAAGTAGGAAAGAAGGTTTCGCGATGGAAAGTAGGTGATGAAGTGTACGCGAGGCCTTCCGACTTTCACATTGGTACGTTTGCTGAGTATATTGCAGTGAATGAAGATGATTTAGCATTTAAACC
This sequence comes from Leptospira kemamanensis, assembly GCF_004769665.1. Classification (GTDB taxonomy): domain Bacteria; phylum Spirochaetota; class Leptospiria; order Leptospirales; family Leptospiraceae; genus Leptospira_A; species Leptospira_A kemamanensis. Next base: position 202,368 of record NZ_RQGG01000036.1, read on the forward strand.
CAAACATATTTCTATGGAAGAGGCTTCTTCCATTCCACTTGTCGGACTCACATCCTGGCAAGCTCTTGTGGAAATTGCGAATGTCAAAAAAGGTCAAAAAGTATTCATCCAAGCTGGATCCGGTGGTGTGGGAACATTTGCGATCCAATTGGCAAAACATTTAGGAGCCTTTGTCGCCACAACGACAAGTACTTCAAACTTCGAATTGGTAAAAAGTTTGGGTGCAGATCTGATATTTGATTATACCAAGGAAGATTTTTCCACGATCTTAAAAGAATATGATGTCGTATTGCATAGCAATCGAGATCCTTTGATTCTTAAAAAATCCTTGGGCATCTTAAAACCAGGTGGGTACTTAGTCTCTTTAACAGGTCCACCTACACCAAAGTTTGCTAAAGAAATTGGACTTGGTTGGCCTTTCCAAATTCTAATGCAGTTGTTAAGTTTGTCGGTGAGGAATGTCGCTAAAAAACTGAATGTACATTTCGAATTTCTCTTTATGAAAGCGAATGGCAAACAACTGACAGAAATTACATCCTTGATGGATGCAGGAATCATTCGGCCAGTCATCGATCGAGTTTTCCCTTTTGAAAAAACAAATCAAGCTATGTCATACGTAGAAACAGGTCGCAGTAAAGGTAAAGTTGTCATCAAAGTAATTTAGTGACCAATGAGTACAAAAACAATGTGGGTCAAATTTCTGTGAAACGACTAAATCATTGTCAGAAACAGTTTGCATTTAATTTTGCTAAATTCGAGTAATGTCTTATGAGCCCAACGGAAACCTTATCTGGCATTGTTTGCCACAAATGCCAATTCAAAGTAGCAGAAGTGTTAGATGGTTGTCCTTCTTGCGGTAGTGAGTCGATCGAAACTGTGGAACTCAAACAAACAGGAAGTATACTATCCTTTACAGTTGTCCATGTCGGATTTGGGCATATGGCAAAAAGAGCTCCTTACGTACTTGCCATTGTGCAAACGGAAGAAAATGTAAAATTGACAACCGTGATTGATGGAGTTTCTGATTTCAATTCTGTCAAAATAGGTGATAAAGTTCGATTCAAAGGCATGGATGAAAAAATCGGACCTGTGTTTCAATATTAACCACAATAAGATCAATATTCAATGAATGTTAGATCCAAATTGAAATTTGCACTCCCAAGTGAAGAAGTAACTTCCTATTATTTTAATTTATCACCAAAAATGTTTGATAAGTTTATGGAATTGCGGAATTGGATTTATGAGTTATCAGAGTCCAACGAAACAATTGGAGAAATAGAGGAGTGTTTGAAATGGGGAGAGCCAAGTTTTTTAACTCCAAAAACGAAATCAGGATCCACCATACGAATTGCAAAAGTTGATGATTCAGAATTTGTACTTTATTTCAATTGCAAAACCACGATTGCAAAAGAAATTTCGATAGAATTTCCAGAATTGAAATGTGATGGGAAAAGGGCTTTGTATTTCGCCACAAAAACGAAACTACCAAAATCGAAATTGATTGTCTGTTTAAAGAAAGCTTTGTTGTATCATAAACGAAACACTGAAATTTCCCGCGCCACCGATTGAAGCGGAAATCCTTTCCCGTTCAAATTTCATTTTGATTGAAAATGATTTTGGGAAAGATTGCAGCGGAAAGCGGGATCGCTTTTAGTTGGATCTGCCAAAACAATCCAATGCGAGGCGCCAAAAAAACAAATCGTCCTGATTTATGATTCCATACAAAAAAGTTTTTGTTCTTACGTATCTGAATATTTCCTTCTCATTCCTTTATCTACTAATTAGTATATAGTGCAATTGAAACCAAATTTGAATTTTCATTGACTCGTCAATTTATTTCTGTTTAAGATTTCTGACAATCTACAGAGAACAGGATCCCTATGAACACCAAATCTTTTCTTTTGCGATCGCTGATCGCAACTTCTATCCTTCTTTTGGCATTTTCCAATTGTGCCAAACGGAAAGTGAAAGCATTTGAGCCATCGATGCGTTTTTACTTTTTCCAACCGAATTTAGAATTGGAATTAATTAAAGAAACAAAGTTACCAGGAAAGGTTGTTGGCAAAGTGAGTGCCAAAGATAACATCGAAGTCACTGCCTATATCGAAATCATTGAAAAAGAACAGACACTTACTTTTTTTGAGGTGAATTGCCCAGAAAGATTGAAGAGCCAATGTGATGATGGAAAGGCATATTTTCCGAGCCATATGCGACTTGGGGCCGACGCAATTTCCAATTTGACGCAAGACGGTCGAACGATTGCACCAGACAAAACCGTTGGAACCATCGTTGGCAAAAACGATTTTGAAGTATTAAATTTACTTAGGGATTGGCTACGAACACCTGATAAGGTTAAATCAATTGATCTAACCAATGTTAAAACTGAATTATTCAATACGGCATTAGCACTCGAATACCCGAAATCAGATGATCGATTAAAAGTTGTCAATGAGTTGGTATTATTACCTGAGTTGGTGAATCAGACAAGTTCCAAAGATCCAAGGTTGGAATTCGTAGTTAAAAGATATCTTGTTCTAAGGGAAAGTGGTAAGGCAGGATCTGGATTGAGTTTAGCTGCGAATGATACAAATGGTTTATTCGAAAATTTACGTTTGCAAAAAGAGAAACTCGAAACTCAATTATTTTCTGAATTTGCCCTGCGCACCGATTCTTATAAGGGTTTAGTTTCTCAGTTCAACAAATTCAAAAACCATTATCTGATTCCGGAAAAGGTATTCCAACTCATTGCTAAAAACGGTGCGTATTCGGCAAAAGGCCTTCCATTTCAATATTTTTCTCTTTCTGAATCTGCGCAATCGGCTTTGGATATCATCAAAAAGTTCCAACCTAACTTTAATACGATGGAAGTCGTAGCCAATGGAAAACTTGAGTTTAAGGAAAACGAAGGTGTATTTTTAAAAATCTCACAAATGGATGGTAATGGAAATTTAGGTTCCGATGAGTCTTTAGAAGTCCTTTCCATCACTGCCGAAGAATCAGGTGGGTCTGTAGGGTTTCGAATCAAACTGAAAGCGGGAGAAGTGATTTTAACTCCACTCGCAACAACTGATTTCCTATTAACATCAGGACAAGGATTTAAAGAATTTTTAACAACAATACCAAAAGATTATAAAGAGATATTAAAAACCAATCCATATGAAAGGGCAGTCGTTCTCATTGCAGCCAAATTTGGTGAAGGTGGGTTCAATGAAGAATTAGGCGAAATGTACTATCGATTGTCAACAAATGATCGTTATTGGTTGATTTATGAATTGGTGCGCCAACACCCTAGGATCAAACGTGATAAAGAGTCCTCTGGTACATTTACGAGCGATTATGGAAGTTCTAATGATGGAACTTGTTATTATAGTTTCCAATGGAGGCAACCGAAAGGAGAATTCTATGTTTCTGGAAAGCCAGCTGCGTGTCATGGTGATTTAGAATCGACCCCAGAAAGAGAAGAAGAACTTTGTTTTTCTGAAAATGGAGGGAATGATCTTTATATTAGTTTTTTACCAACAGACTTAAGATCAGAGAATCCAAAAATCGATATGGATTTTAATATCTCCGGGGTTGTTTGCCAATACCTCAATGCCACAGTATTCCAATCAAAACGTATGTTAGAATGATGATAGAGACTTTGTGTCAATGAATCGAACCAACAAAACAAAGTAAAAGAAACAAATTAAAAAAAATTAAAAGAGCAGAGTATAAAATGAATCAAACAAATTTTAAACCGAAATCGCTGAAAGTAATTACTGTAACCTTTGTTACATTAATTACGATTGTTCTATTGACAATCGATTGTAAAAAAGAACCAGAAGGACCTACGGAAGCAGAAAAGGCAGAAGCACTGAGGATCCAACAGGAAAAAGAAAAACGAAACAAAGCAATCATCGCAGGATTGGAAAAATTAAATGAACCGATTTCCTCTGATGACATTGAAAAAACTTTGAGTGGAATTCGAATGACCCCATGGGGATCTTCTTCACTCGAGGAAGTGAAAGATTTTAAATTCTTCTGTGCTTCTTCTACTGTAAACTACGATACAAAATTTAGAGAGGATTATTCTGTCAAAGCGCAATCCGATTATACAGAACCTGAATACACAGGTGAATGGAAGGTTTTGGCAAAGTCGAAAGCATCATTTCATTTGGAAGATAGTTTCGGAACGAGAACCGTTGAGCTTACAGAGAAACCCCAAGTGTTAAAAATAACGTTTAAACACAAAGGTGAGGAGCATGTAGGATTTCATACCTTTTGTTATGAAGAAACACACCCGTATGCCGTTGAGGTTGTAATTCCAAAACTTCAGTTGCCGTAAAAAAAATTCGATCCTATTTATAAGGAAGTGATGATACCAAAACTTACCTTATAGATTTCGAGTTGATTGGGTGCGCTCTAATAGGGAGCGCCCAATTTTTTGGAAAAGAGAACTTTTAGTTCGAAGGTTTACGTTTTGAATTAAAAATTTCCATTTTTTCTTTGTTCCTCTTCTTCTGGTTGCCCACGCCATCCACCACCCAGTGCTTTGTACAAACCAACATTTGCTTCCAAAAGACTATACTTCAATTCAAAGGCTTCGACTTGCGCTTCTAAAAAGTCTCGTTGGCTAAACAACACATCAATATAATCGATGCGACCTGCTTTGAAGAGGATATTGGATATCTCTACCGATTCTTTTAGATTCTGAACTTGTTTATTTTTGGCATCGTACTTTTGAGAAAGATTTTTAATTTTTACAATTTGGTTGGTGACTTCCGTGAATGCTTTCAAAAGAGAAACTTCATAATTGTAAATGGCTTGGATTTGTAAGTTGTTTGCCGTTGCATAATTGGCTTCTATCGCCTTTCGGTTGATGAGTGGTGCGATGATTCCCCCACCTAAGCCATACGCTAACGAAACCGGTGTTCCTTTAAAATGTTTGGAATTAAAGGCTTCATATCCAATGTTTCCATCAATTGTGAGTGATGGATAAAATCGTGCTCTTGCAACTTCAATGTCAAGTTTCCGAGATTCCAATAACAAAGAAGCTTGTTTGATATCAGGCCTGTTCTCTAAAAGATCAACGGGAACCGATTTTTGAATTTCCGGTAGAGCGATTTCTAAAAAATCTTCTGACTTACGATTGATTTTTTCTGGAAATCTTCCTAAGAGAAAATTAAGTCGATTCTCTGTGATTGCGATTCTTTGGACGATATCATACTTACGTGCTAAGTTTTTGGAAACTTCCGCTTCAAAACGTTTTACCGCAAGAGAAGTGGTTCTTCCTGCTTCTCTTTGTAAAACTACGATTTCTTTTACCTTAGATAGAACTTCGATATAGTTTTCAACAAGAGCCAGTTGGTTATCAAGTGACTTCAGTTCAAAGTATGTGTCTGTAATTTCCGCAACTAAATTTGTGACAACGTATCGTTTTCCTTCGATACTAGCTAGATATCGTAAGTAAGCAGACTTCGTTGCATTTCTAAGTTTTTTCCAAATATCAATCTCCCAACTCATTACCAAACCAGCGTGGGTAAACAAGGTCGGTGAATTGGCGTTAGGTGTGCTAAATCTTTCTTTCTGTTCCACTCCGCTATCGGCTTGGAGTGATAGTTTTGGTAAGTATTCCCCTTGTCTTGCAAATACTTCGTTATTCGAAATACTAATTTCCTGTTCTAATACTGCAAGTTCCTGATTGTTTTCGATTGCTGTTTCAATCAAAGAAATCAGTTGTGGTTCATTGAAAAATTGGTTCCAAACTTCAGTTTGTAACTTTTTTGCTTTTTCAGATGTCTCCCAATTTTCAAAATTCTCTGGGAATTGTAAATCTTCCTTATCTCTTTCGTAAAGAGCAGGAATACAAGAAATGTTCCATAAAAGTAAAAAGAAAATTCCTAATCGTTTCATTTGATTTCCTTCCTTGCTTTTCTATTTTTTTTCTTTTCCTGTTCAGAAGTAAGAATGCTATAATCTGATTCAGATAGAGGCATATGATCCTCTTGATAAATGAGGCTCTTTCCTTTTGCGATATTGGCAAAGATGATGTAGAGTCCAGGCACTACGATGACACCAAAAATGGTTCCAAAGACCATTCCACCTAACGCACATGCTCCGATGGTATGGTTTGCAATCGCACCTGGTCCTGTAGCCAATACAAGTGGAATGAGTCCTGCCACAAATGCGAAAGATGTCATGAGAATCGGTCTAAACCTTGCTTTTGCCCCTTCTAAGGCAGCGTCAAACACACTGAGCCCCGCTTCTTGTCTTTGTCTGGCAAATTCTACGATCAGAACCGCATTTTTACCAAGTAAACCAATTAACATAATCATACCAATCTGGGCATAAATATCATTGGCAAGACCGAGCAATCGTAACAAGAAGAAGGAGCCGAAAATACCTGGTGGTAGAGAAAAAATCACCGAAAAAGGAATGATGAAACTTTCGTATTGAGCAGATAACACAAGATAAACGAAAACAATCACCACAATAAAGATATAAATGGCTTCATTTCCTCTGGAGGCTTCATCATAGGAAAGTCCTTCCCAACCCACTTCAAATCCTTTGGGTAGGGTTTTGGATACTTCTCGAATGGCATCAATCACATCTCCTGTGGTATAGCCATCACTCGGTAGTACATTGATCACTGATGATGTGTAGGCATTGTATCTTGTGATCTCATTAGCACCTTGTCTTTGTTCTAATGATAAAAAGGATGAGTAGGGAACCATCTCTCCTTTGTCATTCGGTGTGAAAAGACCCAGAATATCAGAAGGAAGTCTTCTAAATTCAGGAGAAGCTTGGACGTATACCTTAAAGAATTGATTGAAGCGGATAAACCCTTGTTCATAAGTACTTCCAACTAAGATATCTAAGTTGTCCATTGCCTCACCGATATTCACTCCTTTTTGCATGGCGAGTTTTCGATCTAGTTTCACTTCGAGTTGCGGAAATTTTGCTGAATAAAAAGAAAAGAGTCCTGTGAGTTCTTCTCGTTTTTTTAATTCCGCCATAAACTCTTCGTGGACTTTATCGAATGCAGTATAATCTCCACTATTCGTTTTATCTAATAAACGAAACATAACTCCTCCAGCAGCTCCAAAACCAGGAACCGCTGGTGGTTCAAAAAATTCGATGATGGCACCGAAGTTTTTTGTTTTGTGTTCGAGTTCTTCCATCACATCATGAACTGAGTTTTTCCTTTCGGACCAATCTTTTAAACTGATAAGACAAGTTCCCGCGTTAGATCCTTCCCCTTCAGTTAGAATTTCATAACCTGCAAGCGATGCCACGGAATCAACACCTTCAATTTTTAACGCAATCTCTTGCAGTTTACGTGCGACATCATTTGTTTTTTCAATTGTAGATCCAGGTGGAGTTTGTATGACCACATAGATCATCCCTTGGTCTTCTCCAGGTACGAAACCAGAAGGAACAAGTTGTGATAAAAATACAAACCCAACTGAGAAAAACAAAAGTAGTGAAACAATAAATACTTTTGAACCAGAAAAACGGTGCATTAGATTCACATATTTATCTGTTACAATTTCGAAATAAAAATTGAACTTCTCTAAGAAGAGATCGATTGGGTTATGTGTTTTTTTGTTATGCACATGCGGTTTTAAAATCATCGCTGTGAGTACAGGTGTCAATGTTAAGGCAACTAGTCCTGAAAGTACGATGGAAGTTGCCATGGTGATCGCAAACTGCCTGTAAAATACTCCCACTGGACCGGGTAAAAAAGTTACAGGAACAAAAACCGCTGTCATCAGAAGTGTGATGGCGATCACGGCTCCACTAATTTCACCTAATACCGCTTTAACGGACAAATAAACACTCAGGTGATTTTCCGCCATTTTTGCGTGAACGGCTTCTACCACAACAATGGCATCATCTACTACAATTCCGATGGCAAGAACCATTGCAAAGAGTGTGATCAAGTTGATAGTAAGTCCAAGTGCCATCATAAAGGAAAAGGCACCGATGAGTGAAACGGGAACGGCAATGATGGGAATTAAGGTAGAACGCCAATCTCCTAAAAATATAAAAACTACGATGGCGACGAGAATAAAGGCTTCTACGAGTGTATGGATCACCTTTTCAATGGCTGCATCGATGAAACTTGAAACATCATAACTCAATTTGTAATCCATCTCAGGAGGAAAGGTTTCTTTGAGTTCCTCCAATTTGGCTTTGATGTCTTCGATGACAACTTTGGCATTACTACCTTCAGTTTGTTTGAACATGATGGCTGCAGCGGGATGACCATCCACGTCTGAATAAATATTATAAAACTCACTATCAAGTTCTACTTTTGAGATATCCTTGAGATAAAGTAACTCTCCTCCATTTTTAGCACGGATGATGATGTTCTCATATTGACCAGGTTCATTGAACCAACCTTCATAGGTTAATGTGTATTCTAATGATTGTGCTTGTTTTCCCGAACTCTGTCCAAGGCGACCAGGTCTTGCGATGATACTTTGGTTTTCAATGGCTTTCATCACCTCTTTTGTTGTAACATTGTAAGCACGCATACGATCTGGATTTAACCAAACACGCATTGCATACTGCCTTGTTCCTAAGATCTTTGCTTGTCCAATACCGTGAATTCTCTTGAGTTCTGGTAACAAAAAGACTGTTGCATAATTGTATAGAAATTTCTCACTCGCATTTGGATCTTTGCTATATAAGTTCACATAGAGTAACATACTCGGTTGAACTGGTTGTACAAATATCCCTTCTAATCGAACAAGTTCAGGAACTCGATACATCATCTGGTCAACTCTTGTTTTTACTTGTACGAGAGCATCATTTGGATTGGTTCCTGGATCAAATAATACTTGGATGATAGCATCCCCAGAACTAGTGGAAGAAGAAATCATATATCGCATTCCTGCCACACCATTGATTGCTTGTTCGAGGGTTGTAATCGTTGATTGGACGAGCACCTGTGCGCTGGCACCAGGAAAAGAGAGTGTAATGGTCACACGTGGAGGTGCAATTTCTGGAAATTGCGAAACTGGAATGTTTTTAATGGAGATTAAACCAACAAACACCACCAAGACGGAAATGACGATCGCGAGAACGGGTCTTTGGAGAAATTTTGCAAACATAAAAGAATCTCCTAGTGAGCCGATAACTCGAAACTTTTCATGACATTCTCACGCGTTTCGATGTTAAATTTAACAGTTTCACCATCATGAACTTTTCCAAGTCCTTCTAAAAGGATGATGTCACTATCACTGATACCTGATTCGACAACAAACAAATGGGGAATTTCATTGGAGATTTTAATCTCTTTTGATTTTAATACTCCCTTACTTGAAATTGTATAAACATAACGTTTATCTAATACTTCAAATGTTGCTTTTTGTGGAATGAGTAATGCATCTTTTAAAATTTCTTTGATCACAACATTTCCCGTTTCTCCATGACGAAGTAAACGTTCTGGATTGGGAAACGTAGCTCGAAACGGTATGGTTCCAGTTTCGCTATCAAATTCACCTTCGATGGTGTCGGCGATTCCTTCGTGGTGAAAGAATTCTCCATTTGCCATCAAAAATTTTACTTTAAGTGGTTTGTCACCTGATCTTCTCGCATTGGAAAAGTTGAGATAATCTTTTTCGGAAACATTGAAGTAAACCCAAAGTTTGGAGATATCAGAGATGGTTGTTAAAAGAGTTCCTTCTTCTACCAAACTTCCGAGTCGCACTTGGAATCGATCTGTAATTCCCGTGAAGGGTGCGGTCACAGTTGCTAAATTTAAATGCGCTTGTGCTAATTCCATCGCTGCTTTATTTTTTTTCAATCGAGCTTTGATGAGTGAAAGTTCTGTTTGAGAAACAACATTTTCTTTAAACAGTTTCTCCGTATTTTCATATTCGATTAAAGTAGATTCATATTCCGCTTTTGCTTTTTCATGTTGTGCAGTCACAAGCATTGGCATTACTTGGAAAAGTTTTTGCCCTTTTTTTACAATTTTTCCTTCATCCATATAGATATGGGTGAGATATCCTTTTTCAAATGCTCTCACTTCGATACGTTGAATGGCTTTTACTTGAGCTACATAGTTTTTATCTATGGTTACCTCTTGCCTCCAAGGATAAGTAGCCATAAGTGAATTTTTATCCTCATGGTTTTTGGAATGGCAATTGCTGAGCAGTAATGTCGGAATCAAAAATACCAAAAATAGAATTTTTGAAAGTATAGAGTCTTTAAGACCTGTAAAAAATTTCATGGTGTCCCCACTTTGCCTAACCGAAGTTAGTCAAAATTTAAATGTTCTTCGAACGCGAATTGAATCGTGTGTAATCGAGAAAAAATTTATGTTAAGTGGAGATTGGTGGTGCGCGGTTCTTTAGATTTTGGTGGAGAGTAAATGTAATGGGAAAAGAGTATGAAACAGAAATAAATTCAGAAGTAAAGGAAAGGGGAAGGTTTTGAAAGAATGAAGAAATACTGAATTTCTGTTGGAATTGATTTCGCTTTCTTCTTCACTTGTTTCCGTGACTTCTTGGATGACATAAGAAAAATCATATAAACTACTATGTTTGTAGGATTGGTTTTCTTGGTAAGAATCACGAAACGATGCGTAACCTTCCGTATTCGTACTAAAGAATACGAGAGATAGGAGAATGACGGCCAATCGGCTAATGAATGTATTTACCATCACGAATCGCATCTATTGTCAGCGAAATCCCCAATCAGTTATTGTCAACAGTTTAAGCAAATGCTTCTAATTCTCATTTAATTACGATCACTAGACACCACTACCAACCCCAATTACACACATATGCACTTTCACAAGGACACTGAGTGTATCGAAGTGTCGATGTTCGCAGAAATCCTTTCTTTATTTTGCAAAGATCACTGCTTCGTTGGGAAACAAACGTAAATCCCCAGTATCCAATTCTTTATCCAACTCAAAAGATGCGTCACGTTTTTTGGAACTAAACAAAATTTCATTTAGAGACCATTTTCTTGGGTAAGACACACTGACAGGTTTTGTTGAAAAGTTTAAGAAGATATAGGTTTCTTCTTTTCCTTCCCTTCTTCTGTAGTATAAAACCTGTTTGTCGGCACTTAGATGTATTCTTAGTTTTCCTTTTCGTAACGACTTTCTTTCCTTTCGGATTTGTAAAAGTTTTTGATAGGTATAAAAGAGAGAATTGGGATCTAGTTTTTGTGCTTCAACATTTCCTGTCTGTGCATCTTCGTACAAAGGAAGCCATGGTTTTCCCGTTGTAAATCCTGTGGTTTCCGTTCCATCCCAAGGCATGGGAATTCGTTCCGGATCACGTCCTGGGTGGAATGGCCAATATCGTTTGCCAACAGGGTCTTGGATTTTGTTGAATGGAACTTTTTGGCGTTTCATCCCAATTTCTTCCCCATAGTATAAAAAAGGAGTACCACGTAACGTTAACATCATACAGGCAGCAAGCCTTGCTCTGTCGAGAGTGTGTTCTCCTTTTTCATAACGGGTGATATGCCTTGGAAAATCATGATTGGAGAGAGTATAATTCGGCCAATTGTCTTCGCCTAATGCTGATTCAAAATCTTTTACAATTTGAAAAAATCGTTCAGCTTTCCAGGAAGAAAACAAAAACATAAAATTAAAAGCAAGATGGAGTTCGTCATTACGGCCGCAATAGGTAGCAGGAAGTAATACATTTCCTGGAAAATCTTGCATGATCTCACCAACAAACATCCGTTTTTCGGTGTAGGAATCCAAGAGTTTTCGCATTCTCCGAAGGATACCATGCATCTCTGGTCGATCACGATCATAGGCATGTACTTGTTTGTCGTATGGCCTAGGTCCTTTCATAAAATAGGAAACGTTATTTCGATAGAATTCGTCTTTTACGTATAAATTGACAACATCCAATCGGAATCCATCTACTCCCATATCAAGCCAGTACTTCATCATACGAAAGATGGCATCTTCTACTTCGGGGTTACGCCAATTGAGATCGGGTTGTTCTTTTAAAAAGGAGTGAAAATAATATTCCCCTGTTCGTTTGTCGTACTCCCATCCCGAACCGCCAAAGGCCCCCAACCAATTGTTTGGTGGTCCATTTTGTTTGGATTCTTTCCAAATGTACCAATCCCGTTTGGGGCTATTCACAGAAGATCGGGATTCAATAAACCAAGGGTGGAGATGGGAAGTATGATTTACCACTAAATCCATAATGATGCGAATCCCACGTTTGTGAGCTTCCTTTAACAGACGTTTGAAGGTTTGTATGTCACCGAAAACAGGATCAATTTCTTCATAATCAGAAATGTCATATCCAAAATCAAACATAGGAGATGGATAAACGGGTGATAACCAAATGGCATCAATGCCAAGGGAATCTTTGGATCCAGCTAAATAATCCAAACGTTGGATGATTCCTTCTAAGTCACCAATCCCATCCCCATTGGAATCTAGGAAACTACGTGGATAAATTTGATAGATGACTGCTTCTTTCCACCATGCCATATTAAAAACTAATCTCCATAATACCTTGGTTTTCTTTAACTCTTGCGACTGAGAGAATTTTTTCTTTGATCGCAAGTAGAAGGCCAGTATCTTCTATTTTTTTACCATTTTTAGTTTGGATGTGAAAGGAGTCATATGCAAAATCAGCACTCGTTGAGATTCTAACAAAGATTACTTCCAATTCAAAATCAATTAATGTTTTTAAGATACGATAGACTAACCCGATTGAGTCGGGAACTCTCACTTCTAAAACGGAATATGTTTCGGATAAATCATTCGCAAACTTCACAAGTTCTTCTACCATGCCATCTGGGATTTGAGGTAAGGTTTTCCAAATATTCGTTGTGGATGCTAAATCTTCAATATTGATATTTCCTTCCATACACTGTCCAAGTGTGGATTCAATTTCGTTAATTTGGGTTTCGGCAATTTCACCACTTCCATACTCATCCGTGATTTGTGCTTGTAAGATCAAATGTTCGTTTTTCGTGCGAAAGAGTCGTAATCCTACTAAATTTAAACCCAATGAGGAAATAATTCCAGAAAGATACAATAACATTCGTTTATCGGCATTGGCAAAAATAGATAGAGTTACAAAAGCAGGTTCTTTTTCGGAGATCAATCGGAAACTAGATCCAGACTGCATCCATTCATGTAACAAAACAAAATGTTGGTAAACCCTTCGTGGTGTATTGTAATTTAGATAAGAATTTGGACGAATTTGCATTCCAAAGGAAACAATTTGTTCTGTTTGTTCGGTAGTGAGTCCTTCTTTTTCGACAAGATACGTTTCTAATGTAGTTTCGATTCTATCTTGTGTATCGGAAAGATTCGATTTGTTTTGCAAATGGGTGAGTGTTGAGGTAAATAAAAAATGTAAAATTTCCTTTTTCCAATTGGTAAGGACTGCTTGCCCAACGGATTTTGTATCAATGATGGTCATTACATATAACAATCGCAAGGTGTTTTCATTGGAAAATTGTTTTGCAAAAGCAGAAATTAAATTAGGATCATAAATATCTCGTTTAGAAGAAAGTTCTGACATCACGATATGTTCTGCTACCAAAAATCGTAAGAGTTCTGTATCTTCTTCAGACAAACGGAATCGTTCGGCAATGATAAGGGCAAGTTCGGCTCCGTATTGGCAATGGTCCCCTTCCTTTACTTTTCCAGCGTCATGGATGAGGATGGCTAAAGCTAAAATTTCAATTTTTTCACAAGAATTGAATACTTCTTGGACTTGTGGGTCTTCCCAAAGATCGGCAATCAGGACATCTAACTCACGTAAGATGAGTAATGTGTGTTCGTCTACCGTATATTGGTGGTGGTAACTAAAAAGGGGAAAGTTGGTACAAGCTCCGAATTCAGGAATGAGTTTTCCGAGTACGTTACATTCGTGCATGAGAGTCAGTGTATGCCCAATCCGTTTTTTATGGCGTAACATTCCTAAAAATCTATCTAACACTGATTTTTGATTTTTAAAATCATCATCTAAGAAATGAGAAGCAAATCGAATTTCGTTTAAATCAATACGAGAAGGTTCTTCTTCGTTTGTTTGTGACTCTGCAAAAAACTGAATGATGTCATCATACAAAGTGTCTGGATTGGAGAGTTCTTTGTGGATCCGCTTTTTGTTTAGATTTGTTTTTTCATCCAAATAGGTTCCGATGTAAAAGTACACATCCTTTTGTGCTTTGTAAAACTGACTCATAAACCGTTCCAAGGTTTTGATTTCGTTTTTAGGACCAAATCCTAAAAATTCAGCCACCTCTGCTTGCAAACCCAAATCCAAACGATCATTTTTTCGACCACTGATGATATGAAGTGCTGACCTTGTCAGGAGTAAAAAATCATAGGCTGACAAAAGGGTTAAACTATCACCGATGAGATAAAAATCAAAAATACCTCCGTCAGCACTATCTGTGAGTGGATTTGTTTTTTCGATCCAATACATTTGTTGGATATCACGAAGGCCTAAGGGATCGTTTTTGATATTGGGTTCAGAAAGTAAAATTGGATTATATGAATTGATGATCCTTTCTCTCAGATAGGAAAGTTTCCATTCATTGTATTCTTTGATGGTTTTCTCTGGAATTTTTCCGAGAAAATCGGTTTTGAATTTTTGAAAGAGGACTTCGGATCCAACAAGATAACGGGCATCTAAAACGGCATGGTAGGTTTCAATTTGGTTTAAGTATAAAAACGATTCTTTGATCGTACGACAACTATGTCCCACTTCCTTATCATTGTTATATAGGAAGGTGTTGATTTTGGAAATGATTTCACTTAAGATTTTGTCAGAGAGTTTTCCATCGTGAAGGTATAATAAATCAATATCGGAATAGGGAGCAAGTTCCCTTCTTCCATATCCTCCAACGGCGATGAGACAAAGGTGGTCTTTGATGGGAATTCCATTGGACACTTCTAGAAAGACCTGTCGTAAGGAATCGTCGACAAGGTTACTCAACTGACGGGTAAACAACCTTCCAGAAGAGACTGTTTTGGCTTTTGGAAAGGTCCGTTGCAGTTTTGCCTTGAGTTCTGATTTCATCATGTAAAGATTACCTTATTGGACAACTTTAACATGAATCCGAAGATTAAAATCACAATTCAGTTTATTTTCAGCCATCTTTTGGCTTATCTCCTCGTTTCCATACCTTACTTTCAATTGGTGATGAAAGGGTATTATGAAGGTGAGTCTGCGGTATTCCCTTTGTTTTTAGTGACCTCTGTTGATGGAGCGGCGTGGACAAGAGCAATGACTTGGCTTTTCCCGGCACTCGTCTTCCAAGCAATCCTTCTTGTGAGTTTTTTACATCTCATTTGGGATTGGTTCCGAGAACAGACTTTCGGTAAACAAATGTTAGTACTCGTTTGGATGCGGACGGTAATTGGTGGACTTGCCTCGATTTCTCCATCTGTGGGAAGTGTGGAAGGAATGGTATTTATGATTTCTGAAATTACCATTTCCATTCACATTTACGTTCTATTTGAAATCTTCCTACAATCACTTGTCCAGGCTGGAATTTTCCTTTGGTTCGTGAGAAAGGCATAGGAAGGAAGTAGTAGTGAATTGTTTTCCTTGTAACAAAGAAGGTTTGATGCAAAACCAAATGAAAAACCAGACCAAATTCCAAACCCTAATTTCGTTTTTGAAGCAAATGTTGTTTCCTTTGACTCTCTTCTCTTTGACGATTGTATGTTTCACATCACAAATGTTTGCTGACGGATGGGAGAACACCATTTGGAAAGAAAAAACCTATCAAAACAAACGAATCTCAAGTGCGGATCCCACAAATGGCAATGATGATTTTATCAAAATTCCTAAAAAGAAAACCATCACTATTGCCGAAATCAAAGGACGAGGCATCATCAAACACATTTGGATGACCTTGGCAAGTAAAGACCCCATGGCGCGTAAAAATGCCGTGATTCGGATGTATTGGGACAATCATGAACATCCGTCCGTAGAAGTTCCGTTAGGCGAATTTTTTGGACAAGGTTGGGGAGAAGAATACATAGTGAATTCTTTGCCTCTCGTGGCGGCACCAAAAAAAGGAAAGTCGATGAATTCTTATTTTCCGATGCCATTTGAATCAGGTGCGAAAATTCAAATTGAAAACGAGTCGGAAGAAGACATCAGTAATTTTTATTTTTACATTGATTATGAAGAATGGAAATCTCCACTCGAATCGCAGTTACGATTCCATTCTCAATGGAGCCGAAGTATCACCAAGCCGAACACTTCGAACCAAAGAGAAAATGAATGGTCTTTATTCGGAGAAATGGAGAAAACCAAATTTCAAAAAGAAAACTTTTTCTCAGTTCTCGAAACAGAAGGAAAAGGTCAATTTATTGGGCTTAATTTGTATGTAGACTCTCCTACACCATTGTGGTATGGCGAAGGTGATGACTTAATTTTTATTGATGGCAACCAAACGACCGCTACACTAAAAGGAACAGGAACCGAAGATGTATTTAATACAGCTTGGTCACCCAAAGAAGTGTTTATGCATCCCTATTTTGGATATCCCAGGGTATCGGATTCGATTGGTTGGTTGGGAAGAACTCATTTGTATCGTTTTTGGGTAGAATCCCCTATTCGTTTTGAAAAAAATTTCCTATTCTTACTGGAACATGGTCATGCAAATTCCTTGACCTTAGATTTGATTTCTGTTGCTTATTGGTATCAGAGTCTGAATCCAAAACCAATGAAGGTTTTGCCGAAAAAAGAAATGAGGGTGAACCAACCTGAGATCAATTTTCGTCACATCCATAAGTGGCGGGATTCATTCCGAAGTGAAAAAGGAAATGGGGAAATTTGGGGAAATGAATGAATTTAATACCGAACTGGCAAAGGAAATAGTTTCCCAATCCATTGATGCGATTGTCGTTTTAGACACGGATCAAAAGATTTTATTTAGTAACGTAGCCTTACAATCATTAACTGGTTATACAAAAGAAGAATTATTTCAAAAGTCATTTTCGTTTTTATTTCCTCCCAATGAAAAAGGGGAACAATCTTCGATCGAAGCGTTTGTGAGTTCCAATGAAGCTCATTACATTGCAGGATTTTTAAAGGAATTAGAACTCATCACCAAACCAAAAGGCACTATTCCAGTGGAAATTCGTGCGTTTACCATCCACAAAGAGAACAACGCGTACTATGCTGCCATCATCCGTGATGTGAGAGAACGAAGACGCCTTGAAGAACAAAAAAATGTACTCATCAATAGTTTGAAACGTTTGGCTTTTATGGATGAACTGACGATGCTTCCAAACCGACGTTCTTTTGCAGATTCATTACAAAAAACCATCGCCACCGTCAAACGCCGTAACCGTGAGTCAGTGCTTGCGGTAATGGATATTGATCATTTTAAAGTGATCAATGATACCTACGGCCATGACATCGGTGACCTTGTTCTCAAAAAAATGGCCAATATCTTTGTGGATTGCCTACGGGAAGAAGACACGGTCGGAAGGCTAGGGGGAGAGGAATTCGGTTGTATCCTCCCGGATACCACCACTGAAGGTGCCACCATTGTACTCGACCGTCTTCGGGAATCGGTTGCCTCACACCGTTTTTTTATCTTTGATAACTATTATCTGAACGTCACCCTAAGCATTGGGTATACCAAGGTACATCCTCTGCAGAAACCAGAAGAAACGCTGAAATTTGCCGACATTGCGCTTTACCAGGCGAAAAACCAAGGTCGAAACCAAATCCAAGTGTATCCCGTATGAAAAATTTTAGCAGTTTCCCAGAAAGTCTGCTAAAATTCCTAGCTTCGATTAGCATCTTGCTTGACGAAAAAAACCTAAATCCGTAAACTTTAAGCATAGATTAGCACTCTAATGATCAGAGTGCTAAAGGAAGTGCTTGGAGGCTATGGACCTTTCCCCTAGACATCGTTCCATTTTGAAAGCATTGGTTGAGGAGTTTGTTTCAGACAACAAACCTGTCGGCTCTAAAACCCTTTCGGAAAAATACGATATTGGACTATCACCAGCCACCATCCGTTCCTGCCTCGCCGAACTGGAAGACATGGGTTACATTGTAGCTCGTCATACTTCGGGTGGTCGAGTGCCAACGGAACGTGGGTATCGGTTGTATGTGGATAATCTTGTGACGCTCTTTGAGCTCACAATGCGGGAGAAACAAAGGATCCAGGAAGAGTATCTTCGGATGCAATTTCGTTTGGACCAAGTTCTCATTGCAACCTCTAAGGTTTTAGCTTCCCTTTCGCAATCTGCAAGTGTGGTGTTAGGTCCGGAAGGATCACTCGACACATTGAAACATATAGAACTCATCCATGTAAATGGAGGAGAAGTTCTTATGATCCTTGTGATGCGATCAGGAACTGTGCTCAATCGAAATATATTTTTCGATTTTCACATCTCGCAAGAGAGCCTGTATCAAATTTCAAGGTATTTGAATGATAACGTCAAAGGTTTTGATGTTCATGAAATTCAAAGTAATCTGATTCCTCAGATGATGTTGAAAAAAGAAGGCCCAGAAGGATTTTCTTTGTTCGCTCCATCGATTGCGAGAGCAATGGGAACAGATAGTATGTCTGTTGATAACTTGTATATCGATGGATTAAAAAACTTATATGAAAACTTTAAGGATGAAGAGGAACAATTAGAAAACATCCTGCATCTATTTGATGAAAAACAGTTCCTCAAAGAGTTTTTTAGTGATTACGTTCCGATGGATGGTGTTTATACCATTATTGGAAAAGACGGTAATGAAAAGTTAGGTGGTGTTACCATCATCACAACAAATTACCGTATGGGTGAAAAGAGGATCGGTTCTATGGGAATCATAGGTCCTCAGAGGATGAATTACAACAAAGCATTACCTTTGATTGAATTCACTTCGAAGTTAGTTTCAGAAATGATAACGAAATTGAGTAGGTAGTAGGAGGAGAAATGGCAGAAGAAACGAACCAATCCCTGGAAGATCAAAATGTGCAAGTGGAAGAAGGGCAAACCATTTCTGATGAAGCCATTGAACAAGCGGTAGAAGGAGCTGAAAAAGAACTCGATAATGCAAAAAAAGAAATCGAATCTTTAAAGGACTCTTGGCTGAGAGAACGTGCGGAGTTTCAAAACTACAAACGTAGAACAGCTAACGACTTGTTAAATGCAAGAAAAGAATCCATCAAAAAGTTTGCTGAAGGACTCACAAGTGCTTTGGACAACTTGGAACGAGTATCCAATGTTCCAAACCAAACTCCAGAAGTGGTCGCTTTCGTAGAAGGGATCAAGATGGTACAAAAGGAATTTTATTCCGTATTGGAAAAGGAAGGAATCAAACGATTAGATCCGAAAGGAATGCCGTTTGATCCAATGTTAATGGAAGCAATTGCTTCCGAAGAAAGTGCAGAGTATACAGAAGAGACTGTTGTCGAAACTTACCAAGCTGGTTATTACCATGAAGAAGGTGAGATGAAACAATCCATTCGTCCTGCACGTGTGAGAGTGGGAAAACCACAAAGTTAATATAAGTAAGAAGGAGAAAGACTATGTCTAAGGAAAAAATCATAGGTATCGATTTAGGAACCACTAACTCATGTGTGGCGGTAATGGAAGGTGGTGATCCAGTTGTCATTCAAAACTCTGAAGGGGCAAGAACCACTCCTTCGATCGTTGCATTTACAGCCAAGGGTGAAACCATTGTTGGTCAATTTGCAAAAAACCAAGCGATCACAAACGCGGTAAATACGATTCGTTCTGCGAAACGTTTTATTGGCCGTCGTTTTAACGAAGCTGGTGATGAATCAAAAATGGTATCATACAAAGTGATCCGTGCCGGAAATGATGGTGTGAAATTTGAAACCGTTGCTGGTGAATTCACTCCACAAGAAATTGCGGCTCGTGTTCTTCAAAAAATGAAGAAAACGGCGGAAGACTTTCTTGGTCATGAAGTAAAAAAAGCAGTCGTTACAGTTCCTGCTTACTTCAATGACGAACAAAGACAAGCAACTAAAGACGCTGGTCGTATCGCTGGACTTGAAGTAGAACGGATCATCAACGAACCAACTGCTGCGGCTCTTGCATACGGTTTTGATAAGAAAAAAACCAACGCAAAGATCGCTGTATACGACTTAGGTGGTGGAACATTTGACGTTTCGATCCTAGAGCTTGGTGACGGTGTTTTCGAAGTGAAATCTACTAACGGTGATACTCACCTTGGTGGTGACGACTTTGATAACGTGGTCATGCAATGGATGATCGACGAATTCAAAAAACAAACGGGAATTGATATTTCTGGAGATAAAAACACAGTACAACGATTGAAAGAAGCTGCTGAAAAAGCTAAAATCGAGTTGTCTGGAACATCTTCTACTCAAATCAATCTCCCATTCATCACGGCTGATGCGTCTGGTCCAAAACATTTGGATATGACACTCACCAAAGCAAAGTTTGATGAAATCACAAGATCTCTTGTCGAAAGAACTCGTATTCCATGTTTGAATGCATTAAAAGATGCAGGTCTTTCTGCGAGCGAAATTGACGAAGTCATCCTTGTGGGTGGATCCATTCGTATCCCAGCTGTGCAAGCTCTTGTAAAAGAAATTTTTGGGAAAGAACCAAACAAATCTGTGAACCCTGATGAAGTGGTAGCAGTGGGTGCGGCAATCCAAGGTGGAGTTTTAGCTGGTGATGTAACAGATGTATTGTTACTCGATGTCACTCCGCTTTCCCTTGGAATTGAAACACTGGGTGGTGTGATGACAAAACTCATCGAAAGAAACACAACCATTCCTACAAGAAAATCCCAAGTATTCTCTACTGCGGCAGACAACCAAACAACTGTTTCCGTTCACGTATTACAAGGGGAACGAGAAATGGCAAGTGCGAACAGAACTCTCGGTCGTTTTGACTTAGTGGGAATTCCGTCTGCACCACGCGGCGTTCCACAAATCGAAGTGACTTTTGATATCGATGCAAATGGTATCGTTCACGTATCTGCAAAAGATTTGGGAACTGGTAAAGAACAAAAGATTCGTATTGAATCTTCTTCGGGACTCTCTGAAGAAGAAATCAAAAAGATGGTGAAAGATGCAGAAGCTCACGCAGAAGAAGATAAAAAACTTCGCGAAGCTGCTGATACGAAAAACGAATTGGAAGCAATTGTTTACCAATTGGAAAAAACCATCGGTGAATCCGCTGACAAACTCGACGAATCAGAAAAACAAAGAGCTCAGGACGAAATCAAACGCGGCCGTGAAGCAATGGAATCTGGTGACCTCGAACGTATGAAAGCATCAAGAGATTCCATCCAACAAGTTGCGATGCAAATTGGACAAAAAATCTATAGCCAAGCAGGTCCTGAACAAGGAGCTCCTGGTGCAGAAGCTGGTGCGGGTGCAAACCAAAACACAGCTGGTTCCAATGCAGGTGGCGAGAAGGTAGTCGATGCTGATTACACTGTCGTGGATGAAGACAAAAAATAAATAGAGATAAAGAAGTAAAACTATGAGCGACCGTGGTTACTACGAAGTATTAGGCGTTTCGAAAGGTGCCTCTGATGATGAGATCAAGAGCGCCTATCGTAAGTTAGCCATCAAATATCACCCTGATAAAAATAAGGGTGATAAAGAAGCGGAAGAAAAATTCAAAGAGGCTACTGAAGCCTATGAAGTGTTACGCGATCCGCAAAAACGCCAAGCTTATGACCAATTTGGAAAAGCTGGTGTGAACGCAGGTGCAGGAGGAGGGTATGGAGCTGGTGCTTATACCGACTTCTCTGATATCTTTGGAGACTTTGGTGACATCTTCAGTGAATTTTTCGGAGGCGGAGGTGGTGGTAGCCGCGGTGGTGGAAGAAGGTCTGGTCCTCAAAGGGGATCAGATCTCCG
The DNA here is from genome assembly GCF_004769665.1 of Leptospira kemamanensis. Lineage (GTDB taxonomy): Bacteria > Spirochaetota > Leptospiria > Leptospirales > Leptospiraceae > Leptospira_A > Leptospira_A kemamanensis. Next base: position 224,202 of record NZ_RQGG01000036.1, read on the forward strand.
TTATAATTTAGAAGTCAGTTTAGAAGATGCTGCTCTTGGAAAAGAGTACAAAATTGAAATCCCTAGACTAGAAACCTGTGTTGATTGTACGGGTACTGGTGCTTCTAAAGGATCTTCTCCAACCGTTTGTCCTGATTGTTCAGGCACAGGCCAAGTGAGAAGGACCCAAGGATTTTTTAGTGTCACAACCACTTGCCCACGTTGTAAAGGAAAAGGGAAAGTCATTTCCAATCCTTGCAAAACTTGTAAAGGCGAGGGTCTAACAGAGAAAAGACGAACCATTCATATCAAAATCCCTGCGGGTGTCGAATCGGGCAGCCGACTCAAAGTTTCTGGGGAAGGGGAATCCGGTCCAAACGGTGGCCCAAGTGGTGATTTATACGTAGTCACTCATATCAAAAAACACCCAACGTTTGAACGCCAAGGAAATGACCTCATCGTTCAAAAATCCATTTCCTTATCCATGGCTTGCCTTGGTGGAGAGATTGAAGTGCCTTCCATTGATGGAAAAACCATCCAATTGAAAATCCCGGAAGGGACGGAAAGTGGACAAATTTTCCGCTTAAAAGGACATGGAATCCCATACCTCGGTTCTTATGGAAAAGGGGACCAACATGTGATCATCAAAGTCGAAATTCCTAAGAAACTTTCTAAAAAACAGAGAGAACTGATGGAAGAATTTGCTCGTGAGTCCGGCGAAAAGGTCGGCAGCGGGGGAAAATCGAAGTTGTTTTTCCGCTAAACCTTTAAAATATTGAGAGCATCTATGGATAAAAAAGTCCGACTCGGAGTCATTGGTACGGGCCATATGGGTCAGTACCACGTAAACGTTGCCAAACAATTAACCGATGCAGAACTCATCGGTATATTTGATGCCAATGCGGAACGTGCCACACAAATTGCTGAAAAACACAAAACAAAAGCATTTGCAACGATTGAAGAATTACTGAAAGTTACCGATGCAATCATCATTGCCGCGCCCACTTTCTTACATCACAAGATCGCAAAACAGGCGCTAACTGAAAAGAAACATGTTTTGGTGGAAAAACCAATTTCCCAAACAGTCGAAGAAGCGAAAGAACTCGTAACTTTAGCAAAACAAAACAAGTTGATTTTGCAAGTGGGTCACGTAGAACGATTTAATGGTGCGGTACTGGAGTTAGGTAAAATAGCCGAACACCCAATCCTCATTGAATCAAGAAGGATCGCTCCTTACAACAGTCGAATCACTGATGTTGGTGTGGTACTGGATATGATGATCCATGATATCGACATCGTACTCAACTTAGTGAAATCAGAAGTGACTGAAGTTAAGGCAGTTGGATCATCCGTTGTATCGAATCACGAAGATATCGCAAGTGTGGTTTTAAAATTTGCGAATGGTTGTGTTGCTTCCCTCAATGCATCTCGTTCTTCCCAAGCAAAAATCAGAACACTTAATATTTCCCAAAAAGATTCCTATGTATTTTTAGATTTCACAAACCAAGAGATTGAACTTCACAGACAAGCAAGTTCAACCACACAACTGGGAAGTGGAGAAATCAAATACAGACAAGAATCGATTGTAGAAAAAATCTTTGTTCACAAAGATAACCCACTCAAACAAGAACACGAACACTTTGTAAAATGTATCAAAGGAGAATCTGATCCGATGGTGAAAGGTGACTCCGATATCAAAACGTTAGAAGTGGCATATCGTATCTTAGAAGAAATTCACGGCAAAAAATAATGACAGATAATCCTGATTCAACTCGTGGGAAGTTACTCATTTCCAATTCTAGTGTGATTCAGGATTTTTTTCATAAATCCGTTGTCCTCATGGTAGACCATGATGATGATGGAGCCTTTGGTTTAGTTTTAAACAAACCTACTGATCAAACCATGGAATCACTCATCAAAAACTTACCAGACACAGTGCATTCCAACAAACCAGTGTATGCTGGTGGACCTGTAGACAATTTATTTGTTTCGATTTTGCACAATGGAAAACAAACCGTTGATCCTGGTGTAGAAGTTGTTCCAGGAATTTATATGGCTCGTAGTTTTGATACGATGTTAGAAGTTTTATCTTCCGATCAAATCCAATTTCGTGTCTTACAAGGTTATGCCGGTTGGTCTTCAGGACAATTGGAAAGTGAATTTGACAGGTTGTCTTGGGTCGTTTCTGATGTAGTAGATGAATCCATTGTTTTTAAAGAAGATGATTCGGAAGTCATCTGGCGAGAAGCGCTAAGAAGCAAAGGTGGAATTTATAAATACTTTGTAGATCATACAAAAGATCCATCCCTTAACTAAATAAAGTATCATCACTCAACAATTATGAAACTTGCTTCCAAAAAAATTGTATTAACCAGTGGTTCTTCTCCTTTAGGAAAAGAATTGTTACCAATTTTACTTGCGGAAGGTGCACTTATTGTTGTGGGTGATACAACACCAGAAGAAGTTCCAAATCATGTCAATTTACAAAAATATAAAATAGATCCATCCAAACCAGACCAAATGGAACGATTGATTGAGTCTGCCATTGAAACCTTAGATAAAATTGATGTTTTTATCATCAACGCGGAAGAGTTTTCCTATGCAGAAGATGAAAAAGAAAATTGGGCAGAACTCAAATATCTTTACCAAACCAATGTTTTAGCACCCATCTTCGCCATTCAAAAATTAACCAATTTGATTTCAGTTGGTCTTCACATAATTGCTGTTAGTTCCGATCTTGGTAAGTATCCCACACCAGGTTTTGGATTGTATGGATCTTCCAAACGAGCGTTTGATTATTTTTGGGATTCCTATCGAAAACAGTCAGGAAAACGATTTCATTTCTCTCGCGTAGTCGCTGATGTTCCAAGGAACTCGAATCCAACTCGTTTGGCTAAAAGAATTCTAAAGGCAATTCTAAGTCCAAAACAGAACCGGTTTGAAAGTTTCAGACAGGGTTTTCGAAATGATTTGATGAAAATTCTGCCTTTTTCCTATTTTTTTCGGACTCTTGCCTATGGATTTCGTTTAAAAGAAGAGAAAAAGAAGAGAATTTCCCAAGTCACACATCCCACTTCTAACGAAGTTTAATCATTCTGTAGGATTCTTACACAACCAAAAATCTTGCTCCCTATGCCTGCTTAAATATTCAGCATAATTTCCTCACTCTCTTGCTTTCTTATGTCGTAAGAGCGTAAAAGTCCTGGTTTCCCGACAATTTCTCCATTTGGTACAAATATTGCTAATTAAGTTAGCAGAGGCCAACCCATGTTTATCGCAGACTATAGCGCAAAAAATATCTATGATGAGATGTTTTCCAATGAAGGATTTCCCCGTAAAAGTTATGATTTTGTGAAAACAAAAATGGAAAGTTTAGGTGGGATAGAACTTCTGAAACGGAGCAGTTCCGCCGAACGAGCATTAATGTCCCTTGGGATCACCTTTACTTTGTATGGTGATGGTGGCGAACAAGAACGAATTATGCCTTTTGATGTGATTCCTAGGATTGTTCCAAGTGAGGAATGGATTCATATCGAAAAAGGACTGAAACAAAGAATCCTTGCACTGAATTTATTTTTAAATGATATATATGGAGAACAAAAGATCCTAAAGGATAAAATCATTCCATTGGATATCATTCAATCTAGTACGGGTTACCTCAAACAGTGTATTGGATTAAAACCTCCAAAAGATATTTGGATTCATATTACAGGAACTGACCTAGTCAGAGATGGGGCGGGTGCTTTCCATGTTTTGGAAGATAACTTACGTTGCCCTTCAGGTGTGTCTTACGTATTGGAAAATCGCGAAGTGATGAAACGCACTTTCCCGGAACTTTTTGAAAAGTTAAATATCCGCCAAGTGTATGATTATCCTTATCATTTACGATCGATGTTAGAAAATCTAACAGACGCACAGGATCCTGTGATTGCTGTATGGACACCTGGTGTCTATAACTCTGCCTATTACGAACATAGTTTTTTAGCACAAAAAATGGGTGTGTATTTGGTGGAAGGATCAGACCTCGTTGTGGAAAACCATAAGGTATACATGAAAACTACAAAGGGTCTTCGGAAAGTAGATGTTATCTACAGAAGGATAGATGATACCTTTATGGATCCATCCAGTTTTCGTGAAGATTCTTTACTTGGTGTGAAAGGTATCTTTGATGCTTACAAACGAGGAAATGTTGCTCTAGCCAATGCACCAGGAACAGGTGTCGCAGACGATAAGGTAATTTATTCTTATGTGCCAAAGATCATCAAATATTACTTAGGTGAAGATTCGATCATTCCTAATGTTCCTACTTATCTTTGCTCAGAAGGTACAGATCTAAACTATGTTTTGGATAATATCCATAACTTGGTTGTGAAAGCGGCCAATGGTGCAGGTGGATATGGCATGATCATTGGACCAAAATCTTCCAAACAGGAACAAGAAGACTTTAAGGAACTCATCAAAGCGGATCCAAGAAACTATATCGCGCAACCAGTTTTAAATTTATCTACGGTTCCCACTCTAATTTCAGAAAAAATTGAATCGAGACATGTGGATTTAAGACCGTTCATTTTGTACGGTAAGGATATCTATGTAATGCCAGGTGGTTTAACACGTGTGGCTTTACGAAAAGGTTCTTTAGTTGTGAATTCATCCCAGGGAGGCGGTTCAAAAGACACCTGGGTTTTAGGGTAAGGTGTTTTTATGTTAAGCCGAGTTGCCGAATCTGTTTTTTGGATGAACCGCTACATTGAAAGAGCGGAGAACTATTCCCGTTTTATCGATGTCAATCATCAGTTGTCATTGGATTTGAATGAAGAAGTTCCAAACCAATGGTTACCACTAGTGCATACAACTGGGGATTATGAATTGTTTGCGAAAAAATATTCAGATCCAACACCGGTGAATGTGATTCGATTTATGACTTTTGATGAAGAGAATCCAAATTCCATTTTTCAATGTTTATCGAAAGCACGTGAGAATGCCCGTACCATTCGAGAAAACATCTCTACTTCCATGTGGGAGGTGTTAAATGAGTTTTATCTTTATGTAAAAAACTATCGTAAACTTTATATGGAGTCCATTGGAGAACATGGTGATACTTTATCCATTGATCTTTCCGATTTCTTAAGTACGGTTCGCAAAAGTTGCCAAAGTTTTTATGGATGTTCCGATGCGACCATCTCTCATGATGAGGTTTGGAATTTTGCGTTACTTGGTAGATTTTTGGAACGAGCTGATAAAACTACTCGGATTCTGGATATGAAATATTTTATCCTTTTACCATCCGTTCATGATGTAGGTTCCACATTAGATTTATTACAATGGCTATCGTTATTAAAATCCGCCAGTGCACATGAGATGTACAACCGAAGGTATAAAAAAGTAGATCCAACGGAAATAGCTGAGTTTTTAATCTTAAACGATACTTTTCCAAGATCGATTATTTTTTGTATCCAAGAGATGCAAGAAGCATTGGAGAAGATATCAGGACTAAAAGAAGGTTTACCTCGTAATTCTGCGCAAGATGCCACAACCGTGTATCTTAATCGATTACGTTCTGAAAATATCAAATCCATTTTTGACAAAGGATTACACGAATATCTGGATGATATTCAAATTGAACTCAATCAAATCGGTTCCAAAATTGTGGAAAGATTTTTTACCAACTAATTATGAGTATACGAGTTGCCTTAACCCATATCACAACATATCAGTATGACAAATCGATTTCGCTTTCTCCGCATGTAATTCGATTACGTCCTGCACCACATACAAAAAATCATATTGTATCGTATTCTTTAAATATTTTACCGGAACAAAAGTTTCTAAATTGGCAACAAGATCCATTTGGTAACTACCTAGCGCGTTTGGTTTTTCCAGAAAAAACCAATATCTTACAAGTAGCCGTTGACTTGGTAACTGATTTGAAAGTGATCAATCCCTTTGATTTTTTTGTGGAGGAATATGCTGAAAACTATCCATTTCAATACGATAAAATTTTAAAAAAGGAACTTACTCCTTATCTGAAGCCAAAAAAACCAGGTAAACTTTTAGCTTCGTATTTAAAAACAATCAATCTCAAAAAAAAGAGAATTATAGAATTTCTCGTAAGTCTAAATGCAAAACTGTACCATGACATCGGTTATGTGATCAGGATGGAACCTGGGGTTCAATCAACTGAAGTTACACTTTCCAAACGGATGGGCTCTTGCCGTGACTCGGCTTATCTACTCGTTCAAATTTTACGTCATTTGGGATTTGCTTCCCGTTTTGTATCAGGTTATCTCATTCAATTGAAAGCAGATGTTAAATCATTGGATGGACCTTCAGGAACAGATGTAGATTTTACAGATCTACATGCATGGGCAGAAGTGTATTTACCTGGAGCAGGTTGGGTAGGACTTGATCCAACGTCAGGACTCTTTACGGGAGAAGGTCATATACCTCTCGCAGCAACACCAGAACCTGAGTCTGCAGGGCCAATATACGGATTTGCGGAAAAAGCAAAAATGGAATTTTCCTTTTCCATGCATGTAGAACGTGTGTTGGAAACACCAAGAGTTACTTTACCCTATTTAGAAGAAGATTGGAATCGCATACTAAAGTTAGGTGATACAATCAATAAAAGAATCAAAAAAAATGACATACGGTTGACTATCGGTGGTGAGCCAACCTTTGTCTCTACGGAAAACAGAGAAGCGCCTGAATGGAATTTTGATGCACTCGGATTTGAAAAGTATTCTAAGTCAGAACAATTGATCAAACGATTGAGTAAACATTTTGCAACAGGTGGATTACTTCAATATGGTCAAGGGAAATGGTATCCTGGAGAACCATTGCCAAGATGGGCCATGATATCCTATTGGCGAAAAGACAAGGAACCTCTTTGGTCTAATCCACATTTACTAGCAGATGATCGTTATACTGGATCAGCTAACTCCGATGATGCTAGAAAATTCATTTCCAGTTTGATCAAGTATTTAAAAGTTTCCAATTCGTCAGTGATTCCTGCTTTTGAGGACAATCTATATTATTTATGGCAAGAATCAAGTTTGCCGATAGAAACGGAATCATTGTTAGACGGTTTAGATACTTATAATGAATTAGAACGAAAACGAATTATCAAAATATTAGACCAAGGACTTCACAAAGAAGTAGGTTATGTTTTACCATTAGATTTTGATCCATTACAAAAAACATGGATTTCGGATGAATGGAAATTTCGTAGAGGAAAGATGTATTTAATCCCGGGTGATTCACCAATTGGATTACGTTTACCATTGTTATCTTTAGGTGGAAAATCATATTACACAAATCCAGAAGATCCTGCTTCTCCAAAACCACCATTACCGAAAGCGAAAGAATTGAGCCAATTCCCTCACGCAATGGCTAGTGTGAGTTATTCTTTAGGGGAATATCATACACGAACTGCTTTATGTGTGGAACCTAGAAATGGGAATTTAAGAGTGTTCCTACCTCCTATCCAATCATTAGAAGGTTGGTTACATTTGATTTATGCCATTGAACAAACTGCCTTGGAAACAGATTTGCCAATCGTGATCGAAGGATATGAAGCACCTAGTGATCCAAGATTAAATCGATTTAAAATTACACCAGATCCAGGTGTGATTGAAGTTAATTTTCATCCTTCCAGTCAATTTGAAGAGATTGTTGAAAAAACAAAAATATTATACGATGAATCATACCAACTCAAACTTACTGCGGAAAAGTTTTTAATTGATGGTAGACATTCGGGAACCGGTGGTGGAAACCATATTACGTTAGGTGGAGAAACTGTTGGTGATAGTCCGTTTTTACGAAAACCTTCCTTACTTCGGAGTTTAGTATCGTATTGGCAAAATCATCCAGGATTATCCTATTTATTTTCTGGTATGTTTATAGGTCCTACTTCACAATCACCAAGGATTGATGAAGCAAGAACTGATTCCTTACACGAACTAAAAATTGCATTCCAACAAATTGATTCGAGTCGCAATACACCTCCTTGGTTATTGGATCGATTGCTGCGAAATATCTTAATCGATGTAACGGGAAATACGCATCGAACTGAAATTTCTATAGATAAGTTATTTGATCCAGGATCTCCTACTGGGCGACTTGGATTGATTGAAATGAGAGCATTTGAAATGCCACCTCATTACCAAATGAGTGTTGTCCAACAAGCTTTTATGATGGCGATTGTCTGTAAGTTTTGGGAAGAACCATACTTTGGAAATCCTATCAATTGGAATACGGATTTACATGATCGGTTTATGTTACCTTACTTTGTCTATCGTGATTTCAAGGAAGTTATCTTTGATTTACAAAACCAAGGTTTTTCGTTTTTATCAAAAGACTTTGATCCATTTTTTGAATTTCGATTCCCGCAATATGGAATTTGTTATTTAGATGGGATGGAAATTGAACTCAGGATGGCCCTTGAGCCTTGGAATGTGTTAGGTGAAGAGAATACTTCTCAAGGAACATCGAGAGGTGTTGACTCTGCAACGGAACGTGTTCAAGTGAAAATCAAAGGTTTTCATCCTGATCGATATAAATTGAGTTGTAATGGTTACGAAGTTCCATTGCAAGCAACTTCTATCCAAAATGAATTTGTGGCGGGTGTTCGGTTTAAAGCATGGAATCCTGTTTTCACATTACATCCTCAAATTCCAGCACAACAGTCGTTAGTCTTCGATGTATATGATACTTGGAATCACAGATCTCTTGGTGGCTGTACTTACCATGTTTCACATCCAGGTGGTCTTTCCTACCAAACCATTCCAATCAATGGTTATGAAGCAGAATCGAGAAGGATTTCACGTTTTTGGACCCATGGTCACAAAATTGGAAAAAGTTTACCTCCCATCCGTCTGGAAAATAAAGCCTTTCCATGTACGTTGGATTTGAGAATGGTTACTTCTAAGTAATGATGACGAAAGATCCTTATCATCTCATAGATAATTACAAAACCATTCCTGGTGTGTATGATGAATTGTATGATGCCGATGGCCAAATCCGAAACAAATACAAGTTTTTAGTTAAATCCTTCCAAGAGTTAGGACCTGCAGAATTAATCAATCGTAGACGAGATACTGATCGTATTTTACGTGAGAATGGAGTTACATACAACCTATATCAATCGGAACAAAGAGAAGCAAAAGAAAGACCTTGGGAATTGGATCTTTTCCCTCTTGTGATGGAAAGTGAAGAATGGCGAGTTTTAGAAAGAGGATTAAACCAACGAGCAGATTTATTAGATGCACTCATTCGAGATGTATATTCAAAACGTCGATTGTTGTATGAGAAAAAAATTCCTCCAGAAATTTTATTCAATGAAACTTCATTTTTACGTGCTTGTGATGGCATGTATGATTCAAACCATTTTTTAGCAAAAAATCCTGCTTTGTTATTCTTTGTTTGTGATTTGATTCGAGCGGCCGATGGAAATTTTTATGTACTAAATGATCGTGTCCAAGCACCTTCTGGTTCCGGTTATTCCTTAGAAAATCGAATCGTACTTTCTAGAATTTTTCCAAGTATGTACCGCGATGCGATGGTACATCGAGTTGCAGTTTACTTTCGATCCTTAAGAAAATCGTTAACACAATTATCTGGTGTTAGTGGAAGAGACCCAGTCATCGTTTTATTAACTCCAGGTCCCTCTAACGAAACCTATTTTGAACATGCATATCTTGCAGGTTATTTGGGATATACTCTTGTCCAAGGAGAAGACCTTACTGTTCGAAAAAATAAAGTTTATATGAAAACCGTTGAAGGTTTGCAACAAGTAGATTTAATTTTACGCCGAGTTGACGATGATTTTATGGATCCATTGGAATTAAGAGGTGATTCCTTGTTAGGTGTTCCAGGGTTATTAGAATCGGTTCGTTCTGGAAATGTCAAAATTGCCAATCCCATCGGAACAGGTTTTTTAGAAAATCGCGCCCTTTTACCATTTTATGCCGAGTTATGTAGGTTTTACTTAGGTGAGGATTTAATATTGCCAATGGCACCTACCTATTGGTTGGGAAACAAAGAACATTATCATTTAGTCATTCAAAATCCTGAAAAATATGTATTTAAAACAGTTTCTCGTACAGATGAAGAAACTCCTGTTACGTTTGTTGAACTCAGTGGACAAAGAAAAGATGTATTTCTAGAGAAGTTACAACATGCACCCAAACGATTCATTGCACAAGAGATGATTGAATCTGCCACTGTTCCAGTGTTAGGTGAAAATGGATTTCGTCCAGGCCGTGCCATCATGAGGACCTTTGTATCTTCTTCCGGTTCTGGATACCAAACCATGGCTGGTGGACTTGTAAGGGTATCACCTTCTTTAGATGAATTTTTTATTACGAGCCAAAGGGGAGCGTGGAGTAAAGATTTATGGGTGTTATCAACTGAAACCCAAAAAGAAGAATCATTACTGGTTCCAAAATCTGACCAAATTTTAATTTCGCGCAAAAGTTCTGGAGTACCAAGTAGAGTTGCTGACAATTTGTTTTGGTTGGCCCGTTATTTGGAACGTTCAGAAAACCAAACACGCGTAATCCGAGAGGCTATTTTCAAAATTTTACAAGTTGAAGATGGATATGAAAAAGAATCACTGGAAAATATACTAAAACTAGTGACTCATGTGACTAATAGTTATCCAGGTTTCGTCGGTGATGATTCTGGGGAACTGTTTGCAAATCCATTTCCTGAATTGCAAAGATTGACTGTTGATAAAAATATTGTAGGTAGTTTAGGATTTCATTTGAGAAGTTTAGTATTAGCTTCTAAGTCCGTGAGAGATCGCCTTTCTGATGATATGAAAAAGATTTTACTTCACTTAGAAGACCAATCGAATTATGGCATTGATTCTTATGATCAAATCATTGATTACTTACAAAAAATTATCGTAAATCTCTCTTCATTAACTGGTCTTTCGTTTGAAAATATGAGTCGAGAGGCAGGTTGGTATTTCTTAAATTTAGGGAGAAGAATTGAACGTTCCATCAATATGATTCTTATGTTACAAGGAATGATCCAATGGAAAAGTTTTGAAGACAAATCTTCCTTTGAGACTTTTTTACGCATCAGTGATATTCGAATCACTTATAACAGAAGATATTCAGGTAAGATCGATCAAGAATCAGTATTGGACATTTTGTTATTTGATATTACCAATCCAAGATCATTGGCATACCAATTAGAACAAATTAATGCGGATCTACAGTTTTTACCTGGCAAAGACAAAAAGGTTGTTTATTCAGAAGACAGAGCCGCATTACAATTATACACTCATTTTAAAATGAAAGATATTTCCATTTTCTTTGAGTCAGAAACTCCATTAACATCAGTCTCGATTTGGTTAGAAGAATTACATGGATACTTGAGAGTTTTATCGGATGCTCTCTCCTCACGATACTTCAACTATACAGAAGAACAAACTCGAATCGGTGATACCAATGGCTGATTTTCGAGTGATTCATAAAACAAAATATAGTTATGATGATATGGTCGCGTATTGTCATAATATGGCACATATGTATCCACTTACTACAACTCATCAAGATTGTTATCGTACACATGTCACAGTGAATCCAAAACCAGTAGTGTCTTCCTTTCGAAGAGATTACTTTGGCAATCAAGTTTTTTTATTTTCGGTCGAGGATCCTCATCGTTTTTTAGAAGTTGTTGTTGAATCAACAGTAAGAACACATCAAAGTTTTGATTTTGATTTAACCAAGTCAACACCTTGGGAATTCATTTACCAAATGATTCACGAGTCATCGTTGGATGCCGATTTGCAAGCAATCGAATTCATTCAACCATCACCATTTATATCGGCTAAAGCATCTTATTCCGATTTTGCAAAATTGATATTTACTGATAATAAACCTGTGTTTGTTGGAGCTTTAGAGTTAACAAAATATATATTTGAGAATTTTAGTTACGATCCTAAAGCAACTACGATCAACACACCTTTAGAACAAGTTTTGTTGGAAAAAAAAGGTGTCTGCCAGGATTTTTCTCATTTGATGATAGCCGCCTTGCGCTCGTTAAAGATTCCTTGTCGCTATGTGAGTGGTTATTTAGAAACATTCCCACCACCTGGTATTCAGAAATTGCAAGGGAGTGATGCAACTCATGCTTGGGTTTCTGTTTATTGTCCAACCCTTGGTTGGTTTGATTTTGATCCTACGAATGGCAAATTAATCACGGAAGAATACATCATTACAGCCATAGGTCGTGATTATTCGGACGTATCTCCACTCAAAGGAATTCTCTTCGGTGGTGGAAAACACAAATTGAAAGTAGAAGTGGATGTGATCCGCGAGCAAATATGAACTTTTGAGAAGAAAAAAATTCGGATTTGTAAGATCGGTTGTTCTTTTAGGGCAAATGTAATATAGAGGAGACATTGGGTGGCGGGTCTAGTTCCCCTCCCTCAATCGGGTGGGGATACCAATATCCATCGTGTACCGCCCCCTAAACCCTCTCCCCCCATTCCTCTTCCTTGAACCCCACCAAAAACCAACCATCTCCTACGACAAACGGCCTCTTGACTAAATTTCCGTTACTCGAAAGTTCCTTATAAATTTGGTCTTCCGAGAGTTTTCCCAATTTTTCTTTCCAATTTCCCTCTCGATAATCCTTTCCAGAGGTATTAAAAAGTTTTTTAATATCACCTAAGTATTGTTTTGCTTTCTTAAGTTCGCTTGTGGAAGGAGGAGTTTCCCGAATTGGGATTTGTTCAAATTCTACTTTTTTTTTATTTAGATATTTGAGCGCATTTCGACATGTGCTGCAGCCAGAATATTCGTAAACTTTCAGTTTGGATCGACTCATAAAACAGATTTTCTTACTTACGATTTTTGCGGAAACTTTTTATTGGAACTATGTTGGTCCAAAACGATGTCCCATTGGCGCCGCTCACTACATTCCGTTTAGGGGGAAGAGCCAAATATTGTATCGCCATCAAAAACATTGAAGACCTTAAAAATGCGATTCAATTCAGTCTGGCTCAGTCACTTCCATATCTAATTCTTGGTGGTGGTTCCAATACTATATTTAGAGACAAAGGATTTGATGGAGTTGTTTTTTTGATCCAAATTCCAGGGATCCGATGTTTAGACGTCAACGAAAAAGAAGTTTTTTATGAAGTAGGTGCAGGTGTTGTTTGGGACCAGTTTGTAGAGTATACAACCAAGCAGGGGTTAAGTGGGATTGAATGTTTGTCCGGAATTCCGGGTTCTGTAGGTGCCTCCCCCATTCAAAATATCGGTGCGTATGGACAAGAAGTAAAAGATTCAATCATTAGTGTTCAATGTATGGATGAGGCAGGTAATCTCATCAGCTTACAAAATTCTGAATGTAACTTTACTTATCGCAATAGTGAATTCAAGTCTGGTAAATTTCAGAAATACATTGTTACGTCTGTATCGTTTAAACTTTCAAAAATGGAAGAACCTTGTATTTTATATCCTGAAGTAAAAAAACAATGGGATACAATCATTCAAGATCGAATCAAAACTCAGCCGATGTCTGAAAATCGAACATTATACTTGGAAAAGTTGAGAGAATTGATTTTGAATCTACGAAAGAAAAAATCAATGGTTTTGGACGATGGCGATCCAAACACACGTTCGGCTGGTTCTTTTTTTACCAATCCTATTATTTCGAATGAAAAGGCAGAATTGTTTTTCAAACATGCAAATCAATTGGGATTTTCAAATCCGCCAATCTTTGATGAACCAAATGGAAACAAAAAACTTTCAGCAGCGTGGCTTATCGAACATTCTGGGATCAAAAAAAGGGACATTTTTCCTGGTGGAGTGGGTATCTCCACGAACCATTGTTTGGGTCTAATCAATATAGAGGGAACAACAGATGCCTTGCTTGCTATGGCGAAATCGATTCAAAAACAAGTTTACGATACATTTTCCATACATTTGGAAATAGAACCTGTGATCAGACCCTAAAAAAGATTTGGTAATTGTCGATAGCTTAAGAAGGATGGGGATGGAATGAACTCAAAAGTAAAAAAATACCTGGTACTTTCAGGTTTAGCCGCGGCCTTATTATTAGTTTTGGCGCTCATCAGTTTTTTTGTCATCGATGAAATCAAAGGTGGTGCAGTCGGTGATGGACAAAACAAATATGAGCTTATCATTGATCCAGGTGAACCTTCCTCTAGTGTCGTACGCGAGTTAGCTGCTGCTGGGATGATTAAATCCAGTGTATATTTTAATTATTTAATCAAGTTTACGAGAGCAGGAAATAAAATCAAACAAGGTGTTTACGACATCAATGATGGAATGAGTTCTCGAAAGATCTTAGATGTAATCATTTCTGGAAAAGTAAAACTTGTGACATTTACGGTTCCAGAAGGATACAACAATCGTCAAATTGGAGATCTTTTGGTAACAAAAAAACTTTCTCCCTCCAGAGAAGAATTTTTAAAAGTGGCACAAAGTCCTGCATTAATCACTAAATATAATATTCCAGCAAAAACCTTAGAAGGTTATTTGTTTCCAGAAACATATTCTGTTCCTTTAAATTATCCATTGGAACGAATCACTGAAATGATGATCAAAAGGTTTTATAAGAAATTAGAAACCATTCCAGAGGCAAAAGAGATCAAACCAGCTGATTTGCATTTTAGAGTGGTATTAGCCTCGATTGTCGAAAGAGAAGCAGTGAGAAAAGAAGAACGACCAATGATGGCGGGAGTTTTTCTCACTCGTATCGAAAAAAATATCAACTTAGAATCCTGTGCCACCATACAATACTTATTCGATAAACCTAAAAAACGATTATTTGAATCCGATTTAAAAATTGTATCCCCTTACAATACTTACATCAATGGTGGTTGGCCTCCTGGACCTATCTCCAATCCTGGTTTGCCGGCTCTCGAAGCATCGTTTCGACCAATGAAATCGGATAAGTTGTTTTTTCTTTTAAAACCAGATGGTTCCCATTATTTTTCTTCTACCTTCAAAGAACACTTAGATGCAAAAAAGAAATTCATAGATGTATTGTATCAGTAGAAATAAAACTAACTATTTTGATTTGAGATTTTCGAAATAGGGATCATGACGAATGGATGAAAATATAGTTGAACTCAATATCGCTATCGGTGGGATCTCCAAAGAACTTTTGGATGTCCAAAAGGCATTAGATGCATACAGAGAAAAACAAAAGCGCAAAGAAGCAATTGACGAAGAAGCCATTACCTTTGTTAGCAAAGCAGAAAAAGTCATTGAAAAAGCAGAGTCCGGCGAATTGCAATTGACTCCTGACCAGATCCGCCGGATCAAAAGTAACCTGGTTAAGATTTTAAACCGGGTGAAAGTATAATCATTCTTTCACGAATCCTTTACCAAACATTCACTAGCTTGTCATCTCACTGTAACATATAAAGAACATAGTTTCCTTAGCTAGAGGGAGAATTTTAACGAATCCCTTCCGGGATAACCCCGCTAGCAAACAAATTCGAATTTTTTCGAAAGAGGAATCAAGATGAAAATTTCATTCAAAAAAAGCTTAGTGGTTCTTTCCATCGCATTGATGGGTTTCACTACAGTGAATTGTCCGGGCAAGAAGGATGACAATACGGCTCTTTTACTTGCGGGTCTATTTTTACTAAACCAGCCAGAATATACAGTGATCTTAACGGGAACATTGCGAGGAGCTGATACTTTACCAATGAAAGATGGGAAAGTATCGATTGCTGATGTTTCTGGTGGTAGTTTTTTATCAAGTGGGCAAGGAACAATTTCTGATTTTACAACTTGTGTAACTGCTGGTGCACCTCCAGCAAATGGAACAGCAGATGGAGAATTTACCTTACTTTTTAAAACTCCATCTTTGAGCGGAGTTTTAGATTTCACACCGAATGATGCTGCTTCTGCTACGAATGCATCTAGTTGTTCTACCATAGGTGGCCTTGCAACTAGTAACTTTACAAATGTAACAGGACCAACTGGCACATTGGCAGTGAATTTAAATTTAGAAGACCGATCTAATACTAATCAAATATCTTTAAGTGGTAATACGGGATATTCTATCACTGTGAAATCCGTCAGCGTATTTGTGAAAGGTGAATACACTCTCCAAAGCCCTACTGTCGGTGAAAATGTTTGCGATGGTCGTAGATTGAGTGGAAATCCTGTCATTAAATCTGGATCCATTTCTGCTTCGGAAACCTGGTCAGATGGAATTTTATTACAAGGGACTGTCTTTGTTGAATCCGGTGCGACGATTACAGTCACTCCAGGGACTGCCATTTTTGGACAAAGAGGTTCTTCAATCTTCTTTAAACCAGGTTCCAAATTGGTATCCAACGGGACTGCCGCTGATCCAATCTGTTGGTCATCTGCAAGTGCATTAGGATCGCGTTTTCCAGGCGATTGGGGTGGAATTGTAACCATCGGAAACAGTGGTGGAACAAGAACTTCAAATACGGAAGGTACTTCACCACAAGCATATGGAACAGGAAGTTTACCAGGTACTAGCAATTTAGAAATGTCATACACGATCGTAGAGTTTGGTGGAAACGAAGTAGCTCCAGGTGATGAATTGAATAACCTCAGTCTTTATTCATCCAACACAACACTCAATCACGTGCAAGCCCATAGAGGATTGGATGATCAAATCGAAGCATGGGGTGGTACTGGTGCATGGTCCAATATCTTGGCTACTGGTGGACTTGATGATGATTTAGATTTGGACGAAGGATTTGGTGGTTCTACACTCGGAGCTGGTGCAACGATATCCAATTTCATATCACATAAATATCCACTGGCATGTGGTGGATCTGCATCAACCGATCCACACGCTCTTGAATGGGATGGAATTCATAATGATGGTGGAATTGCATGTAACACAGGTACTCCTTTAGCTCGTTGCACTACTGCAACTCTCAATAAATTTACTCTTATTGGAGCCGGGATTGCTGGAGGACAGGCAGCTAGACTTCGAGAAGGCGTGCAAGCGACACTTACGAATGGGGTTGCATATGGTCATGCACTAGGTTTTCGAGTTGATACAGCTACAGCAGGAACTGCTGCTTCTGCCACAACAGTTCGAGGTCAGTCTGGTCTATCTACCACAGGAACTTTGAATACAGTTACTTATGATATAACAACTTTACCAATAACTTCCGATGGTGGAATCAATTCTGAGTCAAATTGTGGTTTCGCAGCTACAAAACCAGACTATACACTAGTCTCTGGTTTTGCAGCTGGTGTAGGTGGTGCTGCAGATGGAAAATGGTGGGATGGTTGGGCAGTCTTTAGAGCTCGCTAATCTTTCTAGAGAAAAAATAGGAAATAAACCCTGGCAGTTTTGCTGGGGTTTATTTTTTTAAGGTTATGAAATCAAAAATTATATATTATATTGCTCTTTATTCAGTGATAACATTTGTTTCATGTAAAGAAAAGGATTGGCGTGAAGATCCAAAATTCCAAAATCAAGAACTCGAATCAAAACTTTTAGAATCGCAAAAGCTAATCACATCCAAAAAAAAAGAAAAATATATTCTGAATCGTGGATTTTCAAATAAAGAAGAAGCGATTAAAAAGTTTTTATCCGAAATCAAAAACAATAAAGTTCCAATTAATTCTTTTGTATCATGGGAAGAACAACTTGAATTAATTTTTCCAAATACTTATGGTTTAGGAACTGCATTAGATCATACTCCACTAAATGAATATCAAGTTTTACTTTCAGAACGAGAGAAAATCGCCATCAATTCTGTCGAACAACTGTTAACTAATGGTTATAAGATAGAAAAATTTATTTGGGAATCACCAAAAAGATTCAATCAAATTTTAGGTTATAAACCAAAGGTAATCATTTCCACACCAAAAGGTCAATTTGAAATCACTCAAATTAAGATGGTGTATGATATTGATGGTAAATTCATTGTCGGAGTTCTTGGACCATAAATCTTTGTAACACGTTTGTAACAAATGATTCATGGTAACGTAACGTAACTAAAACTCCTTTTCATTTACCTTAGAACTTTCATTGAGAAGCTTGCCGATAACAGGCAAGTTATGAAACTTTCAAAGAAAATAATACTTTGTATTATCACATTTTTATTATCCATTCCCGCTTTGACTTATGCACAAGCATCAGGTTCAATTCGTGGAACTGTCATTGATTCCGAAAACGGAGAACCAGTGTTTGGTGCGACGATTGTAGTCAGATCTGAAAAAAAATTCGCAAAAACTGACTTTGACGGGAAATATAATTTAGAATTACCTCCAGGCAGTTACCAAGTGGAATACCAAATGTATGGCTATGGCCCACAAAATCGTAACATTGTGGTTACAGCTGGAAAACCGACTCAAATGAATGTTACATTTGGAGCACAAGTATTACAAACAGTAGAAGTAAAAGACCGAGCTGTAAATGAATCCGATGCAGCTTTGTTACAACTCCAAAAGAAATCGGCATCTGTTTCTGATTCAATTGGAGCAGAATCGATTAAAAAATCTCCTGACTCTTCAGCGAATGAAGTCGTAAAACGGGTTACAGGGATCACAATCATCGGTGGTAAATATGTATTTGTTCGAGGTTTAGGAGAACGATATTCTTCAACTTATTTGAATGATTCTTATATCCCATCCACTGAACCAGATAAACGGGTGGTACCATTAGATTTATTTCCGGCATCTTTAATCAAAAATATTCGAATCATCAAAACCTTTGTTCCAGAAGAATCCGCAGAGTTTTCAGGTGGTCTTGTAAAAATTGAAACAAAAGAGTATCCAGATGATTTCATAATGAGTTTAGGATTTGGTGTTGGTTATAATTCCAACACAACGAGAAATAAATGGCTAACCTTTAAAGGTGGTGATTTTATCGGTCGAACAACAGCTGATCAAAGTTTGCCGGATATTGTAAAGGGTGTACCTAATTATCTTCCGTTTGAACCTGGAAGTCGATTTGGTGGTATCAATCCAAGTTTGATTAGCTTAGGTGCGATTACCTTTCCATCACAATGGACTCCCGATCAAACCAAGGCTCCTTATGATAAAAACTTCAACTTCACTATCGGAAAAACTTTCAAAGCTTCAGAAACAGGGGAACGTTTTGGTGTTATTTTCGGAACTACACATTCTGTAGATTATCGATTCCGAAGACAGAAAGACGCACGTTATGTGCCAGTCAATCAAATTGCTCCCACTGTAACCGAAGCAACTACTTTAAATGCAATCCAAACACAAGATGCGGACTTATATGTCGAAGAAAGACTGTTTGGTAACAATTTAAATTTTGCTTTCGAACCGAAAGCTGGACAACAGTTCTTTTTAAAGAATTTTTATTCCGTTTCATCTGAGAAATCTGTAAGAGAAGCAAGTGGTACAAACAACAGAGATAGTTTTGACTTTTTTAGTATAACTAATGATTTTATCAGTCGTCAGTTGTTTAATCAAAGTCTTGGTGGTAAACATGCATTAAACTTAGGTGGTTTAAATCGGGCACATACGCTTGACTGGCAAATCAATTATGGGGAAGCAAAACGAGATGAGCCAAATTTAACACAACAAGTTTGGAGAAGAACACAAGGTGCTTCTATTACGACTCTTCCAACTCGGCTTGGGAATAACCCAGATGGTTCCCGCTTTTATTCTACTTCGGCAGATACAGTACGAAGTTTTAGTGTTGCCTATGAAATCCCTTTTGACCAATGGAATGGATTGAAATCAACAGCAAAATTTGGTGGAAGTGCTTTAGACCGTTTTAAGAGTTTTACCTTCCGAGAATTTGGATCCAAATCCAACGTTGGTAGTTCCGCTGCTGATTTATACTTAGTGCCTGGAGAAATTGTTTTTAATCCATTGGAATATGTTCGAACGAATTCAAATGGTGTAGCAAACAAAACTTTTTCAGAACGTCAAGTAGAACCAAACGCATATGACGCATACCAAAAACTTCACACTTATTTTGGTCAGGTAGATATCCCTCTCATTCCAAAAGTAAGATTTATTGGTGGTGCTCGTTATGAAGACTCTTTTCAAAAAGTAAAAACCTTTGTCTTAAAAGAACAGTTTGATGTTAGAAAACCAGGTTATGGCTGTGATTTTGATAGCGAATATGAACGAATTGCACTAATCAACAGTAAAGTTTGTCCTGCCGATAATAATGGGGTAGGAGTGATTAGAACCCGAGATGTCTTACCAAGTGTAAACTTTGTATATGAATTTTTACAAGACCAAAACCTGAGATTTGGATACTCACAAACTCTCACAAGGCCAGATTTTAGAGAGATGTCTCCATTTGCATTCACTCCTTACTTCGGTGGTGACCGTATTCGAGGAAATCCAAATCTACAAAGAACATACATCCATAACTTCGATTTTCGTTATGAATATTTCATGGGTGGTGCGAATTACGTTGGAGCTGGTCTTTTCCATAAAGATTTATCCAACCCAATCGAGTTAATTGGACAACCAGTGGCAGGACAAATTTCACCTTTCTTTACTTATGCTAATGCGAGTAGAGCAACGATCCGTGGAGTTGAATTAGATTTTAGAAGAGAATTTTTTGATCGATTCCGTTTTGAAACAAATGTGTTCTTCATCAAATCGCTAGTGAATGTAATCTCTTGGGAACAGTTTACTGTTGGTAAAGCTGGTCTATTGGATCAAAATGATCGAGGATTCTCTTATGATCCAACGAATATACGACGTCCTCTTCAAGGACAATCTGACTTTGTTGCAAACTTAAAGTTTGATGTTTACTTAAACAAATTGAAAACAACTACGATTGGATTGTATTACAATTACTTTGGCGATAGAATCTTTATCGTTGGTGCTAACGGAACACCAGATGCTTATGAAAGAGGTGTCGGTCTAACCGATATCGTTTTCTCACATCGTATGGATGAAAAACTTGATTTCAAATTCGCAGCCAAAAACGTAACAGACCAAAGATTCCGAATCTATGTAAAAGACGAACTTTTAAACGAAGAACGACTGTTCCGTTCCTATCGCGAAGGGGTTTCCTTCTCGATGTCGGCAAGTTATAGATTCTAACTCTTCGCTTTTCTATCTAACTCCATTTAGGTGGGGTTAGACTTTCTCTTCTATTCCTATCGTATGGGCATAACATTCACTGTTGCTGCCACCTAAAAGTTTTTCTAAAAATATGTTTTTTCCCCACCAAATACGGTGTGAGTTCCTTTCCCTTCTCTCCACAAGTAAGCCTCCCCCACAAGTAAAC
>NZ_RQGG01000010.1 GCF_004769665.1 Leptospira kemamanensis
ATCGAGTCTTAGAAGTCGTTGGTGTTTTGTAAGAAGCTTAGTTCTTGTCCAGACTCCTCGGACTCCGCCTGAACTAACACTGTGTCCTTTCAGATTCAATTGTTGTGCAACACGAATAGAACCATGGGTAGGATTAATAAGGCTATAATCCAGAATCACTTTTTCGAGCTCTTCGGATAATCGGTTTGGATGAGGGTTAGTAGCTCCTGAAACTCTGTCTATTAAACCCTCTGATCCAAACGTTTGGTAATTCCTTCTGATCTCATAAAACTGTTGTCTGGAATAACCCATGATCTTACAGGCTTTACTGACATTGCTCAATTCATTTGCTAACTCTAGTAAATTTAGCTTTCTTCTCGCTGCTTTGGTGTTTACGTTGGTATTGGTGGTGGTCATGCATTTTCCCTCCTAGGAAATGACTTTGTGGTAAAAATCATTTTTCTAATTAGAGTATGTGTGACCACTGCTTCTTTTCGAAACTGTCAGGTGAATACTATACTAGCACAAATGAATGTTCCGTTGATTGTCGAGATATAAGGAATTCTTTTCTTTTACAGAAGAGACTATTGAATCAAAACTTGCAGACAATGAGAGAAAACCGAAGCTTAAAAGAGAGTGATCTCTCTTAAGCGCTTGTTTCCAGGAGTAGGTGTGGTAGAGACCACCTACTACGGGATTGGATTCCAAGTGGCAGTTTCCATCTCGCGGTTTGTGGAGAATCGGTTACGGGGATACGTCAATACTTTTTTGATAAGGCGCTTTTAATTGCAATGCGGATAGCCGGTAGGGCAGGGATGATAAACGAATTTCGCAAAGCCAATCGAATCCCAGCAGTTATCTAAAGTTCTATTATTGTCCGCCAAAAGATTATTATACGTATTGCAATTAACACCCGTCTTCCCCCTCCCAAGTCCCCCGCGCCATTGACACTGAGTTTATCGAAGTGTCGATAGTAGCGGAAATACAAAGGATAAAATTTCGCAAATAAAACCGATCCATAGTCAAAATGTATCATCACACAAAAAAGTGATGATTCCTCCCTCAATTCACTAACATCTTCTAGGAAGGAAATGAGAACCATGATTATTGGCTTTCGATGATTACACTTAGTGTTCGGCTAAGATCATCTAAATCATCTCTTGATACTAACATGGAAAATTGTGAAGGTGTTGTCCCACTTGCATTATAGAGCCATCTGTTGCTCACTGAATTGTCGCGAGTCAACCCTAAGGTATTAAATCCATCTACCATTGTAGATGCTTGGAAAGGGCATGTAGTTGAGGTTGATTTCGTTCGCCCAGGGCTGAAATCGTTTAAATCAGTTCCTGAGTAAACAAATCTTATTCGATCTGTGCTGGATACACCAGTAAAGATCAGTAATACCCTCTGCGATTCGGTAGAACCGCTTTTCGTGGATTCCCATGTATCAATTGTACGCAATGTGCGGTTGACTTCAAATTTACCAGCAGCAATTGTGCTACCAGAAGTGAGTAGGTAACCACAAGCGGTAGCAGTCGTTCGGCTTGAATTTAAAGCATTTAGTAAGAAAAGCTGTGTCAGGTCATCAGATTTCTTTTCGGTAGAACAGTTTGCAACGGTTAGGAGGGAAAATACAAAACAAACGAGAATTTCTTGATATTTAATCATATTTAATCATATTTAATTTTCGTCAAACACAAAGAGAATGGGATATGTTTTGTCAATAAAAAAATCAATGCAGTTAAATCAAAATTATATTATCACCACACACTAAGTGAACGTAAGCTGGTTGTCCCCCCCATTCCCTCGCGCCAGCGATAGTAGCGGAAATCCTTTCCGTAAACTGAATTATTTTAGTCAACTAACAGACTGGAAAGATTGGAGCGAATAGCGCGATCGTTATAGAATTAAATGCCAATCGACTAACGGATTCGAGGCGCCCAAATAAACATTCATCAATTCTTTTCTTAACCAAGTGAAGTGTCTCCCACGGAGGCGTGGCCAGGGATTTTCTTGCGCTCGCCAATCGGACCCGGACGGGACGCTGGCAGGAGTGGGGGATACTGAACTCGTTCTTAATTTGAACGACTAGGAGTGACAGGCATGTAGTACTTGAGTCCTAAGTTTCCTTGGATCTCAGGTGCCCATAGTTCGTCAAGCGTGCGACCAGCTTCTCTGGCGTTAATCGGAACTCGCACCATCCCTTCAAACGTAAGGTTGCTATTGGAGATACTAATCCCTGGAGTTACGTACACTTGTCTTCCTACGAAGTTGGTGCGAGAAGGTTCTTGGGCACGAATAGACGAGTTAAAACGATTAGAGTATTCGGATGCGTCAAACCGGTGTAATTCGGAGAGTTGCAAAAATAATTCCCAACGAGAGTTTTTGATAAAAGAAAACAAGTTGCGATTGAGGCGGTATTTGATTCGCACTTTTGATTCTGCTACATCGACATACCCACTGGAACCTTGGTTGAGGGACATTCCCATACTAAGGCCTAAATCAAATGTGAAACCATTTCGGTAATACACATAAGTCACATTGGGTTGGTAGGAAAGCATGGCGGCATTAGACCTTTCTGGTCGAACGTCAAAATTTCCTTCTGGGTTACGATAAGGATTGATGGAAGTAAACGGAATGACGGGAGAAAAAATTTGAATGCCTGCCATGGGATCGTTTGATTTTGAAAAAACATAATTGGATCCCAGTTCCAATTCTTTAGGGAAACGAAAGGGGATTAGAATCGCCAAATTTCCGTTATGTGAACCGCCTACTTGGAAGAGGGAGGCTTTGGGATCAGTAAAAGAATAACTCGAAAAGAAAGGAAGGCCTTGTGCTAAAACCGAAAGGCTCGTGATGGTTACGAGAATGGAGATAAGTACGACCTTTTTTAGCATCTAAATGCATTTCTGCCTGATTTTCCTTTGTTTGGCAATGAAATTTGCTTTCTTCTCTTTCTTTTTTTGTTATAAGTGAGACCGATGAATCAAAACGATACCAAAGTAGAACAATTTGGACCATGCACCATCCCAAACCCAGCTGGGTATGACTACTGGACGGAAGACAATTCCGTTGTTCTCTTCCAAACCATCTTTTCTGGCGTGGAAGATGCCAAAAAAACCATCGATTCGAGTCCTGTATTTTTTGAACAAGCTGGCCCGAAAGAAAAGATCTATTTTCGACCTGAAGAAGTGACGGCAGGGATTGTGACCTGTGGGGGACTTTGCCCTGGCATCAATGATGTGATCCGTGCGCTTGTGATGGAGTTACACTACCGTTACAAAGTGCCGAGAATTCTTGGGTTTCCCTTTGGGTATGAAGGACTCGTAAAAAAGTTTGGACATAGGCCGATTGAGCTCACTCCCGATAAGGTGGCCCACATCATGAATTTTGGAGGATCCATCCTTGGGTCTTCGAGGGGAAACCAAAAGATCGAAGAGATGGTGGATACTTTGTTTTTATATGGAGTGAAGATGCTGTTTTGCATTGGAGGCGATGGGACTCTTCGCGGTGCCCAGGCCATCCAAGAGGAAGTGAGAAAACGAAAAGAAGACATCGCCATTGTCGGCATTCCCAAAACCATCGACAACGACATCAATTATGTCCAAAAAACATTTGGGTTCTCGACTGCTTTTAGTAAGGCGGTGGAAGCTGTCAATTGTGCTCATGAAGAAGCAAAAGGCGCACCAAATGGGATTGGTCTTGTCAAACTGATGGGGCGCCATTCAGGATTCATCGCTGTGAATTCAGCACTGGCTTCCAAAAATGTAAACTTTGTCCTCATCCCGGAACTTGATTTTGATTTAGAAGGGGAAGGTGCTTTTTTACCTGTTTTACTGGATCGTGTCAAACGAAGAGGACATGCCGTTGTGATAGTGGCAGAAGGGGCGGGACAAAAGTACTTCGAAGACAAAGGGGAAAAAGACCAATCGGGAAATAAAAAACTCGCGGACATCGGTGTTTTTATAAAAGATAAAATCACGGAGTATTTTAAAAAAGAAGCCGTACCTCTCAATTTGAAATACATCGATCCAAGTTACATCATTCGTTCTGTTCCTGCCAATGCAGAAGATTCTGTTTTCTGTGGGTTCTTAGCACAAAACGCGGTACATGCGGCGTTTGCTGGTCGAACGGGTTGTGTAGTGGGGATATGGAACAATGTGTTCACTGTGATGCCCATCTCCCTTGCCATTGCGGAACGCAAAGTGTTACGACCAGAACGAAGTACGTTGTGGCGAGCACTGCTTGCCTCCACAGGCCAACCGAATTCGATGAAGTCGAAAGGATAAAAAAGGAAAGATTTTTCACTTCCATTGGAATTGGGCTGTCGTCTAATTGGTTAGAGAATCCTATGAGACCTGTTTCCAAAAAAACAAAACGAGTCGTGAGTGTAGTTTTACTAACTGCCATTACATTCGTTTTGGTTTGTACGGCAGGTTTTTTCGAATGCCCTCAATTGGGTCTCATGAAAGGGGAAGTTTCTTCTGCGACTTCACAGGATTTCCCTTTGACTTGCCATACGGAACCTTTGGAAGAGGGGGATGAAAGTTCGAAAGCAGGGAATTCCTGTCAGTGTAATGAAATTTCCAAATCAGAAGGTATTTCGTTTCAAATTGAATTTGCAAAATTAGTTCGTATCTCCATTCAAAAACTGTATTTCATTTCTACATTGGAACTACCTGTGATTTTCTCAGAGTTTCAAATACATAGTAACTCGCACCTATCTGATCTAAACCAGTTCCAAGACCTTCAAAAAAC
Source organism: Leptospira kemamanensis (assembly GCF_004769665.1). Lineage (GTDB taxonomy): Bacteria > Spirochaetota > Leptospiria > Leptospirales > Leptospiraceae > Leptospira_A > Leptospira_A kemamanensis. The sequence continues at coordinate 4,738 of NZ_RQGG01000010.1, forward strand.
CATAAAACTTCTCATTTAAACCAACCCGATTTTTTAACTTCAAATCGGAGGTAATATTATGAGAAGACATTATATAAATATATTTAAATATACTATTGTTCTGATTTACCCCATATTCTTTCTGGAGTTATCTGCCAGTAGTCAAAGTGGGATAAATCAAAAAATTTACGAATTATTAAAAAAACATCCAGAAGTTTCATTGAAGTTTTTGGAGGCAAAAGAGAAAGAATTTCGAGCCAAACACGCAGATGTATATCCAGATCCTAAAATTGGATTTGCATACAGGTCCTATCCTTACCGTTCGGGGTTTGATACCGATCGAGTAAGACCAGATACACCCAGTATGACGGGGAAAGAATATTCCATCTCTCAAGAAATTCCATTTCCAGGTAGATTGAATTTGGAAAAACAAATTCTGAAAACTGATTCAGAGTTGGACTATTGGAGTGGAGTTTGGGTTCAAAATGAATTCATTCGATCTTATTTTGAATTGGTATTATCGATTGCGGCGATAGAAAGGGAAATCAATGATCTTAGCCAAATCGAAAAACAATTACATACGAAAGCGAAGTTAGAATCTTCCCAATATGTTTCTGAGCAACTAAAGTTATCCAATGTTCTGAAAACAAAAAATCAAATTGAGAAATGGAAAGATCGAATTTTTGAGAAAACGATCACGCTTAAAGAACTAAAACAATCCTTAGAGTTTTACGTACAACATGTGGGTGTTAGTACAATTTCGGAAGAAGAGATCATTCATTATTTGTCCCAAAAAGAAAATGGCATCGAACAAGATTTGTCGAGTGATTCTCTTTCGAAGTTTCCACTCATTCAATTTGCGGAAGTGAACCAATCAAAAGCGATCATTGAATCGAAAAAAGATGAAATCCTACATTTGCCTGATTTTGAACTTTTTGTGAGTTATATGCAACGTAGGAGAAAACCCTTTTTACTTGATAGTGGGCCTTTGAATGTCGCCATTATGGACAATCCAGAGTTTGCGGGTGATCTTTGGAGTGCTGGTGTCACCATTCGTATCCCTGTTTGGTCATTGGCAAAAGTGGATGAATTAAACCAATCCAACTCTTTACGTATCACTAGGTTACAAAAAGAAAAAGAAAAGGAAAGAATTAGGTTAAAATCGGAATACCAAACCACGTTTGAAGCATGGCAAGGAAACAAACAAAGGTTTGATCACTTTAAAAATATTCTTTTGCCATCCTTTCAAAAGAACATCAAATCATCTCTTTCTGCGTATGCCAAGGGAGATAGCGTGTTGGGTGAAAGTTATGATTTCATCACGGACACACTCGAGATGCAATCGCAGTTACACCAAATCCAATTGAGACGTTGGACATCTGTTTTGAAATTATTGCAACTAACAAATCATTTGTTGCCAGAAGGAGAAAACCATGAAGGTTAAAGTATTGTTATATGCCGTTGTAATCACGTCATTTTTTTTGGTTTCTTGTGGTGAAACAGTACACAATCATAAGGATGTATATACTTGCCCTATGCATCCTCAGATTGAAATGGATCATCCTGGCGAATGTCCAATTTGCGGAATGCAGTTAGTAAAAAAAGAAGATCCACTTCTTAACCCAGAATCGGAACATGAATACCATACTCAAACGAAAGAACCTGACCTTAAATTGTCTGAGAACAAACAATCCATTCTAAACTTAGATACGATCCATGTGACAAAGGGAACGATCACCAAAATAATCAATCTCAGCGGACAGGTTGCGTATGATCCTGAAATTTTTTCGACTGCCAATGAATACAAATCGATTGGAACCGAGAACGAATGGGGAAAAGAAATTCGAGTCGGAATACGTTTGCGGTTTACCAAGTTGGGTTTGAGTGACAAACAAATACAATACATTCTTTCTAAAAACGCAAATCTCTTTTTGACAGGAAGATTCAATCAAACAGCACTCTTAGTGTTTCAAGTATATGAAAATGATCTCTCTTACTTAAAAGTGGGGAAGTCCATTGACTTGGTGAACCTGGTAGATACAAAAAATTCAAACAAAGCAAAAATTGTGGCGATGGGCAATTTGATCAACCAAGACACAAGGACCTTGTCCGTTTGGTGTGAGGTGAAAGACCCACAAGAATTTTTTAAACCACAAATGTATGTGCAAGGAACCTATGGAATTGAAAAACCCAATGTATTAAGAATTCCAAAAGAATCCATTCTTCCAACGGGAAAATCTGATTTGGTATATCAAAAAACCGCAACCAATCATTATGCTCCCAAAAAAATCAAAGTTGGATTTACCTCCACAGAATGGGTCGAGGTAATGGAAGGCCTAGAAGAAGGGGATCAAATTGTATCCAAGGCAAATTTTTTATTAGATTCAGAGTCAAAACTAAAGTTAGGTGGTGACAAAAATGATCAACACAATCATTAAATTTTCCGCTAACAATCGATATTTGGTCATCATTACAGCTCTATTTTTAGTAATGATGTCAATTTTTGCCATGAAACATATCCCTTTGGATGCTTTGCCTGATATGTCTGATACTCAGGTCATCATTTATTCCAAGTGGGATAGAAGTCCCGATATCATTGAAGACCAAGTGACTTATCCAATCGTTAGGTCATTGTTAGGAGCTCCCAAGGTAAAAGCAATTCGTGGGTTTTCCGATTTTGGTTACTCCTTCGTTTATGTTATTTTTGAAGATGGAACCGATTTGTATTGGGCCCGATCCCGTGTGAACGAATACATTTCCCAATTACAAAATAATTTACCTCCAGGTGTAAACTTGAGTTTGGGGCCTGATGCCACTGGTGTTGGTTGGATCTATCAATATGTTTTAGTGGATGAAACAAACCAAATGGATTTGGCTGAAATTCGATCCTTTCAAGATTTTAAGTTGAAGTATCTACTAAACTCAATTCCAGGAGTAGCCGAAGTGGCGACTGTGGGTGGATTTAAAAAACAATACCAAATCCAAATTGATCCTTTAAAATTACAAATTTTTGGAATCGATATGGACCGAGTCATTGATACGGTTCGTAAATCAAACGATGACATAGGAGCGAGGTTACTCGAAATCGGCGGGGCCGAATATATGATCCGTGTGAGAGGGTATGTTCAATCGAAAGAAGACATCGAACAAATCTCGTTAGGTGCCAATTCCCTGGGAACTCCCATTTATTTATCACAAGTTGCCAAAATTGTAGATGGTCCTGACTTAAGGCGAGGTGTTGGTGATTGGAATGGAGAAGGAGACCAAGTCTCTGGAATCATCATCATGCGGCATGGGGAAAATGCACTGCGAGTCATTGAATCGGTAAAAGAGAAAATCAAGTCAATGGAAGCCTCTTTACCCAAAGGTTTAAAAATCAAACCTGTCTATGATCGTTCCATCCTCATCAATGAAACCATTCGTGTCTTAAAAGAAAAGTTAACAGAGGAAATCATTGTTGTTTCCATTATCATTTTAATTTTCCTTTGGCATATCCCATCGGCGATTGTTCCGATTCTTACCATACCAATCGCAGTCATCCTTTCGTTTTTACCGATGTATTTGGCTGACATAGGTTCCAATTTGATGTCCTTGGCTGGGATTGCTTTATCGATTGGTGTACTTGTGGATGGAGCGATCGTGGAGGTGGAAAATGCTTATAAAAAATTAGAAGAATGGGAATCGTCTGGTCGAGTGGGTGACTTCCATGCCATTCGACTGGAAGCACTTCTAGAAGTGGGGCCTTCTGTTTTCTTTTCACTTCTCATCATCGCGGTTGCTTTTTTTCCAATTTTTACCTTGGTTGACCAAGAAGGTAAATTATTTCGACCACTTGCAATCTCCAAAAACTTAACGATGGCGATTGCTGCCATTCTTGCCATTACGGTTGATCCTGCATTTCGTATGTTGTTCACTCGAATGGATCCTTACACCAAGTTTACACCCATTGTGAATTCCATTCTCACAAGTATCTTTGTTGGGAAATACTATGCAGAGAAAAATCATCCGATTAGCAAACGTTTGTATTCGGTTTACGAACCTGTTGTGAAACTGGTTTTACACCATCCCAAAAAAACAATCCTCTCTGCCGTTTTGTTATTTTTAATCACCGTTCCCATTTATTTTAAATTAGGGACTGAGTTTTTGCCTCCCCTGAATGAAGGTTCAATCTTATACATGCCAACCACACTTCCTGGGATTAGTATTGGGGAAGCCGAACGAGTGTTAAAGATTATGGACCAGAGGTTGGTTAGTTTTCCTGAAGTGGAATCGGTGTATGGCAAAGCAGGAAGGGCCGATACTTCCACGGATCCATCTCCCATTTCTATGTTTGAAATTGTTGTCACTCTTAAACCCGAAAAAGATTGGAGGCCAGGGCTTACCAAAGAAGAGCTTGTGAAACAAATGAACGAACAAATGGAGATTCCAGGATTTTCAAATGCTTGGACTCAACCCATCCGAGCTCGTATTGATATGTTATCTACAGGGATTCGAACACCGATCGGTATCAAAGTGTTAGGCGAAAATCTGGAAGAAATCCAAGAAGTGGGGATTCATATTGAAACAGTTTTGAAAAAAGAAAAAAATGTTCGTTCGATTTTTGCGGAACGTACCTCGGGTGGGTATTATATCGATATCAAGATTAGAAGGGAACTTGCAGCCAAGTATGGTTTAACCATAGAAGACATCCAAAAAACCATACTTTCTGCATTGGGGGGAGAAACCATCTCCACCACCATCGAAAAAAGAGAAAGGTATTCCATCCAAATCCGTTATCCCAGAGAATATCGTGATAGTTTGGAAATGATCGCAAAAGTACTAATTCCTACTAAAAATGGAGGACATATCCCACTAAGTTTTCTCGCTACATTGGAATACAATATTGGGCCAACCATGATCCGAGATGAAAATGGATTTTTGACTGGGTACGTATATGTGGATACTACGGACACCGATTTACTTGGATTTGTAAATCGATTGAAGAGCATTGTCGATTCAGAAGTCAATCTTCCCAAAGGAGTTTTTTTAGAATGGAGTGGGCAATATGAAAATATCATTCGTGTTCGAAATCGCATGATGATTGTAGTTCCCATTACACTTGTATTGATCTTTTTTCTTTTATACATCAATACCAAATCTGTGATGAAAACAGCGATCGTATTAATGGCAGTTCCCTTTTCTATGATTGGAGCATTTTGGTTATTGTATGTTTTGGATTATCAAATTTCTGTTGCCGTATGGGTAGGAATCATCGCACTACTTGGATTAGATGCTGAGACTGGGGTATTTATGCTCATGTATTTAGATCTTTCTTATGAGAAACATAAATCTCAAAATTCAAATTTGAGTTTGCCGGAACTAAAATTAGCCATCATCGAAGGAGCGGTGCACCGAATTCGACCGAAGATGATGACGGTTCTTTCCGGTTTTATTGGATTATTACCCATCATGTGGGCAACGGGTTCGGGTTCTGATCTTATGAAACGGATTGCGGCTCCAATGGTTGGTGGGCTTGTGACAAGTTTTGCACTAGAGCTTGTGGTTTATCCTGCCATCTACTTCTTATGGAAACAAAATGAGATGGCAAAGATAAATCGAAGATTGACTTGAGTTTCTGAAAAAGGCAATAAAGAATATGGCTGATCGATTAGGATCAGCTATTTTCTACTTTCTTTTGGAACTTGAGGATATTGTCTCGGATTTCTTCTTCTTTTTTATGGAGTTCTTTTAGGAACTCGGTATCCAAAATCATTTCTGGTTTTTTGATAAACTTACTTTCATCGTAATTGTCAATCTCGTATAATAGATCTTCGATGTTCGATTCTACTTTCACCAAACTTTGGATGGATTCCACTACCTTTTTGTTCACAAAAAGGATTTCTTTGAAACGTAGGATATAATGTTGGAATCTGTTTTCGCGGATCATGGCTTGCCTTTGCATTTCCTTGACCACTTCGCGTTCTTTTAATACTTCTTTTTTTTCGACCAGGATTTGGTTTTTGAAGATTCGGATTAAATTTTCCGTTTCTAATTTATAATTTTCAAAACTACTGTTGTGGTTGTTTTGAAGGTCTTCTAGTTGTTTGCGGAATTCTTTTTCCCGCAACCTGTCTTGTTCTTTGCGTAATTTGTCAGAGGTTTGCAGTGCGTTTTTGACTCGTGTTTCAATGACTGCATCTAACATCGCTTTGTGCAGTTTATCCAACCGAAAGAAAACTGCCATTGCATATAAAATGCGTCTCATAAAATCTCCTTATCTTTAGTTTAGACGGATGATAAAGAGAGAAAGGTCATCATGAGGTTCTGCTTCTCCCACAAATTCACTGACTTTTTGTAGAATCGCTTGTCTAATCACTTCTGGAGGGTCGTTGATATGAGATAGAATCACAGACTCAAGCCTTTCTTCCGAAAAGAGTTCTTCTTTCGTATTCATCGCTTCGGTCACACCATCTGTGTATAGTACGAGTAAATCACCAGGCAAATAACTGACTGTGTGTTCTGAAAATTCACATTTGCCAATTCCCATAGGTTGTCCTTTGCCGGAAAGGTGTTGGATCTTATGGTGTTTTTTGCGATAGATGATTTGTAAATTATGACCCGCTGAAGAATAGGTTAATTCTTTTTTTGTCATGTTGATACGCACAAGCATCGCTGTGACAAACATTAGGAAACCAGATTTGTCTTGTAAGATTTGGTTCGCATTAAAGAGAGCTTCGCTCGTGGAAGTGGTTTTCGAAACTTCTTGTTGCAAAACAGTTTTGGAAAACTCCATAAAGAGGGCAGCTGGAGTTCCTTTTCCTGAAACATCGGCGATGATGACAGACACTTCATCTTTTCCATGTACCACCATATCATAAAAGTCTCCACCGATTTCACGAGACGCTTGGTAGTAGGTATCAAATTCGAGAAGTGAGTATTGTTTAGGAATGATGGGAAGGGAATGTTTTTGGATCATGGCTGCCACTTGCATGTCACGATCTATGTTTTTCAAACGTTCACTTTGGATCTTCACTTGTAAGGCAGTGTAAGCTTCCCCGACTTGATTTGTGAGAGTACGAAGGATACGAATGTCCATCTCATCAAAACGTGTTCGAGATGTTTTGTCGGAAACGACAAGGGAACCTAACCATTCTTTGTTTTTCAGAATGGGAAATAAAATCATACTGTGTTGGAAAAGTCCTTTATGGGTGAGTTGCATCCCTTGTGGAGAACTTGCTGTGATGATTTTAAATCCCTTAAACATCCATTCGGATTTATCATTGAAGAGAAGTCCCACCACATCTTCATCATGGATTTGGTCAGAAAATCCTTTGGACTTAGAGCGGGGCAGTCCTCGTTTTTCAATTTTTTCGAAATTGAGGCAGACACGGTCCACTTGTAACACTTCCGAAATCGTTTTGACCGCCAGGTCCATAAACTCATCCGAACTTTGGATATTGGCAAGAGCCTGTGAAATTTGGAAGAGGCAATTCAGTTCGTTTGCCCTGAGATTTAAATTATCAATGAGGAGACGATTTTTCACGGCAATCGCTGCGAGATTCGAAAGATACCGTAGGATTTTGATATCGGTTTGAGTGAAGTCACGGTTGTCGAGAGAGTTCACCGCTTCGAGAACACCTTGCACTTCCCCTTGGGCCACCATCGGTACACAAATTAGATTTCTTGTGACGTAACCAACCTTTTGGTCTATCGCTTTGAAGATCCTAGGATCGTTTGCGGCATCGTTCACAATTTCTGGTTTCAGTGTTTCTAAAACCATACCCGCAATCCCTTTTCCCCTAGGAACTGTTAGGTGGGCAAGCGATTCTTCTTTGAGACCACTTGTGGTATTAAACACCAATTGGTCATTTTCTTTGTCATAAAGGAGTAGGGAGGAACCTTCCGTATGTAACACATCACGAGTGATCCCCATAATTTCACTGAGAAGGGTGTTTAGATCTTCTTGTGAATTGATACGACTCGTAATATCTGATATCAGACTTAATGTTAATAATTTCGTAGGCATCCAAATCTATCCTTGTTCGATCAAACTTCCAATCCCTTGGTTCGTTAAAATTTCAATTAAAACGGAATGAGGCACTCGACCGTCGATGATATGAGCTCGTTTGACTCCAGAATCAATCGCACCCAAACAACACTCTACTTTTGGTATCATGCCACCAGAGATCTGTCCACTTTTTATATACGCATGAATATCGACTTTTTTGAGACCCGTTACCAATTTGCCATCAATGAGAATGCCTGGTGTGTCTGTGAGTAAAATGAGTTTGTCTGCATGGAGGGCTTGTGCAATGGCACCTGCCATCGTATCGGCATTGATATTGAGAGTTTGGCCTTCTTTTGACATGGCCACTGGGGAGATGATCGGAATAAAACCTTCACGTTGTAAGGTGAGGATAATATTGGGGTCAACAGATGTGATCTCTCCCACAAGGCCTAAATCGACTTTTTGCGTTTTCCCATCTTCGCCTTCCACTTCCATCAGATATTTTTCCGCAAGGGCAAGGCCACCATCCTTTCCGGAAAGGCCAACAGGTTTTCCACCTTTCTCTTGGATGAGAGAAACAATTTGTTTGTTCACTTTTCCTGTGAGCACCATCTCCACCACTTCCATTGTGGCTTCGTCCGTCACACGATGGCCACGGATAAACTGTGTATTGAGGTTGAGTGATTTGATGAGGGAATTGATCTCAGGGCCACCACCGTGAACCACCACTGGATTGATGCCTAAGTATTTGAGTAAAACAATGTCTTCGGCAAAAGAAGCTTTGAGTTCTTCCTCCACCATGGCCGCTCCACCGTATTTGATGACAATGGTTTTTCCAGAATATTTGATCAAATAAGGAAGTGCTTCTAAGATATGATTGATTTTTTCTGATTGGTGGTTCATAAAAGTCCTCATTTATGATAATGAATTTTAAAGCCGCCGTTGTGCAAGTCACAAGTACAGCAAGAGTCTCAAATAACCTAACCAAGTGTAGGCAACTTGTGGAAGAAGCGGCAAAGGCCGGTGCCAAGATTGTTGGGCTTCCTGAAAATTTTTCCTTTATGGGAAGTGAATCCGAAAAACAAAACCTACTGGGCCAAATTGAGGAAGAAACCTTTGCCTTTTTAAAAGAGACGGCAAAGGATTTTGGGATTTATCTTTTAGGAGGTGGGTTCCCTACAAAGGCACCATCAGGAAAGGTGTTCAACACCGCTGTCATCATGAATCCCCAAGGTGAGGAAGTGTTTCGTTACCACAAGGTGCATCTTTTTGATGCGGTTGTGGGAGATGGATTTCTTTACAAAGAATCCAATAGTACAGAAGGGGGCGAAACAATTCCGGATGTCATTGCTACCGAATATGGAAACATTTCATCCGCCATCTGTTACGACTTACGTTTCCCCGAACTCTTTCGTGCTTTATCCAAACAAGGTGTGGATTTGTGTTTTTTACCAGCGGCATTTACCGTGCCAACAGGAGAAGCGCATTGGCATGTCCTGCTTCGGGCAAGAGCCATTGAAAATTTGATGTATGTTCTCGCACCTGGCCAAACAGGAACACACGACCCACATGGAAAACGAAAGACATTTGGTCACTCACTCATCATCTCTCCTTGGGGAGAGATTTTAGCGGAGCTCGATTTCGAAGAAGGGTTTGCCATCGCCGAGATCGAAATGGATCGATTGGCGGAGATCCGATCTACCTTACCAAGTTTACACCATCGAAAGTTTTGATTTTAGAAAAACGATTTCTTTGCGGCAGAAGATTTTTTCATCAGAAGAAAGTCCTTCATCACTTTTTCTGCTGCTTTTTGTTTTTCCATATGTACAAAATGTCCACATTCAGAAAATAAAACTGCTTTCACATGCGGTGTTGTTCTTTCTAATTCCATCACATCCTTTCCTGGAATGATGGGATCTTCTTCCCCTCGCATAATGAGTGTTGGTACTTGGTTTCCAAATACGATGGGACGAATGTCTGTGCGGTCGAGCATCTCTAAGATCATGAGGATCTGTCTTGCATTCAAACATTCAAATTGAGGGCTGTATTCTTTTAGGAATTGTTTGATGTCTTCTCTCGCATGGAAAGCCGCTGAATCATACACACCATACGAAAATCCAATTTGTAAGGCCTTAGGCAATGACTTCCCAATCTTAAAACCAAAGTCAAAAAAAGTTCCTAAGTTGGCTCGAAGTCCCACAACCCCAATTTTTAAAATCCCCGGCACGGGACCATGTACATAAGGAGCAATGGCGATCACTTGTTTGATGCGTTGTGGGAAAAGGGATGCGATCGCAAGCACTGCCATCCCACCTGTGGAGTGACCAACGAGTGTGATGTCTTTTTCTCCTGCGGATGCCCAAATCCCTTGGGCTTGCGTTTCTAAAAAATCCTGGAGGGTGAGACCTTTTTTTTGATCAAAAATTTCGGCTGGGTAATGACCAACTAAGTCGAGTTCGATGACGTCACCCAAAGTTCGAAAAAAAGGAATGTTGAGACCCCAATACCCAGCTGCCGAACACCAACCTCCAATGAGGACAATGGTTTCTTTGGATTTGGGATTGAGAGATTTATGCCTAACATAAGTAAGTCTATGATTTTTCCAATTGTATGTTTGTCTTTCTGACATATGATCCTCTAGTCTTCAATGATACGAGGGAAGGATCCCAAAATTTTTGTGACTACTTCATAATTGATGGTTCCAGTCCAAGTGGCATGGTCATCAGCAGAGATCACTTCATTCCCAGATTTTCCCAAAATCACAACATCGTCACCAATTTTAGCATCGGGGATATGGGTGATATCGAGCATCGTCATATTCATACAAATCCTTCCTAAAATTTTAGCACGTTCGCCTCGAATGAGCATATAACCATGGTTAGAAAGCTTTCGGTCAAGGCCTTCATAATACCCAACGGGAACAACAGCAAGCTTTGTTTCATGAGTGGTTTTGAAAGTGGATCCATACCCAACAAAGGTGCCTGGATTTAGGTTTTGGATGTGTTGGATTTGGGTTTTCCAACTGAGAGCCGGTTTTAACATCCCCACATCTTTTTTCATGAGAGAGAGGGAAAGTTTGGTTTCAAGACTTGGCCAAAGTCCATAAAGCGAAATTCCCACACGAACAAGATCCATCCGGGCTTCTGAAAATAACATGGCAGAAGCAGAAGAAGCACAGTGACAAATAAGATCGATAAACCCTTGTTTAGCGAATGCATCAATCGATTCTTGGAACCTACCCAGTTGTAACATGGAATAACTATGTTCGGTGAAATCTTCCGTACTCGCAAAATGAGTGGCGATTCCAGACAGTGGGAGTTTTTTCTCAAAAATTTCTTTGGCAATCACCTCTGCGTTTTGATAAGGGATTCCCAAGCGACTCATACCCGTGTCGACCTTCAGATGGATTTTGGGAGTGGGAGAAAGTTTTGCTAACATTTCCATTTCTTCCACACGCGAAACCATCACCCAAAAGTTTTCATCCGCTAAATCTGCTTTTCGTTCCTCTAAATTGGGAATACTTCCCATGATGAGGATGGTGGCTTTGGAAAACACACGGCGGATAGAGAGTGCTTCTTCCAGAGAATTGACACCCAGGTAATCGGCACCAGCATCGAGAGCAATGGATGCAGTGGCAAGTAGGCCATGTCCGTAGGCATTCGATTTCACAACAGCTGTGAATTTGGATTTGGGACCAATCAGTTTTCGAAAAAGGGCAATGTTATGGCTAAAGGCAGAACGAGAGAGGTAAACTCGAGAAGATTGCACGGTCCCATTTTTTTTTACTTTTCTCTTCTGTCGCTTCAGATATTTCTATTTTTTACATGTCTGAAACACCTTCTGTGATCCCTTCCTTTCCTCCATTTTCCAACTGGAAAGGCATTTCCGAGTATTTCCCCGTACAAAAAGAATCGGTTTGGTTGAACTATTGTGGAACCACTCCTGTGTCGACCTATGCCATTGAAATGATGAATGTCTACTTACAAGAATATGCAAAAATGGGGATCTTTACTCCTAATTTTTCGGAACCCTTCATCAAAAAAGAAATTCGCCAGTATATTGCTGAAATTTTACATTGTGATCCCACAGAGATTGGAATCGTACATAACACAAGTGAGGGGATGAATTTTTATTCTCATAGCATCCAAATCCCAAAAGCCAAACGGATTTTGGTTTTGGAAAATGAATACCCAAGCAATGTGTATCCTTGGGAACATTGGCAAACCAAAGGTGTGAGTTTACACTTTGTGAAAGTAGGGAACACCCCCAATGAATTTTTAGAAAATCTAAAACAAGAATTGGAAAAAAAGGATGTGTTTCTCCTTAGCCTATCGCCTGTTCACTGGTGTACGGGTGTGGTATTTGATATGGATGCTGTCTCCAAACTTTGTGAACGTTTTGATACAAAACTTGTGATCGACGGAAGCCAAGCGGTGGGCCATATCCCCTTAGATTTTTCCAAAACCAAAGTGGCTTTTTGTGCCTTTGCAGCTTGGAAATGGTTACTTGGGCCTTTGGGGCTTGGTGTCATTTACATTTCCAAAGAAGAATCGAAAGGATTCCAATTGGTATTTAAGGGACAAGCAAGTGTTGTCAACGATTCCAATTATTTTCCATACCGCGATGAATGGAAACCTGCCGCAGAACAATTTGAACAAAGTACAATCAATTTCAATGATTGGATTTATTTTTATGCCTCACTCAAAATGTTGTCCACCCTTGGATTTTCACGTGTCCAGGAAAGGATCTATGAAGTAGCAGGGATGTTAAAGGATATGTTACACGGGTTAGGTTTTGCTTTAGAATCAGATGCTTTTCCTGACGTAAAAACGGGAATCCTTGCCATCACCGGGCACAAAAAGGCAAACAAATTCCAACCGGAACTCATCCAGTCCCATCTCAAAAGGAACGGCATCATCACAGCGGTTCGTTTGGGGCGACTTCGCATGGCACCTCATATTGGAATTGAAGAAGAACATGTAAATCGTGTGAAGTCCCATCTACAAACGTATTTGGATCAGGTGTAATCGGTTGGGCATAGGATATTAAAAACTTTCGTGTTCAATCATCTCTCAAAACAAATTGTAAACGCCTTTCCTCTTGTACTATTAGGAATTGCAGGGTTTGGGTTTTTAGAACCAGAGAAACTGGTTTGGTTTAAGGGCCCGTGGATCACCTATAGTTTAGGGCTCATCATGCTTGGGATGGGGCTTTCCTTAGAAGTAGAGGATTTTCTTCGGATCTTTCGACAACCCAAACCAATTCTCATTGGAACGGTTTTGCAATACACCATCATGCCACTGTTAGGTTACGCTTTGGGGTATTGGTTTGATTTACCAGAAGCGTATGCAGTAGGGCTCATCCTGGTCTCTTGTTGTCCTGGGGGAACGGCATCCAATGTCATCACCTTTCTTGCCAAAGCAAATGTACCACTCAGTGTCACACTCACATCTGTCTCCACAATCCTTGGAATTGTATTCACACCAGCCCTTGTTGCCTTTTTCATTGGGAGTCGATTGGAGATTGACCGCTTGGGCCTTGTTTTTACCACATTCCAAGTGATCCTAGTACCAGTAGGACTTGGCCTTCTTCTCAAATCCTTTTTCCCAAAGGCCACTGAAAAAACGAAAGATGTATTTCCCGTTCTTTCTGTACTCCTCATCGCCATGATTGTGGCTTCCATCATTGCGAGTGGGAAAGAAACCATCCTTTCCTCAGACTACCGAATCTTCTTTGCCGTAATTGGTTTGCATTTGGGTGGGTTTGGACTTGGGGGATTTTTCGCTTGGGTCTTGACACGTGATGCAAAGATCTCCCAAACCATCTCGATTGAGGTGGGAATGCAGAATTCAGGGCTTGGGGCAGTGCTAGCAAAAACCCATTTTCTCGATCCGAACACAGCAATCCCAAGTGCTTTGTCGAGCCTGACACATTCGCTCTTGGGGAGTCTCTTTGCGACCTATTTTCGAAGAGAGCCGAAAAAACCCGCTATTGTGAATTGACTATATATGGGGTCGGTACGTCATGGCATAAATTATGAGAGAAATCATAAAACTAACCTGTGTCCCATGTGCGATACCTGGGCGGTCAAATTACTTCCAGACTAAAAACAAAAAGACGAAGTCGGAAAAACTTGTGACAAAAAAATATTGCAAATTTTGCAAATCACATACGGATCACAAGGAATCCAAAGTCTAAGGAATAAGATGCCTAAACCAGCTGCAAAATCCTCCGCCGAGAAGGGAGTCGACAAGAAGTTCATCGAAGAGGTGCGTGAGCTCCTCCAAGAGAAAAAAGAATCTCTTCTCATCAAACTCAACCAGTGGGAAGACACAAGTTCTCCTTCTGGCCTCAAGGAAATGGGAGATATTGCAGACATCGCATCCGAACTCAACTCAGAAGCGCTCACTTCTGTTTTGACTGAAAACGAAATTGAGACTCTACGTGAAATTGAACTCGCTTTAGAGAAAATTGAAAACGGAACCTATGGGATCTGTGAAGGGACAAAGAAAAAAATCCCTCTTGCTAGACTCAAAGCGATCCCGTGGACAAGATTCACTGTAGAATTCGCGGAACAAATGGCGAAAAGCCGTAACCGCGCTGGTGGTTACCGAATGGATTCTCTTTCGGCATACCCCACAACTGGAATGGATGTAGATTCTCTCGACTAGAGAGAATCGAATTCTTCGAAAACCGATCGATTTTTTACTCCCACACTCCACCATCCATTTTCCTTTCTCTTCCTCTTCCAGACTTCTCCAAGCCTTCCTATTTTGAGACCACTTCACACCTTCCTGTTTCCTATCCCGTGCCAATTATCTTCCTTTATTTCTGTCGTTTGTGAAATCCCATATTTAACTAAGCCTTTGCGAATTCTTTTCCCAAGAGAAAATACAATTGATTTGCCATACCATTCCTTAAACTCTTTCCATCGTGAGATTTTTAGACCGGTTTCGTTCCTTACCAATCGCTGACTTAGGATTTTTCTTTTTTGTTAGTTTTCTCGTTTGGAACTTACACCGGTATGTGGAACCCGTTCCCGAAGCGATCTTTTACCCTTCCTTCCTCTTACAATTTTCCCTTGGATTTTTCCCACAACTGTACCAAAGGAAATGGGGTAGGGTTTGGACCAGCGCTTCTGCCATCACCATGGTACGCCTTCCTTATTTATCAGGACTACCGATGGTTGGTTCCTACCAATTGGTGGGACTTTTCCTTGGATCCATCCTTGGGATATGGGTACGGGAAACATTACTTGTGTTACTTGGTAGAAACGAAACCGCTTTACCCAAACAATCGGAACAAATCATCACTGATTGGATGATTCGGAATCCCACAGGAAAATCCAATCTTCCCATTTGGTATTCTACCTATTTTGGATTTTTATTTTTCATTCTTTGCCTTACTATTTTGTGTTTTTTAAAATACCAAGGTTTTGGGATCTTCACAGGATTAGGGATCCAAGAATTTTTATATAATCCTGGTCTTTCCTCAAGAGAAGCGATGGGTCTCTCGTGTAAGATTTTAATTCCACTCACACTTGTGATTTTGTATTTCTTTTCGGAAGAGAGGTCCATGCCCACTCCGTCTAAAGATAGTTTGTCGGAACAAATTCGGTTTGGACTATTTTTAGGATTTGGTCTGAATTTATTTTTTATGACCATCCAGTCTCTTTGGAGTTTGGAATTTTTCTCTTTGGGAACACATCTAAGTGTCAGTGCTGGTCGCACAACTGGTTTATTCCAAGATTCGGGATCTGCTTCCTGGATTTTGCCTGTTCTTGGATTTTTGTGGATCACAAAGTTAACTCACATTTGGCGGACTTCCAAAGAACGATTTAGTTTTTTTTTGGTAGTTTTCTTTTTTATTCTCATCACTTGGCTTGGGATCAAACAAGGAAAAGCATTTTGGGTCATTTGGGGTTTACTCACTTCCATTGGACTTGTGCAAACTTGTACAGACCTATGGATTCCATCTCCCAGAAACAAACTTTTGATCAGAATTGGTTTGTATATTCTATTGCCGATTGTCGGTTGTTTGGTGATGTATGGAATTAGTTTGGTCCCCAAAGAATGGGATCTTGTGGTTTTGGCAAATCGAATTTTGTTATTCTTAAAATCCTTTCCTTCTAGTCCAAGTTTAGCCTTCCAACATATGGATTTAGTGCGTTATGAACTGATTGCCTTTGCAAACCAAGGCATCAGTGAATCCCCTTGGATGGGAAATGGAATTGGTGCTTTCCCACTGAACTTACTTTCTCCATCCAGAAAGGGTATCGAGTCAGCCATCACATTTGTGGATTTCCCTCCCACGTTTTATCATTGGATTCTGTATGATTTGGGAATTTTGGGAAGCCTTGTGTTTTTATTTTTGATCGGGATTTCCCTTTGGGAAAGAGGGTTATGGAGACAAGGAATTTTGTTAATCCTTCCATTTTTGTTTGGAGTTCAGATCCAAAATGCAGATGGGGCTTTTGTTTGTTTCTCTTTACTATTGTTAGGTGGAAAGGGAACGGGGTTTTCTCCTAGTTTTGACAAGTTTCGAAAAACCATTTGGTTTTCGCCACTGCTTCTCATCCTTTCCATTGGCCTTCCTCTCAATTATAGTTTGTTTTTTTCCCAAAAATTTTTGGTTTCGGGTATCGGATCCGAGTTTCGTAAAAACGAGCTGAGAGAATACCAAATTGCCTATACAATCCCACCAACGTCACCTAACTTCGAATACGAATTCCATGGCAAAACTTGGGAATGGAAATTGATGGAATCGAGTGGCCTACGAAATAGTAGGATCTTTTTGGAAACCAATTCCAAATCATCCCTTGTGGAAATTTATTTTTTGAATGCGGACAGAAATCGCATCAAACAAGAGTTATTTACAGAAACAAAAACGGGATATAGTTGGAGTGGAGAAGCTCCGAAAGGTGCAAGTTACATCCGCATTCATTCCAGATCCAAATTGGAATTTCGCCTTCCCAAATCCCAATTTGATGGGATGGGAAGAATCCAATTTTAATGGCGTAGTAGTATTGTTATGTGAGCCTTCGGATGTACAAATCTTTTGTGATTTTCGCAACGGTTTTCCCATCCTCACCAAGAACTTCGACTTCATACGTGCGAATGGTTTTTTTCTCTTTTTGTAAAAGAGTTTTGATTTCTTCAAATTCAGAATTGGGTAGATGGAAGGTAGCAGTCACGGTTCCTTCTCCTGGTTTGACAAAATCGATTTTGGCTCCTTTGTCCCAAACCATATACTCTTTGCCTAAATTCATCATCAGTAAAAACATAAAAAAGGGATCACACATCGAATACAAAGAACCTCCAAAATGGGTTCCGACATAATTTGTATTGGATAAAACTAGTGGCATCGAGACCACCATTGTATTTTGATCGATCAACTTGGGAAGAATGTTGGCTCCTTCGTATGGTTTGAACATACGAAAAGCAGCTTCAAATCCATAGGTTTCTTCCAAAAATTTCCAAAGAGGATGTACTTTATATTCGAGTAATACGGTTCTATTTCTCATTTTTCCAGGTTTTTGAAAATAGAATAGGTAGTCTACTTTATTTCACCCTTCAAATGATAGGAGTTTATCGGTTTCACTATGGATATTCTGGATTTTATGTTTTAAAACTTCAGTTGTTCCCAAAATTTCTTGTTGGGCAAAACGGATTTCTTCACATTCTTTTTGGATGGTATCCGAAAGGGATTGGATTTCATCCAAATTTGCATTGATGGTAACAATTTCTCCATACACTTCTCCCGAAGTATCACGCACACGTTCTGCCACATCATCCAAGATTTTCGCTTTGGAAAGAATGGCGCCCCCTCTGGACTTTAGTTCTTGGATGGATTGGACAACTTCCGCGATCGTTCCATGGACCACATGTATTTCACCCGCAATGAATTGAAAGGCGTCTCCTGATTCAATTCCCAAACGTTCTGCTCGTTTGTAATCATTTACATTTTCGTTTAAGATTTTGGAAATTTGTTTGGCGTTATTGGCAGTAACTGTGGATAAATTTTTGATTTCTTCGGCTATGACAGTAAATCCTTTTCCCTCGGAACCAGAGTGGGTTGCTTCAATGGCAGCGTTAATCGCAAGTAAGTTGGTTTGTTTGGAAACTCCATTGATAAAATCGATGAGTTTTAAAATATTCCCAGAGGATTCACTAATTTTCTGAATCGTTTTGTTGGTATCATCCACTTTATTCCTTCCGTCCTTACTTAAGGAAACCAGGTTTTCCATGGTTTCGTTCCGACTTTGGATTTCGGCAATGACTACGTTCACAATTTCAAACATGATATTGATTTCTTCCGAGGTTTTTCCAACGGCTTCCATGAGTCTCACTTCTTCCGATGCAAGTTGCGAAACAATTTGGTAAACTCGATCAATGTCTTTGCCTGTCAGATGAATTTTTCCGTTGAGTTCGATGACATGGTTTCCAATGGCATCTAAGCGATTATGTAGGTCAGAACAAGTTTTCAAAAGGAGTTCGGAATACTCATGCATGTCGATCCCATAACCAGAAAGAAGTAATACTGGATCAGTATTTGTGACTGTTGGTTCTAGATAGTTTTTGAGAATGTTCTTATGTTTTTGCATTCGAATAAAAAGAATAACGAATAAAATAAGAATCCCAACTTGAACGTAATAGGAATAGGGTGCTGGTACCAGTCCGTAATGAAATTGTAATAAAAGAATGGCAGTCAGAACGAAAGAGAAAACCTGATAGATGGAATCATTCCAAACCAATTGAGTATAGAGTTTTTGTTTTTCCGTGTGTAAACGTTCGTTCTGCATTTCTTTTCCTAAAATTTGGGGGATTCTGAATTTTTTTGACGTATTTTTTCAGAAAATTACATCTAATCTTTAGACTATGATATTTACTAAAAGGGAAATAGAAGAACACTATCCGCTTGCCGAACGTCTGCGTTTGGAAAAAACGAAGTCACAAAATTCGGTGATCTACTGGATCAACGAATTGGTGCGAAATCAAGTCAGAGGTGCGGAAGACGTACCGAGTCTGATTGAAGTGACCAAGGATTTGGTTTTACAAGTAGAAGACTTGTATGCAGAAAAAGAGATGTTATTTGCGGAAACCAAAACTCATTCCATTGCTGAGGTAATTTCTCTCATTCGTGGTATGGAAGAACAACTCAACTCAATGTATTCAGAGTACGAAACATAAAAACATTCGATTAGGAACGAAATTAATGAGCAAATTTATAGACCCCAATATTTTAGGTAAACTTGGAACACTTGGCCAATCAGACGCAGATTCTTATCCATTTGGAATTGTCAAAGTAGATGAATCCGGGAAAATTTTATTGTATAACAAATACGAATCGGAACTTGCCAATGTTCCCATTCAAACGGCTGTTGGGAAAAACTTTTTCACTGAAGTTGCTATTTGTACAAACAATCGTATTTTTTACGGAAGATTCAAAGAAGGAATGATTTCAGGTGATTTGGACATTGCTTTCAATTATGTATTCACATACAAAATGAAACCAACCAATGTGGTGATCCATTTATACCATGACAAAGGAACCAATTCCAATTGGATTTTTGTGAAATTAAGATAATTCTGTAAGATGGATTCCCTTTCTTCCATTTGGTCTTTGGATCATGGAAGGGGGATTTCCCGATTTTAGGAAGGACCATTCGATTCATTGTAAATAGAGTTTCTCTTTTACATACTCTTCCAAACCAGAAAGGCTAACAAAATAACTTGTTTGTTTGTCTTCTTCTGGGATCTTCGTTCCCAATTTTTCTTCTAACTTCATCATCATTTCTGTAAACAAAATCGAATCCATCCCACAATCATATACCAAATGGTCATTTGGTTTTGGTTCATAACCGAGAATGGACTTAAGGATGATTCCGATAGGAGTATTTGCATCTATGGAGACAGGAATTTTGCTATTTTCCTGTAGTTGTTTTAATCGGATCAATTCCTCTAAACAAAGTTTGGTGATCGTCCTATAGTCTGTTTTCCCATTCGGAAGTTTGGGAATGGTGTTTTGGATCACAATCACCCTCGGCACATGGCTTGTTGGGAGTTCATTGCGGAGAGTGCGATATAACTCATCCAAAGGAATGGTGGAATTGGTAAAAAGTCCGATGGTATCTCCTGATTCCTGTTGTATGGGAACCGATACAAATTGTCCATCCAGTCCAAGTCCTAAAATTTCTGATTCAATGCGGTCGAGAGAAACACGTTTTCCTTTGTGTTTGATGATGCGATCTTTTCTGCCTAATAGGTAAAACCCAAGTTCACTTGTATCACCTAAATCACCAGTCGCATAATATTTGTCTGGTGGCAAGGAAACAAGTTCCCAATCTTTGTTTTGGAACGTATAAAAACTTTGGGATAAAAACGGACTTTGGATGAGAAGTTCCTTCTCTTCGCCTTCTCCTACCAAGTGAAACTTCACTTCCTCTAAGAGTTGGAATCGATTTTGACGCAGTGGATCGCGGTATCCCATTCCCCCTGTCTCCGTAGACCCATAAATTTCCAAAAGGGAAATTCCTCCTCTGTCTCGTAACTCACGAGCTAGGGGCACAGGAAATTTCATACCGGATACAATCGCTCGTTCTGGGAGAGGTTTCCTTTGTGTCACCGCGAATTGCAATTGCGGCGCAGAGGTGATCCAGAGGGAGGGAGACTTGGACTCCCTTTCCCTTGGTTCTGTCATAATGGGGAGATCTAATGCCTTTGGTAACAAATACCCCCAGAGGAGGCCGTACAAATGGCAGAAGGGCACTTGTACAATGACTTCCTCTATGTCTTGGAAAAAGGTTAGGAATTCTGCATGATGAAGCCACACATCTAGTTCTCTTTGGATTTGCTCCAGGTCCTTGGGAACGAGTTTCGGAAGACCAGTAGAACCCGAGGTGACCAAACAAAAAGACTTTGGGTGGGAAAGAGTGGGAAGTGGGAAGGTTGTGAGATCTGTTTCGAGTTTGGTTCCTTGCCACAAAGGGTCTACAAGGATGGGATGATTTGTTTCTAAGTCTCTTTTAAAATTTCCAGATAAAAAGTAATCAGTGTCAGCAAACCGTAAGAGGGAGGCCATAAAACAAAAATCCTCCCCCCAAGGATTTGGAGGAAGGATTTCTTTTGGAAGGTAGGTTTGTTTTTAAGCGGCTTTTGGATTTCCCATTCGTCGCTTCATGAGAAAACCTAAGGCAGCTCCCACCACAATCAAACTTGCTGATACTTCCAAAGCGTTTTTGCGAACCGCTTTGATTAAGTATGCAGTAAATCCATTGTCAGTATAGAAGTCGCTCACTCTTACCACATAAGATGGTCGGTTTGGCGCAGGGATTTGGTCTATGTGTAAGTACCAATCTTTATGTGCCACACCATTGGAGTGCATCCAAGAGTTGAAGAAAATGTAACCGGAAGTAGATGGTTTTCTGATGTCAGCACCTTCTGTTGGGTGGTTGAATACACCTGGAACAATGATGGCCCAAGGGAAACCATTTTTGTCTAGGAAAGCATCTTTTCCTTTTGCATCTTTGAAGTACCCTGGACGGAAGATTTGTCTAAACACACCATCCGTCTTTTGGTTGATTGCTAGGAAGTAATTGAGGTGTCCCCCAACCAGGTTCTTCGTTGCATTTAAATCCACTGGTTCTTCGAAAGTAATAGTCACTTGAGCAGTCACACCTCGAACAAAGTCATTGATGGTAAAGGTTGATCCTGCAGAAGGAGCATTCTTTTTGCCAAACAATGTTTTGTCAGAACTTGGTAGAATGAGCACTCCACGTTTGAGTTGTGCAGAAGTTAACGTTCCGCCAGTGCAATCACCTGCTGCATTCGCAGTGTATTTTGGTGCGCTAGCACATCCATTCCATGGGTTTCCGTTTCCATCTACATAACTGATTTGAACGTTCGCATTGGTTGGAACATCAAGTGAAAGTCTGAGTTCGTGGTTGTATCCTGCACCTTTTGCAACGTGAGTGTAAGTTCCACGAATCGTTTTCACCTTGTTTGCTGGAGTTTTGTCCATCTCTGTGCTAAACACAGTGGAGTGGTCGTTTAAGTCAGCATCCCCAGCAGAAGGGAATAAGTCTTCAAACGCGATTGTGTATCGACCTGATCTTGCAATTGCTGCAAGACTTGGATCATCTGGGAATTCATCGTAATTGTTTGCGATTCCATCACAGTCAGAGTCAACTGCTTGCACACAACCATTCACTGGTTGGAAGTTTGTTGTGTCTACGTTGACAACAGGAGCAACCACAACAGTTCCTTCGGAATTGTCACCAGTTGCTGGTTGTTGCACAGGAGCAGAACCAACGATCTCTACCACTTCACCAGTGGTTGGGTTTACACCCACGATGGTGATGTCAACAGAGACAACAGTGGGAGGAACACTGATAGGGATCGTTGCCGAACCATTTCCATCAGTCGTTCCAACTCCAACTACATTTGGTTCTCCCGTTGTGACGGATTCAGTTACGGTCACTGGTGCATTCACCACTGGACCAGATTCGTTTTCCACGACCACAGTCACTGGAACTGTAATATTTGTTTCAAAGTTAAAGTCGCCACCGTTTGTTTGGTCCACTACGTTTGTAGTCGTTTCATTGTTAACGGTAGTTGGTGCCGGTGTAGGCGCCGCAGGAGCTGGTGTAGGTGTGACCACGGAAGAATCCGAATTGCTAGTGTCGCCACCTGTCCCTTGGTTTGTGTCAGGACTAGTCACTTGGCTTGGATCAGTTGTTTCTAATCCAACGACGGTAAACGTACCATCTCCAGTATTGGTTGACGTTGTATTGGCCTGGGTTGACCCATCGCCGAGCCCTAAGAAGGGGAGTAATAACATTCCTTTTTTCTTATTGGAACAATCCACTAGAAAGAGAGGAAGCACCAAAAGAATGATCCATCGATTCATATTTTTTTCCTACCTGTATAGAGAATTAAACGACAAAGAGGGAAAATAATCAACATTGTTTTCAAAAAAATTAGGGAAATCCATGGGATTTCTGGGGGGATGTACGAACAGAATTCAAAAAAAAGTACAATTCCCTCCCATGATCAGACATAATTGCTGGAAATTAGGTCAATTCCCTTTTTTGGCTACGTGGGCGACGGCATTTCCGAAAACAAAATTTCGAAACCAAACTTCTTTGAATCCAACTTCGATGAGGATGGTTTGGAGTGTTTCCTGGTCGGGATAGGTTTTAGAAGAGTGTGGCAGGTAATCAAACATTTCGTTTTGTTTCCCATAGAGAAGGTATCCAAACAGGGGAACAATTTTGAAAAAGTAAAAATCGGCAAAGAATTTGAGAAAACGAGGACGCACACGACCCACATCCAAGTTCACAAACACTCCCTCTTTCTTTAACACTCGTTTGATCTCTTGCAAACACAAACGTAAATCGGAAACATTGCGAAGACCGAAACCCATGGTTACAATATCAAAACTTCCCTCCGGAAATTTTTTGAGGTTCATGGCATCACCCACAATGAGTTTTACTGGTTGTCCTTCCACTTTGGGGAAAGCATAGGACAACATTTGTTCCGAGAAGTCAAGTCCCACAACTGTTTCCAAATCTGGATCTAGGGAAAGTCGGTAGGTAATGTCTCCTGTCCCACAACATAAATCTAAGGCAGATTTGGCATGGGGAACGGAACGTTTTGCTTCTTTGACAACCCAGTCCTTCCAAATGCGGTGGAGGAAAAAACTATTCCAATCATTGAATCTGTCGTAGGCTTTTGCGATCCCATCAAAATTCTTGCGTACATATTCCGGTTTCTTTTCTTGGGAAGGCAGTTTGTATTGGTTCATAGAGGTCGATACATCCATGAATTGGACATTTTCAATTCCCGCAATTTTGATTTTTGTTCTGCTTTTTGCTTTTTCCCTTCTATCCTTTGCCAATTTCATCCGTTTGTACCTGGGATTTCGAAAATTAGAAAAAAAAGAAGTCAGAAAACAAATTTTTCCCACAGAACCGAAGGAAGTAGAGTTGGAATTATTTTTTTCTCCCCTGGAAAGAACCATTGATTGGTTTCCTACCATCGCTTCTGTCGCGATGTTACTTGGGCTCCTCGGCACAGTGATTGGAATCCATACAGCTTTTGGAGAAATGGAAGCCCAAGGGAAAGTGAGTTTAGAGGTTTTAGCTGGTGGAATCAAAGATGCCTTAAACACAACGATTGCGGGACTCTTTGTTGCCATTCCTAGTTTGTTATTCCTCCGCATTTGCGAAAACAAAATCCGATTTTTATCAGAACGATTGGTAGAAGACTTTTCCAAAACCCGATGAGAATTCGTAAACCCAAACAGAACACTAGTCTTGATATCAGCAGTTTGATTGATGTTTTATTTATTTTACTCATCTTTCTAATGTTAGCGGTTCGGTTTACAGAACCCACGTCCACCATCTCGATGGATTTACCAAAGTCCAAAACTGACAACTTTGGAAGCCAGACCTATGCATTCAAAATCCAATTAAAAGCATCTGGGGACATTTTTCTCAATGGAGAAAAACTGGATTTCAATTCGTTTCAGAAAAAAATAGAAGAACGAACGAACCGTGATGATGTGGTGAGTTTGGAAGTAGACAAACAATTAGAATTTGGAAATTTTGTGAACATCACAGACCTTTTAAAATCAAAAGGTTATGATAAAATTGATATCAAAACTAAAAAAGATTAACTATTGTTAGATTGTAGCAAATCAATCAAAAACTTATATCGTTTGTGTTTCACTTTTTCTAACAGAATCGATTTCCCTTTGTGATCGAGAGGAATGTTATTTAACAAATTGAGTAATTGACCAAAGTTTTGGATTTTGATGAGTTGCAAAATTTCCGATTTAAATTTAGCGGAATCTAAATTTAAAAATGTTTGTACAAATTCTTTTTCCGTTTCATCTACTTTTGTAATATGCCAAACATCTTTGGAGCTTGTGGGGCCAAGTTTTGATTTTTCTTTTAATTCTGAAGAAATTTCATTCACTTTCATGAGCGGTAACTCAAAACTAAACCTAGAACCTTGGTTCAAATCACTTTCTACTTGGATCATACCACCTAAAAAGTCAACTAACTGATGTGATATGGAAAGTCCAAGTCCAGTTCCTTCTTGGTAAGAACTGCCTTGTTCCGTTTGTTTGAATGCCTCAAAGATGGAATGGAGTTGGTCTTTGGGAATTCCAATTCCCGAATCTTTTACGATAAACCGAACCATTTCTATATTGGGATCTATTCCTGGTTGGATTTGCATTTCTAAATGAACAAACCCTTGGTTTGTAAATTTTAAAGCATTGCCAAGTAAGTTCACAAGGATTTGTTTTATCTTTTGTAAATCAGCTTCGTAAAAATGGTTTTCAATTTGATTTGGATGTAATAATTCAAATTGAATTTGTTTTTCTGCAAATCGATAGGAAAACATGGAAAATAAAGTATCCCATAATTGTACGAGAGAAAACTTCTCTTTCAATTCTGTCATTTTCCCTGCTTCAATTTTGGAAAGATCTAAGATATCATTGATCATCCCTAATAAATGAACTCCATTTTCGTATAAGGAATTGACATAACCTTTTAAGTGTTCGGGTAAATTGGGATCCTTACCTAAAATTTGTGAAAATCCAATCACTGCATGGAGGGGAGTGCGTAATTCGTGTGTGATTTTGGAAAAAAAGACAGATTTGGATTGGTTGGCTTTGATTGCCGCTTCCACTGCTTTTTGCAGTCTTTTGTTTTGTAATTGGATCTTTTGCGAATAGTCGTTTAACTTATCTTCTGCGATTTTGCGATCTGTGATATCAAAAACAGTGGATTTGCTAATCACAAAGTTCCCATTTTTATCAAAAGTAGGGATAGAGTTTAAACTCACAAAAAATGTAGATTTGTCTTTGCGAACAAATTCCAATTCAACACCTGTTAAAGTTTCGTGAGGGAAGGAATTCAAAATTTGTTGGAATTTGTCGAAACTACTTTCAGTTAACAAATCATTGATTTTAAAATTACCAACAATTTCTTCTCTTGAATAACCCAACCAATCAAGTTCGGTATCGTTGATGGAAACAACTACATTGTCTTTGTCGAGGGAATGGTAACCACAAGGTGCATTGTTATATAAATCTAAAATCCTTTCATAGGATTTCATTAAGTTTTCTTCTGCAATTTTACGATTTGTGATATCAATTCCAATCGACAAAACTTCGTAAGGATAACCAAATTCGTTTTTTAAAATACGATTGGACCAAGTCACTGTTCGTTTGTCATCGGATCCTACAAATACATCAAACTCTTGGCGTATGTTTTGTTCTGGTCTATGGAAGATATTCCATAATTGGCTTTTGATTTCGTTCGATTTTTCAAACGGAATGCGAAACAAATCAAGGACGAGGTCTTTGCCTTCTGCCATCTCTTTTCCCATTTGAAAAAATTCTTCTGCATATGGGTTTACAGAATGGATTCGAAAATCTGGACTCCAACGAATGATGATGGAATTGGCTGTATCATAAATATCTTGGTATTGTTTTTCTTTTTCTCGAATGATCCTTTCGATCTCTTCCGCATTGGTGAGATTTTTACGAAATAAAATTAATCTGAGTTTTTTTTCCCTACGATAAGCGTTACGATAATAATACGCGAAAAATAGTAGTGCCGCAGCAATGAGAATGGCAATGAGTTCGTCTATCATTTCACTTCTAACAGTAACATCGTCATATCATCTGCAACTTTTCCACCTGAGAATTGTAAAACTTGTTTTGAAATCGTATCTAAAAGTTCCTTGGAAGGAAGTTGGATATGTTCTTCCACAATTTCGGAGAATTTTTGGTCGCCTAAGTATTCTTCCTTTTCATTGGGAACTTCAAACATCCCATCCGAAAACAAAAACAAACGATCTCCCGACTTCAGAATGATATCTTCATTGGTAGTATTCAATTGGTTAGGGAACATCATCAAACAAAATCCTTTGGTTCCCAATTTTTGAATTTGGTTCTCGCGTAATAAAAAAATATGGTGGTGGCCCGCCATCGAAAAGGATAACAAATTTGCCTCAGCCTTATAACGGATGTACACGGCACTGATAAAATGGGTACTAATGAGAGGTGTTAAAGTATTATGAATCCAATACAAACATTCGCTAGGTGCTAAAAATGATTTGTTCATCGTTTTAAAAGTGATGATGGCCATAAGAGATACCATGGCCGCTGCAATACCATGCCCAGTCACATCTCCAAACAAAATATCTAAGTCCCCCGAAGGTAAAACATCATAGGTGATCAAATCTCCACCTACCAAATCCATTGGTTTGTATGAGGTATAAATTTCGTAATATGGGGAAGGTGGGAATTGGAAGGTAACCAATTTTTCTTGGTTTGTTTTTGCTAACTCTAAGTCCTTTTGGATTCCATATAATAAATTAATTCGTTCTTTTTCCAAAGTTTTGATTTTGATATGAGTGCGTATCCTTGCCAAAACTTCTGATTCTTGGAATGGTTTTGTGATATAGTCCACGGCACCTGTTTCCAATCCTTTGACGATGTCAGCTGTTTCGTTTAAGGCTGATAAAAAGAGGATAGGTGTATTTTTTTGGCGTTCCATTCCGAGTAGGCGGTTTGCGACTTCTAAACCACTGATGCCTGGCAAAAGGATATCGAGTAAAATCAAATCAAAATCCAAAACTTCTGCCAGTTCCAAAGCATACTCACCATCATAGGCAACCGCAACTTCATAACCTTGGCCAAGTAAAATATGGGTGATGATTTCCATATTGGTTTCGTTATCATCAACGACTAAAATTTTTGCGGCGGCTTTGGAATTCACTATGCAAAAAGCATCTGTACCAAAACTCTTTTGGCAAGGTTTTTTTGAAACATTAGGTTTCTTCTACTTCTAGCATGAGAAAGATTATTCACATCGACATGGACGCGTTTTATACATCTGTGGAACAAAGAGATTTCCCAGAAATGAGAGGAAAACCGGTTGTAGTTGGTGGTTCTCCGCATTCTCGAGGTGTGGTCTGTGCTGCCAGTTATGAAGCGCGTACGTTTGGAATTCGATCCGCCATTTCTTGTTACCAAGCGTATAAACTTTGTCCCGATGCCATTTTCACACCACCTCGCTTTGAAGTGTACAAATCCGTTTCGAAGGAAATTCGTTCTATCTTTTTAGAATACACAAACCTCGTCGAACCACTGTCGTTAGATGAAGCCTATTTAGATGTCACAGAAAACAAAAAGAATATTCCTCTTGCGAGTACCATTGCAAAAGAAATTCGAAAAAAAATTTGGGAAAAAACAGGTCTAACTTGTTCTGCCGGTGTGGCAACAAACAAGTTTTTGGCGAAGATGGCTTCTGAAAAAAACAAACCCAATGGTCTCTATGTGGTTTTGCCAGGTGAAGAAATTTCCTTTTTAGATGAACTTCCTTTGTATCAGTTTTACGGAATTGGAAAAAAGACATTTGAAAAATTACAACGTTTGGGTTTTTCAAAAGGGAAAGACTTACGTTTGGTAGAAGAGTCAATTCTTGTCAAAGAATTTGGTAAATCAGGCGCCGTTTTTTATCGGATGGCAAGAGGATTGGATGACAGAGAAGTGATTCCATACCGTGATCCCAAATCCATTGGTGTAGAAACCACTTTCACTCATGACTCGGATGATTTTTCTTATTTTTTACTCACCTTGGAAACTCTCGCAAAAGAACTAGAAATGCGAATGATGAAAAAAAACAAAAAAGGCAAAACTCTGACCCTCAAGGTAAAGTTTGAAGATTTTACGGTGAAACAAAAATCCATCACTTCTGATTCTGTTTTCTTCTTGGCAGACAATCTTTTCCAACAATCCTCGAACTTGTTGGCCACCGTTTGGAAGGAACACATTGACCCTCCCAAAAAAATTCGACTTTTAGGTTTGTCAGTCACCAATTTTTATGAAAAGGATACAAAAGGAGACCAACCCTCCTTATTCGGATAATATATGTTAGATGATGAAAGCGATTTAGAATCTTTAGGACCTTTAAAGGTATTACGAGTTAAAGGGGATCCAGATGCCCCTACAGTAGTTTTGTTTCATGGATACGGTGCCAGTGCCTTTGATTTGTATCCCATTCATGAAGTTTTAGTAACTGATCAAAAATTCAATTGGGTATTCCCTCATGGCCATTTGAGTATCCCACTCATGCCAGGTTATAATGGAAGAGCATGGTTTCCCATTGACATGGCCGCTTTAGAAGAAGCGATCCGCAAAAACGATTTCCGTAATTTTGCCGATAAAGATCCAGAAGGTATGGATATTGCTAGGGCATCCGCCTATTTGATGTTAGAGGCACTTGGAGTTCCATGGAACCAATTGATATTAGGTGGATTTTCGCAAGGTGCCATGCTTGCCACAGATCTCACTTTACGAAATGAACAAATGGCAAAGGGACTTCTCATTTTATCGGGTGCACTCGTGAACGAATCTCTTTGGAAGGACTTGGCTCCTAAAAAATCCAATTTGCGTTTTTTCCAATCTCATGGGGAATACGATCCCATTTTGGGTTATGCAAACGCGAAAAAACTCGAAAAATTACTCCGAAGTTCTGGATTGTTAGGGGAATTCATCGCGTTTCCTGGTGGCCACGAAATTCCAGCACCCGTTGTCCAAGGGATGAGCCGGTATTTGAATAGTTTATCCTAAATCAAAAAAACCTAAGATACGAAAATCCAATCAGATTTGGAAATCAAACTGTCTAAGGTCTGGATGGTTGTTATGAAACAGTTTTTCTCTTTTGTTTTGTTTGTGGGAATTTCACAGACAGTGTTTGCACAGAGTTTTGATCACAAACATAGTGTTTGGGATTCTTTATTAAAAAAACATGTGAAAAACGGTCTTGTTTCGTATAAGGGTTTTGTTTCGGATGTTTCTACTTTAAACGGGTATTTGGAGAGTTTAACGAAAGTTACCGATAGCCAATACCAATCATTCTCCGACAAAGAAAAAATGAGTTTTTTAATCAATGCATACAACGCATTTACGGTGAAACTCATTGTAGACCATTATCCAGTGGAAAGTATCACCGACATTGGATCGCCGATTTCTAAAATCAATTTAGCTAGAGGTATTCCTTGGAAAAAAGAATTCTTCAGTTTACTTGGGAAATCACGCCACCTGGATTGGATTGAACATGAAAAACTACGTAAGGATTTTTCAGAACCAAGAATCCATTTTGCCATTGTTTGTGCATCCATAGGTTGTCCCATCTTACAATCCGAAGCCTATGTACCGACAAATTTAGAAAAACAATTACAAACTGCTAAATTGGTTTTCCTAAAGAATCCAAAGAAAAACTCCTATGATAAAAGTACGAACACTTTGTACTTAAGTAAGATTTTCAATTGGTTCCAACCAGATTTTACAAAAAAAATGAGTTTAGTTGAATTTGTCCAAGATGGATTTGCCGAAACGATCAAACCAGATGCCAAAATCATTTATAATGAATACAATTGGGATCTAAATGAATTAAAATAACCAAAAACCCTGCTTTGATAAAACAAGGGCAGGAAAGCAGTGAATCCCAACTCAGGAATGAGTTCAAGTTTGGTTTGGATTCGTTCCCGTTGACTCGAACATCGGATGGGATGTTTGAAGTTCCCAATGTAAATGTTGGGATGCACAAGATGTAACGTTTTTTTTTGAATCGATTCTTTTTGTTACGGAACTAATTCCAATTCATATGTGATGGTGGCTGTTTTTTCCAATGTTTTGGCCACAGAACAATACTTTTCCAAACTGAGATCAATCGCTCGTTTCACTTGTGATTCTTGGAACTCTCCTTTCACAAAAAATTTCATATGAATTTTTTTGAAAAGATTGGCTTCTCCCACTTTTTCTCGGTCTGCCTCGACATCCACAGAGTAATCTTTCACTTCAATGCGATGTTTGTTTAAGATCATAATCACATCAATGCTACTACAACCAGCAAGACCCATTATGAGTAGTTCCATTGGTCTTGGTCCTGAATTTTTGCCACCAATCTCAGGGGAGGCGTCAATTCGGATGGAGTTTCCTGATTCATTCGTTGCTTCTAAGACAAAAGGGGATTCGATTCGTTTTAAGTGAATGTGCATAGTGATGAGTCTCGGGCGGGGTGAATTCCCCGCCACATTTCAACTATTTATTGGGTTGGGGTGTGTAACGTAAATAAGGTTTGATGGTACGAAATCCTTTTGGGAATTTTTTCTTTGCATCTTCGTCAGAAACAGAAGGGACGATGATCGTATCTTCACCATCTTTCCAATTGGCAGGTGTTGCCACACTGAATTGGGAAGTGAGTTGTAAAGAATCAATCACACGAAGTAATTCATCAAAGTTTCTACCAGTAGAAGCAGGGTAAGTCAAAGTGAGTTTCACTTTTTTATCAGGTCCAATCACAAATACGGAACGCACAGTAGTGGTTTCACTTGCATTGGGATGAATCATGTCATATAGATTGGAAACTTTTTTATCCGCATCTGCGATGATAGGATAGTTTACAGTCGTTCCTTGTGTTTCATTGATATCGGAGATCCAACCTTTGTGGCTGTCCACGGGATCAACGGAAAGAGCGATCACTTTTACATTTCGTTTTTCAAACTCAGGTTTGATTTTGGATACATACCCTAGCTCAGTTGTACAAACGGGAGTGTAATCTTTAGGGTGAGAAAATAAAATCCCCCAACTTTGTCCTAAGTATTCATGAAAGTCAATTTTACCTTCTGAGGTTTCTGCTTGGAAATTGGGTGCTTCATCGCCGAGTCGTAATGCCATCTCATATTTCTCCTAATGGGTGGGTTACTTCCCAATATTGAAACCTCACCCTCAATAGCAAGAAAATTATACAATTTATTAGATATTTTGTCTAGTTTAGCGGAAAATATCCCCGAATTCCTACTTTTTCGTTCTGGTAAATGACCCGTCCCAATCCAATTCCGGGGGAGATTCCAAATAGTATTGGCATCTTTCTAAGAGAAGTTTGCTTGCTTCATCCTGTGTTGCTTTGTGTAAGGATTCAAACTGAGTTTTTGAATCCGAAAACTTTCGATTAAAATAGGAAAAGAGAGCAGACTCGTAGGCATTCACAAACTTTTTCTCTTCTTCTGTTTCCTCTCCTTTTTTACACCTCACTTCGAAGAGGGTCACGGGTTTGGATTTCCCTTTTACGCGCACTGTATCCAGTTTTCTTGTGAAAAAATGATCTTTGATTTCATCGTGTACAAATTCCGAAACCAAAATACAAACTCCATAATCTTTTCCCGCTGCCTCAAGCCTTGCTGCTAAGTTGACAGTATCACCCATCATTGTATAAGAGGCGAGGGCATCCGTTCCCATAAACCCAACTTTCGCATAACCCATGTTTAATCCAATGCGGAATTTCATGTTGTGGGCTTCTGGGATATAGGAATTTTTTTGGATCCATTCTTTTTTCAGAACTTCAAGGCGGTCTCTCATCTCCACACTTGCCGAAACTGCTTTCAGACAATGGCTTTCGACATCGAGAGGAGCATTAAAAATCCCAACAATCGCATCCCCGATGTATTTGTCTAAAACCCCATCATGTTGTTTTAAGATCAGTGTCATCGCTGATAGGTATTCGTTGAGTAAGTCCGCGAGTTCTTTCGAATTGAGTTTTTCAGAAATGCTACTAAAACCAGCAATGTCAGAGAAAAAAGCAGTGATGACTTTTTCACTTCCTTGTTTTAATTTTTCCAAGTCTTTGAGTGCTTCGCCGACCACGACAGGATCCACCATACTACCGAGAACACCACGCATCTTCTCTCTTTCTTTGAGACCTGACACCATTTGGTTTAAGGCAACCGTTAAGTTCCCAAACTCATCATTGCCACCATCATCAAAATGTACATGTAGATTCCCTTGTCCCACATCTTCGGCACTGCGAATTATCTTTCGAATTTTTTGAACCACAACTCCAGAAATGAAAATCGCAAAAATGATGGCCACAAAGCAAATTGTAATCGCAGTGAAAACAATTTGGTTACGGTTTTCTTTGATGGCTTTGATGCCGTCGGTTCGATCCACAAGGGTGCGAATGAGTCCCGAAAAATTATCACGTAACACCATAATAGGAACATTTTCGGCTTCCAATAAATGAGTTCCGTCTAACTTCCACATGATTTCTTCTGACTCACTTCTCGAGTGGCCAAAACTTCCATCTGGGAAAAGTCTTTTTAATTCTTTTGTTGGAGTTTCTTGTTCAGCGGTGACGATCCATTTCCGAATTGCTTTCCAACGATTCCTTTGTTCTTCTCTGGCATCTGGGTCTTGGTAATATTTTTCATATTCCAAAGGATCTGTTTTGAATTTTAACAAAACCCAATCTTCCAAAGCCACATCCCGTAAACTACGTAAGGAATCTATTTTTTCGTTTAATTCTTTATTGGCTATGGGATAACGTAAGGAAACTTCTTCATAAATTTTATCCCTTTCGCCCACCAATTCATTGTAAGATTTATAGAAACTAGTAAAAAGTTTATCCTTTGCAGGTGGGATAGGAGGTTTTGCATTTTTTAGAAATTGGAGCCGGTCTCTTAATTTCGGAATGAGTTCTGACAACTCGTTTGTAATGCGATAATCTTCTTTGATGACTTCTCTATAGTCACCTAGCTTCGATTTCACGTTGATTAAATTAAAAGCACGTTTTGTGGAGTTTTGATGGCGGAATAGTGGGGAGTGGAGGGCTTGGATTTCTCGTTCCTGCCATTCATATACATATTGTTTTTCATTTTCATCTACAGCCGTAATATCGTCCGAGAGTTTTTGAAAGGAATCCACTAAACTATTTTCCATTTGGTCAAAACGATCAATTTTGGCTAGAGGGGATGTATTGTCGATGATCTGTGTATCAAAGGATGCGAGTGATGTTTCCCCTTGGATCATCGCTGACATTGGGAAAGTTTGGATTCGGAATAATTTCGTATCGAGTCCCAATTCTTCTAATTTTCGTTTTTTGGAATCAGCATAAAACTTAGCGATGTATAAATCTAATTTGGACTTTTGGTTCCGGATTTCCTTTTTGATATTTTTAATGTCTAAGTCCCATTTGGCTTTCGCTTCTGTTTCTTCTGGTGTGGGTTGTTTGATGATATCTAAATATTTTTCTTCATTTTTGACATAGGAGGATGCTAAACCAACTAAGGTATTCCATTCCTTTTCACTGAGATTACGATTGGAAGCCTCCCGTAATTGTTGGCGGATTTCGCGTTCTAAAACGTTAACATCATCTTTTGTCAGATAAACAGAAAAGAATGTATCCACTTTTTTAAACACTCTCGAAGTTCCAAGGGAACCAAAAAGATTGGTTTTGAATCCAAACACAGAAACAGTTTTTTTCTTGGTCACCAGTTTCTTCGTTTGGTATTTTTTGAGTTCTTCTTGTTGTTTCTCAATTCGAGATTTAAATTCTTCAATGCGAATTAGGTTTTGTGCAATGGATTCAATTTCCATCACAAGGCTTGCGATGAAATTTTTGGATACAGCCGCTTGTTTTTCATAACTCTCTGAGAGGATGGCAGTTTGTTGGCGTACTGTGATGATGGACAAAAGCAAAATGGTGAGAGCAATGAGTGTCCCCGTAAACCAAGCAAGTTTGGCACGAATCCCTTCCGAAAGGATTTTCCACACAGACAAGAGACCAGACTGAATCAATTTCAAGAATTTCATGAGCTTGTCTAAATTCTGGAACGGCAAAAGCAAAAAGCAAGATTTTTTGTCCTTCATTTTTCTCTTTGTTAGGTGGTCGTTCTTCCTAAATCAAAACTCTTATTTCCCCTCGACTGAGTTTTGTCCATTTTTGCTTGCTATTTTTCACTTTCTCGGTAGCGTTCTTTTATCCAATGTCTATCAATCGTTTTGATTTAATTGCTATCGGGGGCGGTCCTGCCGCTCAAAAAGCTGCCATCCAAGCAAGCAAACTCGGCAAAAAAGCCGCCATTATTGAAAAAGATCCTTACTTAGGTGGTGGTTGTGTCCACTGGGGAACGATTCCTTCTAAATCCCTCCAAGAAACGAGTCGGTTTTATCGGAATTTAAAACTCTCCAACCTTCACGGCATGCAGTCTCCCCAAACCAACAGTCTCACCTTACAAGAACTGATGTTTCGTGCGTCCACTGTCATTGAAAAGGAAGAGGATGTTACCCGTGAACAGATGATCCAAAACCGAGTGACAACGCTCACAGGTTGGGGGAAAATCATCGACAAAAACCAAGTGGAAGTCACGGACTCTGCTGGCAGAAAAAAAGTATACGAAACGGAAAACATCCTCATCGCTACAGGAAGTAGCCCCAGACGTCCAACGAATGAAAACATTCCTTTTGAAGATGGACTTGTTTATGATAGCGATGGACTTTTTGCCATGAAAAAAATGCCGAGTTCGATTGCGGTGGTTGGGGCAGGGATCATCGGTTCTGAATATGCGACCATTTTTTCTCATATTGGTGTGAAGGTTCATCTTTTCGATTCCCAAAGTCGAATCTTAGGTTTTTTAGATGAAGACATTTCCAATGAGATGACACGCATCATGCAAAATGTGGGAATCCAAATCCATGTGGATACTTCCATCACGAGTTACAAAAAAATTTCAGACGAAGAAGGATTTGAACTCACAACAAACAAGGGTGAGGTGATCCTTGTCAACCAAGTGTTGATTTCACGAGGAAGACTTGGAAATGTTGACAATTTAGGGCTTGAGACTGTTGGCATCATCCCCAATGACAGAAAACAAATCCAAGTGAATGAAAATTACCAAACCACTGTTCCTAATATCTATGCTTGTGGAGATGTGATTGGGTTTCCTAGTTTGGCATCGGTCTCCATGTACCAAGGTGCGTACGTCGCAAAACATATGTTTGGCTTGCCGTCTGTTCCTGTTGATGCCGAAGAATTTCCGATAGGAATTTATACCTTACCTGAAATCGCGACCATTGGCCCCACAGAAGAAGCCTTACAGAAAAGAGGGGTCTCTTATGGTGTTGGACTTGCCAAATTTGATACTATCACAAGAGCTCAAATCAGTGGAGACCAAGTAGGTCTTCTCAAAATCTTATTTGATAAACCAAGTCGCAGAGTGCTCGGAGTTCATATCATTTCTGACAAAGCGACAGAACTCATCGCTCTTGGCCAATGTGTGGTCAACTTAAAAGCACCTATTGAGTACTTCACCGAACACATTTTTAATTACCCCACCATGATTGGGGCCTATAAAAATGCGGCCAATGATGCCCTTTTACGTGAAAAATAATCCAAGTTTCTGAGAATGAGTGCCATCCCATTTGTTTTCTTTTACAGAGAGGAATGGGATTTTACTTGTCAGAGACTCGGTTTTACGAACACATACAAGATTGTGTCCGACAATTCTGTCTCCATGAGTCAAATCTACGAAAGAAGTCATAAACGAATTTTTGACTTTCTTTATAAGTACACTCAAAATGCGGACACAGCAATGGATTTGATGCAAGATAGCTTTTTAAGTTTTCACAAACACTATGCCAATGCTGGTCTCTCGGAAGAGAAGTCTGTCATGGTTTTGTATACCATTGCTCGCAATTTATCGATTAATTATGCAAAAAAGTTTTCAACCTCTAGAGAAATTGCTTCTGATGAAATTGAGTTTCATAGCCATAACCCTAAATTGGAAACCAAAGCCGAATACCAAGACTTAGAAGATCGTCTGTATTCGTTTTTAGGAGAACTTTCAGAAGAAGAAAGGTCTGCCTTGTTACTCAAAAATGTCGAGGGATTTCAACTCGTTCAAATTGCGGAGATCTTAGGAGTTTCTGTTTCCACCGCCTCTAGGCTTGTCATCAAAGCCACTGAGAAAGTTTTGGCCATTGCAAAAAGGGAAAATCTGGTTCCAGATTAAACAACGAATGAACGAATTTGAAAAACAGAAACAGATCCAATCGTTAGAATCCCTGTTGCAAAAACCTTCTCAGGTCACAGAAACACGATCCTTCCCAAAATGGGAAGAGATGGCGACCCGTTCGATTCGTTACGAATACCAAGTTCCGAATCAAAACAAAAACAACATCATATCCTTTTTTAAAAAACCCATTGGTCTCACTTTTGTGGGTGGTGCTAGTTTTGCTTTGGCAGCGACATTCTTATTTGTTTTCTTAATAAAACCCGATCCGGAAAAAAACTTGGAAGTGGCCAGTGCTTCTGCTATGGAAGAACGAAGAATGGATTCCTTACCACTTCTTGTTTCGGTTTCACAAGTGAAAGGGACTGTCTTTGTCATTCCTTCTGGTAGCGCAACTCCAGTTCCCCTTATGGAAACATATAAACTCACTTCCGGTGATCGGATCACAACGGAAAAAAACTCTCAAGCAGACCTACATTTCGAAACAGGTTCTTGGATTCGAGTGGCGCAAGAGTCACAAGTAGCCGTGGATCTGATTCAAAAAACAAACGATGGGACAGTAAACCAAAAGTTTACCGTGAAACAAGGGAAACTCTTTGCCTCTGTCTCCAAATTATCGAAAGACAGTGACTTTGTGGTGCAAACCGGCGATCACCTTACACAAGTTCGGGGAACAGTATTTAGTGTGACCTATGATGGAAATACCGAAACTGTTGCTGTTAGAGAAGGGGCGGTTTCCTTCGGTGAATTGATTTTAAGTGCAAAGCAACAAGCAGTTGTTAAACAAGGGGAAGTTTTCCCAGTATCTCCTTCTCCTGTGACCACCAAAGAAGAAAAAGAACTAAAGGCTTTTTATACCCAGTCAATCCTGACAAAAGAATCCATGTTGTACAAGGAACATGCACGCCTAGAACTTGTCCGATTGGATAACGGAACCGAATACCGGGGAGTGATCTTAGGGCAATCGGAAACCCATTTGCACTTCAAAGGTTTGGACGGTGACATTGAAATTCCCATCCAAAACATCCTCGAAACAGAAAAAATCCGTTAAATCTCAGAAGTTTTTTGACAAATTTCCTTTTTCTGAAATTCTTTTTTCGAAAAGCACCATCACCACGCAAAGGAAACTATGCCAGAGAATCCCAAAAAAACATTTCGATTCCGATATCTCATCGATAAGGAATTCCAATTAAAATTTTTAGCCCATTATTCTCTTTTGTTTATCTCTGGAGTACTTGTGACCTTACTCTTCTTGTACTGGTTGAACCAATCCAAGTATGATGGTGGGGCTGTGTTCCGTCTGCGCCAAGATGCCCAAACGGTGTATTGGAAAGTCGAAAATGAAGATCCGGCTCCTGGGGAAGCGAAAGAAAAGTTCGTACCCAGAGAGATTTACCTTCCGAACTACGACCACCAATTGAATCTCTATACGATTCAGTTTGATGCGGTTGTGACACTTTCGGTTTTATACCTTTTACTCATCACCGTATTCTCTATCTTCAAATCCCACAAAATGGCTGGGCCTGTTTTTAGTATCAAACGATCTCTCCAAAGGATGGCTTCTGGGGAACCAATTGAAACGATCCGCATTCGTAAGGGTGACGAATTCCAAGAGCTTGTGGAAGTTTTGAATGAAGTGATCCAGAAGCGAATGAAAGAAGGAAAATAGAAAAGAGAAGATAAGTTTTCTATGTCACATGGTGACAGGGCGGCCCCCGCCCTGAATTGGGTGGTGGAGGCGGGCTTGTGGGCTTTCTTTTGCGGACTTCCCACCTAACACAGAATTTCAAAATCCGCAATCCAAACTCAAATTCCCACATTTTTTTTAATAATAAGTTCGCAGTTCCCCTTCGGTCAATTTTCGACAGAACAAATACATTTACTTTTGAAGCATTATTCTGATTTGAGATACTATGAATTATGAAGCAATATGCAACTTCCCATAATGAATCTTATGTCGCATTATATCAGTATCGTGTTGTGCAGAAAGGCACATCGGTAACACTTTAGATCACTCACATGGGTAACAGCAACCCATTTGATACGATTCCCTTTCTCTTAGGGCGCCTCGAATCGATTATTTCCTAAAACGTACCTTTGCAAATCGACCGCGCTTTTCGCTCCAATCTTTTCCGAGTCATTCGAATAAGAGAACAAAGCAGGCCAACTTGCGGGAAAAGATTTCCGCTGCAATCGCTGGCGCGGGGTCAAATCTCAAAACATTAACTAGTTCTAAGTAAGGGACCCTTACTTGGTTCCGCAGGCTTTTTTCTTGATGTCTTCACAAAGGTAAGAACCTACCAATCGCTCTGCATCACATTGAAATTTAGCCGCTGCCTTGGTTTCGGTACTCCCTGATATCGCAGAAGCCGATTCGGCACAAAATGTATAGGATTGGTAAACGACAAGAGAACAGGCCAAATAATCCAAGTCCGCCCTCTCACAAGCTTCGTACGACGGATTGGTTTTTGTACATTGACTTAGGGAAAATAATGTGAGAAATAGAAAACTAAATCGAAGGAGCACCACTGGTTGTTAGACAAAATGGGAGGCTTACAATTCAGGTTTTTTTTCTAGGAGCGCATTCCGTTCGACATAACGGATCGAGCCAAGCAGAGTTGATTTGGGTGAAAAATTTAAGGGAACTAATTTATTTTAATTAGTTCCCGCAAAGAGTACAACATTCTCGATTGATACTCTCTAATGCCGAAAGATTGACATTTAACGACACAATTACTGATTCGCTTTTTTCTTCATTTTGATATTTTCAGTAGCTTCTGTTTTTTCCAAATTTAGATTTAAATTCTTTTTAATTTTTGGATCTAAAAGTGTCCGGACTGTATCTCCAATCTTCGCATCATAGCGATATTGGTTTAGGTACGAATTCACTTGGTCTGCTTTTTTACCGATGAATCCATCTCGATAAGAACGGGCAGAAAACTTGCGCAAACTTGGATGAAGTGCTTGGTTTGCCACATTATTTTTAAGTAAGTTTTCTGATTCTCCGTCAGGATAATGAGCAAGAAGCATAATAGCTCTCTCTTTCACATAAATCCGAACCCCAGACTCTTCACTAAGAGTTCGAAGATAAGGTGCTGGGTAACTAACAATCGATTCCAGTGAACGTTTCATGACATCCAATTCAAGATGTCCTGTTTGACTTAAGATACGTTTGATCTTTTGGTAACGATTCGGATCCAATGCTTCTGCAAACAAAGTGGTTTGCAGAATGAGTAAGGTAAAAATTAGTTTCATCATTTTCATATTATAATTCCTTAATAAGTTAATGGGTTATTACGTAAGAGCCACCCTTGCTCTCCTGTGAGTTGTCCTTGGTCGGTCACACCGTCACCGGCCCAAAACATCAAATTGTATCCACCAGCACTCGTAAACGTGGTTCCAATACATTCGTCAATATCAACTACGCCATTCGGATAAACAGTATTCGCCAATGAAGATGCGCAAGATGGTGTGTCGCGAATCGGATCACGAGCATTTAGACCAGTTGGGGATGCGGCATTATATCCATTCCTTTCATTTGTATGGAAGAGACCAAGGAAATGTCCCGCTTCGTGGGCCATTGTATTTCCTAAAAACACCAAATCCGCATTGGAGAGAACTTCTCCAGGATCTCCAGAAGATCGGTGTGGTTCGATAAAAAGGATCATACCCGATTTTTTGCTTCCAGTAACACCAGGAAGTCCAGGAATTCCTGAAGAAATTCCAAGAACACCTCCAACTTGGCTTTCATCTGCGGTTAGATAAATATTAAGAGATGTCGCATCCTGGGCAGCACTTGTTGTAGTATAAAGCTTTGTAAGTGATGCTGCGACACTACCCGTGTCATCATCCAAATCAACTATGGTTTGAAATTCTGCTGCGGATACCGTGGTTGCTGTAAATTGAAGGTCAATTTTTACTGAATTTTGTGCATAGACTTGGATCATTCGATCCACTGCTGCCTGTACCCCTGCAATCGTTGGCGTTGCATACGTGCCATCTACGAAAATCAATCGAACATTCAATTTTTTACGATACGTCCAAACCTTATCCAATCCATGCGTGGAAGTTGTCCCTTCGGAAGAAGTGAATGCTTGGTCTTCCAAAAGCATTGGATTACAACTCGTTGCTGTAGTTATTGTCGCAGTTGTCGATTGAAACGAAACTGTAGAGTTCGGTTCAAACAAGAGTGCAAACGAAGAAGCAGGATTATAAGTTGGAATCGTTGATCCTCCTACAATTGTCAAATAATCATTCGAATAACGTGAATAAGGAATCATTCCTGACATAACAGTTGTACCAACAGAGTCTCTACTTTGCATGAGTGTAGTTTGAGTGAAATTATAGAAATAACTTAAAACCGCTGCCGATGGATTGGAATGAGGTTGATCCATATAATAAACTACACTTGGGGAAGTAGGTGAAATTGCAAAACCTAGAGTGCTTGCCCAATACAATGTTCCCCCTGTGATAGCTTGAGAGCCCACATTTGCATTTTTTGAGAATGTGTCAATTGTTGGACTGCAAGGAGAAGTTGGTTCATTCCCTGTCCCAGAAATATTCACAGTATACGTGCCTTCATTGCTATCATTGTTTGCGATTTGAAATGTAGAGGAACGTAGTCCTGTTGCCGTAGGGGTAAAACGCACTGTGAAAGTTAAACTGGATCCACTATTGATTGTACTTGCAGATGGTTGGCTTACAATTTGGAAATCCGAAGTGTTCCCGCCAACAATCGAAACTCTTGGAGTACCTGTTAAGTTTAAGGTAGCATTTCCTGTATTTTGGATTGTAACAGTAGTACTTGCACTTGCGCTTCCAACGCGAACTGTTCCAAAGGATGTCATTGATCCAGCACTTGCAATATCAACACTGTTTGCTATCAAATTGATTTCGGGAGCAGGAGCAGGTCCCGCTGTTCCAGTAATCGTAAATGTATAGGGATTCTCATTGGAATCATTATTTGCGATCGAGATAGAAGCAGTTTTCGCGCCTTCTGTAGTTGGACGAAAGCGAATCGAGAAATTACGAAACGAAGCACTCGCAATTGGAGTCGTAGGTTGGGATCCGACAAACTCAAATTGGTTTGCATCAGTGCCCGTGATTTGAACGTAGTTAGGAGCGCTCGTTAAGTTTAAATTGGCATTGCCTTGGTTTTGGATTCTAAAATCGATTGCCGTCGCATTTGTCACAGTAGCAGCAACAGTTGGAAAATTATAGGATCCACCATTTGCAATCGTCCCCAAATTACTAACTAAAACAACATTGATTTCAGGGGCGGGAGCTGCAGTAGCATTTCCTGAAAGATTGAGTACGAATGTAGACTCGTCGCCATCATTGGAAAGAATATTCACTACTGCTGCTTTGGTTCCCGTCGAACTTGGATTAAAACGCATCGTAAATGTAGTGCTCCCTCCAGCGGAGACACTTCTAGGGATTGTTCCTGGAGTGATCGAAAATTGAGAAGTATCCCCTGATACTAACGAAATATTAGATACGTCTAACGCAGCTGTACCTTGGTTGCGAATGGTTACCGTAACATCTGATCCGGTAAGACCTTCTTGTACGGAAGTAAAAGTATGAGTGTATCCACTGACTCGATCAACACTCGCAATGGTCAACGAAATCTCAGGTGTAGGGACAGGAGTTCCAGTTCCAGTGAGATTGATTTGGAAATTTGGTCTTGAAGGATCATTTGATGAAATCGAAATTTGAGCTGTTTTTTCACCTAAAGAATCTGGATTGAATTGGATCGTAAAATCAACAGTTTCATTGAATGATAATGAAAGATCAGAAGGCTGTGTGATCGTAAAGAGAGCCGCATGGGTTCCTGTTTTGGAAATCACATCAGGAACACCATTTAAATTTAAAGTTTGGAATCCATAGTTTTTGATCGAAAACACAACGGGGGTTCCTGGAGTTAATACCACTACTGAACCAATATTAGTAGTGGATGAATGTGTGATTTGGTTCCCATCACGAAACACTTGCAATTGGGGAG
This sequence comes from Leptospira kemamanensis, assembly GCF_004769665.1. GTDB lineage: Bacteria > Spirochaetota > Leptospiria > Leptospirales > Leptospiraceae > Leptospira_A > Leptospira_A kemamanensis. Next base: position 47,576 of record NZ_RQGG01000010.1, read on the forward strand.
TTTCCGTCGGAGGGATTGAAGGGTCTGTGACGGTCGACGATGATGACCCTCCCCCAAAACCTAACAAAGCCAAGGCGGATCCGCCACCACCGCCCCCGCCTCCAGGGCAAGAAATCAATGTGAATAAGGAAATTAAGTAAATTAAAATGTTCTTTTTTTGCATTTGTATGGGACCAAAACTACGATTTTCGACCACTATGAATTCCCTAATGGAGTTTCGCAACCAGAGTGTATTTCGACCGAGGGAGTACAAACCGTTAGAAACGGTGCAAACGCGTTTTGAGAACGTTCATTCTGGTGCAGTTAGAATTTTTTTTAATGGGATAGCTCCATCTGAACTCGTTAGGAGTTTGTTCGTGTTATCCTTTTGTTTCAACAGCAATTGGATACTATATAGTAATGATTTTCACCACATTTAAAATCCATCTATTTGCCGTTTTTGGCATTCTATGTTAGAATGAAGTATGGTCTATTACCTCATTCTCACCGCCATTCCCTTTGCCATCGTCTCTGCTTTTTGTATCCACTGGTATACAATCAGTGAAGAAAGCGATCCAACATCACGTCTCAAAATTTCTCGTGGTGTATACTTTGGTTTTTCTTTCCAAGTCCTTGTATTTGCTTGGTTGTTATTCCAAATGGGACATGCCAGGTTTTCTTATCCTTTATATGCAATCGCATTCTCTATGCTAGGTGACTGGTTCAATTTACAATTCCCGTTGGCAAAAAAGTATATGAAAGACCCAGTTCTTGGTGGAATTTTTAGTTTTGCGATTGCCCAAGTGTTTTTCATCTTAGCGTTTCAAAAGCTCATCAGTTGGACTGAATTGTATTCAGGAACACAAAGTTACCTAGTCACTGCAGTTTTACTCATTTTGCCAGCTGTGATTTTTTATTTTCGAGTTTACAATCCCGAAAGATCCAAATGGGTGATGGCATCTGCATTTGTTTATGGTCTCGTGCTCTGTTTTTTTGTATCCCTCTGTATCAACGCCTATCTTTTGTATGGTGGTGTTTGGGTCTATTTAGCAATTGGTGCTGGCTTTTTCTTATTGTCAGATGCGGTTATGGGAGAAACTACGATCAACGGAACCAGGCATCCCAAGTGGGAATTCCAAGTTCCTTGGGTCACTTACCTGATTGCTCAGTGTTTATTACTAATAGGATTTTTTCTCGTCTCTCATACTCGTATGATTGCCCATTAAAACAGATCGTATTTTAAAAAAAATGGATCTCAAATTGAGATCCAAAATCCAAACGTTCGTTATGACCTATCTTATTTCAGTTATGCTTTTGGAGAAGTTTTTGCTTTCTCCCAGGCAATTAACATTGATTTTCGCAGTGGATCCCACCTGTAACCTCCAAACAAACCAGAGGATTGAATCACGCGATGGCATGGAATGAGGACAGCTATTGGATTTTTCCCAATCGCCGAACCAACAGCTCTTTGTGCCTTCGGGTATCCAATGGATTTCGCAATTTCACTATACGTGGAGACTGACCCCAATGGAATCTGGACTAGCGACTGCCAAACTTTGATTTGAAAGGGAGTTCCGTTAAGCGCTAAGGGGATCGGAGTTTTGGGAATGGCAAAGGTCTGAAAGTATTCTTTCACACTGGTATGTATAGGAGCTTCCTTCTCTTCCCAAATCGCATTTGGAAATTCATTTTGCATAAATTGAATGAGGGTTGCCTTATCTTGTAAAGAAGAAGTAAATTGGAGGGATTGGATTCCGAATGCGGAGGAAACAACAACCAAATCTCCAAAAATCGTAGGTATCGTTTCATAAAACAAAGAAAGCCCCTTCCCTCCTGATTTGTAAACCCCAGGTGTCATTCCTTCCCATTTGATAAATAAATCATGTAATCTACCAGATCCCGACAAACCTAAATCAAAACTTGTCTCGAGTAACGAATTCTTTTTTACGATTCGCTTAGCATGTGTTATGGTGACTGCTGCTAAAAATTGTTTGGGAGATACACCCACATATAAAAGAAATAGTTTTTGAAAATGGGAAGGACTGAGACCCGAAAGACTTGCCAAAGTATCCAAACTCGGTTGGGTTTCATGGTGGCTCACAATGTATTCTATGGAATTTTGAATGAGTTTGTATTGTTTTTCCTGAATATCCACCTGATTAGGTTAACCCAAACTTAGAGTCAAGGAAACCCGATTCTTGTGATTTTTAGAAAAAAATACAATTTGTTTGCATTTTTAGCTGGGAACTAAAACTATTTTTTATCCCCTACTGTGAATTCTAAAAATCCAAATTACCCAGTCCTTTCCGCCTTACAGGAAATAGTCGAATCAATTCAAAATTTTCCCATTACGATCTTAGATGCACCACCAGGATCGGGAAAAACCACTGCCTTACCTATGGAGTTATTCAAAAAGGGAGTGAGTGTCGGCAAAAAAATTTGTATCTTAGAACCTCGCCGAATCGCTGCCAAAAATGCAGCCAAACGGATCAGCCAATCCATAGGAGAAGATTTGGGCCAAACAGTTGGGTATAGGGTTCGGTTTGACTCCAAAACGAGTGCGAATACAAAAATTGAATTTGTAACTGATGGAATTTTAACCAAATATCTTCTTTCGGATCCCGAACTTTCGGACATAGGGCTTTTGGTATTTGATGAATTTCACGAACGTAGATTGGAATCTGACCTTTGTTTTGCCCTCGCGAAAAAAACCCAAGAAATCTTTCGTAAGGATTTAAAGATCCTTGTCATGTCTGCAACGTTAGAAGGGCAAAATTTTTCTAAATTGGGAATTGAAAATCCACCCATCCAAGTTTCCACAGAAACACATCCTTTGGAAATTTTTTATATGGGTGAGTCCAATAAAAATGCCCAAACAAGACTCCTTGACCTCATTCCGAAGGCAGTGGAACAAACGTCAGGCGATATTCTTGTATTTTTATCTGGGAAAAAAGAAATTTTAGATCTCAAATATGTACTGAGTTCAAATCCCATTTGCCAAAACCAAACTTCCGTTTACCCATTATTTGGTGATATGAGTTTACAAGAGCAAGAAAAGGTTTTCCTCCCCGAAACGATGGGAAAAAAGAAAATCATTCTCGCAACGAATTTAGCTGAATCTTCAGTCACCATCCCTGGTGTTCGTGTGGTCTTTGATACAGGTTTTTTCAAACACTCCGTATTTGATCCAGACTCCGGAATCCAACACCTAGTAAAAGATCGTATCAGTTTGAGTAGTGCCAAACAACGAGCAGGTCGTGCGGCAAGGGAAGGAAAAGGATATGTATACAGACTTTGGTCGAAAGAAGAAGAATCTAGTTTTTATGATCGCACCAAACCAGAAATTTTAGAAGGAGATTTGGATCGTTTGGTTTTGGAAGTCAAATCATTTGGGGAAGAACTCCATTCCCTTCCTTTCCTCGATCCACCAAACAAAGGTTCACTGATCTTATCCATGGAACGTTTGAAACGCTTAGGTTGTTTGGATGGAAGTGGCAATCTAACCCAACTTGGTAAAGAGGCTTTGTCCTACCCCCTACCCATTCGATTAGGAAGGATCGTTGCGAGTTTGCCTAAGTCAATGGAGAACATTCTCAAAGACATTGTTCTCATTGTAGGAAAAGAATCCTCAGGCAAAGAGGCAAAAGATTTTATGCAAACAGGCCAAACACTTACATTCACAAACGAACTCAAGTTAGTGTATGAGCAAATTTTCGCCATTTTTAAAGGGAAAAATGAGAGTTCTCCTTCCAAAAGGAACCGGTCTCGAGAGTTTTATTTTTGCCAAGGATACCCAGATCGAATCGCCAAACGTAAATCCAAGGAAGGAAAAGACTACAAACTTTCCAATGGCAAAATCGGAGTTTTAGAAACGAATTTACTGGATATTCCAGAATACCTAATCGCTTTAGATACCATTTCCTTTGGACAAACGCTCTACATCACACATTACCTTCCTATTTCATTAGATATCATCGAAGAAAGCCTTCCCGATCAAATCGAAACCAAAGAAAGTCCCGAAATTCGAACCAACCAAAAGGAAGAATCCTATTTACTTGTGTCAGAAGAACGAAGATTAGGTGAGATGGTATTAGAATCAAAAGAACTTTTGAAACCAAATCCAATTGCTCTCCAAAATGCATTGGAGGCTTATTTGTTCAGTTTAGATTGGGAAACCGAATGGAGAAAAAATGAGGAACTCATGCGGTATTACCACCGAGTGCGTTTTTTGGTAGAACACCAAGTTTTGGATGCAAAGATATCATTTGAAGAATTAAAACAAACAGCCAAAGAATGGCTTTTCCCCTTCCTAGGTTGGGAAACACAAAAATTTTCTTTGGATCGGATCCCCTATTTCGAAGCCTTTAAAGCATATCTAGGTTATGAAACAGAATCCATTTTGAATAAAGAAGCACCTACTTCCCTACAAGTTCCATCTGGTTCTAGAATTTCCATCCAGTATTCAGGAAAGGAACCCGAGTTACATGTCAAATTACAAGAGTTATTCGGTCTAAAACAACTCCCAAGTTTGGCAAAGGGCAAGGTCAAAATTTTGATCCATTTATTATCACCAGCAAGAAGGCCAGTACAAATTACAAAAGACTTAGAGAGTTTTTGGAACCAAGGTTACCATGAAGTGAAAAAGGAATTAAAAGGAAGGTATCCAAAACACCCTTGGCCAGACAAACCTTGGGAAGCTGTTCCCACCAAACATTTGAATCACAACAAACGTTCGTAAGTGGAAACCCAACCTTTTTGGTTCACAAAGAATTTAGCCTGGCAATTCGGGCAAAGATGATCTCCCATTTGTTTGAATCGGAGTTTGGTTTGGCATTCTGGACAATGGATGGTTTTGCCCTCTTTCGAATTTGGGTTAAGTTCATTGGCTGGCGTTTCGCCGATGTAAAATGATTCTAAGTAATGGATACATTCTGCTTCCTCTTTGAAAAAAGAAAGGATTTGTGGATCCATACCTGGAATTTCAGTTTGCAATCCAAATCCTGCCAGTTTGGAACCTGTCTCCTTACACCTGACAGCCATTTTTTTGAGAAATTCAAAGCCCACTTCCGTGACCTCAGTCACCTCGCTAAAATCAAGGCAAAAAAGAGCAGGCGAAAGGGTTTCTTCCTTTAGTTTTAAATAAAGTTCCGAGCCTATTTCGGCGGAAAATATCCCCGCTAAGCGGAAAAGAAGTGATTTCAAACAGGTTTTTCCTCTTTTCTATTCTTCGGAACAGATTCTGTATTTACAAGGAATTTTGTTCCAAATACCTTTATTTATCAGATATGAAATCGATTCCAAGAAGATACTGGGTTTTTCCTGTCGACATCCTCTTTATGTTTTTGTCCTATTTTCTCGCACACCTTGTGCGTTTCGAAAACATAAGCTTCTTAGAAAATTATCCCGATTTTTGGATTTGCGCCACCATCGTTGTGGTCACTCGTAGTGTTGTCTTTCTGTTTTCAGGAATTTATCGTTCCTTATGGTCTTATGCTTCTTTACACGATCTTTTAGCCATCATCAAAGCAACCATCCTTTCTTCTCTTGTCTCAACACTAGCACTGCTTTTTTACAATCGATTTTACCAACTCTCTCGGATGGTTCCGATCCTTGATACTCTCATCTTACTCGGATTTTTATGCCTCCGCAGTTTGAGTTGGAGAATGATCCGTGAACAAATTTTCAGTTCAGACAAAATTCGAAAAGGAACTCCCATCTTACTTGTTGGAGCGGGCAAATTAGGAAGTTCTTTCTTAACAGAAATTAGGCGAAATATTGACCTAGATTATCTTCCAGTTGGATTTTTAGATGATAACATCTCTAAAAAAGGTGGTTACATCCAAGGTGTTCCCATCCTCGGTTCCACGGATGACATAGGAAAAGTTTTGGTTCGGTATGGAATCAAAAAAGTAATCATGACCGTTCCCCAACCCGATGGGCGTGTTGTGAGCAAACTCATGAAAGAATGTGATGGCGCTGGTGTTGAGTTTAAAATCTTACCAACGTTTGGCGAATATCTCGCAGGGAAACCAAACATCACTCAACTTCGGGAAGTACAAGTGGAAGACTTACTCGGGCGACCCACGGTGAATTTGGAAATTGAATCCATTCGTTCTTATTTAGAGAAAAAAGTCATTTTAGTCACAGGGGCTGGTGGTTCCATTGGATCTGAAATTTGCCGCCAAGTGGCAATTTTTAAACCTAGTGTTCTTGTCATTTTAGATGCCGCCGAAACTCCGTTATACGAAATCGATTATGAACTGAGGAAAAACTTTTCTGAATTTAATATTGATATCCGGCCAGTTGTCGCAGACGTAAAAAATTTATCTAGGATTTCTGCCGTTTTTGAAGAACACAGACCTTCTGTAGTTTTCCACTCTGCCGCTTACAAACACGTTCCGATGATGGAAATCAATCCTTCGGAAGCAATCCTCAATAACGTCATGGGTACAAAAAACGTGGCTGATGTTTGCCGACTCATTGGTGTGGAACGTTTTGTATTAATCTCTACAGACAAAGCTGTAAACCCAGTCAATGTGATGGGCGCCTCAAAACGTGCCGCAGAAATTTACTTACAACATATCTCCCAAAATTCTCGCACAAAATTCATTACCGTTCGATTTGGAAACGTACTTGGTTCCAATGGAAGTGTGATTCCAAGATTTCGGGAACAAATCAAACGTGGTGGCCCAGTGACTGTCTCCCACCCCGAGGTCATTCGTTATTTTATGACGATCCCAGAAGCCACACAACTTGTGTTACAAGCGGGTAGTATGGGCGAACATGGAGAAATCTTTTTACTCGATATGGGCGAACCAGTAAAAATCCTCTCCCTCGCAGAAGAGATGATTCGTTTATCAGGTTACACTCCTTACAAAGACATCAATATTGAGTTTTCTGGATTACGCCCAGGCGAAAAATTGTACGAAGAACTCCTGTTAAATGAAGAAGGAATTAAAAAAACTCATCATCCAAAAATTCGGATCGCTGCTCCTCTTGATCATTACAATTTATTACTTTTCCAAAACAAATTGAATCGATTGTTTTCTTTGGCAAAAGCCAACAAAAGCAGAGAAATTTTTGCAGCATTAAAAGACATCATACCAGAATATAAAATTCACGATGAATACATCGAATGGGAAACATCACTCGGTAAAAGGAATTTATGAGCCAAAACCTCACGCAGGAAGAAATCACAACATTACGTGAGTTCAAACGAGATTTATTTAATTTGTATTGGGAACGATTTGGTATTTTTTACATCCATGTCATGCCACACCCCAAATTAGAAATTGGAAAACGAGGCCTACTGAATGCAGAAAAAGAATCTGGCATCGTACTTGTGTTTGGTGACAAAGCGGTAAAAGTATTAGATAGTAAACCCGATTATTTATTTGCTGAGTTACAATTTGGATCTACTTGGGAACCAACAATGATTCCTTGGGATGCCGTTTTTCGTATCTACGATAAATTTCAAAATTCTGCGACTCAACTTCGGTTTCTACAAATCGAAACAAATATAAGCCCAGAGGAAACGCAAACAAAACCCAAAACTCCCAAACCAGAAGTAACGGGAGATGGAAATGTCATTCGAGTTGATTTTGGAGGCAAACGAAGCGAATGAATTTTTTTACCATCACACGTGGTGACCTAGACGGATTTTTTGGTCTTATGGTCGACAACCTGATTCAACTATTAGTTCTTTCTGCCCTTTGTATTGGTGTCTGTGGCTTTCCTTTGGCATTTATCACCTCAGTGGTGTTACCTGGAGCTGCTGTTTCCTTACTTGTTGGGAATGTATTTTATGCCTGGCAAGCTTGGAAACTAGGACAAAGAACCAACCGAACGGATGTCACAGCAATTCCTTATGGAATCAATACCGTATCTTTATTTGCTTTTATCTTTTTTGTGATGTTTCCCACCTACCAAGCGACAGGTGATTACAAAGAAGCTTGGAAAGCAGGACTTCTTGTTTCCTTTGCTTCCGGTTTGATTGAAGTTTTAGGATCATTCCTTGCAGCCCACATCCGTAAATACACACCAAGAGCTGCCTTACTTTCTGCTTTGGCAGGAATTGCCCTTACCTTTATCTCCATGGATTTTTTACTGAGAACTTTTGAAAGACCTCTCATTGCCTTTATCCCACTCGGAATCATCCTTCTCCAATACTTTGGAAAGGTTCGTTTCCCTTTTGGAATCCCAGGTGGCTTTTTGTCTGTTCTTGTAGGAGTATTCTTATCCTATCTTTCTAGTTTTTGGGGAGATCCCATTTACCAGGAAGCAGGAATTCAAAATGGACTTTCTAATTTAGGTTTTTATTTCCCGCAACTTTCCCTTGGTCCTCTTTTAGAAACACTGAACTATGCCAATTTACAAGCCTACTTTTCGATCATCTTACCTATGGGCATCTTTAATGTGATTGGTTCTTTACAAAATATTGAATCCGCAGAAGCTTCTGGGGATAGTTTTGATACAAAAACATCCTTACTTGTGAATGGTATTGGAACACTTGCTGGTACACTATTTGGTTCCCCTTTCCCAACTACCATTTACATTGGTCACCCTGGTTGGAAAGCTCTAGGGGCAAAACACAGTTATTCGATGTTATCCGGTGTGTTCATGACAGTCGTTAGTTTGTTTGGACTGATGGGTCTTATCCAAGCTCTCATCCCTATAGAAGCAGGAATGGCGATTGTATTGTGGATAGGGATTATCATCACAAGCCAAGCATTCCAAGCGATCCCCAAACACCACTCTCCTGCTGTTGTCGTTGGTTTATTACCTGCATTTGCTGGTTGGGCAGTTCTCATCATCCAAAATGTATTTTTATATTTAGATGGAAAACTCCAAGGCATTTTACAGGAAGTAGGTGGAGCAAAAGAAATTCATTTTTCTTTGTCTGACATCCCAACTCATATGCCGTTTCTTCCCTATGCTCTTGGAGGAGTCCTCTCACTTTCCCAAGGGTTTCTCATCACTTCTATGATATGGGCGGCCATGGTCGTTTTCATTTTGGAACGAGAATGGTGGAAGGCAAGCCTATGGGCAGTGATTGCAGCAGTTTTGTCAACGGTAGGTTGGATCCACGCTTATGAATTGAAAGGGAATGCGATTTTGAATCGATTCACCGAAATTGCCAGTTGGGATTTTCCAATCGCCTATCTTTCTCTTGCGACCTTGTTTTTACTGATTCAGTTCCTCGGTTCCAAAGAAAAAGCGGATACTTCTACCCATTAAATTGCTTGTAATCTTTTGCAAACAGTCTTAGAGTTTCAGTCTAATGTATAGGTTCCCAAAAGAACCTTAAGGAGAACAATATCCTATGACTTGGATCAAACGAATCGGTTTTTTCCTGTTAACCAATATATTGATTATGACTACGATTTCCATCGTTACTACCCTCATGGGTTCGATGGGATTTAGCATCCGAGCCTTTGGTTTGGATCTAACTAGGCTCATTATTTTCTGTTTGATGTGGGGTATGGCGGGGTCTTTTATTTCCCTTTTACTCTCAAAGATGATGGCGAAATGGACGATGGGAGTCAAAATCATCGATCCGAAACAAGCCTCTTCGCATGAAATGGAAATCTATCGTCGTGTTCAATCTTTAGCACAACGAGCTCACCTTCCTATGCCTGAGGTGGGAATTTACGAATCCCCTGAAGTGAATGCGTTTGCAACAGGACCTAGTAAATCAAGTGCCTTGGTAGCAGTTTCTACTGGCCTACTCAATCGAATGAACACACAAGAGTTAGAAGGTGTGCTTGCTCACGAATTGTCCCACATTGCCAACGGTGATATGGTGACTCTTACCCTCATCCAAGGTGTGGTAAACTCGTTTGCAATGTTTATCTCACGTATCATTGCTTATGTAGCGGCAAATGCGGTGAAAGAAGAGATGGCACATATTGTTCGCATTGCAGTAACCATCTTACTCGACATTGTATTCTCGATCCTTGGTTCCATCGCTGTGGCTTATTTCTCTCGCCAAAGAGAGTTTCGAGCTGATGCTGGTGGTGCAAAACTTGCGGGAAGAGAGTCCATGATTTCGGCCCTCGAGTCCCTCAGACAAATGGTAGAGATGCCAGAAGACCCAAGAGGCGAAGCTCTTGCATCCTTCAAAATCTCTTCTAAGAAAGGTGGATTCTTATCTCTTTTTGCCACTCACCCGGCATTAGAAGAACGAATTTTGGCCCTCAAACAAATGAGATAAACCATATCAGAAAACTAAGGAATGGTGAGAAAGGTCGGCAATTGCCGGCCTTTTTTTATTGCAAGACCCTAGTCTTCCTTGGTTTCATCCTTTTATGTCCATTGTTAAATCTAAGATACGAACCATTCCTGATTACCCGAAACCAGGGATTTTGTTTCGAGACATCACGTCCCTGCTCATCGATCCAGAAGGTTTCCAACTCACCATTGGGATGTTTGTAGAACGATACCAAAATGCAAAATTAAATAAAATTGCTGCCATCGATGCAAGAGGGTTTATCCCAGGTGCCGCACTTGCGTTCCAATTGGGAGTGGGTTTTGTTCCCATTCGCAAAAAAGGAAAACTACCAGGAACTACCATTTCCGAATCTTATGCTTTGGAATATGGGGTTGACCATGTAGAAATTCACACGGATGCAATCGTGCCAGGTGACAAAGTTCTCATCATGGACGATCTCATTGCTACAGGGGGAACCTTGGAAGCCTCTATCAAACTCATCCAAAACCTAAAAGGCCAAATTCATGAATGTTCTACAATCATCAACTTACCTGATTTAGGTGGAGCAAAACGAATCAAGGATACCTACGGGATAGATGTGTATTCGATTTGCGAATTTGAAGGACACTAAAAAAAATATCCATTCAAAACAGAAAGTTTCGACTAAACGTTAGTTTTCCAATCGGAACTTTTTGTTTTATCCACTCGTATATTCACTTCGTTTCCTAAAAAATTCCATCTCACTAAAAATAGTTTTTTTAGGATGTGAATTCCCCTTCCCCCGGTTATCAGTTTACGGTCAGATTCGATGGGACTTGGAACATGACGTGGATTAAATCCTTTTCCACTATCAATGACAAACACATCAATGAACTTTGCAGATTCAAATACGTGGACGGTGATGATATCATCTTCCCTTTTGCCACCGTGTTCTAAAGCATTATCTAAAGTTTCATCCACAAGGATTTGGAACCAAAAACTATCCATCGTATGACGCCAATTTTGTTTGTCATAAAGGAGCCAAAGTTTTTCTTTGATGAGCCGTGAGTTGGCTCGGTTCGCTGGAATTTTCTCTTCAAAAATTTGTTTGGAACGTTCAAACAAAAAAGAAAACGGATGTGTGAGATAGTCTTTTGTAAACGAATAATGAAACAAAAAGACAATAAAACACATCAAAAACAGTAAATTCATAAATAAGAAAAAATGTAAAAAATACTTTGTTGTGAATGGAATGTTGGATGGAAAAATACAAATGATCAAAAAACTAAAACAAGTAAAAATTGCAGCGTAATAAATATATTCCATAAACTTCTGGATGGCAGGAAAATTAAATTGAAGTTTGGAAGTGATGAGATAAGAAAATATAAAAAATGTAAGAATATAATAAGTATTATAATAGTATTTGAGTAAAATTAAACTTGCTTCTGGATAAACATCATTCAACAGCCCCAAATCAACTAACAATAACATAATGCCCATTCCGAAATCAAAAGAAGCGATAATGAGAAGTCTCGGGAAGTTTCGAAAAAAAGTAGGAAAATGTAATCCAAAAAATATCAATACAAAGGAAAAGAAAACCAAGTAGGTTGAAATGATATGAGGATGGTCTAGAATTTGATTTTTTAAGAACAAAGTATCAATGATGATTGTGAAATCACCGATACAGAAAAAACCAGCAAGGACTGAAAAACTTGTTTTCATTCCCGTGCGAGGGTTCTTTCTAAAGGAAACGATGCCCGTAATCAACGAAAAAAAGGCAACTGATCCGAATAAAATGGATTCTAAAAAACTCATGCAGAAACAAAAAAAAAGACTAACGACCCTAATTCCCTTTGCGAGTACTATTTTATTTTTTCTAATTTTATTGTCCCTTCCCATTTCGGCACAAGACAACTCACAATCTATTGACGAATTGAAGAAATCTGTAGTCCAAATCCGTGTTTTTTCGCAAACAAAAGATCCTTTCTCACCCTGGATGTCTTCTGGAATTTCGGCTTCCACTGGCTCTGGATTCATCATTTCCAAAAATCGAATTTTAACCAATGCCCATGTTGTTTCCAATGCAAAATTTATCGAAGCACAAAGGTACAACCAAACGGAATGGTATGAATTAAAAGTTTTATACATTGCCCATGATTGTGATTTGGCAATTTTAGAAGTGCCCGATGAAAGTTTTTATAAAAATAGTATACAACTTGAGTTAGGTGGTTTACCAGAATTAGCAAGTCCTGTAGACATATTAGGTTATCCCATCGGTGGGAGTAAAATCTCCGTTAGCCGAGGAATTGTTTCCAGAATTGAACAATCAAGTTATGCACATACTGGGATTGATAGCCATTTGGTTGTACAAGTAGATGCAGCTATCAATCCTGGAAACTCAGGTGGACCTGCACTTCAAAATGGGAAAGTGGTTGGAGTGGCATTCCAAGCTTCCACAAAAGGGGAAAATATTGGTTATATCATCCCAACCAATGTCATCCAACATTTTTTGAAAGACATTGAAGATGGAATTTATCATGGTTATGTGGAACTTGGTATCCAAACCCAAAATTCTTTTTCTGAGTCCCATCGTAAGTTTTATGGAATTCCTCAATCGGAGGAAGGAGTATTTGTCACAAGAGTATTCAAACAAGGTTCGGCAGATGGGTATTTATTCCCTGGAGACTACTTAACAGCCATCGATGGACGTAACATTGGTCGCAATGGAAATTTAATCGAAACAAACTCCATTGATTTTTTAGAGGTGATTGATAACAAATTTGCGGGAGAAGAAATCCAATTTGATTTAATCAGGCAAAAGAAAAAAATCCAAGTGCGTTTTCCTGCCAAAAAAATGCCTCAAATGGAAAACCAAAGATCCAGTTATGGGAAAGAATACGATTACTTTTTGTTAGGTGGTTTAGTTTTCCAAACTGTAACCCGAGATTTGTTAGAAGCTTGGAGTAAAAATGGACAAACCCAGGGCGGGAGTTTACTAGTGTATCGTTTTTATGATGCCTCCCCTCTGAATGACGGCGAAAATGAAGATGTGGTTTTGTATCGGAAATTACCTCATCCCATCAATTCCCATTCTGACTTCTACATGAACATGGTTGTAGAATCGTTTAATGGTACGAAGGTGAAAAACCTAAACCATCTGAAAGATTTGTATCAAAACTCAAAAGAGAAAACAATGAAAATCCAGTTTTATGGAATTCAAGTACCACTTCTTTTAGATCGGGAAGAAATGGAAAAAGGTAATATCGAAATCAAACGCACCTATCATATCACAGGTAACAAATGAAAAATTCCTCTCTCTTTTTATCTCTATTGATCTTTCTCTTAAGTTTTGTTTTCCAAATTCAAGGGAAATCTGTCCCTGTTTCGAGTACGGATGCTTCCATCTTACAAATTAAGGTAACGGTTTTATATCCAAACTTTATCCAACCATGGAGATTTAAAAATCCGGAGATTCGACAATCCACTGGAATTTATATTGGCGAAAACCGAATTTTAGTTCCAGCTCAGGCAATTTATTTTTACACGAACATAGAAGTAAAAAAGCCAGATGCGTTAAAAGTGTATACTGCAGAACTAGAAAGATTAGATGCCGATTTAGGACTCGCCATTCTTAAGTTAGATGACCCAAGTTTTCAAAAAGATTTGAAACCAGTCCAGTTTCCAAACGAAATTTTTTTACCAGGCACAGGCCTTGTGATGGAAAGCAAAGACCAAAGGAATTTGGAAGAGAAAAAAATTAGAATGATTCGATTGGATGTCGAAGCGTATGCCAGTGGTTATGTGGAACTACCTTATATCGAAATTCAATCAGAGGAAAAATTGGAAGGCATTGGCGAACTTGTCGTAGATGTGACTTCTAGAATCCCACAAGGCATTTTATACCAGTTCAAAGAAAATGGAATGGGAAAAATGATCCCTTCCTTTGCCATCAAACATTTTATCGAAGGGAAACCATTCCCGTTCAAAGGATTTCGTTACAAACCCCTACTCGATGTTGCGTCCCGAAACTATTTTGGACTTAGAAAAGATGATTTAGGAGTCTTAGTAGCTGAAATTTATCCAAATTCTTCGACTTCTGGAATCTTAGAATTGGAAGATGTGATTTTGGAAGTATCAAATTATAAAATTGATCCCAAAGGATATTTTGATCATCCCAAATTTGGGAAACTCAATCTTTCTTATTTATTCCATAATACTTATGATACAGAATCTGCGTTTGGAAAAAAAATAAAACTTAAAGTTTTACGAAAGAAAAAACCAATCCAACTAGAATTAGAAACGAAACCTCTCAATGAAGCTGATATTCGAATTCCACACGGAAATACAAGATTCCAACCTCCCAAATATTTAATGTTAGCTGGCATTGTTTTCTTAGAATTATCAGAAACCTATTTAACTGAACATGGCAATCAATGGCGCAATCGTGTTAGCAAAGAACTCCTGTATTTAAATGACTTTTATCGAATCAAAAGAAAATCGAAAGAAGGCAAAATTGTCTTTTTATCACAAGTATTTCCACTGTCAGGGAATAAAGCATACCACACTACTCACCAAGTGATTTTAAAAACAGTGAATGGGAAAGAGGTTTCGTCTTTAGAAGATCTACGAGACATCGTAAACCAATCCGATTCGCCATTCATCCAATTTGTATTGAATGATGGTACCGAATTGGTCTTCAAAAAAGAAGAAATTCAAAGTTTAAACGAAGAAGCAAAAAAGAATTTCCAAATTCAAAAAGAATCAAACTTCTAAAATCCAACTTGGTAATTCAATTGTTTTGAAATGAATAATACTTTTATGAGGAATAAAACCAAAATGAGAAGTGTAACAAGAATATATTCTTGTTTGCGGATCGTTTTGTCTTCATTATACAACAATAAAAGCACAGGGATGCTAAGTGTAAACATTCTAGATACGTTTTCATATACAGACCAGAAATGGTAATACCCAGCTGTTCCGACCATAAAGAGAATCAGTAAAAATGAAATCCTAAATTCCCATCCTTTCGTGAGTTTTCCTGTGAAAGGCAAAAATACTCCTAAGAAGAAAAGTACAAGCAGTGGGAACCGTGAAAGAAGTCGTGCCAAATCTTTCCAATTGTTTCCATGAGCCAATTGGCTCCAGATGGATTCCATATAAGAAATCATTCCTTCCAAAGGCAAAATAAAATCGGTAAGTCGTCCTGGTCTCCAATTGGGAAAACGGTATGATAAATACAAATGCCAACAGATGGGAATCACTAGGACCAATCCAACGATAATCATCTTTTTCCAATCTTTACGAAACAAGGCAGCTAAGCCAAGAGGGAATAATAAAAACAGAGCTGGTTCTTTTGTGAGGATTGCTAAACTGGATAATAAAATAAAAACAAGATGGTTTTCTTTTATATAAAAATAGTAAGCGATGATCAAAAGAGACACCATAACAGAATCACTCACAAGAACATAATAACTCCCCAATGCGAATGGACTGAGTAAATATAAAACCGCATAAGGTTTCGATTCTTCATCTAAAAGTTTCCTAAGAAAAAAATAAGAAACTAAAATCAACGTGATATTCCAAAAATACATCCCAAAAATGGCACTTGTTTTTCCAAAAAAACCAAATAATGCAACTAACAAAGGATATCCGATCCTTGGAGCACGATAGGATTCATCAAATCCCTTTGGCCAATTCAAATTAAAATTGGAAAGTGGTCTGGAAAAATAATAAAAAATTTGTCCATCATATCCCGCCCCTAAATCCCCTTCTTCTCCTTTGAAAAGAATTGCGTTTTTTGGAGTTTCGGACTCATTTTGTAAGGCAAACTCATGTCCAAAATTCACCATGGAACTAGGATTCCATTCGTATTTTTTCCAATACGAAATCGAGGTAATCCCCCATATTAAAAGAAAAACTAAAACCGTTAACCATTGTTTTGTGTTTAGATACAGGAATATTGGATTTAACTTTTTTAGTAACATTATGGTTTCTCCTGAAACGATTCCGTTTTCTGATTTGAGAAGTACGGCTCTAATGATTTGGAAAAAATAGAATTATAAAAACTGGCACCTTCGTATGTTAAATGATGAGGATCAAAAAAATACCGAACATCTTTCACAACATCGGTATGATCAATGAGTATTTGCCCACGTTTTTCTAAATTCGTTCGTAGATCAGAAATCCAATCCTTTCTCCACTGTGAATTCTGATAGTAAGCATACTCAATTGGATTTTCAGGACTTAAAACTAAAACAAAGGGAATTTTGCTTTGATAAAAATAATCTGATATTTCTAAGATACGATTGTATTCAGTCCATGGCTCGAAACGCACCGTGTTCACTGTTTTTTTTGCTTCCCGAACAATGTGAAGACGAAATAGTTCATTTCGATTCCCAGAATCTTTGATCATCCTTTCAAAGTATTCGTCCCTGAATTCAGAATCAGACATCTGGATAAAACGGGTGTCATCCCAAAAACTTCTTCGGGAATATGCAAAATTTTCACTACTCAATCGTTTGCAGAAAAAATGAGACAAACGAATTCCAACAGTTTCATCTTTTCCATACCGAATCAAATTCACTTCTTTCGCCGAGGGGACATTGGATCCCACTTGGATTTGCACGATATTCCATTCGTTTTCTTTACCCACTAACTCATTCCATCGTATATCGACCCAACCTGATTTCGTAAAAGTTTTTACTGTGGAAACACTTGGTGTCTTTGCTAAAAGAGATGTTTCATCTGAGTAAAATCGAAACGTAAGCTCTGTATTTGGTTTTTGTAAAAAAATGGATTCTCGTTTTCTTTGTTCCGTGCAAGAGATGGTTGCTACTTCTTTGGTCCACCCTTTGGACCATATCCCTTCTTTGGGAATCTCACCTTGGTATAAATGATATTTCCTTCCACTTCGAAAATGGTTATCAATATAAACCACAATAGGATCCCAAAAGAATACTCTAAAACGACTCACATAAAACAAGGATTTGGTGGCTAGTTTCGAAAATGATTTTCGGGAGATTCGATAACCGTATTCTTTTAGAAATTGTGTTGGATAAATGGTTTTGGTCGGATACCGATCTGCCAATTGTTGAACCCAAACGTCTTCTTGGAAAGTGAATCTGTTTTCTGATTTATCTAGATATTCCCATTGTAAATCAGCGAAATTGTGAAGGTAAACAACAAGATCAGGATTCGTGGAACGTAATGTTTCTTTATAATAATAAAGATCTGTGGGCGACATGGCCACGTGAGAAAAAAAATCGTATTTCGTTTTTCGATCTTTGGTTTGATTCAATAAATCTGGTAATACTGAATACAAAGCAACGGAACTACCTGTGATGATGGTTCTATGTTCGTTTTTTTCTTTTTGTAAGGATTTTGTTTTGTAAATAAAATTGTACCAAGGAGAAGAATCCCACTCTGTCTCGTTGGGGAATTGAAAATAGAGGTCATAAAATAACACTCTATCGAGTAAAAAAATACCAGCTAACAAACAAATGGTAGCGAGAAACACTTTCCATTTGATTCCTATTCGGCTTTGTGTTACGGGTATTCGGGGATCAGTTTCCATTTTCTTAATAAAAGTTTTTTTGCAAATTGAATGGCTAGTTTTAAAACCTTACGATTGAAACTGCTATTTGAAAAAACGTATTTGATGGGAAGTTCTTTGATGTTACCATTGTGTTTGGAAACAATCGACAATGCTTCCATATGGAAATCAAAGGCAACTGATTCCAATGGGTAGTTTGCAATTTTCTCAAACATGGATCTGGAATAACGTCTATATCCACTAGTGCAATCTCGCAATCGATTCCCAAACAGATTGAATACCCCATTTGACAAACAGTAGTTCATCACTTTCGCAGCTAACCAAGAGATCAGTTTGCGATACAAAGGCACATTCACTGTCGAGGTTCGAGATCCGATGACCAAATCACAATTGGGAAATTGGATAAAGTCTTTGAGATATGCTGCATCATGGGACAAACCAGCATCCATAGTAATGACCCAATCATATTTTTTTTCGACAGCATACTTCATCCCATCTTGGATTCCTTTTGGGATATGAGTATTTTTCTCATGTCGGATCACATGGAGTTTGGATCCGAATTCTTTTGAGAGTTTTTTTAGAATCGTTGGTGTTGCATCCTTACTAGCGTCATCTGTCACAGAGACATCTGCATAGGCGATCGCGCCACGCACCACTTCTTCAATTGTGGCTGCTTCATTATAAGCTGGGATCACCACAAGTGTTCGATTTGCCATATTACTTACCAGCGATGTTGAATACGTCTTTGTTTGCTTCGATCCATTTCAAAAGCCGAGTGACCCCTTCTTTTGGAAGAATTTTTGGATTGAATCCAAATTTCTTCGCTTCGGAAATATCACAGATAAAGTAACGCATGTCACCTGGTCTTTCCACCTCAAAGAGAATCTCTTGTTTTTTTCCAAGAATTTCGCCTATGAGATAAATACATTCTAATAAGGAGATTTTATGTGGGCTAGCACCACCAATATTATAAACACCTGGAATTGGGTTCTTAAAAAATTCTAAATAAGACTTTGCCCCATCTTCCGCGTGTAAAATATCTCGAGTTTGTTTTCCAGTTCCAAAAATACGAAGAGGTAAACCAAAAACAGAACGAATCGCAAAATTTGCAACCCAACCATGGTCTTCTCCACCAAACTGACGTTCTCCGTAAATTCCTGTAAATCGGAAACTAGCCGCTTTCACGCCATACATATCTGTATAAGATCGAACATAATGTTCGGCACTCATTTTAGAAGCATGAAGAGGAGAAATTTGGCCTACCATTGTTGGATGAGTGACAGGTATTTCCACTGGTTCTCTTACATAGGAAGTTTTGTCTTCTTTGAGACTGTCGTTGATCGAGTTTCCGTAAACATGGATTGAAGATGTGTTTACTACAGGGATTTTGTGTTTTCTTGCAGCTTCCATCACGTTAAATGTTCCGATCACATTCGTTGAAAAATCAAGTTCTGGATCTTCCCAAGAAATCGTCATCGCAGGTTGAGCTGCTGTGTGAATGATATAATCACAATCTGCACTGCGATCCATTAAATGTTCTATGTTTCGGATATCACCTTTCACCATGGTAACACCAAGGGATTTTAAATAATTCCAGTTATAATCTCGAGTAGCGTCTGTTCCGTAACCAGTGCGTTTCAATTCATATTTTGTCATGTTATCAAAACTGACAACATCCCAACCTTCTTTACGGAATAATTCACAAACATGGGATCCTAAAAATCCACATCCACCAGTTACTAATACTTTATTCGCCATCGCGACTTTCTCCTAAGAAAAACTTTTTTGATAAAATTAATTTGAATATTTGGAATGAATCCGAAATCATATCGCGCAATCGATATTCCACTTGTCCTACTGGTTTGAAGTAAGAAACTGGAATCTCAATACATCTCATATGGGATCTGACGATATCAATCATCATCTCCACTATGAATTTTCGATCCTCTACAAGTAACTGAGGTTTTACACGGTCATATGACTCTCGCCAAACAGAGAAAAATTGACAATCTACATCCGTAAATCTTGGTTCTTGGCCCCACCAAAATACTTCTACCAATTTCCCCATCAATAAATTCACCAATCGATACAATGGTTTTAAATTGGAACCTTGTTCGATCATCTGTCTTGTTGTCCTTGTTCCAATGACCATGTCCGAATCTTTCATGTATTCGAGGAGTTTTGGAAAATCTTTGGAACGAAAAGAACCGTCTGGTGAAACTACAACCAGAATATCTCCTGTTGCGTATTCCATTCCACGGCGGACTTGTTCTCCCAATCGTGTGGGGTCACCATCACCAGGGAAAGTATATGTTTTTACTTTTTCTTTTTTTGCAAGAGTCAATGTTTCATCAGTGGATTCGTTATCTATCACAATGATTTCATTGAACTTGTCTTTAAAATCAACAATGACATCCGTAATGGAACGTTCATTGTTATTGGTTGGGATTATCAAACTCGTTTTGAATTTCGAAAACAAATCGTTTCTAACTTCGTAAACAGCATGATAATAATCTTGCATGGAGTTGATATTGAAATACTCACAATTCAGAGTTGTTGCAAATACTCCCCCACTGGTTTCCTTTGCCATTTTATCAATGACATCCGTGATTTCGATGACACCAGATTTTGGGGAAGGTGGTGTTTTTTTAAATACTTCAAAATATTCTGGAGTAAAATAATAACTACCCAAACCCAAAAGTTCATTCGGAGGATTTTCTGGTTTTTCTACTAAATTTAGAATTTTATCATCTTCTAATACAACTGAATAATTTTTGCGGATACGAGACAATAAGGATGTTTTTACAATGCCAATAGAGGCAGACATTTTTGGATGTTTCTTCAGCGCTTTTAGAAACATTTCATGATTGGATCTGTAATAAAATTCATCACCCAAGATGGTAAGGAAAGGTTCATGGATCATTTTTTCCAAACTGGCAACATCAGAAGCCAAACCTTTTTCCGTCCATAAGACGGTTTCAATGACAACTTTGGGAAGTTCCAAACGAATGTGTTCCACTTCCGCTTTGATATGTTCTTTTAGGTGGCCAACAAGCACATACACCTTTTCAATCCCGAATGTTTTCGCCATCAGTTCCACATTCCTGTGGAGGATGGTTTTACCTTCGATGACAAAGAGTGGTTTTGGTATAAAACTCGTACGGGGATAGGCTCTGGTACCTTTTCCAGCGGCTGCAATCACCCCAATTCTGATCTTTTTCAATGTAAAAGGAAAGTCCCTGGAAGGAAGGATTGGGTCAATTAGAAAAGGTTCGTTTCCATCGGTAGAATTGGAGTTCCTCACTCATTCCGTAGCCCCTAAATGGCTCCCATTGACCTTTAGAAGGGTTCCAGGTTTTTTCCGGGTTCTTTCCCCCAAGTCCGTTCAAATGAAAGCCCCAAATCCCTTCTCTCCCCTCAGGTAAGCCAGTCAGTTGCACTCCAACAGGATTCCCCGCGGAATGTTCTAAGGCATAAACCAAAGGGATATGTTCTAAGGTTCCCAGTAAGGATTCCGAAACTACCCAAACATTGGATTTGTTCTTTTTCAGAGAGAATTGTAGATGGTCACAATCAAAACGACGTAATAAGGCTAATTTTTCACCCCACTCTTTCATCGCTCGGATTTGACAACCTTCCGGAACGAGAATGGTTTCTTCACCTACTAGAGTGATTTTCCCTACAAATAATACTTCTTCCCAACCCAAGGTTTTTTTGAATCGGAGTTCCTGCGCGTTGTAAAAAAACTTTCCTTTTTCTTGGAAAATTTCTATACCAATCACTAGGTATCCGTTTTCAGTTGTTTGACGGTCTGAAAAATACAATCCTTCCAGTGATTTTCCTACCATCGGGTTCGTCCAAAAAGGTAGAAGGCAAATAAGGGATAAAATCAAAAATTTATGCACTTAAATTACCGAGTAATCGCTGCGCTTCTATTTATTTCATCTATTTTTTTCAATTGTTATCCCTTACTTTTAGCAACCCAAGAGGAAGAAAAAAACAATACTACCACTTTGCTTGGAACGTATCTACTACTGATTGGAAATTGTAATACGGGCAATGGACTTTGGGCCAGAGACTTAACCACACAAAGCAGTGTATGTGTACCTGTCCAACTTTTGTATGATGGGACCAATGTCCAAGTATACAAAGAATTATCATTATCAACTAATTATAATTTGGTGAATTTTGGGGAAGTTTTTGATACCAATATTTATGGAAAACTCATTTCCACATTTGGTACTCCTAGTGACAGAGATGGAGATGGTAAAATCAAAATTTTAGTCATGGACATCAAGGATGGCGCTACAGCAAACAGCGCTTATGTGGCAGGTTATTACGATCCAGTGAATTATTTCGCGGATAATTTTTTATCTAGAATTCGTTCTAATTACGCAGAAGTTTTGTATCTGGATGGAAAAGAATTAATTACATCAAATAATTCAGACCCCAATGCCTTTACTTCCACAGCAGCTCACGAATTCCAACACTTACTTCGATTTCCCAGGATGTATGAAGCAAATCAAACAGATGAACTTTGGATCAATGAAGGAACCAGCGAAGTCGCAAGTGATATTGCTGGTTTTGGTCCTCAAACGAGTCGACTCGATTGTTATGCGGGGAGAGAGTCTCGGTGCCTTGATGGGATCAATGGAGTATCCCTAATGGATTGGAATAATAGCAGTAACGAGGTTCTGAAACAATATGCGTTTGCTTATGTATTTTTAAAGTATCTCTACGAAAGCTCAGGAACAACAGAAGAACAGAAACAAAACTTCTTTCGAAATTCTGTCCTGGGTGTCAATGGGATCCGAGCCAACTCAACTGGAAGTTTGATGTCTGTGTTCCAAACCAGTTCCAATTTCCAATCAACAGCTCTCACCACCCAGAATTCCGATATCTTCTTTCGGATGTATGCCTTAATCACTGGTTATAGTTTTGGACTTACTAATTTTACCGCTGTGCATCAAGTGAATTCGTCAGGTGTTACACCTGACATCCTAGACTTAACCGACGCAGTGCACTATTATCCTTTGCCTACCAGTTTGAATCGGCTTACAACAAATCCTGTGTTACCCACAACAATCAAAACGACAATCAAACAAGGATCGACTAACTTTTATACTACAAATACACCTGCGATAGATAATAGTACTTCGAGAAAAAATTTTGGTAGAGTGGCTGGAATCAATAACAAAGGAATCTTTTTTTGGGCAGATTCTCCGACTGGTTTTAACGCAAGCATTCGCAATCGGAAGGAATCAGGAGAGATTCTCACTCCTGTCCAAACAAAACCAAGATCATTAAAATCGGTGATTGGTACAGAAGGAGATGGAAATCGTTTTCCTATTTGTGGGTTTGAATTTACAAACGGTTTGGTTCATACTTACGAAAGTATTCCAGTAGAATAGATCGCATAAGTCCTCTATAACAATCTTTTGCTACGTGACCACCATCTGCAAATGCATTACAAGAATAAGACGAATCATCTTTTAATTTTAAAATTGAATACTGATATTTGGAAGTGATTTCATTCACTTCCTTTTCCCATACTCGAACGAGTGATTCTTTTTCCATTAAGGATTCGAAATCGGGAGAAGACAAAGGCCAAACAACCACAACTTTGATAGATTCCTGTCTCAAACGAGAAAGTATTTTTTCATAAAAACCAAATTGCATTCCACTTCTTTGGTAAGAAGCAAACAACCAATCTAAGGTTCTATGACTTGTTTGCAAAAGGGAATTGGAGTTTTTCTCCATAAAATTATCCACAGGTGACAAACCATGTCCGTTATGCGATAAAATATAATCATATGTTGCTTTATGCATTTCAAAAGCATTGGCGAGATATGGATTGTTGTAATTTTTCCACATCTGATCAAGATATGGTTTATAAGTTCCTACCGCAAAAAGTTTCCTACCCAAATAAAAGGAAGCATAGTCCTTTCCAAACAATTGGATGTTGGACAATACATAACCCAAATCAAAACTATAGGTTAAATTTGAACTTTTGAAAACGGAGTTTTGGTTAAATTGGTTTGGATCCGTTTCCATGATCACAAGATCAGGTTTGATGCCAGCATCTAGAATTTTTGAAAGTTGGTAATCATAATAGGCAGGGGTTGTGACTGCTGAGGAAAGATTGTAAATCTCCCATTCTGGGTAAAACGAAACCAATTCATCATGATCAAAGTACAAAAGACGGGAAGAACCCAAAATCAACATGATTTTTTTGGATTTGTTCTGCCCAACTCCAGGTTTTTTCTGAATGAGTTGTTCCAAAAAATCAGCTTTTGCTTTATAGTTAACTGCCGTTAGGTCAATTTTTGTAATGATTTGCACATAAGGAATTCTGAAAATAGAATCCACAAAAAACAAAAAAACTAAAAGGAAAACTGGGTAAAAAAGGAACCGTGCCTTGAGCATATCTGAAAGGAGAAAGGAAACGGATTAAATTGTAAAGCGAATTGAGATACTTCCCTCAGACTTTCGAAAGAGGGAAGAAGTGTTTATGCTACTTGTGTACGAGCAAGTTTACGTTTCTTTTTAAGGCTTAAGAACCAGTCATCAGCCTTACGAACATGGCTTACTAATTTTTTCACGTGTTCTCTATTTTCTGGATTTAAGATTTCACGTGCTTCTTGAATGATTTCTTCCACTGTTTTCACATGGAATGTGAAATAACTAGTGAAAAGCTCATAATACTCTCTAGCAGTATTTTCCCAATCTTTTGATTGGATGTCATCGAAAAACTCAGTTAACTGTGGTATGTCGATCTCAGGTGACGCATCAAAATGATTGTTCATCATTGCGATACGGTCTGTTATATCAGTTAATTTCTGGAAATAAGATTCCAATTCAGGATATTCCATCTTCCAACCCTCCTTAACAACCCTTACTTTTACCAGGATTTTAGAAAGGGTCGAGAGATCAAGATTTTTTCATAAATTTGCTGATATCTGGATTTTGTTTTAAGAAGTCTTTTAAGTGTACAGCTTGTCCATCCCATGCCTCTTTGGCACCATCTAGCCATACTTGTGAAGAATCATTGTCAGGGAAACCCCCATTAACAATCGTTAATTTGGATGTGTTAGATCCTGTTGATTCAAATAATAACTGTAAATAAATATCACCAGCTGGATGGTCTTTCCATTCCATCACCAGTTCTTTCAGAGGTTCAATTTTTTGATACACTCCATGAGATGTGAAGTTTCCTTCGAGGCCTAATTTCCAAGTCCAAGAAAACTCTCCCCCTACTTTGGGTCGACCTCTCACCTCATCTGCCAACCAATGCACTAACACTTCATAAACGGTGACGGCAGACCACAATCGTTCAATAGGTTCGTCAAATGTAAATACAGACTTGGTTTCTCTCATAGACAGAGAGATAAGGTGATTCCTTTGTTTGGCAAGATGTTTTTTTTAGGGAATACCCACCAATGGATCGAATTCAATTCCATCCATTGGATAACCCTAGTGTTTAGATGTTTAGATTATTGGGTCTTACGTAGACAGCTTGCACTACGCTGATATTCCGCATTTGGAACGCAGCGGCACAATAGGCCAAATAGTATCTCCACTTACGGATAAAGGTTTCACTGTATCCTTGGCTTCGCACTTCTGATAGATTTTCTTCAAAAGCACGTAACCAAACCCGAAGTGTTTTTGCATAACTGAGACCCATATCTTCCAAATGATGTAGATACATATCCCCTGTTCGATTGATCGCTTGGTTCATTCGTCCGATGGAAGGAAGTAGAGAACCTGGGAAAATATGTTTTTGGATGAAATCGATTCCCTTTTTGAAAGAAGTAAATCGAGAATCTGGGCAAGTGATTACTTGAAGCGCCATAATCCCATCTTGGGTCAGAAGTTCTTGGCATTTTTGGAAAAAGGTTTCATAATAGGCATCACCCACTGCTTCCAACATCTCAACCGAAACAAGTTTTGTAAACTTACCTTCGATTTTACGATAGTCTTGAATTCGAATTTCGATTTTGTCAGATAATCCTTCTTTTTCTATCCGTTCTTTCGCAAATTTATATTGTTCTTCCGAAAGGGTAACTGTTGTTACTTTGCATCCATAATTTTTTGCCGCATGAATGGACAAAAATCCCCAACCACTTCCAATTTCCAATAAATGATCGTTAGGATTCAGTTTCAATTTTTGGCAAAGTTTATCAACTTTGGTAGTTTGTGCTTCTTCCAAAGTTTGGTCAAGGGACTCAAAATACGCAGAACTATAAGTCATAGTAGGATCTAAAAATAATTTATAAAAACTATTTCCTAAATCATAATGTTCTACAATATTCTTTTTACTTCCCGTGAGTGTATTTCTGCGAAGGAAATGTAAAAACTTATTCCCTAAATTGAATAAATCCAAATGGAATAATTTTTTCTTTGCCCCTGATAAATTAGGAGCTTCATCCACATTTAAAATAAACCAAGAAATCACATTTTCAATCGAATCTGTATCCCAGTCCCCAGTTAAATAGGATTCCGAAAATCCGATGTCACCGTGTAACACGGATTTTTTGAAGAAAACTGGGTTTTTCACATGGATGATTGCTGAATGGAATTTTGGATCAAAATCAGTTTTTGGATCTCCCAAAATCACTTGTTCGCCGTTTGGCAATATCATCCTAAGAGATCCACGTTTCATGGAACTCATTGCTTTAAAAAATATCTTCTTGTAAATGGGATACTGTTCGGTGACAGACTTATCCTTTAGTTCACTAAATAATTCTGAATCAATCGTTTCTTGTAAAAGGGACTGGTTCGCTGATTTTTCCAAGGGGAACTCCTGTTTGTTTCTCTAAGTTTTGGTGTTTCTTTATATATGGAATTTTTTTGATCCACAACTTGAATGCTTGCCAATGAATCAATGTTATTATTTTGACGGTAATAAATGGAAATTGGATGAAAAGTTTTAATAAGGATTGGGATCGAAACGGGATTTTTTTTCCAATAAAGGATGTAATCAAAATTCGTTTTCCTGCTTCGTAAGAGTCGACTCCAATCTGTAATTTTTCATTGGGAATGTTCAGACGAAATTCAAATTCCGAATCCAAAGTAATGAAGGGTGAGACATAAAAATGTTTTGGTTCTCGAATGTAGACTTCTGGATCTGCAATGGTACCCTTACCTTTTTGAAACGTTCCTATGTAAGGTTTGATTTCCCCAAAGGTATTGCCTACTTCTGCGATGGCAACAAGTGGAGTTCCGTTTGGTGTAAAACAGAAGTAAAAACTCACAGGATTAAACACATAGCCAAGTACTCTAAAATTGGTTAAAAGATATATTTTCCCTACAGGTTCTTTCACACCTGAGGCCTCTAAAAACGTTTTTACATTTTCATACGTCGATTCTTTTCCAAATTGTAAATGGTCTTTATC
The DNA here is from genome assembly GCF_004769665.1 of Leptospira kemamanensis. Taxonomy (GTDB): domain Bacteria; phylum Spirochaetota; class Leptospiria; order Leptospirales; family Leptospiraceae; genus Leptospira_A; species Leptospira_A kemamanensis. The sequence continues at coordinate 74,691 of NZ_RQGG01000010.1, forward strand.
GTAATAGGAAAATAGGTTCCACCGGTTCCTAGAGAAAAAGATAGATTTGTGGGACAGTTGGTCTACTTCTTCCAAATCAATATAAAAGTTAAAAATTTTATATTGGAATTTGTTTTGGGTAGGTGCGGTACGCATATGAAATACGTCCGCTTCATACATACAGGAATTTAGGTCCATGGGTCTCGTTTTAATATACTTTTGGAAACATTCACTGCCGATAAAAATCCATCTTCATGGAAACCATACCGAAAATAAGCACCTGCATAATATATTGGTCCTTCCTCATTTAACTTAGGCAAATGAGCTTGGCCAAGTGATGCTTCTACAGAAAAGAGTGGATGTTCATAATCAACTTTTTTGATGAGATGGCTTTTTTTCACACGATCGGGATCATTGATGGTGACAAAATAGTTTTTCTTTTTTGAAACATTTTGTAATCGGTTCATCCAATAGATGGTATATGGATCTTGTTTTCCATCCTTTCCATCGATGATTTTGTAATTCCAACTCGACCAACAAGATTTGATTTTCGGCATATCCGTATCATCTGTATGTAAGGTGGCAGTATTGTGTTGGTATTTGTAGAGAGGTAATAATTCCTTTTCAAGTTTTGTGGGGTTTTGTAAGAGTTTGGCAGAGATATGACCATGGGTTGCCAGTAACACTTTATCAAACACTTCCTTTTTCCCCTCTGGTAAACTGAGTTCCACCTTTCCATTTGGCAATCTTGTTACGGCAAGCACAGGTGTATTCAAACGGAATCGATTTTGAATCGGAGGAATGATCCGTTTTACATATTCTTTCGAGCCACCGTCGACGGTATACCACTGGTGTTGGGTATTCAGGCCTAAAAATCCATGGTTATAAAAGAAACGAATGAGGGATTTAGCAGGAAATTCCAACATCAAATCAGGTGGTGTGGACCAAACAGCCGAACTCATTGGAACTAAGTAGTAGTTCAAAATATCTTTTCCATACCCAAAGGTCTCCATATAACGACCTAAATTCCAATCATCATAGGTTGGGTTATCCAAAATTTTGGGAGCGGAGGAATTGAACCGATCGATCTCGAGTAACATTTTTAAATACCGAGGTCGGAAGAGATTTCGTTTTTGTGCAAAAAGTCCTGAAAGTCCTGAACCGCAGAATTCGAGTTTGGTGGGATCATGTTGTACACTAAAAGACATGTCCGACTTTTTTGTAGGTACGTTTAAAGTTTGGAATAAACGTAATAAATTGGGATAGGTAACATGGTTGAAGACAATAAAACCAGTATCAATGGGAATTTGAATCCCATCTTCTTCTACCATCACAGTGTTCGTATGCCCGCCAATGTAATCGGCTGAGTCAAAAATAGTTAAATCAAAATCATTTTTTAAAAAGTAAGCGGAACCTAATCCTGCGATTCCAGTTCCAACAATGGCTAATGTTTCTTTCACTTGTTTCCCTAATGGTGATTAGACCGTTAAGGAAAGAGTTGGTTCATCTGCAAATGCACTTCTTCTGATTTCTTTTTCGAAACTTCACCATAATTTTCCGAGAGCGTGCTGAGTGTAATGCCTCGAGAAGAATTGATCAGAGCTTCTTTGCCCGAAGCTTTGATGATGGATTCTAAATCTCCACCTTGGGCACCAAACCCAGGGATGAGAAAACACAAATCCTTGTGTCGATTTCGTAAGGATTGAATTTCCGAAGGATGGGTTCCTCCCACAACAAGACCAACTTGTCCAGGGTATGACTCGGCAAGCTTCGCCATTTGGTCACTCACCTCTTCGTACAAATACAAATCTTTGCCATGGAGTTTCAATTTTTGAAAGTCTGCGGAGCTTGGGTTTGAGGTTAACCCTAAAACAAAAAGATAACCGCCCAAATCCAGATACGGCACCAAACTATCTCGGCCCATATAAGGATTCACCGTGAGTGCATCCACTTGTAAGGTTTGAAAAAAGTACTTCGCATACTCTTTGGCAGTATTGGCAAGGTCACCCCGTTTCGCATCCATCACAATCGGAACGTCCGGTGACACTTCTTTCATCACGTGGACCATATGTTCTAAGGCAAAGTACCCTTCTGCTCCCAAACGTTCAAAAAAAGCGATATTGGGTTTCCATGCAACGGCATGGGTATGAGTGTAACGGATGATGGTTTCCGAAAAATGAACCAGTGGGGATTTGGATTCTAAACAAACCTTGGGTAATTTTTCCAATTCAGGATCAATCCCAATGCAAAGTTGGGAACGTAACTGGTCACGACGAGAATGGAATTTCGTTAAAAATGAGGTCATAGATTGGATTTTGGTTCCTTGAGGATTTTCTTTTGTTTGCGTTTTTCTAATTCTAGAGGGATGTCCCTTTTTTTATACCGACCATAGAAATGACCCGGGATCACTGTGAAGGTTGTGATTGGTGTCACCACAACATCTCCAATAGCACCTCCCACATAGGTTGCGTAAGCGGGGGTCAAAAGTTCATAAGAGGATTCCAATTGTTTGATATCCTCTTTTTCAGCAAAATAATTTAAGGCATCATCGGAAGCCTTTGCTTCATGGTAAAGACTTCCTACGATGGGAATTGCATATACCGCAGCGTATAAAGTACGTTTCTCTCGTTGCGAAAAGTCTTTGGCATGTCCGCCTTCATGGATGGCAACAGGAGGCAAATCGGAATACAAATTGATCGTATTGGTAAAGGCGTTGTAATGATCACCCCCGATAGTTCCTGCAAACAATCGTCCCGGTAAAAAGGTATACGCAAGTAAAGAGATCGAACCAAAAAAATAGCGAACCACGGGATTGATGTTTTGATTTTTTGACAATCGCCTCCATTCCGAAAGAGGAGCGTATTGGTTGAATCGCACTTTTACATCCCGAAGGTTATTTTCTTTCATATACTGAATCAAATATTCTTTTGTTTCTTTGGAGATATGATGGTTGTCAGCCTTTCGATCCCATAACACAAGTTTGGATGGAATGGAAAAAACCCAGTCCCCTGTTTTGTCCAAGATCCAAATGGGTTCCCCTTCTTCAAACTGAGGATCGTCTTCCGTAAATTCTGGACTTGGTAAATAAGGGTTTCCATAATTGTATTGTTTTTCTAGCGAATAACAATTGCTAAAGAGAAGTCCCAAACAAAACAGAAAATAAATGGAACGTTGTTTCATAACGAGTCTAAAATTTCCTTTAACTTAGGATCCATTGGTTCTTCTACTTTTGGAGGTTTTCGAACTGGTGGAGTGATCACTTCATTCTTTTGGATCTCTTTGGCACTTGGGCTCAGATTGGAAAAACCAGAAGACTGTTCCAATTGAACAAAAAATTCGTTTAAGGCATTGCGACCCAGTTGGTTGATTTGGTCTTCCCTGTTTCCCCGAAACCCATTGTATGGCACATACCAAATCAAAGGGAAGATGGTGATCGCACTACCAAGTAAATAACAATTCGTCACTGAAGAAGGAATTTCGTCGTAGTATTGAAACTCTTCCTCTGCCATTCCTTGGATTTGGATTTTTGCTTTCATACGAACATAGGTTAGATTATAGTAACAACGATCCAAAGAAACCAATTCAAAGGTTTCCACTCGAATTTTTCCACCTCGTTCGATGAGTCTAGGGTAACGATTTTCCCGAATGGATAATTCCTTTCGTATCAAATAAGAAATGGGACCGTATTCATTTTCTAAACTTTCCGCATCAAAAAAATAGGGATCATACACGGCCATCTGTAACCGATTTTCATCTTTTACAAAAATCTCAATATGGTCCATTTTTTTGACAAAGTCGTATTCCCTTTCATTTGGAAACGGTCTATACACGCGTAAGGAAACTCCACATTCTAAAAAGAGAAAACATAAAAAGAACAATAAAATTCTGAGTTTTTTCTCAAAATACATAGGTGTACCCTAAATATAAATTTGCAATCGCATAGGATCTGTTAGGTCTTCCATTTTGACCATCACCTTCGTAATACCCAGAACTGAGATAATAATCTTTGACCGCTGCTACATAAGACTCAATATTTACCGCACGATACCCTGGTGCCCTCGACTCATTGGCTCTCCAATTGTATTCTAAGTATTGAACTCCCAAATGAAACTTATGATTGGCCAATGGTTGCCAATTCAGTTGTGAAAAGAGATTCAATCCAATGAGTACCGTATCTAGATTTTTTTCTGAAAAAATTGAATAGGCTTCCTCATACGCAATTCTTTCTCCACTAAATCTTGTGTAACCACCTGCTGTAGTAAACAAATCCCTTTTGTATTTGAGTTTGGCTTCTGGTGTAAAAAATAAATCTCCTCCCAATTCATACGACCAAACATTAGTAAAATGATGATAAAACTTAAAACCTGTACTCGGTGCGATGTAATTGATTTGATCTTTGAATAAACTGGTTTGCCCTAGGGTCATCGAATGTTGGGCAGACTGAGTATTCATTCCTCCAAACCGTAAACCAAATTCCCATGAGAAACCTTTGTTAGATGAATATTCCTCAAACACTTGGACTACCAATTTGTGATCTGCATTTTTAAATGCATCAATTTGATTTCCGTATTGGAATGTATCTACATAACCAAAGGTAAAATAATTGCGAGATGTATTGGATTGAAAATGAACATACTCCAATCCCCATTTTTTGGAACTATGCCTGTAGGCAATTCTTGGAGAAATGGTATTTGATTCCCTTCGTTTGTCATTCCATTCATTGATGAAGGGTAAAGAACGAATGTTTTGATAACCGATTTCCGAACGAGGAAAGTATGGTGTGCCAGCTTGGAACGCAATCCTAGCATCATCGAAACTCCATTCTTTTCCAGATCGAAACATCGAGGCATTTTGGTATCCGCGAAAACCAACTTCCCATTTCCCATTGAAAAATTCAAGAGAACCGTTGTTAGATGCGGGAATGTTTTGGTTGGGAGGAATGTAATCGGGTTCTGCATATCCTCTTTGGTAATTCTGAGTGCGAATTTTTTTGATTTTTTCTCGAAGCTCTTGTCCCTTTTTGAAATACCCTCGACTCTCATACGACTCTGCTTCCAATTCCAAACGAGTTGCCTTCGACTCTTGTGCCAAAAGGAAACCCGTTGGAATCGAAATCATCCCAACGGTCAATAGAAGAGAGAGGACATTTCTTCTCACAAAGTTTTAACCTTTTCGTTTGATGTAAGCTTTTGCAAACTCAGGTAATACAAAAGCGGCTTTGTGAATTTCGGGGCTATAGTATTTGAGACCTTTAGGAACTCGTTTCGGATCTGGAGTGACCGAATACGGATCAATAGCATTGGATAAAAATGTGAACCCAATGATTCCGGACGGGTAAGTGGGAATCGTTGTGTAATAGTATCCATACTCAGGGAAAATTTTCGGAATGAATTCAAATAGTGAAGTGATCACATCTCCATGATACCAAAACGATTCCGCTTGTGTAGCAATGATTCCTGTTGGTTTTAAGGCACTTGCCATATCACGAAAGAATGGTTCTTTGAATAATACTTCAGCAGGACCTACTGGATCACTCGAATCCACAAGGATCACATCAAAACGACCTTTGTTGTCTCTTGCAAATTTGGCTCCATCATCATAATGGTGAATGACTTTTGGATCTTTCATCGCGTCTGCACATTCAGGAAAATATTTATAACTAATATCAACAACAGCTTTGTCAATCTCGCATAACACAACTTCTTTGACAGATGGATGTTTTAGGACTTCACGAACCGTTCCGCCGTCTCCCCCACCAATCACAAGCACGGACTCAGGATTGGGATGGCTCATCATTGGGATATGCGCAATCATCTCATGATAGGAATGTTCGTCTTTATTCGTAACCATCGTTACACCATCAAGTGTAAACATACGGCCAAAGGATTGTGTTTCAAATATATCAATTTTTTGGAACGGAGATTGTAGGCTTTCGATTGTCTTTGTTACTCGGTAACTGACGGCTCGCCCTTTTTCTAATTCCAATTTTTCTGTGTACCAAATCTCCATTAAATGCTCCTAAGATTCTCTCTTTGAACCAGAATAGGAATGGGAAGAAGAAGGTGTAGTTTTTTTTAAAGTTTTGGCTTTACGAAAGCTTAAAAATTGAACTTGGCGGGAATCGGTCGGTTCCATTCCATAGACTTGTATGCAGAAATATTCTCGCGTTTTTTACCTGGTTGGTTTTTTATCCATGCCACTTTTTATCCTATTACTCGTTTTTGGTTACATCAAAATCAACCAAATGGCAAGTGAGGAAATCCACTGGGGTCATAACAAATCTTTTGCGTTTGGACAAGCCTCACGCGAAGGGAAACTCATCCTTTTAAGCGTGACCAAAGTTCGTTGTGAAATGTTAAAAGGTTTAGAATGTGGGGAAGGAAAACCCGATCTCGGCACTTATATTCTTCTCAACTTCACACCACGCGATAACGAATTCCAAACCTTGATTTTGGATGACCGCTTTGCCTCATTAAAATCAGAGTCCCTGCCCCAATACTTTTTATTAAACTCGTCGGGCGAAATCAGGCATTTTTCTAAAGAACTTCCCAGTGTAGAAGAGATGCAAAAACTTCCTAAATAAGAAGTAACTCCTTAAAAATATTAAAAAAGCTCTTGCAACTTCCGATTTCTCCTATACCCTATGGGGTATAGGATTTGGAGGATATATGTTAGGGTTAACCATTCACAGAAAAAAAAGTTTTGAAGATACCATAAACGATACCACGGAAGCATTAAAAAAAGAAGGTTTTGGTGTTCTTACCACTATTGACGTCAAACAAACCTTAAAAGATAAAATTGGTGTTGATTTCAAACGTTACACCATCCTCGGAGCATGTAACCCGAGTTTTGCGCACAGAGCCCTACAAACCACAGACGAAATCGGAATGTTATTACCATGTAACGTAGTCGTGACGGAAGAAAAAAACGGCGAAATCAAAGTGTCCATCTTTGATCCTATGACTATGACAAAACTCGTCCAAAACTCCGAACTCGAATCCATCGCAAAAGAAGTGCAGGACAAACTCGTACGAGTGATCCACCACCTCCACGCTTAATCAAAGTTGTCAAAAACGGTTGGGGCGCCTCGCCAATGGATATTTGGATCACATTCTATCCATTAGGCGATCCCGCTGTCCGCTCCAATCTTTCTGGATCTTCCATGTGATTTCCTTTTGATTTTATCTCAGAAAGGATTTCCGCTACCATCGACTCTTCGATAAACTCAGTGTCAATGGCGTGAGTGTGTGGGGGGATTGGAAATGAATTCATATTTTTAAAAAATCAATGTACATTTTAGCGCCCACAATCAAGTGTTTCCTCAATTCATCACCTTGCAAAAAAACTTCACTATTCAACTTTGTATGATTCTCTGATTGATGGCAAATCACTAAATCAAAGTTAGTATTTTGCAATTCTTCGTTTAGATTAAGTATTATTTTTGAATTCATATATTTTGAATCTTCAACATGAGTAAAACTTTGATTTAATCTTTCACCTATGGAAAGTATCTTTTTGCCCATTAAATGATCGAATGAAAACACACTCAACTGGCATGCATGAAACGTTTCCATTAGAAAAATTTCACTTGCGATCTCTGCAAATAAAGTGCTAAAAAACATTCTTTCAGACTCAAAAATATCCTCGGGGAACAAAACTAAAACTTTTGGTTTAATGAAATAATCTAAGAAATGTTTGTTGGTTGACCTGAGAGATTTGATTTGTTGGAGCAAACCATCAAAATGGGAAATAGACCATTTGTAACTCGTCGATGGATTTTGTTTGAGAACGTCAATATGTGGATAATTTCTGACAACAGGATCATTGGAATTATGAGTTCTAAAATAAACGAGATTTTGATTCTCAAAAATAACCACTTCAGTGCTTCGTTTCCATAATTTCATAAAGTTCATGAGTAGATGATTCCAATTCCCTATATTTTTGAGCAAGTATTTTGTTTTCGCTTAGGAAATTCAATTTGAAAAATTGGCTCGCAGATAACTAACGAAGTATTTCCTGTAAACGCGAGTTAGTTTGTGAATTCATTTTCTTATGCTCAAAGAAATACTGTGATTGCCAAATTTGGGAATTGACTGCTTGTTTGTTTGAAGGTACATCCCAAGTGGGATAAATCCGAAACCCTCTTTTCCCATTTTTTAGATGAGAGATAATTCCTTTTTCCATAAGAATGTTTTTATTAAAAATAAAATGTCCAGTTTTCCCTAATTGATTTACTTCAACGATGACAAAATCAAACTCATCCTTCTTTTCAAAAGGTGTAGTGACTCCATATTTGTTTCTTTTCCAAAGCGTGACAAAGAAACCCATTTTTTTCGGAGTTATTTTTGCCTTTCTAAATATTGCTTTTTTTGAATCTAAATCTAAAACTGTTGCATTGTATTCTAAACTTTCTTTTTCAATTTGAACATTTTTGATTTGTAGATGACTGTATTTTGAAAGGAGTGTATCGATTTGTTTTAAAAACAATGGTAGTTTAACCGTTTTGATCATCTCTTTCGTTTCTTCTCGTTTCCTTTCATTTGTTTTTAAAATGATTTCAATAGATGCAAATCGTATCCTTTTGAAACTAAATATTGAAATGCAATTTCAATAGACTCAGGAATTTGCGTTTTTACCTGAAATCCCAATTTAGGATATTCCATGATCCTTTGTAAATCACCCACAATTTCATTTATGATGAGAAAAAGATTGATGTGAGAATGCGGCGCTTCCAGAAGTTTATAATTAGGTGAGGAAATATAAAAACAAGCTTCATTCCATTGTTTTGCTAAAGCCAATTTCAGTCTTAAAGTCATGGAAGGTTTCTGAATTGCAATCACATTGGGCACATGAAGATTCATGGAACTGAGCATTTTTTTAGAGAACAATATGTTTTCACCTGTGTTAGTCGACTTGTCTTCTATGATTATACTTTCTTTCGGAATACCGAGTGAGATTATATGATTTGAAAAAGCCAAAGCTTCAGACTTCGAGAATATATGTTTCGTAAAAAAATTCAATCCCCCAGAAAAGAGGATGTATTCCGCAAATCCTATACGATACAGTTCAGCTGCATAGGCAGCGATTCGTAAGTCATGGCTACAAGGTACAAAAATTAAATCAGCTTTCTGAATTGGATCATTACAGCTTAGGAAATCCCAAATAGAGGATGCAAAACATAATTCCTCTTCTGTTACTTTTTTATCAAATTGATGTTTCATTTAGATAATCGAGCAGAACGAACATAATGTTCGCTTCATTAGTTTAGGCGAGGCTCAGGCTCTAGGCAAAACATTAGCATTCATATTTGATCATATCAATAAAAGAATCGCTCTCCAACATCTCTTCCGTATATTGGGTCCAAGAAAATCTAATTTTGGAATTGTTTAGTTCATAGGCTCTTACTATTTTTTTGAATGTTTTTTCTGATTTAATTTCTATTAAAAAGTAAAATATTTTTGCTTTGTTCGCACAATGATACGTCTGATTCAAAATCTTAAATTCATTCACTTTGTATCTTGTATTTTCTGTATTCAGAAATTCATTCGATTCCTTACGATAAATTCCTAAATCGTTTTTTGCTTTTTGCATGTCAATTTCCTTTACCAAATTACTAATTTTCTTTGGTTGATAGAAAAAAAGGTGGCCATACCTATAATGCTTTTTTTGATTCAATATTTTTTGTATTTGATTATACTCTTTTAAATGTTTTGAAATTTGAATTTCTTCATTTTCATCTACATAAGGGACTCCAAAGGAAGTGTCATCAAATGGTTCATTTGGATGATACAATTTCACTTCATATGATATCATATTGTTTTGAGAATCTAAAATAATTTCGTCTATGATCGTTTTCTTTTTAACCGAAGTAGACTTGAATTGATAACTTCTTAATAACTCTAATGTGTTATATTGAATTTCCTTTTCTGCAATTAATACTTTTTTTACGGTTTGGTTCCTCAGGAATTTCGATCGCTCAAACAATAAAAAATTCAGTTCATCAAACCCGATTTTATCCTTTAAACGATCATCTAGAGAAAGGTATGCTGCTGGCATATTTAACGCATTTACAACCTCAAGATAAGCGATTGCCTTAGCCTTAGGACTTTCTTTGCTAAAAATACTAGTCGTTATTATTGTTAATACAAACAGAGCTAAACTTTTTTTTCGATGATTCCCCATGTTCCGATTCTCCCAAAATCGTATTCCTAACAACTTGTATGCTTGAACTTGCCTCACAATTCAAAAGCATCTACGTGCATAGATAATGCATTGCTTCTTATATCTCCCATTGACCACAGACCCAAAATTTCGAACAGCGGATCCTCCATCAAAATGAAAGATCAAACCTTTGTATTAAAGAAGAATTCGATGGCTTCCGTAATTTCGTTGTCTTCAGAATCGGTTTCGTTTGCGGAAAGCGTCTAACTTAAGTAACAATTTGTTTGCTAAATTAGTTTTGGCAAAGTTCAGTCATTAAACCGACAACGATAGTCCTTGAATTCTATAGGACTGAAATATTCATTCCCTAAGAATGAAAGCTTTTTAGTTTTCGCATCGAAAGAAAGCTCCACTATGAAATCATCACTGAATGAAAAGTCGCCTGGAATATAAAAGTTAACCCAAAATGTCGGTATTTGATAATCTTGGTCTGTTATGTTTAATGTTATAAAATTTCGTTTCCTATTGAGTTTAGGCTCAGTCAAAAACACTAATGTTTCACTGTATGGAAAATTACAAAGGTCTATGAATACCTCAACGTATGAATTTGCTTCAGTATCGCTTTTTAAATATTTAGCTACCCCCTTCCACTCTTTTCTCAACCCTAGATCATTTTTGACGAAATCTTTACGCAGCATAATATCTTCATCTGTTATTACTAACTTAGATTCCTCAATTTGTTTGTGATCACTTGTTACATTCGATAAAGCTGTATCCGTAGGTGAACTTTCGTTACAATAATTACAATTTACAACCAACAGCAAGATAAAGAAATTCTTCATATTATTCTCCTGTTCTCATATTAAGATTCATATTGTTGCAATCATTCCCAATGCAATTTTCCGTTCCATTGCAATCAGTATTCCATAGAACTCGTGAGTCATTAATGCGCGAACCGCAAGACCCAATGTCTACAGTTAAACCAGACGAGACAATTCGGGATGCGTTTTATACCAACTTCTCTTTTTCCCGTTGCCGAGCCTCGTTCTGTTTCCGATACACTTCCATCACCGCACAAAACAAAATCACGGCTCCACCTAGCCATAAGCGATCGGGTGGAACTTCTCCAAGGAAGTACCATGCCGCCAAACTTCCATAAATCGGGCTCAGTGTGGACAATGTTCCTGCTGTAGTCACTGACAAATTTGAGAGACTACGAATCCAAATTGTATGCGCAAGAGCGGTAAAAATTCCTGCAAGGACCACTTGGAAAAGGAGATACTTGGGTTCTGCAAGCATCACGGTAAGCCCATTGGCAAAAGGAAGTAACACAATGGAAGTTGCAAAGAGTTGGGTGAAGAGAATTTGCGAACTGGGGTAATGGACATGCATCTCTTTTGTGAGTAGATTACGAATCGCATACAAAACAGCAGAAACCACTCCCGAAACCACACCTTGGAACATTTGGTTGTCCCAAGACAAATCTGGCACAATGAGAAATAAACCAAAAAGCGAAAAGGAAGCCAAAAACAAAGCAAATGGTTCTGGCCTTTTCCCACCTAACATAGGTTCTAAAATTGCAGAAAACACAGGATAGGTAAACAGTGACAACATCCCAACGGCGACCGTAGATACTTGGATGGAGTGAAAGTACGTCACCCAATGCAGAGCAAACAAAATCCCAATCCCAAATACATAACAAAAATGTTTAAAACTTTGGTAGGTAATAGACTTACGACGTAAGAGAAAAAAGAGACCTAAGAGGAGGACTGAAAAAAGCGCACGCCCTGAAATAATGGTAACAGCAGGAAAAGGAAGGAGTTTGGCAAACAAAGTGACGTTCCCCATAATGAGGATCGTCAAATTGAGCTCGAGTACAGATCGTAGAAACGAAGGGGAAGAAGTTTTCACTTCTTCCTTAGGATTCAACCCCTAGAAATTTGGCGATGGATTTTCTGTCCTTCTCCAAACTATGTTTGTGAATTTCTTCGATCGCTTTTTCTACGATGGGAGAAACAAAGAGCAAACTAGAAACCACATCCACATCATAAGAACGTTTGGACTCAGAACCACTTTCCTCGTATTTACTTTTCCCTTTGATAACAAAGACATTGTCTTTGCCAGGTGGGGAAATTTTAAACTCATGGGTGTTTGTGGTAATGTCAAAGGTAGACTCTTCGAGTAAGGAAAGATCGTTGAGTGCTGCCGATAATACGGCAGGCATCGATCCTTCTAAACTCACCTTTCGTTTTTGGTGAATGAGATTTCCTTCTTTTTTTTCTTCGAGTAAAGTTACATTTTTTAGATCAGGAAACTGGTCTAGGTGTTTGTATCTCTCCTCTCTTGCATGCAAAAGTTTATCTAATGGAACTGGAAATGTATGGGTGACTTGGTATTTCACTATTTTTTCTTACCTTTTTTCTTTGCCGGTTTTGCCTTTGGTTTGGCTTTTTTAGGTGTAGGTTTTGCGGCCTTTTTAACAGCTTTTTTCGCCTTCACTTTGTTTTGTGGCTTAGCAACAGGTTTCCCCTTCGCTGAAGTTTTTGGTTTTGCTGTTGCCTTTGGTTTCACACTTGGTTTAGATTTTCCTTGGGCTTTCGAAGAGGAATTGACTTGTGCGAGAAGTTCTTCATCTTCCCAATAAAAAACTTGGTCCGCAGGTGTGGATTGTTCCATCGCCATGGCTTGCGCTCCCAAAAGGGAATTGTTGGATTCATTAAAATTTGCTAATTTTTGAAACAACAAATTGATTTTTGGATCTTGGAATTTTCCACGGATGGTCGCATAAAAATTGCGGGCATCTTCCCCTTCTCGGATCGCAAGTTCAATTGCCTTTTTTTCGTCAGCTTTGACTTCTGCATTTTTGTTTCGGTCCAAACGGTCCATAATCTTTTGGATGGTGGACGAATGGAATTTTTCGATTTCCGAAAGTTGTTTGAGGTTAGGAAGTTCTTTCCCTTCTGCACTTTTATAGATGTCTTTGATGTATTTGATATGCTCATCACCATCTAACGCAAGTTGGCTGAAGAGTTCTCTAATTTGTCCTTCTGGTAAACTTTCAGAAAGTTTTAAATAAAAATTGAAACATTGAACCTCATGTTCAATCGCAGCCGCTACTGCTTCAATAAAGGATGTTTTTTTTAGTGATTTCATAATCCCTTTCCCTGGTTTTGTAAAACCATAAATACGATACTCGTTTGAGCGAAGTGAATCAAGTATTTTTCACAGATTGAACGTCTAACTCTTCTGTCTTTGTGGATGCATAAATCAGCAATTGTGCTAGATAATATGTGATCATAATGCCAAGTGAGGCTATCGAACGATCCATCTCACGGTTGAGAAACATCGAATATGCGATGATGGAGTCCGATAAAATAAAAACAAGAGCTCCGAAAAGTCCCAAATAAAATGGTTTGGTGATGGAATTTCTAGCCGCTGCCCTCCATCCCATAAGACAAATCGCTGAGATATAAAATCCGACAGGAATGGTAAGAGCACCTAGTTTCGGAACAAGCACCATAAAAAAGGAACTTCCAAATAATAAAAATGGAATCGCAAGCAATGGTTTGACTTTGGAGTCAATGGTGAAGGCATAGGAATAAATCAATTGGGCAATGAGAAAGGAACCAAGCCCCGGTACGAAATATCCTTCTTTGGGGATGGCTAAAAAACTATCTCCAAAAAGAGAAAACACAAGCCCCACCGCTACCAATTTTCCTCGTTTTTCCAAACTGGGGAAAAAACGAAACAATGCCACAATCAAAATGAGGATTGGTATGATTTTGGATGGTAGATAAAAAACATCTTCCTTTGAGATCGTAACGATCGCAAGTAGATGCACAATAGAAAAGAGAACAAACAAAACAATTTCTTTAGCCATATTTCTTACTTTACACAGATATCATTCTCGAGATTTCATCAGATGGAAAGCCCGAGTGATCAGCCTATGAAACAAACACGACCTTTGTCTATCCTTTTCTTAATCTGTCTTTTCTGGACACAAACCTTATCTGCTAGAGAAGTCCCATCTGGTGGAGAAATGTTGATAGATCTCATCGTTGCTCGTCCCATGGGACTTGCAGGAACACTTCTTGGAACCGCAGCATTTATCGTTGCTTCTCCCTTCACTCTTCTCTCTGGAACCTTTATCCAATCCGGGAAGAGACTTGTGGTTTATCCTGCAAAATTCACCTTCACACGAGGGTTAGGCGACTTTCCTGGTTATATGGAAGATTACCAAATCGTAGAGGAATAAATTGAACGAATTTTTATTTTCAGACTTCCCCGAAGTATCCACTGAGGATTGGAAAAACCAAATCCTCAAAGACCTCAAAGGTAACCCTTGGGACAAAGTGACCTGGGATACCGAAGAGGGTTTCAAAATTGAACCGTTTTATCGCAAAGAAGACCTTCCTGTTTTACCTCGCGTTTTCAAACGAAACCCTGGTTGGAAAGTCACAGAAGTTGTCACTTCTGAATCCGAAACAAAATCTTTAACACAGAAAGGTGTTGATGCCGCCATCCTTGTTTCCCACGAAGAAGCGGGGAGAGTGTATGGATGTAAAATTTCCTCGGCATCCGACCTAGAATCTCTCGCAAAATCAGTGGGTGAAATTCCCCTCATTGTCTCTCTTGCCACACGAACTCCAAAGTTCAGCGATACCTTCAAAAAACTCACATCTTCGCATAACATGGTACTTGGCGACTTTGACCCATATGGAACTGCCCTCCTTTGTGGGGAACTTGGTTGCGAAGAAAATACGATTGGGAAATCCTTCCAATCCCTCTCGGGAACCAAAGGGTTCTCTGGAGTCGGAATTCATAGTTTGTACTTACGGGATTCTGGTGCATCGATTGGCCAAGAACTTGCGTATTCCCTCTCTTGGGGAGTGGACTACCTAAACCAACATTTGGATGCGGGAGTGTCCGTCGAAGATGCGGCGGCAAACCTTTGGTTTTGGATGGGAATTGGTTCCGATTACTTCACAGAGATCGCCAAATTCCGCGCTATGCGAATCCTTTGGTCAGAAATTCTCAATGCTTATAAACCAGGTCTCGGAGAAACACTTCCTGCCCTGATCCTTGCCCAAACTTCCAATTTTCAGTACACTGCGTACGACCCTTACGTGAATATGTTACGGGGAACTACAGCTGCTATGTCTGCTGTGATTGGAGGTGCTGATTTCATCGCAGTATCTCCTTTTGATTCGGAATACACCACAAAACAAGAATTAGGCAAACGAATTGCAAGGAATGCACAACTCCTACTTCGTTACGAATCTTTCCTCGACAAAGTGGAAGACCCTGCCTCTGGTTCTTACTACTTGGAAGTCCTCACAAAAAAACTCGCAGAAACGGCTTGGGAAAAATTCCAAACTGTGGAAAAAGACGGAGGATTTGGTGCCTCTTTGAAAAAAGGAACCATCCAAAAAGAAATCCAAACTCGTGCTTCCAAAAAACGGGAAGCTCTTGCTACTAAAAAAGAAATCCTGCTTGGAACCAACCAATACCCACTTCCAACAGAACGACATGCCGAATTAAAAGATTCCGTGGCCGAAACTGAAAAACGCCTTTCTTACTCAGAAAAATCAACATACGAACGTTTGGTGCCACTCAGACTCTCTTATGAATTTGACAAGTGGAGAAACAAAACAGACCTCCATGTGGCTTCTGGGAAAAAAGCTCCCAAGGTATTTTTACTGACCATTGGGGACTTAACCATGCGAAAAGCACGAGCTGGTTTTAGTTCCAATTTCATCGGTTGCCTTGGATACGAAATCACAGACAACCTGGGATTTTCTTCTGTAAAAGAAGGAGTGACCAAAGCAAAAGAATCGGGAGCCGAGATCGTAGTACTTTGTTCGTCTGACGAAGAGTATGCGACCTACCTTCCTGAATTTGCCAAGGAAATGGCAACCCAACTTCCAAAGGCTTGGAAACTCCTTGCAGGTTACCCAAAAGACTTAGTGAGCCAAGCGGAATCCCTCGGGATCGACGACTTCATCCACATGAAACGTAACCTCGTAGAGTTTATGGAAAAAGCCCAAACCAAATGGATCGGGAAATAACATGAAGAAACCAAATTTTGCAACAACTCCACTTTCCTTTAGCGCTCCGAAACCTGACCCAAAGTCCATTTCTCTTTGGCAAACAGCAGAAGGGATATCCATCCAATCACGGTACCAACCTACTGATTTGGAAGGTTTGGAACACCTAAACTACGCGGCGGGAATTCCTCCTTACTTACGTGGACCATATTCCACCATGTATGTAAACAAACCTTGGACGGTGCGCCAATACGCTGGATTTTCCACGGCAGAAGAATCAAATGCCTTTTATCGTAGAAACTTAGCCGCAGGGCAAAAGGGACTTTCCGTTGCCTTTGACCTGGCGACACATCGCGGATATGATTCCGACCACGAACGAGTGGTAGGCGATGTGGGAAAAGCGGGGGTTGCGATTGACTCTGTCCTCGACATGAAGATCCTCTTCGACCAAATCCCTCTCGATCAAATGTCGGTTTCCATGACGATGAACGGTGCGGTCATCCCAGTCCTTGCCTTCTACATTGTGGCAGCAGAAGAACAAGGGGTTTCGAAAGACAAACTTTCTGGTACCATCCAAAATGATATTTTGAAAGAGTTTATGGTGCGGAACACTTACATCTACCCACCAAAACATTCGATGAAAATCATCGCGGACATCTTTGGGTATACTTCCAAGTACATGCCGAAGTTTAACTCCATCTCCATCTCTGGTTATCATATGCAAGAAGCCGGAGCCACTGCTGATTTGGAACTTGCTTATACACTTGCGGATGGTTGGGAATACATCAAAACAGGAATCGCTTCTGGACTTTCCGTAGATGAATTTGCACCTCGCCTCTCTTTCTTTTGGGCGATTGGAATGAACCATTTTATGGAGATTGCCAAGATGCGTGCCGGGCGTCTGCTTTGGGCCAAAATCGTAAACCAATTCCAACCAAAGTCTACAAAGTCTTTGGCACTACGAACCCACTGCCAAACGTCTGGATGGTCCCTCACAGAACAAGACCCATTCAATAACGTGGGACGAACTTGTATCGAAGCCATGGCAGCAGCCCTTGGCCATACACAATCCCTTCACACGAATGCTCTTGATGAAGCGATTGCCCTTCCGACTGACTTCTCAGCGAGGATTGCTCGTAACACACAAATTTATCTCCAAGAAGAAACCAACATCCACCGTGTCATCGACCCTTGGGGTGGATCTTTTTATGTGGAAAAACTCACAAACGATTTAGTCCACAAAGCATGGGACCTCATCACCGAAGTACAAAAATTAGGTGGTATGGCAGAAGCGATTGAGACGGGAATTCCTAAGATGCGCATCGAAGAAGCATCCGCAAGAAAACAAGCTCGTATCGACTCTGGGAAGGATGTGATTGTCGGAGTGAACCGATTCCGTTTGGATAAGGAAGCCCCTCTTGATATTTTAGATATTGATAACACTGCGGTTCGACTCGCCCAAATCAAACGACTCGAACAAATGAAAAAAGACCGTGACAACACAGCAGTAGAAGCTGCGTTAAACGCCATTACCAAATGTGGAGAAACTGGTAACGGGAACTTACTCGAACTCGCAGTGGATGCCGCACGCAAACGTGCCTCTCTCGGTGAAATTTCATATGCTATGGAAAAAGTATTCGGGAGGTATAAAGCTGTGATTAGATCCATCTCGGGAGTGTATTCCTCAGAAATTTCCGAAGACAAAGGTTATATCGAAGCACGGGGACTTGCCGACGAATTTGCCAAACTCGAAGGCCGTCGTCCAAGGATCATGGTTGCCAAAATGGGACAAGATGGCCATGACCGTGGTGCCAAGGTAATCTCCACAAGTTTTGCCGATATGGGGTTTGACGTTGATATCGGGCCTCTTTTCCAAACACCTGCTGAAGTTGCCAAACAAGTGGTAGAAAATGACTGCCACATCCTTGGGGTATCTTCTCTTGCGGCTGGACACAAAACCTTGGTTCCGCAAGTGATTGAAGAATTGAAAAAACTTGGCGCAGAAGATGTGTTAGTTGTTGTGGGTGGGGTCATCCCAGCACAGGATTACGACTTCCTCTACAAATCAGGTGCTACAGCGATTTTTGGACCAGGAACTGTGATTTCGGAAGCTGCCAAACAAATCCTCAATTTGTTACTCGGCGAACGAAGAGCCGCGTAAGGTTTACCACTAAAAGCAAAGTTTCGGGAATACACCAAATCAAACAACAATCACCGACTTGTCAATCTGGCAGTCGGGGTTCGTTTGGTGTCTGACAAACAGCATTCAAAATACGACCGCGACTTTCGTAATCTTCATAGAGAATCAAATGAATCAGGAAAACAAAGACTCAGAGAAACCAAATCGTTCGAGTGACAACGAAGGGCATAAGTCTGCCCTTTCGGTGAATCCTGGTGTTGCGGATGCTCCTGCCATCTCTCCTTATATCAAAGAACAACGAAAATCCTTATCGAAAAAAGAAACCACGCCAGAATCTCTTGCAGACGGAATCCTTTCGGGAAACCGAACTACCCTCTCCAAAGCCATCACCCTTGTGGAAAGCAATTTGGAAGAACACAATGACAAAGCCCAGGCCATCTTGGAGCTCGTGATGCCGAAGGTAGGAAACTCCATTCGCATTGGGATCACTGGTGTTCCAGGTGTGGGAAAATCTACCTTCATTGAAAGTTTTGGAAGTTTCATTTTAGAACAAAATAGAAAACTTGCCGTACTCGCCATCGACCCAAGTAGCCAGCGCACTAGAGGTTCTATCCTGGGTGATAAAACGAGAATGGAAGTTTTGTCCAAATCAGAAAATGCCTTTATCCGTCCTTCACCTAGCAGTGGTTCGCTTGGCGGAGTGGCACGAAAAACACGAGAGAGCATGTATCTTTGTGAAGCGGCCGGATTTGATACCATCATCATTGAAACCGTGGGTGTAGGACAATCGGAAACCCAAGTCCATTCCATGGTGGATTTCTTTTTGTTACTCATGCTTGCAGGTGCGGGAGACGAACTCCAAGGGATCAAACGGGGGATTATGGAGATGGCAGACCTCATTGCCATCAACAAAGCCGATGGCCAAAATGAAGCCTATGCCACTCGTGCCAGAGCCGAATATGAATCCGCTCTCCACCTCTTCCCTGCTCCCGAATCCAAATGGACACCTCGTGCCACCACTTGCAGTGGACTTGGAGGAAAAGGAATCGATGAAATTTGGAATCTCATCCAAGACTACATCACCACCACAAAAACAAACGGTTATTATGCGAAAAATCGCGAAGACCAAACGAAAACTTGGTTTGAAGAATCTTTGCGGGAAGCAGTGTTAGATCAGTTTTTTGCCAAAGAAGGGAAAAAAGAAGCCATCGCTATTTCAGAATCCAAACTGATGAGTGGGAAATCCACACTCCTACGCGAAATCAAAACTCTTCTCGGAAAATAAAAAAAACACCACCGTGTTTGGGACACGATGGTGTGTGCTAAGGTTATCATTCATTTAAAGGAAAATAAAGGAATTGGTTTTCGATAGGATCGAGTCCTATGGTTGGAATTTAGTGGAAAAAGTTTAAAACAAACAACATCAAACAATACATCCCAAACCAGAAGAGAATCCTGAGTCCATTCCAAAGATAGGGATTCAACGGATTTTTGTGACTCGGTTCAAATGAATGAGATTCCAACTTGTGATTAGTATATGATGTTTTCCTCCATTCGTCTATCTACCAAATGGTATAAAAAAGAAAAGGGAGTTCGAATTAAAAAATGCCGAACAAACGAGCTTTCTTTAACATCTGCACTCGCGTATTCACTTGGAGTTTTTTATAGATCGTTTTGATTTGTTGCCTAACAGTCCCAACTGTGGTTCCAAATAACTGAGCAATTTGAGGTGGATTGTCGCCTTCAATGATGAGTTCGAGGATTTGCCTTTCCCTAGGAGTGAGAACTTCTAAACCTGATTCTTTGGGTTTTGGGCCCAGTTTCCCAATCGGATTTGGTTTCGGACTTCGAAATGACAAAAGCACTTTTGTGGCTATGGAAGGCGAGATCACACTCCCTCCCTCCAAAATGGTTTGGATCGTATCTGTCAGAGAATCCAATTCTGATTTCCAAATATAACCAGAAGCACCCGATTGGATCGCCGCAAAGATCACATCATCTGTTTGTAAGGAAGAAAGAACGAGGCTTTTCCGAGAATCCATAATATGGTATTTTTTTAGGACATCGATCCCACTTTCTCCAGGAAGACCAATGTCGACCAAAAGAAGTTGGAGTTCTTCTTTCGGTGGATTTTGGAAAAAGGTCTCGGCGGAATTCCAAGTCAATAGCGAAACATTCCCTTGGGTTTGTAATACATCCGTAAGGGACTTGAGATAATCGGGATTGTCTTCGATGATTCCAACTAAGATTTGATTCATATGATAAATAACGATTTCGGTAAGGTAATCAAAATTTGGTAAGGAGATTCCAGAAACTTCACTTCTCCCTGTAAAAATTGGATTCGCTGTTCAATCCCTTTCACACCGAGACCCAAATCCGTCGAAAGGACTTCTGGATTGCTTCCAATTGTTTGGGGAACAAGAGACTCAGACTCAGACTCAGATTCCGATTGCGACTCAGGGTAAAATTGAATGGTTAAAGATTCGATTCCAACACTCACCTGGCAAGTGGTTTTACCGATCCCATGTCGTAAGTCATTTGTGGTGATTTCTTTTAAGATTTGTAAGAGATGGTGGGCATGTTCTGGTTCTTTGATTTGGATGAGTTTGTCTTCTTCTCTGGAATCAAAAACAATGGAGAACTCTCGGCCAAGTGATTTGTATCGTTTTTTGACAAACAAATGAATTCCATCGATGAGAGACTCTTGTAAAATTTCTCTCTGGTCTTCTTCTTTCACTTGATGGCGTAACGATTGTAAGGCGTCACTTGCCAATTCCTTGGATTTTTGGATTTGAGTTGCGTTGATCTCGTTTGGATTTTGTTCCATTGATTGGCAAAGTAAAAACAAATCTGTGAGTTTGGATCCTAAACTGTCATGGATGTCTTGGAAAAAAGTCCTACGTTTTTCTTCGAGTAACATCCCGCGGTAGGCAGCGATGTAACGTGTTTGGAACCACCAATGGTTGAGAAAAAAAGAAACCAAAAACAAAGGCACGGTGGTTGACATCTCTCGCCATGTTTCTGTGGGAATGAATCCTTCATTTTTTAGCATAACACGCGCTAAGTATACAAAAAAGACGATCGTCCATTCTAAGATAAATTGCCAAACAAGACCAGGGTAAAAAAATAAAGAAGTACCAATTAAAGCAATGATCGTTAACCAATTTCTGGGATCAAAATAGGAAATGTTTGGGTCATGGAAACCGGTTTCGATTTCGACTAACACTAAAAGGAAAAATGAGAAACGAACCAATTTTAAAATGGTAGGATTGACGTTTTGGTAAAAAAAAGAAATCCCAACCAAAAAAAGACTGATGCATAATTGCAAAAAGGAAAGGTAAAAATTGGTTTGGTCCAAATTCCCCCACTCCAAGTAAACACTTTGTGCATAAGCAAGTGTATAAGCAAAACCTAATAGATATAATTTATTAAGGATTTCTGAATAAACAGCAATCAGCGAAATGGGATCAAAATCAGAGCGAAATAAAGTTGGTATGATCCCTTGTTTCATCGGAGTGGTATTGAAAATCGATAAAAATCAAAATCAACAAGATCCAGATTACACTTCCAATCGATGGATGTGTTCTAACAAAAGTTTTTTATCATCCTCAAAGATTTGGTTGAATTCAAGTCCCACTTCATAAAAAGCACCTTCACCAAATTCTTCCAAACGAACCACTTTCGCTTTGGGATACAAAACATACTTCACGTCCGGAAAACGAAGTTCTAACTCCAACCTTGTCCCCAAAGACATAGGTTCTTTGGTGCGAAAGAGGAGTCCCCCTTCCGAAATGTCTTGTGAATCCCCTTCTCCTTTGTCACTCGGAAGGAACTGCGCAGAGCCTGCTCCCATTTGGATCACACGGTAGGTGAGATGGACTTTTTCAGAGATACGTTTGTAGATTCGGCGTTCGCTAGACATGATAGCTAGAGAACACCGAATTCAAAGTTTGGGCAAGTTTAAATTGAAAACCTAATCCCAATCCTGTTTCCGAAATTCATCAATCTTCCAAATCTTCAGGTCGAATTTCGTATTCAGGACGGAAAGCACCTTCGATTTTTTCTCGAATTCTGTCTATGTATCCAAAAACTGCAGGCACCACAATGAGTGTAATGAGAGTGGAAAGGATGAGACCACCGATGATGGCAATTCCCATCGCCGTTCTCGATTTCGAAGCTTCCCCAATTCCAAGGGCAATGGGAAGTGTTCCTGCAATCATCGCAAGGGATGTCATAAGAATTGGTCTAAGTCGTTTTGAACCAGCATCAAAGATAGCTTCGTCCCGCGACATTCCATGTTCCCGCATCGCAAGCATAGCATGGTCCACAAGAAGAATGGAGTTCTTAGCAACAAGACCCATGAGTAGAATGAGTCCAATCATACTAAAGAGGTTTAACATTTCACCAGTCAAAGCTAGGGCAAAAAAGGCACCCGAAATCGCCGGTGGAATGGCAAATAAAATCGTAATTGGCGTGATAAAGGACTCATAAAGAGAAGCTAACACTAGATAAATGAAGATAAGTGCCATTCCAAACGCTAAAACGATGTTTTGTAATAACTCTTTGAAGTCTTCAGACTGTCCCACGAAGGAATAAGTAATTCCAGGAGGTGGTGGTAGTTTTTCTTTCAAAATTTTCACGGCGGATTCAGAGGCAGAAGCAATGGCTCCCCCAGGTGCAAGGTTCGCATTGACTGGCACCACACGAGAACGATCTTCTCGGATGATCCTTGCTGGTGATGAACTTTCTTTTCCATCAGCAATGGCACTGAGAGGAATGAGACGGTTTTGAATATTCGGAACTCGTGTTTCGTAAAAGGAAGTTCGTAAATTTCTTTGGTCCTCTCGCAGACGTAATCTTACGTCATATTCAATTCCATTTTCTAAATACTTGGCAACTTCCCCACCTTCAATGTGGTAACGAAGTTCGGCTCCCATGACCCCGGCAACGACACCAACCGTTTGCATCTTGGCTCGGTTAGGCACCACTTGGAATTCTGGTTTTCCCGTTCTGTACGTTGTGTCCACATCGGTAAGGTCAGGGATCTTACGGAGTTCTTCCATCACCTTAAAGGAATAGGCTTCCAAATCTTTTAAGTTTTCCCCTTTTAAGTTGAGGTTAAACGGATATTGGACTCCACCACCGATCGCTGAGTAGTCGTTTACCTTAGGTCTTGCCTGTGGATACGCTTTTAACACATCGCGGATTTGGTCTTTCACATCCCCTGTGGTTCGTTTTCTGTATTCCGAAGGAAGGAGAGCCACTCCAATGGTTGCGATATTGGACTCTCCATCGGAGTTTCCAATCACTGTCGCCAGTAGTTCTAATTCAGGAACATTTTTGATGATTTCATTTTGGATTTGAGCGACCACTTCAGAAGTTCCATTCAATGAAGTTCCAGGAGCCATCTCCACATTCACCATAAATTCCCCTTGGTCATTTGGTGGGAGGAAGGTCTTTTTCACAAAGGCCAAGGAAAAAATACTAGTGATTAACGTTAAAAAGGTAAGAAGAATGACGGCCCATGGTTTTTTTAGGGCAAACTTCATGATGATGCCGTACATTCTGTCCAAAAAATCTTGGAATTTATCAAAGTAACGGAGAACTATATTTTTTTCTTTGTGGATATCGTTTTTCCCTGCAAAATAAGCAGATAACATGGGTGCTACGGTAAGACCATCAAAGAGAGAGATGATCATGGCAAACACCACTGTCAAACCGAACTGTTTGAAGAACTGACCTACAATCCCTGATAAAAATCCGATAGGAAGGAACACTGCAATGACTGTGAGGGAAGTTCCAATGACGGCAAGTGTCACCTCTTCCGTTCCTTTTCTTGCCGCGACAATGACAGACTCCCCTTCTTCGAGTTTTCGGAAAATGTTTTCCCTAACGACAATGGCATCATCCACAAGGAGTCCAACAGCAAGGGATAAGGCAAGAAGTGTCATCACGTTCATGGTAAAACCCATAGCATACATGATGATAAAGGCACCTAACATCGAGTTAGGTAGAGCCATCCCTGTAATCAAAGTGGAACGAACATTCCCAAGGAATAAATACACTACAAGGACTGCGAGAAAAATCCCAAGAATGATGGCGATCGTCACATCTTCAATATTGGCACGAATCCATTTGGATCCATCTCGGATGAGGATGACTTTCGGTGCACCTTTGTAGTCTTTGATTTGGTCATTGATGGTATCAATTTTTCCTAAAATACCATCCGCCACTTCCACCGTGTTAGCACCCGATTGTTTGTATACATCTAGGAAAAGTGCCTTTTTTTGGACTCTTTCTTTTTTGGGAGCATCGTATTTGAATAATAACTTTCCAATGATAGAAGGTTCTTCGTGTTCCTCTACTTTGATGGGTGCGTACAGTAGTCCCAGTGTTTGGCGGTCTTGTAATGTGTCTTTCACTTGACCGAGGTCTTTGACAAGAACTCCTCTTCCAAATTCACCACCAAAGGAAACAACTGTGTTTTCAATTTGAGATAAGGATTCGTATTTGGCTACTGTACGAAAACTGGTTTCTTTTTCGCCACCTTCCACTTTACCAGCAGGAATATTCACACCTGAGTTTTTGATTTGGTTCCCAATCGCGATGGCTGGGACTTGGTAAGAATTGATTTTATTTCGATCGAGCTCTATGTGAATTTCACGGCGAGATCCACCGATGATTTTCACTGCACCCACGTTGTTTACTTGTTCTAATTTGGTTTTGATTTTTTCTTTTGCCAAATCATAAAGTTCCCCTTCTGGCAAATCCGCAAACAAAGAGATTCGCATGATCGGTTGGTCCGATGGATCAAACCTTTGTACCAGTGGTTCTTTGGAAGCCTCGGGGAAAAGTGGTTTCACCCTTGCTGTTTTGTCCCGTACTTGTTGTTCGGCATATTTGATGTCTGTGGTCAAACTGAACTCGGCAAACACAAGAGAGATTCCCTCTTGGTTTCGGGAAGTGATTCGTTTGAGTCCCGAAATGGAACTGAGTTCTTCTTCCAAAGGTTTGGAGATAGAAGTTTCAATTTCTTCTGGGCCAGCACCTGGGTACACAGTGGACACCACAACAAAAGGAATGTTGATATCAGGGAATAAATCGACACCAATTCGTTTTAAGGAGATGTATCCTGTGATCACCATGATGATCACAAGAGAGGAAATAAAAATAGGTCGTTTGATCGAAAAGGAAGCAATACTCATGAATTTTTCTCTATTTTAGCAATTTGTACTCTTGTAAACAAGCGATACCGGAGCTCTCTCTGTAAGTAGACAGCAATGTTGACTTACTGTTCAACATTTTTGTACGATTTTCGAATTTTTCTTCTACAAAACTATCAGGACAAACGTCGCTTAATAAAAGAACAGAATCAAAATTTGTCCAATCTTTCCATCGAAACTTGTTGTCATTTCGTACCATTCCCTGTTTGTAGGTGCGAAGTTTCATCGCAAGGTCAAAGTCAGAAGCGATCAATCGTCCTCTCGTTTCATATTTCTCCTGGAAGTGGAAGGCATTGATGAGAATGTATTTTTTTTCAGGAGAAACATGTTCGGCAATTTCCCTTGCTGGTTGGAAGTCACTAGCATTCATCCCTCGATAACAAAACATTTTGGACTCATAAAACTTACCCGACAAAATCCCTTGTTCGTATAGAGAATTATAAAATACAAAACTGGTTGAGATCAGGATCACAGAAACAGAAGTAATTTTTTGGAACCTATGGTCTGCTAAATCATAAAGCCTTAAGATCCATAAAAAACCTACAAGACCAATGGCAGGGATAAATTGTAAAACATGCCTTGGTTGTTTGTTTCCTGTGGTGAGTTCCAAAATCAAAAGTTCTAAAAATAGAATGAATGTGCCCGCAACCAATGGGTCTTTGATTTTATTCCAAATGGTTTCTTTTGTGCGCACAAAAAAGTATAACAAAGACAAGGCTGAAAATAAAACTAGAGTTCGAAATCCCCAAATGAAATCAAAAACTCCAGGAACAGATGGATCTTTCCCAGGTTCTGTCCAAAGTGTAAGAAAAAAACTTCGGGTGTATGCATTTACAATCATTTGAGCATCAATCAGAGCGTTCACTCTGTCCGGATTCAAAAATAACCATACAAATGCAGGGAAAATCGCATAAACCCAAAGCACCACTGCAGTTTTTGGGAAAATCCTCTTCACAGCATCGCGATTACGGAATAAATAAACAGATAGGTCAACAAACAAAACAAAGGTGATTCCAAACATAAATTGTTTGAAGCTTTTTTGGTTGAGGTTGATTTTTGTCACCACTCGCAAAACTGGTAAGGAAAACACCATCAGGACAACAAATACCAAATATACAAGTCGAATGCCTCTCGCGTATTGTTTTAATAGATATAGCAGTACATCTTTGTATTTACCAGGAGACCTGATGAGTTCATAGGCAAAACATGCCATAAAAAACAAAATTCCATACGGATACTTGGTGAAGTAAAATCCAAATAAGGAAACAAAGACGAGCCATTTCGTTGTGCCATCAATCTCTCGTTCCCGATTGTCGGTGTCGTACAAACGGTAAATTGCATAAATGGAAAGTAAAAGGAAAAACATCGACTGAGTTTCCAACATGGAAGACAATGAATACGCTGGCACTTCCACCGTTTGAATGGTGAGGATAAAAATTAAGGTCGAAAAAAGTCCCGACCAAAAAAGAGACTTTGACATCCGGTAGGACGTGTAAACCAAACCTGGATACACTAAAATTAAAAAGAGCATCCCAAGGAAACTATCTCGATAGGTTTCGTATGCATCCATCGGCAAATACAAGGTAACAAATGTTAAGATGGAGCGAAGTGGTGGCCACGTCGGACTTTCTAAAAATGGCATCACTCCATAAAACCAATTTCCATTTCGAAAATCTACGTACTGGTCGAGTACTTGGTTCAGTCGTATGTTTTCATCCCAAGACAAAAAATCTTTGTTGGGACAAATTTGGAGAAAGGTCTCCCAAGATTTTGTAGCATAGAACACGACGAGAAATACACCGAAACCAATGAAAAGAACCCCAAAACTGTTCAGAAGAATGTTTTTTGCCTTCATACCAATCCTTGGAATCATTCTTTCTTTGGGGTGGAATTGGGATCAACCGAAGTTCTTTTTCTGTAAATTTTCTCTTTGATTGTTGTCCAAGGAATTGGATTCTGTCCGTTAGAAGGTTCCAAAATGCAAGAATTCGTAGACCTTGGGGAAAAAATCATCTTCCTCGTGATGTTACTCGCGAGTATCCTCGCCATAGCTGTATTCATCGAAAGGTTCATTGTTTATAAACGCAATTTTAACAAAGAATCGGAATCACTGCTTGATTCCCTCACTCTTCTCATTCGCCACCGTGATCTCAAAGGCACCGAGAAATTACTCGAAAGCCACCCAATGGAAAATTCTTACACTCGTTTCATTCATTTTGTTTTGGAACGAGAAAAAGAAAACCATAAGGGTCTGTCGGAACTTATGGAAGGGAAAATTCTGAAAGAAAAACTGAGTTTGGAAGAACGACTCCCCATCCTCAACACTCTCGGGAACAACACTCCTTTTATTGGATTACTCGGAACGGTTCTTGGTGTGATCAAAGCTTTTTATGGTTTGGGAACTCTTGGAAATTCTGGTGCAGAAGTGGTGATGCGTAGTATCTCAACGGCCCTTCTTGCAACGGCAGCAGGTCTTGCAGTTGCTATTCCAGTTGTAATGGCCAATAACTACTTCACTCGCAAAATGAAACTTGTGATTGGACAATTGGAAATCCTTTCCAAAGAAATCCATGCGAGTTTTATCACGAGTGGAAAACACAACCAATCTTCCAGTTCCACTCCCAATATCCATCATTAAACAGTAGTTTCATGAAATCATTTACATTGTTTTTACAATACAAACTCAGACGGTTCGGACTTTTCCGAGCCAGTTTATTTGTTTCTGTAAGTTTACATGTATTTTGTTATTTAGTGTATTTCATACTCACCTTACCTAGTGAAGCTGCCTTCCAGGAAACTTCTATGGAAGATGTAGATGTTTCCTTTGAAGAAATCCCACCAGAGCTCATAGGTGGAACTTCAAGCCCGGCTCCTGTGGAAAAACAAGAATGGGTGGAAGGCTCTAATAAAGACGCCGAAGACAAACCTGACAATTCTGACTTAAACCCAAACCAATTGTCTGGAAATGGAACAGACAAAGATGGATATTTGTTTTCCTTCAACGGCGACAGACCTCCGACTCCCATCATTGATTTTGATCTCAAAGCTTATTTCCCGGAAGCTGCCAAAGCTGCCAATATCAGCCAAAAGACTGTCGTTGTCATGGTCCAAGTAGACGAACAAGGTGTACTCCAAGGCGTAAAAATTGTTTCAGGTCGCGCTGGGTATGGATTTGATGAAGCAGCCATCCGAATCATCCAAAGAGCAAGATTTTCTCCTGGGTATGACAAGGGGAAACCTACACGTATGGCACATCGTTTGCCCATCAGTTTTGATTTAGAAGAGGATTAAAATGTTCCAAAACACAAAACAAAAAATTGCTCTTGGGAGTTTATTTTTTCTCACAGGGCTAATCGTTGTTAGCTTCCAATCAAAACCCATCACAGGAAAAACAGAAACCAAGTATTCGATTAAAAAACCTGGTTTAACTCCTGATCCTTTTGCACTTTACCAAAGTATTCCACCATTTGCATCGGAGCTCACTGCAGCGGATTTACCATCCAGTATAGACCTAAGTGTCGACTTCCCGATTCCCATGGACCAAGGAACTGGAAAAGATAATGTCGGTTATACGGTCGGGTATGGACTCATCTCTTATTTAGAAGCTGGGAAAAAAGGAATCCGAAATCTATCTTCCATTGGGCCTAGTTCTGCCAATGGACAAAAAGTCCTCTATTCTGCAAATTTCATTTACAACCAATTGAATAGTGGAAAAGACCAAGCAGTTTCCCTACTCGATGCTTTGGTTCTTGCGACTAGCAGAGGTTCTGTTCCTATGGAACAAATGAATGAAGGGAATACAAACCTTCGTGTTCGACCAAAAGCCAATATTGTGGAACATGGTCGAAAGGCAAGACTTGGCCGAATTTTTAAAATTGAACCACATGATCTTACCTCTGTCAAACTTGCCTTAACCGAAAAAAAACCAGTTTTAATTGGTTATTTGGTATATGAAAACTTTTTAGATCCAAAACCAGAGGCAGTGTACCAACAAGGATCTGGTGAGGTGTTAGGCGCTCAGTCCCTAGTTGTCCTCGGATTCAATGAAAAAAAGAAAGCCTTTAAAGTTTGGAATACTTGGGGCACTGGTTGGGGAGACAATGGTACGATTTGGATCTCTTATGAAAGTTTTCCAAAACATACAAAATCCATTTATGTAGCTGAGTCCGCAGAAGAGAACCAACTATTAACAGAATCCAAATTATTCAATGTTTTAGAATCTTTAGAATATGGAGAACACAATCTTTTCCCACCAAAAGAAGTGTATGCGTCTCGTGGTGATTTTTCTGACCGAATTCGAATCTCTTGGTCGAGCGAAAAACGAGCCATCGGTTACGAAGTGTACAGGAAACGAAAAATTGATACCAAATACCAACTTGTGGGTTTATCCAAACAACCCTACTTTGACGATTTTGGGATTCAAAAAAATACGGCTTACCATTACCGAGTCGCAAGTCTAGATGAAAACTATCTTTCCAAACCATCTCTTGACTCAAACGATGGTTATGCGTCTGAACCAACCAAACCAGCTGGAATTTTACCGGTTACAAACCTCCGAGCAAATGTAGCTCCCACCAATGATCGCATTGTGTTAGAATGGGACCTTCAATCCATACCAACTACTTACGTTGTTTACAAATGGAATGCGATGGCCCGGATTTTCCGATTTTTAGGCAAAACAGAAAGGAATACGTATACAGACCTGAAAGCAAGTCGGAACGGAGACAATGAAATTTACCAAGTGATTCCCGAACGTAACCAACTTGAAGGGGAAGCAAGTTATTATGTGTCTGCTCATCTAGATCCTTCTGAGGTATTAAAACCAAGACCGGAACATTTTACTGCTTCCAAAGGTTTGTATCCAGGAGTCACAGTTTTACAATGGGAAGGTTCTCCAAGCGCCACAGCATATCATATCTTTCGTAAAACCGATGGGAATTGGAAACGAATCGCGAAAACTACTGAGTTACAATACAAAGATCAAGATAGTTCGGGGAAAGAATCCTTTTATGTTGTCACTTCAGAGTTTGACGGAGAATTGTTTAGTTTTCCTTCGGAACCTGACCTTGGTTATGCGTCTCTTGTAGCAGGTAGGTCGTTACAATTAAAAGCACCAGAATTGGTTGTCACAGAAAATCGTAAGTCAGGTGAGTTTTGGTTTAGTTGGAACACAATTCCTAAAGTGACTTCTTATAAAATTTTGATGCGTAAAAAAAATGAGGAAGATTGGAGTTTGGTAAAAGAAACTTCGGATACCAATTTCAAATTACAAAACTTAGCAAAAAATCAATTTTACTTTTTTGTCATCCAATCCGTTCAAAAAGGTGTGGGAGAAAGTTTGTACTCTAAACCTGTCACTGCTGTTCTATCAGAAACTGTTCCAGATATCAAAAAGGTAAAAACCTTTGGTGAGTCCGCCATACAGAAGTTTATTGGTCCTTGGACTGCCATGTATTGGGATGGAAAAAACAAGGTAAAACCCGTTCGATTGTCCATAGAAGCAGAAGATGTGGATGGAAACATCATCATGAAATGGAACGAAAACGAAATCTTCCGTGGCAAAAATATAGTCGATTCTGATTTAATTGAAGAAAAAGGAAAATGGAAAATCAAACTTTCTCCCAGTTATGAATCTTTGTCGGGTGAGTTCGAAGATAAAGGACTTGTTCCCGAAAAAAGCCAACTCTCTTTCATACGCGAATGATTGAAACTCGAGTCTAAAAAATAGTTCCACTTTCACAATTTTTGCGACAGACTTTTTCTAAACCAAGACAACTGCTAGCAAGTGCCGCCAAATCAGCGTTACTGTATTCAGTAGCCCCAGTAGATACTCGATAAAAAACATCATTTCGAAGAAAACAAGCTCCTTCAATGGTGGAGCATTGATTTCTTTCATAACAAGCAGAACGAAAGGAAAAGGGAGAACCACATGAAATGGATAAAATCAATCCAAGGAAAAGGGAACAGAAACCCACTCGCATCATAAAACAATAGTTTCGTTTTCAAACTCTGTTTTGTTGAGGGAGGAAATCTTCTTTAGACTTCCTGACTTGTTTTGAAATTTCACTTTTCCTTTGATGGTTATCGGAATATCAAACAAGATCTCACCTTCCACTAACAATTCCTCACAGTAAAGTAAGGAAGGTAAGGCACCAAACAAAGCATCAAATTGTTGGATTTTTTTATAATGTTTTTCATCTAAAACGACCAATACTTCGCCAAGGCCTTTCTCTTTTCTTTCTTTGGCCATGGTCAAAGAATAATCTTTGTTTAGAACATAAGCATCAGAACGTCGGATCAAATAATCTTCCGTTTTTTTCACAGGTGCAAAACGGTCTCTTGGAATGATGATTCCTTTGAATTTAGAAAAATTGCCAACAGCACTGCCCATTGCAGTTTCTAATTGAATCACATCCTTTCCTTCTACTTGTTTTGGGTTCACAATGAGGGACAATGAAAAGTTTCCTTGTTGAAATCGTTCTTTTAAAGCACGTAAATTGATCCAAAGGTTGTTTGTGGAAAAGGTTCGAAATTTACCAAGCCCACTGAATTCGTGTTCATGTTCTTTTGGAACTTGAGCTGTTTCCAATAATTCATATTGAACCATTTTTCCACCAACTAACTTACGATAAATGGCTCCACCTTTTTTGTCAGCAAGGGTTTTCGGTGTCATCTCCATGGCAAAGTGGATATTTTCTTTCAGTAAAAAAGATACAATTTGAGGATCAACAGTTGCCCCTAAATTATCTCCATTGGAAAGAAAAGCGATTTCAAATCCTTTGTTTAATAACTCATCCAAAATACCTTCTTCCATCATAGTGAAATAGATATCACCGTGACCTGGTGGACACCAATTGTCCTTCTCGTGTTTGGTTTGGATAGGAGCAAAGGTTTTCGCATCTAAACGTGGGACTTTATGTTGTAAAAAACTAGAACGTAACGACTGTTTGAAGCCGTTTTGTTGTAACTCTTTTTGTGAATCCTCTTGTGTATTATAAGAATCCATAAAAAGAAGTGGCACATCAATTCCAAATTGACTTCGTAAGTATTCAATTTGTTTGGCCATGACCGATAAAAATGACAAAGAACCTTTGATGGGAATCAGAGACTTGGCTTTGTCAAGTCCCATACTGGTACCAAGTCCCCCATTCAATTTGATCACCACTAATTTGGAAAGTAGAGTTGCATCGAGTGGATAAGAAGCATGGATTTCTTCTAATGAAATTTCGTCTGATTTGGGATCTAAATCGCCAACCTCTTCCCAACGTACGATCCCTGTTTCTCCTTGGCGGACTGCATCCACTTTGGCGATAAAATCAGCGATAAACGCATCAGAGAGACCTGCTTCTTTCATAGTATCTCGGATCAATTGGTCAGAACTTTCTTTTTGCATTTCATTTCCCTTCATGTGGTTCCCCTAATTCAATCCGGTGGGGTTCGTCGGTGATTCCCGGATTCCAGAAAAAATAGACAAGGATATTGCGGCCGTCTGCTTTTGGGACAGCGACTGTCTCTTTTCTTTCGTATTTTGGCATAAACACTTCAAAATTGTACACCCAATACTTCCCTTTTTTACGAGAAATCTGTCGAATTCCTTGGCCCATGGGGTCTTTTCGCAAAAGTTTTCCGTACGGAAGTGGGTATTTTGTCTCCCAAATTTGTGGGAGTAACTTGGCTGCCTCATCATAAGTACCGGGACTAGCCAAAAGGTAGGACGGCAGTACCAAAAAAGAGAATAGGACGCACACCAATTGCAACATAACTTTCTTAAAGGCAATCCTATGTGAGTACGGTTATCGGTCAATTCAGGAATTCTTGGTCTCGCGTTTGATTTTCCTAGACAAGAATTGTGTCAGATTGAAACATTTAATTCATGTTTCGATTCATAGAATATCTGGAACGTTTTTGGGCCTTATTGTCATTTTACCTTCCTAGTCATGTAAAGGTGGATCGGAATCAGGATAAAAATATTCTCATCGTACCCGGTTTCAAAGCAGGCCGATCTTACTACGCAAGACTAAAATCCAACTTAGACAATTTGGGTTTCAAAGTGGGGATTTTGTCCACTTTACGAAATCCCAATTCTTTGGAAGAAGCAGTTGGGTACCTTGCCAATCAGATCTTAACAGCACCTAACGAAGTTACTTTGATTGCTCACAATACAGGTGGTCTTCTCGTTTTAATTTTACCAGATGAAGCAAGACGAAAGGTAAAACGACTGATCACCTTAGGGACTCCTTTTCATGGGTCGGATCGATTCACGAATACTAAGTACTCCTACTGGGGTTTTGAATCAGATTGGGTCAAAACCAATTATAAAAATGCATTATTTTTCCCATTGTTCCAACCACTTTCTGCCATTGAGGATTTCAGTTTCCCTCCGCAAGAGAGTACCGAGTTTGGACAAGGCCGAGATTTATGGTTTGATATTCCTGGGAACTACAACCTTGTTAGGCGAAACGAAAACATTCGTACCTTACGTGAATTTTTAGGAACACCTAAGGATAATATCAATATCACTCCAAGTCCAAAAGCAAACCCTGAATTCGCAGTTCCTAAAAAGATAGAAGTCGATTTTTCCAAATACGAACCTTCTGTTTACAAAAAGAACAAAGAAAGTCTGGCAAAAAAGAAATCATCTCCTAAGAAATCTAACGCACAACCGTCATCGACCAAGGCCAAACCTAACAATAAAATGGTGGCAAAGTCAGATCCTAAAGGGAAATCGAATCCGAAACCCAAAACGGTTTCCAAACCTAAGGCCCAAAAGAAAACCAAACGATAAAAAAAAAGCTGCCCACCAAACGATGGACAGCTTCTCTAATTCAAACGTTACGTTTTGAATTATACTTTTTTTAATTCTTTCACACAAGCAAGGCAACTATCTCGACACTCTTTGCAGACCGCGTGATGGTTGGCATGTTTGTCACATTCTTTGGCACAAGCCTCACAAACTTCGATGCAAAGGTTTGCCAGTTTTTTGGTGAAGGATGAGTTTTGGCTTGCGAGTTTCACAAAGGAATCACAAAGACTGATCACTTCGCGAGTGGACGCCGCACAAGCCGCCATCGCTTTTTCTCCTTTTCCCAGTTCTGTGAGACAATGGCTGAGACACACTTCTGCCGAAAGTTGGCAATGGATGGCTGCCATCATTGCTTTGGCATACTTGGATTTTCCAGCTGTCGGCATTGCCGAAGAATGGTCATGGTCTTCTGCGGAAAGTGTGGATAAAATTCCAGAAACAGCCACTGCCATTCCTGCTTTTTGTAATAATTCTTTACGGTTCATAATCAATTCCTTTGGTTTCATTTGATATAAAAGAGAAAATTTGGTCACCTAACAATATAGGTGTGCCTATCTCAAATCAAAAGTCGAATTGTAAGCATGGGTAAATAAGGAGGAAGTGCAGTTTGAGAGAGAAAAAACCGATTGGATCCATTGGAAAAGGATCGAAAAGAAACATGTGCGTTCGAAGTGGGCAACCATGTGACCATGGTTACACCAGGTTTCCCTATGGTGGTGGTCGAATCCGAAGAAAACTGGAGTGATTCTAAAACGATAGGACAATCACAACTCTCTTTTTCTTTGGCTTCACCCGTTTCTGTTTGGTGGCAAGGGGGAACGGATTTGGTTTGTACAAAGGAATCTGCGGATAAACAGACCCCAAAGAGGGAAGACTTACATCCCAAATACAAAAGAAACAATAGAATGAATCCTAAACTTGCCTTACGTTTCATACTTGTTCTCTTTCCCTTAGACGAACTCTTTCCCTTCAGAATACCTGTTTAAAATAAATTCTTCAAGCCTTTTCCTGCCACAAGAAAGGTTCCAATCGTAGATCCAATTTGGGGAAGGAAAAAGACCAAAAAGATATGGAGGACTCGGTTTTTCCAAAATCCCGTAAAGGTTTCGGAATCATTGGCGATTTGTTCAAAGTCTTCCACTAATGGTTTTCGTAAATACGACTCAGACAAAGCACTCACCCAACCCGCTTTGAAGATAGGAAGAAAGGTTCCGATCGGTGCCGTGATAAACGCAAGGATAATGGAGATGGGGTGAGCCAAAGCGATAATGGCACCCAAGGCAGCAAGGCCACCTTTGATGTAGATGAGTTTGGAAAGTAAATCCATCCCCGCTTCTCCACCTTGGGAATAGGTTGTATAACCAATCAGTCCCGCAAAAAAAGTGGGATACAATACCAAACTAAAACTGTCCCAAAATTTGCGTTTCGGAACTTCGTCTAACGGAGCTAATTCGTTCTGGTTCTCGATATTTCGTTCAATCCCAGCCAAGTGACCTGCACCAACAACAGCGACTACTTTTTTGACCTTTGGATCCAAAGTGGACAATCGAATTTTTTCTGCTAAGTATACATCTCTTTCGTCTATGATGACATTTTTGACGGATTCATATTTTTTTGGAATTTGAGAAAACAAATCTTTTAAGATATCATCCGACTTCATCTCTTCAATTTTTTCGTCAGTTACATCCTCTTTGACAAGAAGAGATGCAAGTAGAGCACTGAAGAGATACATTTTGGAAAAAAATCCGACATTGCCCCAAGAACGTTTGAGTGTCGTTTGGATTTCCCTGTCGACTGCAATCACTGGTTTACGAAGAGACCTTCCAAGAGTGATAGCTTTACGCATCTCATCTCCTGGTTTGATGTCTTGGTTTCCCATTTTCTTTTGAAAGGAAGAAAGGATGAGGCTTGAAAGTAATAACCACATCTTTCTTTCTTTGAATACTTTAAAGATATCTAATTTTTTAAGGTAGTCAGGGTCTTCGACTGACTTCATTCGCGATTCACATAACTCAACACAAATGACATCGGGTTTGATGTCGTGGATCATTTTTTCAACTTCTTCCACACTTTGTTTGGAAATATGGGCAGTTCCTAAAATATGGACTTCCGTTTTGTCAATGGTTTTAAATAAGTAAGGTTCTTTGGTTTTGAAACCTTTTTTGGTAGATTTTCTGGCAGGAGTAGTTTTTTTGATTGAACGCATAAGGAGAAGTGACTATCTATTATACCTAAATAACGGTTCCACTCTCTAGAAACAAGTAGAATGTCTATAAAATCCAAAATCATCAATGTAGGAATTGCTGACATTAAGGTCGGAAAGGATACAGATGTACTCCGCACGACACTCGGCTCCTGCATCGGAATCGTCTTATACGATCCCGATCAAAAAATCGGTGCGATTTCTCACATCATGCTCGCAAAAGACCCAACAGGAAAAGACATGAGTAAGTTCCCACATAAATATGGAGAATCGGCACTTCCTATCCTCATCGACATGATGAAAAAAGAAGGATCGAATATCGGTCAATATTCCTGTCGTATTTTTGGTGGAGCCTCCATGTTCAAAGGGATCAATTCCCAATTTTTACAAAACATTGGGGAACAGAACATTGCCATTGTCAAAAAATTTATGGAAGAGAAAAAAATCCCGATCATTGTGGAAGACATAGCAGGTAACGAAGGTAGGACAATCAGCCTCTATTGTGATGATGGAAGAGTATTGTTAAAAAAAGCTGGTATGGAAAAATACCTTTATAAGGTGCGTTAGGCGATATGCTAAAATCAAAAGTTGATGAAGTATTACAAGACGTAAACAAACTACCGGCCATCTCATCGGTTGTTTCTCAAGTATTGGAGAAATTACAAAAACCGGATGTCAATATTGCTGAATTAGCGCAGGAAATCTCCAAAGACCCTGCGATCACTGCCAACGTGATCAAACTTTCCAATTCTGCGTATTACCGAGCTTCCAAACCCATTCGTACAGTGCAAGAAGCGCTCATGACTCTTGGGATCAAAACGGTAAAAGAGATCGTATTACTAACAGCGGCTAAAGGAATTTTAGCCCAGGACCTCAACAGTTACCAACTGGAAGCGGCTCAGTTATGGACTGCATCTCTTCTCGTAGCTGAACTTTCGAGTAAAATTGTTCAACATAAAAAGTTAAAAATTGATAAAGACCTCGCTTTCACATCGGGTCTTCTTTGTAGCGTTGGAAAAATTGTGCTCGCTCAGTTTTTTAGTCCCGTGATGATGCAAATCAAAACAGACCTAAAAGACAACCAAGAACCTTTCCCTATGTTAGAGAAAAAATACTTCGGTTATACTCATATGGAAGTATCCGAAAACCTACTCAAACGATGGAACTTTCCTCCGGAACTAACTGATGTGGTGGCAAACTACCTCACACCGGAAACATCCAAAGTGAACCCCCTTCTCACATCCGTTGTCCATATCGCAAGCATTCTCATTGTCGTATCGGGCATTGGAATTGATATTGGTGGGGAATCCGTTCCGATTTCCCCGTTTGCACTTAGCCAAACAGGGGTAACTGATGCCGACATCGAAACGTATTTTGTTCATATCCCTGACCTACAAGCAGGTCTTGCTGATTTGTTAAATGTCTAAGCCTCATCTTCTTTTGATCTTTACATGAACATCATTTTAATTGGAGCAAGAGGTGCGGGAAAATCAAAAGTTTCCCGTTCTCTTTCAAAACAAACCGATATCCCAGTCGTTTCTACTGATTCAATCGCCGTCTACGAAGCTGGTGGCTTGCCGATCCCAGAGTTTGTCGAAAAACATGGCTGGAAGGCTTTTCGTGATTTAGAATATTCCATTCTTCAGAAATTGAGAAATGCAGATGGAATCATTTTAGATTGTGGTGGTGGAATCTTATTTGATTTGGATACTATAGGTAACGAAATCGTTAGCCAAAGGAAATTGGAACTTTTACGAAGTATCGGTCGGATAGTGTATTTAGAACGAGGGATCGAAGAACTCGTGGAAAAAGTAAAAGGGGATAAAACTAGGCCTGATCTTTCCAAAGTAACATCGTACCGCCAAATTTTAGAAAAACGCCTACCTGTTTACCAAGAAGCAGCTCACTTCAAACTCAATCTTTCCAAACTTTCGAAAGAAGAAGCCGCCGAACGGATATTAGACTGGCTGGGGCTCAAATCCAAATAGAGGTAGAAAGGATTTAGCTTAAGTGGACAAAATAGATTCAAAGATTCAGCTGATCGAGTTTAATTTCATAAATTGTAGTTTCAAACTTATCTAAAACCGCAAGAGAATCTTCATCAAGAATTATATTCTTAAACTTAGACGCATAAACTATTTCATCAGGTTCAGTTTTCAATATTTCTTGACTAAGGATTATTTCGCCTCCTTTCATTACCAACTCCCACTCGATCCCCCTCCCCCAAAACTTCCACCTCCTCCGCTAAAACTCCCACCACCACCACGAGAAGAACCACTTCCTCCACTACTCGAATATCCACCAGAAACAAAAATCACATTGTCTGTTACTTTTTTGGAGATCCTCTTTACCCAGGACACCTTATCTCTTGTGAGGCGGACAAAAAGAAACCCAAAAATATAAAGCGAATTACATCCTACCCAAGCATAATACCCAAAAAACATCGTTGGTACCCATTGGAAAAATACCAAAACAAATAAAAACATCCCAATCCCTTGGTCTTCATAGTGGAAGGCAGTGATGACACCAAACAAAAATAAGACGGAAACAAATAACATGCCCACTGGATACAATAACCAATGGCCTTCAAAATCAAACCCTCGAAAGGACTGAAACCTTTCCCATAACGATGGTTCTTTTGGTGTGATCCCTGATTTTGCTGTTTCTAACAATTGATCTAAACCCAATCGAATCCCCATTGGGTAATCTTCTTTTTTGAAGTGAGGGATCATGATGTCTTGGATGATACGTTTGCAATACACGTCAGTGAGCACACCCTCTAATCCATAACCCACTTCGATTCGCACCTTTCTGTCGACTGTGGCAAGTAAAATCAAAACTCCATTGTCAACACCTCGTTGTCCGAGTTTCCAAGCCTCCGCTACCTTCAAACTATATTCTTCTAAAATCTCTCCTTCTAACGAATGTACCACAAGGATGGCAAATTGATTGGAGGTTTCTTTTTCGTGATTGATTAGGACCTTTTCCCATTCCTCTGCTACTTCCTTGGAAATGGTACCATCTTCGAAGGTAACTCTTCTTTCCAATTTCGGAATTTCTTTTGCCTGTACTTCGCAATCAAAAACGAGGAGAAGACTCACGAACATAACAACAAGGAAAGAAACAAATCTTCTTTTCATGGGCACAAGGCTAGTTGACAAAAAGAAAAAAATCAAAGAGTTTTTTCCGTGCGTGGAAACAAGTTTTTTAACAAATTCTATCTTAGTAAAAGCAACAATGGTAAATGATTACGTATTCCTTTTTGGTGTTGCAGTTTGGACCATCCTTGCTTTATCAGGAATTTGGTTTTGGAAACGAACTCACATTGGAAAAATGGGTTTTGTTTTTACCTTGGTTAGTTTTTTACCTTTTAGTTTTTTATGTTACCAATCTTACGAAACAGAAGATCGTTTTGTATACAAACTCAAACTTGATACAACGGAAGGTACCATTCAATTTGGAGATTCAGATGTGCCTGATATTGAATTACCGATTGAAGAATTTCATACATACCAAGTACGATCGGAATCAGAATCAAAAAAAGATGGCATCAGGTATACCGATACAATTTACATTCACCACAAATCAGGACTGTTACTTCCTGTAGCGACTGTTTCTGTAAAACGTGATAAAGATAACCAAGAAGGATTTAGTCGGTATTCATTACTCTCTCGAGAATTTAAGAAATTTTTTAGAATTTTACCACTCCCTGTGGAAACAGAAACGGGAAAACCATTCCAAGAACTTCTCATCAAACCAGAGTTACCTAAAGAAAAGAATCCTGGCCCAAAACTTAAAAATAAAGCCCTCATATCTCTCAAAGAATCTGAAATGCATTCCCTCAAAAAAGTGGGAGCTCCCCCATTCCCTATCGAATGGAAACACCAAATCATAAGTGCCAATTGGTATTTTTCCTTTTCACTACTGGCAATTGGCCACCTCGGGATGTTGCTTTTTATTTTCAACTTTTTAGAAAATAGGAATCACATCATGTATTATGGAATCCTCATTTTATTGTTTGGTTATCTTTCTTTTGGTTCTCAATATTACTTTTGGATTTTGCCAAAATCAAAAACAGTCTATAAAATTGAGGCTGTAGAAAATGGATTTCGGTACTACTCAATCCAAGATCGGGGCGACAAATTTGACCAAAACCACGGAGTTGGTGAAATCAAAAGATTAGAAGGAGAATGGTTTCCCAATCGAGAAAAAATCGTTTTTTTGGAACTTCCCAAAAAGAGCCTACACTTCCAAAGCAAATTGGCGTACGAAAAAGCAATGGCTTTGGCAGATTCCTTAGAAAGTGATTCTCCCGACTTAAAACAATCATTCCGATTGACCAAAGAGGTTTATGACAGCTCCGAATGGGTGCTCTGGGATTTAAGCGATCTTCCTATGGAAGTTGCAGTTCGCTTCTTTCTTGTACTGTCACATTCTTTAGACTAAGTTTAATAATGCTTTATATGAAAGCTGATTTTATATATTATAGGCAGAATGATCTTATATTGAGCATTTTCGAGACATCCGTTTTGCCTAAAAATAAATCATTTTGCTGAAAACAAAATAATTGGACAATACACCCGATTTCTAAAACAAGGTACAGTAATTGCTTTAGTGTAGGGTACGTATGTCAAAATCTAACCAACCACCCATTCTTCCACCACTCGGCCCACAGGC
Source organism: Leptospira kemamanensis (assembly GCF_004769665.1). GTDB lineage: Bacteria > Spirochaetota > Leptospiria > Leptospirales > Leptospiraceae > Leptospira_A > Leptospira_A kemamanensis. Next base: position 115,924 of record NZ_RQGG01000010.1, read on the forward strand.
CCAAGGTATGTATGATCCTGCCATGGACAAAGACTCCTGTGGTGTTGGTTTTATCGCAAATTATAAGGGCAAACGTTCCCGTGACATCGTAGACAAAGGGATCCGCCTGATGTGTAATCTCGAACACCGAGGTGCCGAAGGTGCTGACCCAAAAACGGGTGATGGTGCTGGGATTATGATCAATATCCCGGATGCTTTTTTCCGCAAAAACCTACCTTTCACCTTACCAAAAGAGGGTGATTACGCAGTCGGATTTTTATTTTTACCACAAAACGCAGAAGTGCGAGCGGCCGTTGAAAACGTGATTGAAAAAATCATCATCGACGAAGGGGAAGACTTCCTTGGTTTCCGCGATGTTCCAGTAAACAAAGAATATGCGGGTGTTGTGGCTTCCAAAACCATCCCAGTCTTCAAACAAGTGTTCATCGGGAAAAAATCCAAAAAAATCAAAACCTCAGATGATTTTGAGAGAAAACTATTCCTCATCAGACGACTCATTGACAGACGAATTCGTGCCGAACTCAAACTCGATCGTTCCCAATACTACGTACCTAGTTTTTCTTCTAGAACCATCGTTTACAAAGGGATGTTACTCGGAGACCAAGTCAAAAAATTCTACGAAGACTTGAAGTCACCTGACCTCACTTCAGCGTTCTGTTTGACTCACACTCGGTTTTCTACAAACACCTTCCCTACTTGGGATTTGGCTCACCCATATCGTCAAATTGCACACAATGGTGAGATCAACACTTTACGTGGGAACATGAACTGGATGGCAGCTCGCCAAATGGTCATGCAATCTCCGTTATACGGTGATGAACTCAAAAGAATGCTTCCTATCGTGATGGAAGGCCAATCAGATACTGCAACATTTGATACAGTTCTAGAACTTTTAGTGATGGGTGGTAGATCACTTCCTCATTCTGTAATGATGATGATCCCTGAAGCTTGGTCGAAAAACAAATCCATGGACGCCGACAGACGCGCGTTCTACGAATACCATGCCACATTTATGGAACCATGGGATGGACCTGCTGCGATTGCGTTCACTGATGGAAGGATCATTGGAGCCACTCTTGACCGAAATGGATTAAGACCTGCTCGTTATATCGTGACCAAAGATGATGAAGTGATCATGTCTTCTGAGGCGGGGGTATTAAACCTACCACCAGAAGAAGTCCTTGTCCAAGACAGACTTCGTCCAGGAAGGATGCTCCTCATCGATATGGAAAAAGGCCAAATCCTAGACGATGAAGAAATCAAAAAACAAATCTCTACCCAAAAACCATACCGCAAATGGGTAGAAGACAATATGATTCGATTGGGTTCTTTACCAGACCCTGAGAACGTAAAACAACCACAACACGAAACGATTTTAGAAAGACAAAGAGCGTTTGGTTACACACATGAAGATGTGTTTACCCTCATCAAACCGATGGGAGTTTCGGGAGAAGAACCAGTAGGTTCCATGGGTGTGGACTCTTCCCTTGCCGTCCTCAGTGAAAAACCACAACCTCTCTTTCGTTACTTCAAACAAAACTTTGCGCAAGTGACAAACCCACCGATTGATCCCATCCGGGAAGAGTTGGTAATGGAACTCACAACTTACATTGGGCCGGAAGGAAATCTTCTTTCAGAAGAACCGGAACATGCCCACAGGTTAGAGTTGGAACACCCAATCCTTACCAACGAAGATTTTGAAAAGATCAAACAAATCAGTGAAGGCCATTTCAAAGCAAAAACCTTTGAAATCCTTTTTGATCCATCCAAAAAACATGATATGCGTAACTCACTCGACAGAGTGTGTGCCGACGCAGCAAAAGCCATTCGCGAACAAGGGGTAAACCTCATCATCCTCACTGACCATGGTGTCGGTGAAAAAAAGGCAGCCATTCCATCTCTCCTCGCTGTGGCAGGACTCCACCACTACCTCATCCGAGAAGGACTCCGCACAAAAGCAGGAATCGTTTTGGAATCGGGGGAACCAAGAGAAGTCGCCCACTTCGCTTTGTTATGCGGATATGGTGCCAATGCAATTAACCCATACCTTGCGTTTGAAACCATTGCGGATTTATCCCTCCAAGGATTATTACCAGAAGTTCCCAATTACAAAGATGCAAAGAAAAAATACATCAAATCGATTGGCAAAGGTCTCTTCAAAGTATTCTCTAAAATGGGGATCTCCACATTACAATCGTATTGTGGTGCACAAATCTTTGAAGCGGTAGGTCTTGATTCCGAACTTGTGAACACGTATTTTGCGGGAACACAATCCAGAATCGAAGGGCTTTCCCTCGAGATGTTGGAAGAAGAAACCGTTCGTCGCCACAAAGCAGCTTACGATCCAACTTTTTTCCCTAACAACTTAGAACCAGGTGGAGTTCACTACTATCGTAAAAATGGAGATAGCCATCTTTACACTCCAATCACAGTTCATAAATTACAAAAGGCAACACAAGATAACGATTACAAAACGTTCAAAGAGTTTTCGGCTCTCATCGACAACCAAAACGAAAGAGCGATCACACTCCGAAGTTTGTTCCAATTGGACTTTGAAGGATCAAAAGCGATCCCAATTGAAGAAGTGGAATCGGTAAAATCCATCCTCAAACGTTTCCAAACAGGAGCGATGAGCCATGGTTCCATTTCTTGGGAAGCGCATACAACTCTTGCCATCGCCATGAACCGCATTGGTGCAAAATCCAACACAGGAGAAGGTGGAGAAGACCCAGTTCGTTTCAAAACCCTCCCGAATGGAGATAGCATGCGTTCGGCGATCAAACAGGTGGCATCTGCAAGATTTGGTGTGACTATGGAATACCTCACGAACGCAGATGACATCCAAATCAAGATGGCACAGGGCGCAAAACCAGGAGAAGGTGGACAGTTACCAGGACACAAGGTAGACAAATACATTGGATGGTTACGTTACTCCACTCCAGGTGTAACCCTCATCTCCCCTCCTCCTCACCATGATATTTATTCGATCGAAGATTTAAAACAGCTCATCTTCGATTTAAAAAACTCAAACCCAAGAGCTCGTATCTCCGTAAAACTGGTTTCGGAATCAGGTGTAGGAACTGTAGCGGCAGGGGTTGCAAAAGCTCATGCGGATCATATCCTCATCGCAGGTCACGAAGGAGGAACAGGAGCAAGTCCGATTTCTTCCATCCACCATGCAGGAACTCCTTGGGAACTTGGACTTTCGGAAACCCACCAAACACTCGTTGCAAACGGATTACGTGACCGTGTGTATCTAGCTGTGGATGGGAAACTCCTCACAGGAAAAGACGTTGTGGTAGGAGCTCTCCTCGGTGCGGAAGAGTTTGGTTTTTCCACATCAGCACTTGTCTCTGTTGGTTGTATCATGATGCGTAAATGCCATCTCAATACATGCCCAGTGGGTGTTGCAACCCAAGATGAATTTTTAAGAAGTAAGTTCACAGGAAAACCTGAGTATGTTGTGAACTTTATGACCTTTGTTGCGGAAGAAGTGCGTGAGATCATGGCAAAACTTGGTTTCAGAACTTTCGAAGAAATGATTGGCCAAGTGGAAAAAATCAAATTCAAACGCCCTCACCACCATTGGAAGGCTCGTGGACTTGACTTTAGCAAAGTGCTCCATAGACCAAACCCAGTTTTCCCAACAGGCCTCTATCGTGCCAAAGAACAAAATCACCACTTGGATGAACAGATTGATAACGAACTGATTCGTAAATCCCTTGCTGCGATTGATCACAAACAACCTGTGAAAATCCAAACTTCCATTGTGAACTTAAACCGTTCTGTAGGAACCATGCTCAGCCACGAAGTCACTAAAAAATACGGTGTGGATGGACTCGCAGAAGATACAATCGACATCGAATTTACAGGAACCGCAGGACAATCGTTTGGTGCCTTTGTTACCAAAGGGATGACACTTCGCCTCATCGGGGAAGGAAACGACTATGTAGGGAAAGGTCTTTGTGGTGGAAAACTCATCTTCCAAACTCCTAAAAATGCTCCTTACAAAGCAGAAGAAAACATCGTCATCGGGAACACTTGTTTTATCGGTGCGACGGGTGGACATGCTTATGTGAATGGGATGGCTGGCGAACGTTTCTGTGTGAGAAACTCTGGTGCTCATGTCATCGTGGAAGGAACGGGTGACCATGGTTGTGAATACATGACCGGGGGACGAGTCATCATCCTGGGTGAAATTGGCCGTAACTTTGCGGCTGGTATGTCAGGTGGGATTGCTTACCTTTGGGATCCAAAGAAAAACAAAGAAGCTCTCATCAACAAAGAGATGGTCGACTTAGATCCGTTAACTGATGCATCAGAAATTGCAGAAGTCAAAAAAATGGTGGAAGACCATAAAAAATACACTGGCTCCAAACGTGCAGAAGAAGTTCTAAACAATTGGAATGAAGTCGTAAAACAAATGATCAAAGTGATTCCGAGAGATTACAAAAAAGCATTAGAAAAAATGACTTCTGAAAATGGATCGGGAAAACAAAAACAAGTGGGGGTAACAACTCGTGGGTAAACCAACAGGATTTTTAGAATTTAAGAAAGAATACCTTCAAAAGATTGAACCAAAAGAAAGGGTCAAAAACTACAAAGAGTTTGAAAAACCTTTCCCTGAGGCTGTTGCCAAAGACCAAGGGGCTCGTTGTATGGACTGCGGAATTCCGTTTTGCCATGGCGACACTGGTTGCCCCGTCGACAACCTCATCCCTGAATTCAATGACTTTGTTTACCGAGGTCGTTGGAAAGAAGCTTGGGAAAACCTTTCTAAAACCAATAACTTCCCTGAGTTCACAGGAAGGCTCTGCCCTGCTCCATGTGAATCAGCTTGTACTTTAGGAATCATCGAACCACCAGTTTCCATCAAGTCGATTGAAAGAACCATCATCGACCGTGCTTGGGAAGAAGGTTGGGTCATCCCACAAATGCCTGTTTCCAAATCTGGAAAAAAAGTGGCCGTTGTCGGATCGGGACCAGCTGGTCTTGCCGCAGGACAACAGTTAGCTCGTGCAGGTCACACGGTGACAATCTTTGAAAAAAATGACCGCATTGGTGGCCTACTCCGTTATGGAATTCCAGATTTTAAAATGGAAAAAAGACACATTGACCGCCGTATGAAACAAATGGAAGCGGAAGGTGTTACTTTCAAAACCAACGTAAATGTTGGAGTTGATATCACCGCAAAACAACTTTTAGCTGATTTTGATGCAGTTGTTCTTGCTTGTGGATCCGAAGTGCCAAGAGATCTTCCTGTGGAAGGTCGAAGCAACAAAGGAATCCATTTTGCAATGGAGTTTTTGACAAAGAACAACAAACACGTTGCAGGTGATGCAATTGAAATTATCAACGCCAAAGACAAACATGTGATCGTGATTGGTGGAGGTGATACAGGATCTGACTGTGTAGGAACTTCCAACCGCCATGGTGCCAAGTCCGTCACTCAAATTGAATTATTCCCAGAACCTCCGAAAGATAGAGACAAGTCCACTCCTTGGCCATTGTATCCAAAGATGTTACGTACTTCCACATCTCACGAAGAAGGAGTCAGTCGTAAATGGGCTGTCTCTACGATGGGATTCAAAGCCAATGAAAAAGGCGAAGTCACTGCGATTTACGGGTCGGAAGTCAAAGAAGAAAATGGGAAATTCATTCCAGTGCCGGGCACTGAGTTCGAATGGCCTGCTGACCTCGTTTTTTTGGCAATGGGATTTATGAATCCGGTAAAAGATGGGTTACTTGCTGATTTACAAAAAGAAGGATTGGAACTCGATGGCAGAGGCAATGTCAAAGCAGAATTCGGAACCAAAGCCGGTTCTTTTGCGACAACCGTTCCAAAAGTGTATGCTTGCGGCGACGTAAGACGAGGGCAATCCCTCATCGTTTGGGCGATTTCCGAAGGAAGAAAGTGCGCGGACCAAGTGCACCAATTCCTGATGTCAGAAGTAGAAGCCTAAGAACACGAGTCACTTCACATCAGGATCCACACTTGGAACAAACCTTCTCATAACAGGGATAATTTGTTTCCAATTGTGGATTCAGTTTCGCTTTGTCTTTGGCAAAAAAATTCTTGCCTAACTTCCAAATTGTTAAAATCATTGGAGAGACCAATTGGAACGTAGCTAGTAACACTATAAAAATCGTGATATAATATTCTAACATTTGAGACTCCCTTGAAACTAACTGTAAAACAAATCCTAAAAATCGCAACACTTTTGGTAGTCCTTTCTTCTACCTTATCCGCTGAGAACATCCTTCTCAAAAAAGGGGGAACCATCAAAGGGAAAGTCATAGAACAAGACCAATACAAACTCAAAATCCGAAAAGAAGATGGAACAACGATTGTTCTCAATAAAACGGAAATCCTAAAAGTCGTTTATAAAGAAAACTTAACTGCTGCAGAAGAAGATAAACTCAGAAAAGCAGAAGAAGATAAAGAACGCATCAAACGAGAAAAAGAAGAAGCGGCAAGGCTTAAAAAAGAACAAGAAGAAGCTGCTCGTTTGGAAAAAGAAAACGCGAAAAACAATGCTACTTTAGAAGCAGAAGCCAAACGGAAACAAGAAGAAGAAGCAAAATTAGCAGAAGCGGAACGAAAGAACCTAACAAGAACAGGTGCCATGTGGCGTTCTGCGGTTCTTCCAGGTTGGGGACAATGGAAACAAGGACGAAAAGTACAAGCCATTGTATACCCATCCATCATTGCAGTAGGACTCTTTTTTACCTATGACAAACACCGCATGTATCTCAATGCAAAAAGAGATTATAATAATTTAGAAAACCCTTATACAACCAATGGCCTTGTCCGTGCTGCATTTACACCACAATCAGCAGCTGTTTCCCCATCGGAAGCAGTCGTGGCAAGCCAACTTGGTCCTTTTAAAGGGCAAAGAGAATCTGTCGAAAGGCATTACCAAGAGATGCAATACATAGGAATTGCCACCTTACTTGTGTATGCTTGGAATATCTTTGATGCGTATTATTTCCACCCAACGGGTTCAGGCCTCAGTATGGATGACACAAGGAAAGAAAAGTTTTTCCTGAGTTCCAGTGTAGACCGAGTGGGTTATCACCCAACAGCTCTCGCTGGGGACAGAGGACTTGAACACCGTACTCAATTGGGATACGAATTTACCTTCTAACCAGAATTATACTGAACTAACCCTTCCTTAAACTTTAGATCAATTCTAAATCTCAACTCCATCCTTGACAAAAATCAAGGGTGGAACATAGTCCCACTTTCCTGTTTTTCTTTCTTTTCTTCGTCTTCTTTATATAAAGGATTAAGTTCTCTAAAGAAATAGAACTGATAAAGATTAAGGAGAGAAACATTGGCTACGGAAAAAACTCAATATGACGATTTTATCGTAAAAGGGTTTATCATTTCAGCGTTAGTCTGGGGCGTTGCATCAATGACATTTGGTGTCATCATTGCCTTCCAACTTGTGTATCCACAGCTGAATTTGGAATTACCTTGGACGAGCTTCGGAAGACTACGACCATTACATACCAATGCTGCCATTTTTGGTTTTGCGTTGAGCGTGATCTTCGCCACTGCCTACCATACAGTACAAAGACTTTGTCGCACCAGAATGTGGAACGACACTCTTTCCAAACTGCATTTAGCATTATACAACTTATCAATTGTTTTAGCTGCGATCACGTTACCACTCGGTTACAGCCAATCCAAAGAATATGCTGAATTGGAATGGCCGATCGACTTACTCATTGTTGTTTGGTATGTTATCTTTTTTGCAAACTACCTCATGACGGTACTGAAACGAAAAGAAGAACAAATGTATGTTGCCATTTGGTTTTACATTGCTTCCTTCGTAACAGTTCCCCTACTCTTCATTGTAAATAACATCGTAATCCCTGCAGGATTTTTAAAATCGTATTCGGTTTATGCAGGAGTATTTGATGCCAACATCCAATGGTGGTATGGTCACAACGCAGTAGCATTCGTACTCACAACACCATTTTTGGGTCTTATGTACTACTACCTTCCAAAACACATCAAACAACCAATTTACTCACATAGACTTTCTATCATCCACTTCTGGTCACTTATCTTTATCTACATTTGGGCAGGTCCTCACCACTTATTGTATTCACCAATTCCTGAGTGGTTACAAACAACGGGTATGGTATTTTCCATCATGTTATGGATGCCATCTTGGGGTGGTATGTTAAATGGATTTTTAACACTCACTCAAGCCAAAGACAAAATCAAAGTGGACGCAACCCTCAAAATGATGTTAGCTGCCGTTACTTTTTACGGTATGTCAACCTTTGAAGGACCTCTTCTTTCTATTCGTGCGGTTTCGGCTCTAGGACACAACACAGACTGGATCATTGGTCACGTTCACTCGGGAACTCTCGGATGGGTTGGATTTATGTCAGCAGCTGCCTTGTATTACTTAGTGCCTAGACTTTGGAATGCAAACCTCTATAGCGAAAAATTGGCGAATGCACATTTTTGGTTAGGGACTCTCGGGATCCTACTCTACATCATTTCGATGTGGGTTTCTGGAATCACAGAAGGATCTATGTGGAGAGCTGTGGGAGAAAACGGGGAACTCGTTTATAAAGACTGGGTTGAGATTGTTGAGTTCTTAAAACCTTTCCGTCTATTCCGTGCGATTGGAGGAACACTCTATCTAACAGGGATTATCCTTATGGTGTATAACTTTATCAAAACCATTCAAAACAAAGACAGTGGTTTTGTGGAACAAGACTTACGTATAGGAGTGAAATCATAATGTTGGGATTTAATAAATTCTTAGATTGGTTTTCAGAAATTGCAGACCGTTGGGATACAAAAGGAGTTAAGTTTACAATCTACACAACCATTGCCGTTGTGATTGGTGGACTTTTTGAACTCATCCCTCCGTTTTTTTTGACGAAAACGGTAACACCAATTTCCACTGTGAAACCGTATTCGGCATTGGAGTTGGCAGGTCGCGATACCTACCAAAAAGAAGGATGTATTGGTTGCCACACACAAATGGTTCGCCCTTTTAAATGGGAAGTGGATCGTTTTGACCCAACTAAATCCTATGGAAGAACTGGTTACTCCAAAGGGGGAGAATTTGTTTACGACCATCCATTCCTTTGGGGTTCTAAACGAACTGGTCCAGACCTAGCTCACGAATCACAAATGTTACGTTCTGATGAATGGCATAAAAACCACCTCATCAATCCAAGAACGGTAGGTGGTGTACCAAACTCCATTATGCCAGCCTATCCTTGGTTATTCGAAGAGTCTCACAAAGTAGATGTAGAACAAGTAGTTGCAAACATGAAAGCACTTAGATCCATCGGTGTTCCTTACTCAGAAGAAGATTTGGCAAATGCACCTTCTCTCTTAAAAGACAAAACCGAAGGTGATGCACTGGTTGCCTACTTACAAAAACTAGGCCGTGACTCGGCTGAGTTACAAAAAGGGATGAAGTAAAGTCATGAATGACGCAGACCTTCTCTTAATTTATAAAAGTTTGCGATTGCCGATCCTTGTGATCGCAATTGCTTACATCACCTACTACGTTTATAAAAAACGTACGAAAGACGAAATGGAAAAACCCAAGTATCGAATGCTTGAGGAGGATTAATACGAATGAAAGAACCAAAAGAAGTAGACGGAATCTTCCAAGCCGACAATCCCATGCCACCTTGGTGGAAAATGGTTTGGCTCATCAGTATCATTGTATCCATCGGTTATGTTGCATACTTTCACTGGTATTCCGATTGGCCACAAGATGTCGCTTTTGAAAAAGAAGTGGCAGAACACGAAGCAAAGTTCCCCACCAAACAAGCAATTGTTGCTACAAACGATGATGGTTCCAACCCTTACCGTGATGACGCAGTTGCGATCAAAGAAGGGGAAGGAACTTACAAACAAATTTGTTCTGCTTGCCATGGCCCCACTGCTGAAGGTGCTGTTGGTCCCAGTTTAGTTGATAAAGATTGGATTCACGGAAATACCGACAAAGAAGTGTTCCATAACATTATGAAAGGAATTGGACCAGAAAGACAAAAACTCAACCGAGGTGGAATGCCAGCTTGGGAAGGGTTAGGTGCAGAGAAAGTGTATGCTGTGATGGCATGGCTTGCAACTAAAAACAGTACTTTGGTAAAGGCAAAATAAAAATGATCATTTCAAGACCACAATCAGGAAAGGTAAGGACACGAAGGAATATCGTCATGAGTTTTCTCGTGGGATTATTTTTGGTAGCACCTTGGGTGGTGTTACCAGACACAAGCCCCCTCATCCGACTGGACATTCCCAAACGAATGTTTCACCTGTTTGGTGGTCTTTTTATTCCACAAGAAGGATTGATTTTATGGTTTTTCCTTCTGACGATGGGATTGTCACTTTTCTTTTTTACCTCCGTCATCGGCCGAGTCTGGTGCGGATGGGGTTGCCCCCAAACGATATATACCGACCTATTTGACCGAATTGGTCGGTTTGTATTAGATTCTAAATACGGGAAAAAGGACGCATCCATTCTCGGAAAATACACAGTGTATTTTTTATGGATCGTAGTTTCTTTTATTGCTTCCTTTCATTGGATCGCATATTTTGTCAGCCCCTATGAAATGTTAGCTGACTACATGCGTTTTTCCGCATTCTCCGAAACCTATTTCTATTTTACCTTATTTTTTACAGCTGCGATGTTTATCGACATCGGTTTTATCAGAGAACAATTCTGTCGATATGCTTGTCCTTACGCAAGATTCCAAACCCTCCTCATGGATGAACATTCCTGGAATGTCACTTACGACTTCAAACGAGGGGAACCTCGTCGCGATGGCAAAACCAAAATTGGAGATTGTATTTCTTGTAATATGTGTGTTGCCGTTTGCCCCACAGGAATCGATATCCGTGATGGTCTGCAAGTTGGTTGTGTTGCTTGTGGAAAGTGTGTAGATGCTTGCACTTCCATCATGGCAAAGGAAAACAAAAAAACATTAATTGGTTATTTTTCTCTCAATCAAATTGAAACAGGGGCAAAAATCAAATGGGTTCGCCCAAGAACTGTGATTTATGCCATTTTACTCAGTGTAGTGCTCATTGGTGCGTCTATCCAATTACTCACTCGAATCCCTATGTCTATGATTGCCGCTTCCAATAAGTCCATGCCACCCATCCTTATCCCTGACAATAAAATTCGTGCCTTTGTTGCTCTTCGCATTCAAAACATTGCCCCTGTTGAAAAAGAATTCCAACTTTCTGCTTTTGATACAAGGCATGGAAAAGAAATTTTAATTCGATCTGGCGAAGAAGGTAATCAGTTCAAATTAGGGTCAGGAGAAATGAAGAGTTTCTCAATTGTTTTAGAAACACAAAGTCTCACAGAACAAGAATTAAATGAAGGATACCTACCTGGATCCATCGTTTTGCGAAACACACAAGACCCAGAAGAAAAACTTGAGAAAACGTTATCGCTCTCTCTACCAAGGAAATAATCATGTTCAAAGACTTACACCCTAGTTTACGCAATGCAATGTATGTGGTATTATTTAGTTTCACCGCTCTTGTCGCAGCGACCTTTTATACCATCCGCCTGACGTTTCAACATTTTGAACCTGTGATGGACAAAAATTATTACGAAATTGGTTTAAATTATGAAAAGGCCATCGAAAACCAAAAAGAGCTTTTATCACAAGGATTTCAACTCAATACCAATTGGGATAAAACTACCCTTCTCCCATTAGGAGAGTTGGATTTAAATGTATCCTTAAATCAAAATGGAGTGGCTGCAAAAGCGGATTCTGTATACATCATTTTAGAACGAAATGCCACTACCAAAAACACGGCTCGTTATGATTTAAAACCATCTAACTTAGATTTTACTGGGAAGATCCCTCTAAATGAGAAGGGAACTTGGAACATGAGAATCATTGCAAGTATCAATGGCAAATCATTTGAACGAGAAGGGAAAATCACAGTTCGATGAAGGAAACAAGTCCTGCAAACACAACAACGGAATGTGACCATTGTGGAAATCCCATCCGTTTAGTGAGGATTGAATCCAAATTAGGCAATGAATCCAAGGTTTTTTGTTGTGAAGGTTGTGAAACTGTTTATTCCATCATACATTCTTTAGGTGGAAGTTATTATTACCAACTCAAAGGAAATACCAAATTAAACCCTGTTGAAATCGAAGAAAATGATACCGAAATTGAAAATGAATTAGTGTATCGAAAATTTGTGCGTAGCTCAGGTGGATTTTCTGAAGTTTCCATTCAAATCACAAATATCCATTGTTCCGCCTGTGTTTGGATCAATGAAAAAGTATTAAACGAAGAAGAAGGAATTCTTTCCGCTCAAATCAATTTTGCATCAGGTAGAGCTCGGATTCGATTTGACCAGTCCAAAATTAAAATCTCCCGGATTCTCTCTCTCATTCGTGCCATTGGTTACAAACCGATTCTTTTTTCTCCTACCGAAGGCAATCTACAAAAGTCCAAACAACTGAAAACCTTACTCCTCCGAATCGGTGTGGCTGGTTTTTGTTTTGGAAATATTATGATCTTGAGTGTGGCCTTATACTCTGGATACTTTACTGGCATTGACTTAAAACTCAAACGTATGTTTCATTATGCCTCTTGGGTATTTGCGACACCTGCGTATTTGTATTCTGGTTTTCCTTTTATGTCTGGATTTTTAACAAGCATACGAAGGAGAACTCTCTCGATGGATTTCCTTTTATTTTTAGGAATCTCCATGGCATATTTTTATTCCGTTTATGTGACGTTAACTGATAGAGGTGAAGTCTATTTTGATTCCGTTGCTATGATTTATTTTTTCATCTTAGTGGGAAAATACTTCGAAGAAAAAGCAAGGGTCTTTGCATCCGATAAACTGGAATCCATTCTTTGCAAACTTCCTGAAACTTCGGTTCGCATTACAGAAGCAGGTGAAACGGTCATCCCTAGTAGTGAAATCAAATTAGGTGACAAAATCCAAGTAGCACCTGGAAAACGAATCCCTGTGGACGCGATTTTGTTATCAAATGAAACCTATGTAGATGAATCTTTTTTAACAGGTGAATCAGTACCAATTCACAAACAAAAAGGGGATTCGATCCTTGCAGGTTCCCTTTCTATGGATCACCCAGCTCTTATCATTGCCCATTCCGATTACCATGCATCTACTCTTTCTTCCCTAAAACTTCGTTTGGAAGAAGCTCTCCACTTAAAACCAAAAATCCAAATCTTAACAGAACGAATTGCTTCTTATTTTATCTCGGTTGTGTTTCTATTAGCGTTTATCTGTTTTGGGGTTTGGATGTTCGTGACAGCTGGTGATTTTGAACAAAGCCTTGTCACAACCATTTCTGTTCTCATTGTAGCCTGCCCTTGTGCTTTAGGAATTTCTGTACCCACAGCCCTTGTGACCAATCACATCTTAAATGCCGAAAAAGGGGTGCTCTTAAAAAATCCATCTGTTGTAGAAACTTTAGCGAAAACGAATACTATCTTCCTTGATAAAACAGGGACCCTTACCGAAGGAAAATTTCTTGTTCGTTTGGTCACATTGAAAGAAGACCACCTAGCTTTTGTTTACCGAATCGAAAAAGAAATCAACCATCCACTTGCCAAATCATTAGTGAAGTATTTAACTCCCTTTCATTCTGTTAAAGAAAAAGCAAAAGAGATGGAACTCACCCACTTACAAAACATTCCAGGCCAAGGAGTGCAAGGAACCATTCTCTGGTTAGGAAAAGAGTATTCGATTTTGATTGGAAACAAAACTCTGTTTCAAAACCAAAAGATATCCACTCCTTCCCTACCCGACAAAGAGGGTTCACTCATTTTGGTAGCGATCAATGGGAACATGGAAGGTCAGTTTGTGCTCGCGGATGAAGTGAGACAAGGTGCACATTCATTTGTAACCTTACTCAAACAAATGATTCCAAACATCGCAATTCTTTCTGGCGACAGATTCCCAGCTGTGAAGGTTATCGCAGATTCTCTTGGGATTCAGCAGTTTTATGCTGACCTTTCACCCGAAGAAAAGGCAAACATCATACAAGATTCACAAAACAAAGGCAATGTGGTAGTGATGGTAGGTGATGGTATCAATGATAGTTTGTCACTAGCAAGAGCCAATGTTTCGATTTCCCATACAGAAGCAGAAGATATGTCTTTGGAAAAGTCAGATGTGGTTCTAACTTCTGGGAATTTAAATGGACTTGTCCATAGTTTACTCTCTGCGAAAAAGACAAGAGAAGTGATTATACAAAATATCATCATCTCCTTTTGTTACAATTCCATTATGTTGCCACTTGCCATGTTTGGGCTGATGTTGCCTGTGATCTGCGCGGTGTTTATGGCATGTTCTAGTTTGACAGTTCTACTCAACTCATTATCGATACGATTAAGGATCCCAAAATGGAAGCCCTCTATTTAACTATCCCGATGGCCATGTGCATTGCTGGTTTCTTTTTGTATGTATTTGTTTTAGCATTCAAAAAGGGCCAATTTGAAGACATTGAATCCCCGAAATACAGAATGTTTTTTGAAGAAGAATACCCAGTGCAAAAAAATTCTGAGACTCCCGCCGTCTCAAAAGAAACCAGAGAAGATGGACCAACTAGCAAATCTTAGTTTTTTTGGGTCCATCCTTACGTATGGATTTCTAAGTAGTTTCCATTGTGCTTTGATGTGTGGGCCTTTTGTTTCCCTATTGCAAACTTCTAATCCTTCCCGACAAATCCCAGTGATTCTCTATCATTTTGGCAGAATGTTGTCTTATTCTTTTTTAGGTTTGATTTTAGGATTTGTAGGTAAGGGTGCCAATGCTTTAGGGGAACTAACGGCGATCCAAGGCATCGCTGGAATTTTTACATTTGCGTTTTTGTTATTATTTTTGATCAGGATGTTTTTTCAAAATTCAAGTTCTAGGTTTGGGACCATTCCCAAAGGAATCTCTGAACTTCTGCAATCCATTCGCAGAAAAACAAGTCAGAATGGATTAGGGTTTGGAATTGGAATTCTAAGTGCCCTACTCCCTTGTGGTGTTTTGTATCCAGCATATGCCGCTTCTTTTGCCACAGGGAGTGCCGTCACGGGTGCTCTTGTGATGTTTACTTTTTATCTTGGAACGGTTCCTGCTTTGACTGGCCTAAGTCTTGTTATGGGAAGGATCCGTAAACACATCCAACCCAAATGGATCCCTGTGTTTGGCAGTCTTCTCCTACTCACCTCACTTGGTTTTTTACTCTTTCGAGTGTTTTTCCATGTCCATGGTGAGTCTTGTGATCACTTACTCTAAGATTGTAAGATTACCTCACATTCGTCCTCGGAAGTATTTTTCTTTGAAATGACTGACTTGGCTAGGATTGATTTTAGTTTCGATCGCATTCCCAATGACAGCGATGAGTTTTTTGGCAAGAACTCGATCATGATTGGCAAGCCATCTGCGGTATTCGGTATTGAGACCCGATTCACCAACAAGGATCACTTCACTTGGAGAATCCAATGTTTTTGTGATTTCAGCAAAATCCCATGTGTCTGTGTCTTTTAGTTTTTCCCAAGACTTCGACTCCATGTGATCTGATTCTAACTTGATCATCTCAATTCGTTTATTGTGTAAGTAGAGAATGCAAGCGTTCATTTTCATTTGTTCCTTTCTTAACTCTGACGAAACAAATGGAATAAAAATACTCCTTTATCATAAAGGATATAGGTTTGTGAGATTGATATTTATCAATGACAGTCTCAATCGAAACTCAAACTCACAATCGATTCAGAACTCAACTCTTCTACCAAATCACTCATATTATTTACCATTTCATTTGGTTCAATCACCCATTGATAAAACGAAAAAGTGATTAGAACTAAAATTGTGGCACTTATAGAGAAAACGAGATTTCGTTTTCGTTTATAATTCCGAATCCGTGTCTGTGTTCCTGTTACGATTCGCGATTCAAAATTAGAATCATTTAATAATTCTTCCCATTTTTTATGATTCTTGGAATTCATTTTTCACTCCTGGCATGAATTTACGGATCCACTCCTTGGTTCGAAACAACCTAGATTTCACAGTCCCCTGTTTGATTTGCAGTTCCTCTGCAATTTCTTCCATGGTTTTCCCGGTTAAATACAATCGTAATGTTTCGCGGTAGACCTCTGGAATTTTGTGAAGTAACATTTCCATCCAATCTTCCAAAAGAATGGAATCGTTAGATTTTGTTTGGATTAAATCCGATTGGTGGTTTTGCAGATACCGTTTTGCTTTCTCTTCTTCTTTCAGTCGTTTTTCGTTCATCCTTAGGGCTTCGTTTCTAGCAATGGTATAAATCCATGTTGAAATTTTTGACCTACCATCAAACCCACCCTTCTCCAGCGACTTAAACACACGAAAGTACACTTCTTGTACCACATCTTCTGTGGCATCGTCAAAACGATCGATGAGAGTATCACCGATCGTTTTTAAAACCAAGTATTTGGTTTCTTTGACTACAGATTCGAAGTCAAATTCTGCCATCGTTTATTCTTCTGGTGGTTGGTGACGTGAGGCAAACTTTTCAACGAGTTCCGCAAACTTTTCTCTTTGTTCTGGTTTCAGAACGGCATGAAACTCAACTAGTTTTGTTTGGAAAAACTTTCGCATTTCTTGGTGGCGAGTTTCTCTTTCTAAACTCATTTTATCCAGGAGTTTGGTATCAATTTTTTCAGAACGAATTTGATTTGCCATTTCTTTGGCCCATGATTCGTGTTTTGGTTTCATTTCCTTGTGTTTGGCAATGAGTTCCCCTTTGATACTTTCTAGTTTTGCTTTTTGTGTATCATCCAAGTCCAATTTGGAAATGAGTTTGGAGGTTACCCATTCGATTCTTTTTTCAAAGTCTTTGTGCCCACGGCAATTTCCAAAGGCAAATGCCATAAGTGAGACGAGTCCGATGGTGGTTGTGATTTTTAGAACTTGTTTGAGAGAGATCATAAAACCTTCCTGTTTTGTTTGAAGAATACGACCCGGAAGATTGGGAATTGGTTCCCTGCCCTAAAAAAAAGAGCAGGGAAAATGAAAATTAAAAAACTGGGAACGGCTCTCCTGTGATGAAACCATCAGAGCTGATGTCTTGGCAAGAGATGATATTTGTGATTAAAGAACCTAAAAGATATCCTTTGAAACCTTTGATCTCATTCACACAAGCGTCTACATCAGATTTGATATAATATTTGTCTGATTCGATTTTTGCAATATCTGGTGCAATTAAACTAAAAATAGAGATACTTCCTCTTCCTGTCAAAACAACTGAATTGATCAAATCTGTTTGAATCGCAGCATCTGTAATACGAGAAGCAGCTTCCGAACCTTTTTCACGATCGAGTGAAGCACCTGCTGGGTTTAAGACCAAACAGTTTGTTAGCGAAATCGCTAACGCTAGAAATAAAATTTTTTTTAACATATATGTTCCCTTGGATATGGTTTCACCTAATCTAATTTTCCCTGATTTACCATTCAAGAAAAATCTGTGTTTTCATTTGGATTTAACAAGCATCAATCGCCAACAACAAAGATGGAAAGAACCCACTTGTCTTTCCGTTTTTCAAAAAAGGCTCTGTAGTCAAGAGGACTACGAATGAAACGATCACACACAAATCCAGCTTTCCCTTGTGGAGTGCAGATTTTTTTCCAATTACAATTACTTTCCTTTTCCATCCGTCTTCCATCTAAGTCATCTGCTTCGGAACGCACAATTTGGTAACTGAGTAAACCAAGAGATTTAGAATCCTTCGAGGCATCCTCTCTTACATTCACATTTTTGCCAATGATGAGGTAATGGGAAAAAGGATCATAGTCACTGGGAAAGGTTTCAAAAAAATAAGGGGCTACCATCTGACCTTCTTGGTTTTGGCGAAACCCAAGTTGGATGGTGTCTGTTAATAAATTCCAAAAGTCAGATTCATTTGGTTTGTCAGTGAGTTGAAACGATTTTAAGAAATCTTTTTTCCCTGACTCAGGTCCAAAACTAAAATGAATATCTGAGTCAATGATCGCTTCCAAACCCTTTCTATCTTTCGATTTTAATACCTTTTGTAATTTGGTTTTGAATTCCAAAAAACTTTTGTCTTTCGAGGAATGGTCGATAGGTGGTAACGATTTGGAAACAAATGGTTCACAAGGCAAAAGAACCATGGGTGAAAAAAAGAAACAAAGAATTAGAATGAATTTCCACATAAAACTTGCAATAAATTTACAAAAAGAAAAAGAAGAATCAATTCTTTTTCGAAACGTTTGGTAAAGAATTACATTGTTTGGACAAACCTAAATTTTCTTTGATATCATCTAGAGATCGTTTTTTTCGTTTGAGTTCACAAACTTTCAAAAACAATTCACTATATTCTTTATCTAGTTTTTCGCCCTCTTCATCTTCTTCTGTGAGGACAAGTTTGGCAATTTCGGTACAGGATCGTTCTGAATCAGGAAGCAATTGGTAAATGGTATTTACTGTTTCTTCTTTTTGTTTGCAAGTGGTTTGGGAAATTTCCTTTTCATTTCCAAAAAGGAACAAGGGAAGATAAAATACAAGAATGAGAAACGAGGGAAAAAGGATTTTCTTCATGCAGAACATAAATCTTCTTCCCATTTCCATTTGGTCGAGTATCTTTCGTCTTTACTTGGAGAATTTCTGAAATGAAACAGGCAAAGATGCGCACGGAACATGACCTACTTGGGGAAAGAGAAATCCCGAGTGATGCTTATTGGGGGATCCATACCTTACGCGCATTGGAAAATTACCCCATCACTGGAAAAACCATCGGCACCTATCCTGATCTTGTGTATGCCCTCGCCCATATCAAAAAAGCCTCTGCCAAAGCGAACCTCCAACTAAGCCTTCTTTCCGAGGAAAAAACAAAATTCATCATACAGGCATGTGATCGAATTTTGGCAGGTGAATTTCATTCCGAATTTGTTGTGGATGTGATCCAAGGTGGTGCAGGAACTTCTACCAATATGAATGCCAATGAAGTGATTACAAACATTGCTTTGGAACTGGCAAATCGGTCCAAAGGTGACTATCAATTCCTCCACCCTTTGAACGACGTAAACATGTCACAAAGTACAAATGATGTGTACCCTTCCTCCATCAAATTAGCCGCAGTTTTTTCCATTCGTGGATTACTTTCCGCTTTAGAAAGTTTACAATTGTCGTTTCGTAAAAAATCAGAAGAATTCAAAGATATACTAAAAATAGGAAGAACCCAACTTCAAGATGCGGTTCCTATGACCCTTGGCCAAGAATTTTCAACTTACGACGTTATGTTAGGCGAAGATATCTCTCGCTTAAAAGAAGCAACGTCTCTCATTGGTGAAATTAATTTGGGAGCCACCGCCATTGGAACAGGAATCAATACGGACATTCGTTATTCGAAAATTGTCACGGACATCCTTGCCAAACAAACTGGATTTGATCTCAATGCAGCACCTAATTTGATTGAAGCCACACAAGACACAGGTGCTTTTGTTCAACTTTCAGGAGTTTTAAAACGGATCGCAACCAAACTCTCAAAAGTTTGTAATGACTTACGATTATTGTCGAGTGGGCCTCAAGGTGGTTTTAATGAAATTAATCTTCCAGCAAAAGCAGCAGGTTCTTCCATCATGCCAGGAAAAGTGAATCCAATCATTCCAGAAGTGGTCAATCAAATTGCTTATGAAGTGATTGGGAATGATATTACCATTACCATGGCAGCAGAAGCAGGGCAATTACAACTCAATGCATTTGAACCCATTATTGCTCATAGTTTATTCAAAAGTATTGAACACCTAACAGCTGGTTGCAAAACATTGGAACTCAATTGTGTAAAGGGCATTACTGCTAATAAAGAATTGTTGGAATCCAGAGTCAAAACTTCTGCAGGCCTTGCGACTGCTCTCAATCCTTATATCGGATACGAAAATGCTACCCTTGTTGCAAAACGAGCCTTAGCTGAGAATCGATCCGTTGAATCCATAGTTTTAGAACTTGGTTTATTAGAGGAAAAAAAATTAAAAGAAATCCTGAGACCAGAAATTCTGACATCACCTCACTCTCTTTAATTGAAGTTTAATGGTTGCATCATTTCAGAATATCTGCATATTCTTGATACAATCGCTATTATATGAAAAAGATTTCTAAGGTATTTCTGATTGAAGACGATTTGGTCACTACGTTTCTAATCAAAACCTTAATGGAAAAATTTTCTTTTGCTTCTGAAATCATCACTTTTTCAAATGGCGATGTAGCTCTGCACACCTTACAAAATTCCGAGACCTATCCAGATTTACTATTTTTAGATTTGAATATGCCAGTGATGGACGGTTGGCAATTCCTAGAAGAGATTCAAAACCGCAGTCCACTTTCAAACATCCCCACGTACATTCTCACCTCTTCCATTGATCCCCTAGACCGTTCACGGAGTACCCAGTTCCCCAATGTCAAAGGGTACTTGGTGAAACCTTTGAGTTGGAAGGACTTACAATCCATCCAAGAAGGATAAAATTTAAAGAGACATAATTTTTTTCTTCAGTTTTCCCCATTACTTCCGAAGAGAAATATGTGAGACTTTCTGATATCCCTTCTGTTTCTTCTGTCCTTTCCCGAATGGATTCGCTTTCGCAAATGACAAAGGATCCGAGAACCCTTGTCTCTTTTCCTGACCTTTTGGAAAAGGAATGGAACCGCCAAAATGGAAACTACGATAGCAAAACCTCACAACCCATCCCAAAAGACTCGATCCAACTCCCCTTTCCCGAATCGAGAGAACCCTTAAGTGGAAAAGAGCAATTGGGCAAAACGACGAGTGGTTCTCTTTTAGAAACCATAGAGTCCATTGCAGAAGCACAAGGAATGGATCCAAATTTGGTAAAAGCAATGGTGAAAGCAGAATCCGGTTTCAAACCGAAAGCGGTTTCCCCAAAAGGTGCGATGGGACTCATGCAACTCATGCCAGATACGGCCGAAAGCCTTGGTGTAAAAGACCCATTTGATCCGGAAGAGAACGTCCAAGGTGGTGTGAAGTTTCTGAAAGGACTGATGAAGGAATTCAAAGATCCAGAACAAGCAATCGCGGCTTACAACGCTGGCCCTGGAGCCGTAAAACGATACAAAGGGATTCCTCCTTACGAGGAAACCAAACAATATGTTTCGAAAGTAAAACGGTTTTACAAAGACTTCAGTTCCTAATTAAGAACTGATCAGAAACAAGAATTAATAAAAACTCAAATACCCAAACTTTTTCTGTAATCCTGCCGTATATTCGTCAAACGGACGTTTTGCGGGAATTGCCAACCAAGCATCTTCCACTTTTTTAGAAATAAAACTCAAATTTTTTTCGGATTTGATTCGGTCAGATGTGATTTTTTGGAAAAGAACATCATCTTCACTAAGTGGAACAATGCCTATGGATCGATTGGCTTTGCGGAAAAGACCCGATTTCTGTACGAGTTGGATGTCTTGGTTCCAAATTCCTTCCACATACAAAAATGATTTTTCAGAAACAGTTGTTTCTTTGTTGTATTTGGTTTTGGTTCCTGTTTGGAAATACAAAGCATACGAAAATTCTTTTGGTAGGTAAATTGGATCTGATTTTAAAATCAAAGCTTGCCCAAAAGATTTGGTTAGATTTTTGGTTTGGATTTCCCAAGGTTCTACTGCACCAGTTCGTAAGTCTTTGATGATAAAATAAACAGAAACTAAAATTGCAATACCTAACACAATGGAGGCGGTAATCGTATTGAGTTCTTTTTCCGTTTTTAATAAGATATGACCGATCCCAATGGTTAACATCGGCAATAAAATCTTAAGTGAAGTTTCATACCAGTTTTTGAATAAAAAGGAAACGGAACCTTCGCCAAAAAAATCAGAATACGAAAAGTAAAGTAATGATAAAAGAAAAAATGTGAGATACCCAAGCAGGAATAAAAAAGGCACATTTTTCTTTTTATAAAATACAGATGTTTTTTGTGCTGCCTTTCTGGATCCTCGTATTCCTGTGAAGATGACAAAAAATGTAAATCCCAAATAGAACATGATGAAACTGGAGAAAAAAGCAAGAAGTGTGAACGTGGGGAAAATCAGTAAGTCCGTCATCTTCTCCAAACGGAATGTCAAAAAAACGAGCAAAAGAAAGACGAGGCATAATGTTTCGGTAAAGTAAGATGTGGGGAACCCATAAGAAAAGGGAAGAAACGCAGCCAAATAAACAACGAAATAGTGATTTCGTTTCCATTCTCCGTTTCGAAGTAACAATAGAAACAAATGCAAAAACAAACTATAAAATAAACCAGCTAACGCGATGAAGGATGGAATGTAGTTTGAGCCAAAGATTTTTTTCCATGTGACCACAAACCAAAATGCCAAGGGTTCTCTGGCCGAAATGAGCCCTCCCTCCTCCGTTGCCGCCTTCACATTCGCCAAAAATTCCCATTCGGTTTCTGTTGTAGGAAATGGTCTAAAATAGGAGAACAATGCATAACCCAAACTTAAGAGTAAGATGCTAAAAAAGAATGGAATTGGTGAAAAAGGTTTAGGTTCGCGCATCTTGGAAAAGGCTTAAATTGCCTAGTCCTGTATAAATTTTTAGGTGAAAATATTCCAGAAGATTTTCAATTATACATAGAAATTATAAAACGAGGCAAAGAATGTCCGCCGAAAAAAAAGATTACCTTCTCGTTGACGAGAATGGACAGGGAAAACCTGACAAACCATGGATTTTTAGGACCTATGCAGGGCACACCAACGCAAAAGCCTCCAATGAGTTGTACAGAAAGAACCTTTCTAAAGGCCAAACAGGGCTTTCCATTGCATTTGATCTACCCACACAATGTGGATATAGCTCTGACCACGAAGTTTCCAGGCCAGAGATCGGAAAAGTGGGAGTTCCCATCAACTCACTCGAAGACTTTCGTATCTTATTTGATCAAATCCCGATCGAAGAAATGAACACATCGATGACCATCAATGGAACATCCATGTGGCTCTTGTCTCTTTATGTGGCTCTTGCCGAAGAACGTAGAGTTCCTCTGGAAAAGTTAAACGGAACGACTCAAAACGACCTCATCAAGGAATACCTGGCTCGTGGGACTTACATTTATCCACCGAAAGATTCGATGAAAATCATTGTGGATATGTATGAATACTGCCTCCACAACATTCCGAAGTGGAACCCTTCTAACATCTGTTCTTATCACTTACAAGAAGCAGGTGCAACACCTGTTCAAGAGCTCTCCTTTGCTCTCGCAACTGCGATTGCGGTTCTTGACGCCATTAAAGAAAGAAACTGCTTCACATCTGATGAATTCGAACAGTGTGTAGGAAGGATTTCCTTCTTTGTGAACGCCGGGATTCGTTTTGTAGAAGAGATGTGCAAAATGCGTGCATTCTCCGAAATGTGGGAAGAAATCACAAAAGAACGTTACGGTGTCAAAACAGCAAAGTACAGAGTGTTCCGTTATGGTGTGCAAGTGAACTCACTTGGACTCACAGAAGAACAACCAGAAAACAATGCTTGGAGAATTCTCATTGAATCCTTAGGTGTCACTTTATCCAGAAATGCAAGATGCCGTGCACTTCAATTACCAGCATGGAACGAAGCACTTTCCCTTCCAAGACCTTGGGACCAACAATGGTCACTTCGTTTGCAACAAGTCCTTGCATATGAAACAGACCTATTAGAATATCCTGATATTTTTGAAGGTTCAAAAGTCATAGAAGCAAAAGTAAAAGCTCTCAAAGAAGAAGCAAAATTGGAAATCCAAAAGATTCTCGATATGGGTGGAGCACTTGTTGCCATCGAAAACGGTTATATGAAATCACAACTTGTGAAATCTCAAACCGAACGACTTTCCAAAATCAACTCTAATGAACTTGTGATCGTTGGTAAAAACAAATGGACTGACGGAATCAAATCACCACTCATGACAGACTCTGATGGTGGTATCTTCAAAGTAGATCCAAAATCAGCAGAACAAACCTTAGGTGTCTTAGCAGAAGTAAAAGGTCGTAGAAACGCTGAAGTTGCAAAAAAATCTTTAGATGAGCTAAAACAAGCTGCAAAAGAAGGAAAAAATCTAATGCCTTACTCCATCGCTTGTGCCAAAGCACTTGTCACAACTGGGGAATGGGCAGACGCTCTTCGCGAAGTGTATGGAGAATACAACCCACCTACTGGTGTAGACGGCCAAAAACTCTTCCTTTCCGACGATAAAGTGTCAACGGTTCGAGGGAAAGTAGATGCTTTCACAAAAGCACATGGCCATAGACCAAAAATCGTTGTGGGAAAACCAGGACTTGATGGTCACTCCAATGGAGCTGAAATGATTGCAGTTTCTGCAAAACACAGTGGTTTTGATGTGATTTATTCAGGGATCCGACTTTCTCCTGAAGAAATCGTTCAGTCTGCTGTAGAAGAAAATGCCAATGTCATTGGACTATCCATTCTTTCTGGTTCTCATAAAGAAATCGCAAAACAACTGTTTGATGAATTGGCTCACTACAAAGCAAATATCCCAGTTGTGATTGGTGGGATCATCCCAGAATCCGATTTTGAAGAACTGAAAAAAATGGGAATCCGAGAAATCTTCACACCAAAAGATTATGATTTGATGTCGATTATGAATAAAATCATCGATATCATTTCTACGGAACCTGCACTCGTTTAATTTCGAGTTCCTATTTACCTCCACTCGGATCGTTTCTTGTCTGCAGTGGAGGGATTTCACCCTTTACTCACTACTTTTATACTATGGCAAACTCATTGATGGATTCCACTGAAACACTATCCCAACTGGTTTCCGAGGCACTACTCGGCGAAAAATTCCCAATTGCCAAAATCATCTCTAAAATTGAAACCGAAAACAATTTAGAATTTCGAAAGTCTTTATTCAATGAATTAGATTCCCAAGTTCCTAATAAAAAAGATGGTTTAACCATCGGAATCACAGGAACCCCTGGCGCCGGCAAATCTTCGTTACTTGGGGAACTATGCCGCTTGTTCTTAAACTTTGCACCAGACAAAAAAATGGCCATTGTTGCCATTGATCCTTCTTCCAATGTAAGTGGTGGTTCCATTCTAGGTGATAGGACACGTGTCACTCTTCCTAGGCGTGACACAAGAATTTATTTTCGATCGCAACCTTCCCAACTGGAGTTAGGTGGACTCAATCCATATACCTACCATGTGATCCGTTTCTTACGAAAAATTTTTGATTATGTATTCATCGAAACTGTAGGGATTGGCCAAAACGAAATTTCCGTTTCTCTCATTTCTGATATCTCCTTTCTTGTAATGCAACCTCTTGGCGGTGATCAGGTTCAATTTATGAAATCTGGAATCATGGAAGTGCCAGAAGCGTTTATCATCAATAAATGTGATGAAGAGTCATTAGCGAATTCCAGTTATTATATGTTAGAGTCTACATTGGAATTCATCAAAGACATTCTCCCAGACCAATCACTTCCTCCTATTTTCAAAACTTCTGTTGTCAAAAAAAAAGGAGTGGAAGAGCTACTGACTTATATCCTTTCTTATCCAAAACGGAAAGATAAAAATACAGAAACCATCACACAACTCATGCAATGGATTCGTAGCGAATATGGTCGATTTGGAATTGGGATTTGGGAAAAAATGGAATCCAAATCATGGAACCAAGCAGTTCGTCTGAATTCACTCGGAGGAATTCACAAACTCAATTATGAAACGGAAGAATCAAAATTTGTTTCGCTGATCCAAAAAAAACTGATTCAAGAATCAAATCATTAGAGACTTGTTATTTAGATATAACGTTTAAAAACACTTCGGGAATGGAACAGGCTTTTCGTAAATCGTAATCAAAAAACACAATGGCTGTTTTTGCACGAGCAATCTCTTTTCCATCTTTTTTGTGGGTGATCACATACACCATATCAAAAGATTTTTTTGATACTTGATCCACATACATTTGGATGTTCATATCATCTGGGAAAAATGCTTCTGATTTGTACACAATGGCAACATCAGAAACCACAATCCCCTTCCCATCTACATTGATTTCTGTCCATCCATGCGAATGAAAAAACCGTGCTCGGCACTCATGAGTCAGCGTAAGGATTGCATCATGAGCCAAGTGGCCAGCAAAATTAATGTCCGATATCCGAACACTTAATGAAGTTTCAAATACTAAATGCTCTGGGATATCGATACTAATTCTTGGCATTTAATCTACAAACCACTCGTAACGTGCGTCCACTTTTTTAGATTCTTCTTTTTGACGTTCCACACTCCATCCTAATAGTTTCGCAATTTTTTTGTCTAGTCGCGTACGTTCTGATTGGTCTAGTTTACCAACAGTACCTACACCAGACCTTCTAAAATAAAAATCAGTTAAATGATGAATGTCTTCTTGGAACACAATGTATTCCACTTCATCTTCGTAATACACTTCCCCATTAGGAATGCGATACGTATCAATACCCTTCCCTTGTAAGATCTTCCAAGTGGTACTGCCATATCGTCTCACTAATGTTTCAATTTTTTCACCTGGAATATGCGGATATTTAAATTGAATTTCATTTACTAACTCTTTTAGATTTTGGTATCTTCCACCAAGTAATGGCGTGAATTTTGTGGCAGAAGGAGTTTCTTGTCCTTTGGTAAATACATCAATCTCATTGACCAAACTTTCGGCCACTGCTCTGCTTGTTGTATACTTTCCACCTAAAGCGGAAAAAAATCCAGGAAAGCCTTCTTTTTCATAATGCAAAATTTCGGATTTACGTGATGCAGAATAAGTTCCTTCCGTACTACCTGGGTCTTCCACAAGTGGCCGCAATCCACCATAATAATAATCTACATCCTTTAACGTCAATTTTGCGAATCCAAAACTAAAATTGACTTCATCAATCAAATCAACAATTTCTGATTGTTTTACTTTAAATTTGTCTGGATCATCTTCATATGCAGTGTCAGTTGTGCCTATGATAGTTTTTCCTCGCCAAGGGATAACAAACAAATGAGAACCGTCACGTTTTGATAAAACCACACACTCATTTCCGCAAATATTGCGAACAACAGCATGAATCCCTTTGGAACGGACTAATTTTTTTTCGGCGGAAATCCCAGCCATAGATTCGATGACATCTGCCCAAGGACCAGCAGAGTTCACAACTACCTTGGCAGAAACTAAAATCTTTTTGCCTGTGATTTCATCTGTTAGTCCAACCGTATAACCACCGCTATTTTGTTTTTTCAAAGTGGTGACAGATAAATAGTTAAATGCGTGTGCCCCTTTTTCTTTTGCAGACAAAATAAATTCAGTTGTGTGTTTTTCGGGATTGGGATTGGCATAATCGTAGTATTGGAAACTTCCTTGTAAGGATTTTCTACTAAGACCAATGACTTTATAAATAGTTTCTGCTAAAGTATTCCATCGATACTTAGGAAGTTGTACATCAGGATCAATCTCTTTGTTTCTATCAAACGATAGAAGATTGTACAATTCCATCCCTAAGAAGAGTTGGATCCTTTGAAATAAGGATCGAATTGGTATGATAAAACCCATAGGTCGAACAGCATGAGGAGATATTTTAGCCAAATACCTTCTTTCCGATAATGATTCCCTGACTAAACCAAATTCAAAATTTTTTAAATAACGGAGTCCACCGTGTATGAGTTTGGATGTAGCTTGGCTTGTTCCAGAAGCATAATCATTCTTCTCTGCTAATAAACAATTATATCCTCGTAAGGTTGCATCCCATAAAATATTGGCACCGGTGATCCCACCGCCAATGATGAGGATATCATATTCTTTTTTAAGGTGGTTTAATCGCACATTTTCTTGTTTGGTGCTATGTTTCATATAATTAACATTTTATTGGTAAAACTTTTGGCAAAACTTTGAACTTAGCCGGGAGTTTCCCCATATTTTCTCCATCTACATCAATGAATACGTCTTCGTCTGATTCTGCAGTTAGTTCCGTGATTTGTTTGGAAATTACCTTGGCATCATCTGATAATTTTCCACGGTAAAGGTTCCCAAATTTTCGGAGAGTTTCAAATACAGAAACATTTTGTATGGCCAAAAGATCCATTTTTCCATCATCTAACTTTGCCTTGGGGGCAAACCACATCCCACCACCAGCAAACTCACCATTGGCACAAACGATCAATCTACATAAGTTGGTGATTTTTTCAAACTTCGAAAGAGTAAGCGTGATTTTTTTATTGGTATATGAGAAAAGACAAACTACCGTATAAAGTAAAAAAACAGCTTTGCCCCCTATAAATCTGCCTAACTTTGATTTGTTCACTCGGTAAACAACCTCACCTCCCATACCAAAATCAGCTAAATTCAAACACAAATATTTTCCTTGTGATTGATCTACCTTTGTATAAGTAACATCAATTAAATCGATATTACGTTCTTTTCCGTTTAACGCTTGTTCCAAAGCCTTAATTGGATTTTTGGGAACTTTAACAGTTTTAATAAAGTCATTCCCTCTTCCTGCAGGGATTGGGCTAAAGATCACATCTTTATGAAAGATTTTCCCGTTTTCAATCAGTCCATTGATGATATTGGAAAAGGTGCCATCTCCACCTATCCCTACAATCCAGTGATATCCTTGTTTGACAGCTTCTTTGGCAATGTCTTTGGCGGCCTTTTCTTTTGTAGTAGCTTCATAAGAATATGGGATCCCTTTTTCAATTAGAACTGGTTCTACTTTTTTCCATACTTTTGCGGAAAGCCCACCACCAGAAACTGGATTTAATATCACCTTCATCTTTCTCATCATGTTTCTCCTTTGTTTCCGCCTGAAAATAATCCAAAAAATAAAACATGTTCAATGGTATCTAGATATGCTTTTTCGCTTTTAATTTCGTTTTGAAAATGGCCATCTAAAATCACTTCCACTGCACCACGTATCATACCCCAAGCAACAGCAACGTTAGGATAAGTTCCTCGAGAATTAATTAAATTCTCTTGTTTTGCTTGTTTGTATATTTTTTCTAACAAAGACAACCTGTTGGTTCTTTCATCCGTCAACATCTTACGCATGTCTTCTGAAACATTTTGAATGTTAAGGTTCACTCCACATTGTTTTGCAACAATGTACATATGTTTATCACCCAAACAATGATCGATATAAGCTCGAATGGCACGCCTGGACATCTCAATTGCAGTTTTCTCTTCCAATGCCATTTCTAAACGTTTCCGCAACCGAACATAATCCTCGTATTGGATGCGAGCCATCAAATCATCTTTACTTTTGAAATGGAGATAAATAGTTCCACGACCAATTTCTAAATGTTTGGCGATGTCATCCATCTTAACTAAAGATGGATGTTTTGTGCGAAAGAGTTCAATCGCACAATCTAGAATGTCATCTTCTCTTTTCGCAAATTCTCTTTTTTTCCGTTCCGAAACACCCATTATTTTAATCCTAACAGTCCACCTGGATTCATAATTCCTTTCGGATCAAAAGTTTTTTTCAGAGAAGATAAAATTCGAAGTCCTTCCTTCCCTACTTCCTTTTCCATCCATGGTGACAACATCCTACCAATCCCATGATGGTGAGACAAGGATCCTCCATTTTCATGGATGTGATCTATGATTCCTTTATGGAATTTGATAAAATTTGACTCTTCATGTTTCTCACTCATCGGACTAATAAAAATAAAGTACAAATTGGCACCATTTTCATATGCATGTGAGATATGAACCATACAGGAAGTATTCTCAAAACTTTTGATATAACCTCTAGTATTTTCCCATAATGTATGAAGGTTTGACCAACTAACGGCTGTCTCAAGTGTATCAATTCGAATCCCTTCATCCATCAAATAATCACGAAGGTAGGCACTCGAATACCTTTGGTGTAACCATTTATTCACAGGTGATTCCCCTGTTGAAAAACCACCTTTTCGTTTTGCGATTTTTTTAATTTTTTTAAAGACTTCTTTTGTATAAGAAGGATCACCATCAATGATAATATGCATGAGGGATCTTTGCATTGGTTTATAACCAATGAATCGTAAAAATAAATCTTCCTTTCCACCGTGTAGACCACTCATATGAAAAGATATGTCCGTTTCTTCTGGATCTTGTATGCGAAAGAAATGGGGTTTTCCAAATCCTCCTTGCATCACTTCACGCATCGTCTCCACGGCGTTTTCAAAGTTTTTAAAGATAAAAGATCCCTTTGCCGAATTTTCCGCATGGTATTTTCGGATTTTCAAAGTAGCTTTTGTGATCACTCCAAAACTACCTTCTGTTCCAAGAAACAATCGAAAAAGATCAGGACCAATAGATGCAGCAGGGTATGCTTTTGATTCAAATTTACCTGTAGGAGTAATTGCCATTAGGCTAAGTAAAATATCTTCAATTTTTCCATATCCAGTGGAAGCTTGTCCTGCCCCTTTTGCCGCAATCCAACCACCTACAGTAGAAAATTCAAAGGACTGAGGGAAATGACCACAGGTATACCCTCTTTCATTTAAATGTTTTTCAAGCTCTGGTCCATATACACCGGCTTCAACAGTGACAGTTGAATCGATCGCATTGAATTCAAGAATTCGATTGAGTCGGGACAAATCGAGAGAGATTCCACCTTTTGGGGCTTGTAAAGCTTTTGTAACTGTTGACCCAGCACCAAAGGGAATCACTGGGATTTTATTGGCATTGGCTAACGCGATAATCTCTTCTATTTCTTTTTCAGTCTTCGGTGAAACAACAACATCAACAACATCATTTACTTCACCAAACCTTGCTTTATAGATCTCTGTGTAAAATTTTCCAATCGAATGCCTTGCGCGGCTTACATCATCTAACGTTACATGGGTGTTCCCAACAATTTTTTTGAGTTTGGAAATGATGTTAGAATTTAGTTTCGATTTTTTTAAAGGCTTTAAAGGAAGTTCTCCTTTGGGAAGAGATGATTTAAATTCTTTTGTTACCGGGAATTGATTGTTTAAAAAATCTAACGTGTGTGAGGGGAGTTTTTCTTCCACTTCAGGAGATCCCCATTTATAAATGTTACGAGTTTGCATAGTGGTAACCAAAAATCCTTATTTGCTCCAATTTTTGAACCAAGTTCACAAATTGACAACTAAAAAATATTTTGCCCCGATTTAACCTCGTAACTCTTTGAAGTATTCGGCTCGGACCGAGGTCAAAAACTCTATACTTAGAGTGGTTCCAAATAATAAAGATAAGGTTTCTCGTAACACTTCGTCCAAGTCAAAACCCGTTAACAACCATTCAATGAGTTCAAAAGTGATATCAAGAGACGGATTCGGATTCGAAGGAGTTTTGCCTTTTGCAATATTGATTAGAAGTTTTGGGATTTCAGATGTTCGATTCTCTGCGATTAAGTTTCGAATCTCAGTAGGATAAGAAACCATTAACTTTTGTTTAATGGCGTTTGGTGTAAATACTAACTGTTCTTCTTTTAAATCTAGAGAAAGTAAAAGATGATCTTTTAAATTTTTTTCCGAATGATGGCTTTCTTGCCAAACAAAAAGAATCTTTTCGCCAACAAGAGAGTCTTCAAACGGTAGAAAAGGATATGGTTTTTTATCCATACGATACCCAGGCGGTAGCCCTCCTGGGGGAATAACAGTGATTATTTTTTAGGTGGGACAACCGCATCTTTGCAAGTTTTGGAAAGAGTAAATTTCACAACTGTTTTTGCAGGAATGACAATCGCTTCCCCAGTCGCTGGGTTTCTTCCCTTACGTTTTGGACGATTCCGTTTAACCAATTTACCAAGTCCAGGAATGACAAACGCGCCATTTTTCTTAGTTTCTTTGTATGCGAGTTCAACAAAAGAGTCGAGGAATGCTGCTACATTCTTTTTGGTCATACCAGTTGTTTCAGCTAATTCACTTAGCATTTCGGACTTTTTCATTGGGGTAGGAGTTGTTGCCATACTTTGATTTTCCTCTAAACCATTTAACGGTTACACATTATTTACAAAACTACCTGTTTTGGTACAAGATTAAATTGATTTTGGATACAATTTTTCTTAGAATTTCCTAAGAAAAACGCGGTTTTTTGAAAAAAACCTTTATTTCCCTAAGGAAAATGGGAATTTCTTCCAAAACTCATGGCTTCTCTCAAATACAAGAAGATCGTTGTCGTATTCAAACGCACTAAATACGAATTGGATTTGGAAACTTATGGTTCCATCCAATCCTATAAAGAAGTCACAAAACAGAATCCTGAAGTATTCCAAAGAACATGGGAATCTCACGAAAGGCAAATTCGATCCCGTGATCATCTAAAAAAACATGTATTCCCAAATGCTGACTTTGTCTTTCGCGAAGATTTTGATCCAGAAGGTGGATCGGAATATGACTTGGTTGTCGCACATGGTGGGGACAATCACTTCACTTATGTGGCTCACTTAGTAGGAAATACTCATTTAATCGGTTGTAATTCCGATCCAGATTCCTCCGTTGGTGCTTTACTTGGGTTTACTGCAGAAGAATTAGGCGAAGCAGTTCGAACCAATTTTAAACAAACGAAAGTGGAATCTTGGTCTTTACTGGATACAGAAATCATTTATCCCAACGGAACCAAACTGAGAACCGTGCCTGCTGTTTGTGAACTTTCCATTCGTAATAATAGCCCGGACTTAACGTCACGCTTTTGGATTTCCTATTTGGACAAAAAAGAAGAACAAAAATGTTCTGGATTACTTGTATATACGGGTGCTGGTTCCACTGGATGGATT
Organism: Leptospira kemamanensis; assembly: GCF_004769665.1. Classification (GTDB taxonomy): domain Bacteria; phylum Spirochaetota; class Leptospiria; order Leptospirales; family Leptospiraceae; genus Leptospira_A; species Leptospira_A kemamanensis. The sequence goes on from NZ_RQGG01000010.1 coordinate 148,641, forward strand.
AGTTCTTGTTTCCCTAAAAAATTCCCTCCCTTTTCCAAACATGAGCCATTTTTTCATATATATTCCAGAGAAATTCGGGTCAAATCACGAGAAACAGAGTTTTCCTTGGCAGATTTTAGGGCTTTGGATCAAGTGGAAGTTATTTCCGAAATGAATGGTGGTTTGGCCGTGGATTCTCTCACTGAGAGGCATTATCCGTTTCCACCATATGCAAAAGCGATGATTCGTTTATCGCCTGAGAAATTATTTGTAGTTGTTCCACTAAAGAGAGGGGAATCCATGCAGGACTTACCATACGAAATAGAACAAAAACGCATCAATGGAACTGTCATCGTTCAAATTAAAGGACGAATGGAATCAGGTCCTCTTGACCGCATAACACAAACCATCCTGGATGAAATGGTGGGTGCAGACCGTAAACATCTGATCTTAGATTTTTCTGAACTTCGTTACATTTCCAGTTTAGGAATTCGAATGATTTTAGATGTAAAGATGAACCTTCAGAAGCGAAATAAAGAAATGGCTTTAGTGGGTGTCACAAGCTCTATTTTACAAGTATTCCATCTTTTGGGTTTATCTAATGCGTTCCAATTTTACCCAGATAGAGAAGAAGCACTAAAGTCTTTTGAGGAGCCATCTAATTCCTAGATGACTCCGCGAATTTCCGTTTGGATTTCCAACTCGGTTTTCGTTTCCTTTTTGGTTCTATCTATATTTTATTCCGTAGTTCACTTTGAGAACCTCACTCTTCGCGAAGAATCAACCAAACTTGTAGATGAAAGCAATAGAAGTTTTGCTAGGGTTCAAGAATTATCCAGGATCAAAAATCAGTTCCCAATTGCTTACCAATGCCACTATAGTTTTGGTTTGAGCAATGGCTCTCTGTTTGAATCCACAGAAAAAATTCCCTATTCCATCTATAAAAAACTGAGATTAGGTGATTCGATTCAAATTTATAAAAAAGAGATTTGGATTTTAGGTAAAAGGACGGCAATATCTAGAATTATGGGGAATGATGAGCCACTCCCCTTACTTGAGAACTTAGAAAAATATTTTAAGTATAGTTTTTTTTATTTCCTCGTCCTAACAGTTGTTTTTCTTACTCTTAGGGTTTCGGGATGGTTATTTCGAATTTATCCTTCCCAGCAAAAACCAACTGAGACTGGCGTGATTGTTGTAAATAATTCTCCGGATTCACATCAAAAGTAACAAAACACATATATTTATCATACTTAACCACATACATAAACTCCATATAGTTTAAGTGAGTGTTTTGAGTCATAAATCCTCGTAACCATTTACTCTCACGGTAAACTCTTTCGTATTGAATATTGGTTGCATCGATTTTTTTAATCGATTCTTGGGATTCTTTTGAGTAGTCACGACTCATAATTTCTTTTTTGAGCGTCTTAATCAAGTTATACTCAAGTTTTGCTTTATTAGGTGGTAAATTTTCTGGACGTGTTTTATAGTAGTACTCGAATAACTCTTTATCTTGGCCTTCTTTGGCATCGTGATTGTCTTGGTTCACGTCGGTGGGAGTTGTTTGCTGTTTTGTGTCCTGAGCAGAGATTGAAACAACTGCTAAACTGAACACAAGGGTAATTAGAAGGGATTTTTTCGAGAGTTCCATACTGATTATTATCGGTTTTTTTGAGTCATTTTCAAAATAAAATTTTCGGTTTTCAAAAAGAGAAACAAGGTTCAAAACAGTTTTATCATGGCGATTCCCCCACTCATGACATTCCAGGAGGACTTCCTATCTGGGAAATTGATCACCAAAGAATACGTTCACTTTTCGGAGATTGACTGTCCCGAATTGGACGTGTGGATTGGTCGTGTGGTGAGGAGCATTTCATTAGAATTCCTCCACGAAATCCTATTTACCATTTTAAGTGAACTTCTGGTCAATGGCTGTAAGGCAAATGGGAAACGAGTTTTTTTCTCCGAACAAGGGTTAGACTTATGGAATGAAAAGGACTATGCCAAGGGGATTGCCTTATACAAAGACGAATTTGGTCACAATCGCAAACGAGTTTTTTTATCCCTAGAGAAATCGAATTTTCACATCTCACTCAGCACCAAGTTCCAAGAGGATTTTATAGAGTTCCGTGTGCGAAACAATGCAAAAATCCTACCTGAAGAAAAAAACAGAATCCTGAGACGGGTACAAGCCTCCATCAAATATAAAAACATCAATGATGCTTACCGAGAATCGGTAGATAACGAAGAAAGTTCGGGACTTGGGATTGTACTCATCCACATACTCCTCCGAAACTCAGGCATTCCAAATCAGTTTTTTGAACTCGTCACTGAAGACGATTATACAGAAGTCATTATTCGAATCCCAAAACAATTAATTCCAAAAGAAAATCAAACTCGGATCAAAGAACTTTTGATTCGAGAAGTGAACTCCCTACCTCCTCTACCCCCTCAAATCAATAAACTGATACAGATTGCGAAAAAGAAGGATGTGACCTTCCAGGAAATTGCAACAGAAGTCGAAAAAGATCCTGCCGTCGCGGCAGAGATTATCAAAATTGCTAATTCACCTTTATTTGGGGTTCATAAATCCATAGTTTTAGTTGTGGAAGGTGTCAAACGGATTGGCCTGAAGAATTTAGAGGCAATGTTCTTAACTTTAGGTGCAAAAAGAATACTTAACTCACGTTATGCGAAGCAAATTTTAGTATGGACCCATTCATTTAAAGCTTCCATGTATGTGAAATTCCTTTTGGAAGAAAAACGAAAACATATACAATTATTAGAAACAGCAACAATCGCAGCCCTTTTACATGATATAGGTAGGATGGTTTTACTCTCTCTTGACCTAAGTCAGGTGAACCAAATCCGAGTACTCAGAAGTGATGACAGCACCGAAATTTCGGAATGGGTTGAAGAATATACAGTGGGAACAACACATTCTGAACTAGGATATTTGATTTCCGAAAAATGGAATTTCCCAGAGGAAATTTTAGATGTCATCCGTTTCCATCATAAACCATGGCAGTGTAAATCCAGAAACAATATCCTTTGCCAAATCATCTACTTAGCTGACATTCTGGCAAATATTGGGAAAGGTAAGGGTAATTATTTTACAGTCGAACCAGAAGTATTGGATTATTTCGAAATCCATTCAGAAAAAGAATTCCGAGAAATGCAAGATCGGTTTAAACTGAAATTTGAGGAACATAGAGAAGAGTATCAGAATCTCTTTATTTAATTATGGAATGGAAAGAATTACTCAATTTAGAGGATAAAGATTTAGAAAACCCAGATCTCGCAAATGAATTCAATTTAGTAGGTCATCCCGAATATCCTTTTATTTCTAATTTGCCACCAGAAGAAACCTTAGAAATTTTAAAGGAATTTGTTATGGCAGAAGGCCATCAGGTCAATATTAAGAATCTTTTGAGTTATGCACCTATTTTAGAAATTACTTTGGTTAAAAAAAATCTCCCTTCCATTTATGGGTAAACAAATCGGTTTACCCCGCGTTTCCCACATCAGTTTTTAAATCACTTCCTAGTTCCGTACTAAATTCAATCTTTTTCGCGACAGCTTTTTCCATACTGCTAATAAGTAACTCATTGGTTTTTGCCAATCGATCTGCCATAATAGACACCATTTTAGCTGCAAACTTAGGGTTCTTTACTAAAAAATTCTCTAGTTGTTGTTTACTTTCGATCACAGCCAACTCACAAGTTGTAATGGTTCTTGCCGTGGCACTTCTAGGATTCGAACTGAATAATGCCATCTCACCAAAAAAGTCCCCAGGTTTCATTAAAGCAAGTCTCGTTTGACTATTGTTCACAGTGAAAAAGATTTCCACATTCCCTTGCAAAATGATGTACATAGCATTATTCAACTCCCCTTCTTTGAAGATCCTTTGGTTCGGCGGAATGTTGAGTTTGCTCATAATATGGTGACTCCTATATCTATTTTTGGCTTTTTTGTCTAAAATCTGAATTCATTTTCCTTTTCTCTCTGAAATATAAAAAGAAAATGTTCCAAAAGGACGTTTGTAATATGGAATGGGAACTTTTAGGGATCATACTGGCAGGGCTAGCTTCACTTACGCATTATTTTTTTAAAATTCCTGTCGATTTCCCTTCACCAAGTAATTTAAAAGACAATCGAGAGATCCGTTTTGATATCTTACGCGGTTTTGCAATGATTGGAATTGTGATGATTCACATTCATTCCTATTTCCAATTTTTCCATCCAAAAGATCATCTGGTAATCCATAGCACATTATTTTTGTCTAATATTTCAAGATTTTCAGTTCCCATCTTTATTTTGACATCTGCGATTTTTCTGAAGAAAAAAAGTGGTTATTGGAAATCCAAATTAAACCATTTGGTTTTACCTTATTTTATTTTTTCAATTTTTGGATACTTGATCAAATATCAAAATTACAGTTTTTCGGAATTCACTTTCTTTTTCCTCTTTGGAAAAGTGTTCACACCTTTTTATTTTGTACCTCTTCTTATACAATTTTATATTTTATTTTATGTTCTGAATTCAGTCTTCATTCGAGAAACATGGAATTTTTGGATCCTACTACTTTCATTTGTCATCAATTTGGTTTCTAATTTAGGGTATTTAGATCCAATCCTTCCAAATGTTTATCATTCTATCTCAATCTTCAATTACCTATTTTTCTTTGTTTTAGGCATTTCGATTGTTCAAAGGAAATCATCCGTTCAGAACTCAAATCAAAACACAAACTTCATATTATTTGTGTTTTTCCTCGTAGTTGTTGTCCTAATGATTCTTTTTAGTTATTTATTAGAAATTGATTTTAAAAACCACCATCTCTTCTATCCAATTTTTATGATGATGTTTGTGTGGATCCATTTACATAATTTTCGACCAAAAATCGCGAAAATTCTTAGTTATATAGGAAACCATAGTCTTTATATATTTTTGTTACACCCATTCATCATTCATTTTATGCATAGCTTTGATCCTTATATTTTTGGCGGACCAATATTGGGTTATATCATAACTCTGCTATTGAATGTTGGACTTCCAGTTCTGATTTCTTCTATAGTCCAAAAGGGTAAGATTTTATATCAATCACACCACTTTTCCTAATAGAAACAAATGCTTTAGCGTATTCAATTAGTACGTTCAATACATAGTGCAAACGGCCCCGTATGTACTCATCGTCCTTTGAGACGGGAGATTCTTCATTTAATATGTTTTCCACATGTCTGACGATTACATGGTCAGGTATGTATACAATTCTAGTATTTTTGTAGCTAGACATTCTTAATTCGGCATTTGGGTAACTGCCACCCATACCACTAGAAACCGTTATGATTAAACCTGGCTTATGGGAAATATCTCCACCAGATAAATACAAAAAGAAATTTTTTAATGCAGGGCTTGCCATTCCCGCATATTCAGGAGAAACAAAGATGTATGCTTCCGATTCTGCTAAACCTTTGCTATATTCTAACCAAAACTTTTTTAAATCAGAATCCTTTTCCCACATAGATGGGTCCCAAAGAGGTAAAGGTTGGTTTCCTAAATCAAAAAGGTTTATCTCTATTCCTTTTGATTCTAGAATTTTAGATAAAAAATTTGCAACTTTTAATGATTGTGAATTCTTTCTATGACTTCCAGCAATGATAGAAATTTTCATTTAGGCCCTCCCCCCTGGTTTTTATTACCTTTGTAGTGTGACTTTTTTTTATTTTTCCACTTTCTACTATTATGGCCACTAGGTTTGGTATCCCCTCTATCCTCTTTTTTATTTTGCTGGTGTTGATGATTATGTTGCTTTTTTTCAGAAAAGTTTTTCTCTTTTTTGTTTTCGCGGTCTTTTAAAAATCTTAATTTTTCATCACCAAACAGTTGTATGTAACCAAAAAGATATGTTGCTAGAATGCTATGCACTCTTTCCCACTGTTTTTTGTCCAACTCACCAAACACTTGATGTTCTGCAAATGGACCTGAATGTAATTTAAAAGCAGTTAATGAAGTTTTTAACCTCAGCTGGGCAGCTTCAGAATCGCCCAAATCTTTAGGAGGGAATCCAGGAATTTGATTTGCTTTGGTATAATTTCCTGTGGAAATCAATTTGGCAAATTTGTATTTACCTAATAGTTTATTTACAGCAGATCTCTTTTTATTGTAACTAATTCCTTGAATTGATAACTCAATGGATTCTGCTAAAAAATCAAAAATTTGAGATAACGTAATATCTGACTTTTGTTTTTTTTCACATGTAAGTATAATTGATAATTCTCTTTCGATATCATCTATTGTTTTTAATTTCAAACTTGATTTCATTTTCCCTCTATTCGCTGATACCGTATTTTTTCTTAAGAGAAGCTAAATCCTTTAAAAAACTCTCTCTTAATTTTCCACTTAGTTTCCCGACGTTTATACTAATTTTATTTTGACTTAAACTATTTCGGGGTGAAACGATTTCACCCCCCCTATTCTCTTTTTTCTTCAGCAATTCTTCTAAATTTTTAACAGATAGAGGTTTTCCGCTGATAATCAATTCCATTACCGACTTTTGATCCAAACGAGCAATACTACTTAATTGTTTTACATACCTTTCGCTGTATCCTAATAAAACCGAAACTTCATCCGCCGTTTTCTTCTTTTCCTTTCTCAAGTATTGAATTGCCTTCCCTACTTCCCAAGGATTTAAATTTTTTCTCTTTTCATTTTCCGCTAATGACATCTCGTAACAGACATCTTCATTTGCATCAGTAATGATTGCAGGTATTTCTTTCCAACCCAATTTAAGAGCTGCACGATAACGCCTCTCCCCCGCAACGATCAAATATTTTCCTTTTTCTTTCCTGACTAAAATTGGTTCAATTAAACCTAACCTTTCCATAGAAGGCAATAAATCAGAAGTATCTTCCCTTCCTATCAATCTAGGTTGTGTAGGATTTGGAAAAATTTGATTTAACTCTAAATGAGAAGGGTTCTTTTTTTTCTCAGAATAAGCGGAGATTAAATCGAGAGCTTGGAATTCAGTTTTTTTCGACATTGATTTTTTCCTTCACTTCGGTGGCTAGTTCTCGAAAGTTTTTCATAGTGGTGAGATCTATTTTTGCCAAAAAACTCATCCTTGCCTGCGCTTGCGGAATGGACTCTCTTCTTTGGATTACGGTTTCAAATACTGGAAAATACTTTTTCACACCTTCTGCCAATCCAGCGAGAGCCTTTTGACCTTCAAACTGATTTAATACAGCACCAAGCAATTTTAATCTTTGGTTTGCTTTCCTTTGGATTTTTTGAATCGTTTCATGTAGATCCCTAATCCCCTGGAGACTAAAAGCCCTAGTTTGGATTGGAACCAGTATATAGTCTGCACAAATCAATGCATTTTCTAAAATTAATCCTAACGAAGGCGGGCAATCTATAATGATATATTCATAACTGGATCGAATCGGCAAAATAGCTTCCTTCAATAATTCAAAGTCATCTCGTTCGTAAGGTGTAGTTAAATTAGCAAGTTCCAATGTGGAAGGTAATAAATCGAAATTCTCCGAAACATTTTTAATGATCGGCATAATGTCTTTTGGTTTTTTGCCCCGATATCCCAAATAATCCATGATGGAAGGTACATCATCGTTTAAGAAAAGTTGAGTAGCATTTGCTTGAGGATCCCAATCAATTAACAAAACTTTATGATTTTCTGCTAGTGCTTCAGCCAAATAAAGACTAATGGTTGTTTTCCCTTCCCCACCCTTTTGATTTGAAACTGCAATTACACTGCTATCATATCCTTCAGAAATATTGGCCTCAAAATATTTTGCTAGGATTGACTTTTTAAATTCCCCTGTTTTCCAACCTGGAATTTTAAGTTCAGTTACTTTTTTCTGAAAGTCAACGGGGTTAAGGCCTACAAACTTTGAAGCCTCTTCCAGATCAAAAACTGCATCCAATTTACTCATAAACTTTCTTTACCCTCGCGGTTCACAGACCTATTGTCAATTTAATTATGTCTCTTAGGGGTGAAATCATTTCACCCCCAGTAACGTGGGAACTGCCAGGGAATCTAACACTGAAAATGATACAATCCCACCAAATTACGAATTTACAACATTTAGGTAATCTGGAACCTAAGTTGGTGCCAGAATTTTCCAGATTTTTCGTTTTTTGCATTCTTCTATTCCTTCTGAATCGACCACTATTCTCTGAAATGATTTGGGGACCATCCATAGAAAAATCAGGTGGCGAGTATATATTTGAAACAGGCAACAAATTCCCGAACTTATCAGGTATTAGAGGTGGTTCACGAATATCTTTCCCTAGAACATTTACTTTATTCGGAATTCAAGGAATCTATACAAAAGACAAATGGGAAATTAATGGGAAACTAAAAACAACTGGTTGGAATCAAAAATCGGGAGAAGCCCGAGATGAAGACTTCCTTTTAGGAACTATCTCTACAGAAAACACAACCAATATTGCAACAAGGGAATGGAGTTACCGAGACTCAGCTACGGTTTATTCTGGAAGTCGCAATTTTGCTGATGGTAAAGGAAAATCTACTCTCGTTGAGAATCGAATCGAACTCTACGGCAGATATTATTTCCAAGATGCAAATCCAGATTATTGGAAAGAAGGATCCGGATTTTTCTTATCTACAGGAGCAAGGTATTCATACTTTAAATATCTTTTTTACGACGTAAATCAATTCATTGAAACAACTCCAGTATTCTATGCTCCCATTGGAATCGGATTAAGTTTTTCAAATGACTTATGGGAAGTTTTTTATGGAGGTGGTTACCGTTATTCGAAGGGAGACGTTTATTTTGACATTAATTTTATGCCATCGATTGGTAGAATCAAAACAAGAGATTTCCATATCCAAAGAAATATCAATTTCTTCTCTGACAACTATGGATTTGGCTGGTCATCCAAATTGGAAATTGGATACAAATTTGATTCAAATTGGCTCAGTTATTTTCGGCTGAATCATAGGCGTTTTTTTTCAGAAGGAAGATTTACTTCTCAAGGAGGACTAAACGCAGCAGACCTTTCATCCAACCTTGTTTCAGGATTTAAATCACACATCAATATCAAGGACTTCTCGTTAGAAATCGGTGTTTTAAACAAAATCAATTGGGAAAATAATTCAAATCCAGAGTCAGTAACACCCAATGTAAAACAAAAAATAGAGAGTAATGAAACCAATTAACATCGAAAGAAAAGTAAGCAAAGGTAGAAATTTATCCTTAACGGTATATCATAATGGACGCGTCGTATTAAAACATCCATCTTCTTATCCGAAACACCAAATCGACAATTTTTTAAATGAAAAAATAGATTGGATTCAAGACAAACTCAAAAAAATCCCGAAAGACATTCCAAATAAACTGAACTTTGAACCGGGAGAAACCATTCCCATATTTGGTGAAATGTTTTCAATTTCACTAAATGAAAAGGAAAGTTTTTGGGATCCGAATCAAGCATTCTTCATCCAACCTTTTAAAACTGAATTGAAGCGACAAAAAAATGCAAAACTGATTCTCAAATCAATTTTACTCAAAAAAATTACACCAATCATTGAGAAATATGAATCAAATCTAAAAACGAAGGTTACAAAAGTTTCTATTAAACCTATGAGATCTCTTTGGGGAAGTTGTAATTTTAAAAATGCAATCTCTATCAATTTGAGTTTGGTTCATTGTCCAAATTTTGTGGTAGAATATATCGTTCTTCACGAAATTGCCCATACCTTACAGCACAATCACTCAAAAAAGTTTTGGGATATCATTAAATCACAGGATCCAAATTACAAACTAGCAGAAAAATGGTTAAAAGAAACAGGGAAAAAATACATCCACTACTTAAATTAAATGAAAGATAAAATCAAAGTTTTGTTCATCTGTTTGGGAAATATTTGCAGATCACCAGCAGCAAAAGGTGCATTCCAAAATTTAGTAAAACAAAAAAACTTGGAATCTAAATTTGTAATCGATTCATGTGGAACTTCAGGGTATCACGATGGCGAACTACCTGACCCTAGAACAAGAAAAGTAGCCCTCAAACGAGGAATCCAACTTACTCATCGTTCTAGAAAATTAAAACCAAGTGATTTTGATGAATTTGATTATCTACTTGTTATGGATGATAATAACTTTCGAGAAGTAATCAGTCTAATAAAAGAGGAAACAATCAAAAACAAAGTTTTTAAATTTGCAAGTTTTCGAACTGATGATGGACCTGATATTGTTCCAGATCCATATTATGGAACTGAAAAAGATTTTGAGTCAGTTCAAAATTTGGTCGAGGATTGTTCCGATGGATTTCTCAAATACTTAGGAGTATGATTGTGTCCAAACAAAAGAAAAAAGTAGTGATCATCGGAGCAGGTTTTGGTGGATTACAAGTAATCAAAACTCTCGCAAATCAAAAGGAATATGAGATTCTTGTTGTAGATAAAAAAAACCACCATTTATTCCAACCACTTTTATACCAAGTAGCAACTGCTGTTTTGTCACCAGCTGATATTGCAATTCCAACAAGATCAATCACAACGAAATACAAAAATGTCAAAATCCTATTCGGTGATGTTTCAGATATTAACTTTCAGAAAAAGGAAATCGTATTTCAGAATAATACAGAATCTTATGATTATTTGATAATTGCAACTGGAGCTAAAACAAGTTATTTTGGAAATGCACATTGGGAAAACAAAACATTAGGTTTAAAGAACTTAAGAGATGCTTTATCCATCCGAAGACAAATCTTATTATCCTTTGAACAAGCAGAACTGATTGGAGACTATGAAAAATCCAAAAGTTTAATGCATTATGTGATCATCGGAGGAGGACCAACTGGAGTCGAACTTGCAGGTTCCATTGCAGAACTTTCACATAATATCATCCGAAAAGATTTCCGAAACATTGACTCTGGAATGACGAAAGTTACACTGATAGAGGCAGGTCCCAGGATATTAAATGCTTTTAGTGAGTCATCAAGCCAATTCACAAAATTAAAATTGGAAAGTAGGGGAGTGGAAGTGTTAACCAATTCTCCTGTATTGGACATTACAGACTCAGGAGTAAAATTAAAAGATCGTTTCATAGAATCAAAAACAGTTATCTGGGCAGCAGGTGTGGAAGGATCAAACCTTGCCAAAAAATTACCACTTAACAAAGACAAGGCGAACAAAATTATCGTAGATGAATATTGCAGAACTTTAGAATACCAAGACGTTTTTGTTATTGGTGATGCAGCCAATTTTAGCAAAGGTCTAACTAAACCTTTACCGGGAGTTTCACCTGTTGCCATGCAACAGGGTCGTTATGTTGGTAAATTCATCCAATCGCAAGAGAAGCAAAAACAAATGGCGCCATTCCAATATTTTGATAAAGGCAATATGGCAACGATTGGGCGAACAGATGCAGTTGCAGAATTTGGAATTTTTAAATTAAAGGGAATTTTAGGTTGGTTAGGTTGGCTATTTGTTCACTTGGTTTATCAAGTTGGGTTTAAGAATAAGGTGAGCACTTTACTCAGCTGGGTTTGGAGTTATCTTACTTTTCGAGCCGGCTCTCGGCTCATCCAGGAAGAAGTCCAAGACCTTTCAGTTCGACCTTAAATTAAACTGATTCTTTTTAGATTCTGAAATACATTTTTGATACGATAATTCAGTATTACCAACCCAATATAATGAGTTCGTCTCTGTGGCTCCATTTGGCGCATGCCTTTGTAAGATGGGGATCATGTAAAGATAACTATTATTTCTAGTGATTTCACATTCATCTTTGATTTGTGCTTCACGGGAAATTTCGGAACAACCACACGTCAAAAGAACACAATAGAAACTGAAACTAATAAATCTCATTGTGTACTTTTCAGTAATTTTGTTAGATCTTGGAATTCTTTCTTCTGATCATCAGAACAACTAGATAGGTTTTTTTCTAAAAAAGTTAGGTCTTCTTCTGCTTTCTTCATCTGAGAAACTTTGTATTCTGGTTTATGACTTACCTTCAAAACAATCTCTCCTGTATAACCAGTCTCCCCGTTTGCTTCCAAAATGATGGATCGGATTCTTTTTAAATATAAAGGAATCAATGACTGTATGTTCGCATCTTTCGAATACTCGTTTATAGCCGTAGTCAAAAAGGTGATTTTTTTTCTATGAATGGAAGTGAGATCTGATTTTTTTTCGCAATCAATTATGGAATCACATGGATTCTTTGTTTTGGACTCTCCATAGACAGTCACTGAAATCAACATCACAACGAAAACAAATCTGTGTACATTCATATCGAAAATAGAATCAAATCCAAAAAAAGAATCAAGCGTAAATACTTAAGATAAATGTTTACAATCGAAGGGATTGAAAAAACCCTTAGTTTATGTTGCCGATTTCGATTCGCACAAAATTCCACACCATTGAGGGATTAGAGTGGGGGAATCCGCAAGGAACACCCATAGTCTGTTTTCATGGATGGTTGGACAATGCAAATAGTTTTGCACCACTAGCCAAATATTTCCCAGAGCATCGATTTCTCTCCTTCGATTTTCCAGGCCATGGGAAATCCACTCACAAACCAGAAAATTCAGTGTATTATTTTGCAGAATATGCGTTAGAAATAGTATCCATCATACAAACTTTAGGTTTAGAGGATTTTATTTTGATGGCCCATTCCATGGGAGCCGCCATTTCTACGTTAGTTGCCGGCACCAATCTACTCAAAATTAAGAAACTAGTTTTAATTGAGGCTTTGGGACCAATAACGAATCCTTCCCAATCGGCACCAGACATTATGGCAGAAGCCATCAAACAGATATTACATCCCAGAGGAAAAAAAGAAACGTATTTCCCCAATATGGATTCGGCAGTTGCCATACGACTACGCGCAGGAGATATGGACGAAAATTCTGCATCATTACTTATGGAAAGAGGAATTGAAAAAACGCCTCACGGCCTAAAACCAAGACGCGACCTTAGACTGCACTTCAATTCATTCTTTCGATATACGGAGGAACAAGTTGTATCTTTTTGCGAAAGGATTGAATGTCCTACATTGCTTATATTAGGTGACAAATCAAACTTTCCTATCGGAAGTGCTTATCCAAATAGAAAATCAGCTGTTCAAAATTTAACAGAAGTCACTTTAAGCGGAGGGCATCACCTACATATGGATCATCCCGAAAAAGTCGCACACGTCATTCAACAATTTTTAAACGATCAGAAAACAAAGGACAATTCATGAGTTCACCAATTGAAAACCCATCTCGGCATGGTTACGAAATTCACCACGATACTTGTTTCGGTTGTGGGAAAGAAAACCCACTTGGACTCGTAGCCGATTTCACCTTTCATGATGAAACGGGAGAAGTAAACTTTACTTATAATTTCAAGAAATTGTATAACGGTGCACCTGGCTTTGTACATGGTGGTATATTATCAACGATGTTAGACGAAGCAATGGGCGGACTTTGTTTTCATTTAGGCTACATTGTCATGACGGATACAATGAGTTTTAAATTTCACAAAGCAACACCAGTGGAAACAGAACTACTCATCCGAGCGTGGCCGATAAAAAAAGCGAAACGTAAAGTATTATTAGAGTGTGAGCTCACTTCACTCAACGGAGAAATTCTCTATGTCAAAGGAGAAGGAGCTTTCCATATTCTACCACCTAGATTTTTCTCAGAAAAATTGACTGGGGGAAAAATAGCGATTGCGAATGAATTATTATCTGTTAATAAATTGAAACGAGCACATCTCTTTGACAGGATAGAAACATGAATTCAAAATTTTACGCAATCTTGATCGCCGCATTGGTTTTTCAATGTTCTGGCGCATCAGTAAAAGATGGGTCAGGTGACCAAGAATTTGAACTGAAATTAACAAAAGGTAAATGGATCCGTACAGAAAGATTTAAAAATTCAGGTGGAATCCGCGCGGTCGGAGAAGTGAAGGCAGAATGTGGTGGAGCAAAGTGTTCGGAAGAACAAGTTTCTAAGTTTGCTGCACCTAAGATCAAATCATTGCCAAAACATGGAATTTGGGAAGAATACATCCAATTTGAACAACCAGGATCTACTCCAGAAAGTCCAAAATTCAAATCAACACTTGACCAAGTCGGTGAATACATCGATGGGAAAAAAACAGGAATCTGGAAAAAACCTGACCCTGAAAACCCACAAAAATTCCTCGCCGAAACTCCTTGGGTAGATGGGAAAAAAGAAGGTGTGGCCAAAACCTTCGACAAACAAGGGAATGTGACATCCGAAACTACATATGTAGATGATAAAAAAAATGGTCCTTATTATCGAAAAAATAGTAAAGGGGAATGGGTTGAAAAAGGTTCCTTTAAGGACAACGAAGAAGAAGGGGAATGGGTCTATCATTTTGTTGGCGCTGATGGAAACGGAATCAAAACAAAAGTTTCTTATGCAAACGGCTTAAAAAATGGATTAGAGATCAATTACTATAAAGATGGCGCCGTTGAGTCCCAAGGAAACTATGTTTCCGACGTTCGGACTGGAACTTGGAAAATGTTTGGTGGAAAAGGAAATCTTTTAGCAGAAGGAAACTACTCAAAAAAAGAAAACTCCGAAAACTTAGACATCAAATATGAAAGGACTGGTATTTGGAAAGAATACTATCCAGATGGAAAACTATTTGGCTCTGGTCAACGCAAACATACGCGCACCGGTGAATGGAAATTCTATTATAAAAATGGCCAAGTAGCATATCATGGAAACATGGCTAACGAAAGTATGTTAGAAACTGCAAAAGTTTATGACCAAACGGGAAGAATTTTAGGAGAAGGGAAACTGTTTTTCTCTCTTGTTAAAATAGATGAAGAACTCCAAGACCTAAAATTAAACTACAAACCAAGTATTCCTTTTACCTACTTTTACCCTTCCGGAAAAAAAAGAATGGTGATTCGTTCAACTGAAGATGCAACGGAATATTCCGAAGATGGAAGAGAACTCGGGAAAGGTCCAGTGGAACCACAGGGAAGAAAAATGGGATGTTGGACAATTGGTGGAAAAACAGAATACTATATGATCGACAAACCAATGCCTAAAATGACTGCTTCGCAATGCAAATAGACCAAGAACAAATTAAAGACATCTCTGACCAAATCAAACTGATTCGGTCAGAATTAGCAGAATCAATATCAGGAATGGATCATGTCATCCAATCCTTGTTTGTTGGACTCGTAGCAAATGGACATATCCTATTAGAAGGTATGCCTGGACTTGCTAAAACCTTAGTCGCCAAAAATTTAGCCTCCATCATAGATGCTAATTTCTCAAGAGTTCAATTTACACCTGATTTGTTACCAGCAGACCTAATTGGTACCAATATATTTAATCCGAAAACCTCATCTTTTGAAATTAGGAAAGGGCCTATTTTCACCAATGTGTTGTTAGCTGACGAAATCAACAGAGCACCTGCAAAAGTTCAATCTGCCTTATTACAATGTATGGAAGAAAGACAGGTTTCTATTGCAGACCAAACCTTTGACTTAGCTCCTCCTTTTTTTGTAATCGCAACGCAAAACCCAATTGATCAAGAAGGGACGTACCCATTACCAGAGGCGCAATTGGATCGATTTTTGTTCAAAGTGACAGTTGGGTATCCCAATTTCGACGAAGAAGTTGCAATCTTACACCAACATGGCAATGTTCAATTTCAAAAATCTTCGCCAAAAAAAACGATGAAACCAAAGGATATCCAAAAGATTTCTGAAATTTCGAATCATGTTTTTGTTGATCCGAAACTTTATGCTTATATTGTGAATTTAACAAGGAATACACGTCCTAATTCCACAAATAACACAGAACTCAAAACCTTTATCCTTCATGGTGTAAGTCCAAGAGCCAGCTTAGCTTTATTAAAAGTAAGTCGGATCAACGCATTATTAGAAGGAAGAACATTTGTGATTCCAGAAGATATCCAAAGATTTTTTCCGGAAATAGTGAAACACAGACTTCACTTAACTATCGATGCAATTAGTGAAGACATAAGC
Source organism: Leptospira kemamanensis (assembly GCF_004769665.1). GTDB lineage: Bacteria > Spirochaetota > Leptospiria > Leptospirales > Leptospiraceae > Leptospira_A > Leptospira_A kemamanensis. The sequence goes on from NZ_RQGG01000010.1 coordinate 164,633, forward strand.
ACAGATTCAATTGTAAAAAGGATATTGGCCGTAACGGAAGTTCCATAAAATGCTGAACCCAGAGTTAAAAAGACTACTGCAAGTTTTGCAATGGGAATCAAAAAAGAAATTTGCTTCGAATAGAAAAGGTCTTTTATACACAGCGGATCGAGGAAGAGGACTTGATTTCAAAGAAGTTAGAAATTATCAATATGGTGATGACATTCGTTACATTGATTGGAATGTCACTTCCAGAACTGGTGAACTTCATACAAAAGAATTTTATGAAGAAAAAGATGCGACCATCATTTTATTCATAGATACTAGCTTATCCATGGATGAAGCAAAATCAAATTCCACCATCCAAATTGCTTTATTTTTATCCTTATTTCATATACGACTTGGAAACCGTATTTTTATTGTTAGTTTTTCCGATCACATTTTTTCATCGGGAAAATGGTTTAAAACAGAATCAGAAGTATTAACTTTCTTTGATCAACTGAAAAAACAAAAAGTCGGCAATGAAACCAACTACTTAGAAGCATACCAATATGCTTTCAAAATCCATCCAAAATATGCAGTGACATATTGGTTAAGTGATTTTATGAACTTTTCTACTTTGGCCAAACAATTTAAAATGCCGAAGATTTGGGACCAATATGGTATTTGGATTCAAGATGAGATCGATGAAATAGAAAGACCTTTTTTCCTTCGATTCTTTCGTATCATCGCACAAGAGAGTAGGTCTTTACAAGGCAACGAGTCGATTTATTCAAAAGATTTATTATCTGCAAAATCGTTATTTGGCAAAAATTTAATCCAAATCGATCCCACTGCAAAACTTCACAATCAAATCTTACCTTTATTCAAAGTGCGAAGTAATGTATAAGTTTATTCTTTTCCAAATTTTATTCTGTTTTGCTTTAATTGCATCACCAAAGGAAACCTTATCCCTAGATAAAATATATGTTGGTGATAAGGTTCAATACGAGATCCGGTGGGAGGAACCTTCGGTAACCGATGTGATTTTAGAACCAGGGGAAATTTATGAAGACGAATCATTACCAGTTCTAGAAATTCTATCTGTGGACAAATTAGATCATAAAGTCACAGCTTCGATTATTTTCTTTATGGCAGGAGAATTCTATTTACCAACAGTATGGAAGGAAAATGGTAAAGAATTTAAATCAACACTCAAAATTACAGTATCTTCACATTTAACAGGGATGGAATCAGAAATAGAAGATGTAGATCCACCCATATTGTTCTCGGGTCCTTACCTATTTAGACTACTTGGCCTTATACTTTTTACATGTATCAATTTATATATCCTTTATGCTTTATATCTTTATTGGAAATCCAAACCAAAAGTTGTAGACGCTCTCTGGGAAAAAAATCCAACCTTACCAGAATCAACCAAACGTTTGCAAAACATAGAACAGTATTTACAGACAGAAACCATTTTTGAAAAAGAATTAATCTTTAAAATCAGTGAATACTTAAAGGAAATATATTCTGAAAAGTTAAATGAAAATCTACTTGGTAATACTGATTCAGAGTTTCTTGCCACGATTCATGACAAAACCCATATTCCAGATTCATTCATACGTGAAATTCGAATGTATTTTAGAGAAATGAAATACAATCAAAACGAAGTAATTCTTTCTAAAGAGAAAGCAAACCAAATTTGGGAACAAATCAAAAAGGATTTTTTGACTTAAGATGGATCAGTTCCAACGACCTTACCTTCTCTTTTTTATTCTCCCTATCCTTATTTTATATGTTTACCAATGGAAAAAAAATCCATTTGGACCCATTTTTTTAATCCAATCAGATCGTTTTCAAAAACCAAAACATCAATTCCTCACGAAATTAAGAAAGTATGTTTATCTATTATCTGAATTTATTGTCTATTTAGCCTTGGTTTTCTTAGTGATTGCTGCAGCAGGTCCAGGTGAGAGCTACAAACTAACACCCGATACTACAAAGGGTGTAGATATCATGATCGCTCTCGACATTTCAGGTTCCATGGTAAATTCTTACGACTTTTTGCCTAAAAATAGATTAACCGTATCAAAAGAACTTTTGCGAGTGTTTATCCAAAAAAGATTATACGATCGCATTGGTATCGTTTTGTTTGCAGGAGCTGCATATCTCCAATCTCCACTTTCCAGTGATCGTTATGCGTTAGATGAACTAATCAATGAAACTTCCAATGAAGATATCGAAGAACAAGGCACGGCGATCGGAGATGCCCTTGTATTGTCAACCTACCGACTCAAACATTCAGAAGCAAAATCGAAAGTAATCATTTTACTAACCGATGGAGTTTCCAATACGGGGAAATTGGATCCAGAAACAGCTGCCTACGCGGCAAAATCCCTTGGAGTCAAAGTCTACTGCATTGGCATCGGAAAAGAAGAAGGTCAGTACGAAGTTAATTATGAATCACTTGCAAAAATATCGATGAATACAAATGGAAGATTTTTTAGAGCGGAATCACCAGAAGATTTGCAAGAAGTATTAAATGAAATCAATAGTCTCGAAGTTGTGGAATTACCTTCTAAACCATTAGAAATCCATGAAACACACTTTCCGAATTTTGTTTATTTTGCATTCATCCTTTTACTTACCCATTTATTGATGAAACTATACCCTTCCCCGGAGAAAATTTGATGGATGCAAATAGAATTATCATACTTGGCATCATCACTTTAGTGGTTGGACTAATAGTTTCATTATTTAAACTTTGGATCAATCATTCGTCTCAAAAATTAAAAAAAGATCATCCTTCTTTAGTCAATAGATTACAAACTACAAATACGAAGATTCTCTTCTTACGTTCTGTAATATTTTTATTAGCAGTATTATTCGCAATTGAGTCCTTATATAAAGTCAAATCAGTTGATGCAGAATCCACGAAAGACTTTGAATCAGCAGACATCTTATTTGTAGTGGATGTTAGTTTATCCATGAATGCTGTGGATGTTAAACCAAATCGATTAAAACGTTTCCAAGATGTAATCTTACGGTTACTTCCTGATTTAAAAGGCAATCGTGTCGGAATGATTGTATTTGCTGGGCAATCCTTCGCATACTGTCCCCTTACATCAGACATCACTGCTGTTTCGGATTACATCAAATCACTAGGTGTTGAAATGGTGGGAGCCAAAGGAACTAATTTAGGCAAAGCTTTAGAAAAAGTAGAATCGGTTAGAAAAAAAAGTAAACATTTACAGTCGATGCTCACCGTCATTGTCACAGATGGAGAAGACCATGAAAAACAATCTTTACCAAACCTAGAAGGGGACGTTGTGGTATGGGGAATTGGAACGGAAGAAGGAGGACCGATTGAATTTCGAGATCCAAGTACGGGAAAAGGTGGGTTTGTAACTTACGATTCTAACTTAGTAGACTCACCTTATTCTGAAAATGTGATCAACTCTAAACTTAACTTAGATATCTTAACATCTTTAGCGGATCGGTATGAAGGAGAGTATCACAACATTTCGTTTTATGAAGATGGTGCCTTAAACCTCGTAGATAAAATCCAATCGATGAAAAAAACCAAAACCGAACGGCTAGAAAGATTTAAAAATGAAGATGGTGCTCATCCTTACCTTTTGATTTCCTTTTTTTTACTCCTAGTGGAACGAGTGATATCAATCCATTTACAAAAAAATATTTTTTTTAAATTATCTATCTTCCTTGTTTTATTACTAACATTCCAAAACCAAATATATGCCTGGGAGTTGGATCCTGGTGGTAACGCCATTGAGAGAGGCAAACAAGCTTACGAAAATCAAAATTACAATGAAAGCCAAAAAGAATTTACAAAAGCAAAGGAATACATAGAAGACGATCCCAGATTAATTTACAATGAATCCACAACCGCATACCAAATGGGGAAATTTATGGAATCAAAGGAATTATTGGATAAAACTCTGCAACATCCCAAGTCAGACTCCGATTTAAAATCCAAAGCTCATTTTGCCAAAGGAAACATTTACTCTAAGTTAGGTCAAAAGAAAGAAGCTCTCAAATCGTATCTTCAAAGTTTAAAAGAAAATCCCGATAACATCGCTGCCAAAAAAAACATTGAACATTTAACCAAAAAACAAAACACAAGTCCTAAAAATAACCAGGGACAAGGGCAAACACAAAACCCAAATCCTTCCAAAACACCAAAAGAAAACCAAAAATCGGAAAACGAGAGCCAAAATCCATCTGATGTCGATCGAATTATGGAACCATTTTCCAATGATTCAATTCTAAAAAACAAAAGAGGAGGATCATTCGACAATGAAAAATTTTGGTAGTCATTTTCTTATTTTCCTACTTACATTCATTTTTCCTCTCTCTAATCTTTTGGCAAATGAAGTTGAATTCAACTTCCATCCAGACGAATTTTCGTTAGGTGAATATGCAAAATTAGAAATCAAAGCATTCGGTGACAAACCATTCCGTGCCATCCAAACCAATGTGAAACAAAATGGAGTCCGTGTTCGTTATGTAGGAAGTGGAACAGAAACTCAAATCATAAACTTAAAAGTATCGAAGTTTCAAATCATCAATTATTACGTAGACACGGAAACGGAAGGAACGTTTCAACTGCCAGAAATTACAGTTGAGTATGATCAAAAACAATACACATCACCGCCAATCAAATTCAAAGTTGGGAAACGAACCAAATACAATCCAAATGGATTTTTAAATCCTTTCCCATTTGAGTTTGATGACAATGATTCAAATGAAGTCCCTGAAGTTTCCTTTCATACAAACAAATCAGTATTTTATAAAGGGGAACCGATTGTTGGATATTTTGTATTGTATTACACTCAGTACAGACAACCATTCCTCGAGAGAGATCCAAATCACTCCATCTCCTTTCCTTTTTTTCTAGCAGAAACACTTAGACAAGTCTCCGTACAAATTGAACCAGAAGTCCTTCGAAACAATGTCCCCAAAAAAACGATGGTGTTTGGAAAAGAAATTTATGGGCTTACTGCCTTGAAATCAGGAAGTTTTATTCTTGGAAAAACAAAATTCATAACAGGCGACAGTTTGCGTTTCAATTCCATCCAAGAAACAATCGAAACCATACCAGCAAAAGTTCTTGTTTTGGATTTGCCAAGGAATGCTCCCAAAGAGTTCTCAGGAGCAATTGGGAATTTTAAAATTAATTTTTTGTCTACTCCGAAACAAGTGTATGAAGGAGAAACTGCTTACTTTGAAGTGAACATAGAAGGGGAGGGTGGCTTTGAAGGGATCCAACCATTTGTTTTTTCCAATCCGAAACTCAAATGCATCTCAGAGACCAAATCCAAATCCTTTCAACAATTGGAGTCGGGAGAATATGGATTTTATTCCAAAGTCAAATTTTTATATAGTTATCAAATCGTAAGTAGAACGAAAGAAACCATCGAACCCTATCGATTTAGTTTCTTTTCCCTCTCTGAAAAAAAATATATCAGTTTCAACCTTTCTCTTCCTGATTTTCAAATTTTACCAAAACGGAATTTGAATTTAGAAAGAACTCCCAAGGAAAAAAAACCAAATCTAGAACTTCCATTTCTCTCTTTAGTTTTGCTTGCGATTTTTGGGATTTTTTCTTATATAGGTTTTAAGAAGTATGCACTTCAAATGGAGATCCAAACCTTTGTATCATTTGTGGAAAGTTTTGGAAAAAAACGGGGATTCTTTCTAACAGAATATCTGATGAAACAGGGAATTCCCCCTAGCGATTCTGAGTGGATCACCCAACTACTCGAATCAAATCAAAATTCCGAACTTCCCGACCTGTATAAAAGTTTAAACTCCAAAGATCGTTTAAACATAACTCGTATCATAAAAAAATTTCAAACCAAGGAGTAAAACATGTCACAAGAAGAAACAGGCAAAATTAGTGTCGAAACAGAAAACATATTCCCAATTATCAAAAAATGGTTATATTCAGAAAAAGATATTTTTTTGAGAGAACTTGTTTCCAATGCAAGTGATGCCATCACCAAACTAAAAAAAATCTCATTGAGCGAAGAATTCGAAGGTGGCACTGACTACCGGATTGATTTGGATTTCGATGTAGACAAACGAATTTTGATCATTGAAGACAACGGGATTGGAATGACAAGTGATGAAGTAAAAAAATACATCAATCAAATTGCGTTCTCTGGTGCCTCTGACTTTGCTAAACAATACCAAAATACCGAAAACAAAGCAGAAATCATCGGCCATTTTGGATTAGGATTTTATTCCTCGTTTATGGTTTCCAAAAAAGTAACCATAGAAACCAAGTCCTACAAAAAAGTACAAACTGCCGTTATGTGGTCTAGTGAATCAGGAACGGACTTTTCTATTTCTACGATTGAAAAAGATAAACGAGGCACAAAAATTTCCCTTTATCTAGATGGAGAATCCGGTGAATATCTTGATAAATGGAAACTAAAAGAGCTCATCAAAAAATATTGTGACTTTTTACCTGTTGGCATCTATGTGCAAGGAGAAAAAGCAAATCGAGAAAAACCTCTTTGGTCTGAAGAACCATCTAAAATCTCTGCAGATGATTACAAAGATTTTTACTCCTATCTTTTCCCTTTTTCAGGTGAATCCCTTTTCCATATTCACTTAAACGTAGACTATCCATTCCGTTTGCAAGGAATCTTATACTTTCCAAAACTCACACACGAATTAGAAGCCTCCAAAAATGGAATCAAATTATTTTGTAACCATGTATTTGTAAGTGATAATGCAAGTGAATTGATTCCACAGTTTTTAACCATCCTGAAGGGAACGATCGATATTCCAGACTTACCATTGAACGTATCCAGATCTTACCTGCAAAACGATCCTTTGGTTAAAAAAATCTCTAACCACATCATCAAAAAAGTGGCAGATCGATTGATTGACGATTTCAAAAAAAATAGAACAAAATATGAAGAGAATTGGAATGATATCTCCATTTTCGTAAAATACGGAGTTCTAACGGATGAGAAATTTTATGATGCCATGAAAGATCATATCATTTTCAAAAATTCAGAAAATGGATTTTCAACCGTTTCGGAGTACTTTGAAAAAAACAAAGATAAAAACCAAAACAAAATCTTTTATGCAAACGAAACCGAAATGGGTTCGGTTTATATGGATTTGTTAAAGTCACAAGGACTAGAAGCATTACTTGTTGATTCTAAAATTGATTCTCACCTCATCCAACATTTAGAGACTAAAAATCCTGATTGGAAATTCCAAAGAGTTGATTCCGAACTTGCAGACCAGGTTCTCGACAAAGATTCTAAAACAGAAATTGTAAATGAATCCAATGAAACAGAATCAAGTAGAATTACCAAATTATTCCAATCAGCTCTTCCAGCTGAAGGAGTGCAAGTCAAGGTAGAGCCGTTAAAATCAGTAGATGTCCCTGGTGTGATTTTACTTCCCGAATTTATGCGTAGAATGACGGAAATGAATTCTTCGTTCAATCGAGAAGATACAAAATCTTTGCTTAAATCTCATACTCTGATGGTCAACTCCAAGTCACCACTTGTCAAATCCGCCTTACAAGCGTTTGAAGGAATAAACCCAGAGAAAGGCAAAAAACTTGCACGAGTTATCTATGACCTATCTCTGCTATCAGCCAAAGTAATGGACGAAAAAGAAGTCTCCGAATATACAAAAAGAACAACAGAATTTTTGCAGGAGATTTTTTCTACCTAAGACAATTTCCAATCAGAAAGATTTGGCAACGATTCCTACAAATGGAATTGTTGCCATGTGATCCAGATTTGTATAACAAGTCGTCTTAGCTCCCTTCCTATTGTTGTTGCCTACAAAAAGGGATATTTCGAAGAATTTGGCGTAAAAGTAAGTCTTCATTTAAACACACACCACAAAGCCATTTTACCCTTACTGGACGCAGGAAGAGTGGAAGCGGGAGAAATTCCAACCATTGCCTACCTCCAAGAGAGTTTTTTAAAAAAATCAAAACTCAAACGTATCTATAAGGGAATCTATCTTTACCATTCCCCTTTGAGTTTTTATTCTAGGTTCCAATTCAAACCAGAAGATCTAACGAGAAACAAAGCATACATTTTACCTGTGCCTCACATCAATTCCGTTGAAAGATTGTATGCTGAAAAATTTTTAGAAGAATATGCACCGAAAAACCCAGTCAAAGTTCGTTATATAGATACACCAGGTTTCTTAGAAGAAAAGGAATTCTTGAAACCAAATTGTTTAGGCCTTGTTTCAGATTCATTTTCCAGCCCGTTTTTGAAAAACTTCCAGGATTTTGGAAATACTTTAGAACTGCCCATACTAAAGCAAAACACTCTTTACCCTTCCACCTTACTAGCATTTAGCGGCGATGCGATTCTCAAATCGGGAAGAGAAGTATCGGGAGTTTTACTTGCGGTCAAAAAAGCTATTGATTTTCTGCAAAATACGACGAACCAGTATACGGGCAATTTATGGGATGACCTTCAACTCTCCCATTTTTATCCTCACTTAAGAGTAGGGGAAACAAAAAACCTACTAACAGCTCATCCACTCATCCAAAAAGGAATATTCTCTTACCATGGAAATGAGTCGTCCTTGTTCCCTCTCTTAAAGGATGTCTATTTCCGATTGATCCGAAGAGTGATTCAACCTGAATCAGTACAAACGGCCCTCAATTTTGATGAAATCCTTTCGGCATTGGAACCTAAAAAAGTATTTGATGTTCGAAAATTATCCAGTTTCCAAGAACCAACACAGGTAAAACTCCACGCACCATCTCAGATCAATTACCGAAAACTCAATGCAGTTCGTCATCTCATCGTGGATGTCAATTCATTAGTACTGGATATGCTCCAAGGAAATTATGGATCCAGACTCAATACAGACGAAACTTTACAATTAGACAATCGCGTAAAAGTTCTCGTAAACTCGATGTTAGATTCATTTAACGCGAAAATAGAATTACAGAGGGAAGAAATCACAGAACTGGAAAACCTAATTTCCATTTTAGAAATCAAACTCGATCGATCTGCTGTAGACTTACAATATTCAGAGGAAAAGTATCGTTACTTATTTGAATTTTCAAGAGAAGCAATCGCACTTGTAGATGCCGATACCGGTAGTATATTAGAAGCCAATAACCAATTCCGAACACTCACTGGATACACCCGTGGAGACATTACAAAAATGACAATCGAAGATATCATTATAGGAAATCAAGTATCAAGCCAATTGCGATTTGGTTCCGATTTATCTTCTGATACGATGTTGTCTTTACCAGATGTTGAAATTTTAGCAAAAGATGGAAGCAAAGTAGAAGTGGATATCAGTTTTACATCCATCCTGTTATCACCTAAAAAAAGATACCAGGTACAATTTCGACCTAACTCAGAACGAAAAGAACAAGAACGACTTCAACATGAATTTATCTCTAATGTCAGTCATGAACTGCGAAGTCCAATGACCAATATCCGAGGATATTTAGAATTTTTTAAATCCGATTCATCCTTACCCTTTAACGCAGAACACATCAATATGTTAGAGGTCATTGATAAAAACGCAAAACGATTGAGTTTCTTAATTGAAAACTTACTCAAATTGACAACCTCAAGAGAAAAAGACAAAGAAGCGGAGGTAGTAGAAATTTTTGATCCTGTTCCTGTCATTGAAGATGTAATTCACATGAATTCTCATCTTGCTAAAGGCAAACCAATCGAGTGGGATCTTTCCCTCAAAAAAGGACTCTTCATACGTGGAATCAAATTTGAATTTTCGCAAATCATCACAAATCTCTATGTAAATGCCCTAAAGTATACCTTCAAAGGGAAAATCGGGATTTCTTTAAAGGAATCAAACGGCAAAGTTGAAATTATAGTAGAAGATACAGGGATCGGTATTGATCCAAATTACAAAAATCAAATTTTTGATCGATTCTTCCGAATTCCATCCTCAGATAACAGAAAGATAGGTGGAACTGGACTTGGACTTTCCATCGTCAAGTCCCTTGTAGAAAAAATGTCAGGCGAAATATTTGTAGAAAGCACAATGGGAGAGGGAAGTAAATTTACTTTGTATTTCCCAAAGATCAATGCGATCGTTTAGATTGTTTTTTCTTTTTGGGAGCAGGTTTTTTCTTTGCAACTAATTTTGATTTCGGTTGGTTAGATTCGACCTTTGCTTTTAACGTTAGGTGAGAAGGAATGTTGGATTCCTCCAAATGCATTTTGGATAAAATCACAGACAATTCCATCATTTCGCGAGTTCCAAGTAAATGCATCATTGCCAATGCTTGGTTCATCCCTAATTTTTTGAAAATTTCTAATACGTTTGAGACACCAAAAAACTTAAGTAAAATGGGAAGTTCTTCCAATCCTCTTTGTTTGATCCATTTTTTACAATCAGCAACGGACAATTCATTCACGAGTCGAAGGATAGGTTGCACTTGGACTTTATCGACTAACCATAAAAAATCCCGCATCGGAATTTCTTTTAATAAAGCAATTGATTTCTGAATTCCCAAGGATTTCAAAATTTCAACACTCACTTCTCGTCCCAACGTTTTGGCAAGTAATCCAACATCTTGGGGAGGTATACTTTTCGACACTGTTGCCAAATCGGTGATCGACAAAGAGTGAATGAAATACACTAAATCGTCATCATCGTTCTCTGAGATCATTTCCACTAAAATTTTTTCAGGGATTTGATTTACCAATTCCACAACCGTTTCTTCACTTAACTTTTGAGTGAGAACAATCAGTCTTTCTTTGGGGACTTTTCCAGTGAGGGAAAGCAGTTTTTCGTAACCTAAATTTTTCAATATTTGGAATGATTTTTTGGGACCTAGTTTTTCTAAATATTGATAAACGGTTTGAATCGTAACGAGAACTTCTTTCATTTGCCCCAACTTTGGATACAAACTGTCAGAATCTTCTGAAAATTCCAGAGAAATTCCTTTCAAAATCCATTAAATTTTACAAAATGGAAGAGTGAAACCAAGAGATCTTTGGCTTGTTTTGATTTTATTCATTTTAGGTGTGACCGGGCTCGTTTATGTCAAAACTGAACCCTACGGAAACTCACTTTCTGCTCTCATTGGCATATGGGAAGGGTTTTACGAAATCAATCCTAACCTAGTGGATTCAAAGTTTGTGATTTATCCTTCAGGGGGATATGATGGCCAATTTTTTTACCTACTCGCCAAAGACTTGTTTGCCGAAAGTAATTGGGATTTAATCGTTGATAGTTTCTACTTTCGTTACCACCGTATCGGACTTTCCTTTACAACAGGGATTTTGTCTTTACTATTTGGTTCAGAACACTACCCAATCCTAACGCTGATTCTACTATTTACAACATTCCTTTTTTCTGTTTATTGTTTGTACGAATTATTACCAAAACACTCAAAATGGCTGACATTATTTTATATTTTTTCACCTTATTCCTTAAACGCAAACCTTCTGATAGTTGCCGATTCTTTCTTTGTTAGTTTAGCCATCATCGCTTATTACTTTTACTCGAAGGAAAAACACCTTTTATCTTTTTTATTCTTTCTTTTTACCGTTTTCACAAGAGAACTTGGCATTTTATTTCTAGCCCCCATTGTCTTCCAATTTTTACGAACGAAACACTGGAAACTTGGATTCCTATATTCCTCGCCAGGGATTCTTTTTATTGGATTTATGTTTTACGGTTGGGTATCCACTCCGAACCATTTAGGCACAAACCCACTCGGTTTTCGAGATATGACTGATTATCCTTTGTTTGGTTTTGTTAAAAGTTTTTTGGAGAATGGATCCTTCCAATTCAAATTAAAAGAAACCCCGAAACTCCTATTTTTATTATCTTTTATTGCTATGGTCGGAGTCAGTATTTCTTCCATTCGCAAATCCTTTTTCAAAGATATTGAAGTGTTATTCCCAATCCTTGGAAGCTTATTTGTCATTGCCATTGCGGAAGAAGGGTATTGGCGTTCCTTTGATAATTTAAGCCGCATGTTCACCCTCATCCTTCCTTTTTCCTTATTACTTAAAGAAGGACAGAAAAACTTAGGATTCAAAATATTTTTAGGTTCTTCTCTATTATTGTTTTTCTTTTTACTCATCCGAATCGTATTCATTACACCTCATAAGGAGTATTTTTTAGCACTATGATCTCACTTGCTTATTCGCCTTGTCCGAATGATACATTTTTGTTTTATCATTTGATCCGTAATCCAAGTTACCCTGTTAAAGAAGAACTATATGATGTGGAAAATTTAAATGAATTTGCCCAACAAGGAAAGTTCCCAGTAACCAAACTTTCTTTTGCAGCTTACTTTCAGATCATGAACCAATATATATTATTGGAAACAGGTTCTGCCTTAGGAAGAGGTTGTGGACCACTTCTTGTCCGGAAAAAAAACACAAACACGACTTTAGAAAATTGCAAAGAGCTTCTGATACCGGGCCATCTCACAACTGCAAATCTACTTCTGTCTTTATACACAAATGGAACGCATAAACCAACTGCCCTTCGTTATGACCAAATCATCCCAAAACTTCTATTAGAAGAGGATAGTTTGGGTGTCATCATCCATGAAGAAAGATTTACGTATGAAGATCGTGGCCTAGAAAAAGTCGTCGATTTAGGGGAGTGGTGGGAAAATTCAACAGGTTATCCCATCCCACTGGGGGCAATTGCCATCAGAAGAGACATTCCAAAAAAGGATGCCTTACAATTCCAAAAGGAATTACAAAATAGTTTAAGTGCCGCATACAAAGAACCAAAAGAGATGATGGATTACATTCGAGCCAATTCGCAAAACAAAGAAGATGCGGTGATTCGTTCCCATATCAATTTATATGTAAACGAATTCACAAAATCTCTCGGTGAAGAAGGCCATGGCGCCGTCACCTACCTTCTCAAAAGAGCAATCGATGCAGGTTTCATTAAGAAACCCACAGAAATTCCTGCTTTATTTTTAGGAGAAAGTTAACATACAAAGGATATGTCCTTTGTCTTTTTTGCATGCTTCCATCGCTTTCGCGACAAGCATTCCTGGTTTTAATTTCGCTGGGTCAGCTTTAATGGCATGACCTGAAGAGAGTCCAGAGACAAGAAGATCCCCTGGATAAATGGGCACCTGTGTGGCATCCACATGGATTTTGGTGATCCCAAGCAAAGCAACAAGCACATACTCCACACCTTTCTCTTGTTTTCCGAACACAAGATTTGCATTGGAAACAGCAACACCAATCACATTTGTGGAGTAGGGGTGTTTAGAACGTCCAAGGACACCTGTTTCTTCCGTTGCTACCAGTAAATCACCTGCAGTGATCACATCTTTTCCATCTAAACGGAAATACTTAGCAACACATTCTTCTCCACCATCTTTTGTAAGGCGAAGATTCCCTTCAAAAACAGACTCACCATTTGCATAAATCGCTTTTCCGGATCCAGTTAATTCAAATCCTGAAATCCCTTTCCCATCGGCAATGACTGCAAATTCCGATTGAGAAACAAATCGCCCACCAGGTGACGTAGTCCCGGCACCCAAAACCCCAGCAGAACGAGTGTTATCTTTTCCTTTGGAAATTCCATACAAACCAATGGAATCACCAAAACCAACTACACCGATTCCCGAAGAAACTCCAAGGACACCGGATCCATTTTTTGTATTTTTTCCATAAATGATTGCATCACTTGGTTGCGGAGGGACATATCCTTTGGATGCAGATTCTGCTTCGCCAGTGATTTTCAATAATCCTGTATGGGAATTGAAATCATGTTCTTTTTCAGCATATGGGTGAGTATGTGGTTTAGGATCTCTTTTATCAGACAATCTTGGATCATCGGATAAAACAACTTTCCCTGGAACGGCCTCTCCATGGTTTGCGAGTAATACAATCCCTGCTTCGTCAAACGCAGCTTTGGCGAGACGTTTATCGTTCCCTTGCACAACCACACCGGCTTTACTTTCCCCAGAGTGAGCAAGTTGCACGATTCCATGGGACTCAGTACTAGCCAATTTCAAACGTTTGTCATTCCCTTGAACAACAGTATTCCCTTCTTCACCACCATTGGGGGCGAGTTGCACAATCCCTTTTGCTGTTGTTGTTGCATCTTTGAGTCTTGGATCATCACCAGTCACAACTTTGTCGATCGCAGTTTCACCAGCTTCTGCCAACTGCACAAGTCCAACCGCTTTTTTAGTAGCAATCTTTAGTCTGGAATCATTCCCTTGCACCGCAACACCAGGTCTAGTCTCACCATCTAACGCAAGTTCTACGATTCCAGGGTGTTCTGTGGAAGCATTTCGTAAACGTTCATCATCCGATTGAACCACAAGCCCAGGCCTTGCTTCTCCACTTCTAGCCAATCGGACAAGACCATGAGTGAGTTCAGTGGCGATTTTTAGGCGTTTATCATTTCCTTGGACAGCAACACCTGGTTTTTCTTCTCCATCGGAAGCAAGTTCTACAATCCCTCTGTATTCTGTTGTGGCATCGCGAAGACGTCTGTCATTGGACTGGACAACCACACCTTCTTTTACTTCCCCATCAACTGCAAGGCGAATGATACCAGACCTTAAAACAGAAGCGTAGGGGAGTGGTTCTCTTGTGGGGCCACCGGATTCTTTTTTATCGGCACTCGAATACAATTCGATTTCTATGACTTCGGTGACGTATTCTTTTTTGTTTGTTTGTTTTTCATCGATGAAAACAATTTTCAAAAATCTTAAATTGACTGGTGGGAAACGCCACTTATACCAAGTCCCAGGTTCTGATAAAAAATAATTCTCTTCATGTAATTGGTGCCAAGTAAGATCATCTTCACTGTAGTATACAATGAATCGTTCTGGAAAATTCGTGATAGGATCATTTTTGGTCAACATCCGAAATTCTTCAATTCGGTTGACCGATCCCATATCTAAAATGACATACTCATCCGCTGGTTCTTCCTTTTTTTTAGAAGACCAACCATAATCAGGTCTTGTATCAAATAAGTTTTCTTTTACATACAACCGGTCTAATTCAGAACTGATTTGGATAGACTGAACCCCACTGATTAAAATTTTAAGAGGCCCGAAACTAATTCGATTTTTACCATTACTCGCTTTTCTCGAAATTTTAGAGATAAACTTCACATAACGAGCGCTAGTAAGCGAAAAAAGCCATTTAGCAGATGTTTTAAAGGATTTGCGAAAGGATGATTCTTGTAAAATGGGTTCCCAATACTTTCCGTCGTGAGACAATTCAAACCGAAAAGAATCAGGGAAAAAATCTAATCCATCCTTTCCTGGCAATAATTCGATTCCATTAAAAAATACAACATCATCAAATTGAAAGATAATCGAGGAAAGAGAGGATACCTCCTTTTCTTCCATAAAGGATAAAAACTCGTTATTTTTGATTTCATAAGTTCCCGTCGTTGTAACGGTTTGAATGGGTAGAGAGTAGGGGTGACTTGTGCGGATTAAATGATCTTTCATGCGCTTTTTCTGTTATGATTCCTTCCAAAAAATACCGTTTTTCTAATCAGTCTATCGAATTTCACTCACACGTGAACCTTCTTCCACTTCTGTAAACACAACCAGTACCACAGGTTTCACACGTTCCGTGAAATACATTTGGATGATTTGCCTAAGATGACCAAAAACCGCAGAAGTGACCACGATGACATTTCCGTCGGTCTCCACTTTCACTTGTTCCAGTTGTCGAAAGGAAGATTCTGTGAGTTGATGGGAAGCCCAAGTCAAAAACCCTGACCAAGAAGCAGGGTGGGGCGAGGTGGCAGGTGAGGATTGATTTTGCCCAGAATTAAGCACTTCTTTCCGTTGTAAACTGACAAGCTCGCGGCACAGTGTCTGCACATAAGAGACATTGGATTCCATGTGCAAACTCACTGCTTTGCGATAAGCTTCCAAAGCAATCTCTGGTCCAAATAAATCGACCAAGGATTCGAAATCTTTTTTTCCTTCTTTGTTTTGTCCCAAATTTTCTCCCAATTCCTTCGCGTTTGGTACATGGTTTGTATTTGAGATAGTTATATTAATATGGTTAGGGGTCCCGAGAGAACCCCCCTTCGTTTCCGATTTCGATCCCCCAGGGGTCTCCTGTCCTGCCTCCCTGAGGTGTATTTGTGTATCTCCCAGAGGGGTAATTTTGGAACCCTCATAATGGAAGGAAAAGTGATATCTGGTGGAGGTTCGACCGCTCCCTGGGACTTGGAAGAGGAGGCCTGCTTGGGTTAATTCTTTTTTCGCGGAAACGATGGATTTTTTGGTTTTGAATCCGGTAAGGCGCATCAAAGTTTCCGTGTTTGGCCAAACAGGTTTGAAATTATAGTCACTGAATTTTAGGAGGACCGGATATAGGGTCTTCGCCGCATGAGATAACTCTGCCCAGACACCAGAATCAATGATGTCGGTCATCAGGCGGATATAGGGGTGACGTAAGTCGCTCACAGGACTCCTCCATTTTTCTGCAAAAATGAAACTAATTTTAAGCAAATAAAATGAAGGAGTTGACATTATCTGACATAATGTTAATTATGTCTCATCCAACAACATTCCTTCGGGAAACCCCGACCCCCTGGTGTTCCAGGGGAATTTTTTTCTTTGTCGGGTTGGGACAAAACTTGCCCCACACCTTCCCTCTGCAGGAAAGGCTTTTGCTCAAACTCAAATAGTTTTATTATGTCACATTATTGTCGGATTCTGGTAGATGTCAAGTTCGTACAGTATTTTTCCCAGTAGGTACTTAAAATTTTTTTCCTAAGTACTTGACTGCTTAGTACTTGTTTGGGTTACGCCGAATCTCCGTATTTTTTAGAAAGTTCCTTTCTTACGAATTTATAAATATCGCCAAGTAGGATTTCGTCGTCGGATTGGATTTGGATTCCGTTGGTTGTTCTTCTGATTTTATAACCAGAAAGGGTAGTGGGATTCGTTTTTTGAGGCTCACCGGACTTAACCTGTTTATTGAAATCTTTGGCGTCTTTGACGGTTTTTAAGGCACCCTTGTGGTAGAGTGTTAAAAATTCATCCAAACTTCCTTTTTTGGCAGCTTGTGCAGCTTGAACGAGTAAGTTCTTATTGTAGATTTCGTTTTTTTTGCACTTTTCTAAATCGGCCTTTGACATCGATGTGATCGACAAAACCTCTGTCATGTAACTTCGGCTTTTGCCAAACAAATCTCCCAATTCTTGGTCCGTATACTGGTGAGCATTTTTTAGAAAGAGAAGGGCGTCGACTTCTTCATAGGGGGATAAGTTTTCCCTTTGTAAGTTTTCAATGACTGCTAATTTATAAATTTCTTTGTCGGGTCGGTTTAAGATCTTACATTCGATCTCGGGCCAGCCAAGAGATTTTGCGGCGTGGTAACGCCTTTCCCCTGCGATGATTTTATAAGTTCCTTCTTTGTCACTTTTGGAAACGATAATGGGTTGGAGTAGGCCATCCGCTTTTAAGGTCTGTGCCAACTCTTCGATCCCTTTTTTTCTCTCTTGTCTGGGTTGGTGTTCAGAAGGTTGGATTTTATCCATCCGGATGGTACGAATGGTTCCGTCTAAATTTTCCGCTTGGTAGATGTCGGCTAGAGATCCGAGGCGTTTACTTTTTAAGCTCACTGAGAACCTCCTCAATAAAACCTTCATACTCCTGCGATTGTCTAGAAGATCGGTTGTAATCGTAGACTGATTTTTTAGCCAAATGACTTTCTCCAATCGCCACTCCATCGGAGATGGTGTGTTCAAAAATCCGGAAGTATTTTGTGAGAACAGGAAGAATGGTTTTTGTAAGTAGGGTTTGGGGTTTCAGTTGGGTGATTAGGGCACCTAGAATTTCCAGGTCGGGATTAATTCTTTTTTTAATGGAGGAGATGGTTTGTTGTAAACCCATGATTCCATCCATGGAAAATTTCTCCGCTTGTAAAGGGATGAGAACGTAGTTTGCCGCCACAAGACTATTCACGGTGAAAATGGAAAGGGAAGGTGGGCAGTCGATGATGACGAAGTCGAAATCTTTTAGCCCAGAAAGAGAGTCCCTTAAAATGTAGGGAGCCTCAACAGAATTGACGGATACTGTTTCCATTTCCGCCAAACGCATGCTAGATGGCGCGATCCACAAATGCTCGTTATACGCCGGTGTGATGATGTCTTTGATATGAGCAGAATTCTGGAATAAATGTGCAAGGTCCTTTTCAACGGTTTCCGGGTTTAGAAAGATTCCCGTAGAGTTTGCCTGAGGATCCATATCGATGAGTAAGGTTTTGAGATTTCGGCGAGCCAATCCCATGGCAAGATTCAAAGAAGTAGTTGTTTTTCCCTCTCCGCCTTTTTGATTCGCAACTGCAATGGTGATCATCTATCTCTTGTTTCCCTTCCCAATTGGTATGCTTTCTTTTTGAAAAATTGGGATCAATTGAATTTTTGGAAATCACCAAAAAAAGGATTTTTGGATGGTTTCTATCCACATTGTCGGACATCCGACATACCAAAAATTAGCAAAAACTATCTCGTCTCTTTTGGTCGGACATCCGACATTTAAATCGGTACGTACTTGACAAAGTGATTAAATTTAAACAGTTTCATAGCATGCCTTCACACACCGCCTCCTTGTTTGCTTCGGGCAAAACAGGCAAAGATTGGATGGATTCCGTCCTACCAACTTTGTGGGTTGAGTTGTGTACCGAATTTGATTTGCATTGTGGCGTCGTTGTCATTAAGGCAGATCAGGAAGATTCGTTTTATGAATCTGCCAGTTTTGGTTACAGTGAAGATGGATTTTATTATTCTTTTTTAAACCGAGGTTCGGTCCATTGGGAGACTCTGATGACCTCTCTGGAACCAGTTTCCTTTCCAGGTGTGGAGTTCCCCCTTTTTGGGAAAAACACAAATGCTCTTGGGATCCGAATCCACGCTGGAGAAAGTGTGGGTTTTCTTTTGGTGGAGTTGGAAGGCAAACCAAGTTTCTCCGTCCTCAGTCTTCTGATTTTGTTTGCTGAAAAAATTGGAATCGAATGGGGGAAGGGAAACCAATTCATTCCAGTTCCCGTTCAAACCTTGCTCCCTGAAGATTCGTCACATTCTATTTTTAGGGATGAAATTTCGAACTTAGAAGTTGCGATCCAGGAATTCCATTCCAAGCGAATTGTCTCAATTTTTGGAGCACCTGGGATAGGGAAAAAGACGCTCGCAAAATGGATCCACCAGAACCAAAATCCAGGGGCTCCCATTCTTGTTGTGGAGTCTCTCCCTGATCATTTTGGCAAATTTGAGAAGGCGATTTCTGAGTGGGGAAAGGAAACCAATTTAGGAAGTCTTGTGTTTACGAAGGTCCAATCCTTCTCTTTGGGTCAGCAGCAGATCCTGGTGGATTGGTGGTCGAAGTCGGGATTTCAAGGTTTTCTGTTTCTACTTGGCCCCACAGAATTTGGACAAGAAATTTTACCTGAATTCAGCCAACTCCTGCAAACGAATTCTGTTTTTTTACCTTCTTTGAGTTTATTTCCCAAACCTAATTTGGTTCGAATCATCCAGTCTATTTTCCAAGAGCTTTGCCGAACGCAAAATCGGTTAGGACTGGTTCTGGCTCCGGCAGCGGAAAAGGAACTTTCGACTAGAGTTTACCAGGAAAATTTTGTGGAACTTCGGAATCGAATTCTATCGGGAATCCTCACTTGCCGCACCCAAACGGTGGAAGTATCTGACCTGGAAGTGGGCAAAATCCGGATGGAATTAGAGATCCCCGATGCGGAAGATTTAGACTTGCGGCGAGGGATAGAGGCCTTAGAAAGGCAGAAGATTCTTTTGGCTATGAGGATATTTTCCGGTAACCAAATTCGGATGGCAAAGGCACTGGGAATCTCGAGGGGTTCCCTCCAATACAAAATGAAACAACTTGGTTTGATGTAAAGATGGATGATACTGTATACGAAGAGCGGAAAACCCCTGCTGGTTTTCTCGTAAAAGTCCGGCTTTCCAAACTGACCTATGTTGTTTTTACCGAGTCAGGTCCAGAAGTCCCAAAAGGTGCCAAAAACAATTCCATCGTTGTGAACGTCCCAAGAGTGGGATTTTTTGGGGACGATTTCGACGTTTCCCATTTCCATTTAGGTGAGCTTTCTTTTGTGAATGTAAAAGCCGGGAAAATGGTCATTCCATACCAACACGGATTTTCGAACGAAATCAAAACGATTTACTTAGGTACGGGAAGCCAAAGTGACGTCCTACCTGTTGTCATTTATCACTATAAAAACAAAGAAGAATTAATGGCGGCCTGGGAAAGAGGGGAGCAGGCACAATTTCTCGTTGTAGACGAAGAGATCCCTCGTTCCGACATGGTGTCGTTTAAAATCCGATACCCCAGCATGAACATCCTTGTGATCAAAAAAAGGATCAATACCTCGGCGGAATCTCAGTCCCCAAAAACGGATGAGTCCAAGGACAAGGGAGTTGTGGACTATGACAAAGTGCGTGCCACGGACGTTGCAAAAAACCAGAACTTAAACACCTATAGCGAAAATCCAGTTTTCCTTGCGAGAATCCATTTGCGTGCGATGGAGCTCGACAAGGTCAAACAATTGCTTCTCGACTTTCATTTATCATCAGATGATGTCATGTTCATCCGAACCTTTTTGAACGTGATGATCAAAAATGAGTACAATAAGCCGGAACTGGAAACCGTCAAACCACAACTCATCGCCATGAACGAAGCCTTTCGTTTGGCAGTTCTCATCTTGGAATTCCAAGTCGAATCATTTGAGAAAGAATTGGACACTGGTTTCTCGAAAGACATCTCCAATATGATCTATGCACTCCTTGCCAAAGAGCAGGATCTTGCCAAAGACCTAGAACACGAAATTGTTTTGTGGGAATGGAAATTGCGAGTGCGATCTACCCTCTACAAAAAATAGCCAAAATTCCTAAAAAAATGCTTTATTTTTCCCGAATTTCGGTGAAATCTATGGATATTACTATGTTTTTCAGGGAAAAAATCAAAAATGTGGCACGAAATTTGCAAATGTTTGCGCCCGTGATATGCCTTCTTGTTTTTTTGATTTTTCCTCAGACAAATCTTTTAGCCAATGAATGGGATAGACCCGTTGTCCTTATGGAAGACCCTCTAGTTCCTGCGATTGAACTTCGAGAGGGAGTAGTGAGCGAAGTACGTTACGAGTCCGAGAGCGAATTGGCATGGGAGAAGGTAAACCTCACTGAGGAAAATCACTCCACAATCGAAAAAAACAGTTCCGATTTGGAAATGCAGTTTGTTTTCTCCGAAACTTCTAAACCAGAATCCTCCATCTCACCTGCAACATCGTTGGTGGAGCAGGATTCCAGACGTTCTCAAGTAAGAATAGATGGGTTTGGATCTAAGCAAGAACCGCAGCATTTGGGAGTAAAATCGATTGCCAACTCAGGACTTTTTGGTTTTCTGGGGATATGTCTCAGCCGAAGCGAGTTGCCTTCCAAAAATTTCTCAACGCCATGCGAAAACTTTCCACTGAAGTCAATGACTCAGAAATCTGCAAACGATTGGAAATCCTCATGGCAACGAGTAAGGATGACCTCCCTTTGGCTCTCGTCAACCAACTCCTCCAGGAGCCAAGAGACTTCGATCCAAAAGCCATTCACGAGCCCTACACGCAGTATGTCCGACATTTCATCTACATGGTCAAACGGAACGGAAGAATTCCCAATGATATCCTCGCAGGGGATGAAGATGGTCATGGGGAAGGTGGAGGCAGTCGTTCTGGAAAAAAACCAAACAAACAGGTTACTGGAACGGGTCAGCCTAAGCCAAAGAAGTCAAGTGCCAAGTCTAGCTCGGCAGTGAAGAAAGCGAAAGCTCCCTCAACTAAATCTAAAAAATAAAGGAATTCGTTCCTAATACACCAAAACACCAAAGACCAGTCACCTTCCTTTCACTGGTCTATATCCTTACATGATTACAAACACAAGTCCTACTCCGACTAGGGTCGCAAGTGGGCTTATCGTAAACCTTACCAATCGCTCCTGTGCGCACCACAGGGGGAAAAGTCAAAAAACCCCGCTGTTTGGACGAATTTTACCTTTCCCGCAAAAACTACCTAAAATTAGGCAAATAATGTGAAAATTTGGACCAATCTCTGTCTAGGAGTGGGTTTCCGAGCAAATCAGCAGATTTCCTGGTATGATTTTGAATAAAACTGCCTATATTTAGTCATTTATTGAATTGGCGGGTTGGACCCAAGAAGTGACGAATGTTCGGCAGTCTCTGGCGAAGGGTTTTGCTCCTCTTGCCTGGATCTCGGCAGTGTATGACCGTAAGAGGGCGGGGAAAAGCCGTCCTGCCTACACACAGGCGCCTCCTTCTCGGCAGATCAGAAGTCCCTTGGGTCTGACCATATGGCGTCACTAGAATCGGATTCGGGTTTCAGTAGGAAGTGACGTTAGCTCCTTGTCCTTCTTTAGGAAACAGGCGGGGAGATGTCGGAAGAGTGTCGGGGATTCGTCAGATAAACTTCCGAATTTCCATAGAGAAAAGCAGTTCCTTAAGTCCCTATTTTGTAGCTCCCCCAGGATCTGCAGTCGCTTTATCTACCTAGGGCAGCGAACCACTGGGGTAATTTAGGCCCAAAGAAGGATTGAGTGGGAAAGAGCGTAAAAACAAAAAATTCAGTGATTTTTGCCGAAATTTCGGCATTTAGAGGAAAAAATCCGGCATTTACGGCCATTTTTCCAAGCCAGACACACAGGGAAAGACTCGACTCCAGAGGGCAGAAATCAGACTGTTTTATGGTATATTTCTGCCAGATTGTCATGTGTAGGCAATTTGCATCCACCTGTAAAATTGGCAGAAAAGGGAATATTGGTTGCCAGGGCATGTCCTCTCCTCATCTTTCCCTGGTATATGGCAGAAACAATACGACTACGGGTGAAGTGTCACGCTTGCTCGAATGTGATAGAAGGAACCGCTAAGTATGGTTCCGGCCACTTTGTTCCCGAAGGGGTTATGTTTGAATTTGTGGCAATAGGGAAAGTGGAAGGGGCAAAGGGACGCCGAGTGAAGGCCGAAGTGACCTGCACTTGTCCCAATTGCGGCGTCAAATGCAAATACAATGTTTAATGCTTTTATTTAAGCAAATTAATGCTCTTTAATTCAGCTATATTCGCACTATTTATGACCATATCTTTGCTGCTATGGTATTCTCTCACTAACCTGTTGCTTAAATATAATCAAGAAAGTGCGCTTGCATTGGGCTTTCGGAGAGCATTTTTAGTCCTATATTTGCTAATTATTAGTCTATTATTTTATGGATTTTGGAATCATTTCTACCTGATTTTAATCATGTGGATCGCCTTGGTTGATTTTTGGATGGCGAATAGGATTTTTCGATCGAATTCCCGAGGGCAACGTAGATTTTTCCTTTGGGTTTCCTTATGCAATAGTTTAGGAATTCTAATTTTCTTTAAATATGGGCATTTTATTGCTGAAAATTGGGCATTATTGTTTGGATTGCCGAATGCTTCACTCGGTTCCTTCTGGAGCCAATGGTTGCTTCCTGTTGGGATTTCCTTTTATACCTTCCAGTCGATCTCTTATGTTGTGGATGTTTACCGGAAGGAATTGCATCCTGAATCGAAATTTTTGTCGTACTTGCTGTTTTTAAGTTTTTTCCCGCAACTCGTGGCAGGTCCAATTGTTACTGCCAAGTCCTTTTTGCCCCAGATTCGTCGCCCTATGGATCTGACTCGTATCCCTATTCTCTTTGGGGGATTTCTCATTTTACTTGGTTTGTTTAAAAAAATGGTATTAGCAGACCATTTGGCCGAAGTAGTCGATTTGGTTTTTGCTCATCCGGCGGAGATGTCCACTCGATCTCTTTGGGTGGGAATGTTTTCCTACTCCTTTCAGATCTATTGTGATTTTTCGGGATACACGGATATTGCCCAAGGCACGGCACTTCTCTTTGGCTTTCGGCTTCCTGAAAATTTCCGGATGCCTTACCTTGCGAGTGGTTTTTCGATGTTTTGGACTCGATGGCATATTTCCCTTTCGCAATGGCTACGGAACTACCTATACATTCCACTCGGTGGGAATCGAATGGGTAATTTTTTTACATATCGGAATTTGATTATGGTCATGGCCATTGGAGGACTTTGGCATGGAGCTTCTTGGAATTTTGTTTTTTGGGGGATTGGGCACGGTGGATTTTTAGTTTTGGAGAGATGGGTTGGAAATCGGTTTCCATCTCTTTCGATGTACGTTCCGAAACTGTTCAAAATTCTTTTTACGTTTATCGTCGTGAGCCTACTTTGGATTTTCTTTCGGAGTGCGAATTTTGCAGATTCTCTGTGCTACCTACAGGGTATTTTAACTAAAAAAGAGGGTTTTTTACTACCATATAGCTTGGAAATGAAGTTTGTTTATTGTTTCAGTTTCCTAATTTTAGGACATATTTTAGGATTATTTTTCTTTCAAGAAAACAAACAAATGTTAGATCATTTTGAAAAAATTCAAAATTCCTTAAGAAAATCGCTATTTTTTGCATTTTTGGCTGCGATTGTAATGGTTCTCATTGTTTTGTATGCAGCTGAAAGTAAACCTTTTGTTTACTTTGTCTTTTAGGGATTGGTATGAAAAAACGGATTGGCATTCTACTTTGTTTTTTGGTTTTTCTATTCGCCGTCGATTTTTTGTGGTTTCGAAAACTCCAATTCCTTGTTCCAAACGAATCGCCTTGGAATACTAATCATTTCTTTAATTTTTTATATGAATACGAAAGAATTCGTTCTCTCCCTAAAATCAAAAAAAGAATCATCATCGTTGGAAGTTCTGTTGCCTATTATTCCATTGATGCAAATCGACTCGAAAATACCTTACGTGAGAAATATTCCTTAGATGTAGATGTGTTTTATTTGGCCTATGCGGGAAACAGCCCCTTGTATGTGTATTTACTTCTCCATTGGTTAGGGCCTTTGCAACCAGACTTGGTTGTGTATCCTGTTAATTTTATCGATTACCGCCTCCACCGAACATATATTTTGTTCCCTGAAGGGAGAAATGACGCTGTGGATGAATCGGTGATGGTGCAAGATGCCCTTACCTTTACAGAAGCTCCTCAATCCTTATGGGTCTTCCCATGGGAAACTCTTATGGAAGTTGGATCGGAGATGGACTGGGAAACCTGGTCTCGGTATGTCGTTTCCTCAACGTTTACTTTTTACCGGTACAAAGACATCTATGAGCAAAACTTGCAAAACTTAATCCAACACAGATGGGGGCGAAATACGAGTTACCATTCCTATATGGGGGTTTTCATTCCAGAAGGTGTCAATGGTCTTGGTTGGACCGGGAAACAGTTCACTTTTCTTCCTACGAAAAAAATGCAAGAAAAAGGGATTTGGTTGGAAGTCACTCCTTACCTCCTCGCAGGTTCCCCCTGTAAACTTACCTTTAGAAATGAAAAACGAGAGCAGGTTGTGAATTTGAAGGAAACTCGGTGGACGAATGTTCGTTTGGATCCAAACTTTTTCCAAGACAATCTGCCAATCACGGCCACATTGGAGAGAGTTTGGTTTGCTCATGAAGCCAGTGGTGCGTATTTAGATTACCATTGGGATCCGATGGGAGTGCGTTTGGAACAAACTTTTGGATTAGAGGAACCGAAATCGGGTGTGCAATACAAACGAGAGCCTAGAACCGAGGACTTTCGGTACAATGGGATGGATGACAAAACCTACACTCGCTATTTTTACTATCGATTGTTAGAAGGTTTAGAGAAACGACCCGGGATTGGTTATTTGGTCGCATTAAAACTTGCCAAGGAACGAATTGCAAAGGAAGAATTTAGGCCCTTGTTTCATTTCCGATACTTAGCAAAAATCGCAGACCATTTCAGAAAGCGAAATGTATCGTTTTTGCTCATCAATAACCCCGAAAATCCGATCTCACTTGCTTGGTATGAAGATTCCAAATGGTACAAAGACCATTTGGATTATCTGAAATCATTGGAATCGGGGTCAGTTCATTTTTGGGACATTCACGGAGTTCTTCCGATGCAGGGATTTTCCGATTTTCATCACTTCACTTATGTCGGAATGGAGCAAATGAATTCGATTTATGCGGAAAGAATTGGAAATCTCTTTCCGAAATAACATGTTTTTCAATCCTTACATTAGATAAGGAAAATTATGGAAAAAATCAAAGTTGGAGTCCTGGGAGCAACAGGATCCGTCGGTCAAAGATTCATTCAACTTTTGGAGAATCACCCTTATTTTACGGTGACTCATTTAGCAGCTTCTGAAAAAAGTGCGGGCCAAACCTATGGTGACGTAATGAAGTCTCGTTGGAAAATTTCTTCTGACATTCCTGCTTATGCAAAAGACATTATCATTTCTTTACCAGATCCAAAAGTCACGAAGGGCGTACAACTCGTGTTTAGTGGCCTAGATGCATCTATTGCAGGTGAGGTGGAAACTGCCTACGCGGAAGAGGGAGTGATGGTTTTATCAAATTCCAAAAACCATCGTATGGATCCAAACGTTCCCATTCTTTCTGCCGAAGTGAACTCTCATCATTTGGATGTGTTAGCTGCACAAAAAACAAAAGGGAAAATCATCACAAATTCGAACTGCACCATCATGGGTGTGACCATTTCCTTAAAACCACTCATGGATGCTTTTGGATTAAAGTCTGTTATGTTATTTTCGATGCAGGCAATTTCGGGAGCAGGTTATCCTGGTGTTCCGACGATGGATATCCTTGGAAACGTTGTGCCTTTCATCGGTGGAGAAGAAGACAAAGCTGAAGTAGAACCTCAAAAATGTTTGGGGACAGTGGAAGGCGGTGTGATCAAATCCGCAGACTTTAAAATTTCTGCTCATTGTAACCGAGTGCCTGTCTTTGATGGTCATACGGTTTGTGTTTCGGTGGCCTTCGATAAAAAACCAAAAAAAGAAGATATTTTAAAGGTTTGGGCCGATTTTCAAGGGGAACCTCAGAAATTGGGATTGCCGTTTGCACCGAACCCCGCTATCCTTTACCGCGAAGAAAACGATCGCCCGCAACCACGTCTAGATTTGGACACGGGAAAGGGAATGACAACCGTAGTGGGAAGGTTACGAGAAGATTCAATCTTGGACTGGAAATGGGTTGTCCTTTCGCATAACACGATTCGAGGTGCTGCAGGTGCTGCCATCTTGAATGCAGAGTTATTGTATAAAAAAGGATATTTTAACTAAGGACTCTTTACAACCATGTTGGATCCAAATCTCCCAGAATTAAAAGTCATGGACTACACGGCCTGTCTCCAAAAGGTGCAGGCTATGGATTCTCGTGGAGATTTTTCCTATAAGGGAATTTATAAAGTACTCCTCGTTATCTTTGAATGGACAGATAAGTTTTTACAAAACCGAGTTTTGCCGAATGTGGAACAAATCGAAAGAGATAGTTCCATTGATCGGGATCGCACAGAAAACTATGTGATCGATCTCAGTTACAAACAAAACCCTGCCATTATCAAAAAATTAAATGTTTTGGAATTTCACCCTAATGAACCAGGGGATCCGGAAAATCCAAAAACCTACATCAAACACAACACTGTATTTGCAAGGCCGACTACCTCGGATGGAGGAACTGCCTTTCGTTATGCACTTGGTTTAAACGAACTTTCGACAACAGCCATCAAGGGATGGTACAATGAAAAACGGAAGTATGTAGGCAAAGAAAAAATGCGAAAAGTCATCAAGGCAGCTGTAGATGCCAATCGACTTTTTGATACATATGCGTCTACAGAGTTAGGAAATTTGTTCCAATGCCCATATGACAAAACCAAAGTGCAAAAAGATGCAACAATTGTCATTCATCTCAAACCAATTCTCAAACAATTGGTAGATGATAAAATTTTGTTTTTCTTTCGAAATGATTCTGCTTCGAGACCAGCAAACAAAAGTGTGTTTTTATACAACAGACCATCAGAGATTGCGGATCGTTATGATGCTTATGTGGACTATGCAAAAAATACCATTTACCCAGCCTTAAAAAACTTAGGTGTGATGGGCGAAGTGACTGAGGACTCTTGGAATTCTCCAAAAAACATTTTAACAGAAATCAAAGGATACATGAACGAATCCTACGGTGACCAAAAAACTCTAATGGAAGAGTGTTTGGTGTTAAATGAGATCATTGAAAAAGATAAAGAAAGAGAAGAAAAACAAAAACGAAAACAACAAATAGAAGATTTAATGGCTTTCCTTGCGGAAGCTGGCCGGATCGTGGAAGTTAATTTACTGCGTGTGAGTGGCGAACCACTTACCGATGAATTCCGAGCTACGTTGTTATCTCAACCTGAAGTTTTATATACGGAGTATGCTGATAAACGTGTTTATAATGAATTTATTTTACATAAATCTTGTATCCCTCAAGCTATCGAATCCGCAAAACGAACCTTCCAAATCAAACACTCTGATTTAGAAATTCGTGTTTTAAATCAAATGAATGTAACGATCCATTTGAATGATGAAAGCCCAAAACGTTTGTTAGAGGAAATTGAGGCACAAAGTCTGTTCCAGTTTTTGCCATTTTTTACAAGGCTTTGGAGGATGATTATGGGGAATATGACAGTCCATAAATTTGAGATTCCTCCTATCAAAGCAAGATTACAACAACAATTGACTAGGGATTTGGCAAGCCAAAAGGTCAAAAAGATTTCCCAAGAAAAAGAACGTTTGGTGAAAGCTAGGTTGAAAGAAAGAGAAGAAGCCGAAAAAGACGCTGAAAGAAAATCGAAACAAGGCCATTCACATTCAACTCCTACAAATCAATCTAGGGATGATGACGAAGATTCGGAACCAACCAAACAAGGAAGTCCGGAAGAAGAAAAAAAATGGAAAGAATCCATTGAAACCATCATTCGCATTTTAGATGAGGCTTGGGAATTTGGAGTATATCCTGATCGTGAGTATGTACTTTCCAAACTCAATGGAAAGTTTACAGAAGAGAATTTGATCTTTTTCCTAAAAAAATTTGGCGGTAAAGAAATCTATAGTTTCCCAATCCGCAACCAAAGAGAAAAGTTCCCTTGGCCAATTTTAGTATCCACTGGGTATCTCAAACGGCATGGCAAAAAACTATTTGATAAAGTATCTGCCGAAAGTGAACGCCAAAGAAATGATAAATTTCCAAACCAAGAGAAATTTGACATTGCGGAATCGCAACTAGAGTTTCTAAACCGAATTTTACCAAAATTAAAACCTTAACATTATGCCAGCAATAGAACAACTTAGAGCCAGAAAAACCAAGATCGTTTGCACCATAGGTCCTGCGACAGCATCAAAAGATATGATCCGAAGTTTAGCTTTGGCCGGGATGAATATCGCAAGGATCAACATGAGTCATGGTGATCACGAATTTCATCGAAAGATCATACGGATTATCAAATCGTTAAATAAAGATGAGTTACACAAACATCCGATCTCTATCTTACTTGATACACAAGGACCAGAGATTCGCACTGGGGATGTCCAAAATGATCTACACTTAAAAGTCGGTGAGACATTTACCTTTCACATCATACCTGGTATGGAAGCGGAAGCGCAAAGTGTATTTGTCAACTACCGTGATATTGTCAAAGATTTAAAAGTAGGTGATAAGGTAACAGTTGATAACGGTTTAATCAACCTTGCTGTTCAAGAAATTCGTGAAAACGAATTGATCTGTACTGTGTTAGACGGTGGTAAATTAGGCTCTAGAAAACATATCAATTTACCTGGAATTCGTGTGAATATTCCGTCGATCACGCCAAAAGACCAAAAAGATATTTTATTTGGTTTGGAAGAAGATATTGATTTTGTGGCTTTGTCCTTTGTCCGATCAAAAGAAGATGTTTTGCAGTTACGTGATATCATCGACGAAAAAAAACATCATGCACAAATCATTGCCAAAATTGAAGACCAAGAGGGCTTAAAAAACTTAGACGAAATCATCAAATCGTCTGATGGTATTATGGTAGCGCGTGGGGATTTGGGTGTTGAAATTGAAATTGAAGAACTCCCGATCGTACAAAGACGAATTGTCAAACGTTGCCAAGAAGAAGGCAAACGAGTGATCGTCGCCACTCACTTACTCGAATCCATGATCCACAATCCTTCCCCGACAAGGGCCGAAGTAACGGATGTTGCCAATGCGGTTTATGAAGAAGCTGATGCGATCATGCTTTCTGGGGAAACAGCAATGGGTAAATACCCGGTGCGTTGTGTGGAAATGTTGGATAAAATTGCACGTCGAATGGAGATGTCGATTAACTTAGGTCTTGCGGCACAAAGAAAACCAAAGGACCAAAAGGAAGAGATGGCTCGGTCTGCCGCAAATCTCGCAGATTCCATGCAGGCTCATGCCATCATTGCGATCACAAGACGTGGGATTACAGCTAATAATTTAGCATCGTTTCATCCGAGATATCCAATTGTACATGCATTTACAAATATGACATCTGTTAGACGAAAACTCTGGCTTACACGTGGTGTGATTCCATACAGAGTTGATTTTTCTTCTGATCCTGAAAAAACAATCAATCTTGCCATCCAAACACTTGTGAATAATGGGTATTTACAAACTGGGGAAAAGGTTGTGATTTTATCGGACATCATTGCCGGTGAAGATAGAGTCGAAACCATCCAAGTACGCGAAGTCAAATAAACTCCATGCCTTTAGGTAAAGCGATACAATGTTTGGTATATCTGCCAATATTTGTCGTTTTGCCGTTGTTTGCTGATGAGAGAAGTCCCGATGTTCCCGAATGGTTGGGTGAGTTCAAAAAATTAGACGAAAAGGAACTCGCCAATAAAAAGGAAGGGTGGTATGCCACAGGGTTACCACTGATTGGGAATGATGCCGTCAATGGATCAGGCCTTGGGATCAATGCCAATCTCTTCTATAATGGAACTAAAAACGATTCTTCCTTTAAATATACTCCTTACGAACATTTGTTTAACATTGGTGTGTATCGAAGTAATCGCGGAACACAACTCAATTATTTAGCTTGGGATGCACCTTATTTTTTAGATACGGCTTATCGATTACGAGCATATGTTGGACATGATTCCAGTTTGTACAACCAATACTTTGGTGTAGGTACGGAAAGTTTACAACCTCTCTATTTCAAAGATAGAAATGCGGATGGAAGTCGGATAGTCAGGAATGCAACTTTTTCTGATTTTGAAAATGCCAATGCGTATGCGAAAAACAGAGGACTAGGTCGTGAGTTTACGTCCACACAACATTATCATGACTACCAATTTGAAACAACGTATGGGCAATTCGCTTTAGATAAAACTATATTTCAGGTATTTCGAGTTTGGGGTGGAGTTGAGTTTTCTAAAAATATTGTAAGACGATATGATGGTAGGTCAACAGAAGCAAAAGAACCTCTTACGAGTGGAAAAGTACCAGCTATAGAAGATACTTCTAAAATTACAGAAGATGCCAATTCTGGAAAAATCATAGGTGTAAACGGCGGGAATCTAAATTATCTAAGAGCGGGACTTGCTTATGATACAAGAGATTATGAACCAGACCCGGACAGGGGTTGGCTCGTTGAATACAATATCAATAAGGCTGAAAAGACAATTGGATCAGATTTCAATTATTTACGACATTTTGCCCAAATTAAAAATTTTTATCAACCTTTCCCAAAATCATTTGAAGAGTTCGTCATCGCACAAAGAGTAGCGCTTACAAAAATTGAAGGGAATGTACCTTTTTTTGAATATCGATATTTATTTTCCATAGATGGGCCCTTTGGTGCGTTAGGTGGGCAGAATACTCTACGAGGTTACAGACAAGAACGATTTTTTGGTCCTGTAATTGGCTTTTATAATATCGAACTTCGGTACCGGTTGGGGAGTTTTTCACTATGGGGTCAATTTTTCCAGGTGAGTATCGTTCCATTTTATGATGTGGGACGTGTTTGGGACAAACTGAGACAAGTGAATGCATTAGATTATAAACATTCGCGTGGATTAGGATTACGGCTTGTTTGGGACCAAGCTACTGTAATCCTAATCGATTATGCTTATTCAAGAGAAGACCAATTATTCTATGTGGATATGGGTCATACTTTTTGAATTGACTTTACTGAAATCTTCCTTTTCGAATCACTTCCACATCATTCATAAAAATCACCATCGGAAATTTCTCTAAGTATTTCTCCGATATGATTTGAAAGATCTTCATCGCTTTTGCTTCGGAAACCAAAGATTCTAAACGGATGTTTTTCCCTTCCCAGGAAGTAAGGTGCTCGTGGTTAATTCCTTCCCCTTTTGCTTCACTGATCGTATACCCTTTGACATTCACAGATTTTAGTTCTGAAACCAGGCGATCTTGTAATACTTCATCGGCTATAATGGTGATGAGTTTTGCTTTTTCTAATTTCATGATTAAACTCCGAATAGATATTTGGAAACTGTGAGATACAAAGGTAACCCAAATGATAAATTAAAGGGAAAGGTGATCGCAAGAGAAGCTGTCAGGTAAACGGCAGGACTTGCTTCGGGAATCGCTAATCTAACGGCAGCAGGTGCCGCAATATAGGATGCACTAGCGCTGAGAGTTCCAAGTACCATGGCACCTCCCATCGAGAGCCCAATGAATTTTCCCAAGAACAACCCAAACATTGCTATACAAATTGGGAAAAGGATCCCAAACCCGATTAAAAAAACACCTGCTTTTTTTAGGTCCGAGAGTCGTCTGCCGGTGACAATACCGACTTCTAAGAGGAATAAAATTAACATTCCTCGGAATGGAGTTTCAAAGAGTGGGGCAAATTGTTCATGCCCTTTTTTTCCAGAGATCATACCTATGAAAAGACCACCTAATAGTAGTAAGGTACCTTTGCCAGTAAAGAGCTCGTGGAAAATTTTTCCCCAGGAAGACTCTTCCGTTTTATCCGTTGGATTCATTTTGATAAGGAATAAGGCAACAAGGATTGCTGGAACTTCCATGATCGCAAGTAAACTTGGCATAAATCCTTCATAACTGATATGAAGGGAATCTAAGAAAGCAAGTGCTTCACTAAATGTGACAGCTGATACAGATCCGTAATGAGCAGCCAGTGCTGCTGCATTGGCTTTGTCATACTTTCCAAATTTAGTTAGAATTCCATAGGCAAGGAGTGGGATTGTGACACATAAGACGAGTGCCGCAACAGCAGGTTTATAAAATTCTAACAGAGTTGTATTACTTAGTTTTACACCTCCTTTTAGGCCGATCGCAAAAAGTAAGTAAATGGTGAGTCCAGCATACATCCCATCTGGGAACTTGAGATCACTTTTGATTACGGTCGCGATAATTCCTAGCAAAAATGCTAGGAACATCGGTGTTTGTAAATTGGCAACTAATGCTTGTAAGATTTCCATTGGAATTTCCTATTTTGTAACACTATTGATGTAATCTTCTGAAAGAAAATTGACTTTTCCTGTTTCTAAATCGTAAACAGCACCTACGATTTGAAGTTGGCCTTTGTTGTAGGATTTGGATAGAATCGGATCCAGTTTACGTAAGGAAACAACTTGGAATGCTACATTGGCTTTGACAGCGTTGTCAAAAAAGTCACCGTCCATATGTTTTACTTTTTCTGCTGCGGGTTTAATTGCATTGGTAAGTGCAATGATATGTCCTGGAACATCATCTGCTTTACAAGCGGCACCCACAGCACCACATTTAGTGTGGCCTAGGACAACGATGAGATTCACTCCTAACACTTCTACGGAGAATTCAATCGAACCCCAGGATGCATAAGTGGAAACTTGTCCTGCAGTTCGTAAGATAAATAAGTCGCCTAAACCTTGGTCAAAAACGATTTCATTGGGGACTCTTGAATCAGAACAACCTACAATCGTTGCAAATGGGTTTTGTTTTTTGGAAACTTCCTTAATTCGATCCACTGATTGGTTCGGACGAATTGATTTCCCTTGCACAAATCTTAAATTTCCTTCCACCAATTTTTGTAACGCTTCTTTGGCTGACACACTAGCGTTATTACTTTGTGCCATGATTTGTGTTGAAATAACACATAAAAAGAAACTGATTAGAAACTTGTAACCTTTCATTGTTCTTCTCCTAGGTGAATCCGATCCAATTCGGATCCCCTGATAAGATCAATTTAAAATTCGCGAATAAAAATACACGAAAAAAAATACGTATTAATGAAAAAAAATGAGCTGCGAAATAGAAAAATTTTTTAAATTTTCATGATTTGCGAAATCGATGGGAGAAAAAGATTTTGGGATTCGAACGAAACTTACACTTACAGTAAAATTCTAAGGATTGTCAACCGAACTAATGGTTAGAGAGAAAAGGTGGTGAGTTGATCACAAGGTAAGGGTAAAAAGATGTAAACATCCATTAAAATGATTTCTGCAGGGAACTAAGAAAGGAGAAAGGAGACCTGAGAGTTTTGCTATAAGCCATGCCCGATCTCCTTTCTCGACATCTTTTCTAAAGATACCATTCTTTTACTTCATGGGAATTTCAATGACGAGAAATTCTGATTTCACTTCCGCTTGGAAGGTATATTCATTTGCTCCCCATAGACCGACAGCATCTCTTCTTTCTAAAATTGTGCCTTCCGTAGAAAGTTTCCCTTGGATGAGAAATACATAAATCCCTTGGTTTGGCGCATGGACCTGATACGAAAGAGGTTTTCCTGGTTCCAAGGTTGCCAAAGAAAAATACGCATCTTGGTTGATCCACACCGCTTCTTCATCAATGGGGGAAACCACTGTTTGAAACCGATTCAATCGACCTGCTTCCGGGAAGGTCTTTTGGTCATACCTTGGTTGGATATTGGCTACCTTCGGTAAAATCCAAATCTGTAGGAAATTGACTTTTTTCTCCGAACTATGGTTGAATTCCGAATGTTGGATCCCAGAGCCAGCAGACATGATTTGCACATCACCAGTTTTGATGATTCCATTCGTACCTGTACTATCTTTATGAGCGAGTTCGCCAAAAAGAGGAATGGAAACAATTTCCATATTTTGGTGAGGGTGTGTTCCAAACCCCATACTTGGTTCCACGATATCATCATTTAGAACTCGCAGAGCCCCAAAATTGGTTTTTTCTGGGTGGTACCAATGGCCAAAACTGAAGGAGTGATGGCTGTCCAACCAACCAAAATTGACATGCCCCCGCTCAGAGGCAGGGTAGAATTTTTTTTGAATTGAGGTTTTGTTTAGGCTTGTTGCTTCCATATCAAATAGTTTAATATCAAACTATAATTTGTCAACCCAGAATCTTTTACACTCCGTGAAAAAAGAAAATCACTTTCCAATCACTTTGGTTCAGAAAGGATCAACCTATGTCGAAACCTTCGGAAGAATTGAGCAAAGGTAAAAAAAATTGGTTAGAACTCGGTCCTGTTTATGTCAACCGAGTGCGGTTTTTACTAGCTGGCTTTTATATCATTGCTACGTTGGGATCGTTCAAAACGTCCACAACCTTACAAACAACCAGTTATCTTGTAGGGATCACTTGTATGTTTTTGTATGGAGGATTACAAGCTTACCTTTTTAAGAAAGGTCGTTTGAATGTATTATTTCCGAAGCTGTTAATTTTATTGGATATAACTGTTCTCTTTGCTGTCACTTCTTCAGGACTTATGGGAGGTAGCACTGTAGCTGCGGATCTCATCAAATCACCGACATTATATGTTTTATACTATTTTTATGTAGTGTATTCTGCGTTTTTATTTTCCAAAAGAACTTTACTCATGAGTACCTATTATTCTGCGTTTTGTTTGATACTCATATTACTAATCGGATATGGACAAGGGGTATCCTTTAAAGAAGCAGAAGGCTTACAGAGTGAAAAGGGCACAGTGGCAATTTCTAATGAAGTATTTAAAATTTTATTTCTCATTTGTTTTGGTTATTTAACATCCTCTGTCTTAAATTTATTAAATGAAATCAAAAACGAATCAGAAGAGAAACATAAACAAGCAGAACAAGAAAGATTACATGCGGATACTCTAAATCAAAATTTAGTCAAAATTGGATCAGAATTATTTTTAACTCTAAAAAATATTCGTGAATTAACAAATGATTTCAATGGACAGATAGAATCACAAGACCAATCCATAAATGAATTAACAGAATTTGTGACTTCCTTTTCTGGGAGTATCCAAACTTCAGTGGATCATATCGGGAAGCAACACAATCAGATCATTCTTTTGAATCATAAATCAGATGCTTTGAAACTAAATATTGTAGAGATTGGGAAAGCAGTAGAAGAGCTAAATTTAAATATGAATGATTTTCAAGAAAGAAGTTCAGTTCTATCTCATACAGTAAAAAATTTAGAAGAAAGATTACGTTTCATCAATCTATCTCAGAAAGAAGTCAGTGAAGTGAATGATATCATGGCTGAGATTGCAGATCGAACGAACTTACTTGCTTTAAATGCTTCCATTGAAGCAGCAAGAGCAGGTGAACACGGAAGAGGGTTTGCCGTTGTTGCACAAGAAGTAGCTAAATTAGCAGAAAACTCAAATGAGAATGCCACTAAGATTAAAAAAATCATCAATAATTCCAATCGTTTCATCCAAGAAGGGACAGAACTTTCTTCTGTTGCATTAAACCAAACGGATATGTTGCAGAATAAATATGTTGTTTTAAGTAAAGTAATGAAGTCGGCTACTGAAAAAATCAATTCTCAAAAAGATTTAAACAACGAAGTTTTAGAATCAATCGAAACAATTGAAGCAATTTCCAAAATATTAGACCAAGAATCAAAAGTGTTAAACCAAGAGAAAGACCAAATGGTTTCAGTAGTGCATGAAATGGAAAATATCAATCGGGATGTTGTAATAAATGCTAGGAAAATGGGAGAACATACTTTAAGTTTAGAAAACCAAGCCCAGGAATTAGCTGTTAATTAATCCATTTTAATGAAATCAAAAATTCTAATATATTTATTATTGATTTTACCGTTTGTATTGTTTGCCGAACCCGCAAGCAAACGGTTTGGATTTGTAGTAGGTGTAAGTGAATATAAAGATTTAGGATTAACAAATTTAAAAACTGCCAAAAACGACGCCTTAGGTATGACCAAAATTTTGTTTAGTTATGGGTCATACAATCGGATCCAAACACTTTTACAAGAAGGCTCAATCAATTCAACACCTACTAAATATAACATCATTTCTCAATTCGAATCATTATTAGAAGAAACTAAACCGGAAGATTTACTAGTGTTCTATTTTTCTGGCCATGGTGTGGTTGATTATAACGATAAAGTTTATCTGCTCCCAGAAGACGCAAATCCCCAAAATCCATTCGAAACAGGAATTGCGGTTGAACAATTATTAGAGATGACAAGGCGATTCCAACTCAAACGTGTTGTTTTCTTTATAGATGCTTGCCGTAATCCTGAAGATAGCAAAGGAGAGATCGGTCGAAAGTATTTAGAAAACGTTCAATTTAAAGATACGGAAATCGTATCAGTTTTTTATTCCACTAAAGTCGGATATTCTAGTTTTGAAGATCCGAAATCGGGGTATGGGATTTATACAAAATATTTGATTTATGGGTTAGAGGGGAGAGCTGATTCCAATTATAATGGTGAAGTTACGTATTCTGAATTATCGAATTATGTAATCAAATCCATGAAGGAATGGACGAAAGAGAATCAAAGAATTCAAAAACCCTATACCAAAGAATATGCTGAGAAATCAGAAGATACAATTTTAACGTATGCTGTGAATCCAGAAACATCTTTGGCAGATGCTCCCTTATATAATCCGTATAATCCGACCTATGCTTTCCGTTCGTTTTTGTTTCCTGGGTGGGGTCAGTATGCAAGAGGACAAGAAGAGAAAGGCAAAATTTATATGTCTATTTTTACCTTAGGCCTTTTATACGCAGGTTACCAATACAACCAATATCGGTCCGACAAAGAAGCATATGAAACTGCGATAGGGGTTCCTCCTAATGCGCGTGTGACCGAAACCATTGTATTGAATTATTTTTTAATTGAACCTTATAGGCAACAGATGGAATCTTCTAGGGCCAATTTATCTCAGGCTCTCACAGCTTTAGTGTTCCTATGGTCTGCAAATGTATTTGATTTTTATTTGTTAGGCCCACATCCTAAGGAAAAGTCGGGTGTATTTTTAGATTTGGATATGGAAAACCAAGGTTATATGGGAATCAATCGAATTGGTAAGGTTGGTTATGCGCTTCGGTTTTAAATTTCTTTTTTTCTTTTTGGTGATCCATTGTAATGTGAACGCACCAAAAGAAAATATTTTCGATCCGAAATCATTACTCGGTGGATCGGCTGCTGTTTTATTTGGGATTGGTTTTGGTACGGATCTCAAAATCACAACTCGTTATTTAGAAAGTGATTACCCAACATTTGTTAAAACTGAATATTTAGATTTGAATCTAAGTGAACCTGTTTCAATTTATTTTTCAAAATCAGATTTCCAAATTTCAGATCCTTATAAAAGCGATTTAATCGTAAGAGATGTATATTCACTCTCAGATACAAAATTGAGAGTTCTATTTTCGGTGTCATCTCGCTCTGAATGGCGGGACCCAGTTTCAATATTGATCACTCGCCCCAAAGATTTAAAGGGATATGATTTTTATGGAAAAGAATTTACATTTCGTTTTCCTTATCCTAGATTTTTTGGTTCGATATCAGAAGCAAAAGGTTATATCACAACGGAAAAATTATTAGATGGAAGGATTCTTTTAGTCGGTGGGGTGAATCCCAGTGGCTCCACTTTGTCCACTGTTGAAATTTGGAATCCTGAAACTGGTTTAACGGAATTATTACCACCCTTGAATCAAAATTTGATGGGGCTTTCCATTTGTAGATTGAACAGCGGTAAGGTTGTGGTTTCTGGCGGCAAATCAAAGTTAGGAAATCCTACCGCAGATTCAGATTTATCAGATCGAATCTATATGATAGACACTACGAATCGGACCGTGGATGAATTACCATTTGTGATGCAGAAACGTAGGATTGGCCATACAATGGTCTGTTTAAACAATGGAGATGTATTGGTATCTGGTGGTCAATTTAAAGTAGGGAACGAGCCAGATGCCATTGCCAACGATCATGAATATATTTCATTAAGTGAATTTACCTCGTCAATTATCGGAGCGGCTTCAGATTTTTCGATTGGAATTCATTTTCATAGAGCAGAGTATGATGAAGCCAATACACGTGTTCTCTATTTTGGAGGGAGAGATCGTTTAGATCAGTTCGCCCTTTTTTCTAATCGGGTATATAGTATTGATACTTCTAGTTTTACTCTAAAAACATTATCAGGATCTTTCCCCGCTGGGAGGTCCAATGTAACCTATGTTAAGATGCCTAACTCGGATTATGTTATTTTTGGAGGGAACATTCGTGAAGCAACTGGATCAAAATCGATTGAATCGTGGAATGAAAGGAATGCCGCCACATATTCGTTAGGTTTCGCTAGCCGATTCAAAAATGGGAGCGGAATTTCGAAGTTTTCGGATGAACAGGTATTTTTTACAGGAGGTGTGGATACCTACTATAAGTCTGGAATTTTGGAATTATATGATCATTTTGAAAGGAAAAATTTTATAGTAGATACAATGATGTTACCTCGTTCCGATCATTCGGCAATCCTAACATCGAAAGGGATCGCAATTTTCGGTGATTCAGCACTTACTGATGCAAGGGTAGAGATCTATGGAAAAGATTAAAAATATAGTCTTTTTGATCTTTCTTTGTTCTTGTAAAATATCATCTGGAACAAACTTGTTTGATCCAAATTCACCTGTGAGTTTGGGTTTACTACTTTTGGGCAGTGACAAAGTCATTCAAATGGATTTCTCATCCAATAAGGTGCAACCAGGAGGCATCTTATATATTTCCACAAACCATGATTTTTCATCTAATTCAAATGGATTTAGTTTACCGATTTCGGACGAAGGTATCAATCCAATTAAACAGGTAATTACTCGTAGTAAATTTTTATATGAAGTCAGAATGAATCCTTCTATAACCAATGGAAAATTTACATTCAATTTAAAGGACTATTACATAAATGAAGCACTGATCGTGAATCCGGAAACATTTCAATTTGAAATTGATGCAAATCCACCACTATTGCAGTTAAAAACAGGGAATGGTATTGATATTTCGGAATTGCAATCAGGGTTTTTAGA
This sequence comes from Leptospira kemamanensis, assembly GCF_004769665.1. GTDB lineage: Bacteria > Spirochaetota > Leptospiria > Leptospirales > Leptospiraceae > Leptospira_A > Leptospira_A kemamanensis. Next base: position 204,776 of record NZ_RQGG01000010.1, read on the forward strand.
CATTGAAGCAAATGAAGATATTGTTTGGGAAGGTAATTTGTCCCAAGTCAGTTTGTCAGGTAATGCGAAAAACAGTTTAGTTGTTTCAGATGTGATCGTGTCAAATAGGAACATACGCTTGTTATTTGCTGGTAATCCAAATGCGAATGGTGGAATTTTATCGATCAGTTTGGAAGGTGTAAAAGACAAAGCATCAAATACACAAGGGACTCTTATGGTTCCAGTTCAAGTATTTGCATTCAAAAGTGGACCCAATATGAATTTACCGAGAAGGTCCTGCGGTGGTATGGAGTTAGACGACGGACGTAAGATCGTTCTTGGGGGTCGGGCTCGTAGTGGAGTTGTGATCAATGGGAATGGTACTTTGAGTAGTATGGAATATTATGATTCTGTTACGAAAGAATTTACTTTTGGTCCGGATATGGTTTACCGTAGGCAAGAATTTTCCATTGTGAAACTTTTAGATGGAAGAGTGCTTGTTTCGGGAGGGTTTGGGGCAAAAGTTGGCGTGGGTCCGAATGATAGTTTATCATCCATTGAAATATTTGATCCTGTTACCAATACATGGATAGAGGGTCCTTCCTTACATACTCCTAGGCAACTTCATAAGATGACGGTTTTACCAGATGGGAATGTACTTGTAGTGGGTGGTTTGAACCCATTCCCAGCGTTCCAAACTGTTTCCGAGGTAGAACTGATTCATGTAACTCCGAATCCTGCTGATATGACTGTGGAATACATCGGAAATCTAGCGGAGTCGAGAGCCAAACAGGCTCAGATTATGTCCACTAACACAGGCAAAGTGATCATTACTGGTGGAGAAAGATCGGACATTACTGGACCTGCGAGCACAGATTATTATGCAAGAGCAATTGATTCCATAGAATTGTATGATATCCAAACGAAGACGCTTTCCACATCCAGTGCTAAAGTTGTGAGAAGGTTTAATCATTTTATGCATCCTACCTTGAATGGGGAAATTTTGATCTTAGGTGGCATTTCTTCAAGGTTTGATGATAACCAGCCAATTTTACGAGCACAAATTTACAATCCATCCGCTGATACAATTCGTGATCATAAAAATTTATTATTTGGTCGGGAATGGGGAACTTCCTTTGTGTTTCCTTATGGAAAAGATCAGATCATGATTGCGGGTGGACTTGAGTATCGAACTGTCAATGGCAATACATTTGATTCTATATTAGATACGGAATCTTGGTCCGAATCTTCACAACATTTTTATTTGACCGGCAGATCTTTGAATGCTCGTTGGGATGGATGTGATTTGCCATATACATCCACTGGTGGTGGAATGATATTAGGTGGTCGTATTGGTGCGATTGTCGCCAATACAGAGGAGTATAGTTTTGAATAAACTAATACTTCCATTGTTCGTTTTCTTTGTCGGTTGTGTAGTGCCATCCGAATTTAAAAATGCGTTTGATCCAAAGTCAATGACGAGTTTGATATTAAGTGCGGCATTTACGAATGAACCATTTTCCTGTGCAGAACGATCGAATATGAAATCCTTTGGAAACATCAATCAAATTTTATTGAAATGCAATCGGGAATTATCTGCTGTTGATACAGATTTTTTAACTTCATTAAATGAAACAACTTTTTCTAATATTACATTCACCAAATTAGGCAATGACCAAATATGGGTTCAATTTGACCCATTGATTTTTGACGGTAAATATGAATTAAATTTACAAAGTGTTGTTTCTGGTCTCGGTGAGACATTACAAGAAGATACTTTTCCAATTGTCATCGATACACAGCTACCAACTGTTAATTTAAATAATTATATTCCAATTACAGACTATACATTTTTTTCAGAAAGGTACTGGGATTTCAGTAGTTCCGAACCTCTCTCACATTTTTCTCCTCCTAAACTTTCAGGTTCATTGGCTTCCTCCATCGTGATCCGGTCAATTCAGAAGATAAACGATTCAAATTTTCGTGTTTATTTTGAGACAAATTTTGTTTCAAATGTTCCAGGAACTATTGTTTTTTCTTTTGAAGATTCTAAAGACAAAGCAGAAAATTCTGTAACGAATTCAATTACTGTGCGGTTGATTGGACTTGTGAAAGGGCCAGATTTAAACTATGGTCGAGCTGAATTTGAGGCATTCCAAAATGAAAATGGCGATGTAATTGCGATTTATGGTTATAGTTCCAATGCAGAAATCCTTAGAAAAGGAGCTAATCAATTTGTTGTAACGAATCCAAGTTTACCTTCAATCCTGAGAGGGGAAAGAGGAGTTATGTTGGATGGGAAACGACTGCTTATCACGGGAGGAATCCCACCTCTAGCAACCATTTCCTTAAACGGAAGTTATATTTTGGATACTGATACAACTGCTTTCTCCGCAACAGGAAATATGAACCAAATTCGATTTGTACATAACATTGTAAGATTGTTAAATGGGAAAGTTTTAGTGTTAGGTGGAGTGAGTCAAATTTTTCCATCTTTTTTTATTACTTTGGATTCAGCAGAAATTTATGATCCAAATACAGAGGTTTTCACTGAGTTGCCAAATCGAATGAAGAGTCCTCGTTCCTTTTCCTGTTCGGTTTTACTCAATGATGGGCGAGTTTTTACGATCGGTGGCACGAATGGAATTTATGCACCCATGGATACAACAGAGTTTTTTGATCCAGTAACAGAAACATTTTCTTGGGGTCCAAACTTACCCATAGCAGTTGGAGCTTTAAAATGTTTGAAACTCTCAGATGGGAATGTTTTGATTTATGGTGCACAACTTTCTAACTTAAGTAATGCAACAATGTTATATGATTTTTCTAAAAATCGAGTTGTTACCATTGCAAACTCTGTTTACAGAAGAGAGTGGAGTGATGCACAAGAATTACCTGATGGTGGTATTTTATTTTTTGGTGGCGCGTATCGTTATAATACCAGCGAACCTAGTCGCACAATTGAAAAGTTAGACTATGGTAAAAGTAATAGTTTTTATGATATGGGGATGGCTAGAAATAGTATATCAAAACATAGTGGTGTCAAATTTTCTGATGGAACTTTGTTTTTCCTAGGAGGCGAATTTGGAGGGTTGTTCCACCATGGCACAGATTATTATGGGCTAACGGAATAATTATGCCGCACGACAATGGAAGAATCTTTGGATCTTTTAAAAAGATTTGTATTCCAGAATCGGAAGTTTCTGTAGAAGCCATCGAATTACAATCCAGTTTGCTACAACTTAAACAATCTTATTATGATCAAACTCTATCGGAATGTGATGTTAGTTTCCAGATCATTCTATTATACCTTGAAAAACGAGTCAAAAAACACCCTTTCTTAAGGATGGGTCAAAAACTGCCAAAACGAACGTTAGTCAATGATTTCCTTGAGGTGGTTCGGTTTTATGGAATGCCAGATACTGTTCGTTATGCGCTATGGAAATGGCATTCCAATGAGTGGGATATCCGACTCATTGATTACAATCCTACTTCACTTGAAATGTTAGAGTCGCAAAGCCGTGGGGTTCGTTACGCAACGATATCTTGGGATCATGCATTATCGGGAGCTCTCGTTGAAGGAAAACGAGATGCATTTGAACACTTGTTACATGATTTAGCTCATGCATACATGTTTTTCCGTGAAGATTATGATTTTGTCGGTCAAAAAGAATTCTTTAAATCTATGTTAAATGATTTTCAGCAGTATGAAATGCATTTAGAAAATAATCCGGTTTTTAAGGAGAAGTTTGAATATTGTATTTCCGATATGAATTCTCACCCAGCACATTTGCGAGCTTATTGGAATGCAATTCGAAGAGAAGCGGGTATCCCCATTATGGAAGAGAGTAGAACGACTTAAAGTTTTGGATTATTTTTGTGACGATTTAGATCTCTTTTTGTATTCTTCTGGATTGTGGATTGAGCCACATCTTCCAGAGAAATTCCCATTTGATTTGCAAGACAAGTAAGAACAAATAGGATATCACCTATTTCATTAGGAATTTGGTCTGCAGATTCACCTTGTTTAAATGATTGGTCTCCATACTTTCTTGCCATAAGCCGAGAGAGTTCTCCAACTTCTTCCACAAGGATTGCTAAATTGGTTAACTCAGAAAAATAACGTACGCCAATTGTTTTGATCCATTGGTCAACTTCTGATTGTAGATCATTTAGAGTGAGATTATTGTTTTCCAAGTTTTTTCTCCAATTCTTTTGCCAGAACATTGGAAAACTTTACCATTCCTTTTTCATTTAAATGGATCAAATCAAAACAATACTCTCCATTTTTTTCACCTAACGAATCTTGTAAGTCTATCGCATCTAATGTTTGAAAGTCCTTTAACGATTTTGTTAAACCATCATACCAAACTTTCATTCGATTTTCATCATTGTTTTTTCGAATCACATCTGAGTAAGGTGCAAAGATATTATATATATGAATTTTCTTTTGGCCAATGAAATTGTACATCCTTGTCATTCGGCGAAAGTATCTCTCTGTATTTTCAGTTGCGTTTGTGTCTTTCGGAACAACATTTGCTACATTACAAGTTTCAAATAACATCCGTCTATGATCTGGGTTGGATCCGTTTGGTATTTCAATCGGTAAGTGAAGAGCAAGACGATCTAAGCAATCCTTAACACTGATAAGGTTATATTCGTCAATAGATTCTGGATGATCGTTTTCATAATCCCATGGATTTAGATTTGGGTTTTTGTTTGTTCTTACGATCGTTTTGATTCTTTCATTAAAATTGATAACTAGGTCTGACATATCCTTTCTATATGCGATCGATTTGAAGGCCAAGAATAAATAATTCGAAAAATCAAGATCATACTCAAATTCACGTAAGGTGGGGATAGCTTTAAAATTTCCCAACTCCGACAACATAGCTAAAGTTGGTTCTACAGCAGTCTTTCGATCTACCCAAGGCATTCCTGGTTCCATGACATGTAGGATGATTTTTACATCAGGGAATTGGTCTAAATACTCTTCAAGGATTCGGTGTTGGACGATGAGTTCCGAACCACGGATGGCGACGGATTGCGTTTTCCAACCAAGTGGTGCCAACTTTTCATTTAAAATCCGGACACTGATACCTTCAAAGGCGACGGAAGTTCCCACAATTAATATATTCGGATTTAAGTCCTCTTTATGGCTTATCACATGTTCCGTGACACGGTTGATATTGGATGCATATGAATTTTTTTTCAGATACGGTTTGTAAACACCCAATTGTAGAAGGGATTCAAACACCAATAAAAAGAGAATCACCGTGATGATTTTTTTGTCTTTGAAAAATAATAAAGTCTCTTTGGTTAAATTCATAATTAAAATTGAAAGTAGAGGAAATTCTGGCTTTCAGTGACTCCAAATAAAAGTAATAAGAGAATGTTTACGATCACAAAGATAGAATATTTCATCCAACTTCCCGTAAGTAGGGTAGGAATTTGTCTTTTTGAAAAAACATAACTCGCAGTAAAACAAATCACAAGCAGAATTCCATAACGATAATTGGACCATTGTAGAATCGGTACATCATTGATAAAAACAAGTGCTTTCATCATGGGGATTGCTTTTTCCATTGTTTCTGCCCGGAACATGATAAAACCAAATGCCAAACAAAACATGGTGAATATTCTTGAAAATAGTTCGTATGTTTTGCCACCCTTTTCATTCAAGAATTTGGAGGTCGATGTATCACCATAAAACTTATGAATGAGTAACATCACTCCTTGCCATATACCCCAACCCACATAGTGGTATGCAGCACCATGCCAAAGCCCGGCAAATAACCAAGTGATCATGATATTTCGAATGTAAAGTAATACACTTACTCGTGAGCCACCTAACGGAATGTAGATATAATCTCGAATCCAAGTGGAAAAGGAAATATGCCATCTAGACCAATGATCCGCAATGTTTTTGCATGACATCGGGAAATTGAAGTTTGCATTAAATTGAAAACCAAATAATCGTGCTACACCAATGGCAATATCGGTATAACCAGCAAAATCAAAGTAAATTTGCCAACCAAATGCCAAGGCACCAGTCCAAATTTCAATTGAGTTTAGGTTTTGATAATTGGCAAAAGTAAAGTCTACAACTTTTGCTAGGTTATCAGCAAAAACAATTTTTCTCGTAAAACCGATGAGAATTAAAGCAAATGCTGCTTCAATGTGTTCTTTGTGGACGCTCAATCGATAATCGAGATCTCGAAAAAAAGTTTCCGCTCTAACAATGGGTCCTGCCACCAATTGAGGAAAAAAGGCAACATACAAAGCGAAATCTAAAAATGATTTACGAGCTTCCGTTTTACGATTGTAAACATCAATTGTATAACTCATGGATTGGAAGGTATAAAATGAAATTCCAACTGGTAAGATGATGTTTTGTTTTGCAAATTGGAATGATCCAAACAAATGAATGTCGTTGAGAAGTCCGAGTAAAAAGTCTGTATATTTAAAAAATCCTAATGTTCCAATATTGACAACGAGTGATAATAGAAGTAACCAACCTCTAAGGGAATCCCCATCTTGTTTTTTCTCAATGGCTCTTGCAGCAAAATAATCAATGAATGTAGAAAAAATTAGAATGAAAACATAAGGATTGATTTTGAAATCACAGTGTAAACGGTCTGTAAAGAATTTGAGGCCGGAATCTGCCATCGCCGAACAAGAGATTGATGATGGCTGCCAAGCCATATAAAAATAGTAACTTGCGAGTAAAAAGAACAAACGTTGCCATCTGTTTTTTAAAATATTTCCAATGATGATGGTGATAAAAAAGAAAACTAAAAATTCAAAGGAATTAAATAACATTTGTGTTGTCCTATTTGTAAATTGATTCTTCTGCTAATTTTTCAACAGGTCCTTGGATTCCTTCTGTATAACCAAATTTTGGTCCAATCGATCTTGGGAGTGTTGAGAATGTGAAATTGGTGAGAAAATAAAATAAAAACAAAAACGTATAAGTGGAATGTAAAATTGCGTTTGAAAATCTTGGAAGTGATTCGGAACGAAAAGATCTTAGGATAAAAGAATTGAAAATCCATAAACCTATGGTTGTCCCTACCCAAAATTCAAAAAAATATCCTTCCCACCAAGTATAAAAAGCAATGGAAGGTAGTAACCAAAACATTAAAATCAAAATTTCTTGTTTGTATTTTGCCCACATTGTACGGAAATTCAAAATTCCCAAACTCAAACTAAAAATCCAGAACAAAAGATTTAAATTATAGGGTAGGTGTTTCGGATTTTGGAAATCAAATAAGTTCACTCGGAATTTGGGAATCACATTTTGGAAGACAAGGAAGGCGTCACCGATCCCACGATAAAAGTACAATACGTAGTTTTTGTCTTCCCCTAAACTTGTTCCCCATCGATTGATAGCGGCATATAAAAACATCCAAAAGGAAAAATGTTTTTCATCAATGGGACCAAGTCCACGTTTTAAGATGATAAATCCGACAAATAAATAAGAAAGAATTGTGGCTAATCCCAAACAAGTTAAATAAACGAATATCGTTCTGATTTTGATCCCAAAACTTCTGTTTGGTGAAAGAAAGATCGCCATTGGCACCATACCGAAATGAATTACATTGGATTGGTGGAAATAAATGGAAAACAGTTGGATGATCCACAAAACGAATAAATGTTTTTTGGAGAGCCCTTTTCTTAGAAAATAGATTGTGAGTAAAAACAATAAAGCCATCAAACAGGAATGAATGAGGGGAGTGTCATTGTGTAAGCTATAAAACCAATATGCCTGGCTCACTTGAATCACAAGGGCAAGGACAATTGCTAATACAAAGTCTTTATACAATCGGTAATAAATCCAAATAAACAATCCTAAAAAAAATAAGGAAAAACTGAGGATCCGTAACCTTAGAAAAAACATAATGTCCGTTGTAGGATAAATAGATCGAACCATTTTCCAATATAGCAAACCGGAAGATTCAAAACCCAAATGGTGAGGATTAAAAAATGCAGATTCAACTCGATCTTTTTGGATGTTAAGTGCGTAAACACAGGAATCCCAATCAAAGGCACGAGACATGTACCTCAAATGAAATAGGAATAAACCCAAAAGGAGAAGAGATATCAGGATTTTTTTCAAAAATAAAACCTATGTTAACGATTTAAGATCCGATTCACGATTGTTTTGTTTTTCCGAAAGGGAAAGAAAAATGGTGTGCTCATCAATACCACTCCATTTTTTTTCCAAAGCATACGATTCCATCCCAAATAATCATTGAGTCCACCATGTTCATAAGTGAATACCAAACCTTCTTCTTTTAATTTAAATTGGTTTAGCTGTTTCCCAAAACCATGATGACTGATTTGCCATAGTTCATCTTTTACAAAAACAGTCCTTTTGTTCCAAAGGTTTAATAATTTACTAATATCGACGAGTAGGGAAATCGAAAGATAAAAGTAAACAAAAACAGATAGGTAATGGTAATATCGAACTTCATCGAGAAAGGGAATCTTTAACACTTTCGTGATTTCTAAAACTCCTACGAACCAATAAAAAAAATGGCCTAAGTAGTGGATATAAGGGAGAGTGAAATAGAAAAAACAAATAGATCCAATAACAAGTAGGATAGAGGGAATTGGATTGGATGTTAATTCATCATACAATGAAGTTCCAAAATAGGATGTTTCTTTTTTGGATTTGTATTCCTTCCATTTGGATAGGATGGTTTTGAGTTGTTTCATTGGAAGAGTACCTCTTCAATTTTTTTAGCAGTTTCGCTCCAAGTCCAAAGTTTTGCTTCGAACTTGGGGATTCGATTTTTTTTAGGTCCTGACATCATTTGAAAGGAATGTGTCCATGCTTCTGTATCTTTGGGTGGGACATACAAATCACATTTGTCAGAAAGGATTTCTTTGAATACAGGGATATCAGAGGCTACACAACGTTTCCCTTCTAACATTGCTTCTAGTAGTGGTAACCCAAATCCTTCATGTAAGGAAGGAAAGAAAAATGCCTTACAATGCTGAAAGGCCAAAGCCAATGTATTTTCGTTTGGATTTTCAATGAAATGAACCCCCAAAGATTTGATTTTTGGATCATTCAATTTTTCGTATAAAATAGTCCCTTCTTCACCCCATCCTTTGCGTCCCATGATGAGAAGAGAGTGTTTGTCCTTAGGGTTCTTTTTTTTGAAATCTAGAAATGCATCCACCAACCGATTGATATTTTTTCTTGGTTCTAATGTTCCTACAGTCAGGAAAAAATCTTTTGGGAATTTTATTTGATTTTTTGAAGCAATGGTTTTTGTTTTAGAGACGCCAGGATAGACCACCAAACACTTGTTCCGGTATTCGGATTCAAATTGGATAATTTCTTCTTTCGTGTTTTTAGAAAGGCAAAATATTTTATCAGCATTTTTCATAGTAATTGGTGACAATAGTTTGTGTTGCCAATAATTCCATTTTGCCATTGTTTCTGGCGCTGAGATAAAATTTAGATCATGGTAGTTTACATAACTAGGGATTGGCAGTTTTCGAATCGGTAACATTTGGATTGTGCCCCAGAAAACTTCAATTCCATTTTGTTTCAAACGTCTTGGTAAAATCAAGTTTAGATAAATTGGGCCAGGAATCGATTTTGATTCGACCACCAAATGTACATTTGGTGCAAGTAGGTCATTAAATATTGGATGTATTTGTTTGTTGCTAAAAAAATAAAATTCTTTGTTTTTATGTTTCGGCAATAATACCTTCAATACTTCAGCAAGATACCGAGAATTCCCGGTGATGCCGTAAGCAAGTGGCCTTACATCAATTCCGATTTTTGTTTTCATGAAGGGCAAACCTAACAATATAAAAATACAACAAACTTGTGGAATAAAACAAAATCGAATACATCGATAATATGGATTCTAGCGTTTGGCCAACAAAGGTGCGATGGCTAAGTAAAGGTAAACTTAAAATCAAAAATAGCCCATACTGAGAGTTTGATTTTGTCACCATCACTTGGTTTAGGATATAATAAATTGGGACAAGGCATATGATAAAACTATGAATCCAACTGATACCACTGAATAAAGCAGATACTAAAAATAACAAAGATACGATGGACCAAGTTTGATTTTTCATCCTCCAAAGTAGAAGTAGTGGGATTCCAAAAAGGAAAATTAAAACAATTTGGATACATTTTAAGGTAAATAATGATAACTCAAAAAATGGTAAATGGTATGTAGGTTGGTTGATGAAGTCTGCACCAGATACAAAGTATTTTGCTAAGGTAGACGGTAAGGACTGGTTGTTTTTCCAAGATCGTAATAATGGATTGTTTAATGCGTTCCCCAATATCTCCGTAATCCATTCATGAGACATACGAATTGCATACTCAGAATTGTATGCTAAAGGGAGTGCGTTCCAAAGGATAAGTCCTAAGACAAACCAAAAGATGCGGATGTATTTTTTTTCATAAACAAAAACAAATAGAAACACAAGAGGTGTTACTTTGATACTCACGGCAAGTGCGAGTAAAAATCCACTGAGAATATCGTTTTTGATCAGTATCGAAGTCAAAACAAGAAGGATGAGAAGGATCCCTACTTGATTATTTTGGATGTGGCTTTCTATGAATCGAAAATTAAATAAAATTGTCAGTAGTAAAAGTAAAAAAGGGAATTTGATTTCTTGTGATCTGAGTTCTTTCGTTTGGAAAAGAATATAAAAAATCAAACACAAAGAAATCCAACTAATGACTTCAAAGACAAGGGCCGCTTGTGATTCGGAAAAAAAAGTGATTGGGATGAGTAAAAAGGAAAACAGCGGAGGATAAATATAAGTAGCCGTTTCGTTTTGTAAGGCAAGGAGTAGGGATAAGTTCTCTGGACGGAACAAATCTTCTGTGGTTTTGATTTTGGTTTGTAGTTCGGTTGCGACATCAAAACGATATAAGTTTTCTCCAGTGGACCATCGTTTACTAGCATGGTAATAGTCCAAAAAATCTGATTTTTGATCCGACCTTTGGATGGAATTTACCAATAAAAATAAAAAAAGAACACCGAGGATCCATTTCCCCTGTCTTTCGATGGTTTCAAAAAATTTCCACATAGTTCTCCTACCATTCCCAATATTTCTGGTTAATTGACAAGGTTTTCCTAAGGTGATTCCAACATGGATTTTTTAAACGAATTTGATTTTCATTTACCCGAAGAACAAATTGCTCGTTTCCCCGCAAAAAATCGGGATGAATCGCGGTTGTTATTAGTAGACAAAACAAATGATCGATTTTGGGAAGCACCCTTTTTTCGGGATATCAAAGAGTGGGTGAAACCAGGGGATGTCTTTGTATACAATGAAACCAAAGTTTCCTATCGTCGGGTGTATTTACAAGTGCCCTCGGGGCGTATCCATGAATCCATATTTTTAGAAGCAGAAGATGGTGAGAGTCGGATTTGGACTTGTATCTTAAAAAATAGAGCCAAACTTAGATTAGGTGAAATTTTGTCACCTGTTGGATTCCCCAATTTTTCTTTTCGGTATGAAGGGAAAAAAGATGAATTGTCTGTTTTGGTTTCTTTGGAATCGGTCACTGACAATGACTTTGAAATTTTTGGAACGATCCCCATTCCTCCCTACCTGAAACGCAAAGTGACAGAAGAAGACAAAGTTCGTTACCAAACAATCTTCGCCAAAAAATCCGGTTCGGTGGCAGCGCCCACAGCGGGCCTCCATTTTACCGATTCCTTAAAGATGGAATTACAAAGTATCGGTGCAGAATTTTTACCTGTGGAACTCCAAGTAGGTTATGGGACATTTCGTCCCTTGACCGCCGAACAATGGCAAACTAAAACCTTACACAAAGAAAAATATGAGATCTCGGAAGGGACAGCCAACCGATTGAACACTGCCAGAAAAGAAGGACGCCGGATCATTGCGATTGGTACGACTTCGTTACGGGTGCTCGAAACTGTATTTGATTCTCAACAACAGAAATATAAGGTAGGTCTGGGTCAAACTGACATATTTTTGTCGCCAGGAGACACAATCAATTCCGTACAAGGACTAATCACAAACTTTCACTTGCCTAAATCCAGTTTGTTATTACTCGTAAGTGCTTTTGCCAAGAGTCGACTTGTGATGAATGCTTATCAGTATGCATTGCAGAACCAGTTTCGTTTTTATTCTTATGGGGACTCAATGTTCTTATTTTAAAAATAGATTTACATTCCTTTTGGATTAGGAAATATGTTGTAACAGTTTCTTTATGCATTCCCCACAAACGTCTCTTTTTGTATCACTGTTTTCTGGATTGGGTCTTCTTGGGGTTGTGATCTTTACACCCATTCAAGAAAACCAAGTCAAAAAATTGGACAATGCCACAAAACCAGCGTTTGTTGAAAAAGATTCTTCTAATCGTTCAATCCCATGGAACGGTCATTCTGGGCAATCGAGAAGTTCTGAATTCGAAATAGATAACAACGATAAGTTGATTTCTCTTGTTCTTAACGGAAATCAATTAGAAACACAAAAAAAAAACTTAAAACGTTATTTCAATTCTTATCCTTCCACAAGATTTGATTTTGATTTCACTCCTGCTACGTATTCTGTTTTAGACGCAAAACTCAGTGGTGAACCTGCTTTGTCACAAACTTTGTTTTCCACTTCAACACACCCATCCACTACGATGATTTTTCGCCAGTTGGAGACAAACAAGCGCACGTTATACGATCCTAAGCAATTGTTCGAATACCAAGGTAATTTTGCAGCTTCCTCATTTTTGAATGTACAAACTTCCGTATATAATGTAAAAACAGAAAATCCAGTTTCATCTTATGGGGCAGAGGGTGGTAAATTTTCTTTTTTTTTCGGCAGTGACAAAATCCAACTCAACGTTCGTTATAATTATGTGAACCAAAGGCCAAATGCATCCAATAATCAAATTGGAATTGTGCCATCACAAGATATTGCTTCGCTTGGTTTTATTTTTTATTTAGGTTCCTCCAAAAACTATTCCTTGTATGTGGGGAACCAAATTTTTAATGTCTTTAATGATCCGCTTCTCCGTGTGAGAGACCAGAATGGTCGGTCTCCCGAAACTTTTTCTGCATCATTTCGTGGGAAACATACTGGAAATCACAAAACCACATTTTTTCTAAATTTCCAAAACCAATTTTATAAAGATGGTGTCCTCTATGGAGTACCTGGTGGATATATGGTAGGAAATACCTTCAATGGGAAATCGTTTTATGAATATGTTACTTCACTTGGGATGGAACTTGCGTTTTAAATTTTTTATTATCTTCTTTTTTTTAAGTTTCTTTAGCGCATGTTATTTGGGTGAAGAACGTGAGTCCAAACCGAAAAAACCACCCACACCACCTTTAGAACAATTGGCTCTCTCTCTTTCGGAAAATGGATTTTATTTTCAGCCACAACGATTGGTGGTATTAACATTTTTAGACAATGAAGGGAAAAAAAGTCCCTACGGCGAAATCCTCGCTGAAAAACTGACAACAGAACTTGTCAAAAAGGATAGATTCCTTGTTTTGGATCGACTCGCCAACCATAAGGTATTAAAAGAAGCAGGTCTTGGTTTGGACTCTCCAACGGACACTGCCACCTTGCGCAAAATAGGTGAGGTTTTGAAATTAGATGTAATCATCACGGGAATTGTGACACCTTATCAAGATGGAGTTTTTGTCAACACACGGCTCATCGAAATCAAAACAGGCCTCATCCTAAAAGCCGATGAAGTGTATGTCCGTATTGACGGATAATCCCAATCCACTTCGCCAAAAGAACCAATTTTACTGATTTTAGCTTCTGTAGTTTAATTTTCGATTGATTCCCTTTTTTCCTACGGTCTGATAGGTATAAGAGGTTCAGATGGCATTTGATATAGAAATGATCGCGGCTCGTTATTCCAAAATGGAAGCGGCCATCACACAAGCCAGGAAGATTGTGGGTCGACCCCTCACTCTCACAGAAAAGATTTTATACAACCACCTTTGGGATGGAAATCCTTCCAAAAGTTTTGGACGTGGTGCTGATTACGTTGACTTTGCACCAGACCGAGTGGCCATGCAAGATGCAACAGCTCAAATGGCTCTTTTGCAGTTTATGCAAGCAGGCCGAAAAAAAGTGGCAGTCCCTTCTACCGTTCACTGTGACCACTTGATTACAGCAAAAGAAGAATCGGGAAAAGACCTTGGTGTTGCTGTCACAGAAAACAAAGAAGTTTATGATTTTTTATCTTCCGTTTCCAATAAATATGGAATTGGATTCTGGAAACCAGGTGCTGGGATCATCCACCAAGTCGTTTTAGAAAACTATGCCTTCCCTGGTGGAATGATGATTGGAACAGACTCCCACACAGTAAACGCGGGTGGTCTTGGTATGGTTGCCATCGGTGTTGGTGGAGCTGATGCTTGTGATGTGATGGCGGGACTTCCATGGGAGCTCAAATGGCCAAAAGCAATCGGTGTCAAACTCACAGGAAAACTGAATGGTTGGACATCCGCAAAAGACGTCATTTTAAAAGTAGCAGGGATCCTCACAGTGAAAGGGGGAACTGGTGCGATTGTAGAATACTTTGGTCCAGGTGCGGAAGCTCTTTCTTGTACAGGTAAAGGTACAATTTGTAACATGGGTGCTGAAATTGGTGCCACCACTTCCACATTTGGATATGATGCTTCTATGGAACGATACCTACGTTCTACTAACAGGAGTGATGTGGCAGATCTTGCCAACAAGTACAAAGCACACTTAACTGCTGATCCTGAAGTGTATGCAGACCCAGCAAAATACTTTGACCAAGTGATCGAAATCGACCTCGACACTCTTGAGCCATACGTGAATGGTCCATTCACTCCAGACCTTGCGACTCCTATTTCCAAAATGAAAGAAGAGGCAACGAAAAATGGTTGGCCACTCAAAGTAGAAGTTGGTCTTATCGGATCTTGTACAAACTCCTCTTATGAAGACATCTCTCGTGCGGCTTCCCTTGCCAAACAAGTGGCTTCCAAAGGTCTCAAAACCAAAGCAGAATTTACCATCACACCAGGTTCGGAACTCGTAAGGTATACGATTGCACGGGATGGATTTATCGATACCTTCCACAAAATTGGTGCAAAAGTATTTTCCAATGCTTGTGGACCTTGTATTGGAATGTGGTCACGTGTTGGTGCTGAGAAAAAGGAAAAAAACACAATTGTTCACTCCTTCAATCGTAACTTCCAAGCACGACAAGACGGAAACCCAAACACTTACGCTTTTGTGGCATCACCAGAAATCACAACAGCACTTGCGATTGCAGGGGATTTAGGTTTTAACCCACTCACTGATACTCTTGTGAATGAAAAAGGAGAGAAGGTAAAACTCGATCCTCCTACCGGGGAAGAACTTCCTAACAAAGGTTTTGCGGTTGAAGATGCAGGTTATGTGGCTCCAGCAGCAGATGGATCTGGGGTTCAAGTCATAGTTGATCCAGGTTCCACTAGACTCCAACTCCTTGCTCCATTCAAAGCTTGGGAAGGCACTGACCTAAAAGGTTTGAAACTCCTCATCAAAGCAAAAGGGAAATGTACAACAGACCATATCTCCATGGCAGGTCCTTGGTTAAAATTCCGTGGTCACTTGGATAATATTTCCAATAACCTTCTCATTGGTGCGACAAACTTCTTCAATGGCAAAACCAATGAAGTCAAAAACCAAATCACTGGAAATTACGAACCAGTTCCGCAAACCCAAAGAGCTTACAAAGCACAAGGGATCGGATCGATTGTGGTGGGAGATGAAAACTACGGGGAAGGTTCTTCTCGCGAACACGCAGCGATGGAGCCAAGGCATTTAGGTGTAAGAGCAGTACTTGTAAAATCGTTTGCTCGTATTCACGAAACAAACTTAAAAAAACAAGGGATGCTTGCACTTACGTTTGCCAACAAAGATGATTACGATAAAATCCAAGAAGACGATTCCATCGACATCATCGGACTCACTTCTTTCCAAGAGGGAAAACCACTTAGTTTGGTTTTAAATCATAAAGATGGAAAAAAAGATGAGATCCAAGTGAACCATACCTACAATGCGCAACAAATCGAATGGTTCAAAGCAGGTGCTGCTTTGAATTTGATGAAAGCGTAAAACAACTCGATAAAACACTTGCCAGAGTTATTTCTGGCAAGTTCTTCCTTACATGCCAACTCCGAAACCCAAAACAAAATCATCGTTAAAAAAAGGTTCCGATCCCGAAACTACAATGACAAATTCGGCTGCCAAATCCAAAAAAGAGAATGCCTCTGTCGGACAAAAAACGATAGAAGAAACCTTAGTCTGGACAGGGGAATCTTCGAACCAAACCAAAGCACAAAAAGAATTCAATGATGCGCTTCGTAAACATAAAGAAACCCTGGAACGTTCGAGAGAAATTGAACCTTTATTCCAATTAGTAAATGAAACCTATTTAAATGTTGTTTTGCCAGAGCTAAACAAACAAAAACAATTAGAAAGAGAACGTTTTGAACTGATGTGTTCCATTTTACTCGAAGAAAAACTTTCCTTTGGCAAAATGCAAAGAGAGTTTTTACGACGGTATTTATTGGATATGTGTAACGACTCTTTGGCGGAAGACCCCGAGTTTTATACTCCATTTCGAGACCAGTTAGAAACCAAATTTGAAAAATTAGAACGGATTCGTTACAAAAACCAAATGGAGTCCCGGATCAAACAAACCTTTGGAATGGACATTGATTTGGATGATTTCAATCGCACCCAATTTGATTCAGATGAAGAAAGGGAATCTCACGAAGAAAAGTATAGAGACTTTCGTGAGAAATACGAAGAATATAGAGCAGAGTATTTTCGAAAATCAAAGTCTGGATTCAAAGACAAAAAGAAATCGAAAGCACAATTGGACAAAGAAAAAAAACAATTAGAAGCAGAACGGTTGTTAAGTACTGACATCAATACCTTATTCAAAAACTTAGCGAAACTCATTCATCCTGACAAAGAACAAAATCCTGTTTTGCGCGAAAAAAAAGCAAAACTGATGACCAAACTCTCTGGTGCCAGAGACAATATGAACATTGCCGAAATTTTGGAAATCAAACTCCAGGTAGACGAACTCATCCCAAACCAACAAACCAATGTGTCCTTCCATGATACTTCGATCAAACGATTCGTTGGGATCATCAAATCGAAAATTCGAGACTTGGAAGATTCGATTAAACAAAGGTTTTTTTCACACCCACTTATGGCTGATTATCCTGCCAGTAAAATCACAAAAGAAACTTTGGATGTGTATTTAAAACGAGTGAAACAAGACAATCAAATGGTGACAAAGGCATATCAAAAAGAAGTGGATCAGTTAACCAAAGAACCAAAGTACATAAAAGAGATGATTAAAGAACTGCAAAGTTTAGGAGTCCAATTCTAATGAAAGGATTTTTAAAACAAAAAGAAGTTGGTATCGGCAAAAACGGCAAAAAGTTTGGGAGCGAATACTGGTCTGAAATTTATGGAAGTGGTCTCGATGTAGACGGCTCTTATAACGCCAAACAACATGCAGACTATTTAAAGTCTCTTTTCCAACTTATGGAAATTCCAGTTTACAAAATTGCAGACTTTGGGTTTGGGAAGGGGATCCTTCTTCGTGAAATGGTGAAAACATTTTCTCCTGTTAAAGTGTATGCGGTGGATGCTTCAAAAGAAGCCTATGAGGAACTCAAAAAAAAAGACTGGGTCAAACGTTCAGATAAATTTCATATTTACCATGAATCATTGGAAACATTAGTTTTGCCAAAATTGGAAAAAGAACCAGTTGAACTCGGGATTTGTAATTCAGTCATCCAATACTTACCTGATAGTCAGATACCTGAAGTTTTAGAAAAAATGGCTAAGTATTGTAATTATTTATATTTTACGGTGCCAACAAACGAAGACTATGCGGTGATGAAAAAAGAAATGTCCTTTGTTGACCCGTATGCTTTTTCGCGCACCAAAAAGAAGTATAGAAAATGGATCGAAAGAGATTTCGAAATTGTCGGTTACAATTTATTACAAAGCAAATGGCTTGGGGAAAAAGGTTTTAAAGAAGATTTCTTTCGGATTTGAGCGAGTAGGAAACGAAACCCACTTTTTTCGGTATTCCTTTGTTATGTTTGGAATTCATTTTTAAACTTGTTTTGAATCTGATAGAAAAAATAGAAATTCACTTTATTTAGAAATGATGTTAGACCTACGATTTCTCAAAGAACTTTTCTCTTTAGACTATACGATCTTTGTTTGGTTAGGATATCCTTTGTCCTTACTGGAATTACTAGGCACTACTTCCGGACTAATTTGTGTGTATTTAGCTTCCAGAAATCATATCCTCACCTGGCCAATTGGAATCTTTAACTCTATTTGTTTTTTCTTTTTATTTTACCAAATCCAATTGTATTCAGACATGTTGTTACAAATCTATTTTTTTGGATCCAGTATCTATGGATGGATCATTTGGAGGAAACGAACAGGCCAGTTCACGAAGATTGTTTCATTAGGGCGAAAAATGAATTTGTTTTTAATGTTTCTTATACTCGTGGGAACTTTTGGTCTTGGGTATCTTACAAAACATTTGCCAGTTTTGTTTCCTCAAATATTTCAAAAACCACCTGACTTTTTATATTGGGATGCGTTTACTACAGTCACAAGCATCATTGCCAATTTACTGCTCGCCCAAAGAAAATTGGAATCTTGGTTTTTGTGGGTTCTTGTAGATATCGTTTGTATTGTTTTGTATTCTCTAAAGAATATTCCTTTTGTGACCATCGAATATGTAATCTTTCTTCTCATTGCGTTTTATGGATGTTGGCATTGGTACAAAGAATATCAAGAAAATCGAAAATTTGAAACCAATTTTACAAGCTAAAGGCTGTTGGTTCGGAATTAAAAGATTTAATTTCCTTCCCCAAGTTAGTTGACAACGCTTGAGTAAATGTAAAAATGAAAATCGATCATTGTTTTGGAGCAATGACTAAGATGACAAAATTTAGAAATATAAAGGGAATCAATTTTGTAAAAATAATATCTCTATTTATATTTCTACTTCTAATCTCAAGGAACTATAAAGAAATTAAAAATGTTACGAAACTGTATTTGAATTACAGTGATATGGCAAATATTTATTCCAACTTCATTACTGATAGAGATGCAACTTCAATTATTAAAGAATTGGAGGAGGTATCAGAGCCGATCCGAAATCACTTCAACCAAATGATTTATGTTATACCAGAATTCATGAATCCAAACTTAGTGGATTCCCATCAAGCAATTGCCTTCGCATTACTACCTTGTAGAACGAAACTAGTTGCAGATTTCAGAAAAGAAAATCTGGAGAATGCTGATTTCCTGATAGTTTACAATAAGAAATTAAGTGAATTAGAAGGTTCAAATAATTATAAAACTAAAAACCAATCGAATTTTTACACTCTTTTATGGAAGATAAAATGAAGTTTACGTCTATTGTATTGCTCCAGTTCAGATGAAACGGTAATTTTAAAGTCCTAAATTAAGCTAATCCCAATTACCGAAAATGGAGATTAG
>NZ_RQGG01000028.1 GCF_004769665.1 Leptospira kemamanensis
TCGCAACTTCAAGAAATTCGTTTGAGGGGTGCCAGTCAACCTCTCATTTTGTTGCACTTAATGGTTGAATCTGCTGAATCAAATATTACTAAAAAATCCTACTTACAATATTTAGGATTTGAAAAGAATAAAATATACAAAGCAGAGTGCTTGGACATTTGAAACGTCGCATAACAGCAGCTACTCACTTCGCTTCGGCACTTACGGCCTCGCTTGGTCTGCGACACATTCCCCTCCTGGCACTCGCTTGCATGCGCAAGCTACGTGACCAGTCCCTAACGTCCCGCTGGGACTCAGGGTCGGGAAACGTCGAATAGCCTAGTTCGTTAATTGCAATTGGTCAGTGAATGCCTCAGGACATGGGTAACACTTTTGTAGCAAGATATAGGTAACACTTTCAGGTTATTCGTCCCTTTAGATCACCTTTTTAGGAGGGCTTTAGGGATGCCTTGGAAGGAGTTTAATACCATTGATTTAAGATTTCAATTCGTTCTGGATTCGTTACAGACAGGTGTCAATTTTACTCAGCTTTGTGCTCAGTATGGTATCTCCACTAAGTGTGGGTTTAAGTGGAAAGAAAGGTTTCTCAGAGAAGGGAAAGAAGGACTTTTGGATAGAAAGAAGACCAACAAACGCTGGTAAAAAAAATCTCTATGCCTGAGAAAGCTACTAGACCTAACCATGTTTGGACTGTTGACTTCAAGGGATGGTGGTACACTCCTGAAAGAGAGAACGTTAATCCACTCACGGTAAGAGATGATTTCTCCAAATACATTCTCTCAATCAAGACTCTTAAGAAAGGAGACATTGCTTCCGTTAAGGCTGAATTTACTAGGTTATTCTCTATCTACGGATTACCTGATGTCATTCGGTCCGACAATGGGCCTCCTTTCGCTTCTATGCAGTCTCTTTGGGGACTCACTAAACTTTCTGTTTGGTGGCTCTCTCTTGGCATCAAACTTGATCGAATTAAACCAGCAAAACCGTACCAGAATGGCGCTCATGAGCGCATGCATAGGGACATGGCTCGAGAATTACAACAGGAGATCGTTGGAAACATCACACTCTTCCAAAAACTCTTCGATAAGTGGAGAATCGATTTTAACAGAAACAGACCTCATGAAGCTCTAGGAATGAAGACTCCTGAACAAGTCTACGTGAAGTCTGACAAACTATTCGATCCAAATGCTGATTTACTTATCTCATATCCTTATGGATTCAAGCAAAGGCATGTGAACAACAGAGGTTACATCATTTACAATGGACATCTCATTATGGTTGGGAATCCATTTAACGGTTTTAATGTGAGCATCAAAAATGAAAACGATTCTGTTTCCATTTGGTTCGGTTCCAATAAGTTAGGACTCATCGATCATAATTTATTCTTGATCATTTCTGATCCTAACTCATACAAAGTTCATAAACCAAGAAAGTTAACTAAAAAGTGTTACCCTTCATCTGATACCTAACCGTTTCCCATGTCTTGAAGTCATACCTAAAAAATATCCGTTTTTATGGAATCAAACAAGTCCGCTTTTAGGTAATCAATCCATCCAACTTCTCATCCCAAATTCACCGCATTTCCCCCATCACTCGACCTTCAATTCAATTGTTTCAATTTACGATTTCAAACTATTTCGGGTCAAATTTGCAATCATGTCCTGATTCTTTGTTTGAATTTTTGTTTACCCAAATTGGAAAAACGAAATAAAGACCTCATGACTCAAATTTATCATAAAACTTTAACTACGCGACACTTTGATTTGGATTGGAATCGTCATGTCACAAGTAGAACATATGAAAAATTTGCCTATGATGCAAGATGTGAAGTTTTAAGAGAATTAGGATTCCCTATGGAGCGAATGTTAAATGAAGGGATTTCACTTTCTCCAAACCAATCCTATGTCCGCTTTTTAAACCAACAATTTACAAATTCTGACATTACAGTAGAAACGCAAGTGTTCCAAATGTCCAATTCATCTTTGTTTTGGAAACAAACGCTCTTCGGTCAAGACGGGAAAAAAGCATGTGAAATGGAAAGTATTTCTACTTTGATACAAAAAGAGAAAATTGTTCCACTAACCTCTTTACCAAATCTGCAAGAAATGAACTTACATCAATTGACAATTCGTCCTATGCCTGTTCATCAAAATAAGATCGAACATGATTATTATATTCCTTATAGTGAAATGAATTGTTTTTGGATTTTACCGGCAGATGCTATTTGGAAAATTTTCGAAGAAGGACGATTTTTGTTTTTTAAAGAAATTGTAGATTTCCAATTGATTAAAGAAACCGATTCTACAACTTTTTTTATGGGTGGTGAAATCAAAATCTATCATCAACCAAATCCTGGATCTAATGTAAAATTATACAGTTGGATAGAAAGTTTTGAGAAAATCCGTTTTTACTTTCGCCAAGACATTATCGATGCAAATGGCACATTGATCGCCAGTATGAAAGACGAACAATTGTTTGTATCTCTTTTCAACTCTCGACCGAAACGAGCACCTGCTGCTTTTTTTGAAAAAATTGAAAGGTTTATCGAATGAATTATTTTTTTTGTTTCAAAATCGTTTCTTCTTCTTGAGTTAACTCTCGGTAACTACCCAAAGATAAATTTGGATCCAAAACCAAATTACCCATTTTGACTCGTTTAAGATATAAAACTTCTTTTCCTAAACTCTGAAACATTCTTCGAATTTGTCTGTATTTTCCTTCTTTTAGCCAAACTGTGACAATCGTAGGTTCCACAGGTTTGGGAATAGCTAATCTAGCAGGCAATGTTTGGTATCCATCATCCAAAAGAATTCCTTTTTCAAAACTTTGGATATCGTTCTCTGTTACTGGTTCGGAAATTTCTGCGTAGTATTCTTTCTCGACAAAGTGTTTAGGAGAAGTATAATAATGAGCAAGCGTACCATCTGTTGTAAATAATAACAATCCTTCCGTTTCCTTATCCAATCTTCCCACCGGAAACAAATTCATATTTCGATGCCTATCCGATAAATAATCCATGACTGTTTTTTCTCTCGGATCTTCCGTCGCAGTGATGCAGTCTGGTGCCTTATTCATCATAAAATAATAAAACTCTTTTCGTTTTAAAATTTCATCGTAGTATTGAATTTCGTCATCTAAACTTACTTTAAAACCAGGGTCCTTTATGATTTGCCCATTTACCATAACAAGGCCTTGGTAAATTTCTTTTTTCACGTCAGAACGTGTGCCGAGTCCATAATTTCCAAGGACTTTATCTAATCGATCTTTTGCCATCTTTGTATTACATAGATCAAAGAATCTCCAATTCGAAAAGAGGAATTCGTAGGATTCTTTAGAAATAAATCAAAAAAAGCTACCGATTCGGAATCGGAAAAACAATCTAACCAATATGTTCGGAACTTTTAACCGTATCGTTCAATCTTCTAAAATCGCATTTCATCTTTCCTACAAAAGTTCAAAAAAACTGACAATACTGATCACTTTGTTAACCATTATCAATGGTTTATTCCCATCAACCCTCGTTTGGATTGGGAAACTAATCATTGATTCTATTCTAAATTCAAACATGATTCTTTCGAGTTGGCAGGATATTTTACATTCTGACACTGCAATTTATGTTTATTTAGAAGGGATCATCACCATCCTTTATTTTGGATCTCAAAAACTTTATTTTTTATGTACGACACTACTCAGAATCAAACTTGGGCAAGAAGTAAATGAAAAGATTTTGTCGAAAGCGATCACTTTAGATCTCACTCAATTTGAAAACTCAGAAACCTATGACCAAATGACACAAGCACGTTCGGAGGCATCTTCGAAACCACTTTCCATGGTAAATCGGTTTTTCACCATCACTCAATCTTCCATTACCATCATCAGTTTTTTTGGATTACTTGTGAAGTTATCACCACTAGCTTCTTTGATATTAATCATAGCGGCGATCCCTACTTTCATTGCAGAAACACGTTTTTCAAATCATAGTTTCCGATTGTTCCGCTGGAAAGCCAAAGAAACAAGAGAACAAGTTTATCTCGAAACTTTGATGGCAAGGGAAGATAATGCCAAAGAAATTTTATTATTCAACTTAGGGAAAGAGTTTTTAAATCGATATAAACTAAACTTTCAAAAGATTTATTCTGAAGACAAAAAGCTAACTATGAAAAAATCAGTTGTGAGTTTTTTTTTAGGACTCATCAGCCAATTGGCGTTTTATGGAACCTACGTTTGGGTGATTAGCTTAGCATTGGAAAAAAAAATCACCTTAGGTGAAATGACGATGTATTTGGTAATTTTTAGACAAGGCCAAAGTACATTTGCCAATGCCCTTTCTGCGTTTGGTGGTATCTATGAAGACCATCTATATATTGAAAATTTAATGGAATTTCTGAATTTACCAATTTTACAAAAATTTGGTAAAATAAAATTTCAAAACAGAAAATCAGGAATTGTTTTTGATTCAGTTTCCTTTCAATACCCTGGATCCAAAACAGACTCTTTAACCAACGTTAGTTTTGAGTTAGGTTCGGGAGATAAGATGGCAATCGTTGGTGAAAATGGTTCTGGAAAAACTACGTTAATCAAACTGCTAACTCGATTGTATACACCTACGACAGGTGCCATTTACTTAGATGGGATCAATTTAATTGATTGGGAGGAAGAAAGTTTACGAAAAAGGTTTGGGGTTATCTTTCAAAATTTCGTCCAATACCAATTTAAGGTTGGAGATAATATTGGAATGGGTGATGTCAATCAAGTCCAATCAGAAGAACAATGGATCGGTGCTGCTAAATTAGGCATGGCACATGACTTTATCAATCGGTTGGACCTAAAATACCATACGCGTTTAGGAAAGTGGTTCCAAGATGGTAGAGAACTCTCTGGGGGACAATGGCAAAAAATTGCGCTTTCCAGAGCCTTTATGCGATCCGAAGCCGACATCCTGATACTGGATGAACCAACTTCCGCAATTGATGCGGAAGCAGAAATGAAAGTTTTTGAACATTTCCGCGAACACACACTTGGTAAAACTGTGATTTTAATTTCCCATCGTTTTTCGACGGTAAGGATGGCTGATAAAATTTTAGTTTTAGAACAAGGCAAAAAAACGGAATGGGGTGACCATGACAGTTTACTTGCGAAAAAAGGAAAATATGAAAAACTATTTCGATTGCAACAGGCTGGATATCAATAAGATTTAAGGCGACTCCGATACTATCACTAGGTCTAATTCCAAAGGTTGGTTAGAAAATGGATGATAAATATTCAAATTTGGGGATGCGAAAACTAAAAGAACTCATTGATTCCTTTGGAGAACGTTCTAAAGAAATTGGTTCCGTTGCGTCTTCCATCCAACAAGTTGCAAAACAAACCAACTTACTAGCGTTAAATGCATCTATCGAAGCAGCAAGAGCCGGGGAACATGGCCGCGGTTTTGAAATTGTTGCCAATGAAGTCACGAAACTATCATTTCAAACTTCCGAAGCTACCAAAAAAATTTCCGAAATTTTATCACGTATCAATTTAGAAAATTCAGAAGCCAACGCAGATGTTTTGGAGATGGGAAAACAATCCATCATCGAATATGCAGAATTGTGGACAAATAATATAGCCAAAGAACTCGAATCCAAGTTTTATATCATGGCTACTTCTTTATATGGATTAAAGTTTTTAATTCAAAGTTTGGTTCATGCCAATATTGGGATGAAACGAGAACATTTACTTCTAATTTTACAAGAATATTTGATTCAAAACGAACAACAGTTAGCATATGCTATCTGTTGCGAACCAAATGTGATTGATGAAAAGGATTTAGAATACGCAAACAAAGAAGGACATGATCCTAAAGGTAGATTTGTTCCTTACTGCCATAGACATACGGGACGTATCTCAATCGAACCTCTCCAAGGATACGATGTACCAGGTGAAAATGAATGGTATATCCTACCTCGTGATTTGGGCGAAGATGTGATGATGGAACCTTATGATTATCCAATCGAAGGAAAAACTGTGAAGATGACAAGCCTCATGACCAATTTATTTCTGCATTCCCATTTTGCAGGAATCCTTGGTGCTGACTTTTCATTAGAACAACTACAAAAAGAATTATCACCAAAAAGACTGTTCGGATTCGGTAAAACATCTCTTGTCACTTACGAAGGAAATTACGCATCAAATCCCGAGATCGAAAAATTAGGAACACATGTGGAGTCCCTTCCTCCCGATGCACTACTTGCCATCCAACGGGGAGAAAGTTTTTCTGAACTCG
The DNA here is from genome assembly GCF_004769665.1 of Leptospira kemamanensis. Classification (GTDB taxonomy): domain Bacteria; phylum Spirochaetota; class Leptospiria; order Leptospirales; family Leptospiraceae; genus Leptospira_A; species Leptospira_A kemamanensis. Next base: position 6,266 of record NZ_RQGG01000028.1, read on the forward strand.
ATGCCAATCAAAATGTCCGTATACTAAAACCTGTACGAATTGGGCAAAGCAAACGTCCTTGGAGCATTTTGGTCGAATTTAATATTATTTCCGTTTTGAAAAAGTAATCCGTCTAATATCAGATGGAAGAATCAAGAGAAGAAAACCTAGAGTCCCAAATCATCACTTTGTACAAAGAGAAAGAAGAATTAGAATTAGCCCTTGGCACATCTGATACGGATACGATCTTAAAGGAATTTGAGAATTTGGGAAAGGAATTATCCAGGTATTATTCTTTCAAAGAAAACTATAGAAAAGTAGATACTAATTTAATTCACATTGAATCCATTCGTTCCGCCTATATCCCCAAACATAGATTCGAAAACAAATCAATTCGGTAGGGAACAGTATGGAATTACGTATCATCAAAGATAAATTAACAAATCAATCCTTTTTACGTTCTGTTTCTGAGAATTTAGATGATTGGATGGTAGGGTTCCATCAAAATCTGGAACAGAAGGAAAAAATTCAATTCTGGTTTGATTCTGTCATCCATCAATTCATTCATATATTGGATGATGTAGAGGAAAAAGAAGAATTAAGTGTGCTTCTTTTTTCAAAATACGTAGAACTAAAATGTTATTGGAAACAATTGAATACACAAATCCAATACCAAAATTTTAATCGGGGGGAAGCAGAACCCGATTTGATCATCAAAGCATCCCTTACTACCTATATCCTCATTGCCTTAGAACCAATGATTCATGAGGAAGATTTATCGGAGATCCAAGAATTTTTAACAAAACCAATTCGAGAATTGATGATCGAAGAATCTACCGAGGAAACGAATCAAAATCAATCAGATGACACACAACATTATTTATTAAAACAACAGTTAGAAGCGTTATATTATGACAAAGAGAAGTTACTTCTCCATTTGAATTGTAACGATGTGAGTGATGTCATAGAGGTCATACAAAACATGCGAGAGCAAGTGGAAAACCTTAGATTAGAAATGGAAGATTCCTGCATTTTGGATGGATCCATCCATTTTACTGGAAAACGGAAGATCCGAATTCAGAAAATCTAATCCCAAAGAGAGTTGCTTAGCCAAATGTTCCTAAAATCCTGGTTTTATGGACATCGATTCTTTACTGAGTGAATTAAAGACACTTATCAATTCACCCAAAGAACTCGTCACTTTACCTGAGGAAAAACGCCTTGAACTCATCATCCTTTGCGGCAAAATTTCGAGACCAGATCGAAATGAAGTCCGGAAACGGAATCGAACTGTCCGTATCGAAAAAAAACAGATTATCAAAACACAAGAAAAGCAAAAAACTGCTTTAACTGGAATTAGACGAGCCCGAGAATCGGCAGTTTTCAAAGCACCATTACAAATTTCCAATACTGCCGGTTGGTCTTGGGATACAGCAACAGAATTATCACAACCTAAACCATGTTACATTTGCAAAACTCCGTATACAAAACTTCATTTTTTTTACGACTCCATGTGTCCTTCTTGTGCGGAGCTCAATTATTCTAAAAGGTACCAAACGGCCGACTTAAGAGGAACCGTGGCAGTCATCACAGGTTCCCGCCTGAAAATTGGTTACCAAGCCACCCTTCTCCTCTTACGAGCAGGGGCCCGAGTCATTGCCACAACCAGATTTCCAATTGATTCAGCGATTCGTTTCGCAAAAGAATCTGATTTTCATTTATGGAAAGATCGATTACAAATTTTTGGATTGGATTTACGCCATACTCCCAGCGTTGAAATCTTTTGTAAGTTTTTAGAAAACCATTTAGAACGATTGGATATCCTCATCAATAATGCGGCACAAACAGTGAGAAGGCCTCCCGGTTTTTATTCACATTTATTGGAAATGGAGGCAACTCCCATCTCTGATTTACCTTCAGAGGTTCAAAAATTATTAACTTTCTACCAACATTGTAAAAACGAATTAGATTCTTATCGATCTGATTCTGAAATGAAAGACACGGCCACTGCGTTAGCGGTTAGTTGGAACCATAAAACTCCTGGGGTAGGCATTCGTTCTTCTGCTGCGCTCTCACAAATTCCCTATTCACATGATAATTCGCATGAATTGGAAGCAGTATTTCCTGAAGGCAAGTTAGATGCAGATTTACAACAAGTAGATCTTCGCAAAACAAATAGTTGGCGACTAAAACTAGGAGAAATTAACACTTCAGAGATGTTAGAAGTCCAACTTGTCAATGCAGTAGCTCCATTTGTATTGTGTAACCGTTTGGTTGGTCTCATGCGAAAAGACAACACTGGCAAAAAACACATCATCAATGTCTCTGCCATGGAAGGGAAATTCCATCGATTTAAAAAAGAAGACAGACACCCTCATACCAATATGGCAAAAGCAGCGCTCAATATGATGACCCATACTTCTTCGGAAGACTTTGCCAAAGATGGAATTTTTATGAATGCTGTAGATACAGGTTGGGTGACCGATGAAGATCCAGTAGAACTTGCCAAACGAAAACAGGACCTACATGACTTCCAACCTCCCCTTGACATTGTTGATGGAGCAGCTAGGGTCGTTGATCCCCTCTTTGATGGAGTGAACACAGGAAAACATTGGATTGGAAAATTTTTAAAAGATTATTTCCCAATTGATTGGTAGAGAATCGATTCTATGTTTTCGATTGCATTTGTTCTTTTGCATATAAGGTTGCTTGTGAATATCCGAAACTCTTAGATACAGCAATATTGGATTCTTTTAAAACCATCGCGATAATGGCATAATGATGAACTGTGTGAGAACTTAAAAACAAGAGCTCTCTTTCTACAGAAGAAGGAATCATTGGTTTTGGATATTCAGGATTGTAATTTTGAGAGACAAGAATTGGACCAAAAGGAATTTCATTGCTTTGTAATTCTAACTGGATCGCCTGTAATAATTCTATCGCGAGGATTGAACTTGTTTCGATAGCAGAATTTCTTTCCCTTCTGTCATAGTCAATTTGACCAGTTTTCATACCTTTTAAAAACATTTGATAATGTTCAATGATATGGCGAAAATGTTCCCCAGGAGAGGAAGGTTGATCGTTAGGTTTCAGTGTGTAAATCTCTGCAGGTAAATTCTCTAACAAAGAAATACCTTCCTGAAGAAGGACTTCATTTTCTTGGAACAATCTTGGCATCTAGTTCAGTTTAGGTAGAAGAGAAATGAGCTGACGAGTATATTTCTTCGATCGATGAATTTTTCCACACAAACGTTCACCAATTCTACAATCCAAATCAAAAGTAAATTTCCATGGAATTGAATTCTACAATCCTTATCGGAAAAGAAATGTGCCTTTAGACGACTCATCACTCGAGTTTAAGAAAAAAAACATTGATGCGGAAACCTAGTTTCAATTCGATTTCACAGCCAGTTCCGTTTAATTATATTGACTGACTAGTCAGTATCTTTGTTTATGGAAATCAATGGCATTTTTGGTTTCCAGTTTGTTTCTCATTTTAGTGTTTATGATGGGAACCATAATCGGTTCCCCCGATGCCCCATTCCCTCAAGGGGATGAAATTATGCACATTCGCTCGGTTCGGGAGAGTTTGCAGATAGGAAGTGTCCTCATTCCCAGTTTATCTGGACTTCCGAACCCCTATAAACCTCCCCTTCTTTTTTGGATGGGAATGGCCAGTGACCAAATCTTTGGAATGAGTTATGTATCCGAACGATTGGTTTCCATATGTTTTGGAACGGGAAGCCTCCTCTTACTTTACCGATTGGTGATGGAAATGGGAAGGTCTAGAAGCGAAGCAGTACTCACATCACTACTCTTTGGATTTTCCTTTTTATCTCTTAAATTTTTTGGACTTCTGATGATGGAAGGCCCTATGGTTTTCTTTTTATTAATCTATTTTTATTGTTTTTACCTTTACCAGAAAACAAAAAAACTCTCTTACCTTTTCTCTGGAAGTTTTTTGTCTGGAATTGGGTATCTACTCAAAGGACCAATCCTACATGTATATCTCATTCTATTTCTATTCAGTTATTTTTATGTGAAACTCATTCGATTCCGTAAGGGAAAATTATCTTTTCAATGGAAACATATTTTCCAAGAGAAATGGATTGTTTATTCCTTTGCCTTAACTGCGATCATTCCTTTGTTTTGGATTCTCTTTTTGTATTTTTATGTGCCATCTGGCAAAGACTTACTGCGATTTTTCTTTATCACAGAAAATATGGGGAAGTTTTATTCCGCAAACCAACCAGGACTTCGTATATGGTTAGGATGGGTTTTATATACCGTTCCCTTTACGATTCCTTTATTGCAACTCGTTTGGAATTCGATCACTCAGAAAATACAAACAAAACACCAAACGTATGTGCAAACCGTTTTAGTGTTTTTTCTTTTGGTTACAAGTTTACATCTCCTACCAAATAGGAAGGACCCTTATTATGTAACTCCTTTTATTAGTTTCATATTTTTACTTCCTGCAATGAAAGGAATCAGTTGGCAATCAGTCCTTATGACAAAAGCGAACCAAATTTCCTTACTCCTTGTTTATTTCCTTTTGGTAATTCTTTCGATGTTTGTTAGATTACCTTATTTATTTGGTATCTCACTACTATTCACGGTCCTTGTCGCAAGTAGCTTTTGTTTTTTTCAAAAAAGAGACCACCAGTGGAAAGGAATCCTTTTTTCCCAACTATCCCTTCTGCCCATTGTGATCTTTTTTTTACTGAGACCCATGTCTGATCCTGACTTACGAATTCAAACAAAAGAGATTCAGCAGGAATCCATATGTGTGGTCGCAGAAAATCCTTGGACTGCGATGGATGCACAAAACAAATTACAGAACGCCAAAATCCAATTTTCTCTTCCATTGACTATCGATGAAAATTGTAGGAATACTCAATATCTGATCAATTACACAAAAGGAAAAGTTCCCAATGAATTCACTCCAATCAAATCTTGGTTCCATTGGACTCAACATCTCGATTTGGATTTTCCAACTGTTGTCACTTCCCTCTTGAAGATGGATTCAAAAAAATTCCAAACAGAAATCACATTATGGAAAAGAGAGGAAACTAAATGAAAAAGTATGGAATCTTAGTCCTCCTATTGTTTTCGATCACGATTTGGGATCTTTCAAAAAACAACCTTCCTCAATTCGGGAAAAAAGTTTCGATGAATGAAGCTCCTAAATGTAAATCCATGTGTGAGTCAGTAAAGAATTGTTTGAGTGAAGAACAAAGGAAATTACAAGATCCAAAACTGGTTCAGTTTGCTTGTGAAATCCTCTGCACCAAACAATTCCAGCTATTTGATGGTTGTTCCCAAGCCATTTTAACTTCCTGCCAAGCAGGAGAACTGTGTATTAAAAATCTAACAAAGGGGCTTTTTTAATTAATAAAAAGTTGAATGACCAGTCATGCAAGATAAAACAAGTATCATCATTCCTACATACAATGAAGCAGGTAATATCAAAAACTGCGTAGAAACGATCACTCATGTATTAGAAAAAAATTCATTACCTTTTGAGATCATCATCGTAGACGACAACTCTCCCGATGGCACTTATGAAGTAACAAAAGTATTGGCCGCTTATGATTCTAGGATCAAACCGTTTGTGAGAAGAAATGAAAAAGGCCTAAGTTCTGCTGTGACTTTTGGATACAACAAGGCAAGTGGAGACCAATTTGTAGTCGTAGATGCAGATTTCCAACATGATTATACTAAAATTCCCGATGTCATTCGGCTCTTAAAAGAAAATGATATCGTTGTCGCAACACGAAGGAGTGAGGATGGAGGTTATGGTAATTTTCCCATCTATCGTAAGTTAGCAAGTCTATTTGCAACTAAGATATCTGAATGGTTATTTCCTGTAAAAATTTCAGATCCAATGAGTGGATTTTTTGGAATTCGTAAATCGGTATATTTAGATACCAAAGACAAATTAAATCCAAGAGGTTACAAAATCCTTTTTGAAATCTTAGGAATTGTCAAAACAGATAAAATCGCAGAGATCGGTTATACCTTTGGTTTACGCACTTGGGGACATTCCAAATTGGATTCGGGAGTGATCTTTTATTTCCTCTGGGATTTAGTTTCCATTAAGTGGTATCAGTGGAGACAAACTCATTCTTTCTTTTTGGGTAACAAAGGAAGAAATTCCCATATCCATCCATAAACCAACTTAAGTGAATTCTAAAAAAATTAGCTTACAGAAAAATTTTTTGAATCCATTTTTTGTTAAGAGTACCTAAGGTATTTTGATTCGTTACCGTAGATCAGTTTGTGAGGAACAAAATGGTTACGGAATTCACAAAAGAAAAAAACTACCGAATCGAGACCAATCGATTGGATTTGTATTCCACAAAAGGATTGGATGAAGACATGACAAACCTCCTCCAAAATGGAACGAGTGCGATTTATATCGACTTTTCCAATGTGGAAGAAGTATCTTCTGCTGTTCTTGGACTTCTTTTATACAAAAAGATGACCTATCAAAAACAAGGAGTTCAATTATTTTTAATCAATGTAAAACCTCAAATCCAAAAGGTTTTAAAAATTTTAAATCTAAATGGACACCTACTTCTTTGAGACCTTGGTTTTCCCTACTTCCCAAATTAGGCCTGAATGAGGAGGCAATTCTAAAGTATCACCTAAAACATTCGCACCTCCAAAACCATAGAGGGATTTTCCCTTATTTGTTACCGTCAGTCGTTCGACTTTCTCTCCAAAATTGAGATACACCATCAGGTGATTCTCACTCCCTCTTCTTTCAAAACACAATACATCGTCTGAATCTGTAGGTAAGGTATTTAGACTTCCTTCTCTGATTACCGACATTTTTCTACGAAAGGTAAACATGGTTTGGTAATGGTTCCACAATGAAGTTGGATCTTGTTTTTGGGACTCCACTGTATCTTCTGATTGAAAGGAACCCGTGGGTAACCAGGGTTTCCCTTTTGAGAAACCTGCATTTTTTGAACCATCCCATAACATGGGCAGACGACAATTGTCTCGATTGATATAAATTCCTAACAAGTTAGAAAGAAACAATGGTACAAAACGATTCATTTTTGCAATTGGATCCTTCCCAAAAAAATTGGAAATCCTACCTTCTTTTCGACCAATCTCTTCCCCATAATAAACGACGGGAACTCCTCTTGCCATAAATTGAAAACAAACTAATAATTTTGCTTTTCGGAGGTCGCCACCTAACCGATCGATGTAACGCCTTTGGTCATGATTTCCTAAAACATAAGTAGGTGTATAGGGACTCGGAAATACGGATTCATTTTTCTCAAGCAGTTGTTTGAAAAACTTTGCTTTGTATTGGAAATGAATCAGTTCAAATTGAAAAACCAAATTGAGACCATCGGCTTTTTCTCCTAAAAAGGATTTTAAAACTTGGTCAGAGCCACTAACTTCTCCAATGAGAAAAGGTTTATGTTTGTATTTGGAAATATGTTTTCGAACTTCTTTTGCAAAGGAAAAGGATTCTGGAAGATTTAAGTTGTATTGTTTTTTTTGAAAGAACGCCTCATCATGGTTATCTGGTGTTGGGAAAAAACGAAAACTAAATGGATTATTTCGAAATCCTTCGTCTTTGTAAATAGAATTAAAAATGTCTAAACGGAACCCATCCACTCCCTTTTGTAACCAAAAATCGAGGACAGCAAACATTTCTTTTTTGACTTTTGGATTTCGATAATTTAGGTCAGGTTGGAACGACAAAAAATTGCTATAGTAGTATTCGTTTGTTGACTCATCATAATTCCAACCCGATTTTCCCACCATGGAGATCCAGTTATTAGGTGGTTTTTTCGTCCCTGTTTTCCAAATGTAAAAATCCCGTTTCTGATTTGATAAGGAAGATTTTGATTCTAAAAACCAAGGATGTTTGTCGGAAGTGTGGTTCATCACCATATCCAGAACAACCCGCATCTTTCGTTTGTGAATGGCCCTGATTAACCGTTCACAATCCTCCATAGTGCCAAAACGAGGGTCGATCTTCGTATAATCTGCGATGTCATAACCAAAATCTTCCCCAGGGCTTAGGTAGAAGGGAGAAAACCAAATCGTTTCCACACCTAAGGACTGAATCTCGTCCAAACGGCTGAGAATCCCTTGTAAATCGCCAATTCCATCACCATTGGAATCCTGAAACGACCAAGGGTAAATTTGATAAATTGAAGTTTGTTTCCACCATTCCATTTTGTTTTCCATGACTTTTCTAAAACCCCTTCGTTATTTCAGTTGCCTCTTACCTAATCACCGAATTTCTGTTCTTTATACAAGCAGGTAGCAATGGATAAAGAAAAAATCAAACTTTCCGGTTTCAATAATCTGACAAAAGTTTTGAGTTTTAACCTCTACGATTTTTGCATCACACTCGATGACGAACAAAAAGGTAGATATGTAAGTTATATCCACGACAAATATAATGCGACAAAAATTACAGAGATTTCTAAAGAGATCGTCAAACGCATTGATGCCAATATCCTATCCGTTTCTGCCCAGGATTACGATCCGGTCGGTGCTTCTGCCATGGTTCTTATGAGTGATGTGAAAGGTGGTGGAAATCCCATCCCTTCGGCGCAAGTAAGTATGCATCTAGACAAATCCCATATCACAGTTCACACCTACCCGGATGCGGCTGATCCAGATGGAATTTGTTCTTTCCGAGTTGATATTGATATATCCACATGTGGGGAAATCATTCCTCTTGACTCCATCAATTTCTTATTTGAAGCATTTGAATGTGACGTTGTGTACATTGATTATGTAGTGCGAGGTTACACTCGTCTTGCTGATGGAAGAAAAATTTACAACGATCATCATTTCAATTCGATCTTAGATTTCATCAAACCAGAAATCAAAAGAAACTATACCTTCCTTTCCGATATCAATATGCCACAAGATAACACTTGGCAAACAAAGATGATGATTCGGGAACTTGGACCTGAAAATTATCTATTAAATCCGGAAGATATCTCTCATCCAGAAGTGCAAAATAAAATGAAGTTACTGAGAGAGGAGATGAAAGAAGTCTATCATATGATCCACTAAAGGATCATTTTGATTGGGAATTGATTTCTCTTTGAATTCTTTCCCAATCAGATGCTTCGATTTTCGGTAAAGCATACACAATCTCCCGATTTGGTGGGATCAGAAAAAATTGGGTCCCATGTTCATCTCTTTGTTTCAGAACTTCATGTTCTGGTAAATAAGCACCTAATCTTCTGTAAAAACTTTTTTCATTTTCTGAATTGGGACGAAGGGCAAGTATTTCCAAAGATGTTTGGTAATAGGCCAAATAATTTTGAATGGCTTCTTCTGATTCTGATGGATCTGTTACTAAAAAATAAATAGAAAACGATGTTTTCGGAAATTGAACGCGAAACTTTCGAAGTGCTTCCAGTGCCAATGGACATTTTTTTCCACAACCAACTAATCCTGGATAGATGATGATCCAATTGGATGTTGGTTCCGTTAAAAAACGATGTTTGCAGAAATCACAAGGAATCTTTCGATAAGAACTAGATAAAACCTGTAAGGTTACACTAAATCCTAAAATTACAATTCCAACAACAACCCAAAGAAGGATCCTAAATTTTAATTTAGGTTTTACTTCCATGATCAATCATAGAGGCAAGTGTCTCTACAGAACTATTTAAATTATGAAAAATCACATTGCCTTTATCAATGAAAGATATCATTTCAGAACTTGTATTTAAATTGGTTTGGGTTTTTAAATTTAAATCCATAATGGAATCGGATATTTCTACCATGCTGGAAGATTGTTCTTTACTCGAAAGTTGCATTTCCTTAGCAATTTGATCTAATGTAGTCAAAGCTTCTTCTTGTTTTTCAAATGCAGAGAGTGTGCCAGATATTTTCTCTGTTAACTCACCCATACCCACTTCTGAAGATAAAATTGATTTCACAAATCCTTGAACCGTTTGGTTGATTTGGTTGGATTGTTTAAAACTCACTTGGATGGCCGATTTGATTTTTCCTGAAATGGAGGATATGTTTTTTGTCGCATCTGCGGTTGAATCAGCGAGTTTCGAAATCTCTGAGGCAACCACAGCAAAACCTCGTCCCGCATCTCCAGCTCTTGCCGCTTCAATCGATGCATTTAACGATAGTAAGTTTACTTTTTCAGCAATGTCAGAAATCAAATCTAAAATTTCTTCCATTTTCTCGGAATCATCCACAGCGACTTCCATGGATTGATACAAAGTGGAAAACTCAGCTTCTGTTTTTTTAACAGACTCGGCTGATTCTTGGATTTTTTTTCGCATCACTTCCAATGATTTCACAAAACCTTCATTCATATTGAATAAGTTTCGGTTTAACTCTTCCACAGTTTTCACTTCTTTGATTTGGCGATTGGATCCTTCTAAAATCATTTGGCTTGACGCAGTGGTTTCTTCCGTGGCAGCAGAAATTGCTTCGATGGAAGAAGATTGGTTTTGGAACGAGGTCTCAAATTCTCGAACTGCCGTTGCGATTTGATTGGAATTCTCTAAGTATAATTTAGTTTCGTGAGAGACTTCGTCAATGGCTGCAGTGACTCCGGCCATTACGGTTTCTAAATTGGTTTGGGTTTCAATTTGAACTCGCAAATCCTGGACAGAAGAAAATGAAAAATAAATCAGAATCCCTGTTTCCATGACCACAAAAAGTGCATGAGTGAATACAATTTCGAGACCAGTTCCATAACTATAAACAATGACCTTGGTATCAAAAAGCACAACACCAAACTCTTGTAAGTAATTTCCAACTAAGTGGTGGATGGCGATTGTGAGTGCGGCGACAAATAACACCTTCCAATCATCATACACAAATAAAATGGCAAGTGCACTGAATACATGAAAATGCATTTCAATCCGACCAAATTGTGCCTGGATGAGAAGAGCACTAAACATCATAAGCACGGCTCCGTTCCAAGCTCGTAAGAAAAAACTACCTCGAAACAATCGATAAAAGAGAAATGATAATAACGAAAAAACTATGGCTGAACTTGTGACTACGAATGTAGCACCATAACCGAGGGATAGAAAAAAAACGAGGGGTACGTGAGCTAGTATCGCCCAAACAAAAAATGTATCTACTTTCCTTTGGCGTTCGAATAGAACAGCTGCCAATCTTATATCCATATGTTAATAGACGAATAAAACGTTGTAAATGCGAGTCAATAAATGATATCCGAGGAGAAGTGATCAATTTTCTCTACTGCGATTCTAAGTACGTGTATGTCCGTAAGGAAAAAAGCTAAATCACGTCACTTTCTCTCTTGCCCTTCCACAATTCTCCTGTAAACTTGTGACTTAGCAGGTGCATTTTGGATCCATTTTCAGAACTTGGCGCAACAGAAAATCCACTCTCAAACAGTGTTTCTGAACCAACCTATTTTATTTCCCTACCAAAGAATATCGCAAGTTATTCCTTAACCTCACAAGCCATCTTAGAAGAATTAAGAGTTAGGCACCGCAGGTTAGAAATGCATGGTAGTGCGGAGATCACTCCTACTTTATTTTTAACCTTGGATTTGATCCCCGAACTATTATCCAAACAAGTGCACTTAACGGATTCTCATAAATCCAATCCGGCCATCAAAGAAGCACTGAAAGAACTCGCAGGTCTTACGGAACACAACAAAGAACCTGTCGTTTATTTTTACCCATTTATTTTACTCGTAGACCAAAAACTGGTTTTTCGTGTGAGTATGATTTCTCCTCAAATCAATGAAAGAACAGACATTGTTCCCTTTAGAAGATCGTGCTTTAAGTATAGCATTGATTTGGTGGATATTTTACTCAAAAACCAATCCAACCTCGATTTGATTTTAGAAAATGAAAACCCAGGTTCGTCTTTACTTCGTGTTGATCAAAAAGGAAAAGTTTATTTTTTCCCTACCAAACTCGGATTTGAATCAGAACTGGAACGTATCCTTCGTAAAAGTATGGAACCCTTTGGTCCCTTACCTGTAAAAGATTTCATTTTAGATGTCATCACTCGTGGAAAAGAAACAGCAAACTTAGTAGAAATCGTTCCAGGTTATCATTTTGTTTTACCTAGTGGGTCACACCATCCAGAATACGCAAAACACCTAACCGTACAACTGGATGGACTCAAACAATTTGCCTTCCCCTACTTAAAACGATTTGCGACTGAAAATCGTTATGAATCCTATTTAGAAAAATTAAATGATTTAGAATCCAAAATTCCAAAACAAACAGAAGAACTTCTGAAACAAGGACAAAACTTATTACAAGAGGTCACTCAAATTTTAGGAGAATTTCCTTTTGAAAAACTAAGTGGTGACGATTCCATTCGCGTCAAAAATGGAATCCAAGATAGCCTTGTCATTTTACAAAAACTTTCTCGTTTCCTATCGCAACAAGAGAAAGAAGATGCGGAAGATGAATTATTTTCTCTCATCCAACTTTTGAGTACAAAAATCGAAGAAAATACGAAAAACACACTCACTCTCACCAAACTCAACTTATACTCTGAAATCAAAACTCTAAACCTAACATCGGATTCAGAAAAAAAGAAGGTCATGGATAAAATTGTAAAAACTTTATCGGATACTTATGGTTGTTTGGAAATGAAAGAGGAAAATTTTCATGTCCTATTTGCCCTTGACCAAAAGTATCTTTCGAAGGTAGAAGAAAATACACTCAAACTAGCTAAAACAAATTCCGAATATCGAAATGAACTACCGATCCTCGACCAAATCCGAATCATTTTAAAAAATCGTTCCGATGTTTCCATCGACAAAGAGGAAATATTACAAGAAACAATAGAAGAAGAAACAGAACCGGAAAACCAAACAAGAAAAGAACCGAGAATTTCTTTTTCCGCCTTACAAGAAAAATTTCACGTTCCCATTGGAGTATTTAGTTTTTTAACATTGGCTTCTGTTGTCACTGTTGTCTCTTTACTGATCGGTAGCCTCGAATACATCGCTAGCGGTTTTTTCCTTAGCTTTATCATGGGGCTTATCCTTGGTTATTTGTATAGAAAAGATGAAAAACCAAAACCCAATCTAGAAAAACAAAAACCAGTGCAAACAAAAGAAAACAGATCTCTTTCGATTGCCAAGGTAGCAGAGACTTTCATCTATCCAAAAAAATTCAATAGCATCGCAGAGAAAGTATACGATTTCAAACGATTACGAAATCATATCGAAGAGTGTGTGGAAGAAATCAAACAACAACTCCCAGCGGCTGACCAAAAAAAGGATTCTAATAAAATCGTCGCAGAGATTGAACATGCAATCATCCAAATTTCTGTGGTGATGAAAATTCCAGAAGCCATCCAATTAAAAAACAGGTCAAAGGAACTGATCCTATCCAAATCAGATTTTCGGACAATTTTATTTCGCACACAACTCGCGGAATACTATCGCAAAGAAGCAAGTCTTTATAAATCTGACCGCGACCAAATGGATTATATTCAGTTTATCATCCGCGAATTAGAATTTGGCTATAATAAATATTTAAAGTAAGAAGTTTGGTATTATGAAGTTGAAACTTTCTCCCATCATTTTTTATTCCTTGGTTTTGGTCTTTTCCTTTGGTTGTAAAAAGGAAAAAGTGAATGCTGAAATGTGGTTGGAAGAACACAAAGAAGAACGAGTATTAAATCTTTCCAATAAAGAAATAGCTGTGTTACCTACCTCAATCGGGAATCTTTCCAAAGTGGAAGAACTCACACTGCAATATGACTCACTCACATCCCTACCTAAAGAAATTGGAAATTTAAAACAGTTGAAGATTTTAAATTTGTTTGGAAATCCACTTACCACTCTTCCGGAAGAACTAGGAAATTTGGAAAATTTGGAAGTGTTACTCCTTGGCCGCACTCAATTACAAGAAATACCCCCTGTCCTTGCTAAGTTAAAACATCTAAAAACCCTTGCACTTGACGAAACCAAAGTGCAACTAACAGAAGCGGATGTGGAAGTGATCGCAAACCTACCGAATTTGGAAATCCTTGACCTAAGCCTCATGCGAGAATACAAAACACTCCCCAAAAACTTGGCAAAACTTTCCTTTCTGAAACAGCTCATCTTACAAAAAACTCTATTGGAAAAATCCGATGTGGTGAGACTCCGTGACGAGTTACCGAAAGTTCGAGTGAAACTATAAGGATTTCTCTATTTTTTTTCCGTTTTCTCTTTGGCCTAGAGTGCAAACATTGGTCTTACTATGGCCAAACCAGAAACGGAAAATCCTTATTCTAAAACAGTTCTCCTTCCTGAGACCAATTTTCCCATGAAAGCCGACCTGGCAAAACGTGAGCCAGGCCAAATTCAAATTTGGAAAACAGAAAAAGTTTTCCAAAAAATGAAAGAAATTCGAAACAACAAACCATCCTTTGTTTTGCATGATGGACCACCCTATGCCAATGGAAACTTTCACGTCGGCCACTCACTCAATAAAATTTTAAAAGACATCATCATCAAATCCAAAACCCTTTCTGGTTTCCAAACGGATATGATCCCTGGTTGGGATTGCCATGGACTTCCCATCGAAGTACAGGTGTTAAAGAATCTAGGAAAAGAAGCAAGGAACACAAGTCCAAGCGAACTTAGAAAAAAATGCCGCGAGTATGCTGCCGAGTTTGTTGGCAAACAAGGAGAAGACTTAAGTCGTTTCCTTTGTTTTTGGGACGAAGATCACAAATACCTAACCATGGCTCCAGAGTTTGAAGCACGGATTGTAGAAGTTTTTGGTTCTCTTTTTGAAAAGGGTTATATCTACAAAGGAAAAAAACCCGTGTATTGGTGCATTGATTTGGCGACGGCTCATGCAGAAGCAGAGATCGAATACCAAAACCATGTTTCTCCTTCCATCTATGTGAAGTTTGCTGTAAAAGGAGAAACGGATACATATTGCCTCATCTGGACAACAACTCCTTGGACTCTTCCTGCAAACCTGGCAATTTGTTTTAACGAAGAACTTCCCTATTCTCTTTTCCAATCAGACAGTCATGGCCGACTCATCGTGGCAGATGGATTAAAAGAAGCAGTGGAACAAAAAACGGGGATCACACTTACCAAAATCAAATCTCTAACAAATGCTGATTTAAAACAAATGGTTTTCCTCCATCCCTTTTTAGAACGTGAGTCGATTTCTCTTTTTGGAAACCATGTGACACTCGATGCAGGAACAGGTTGTGTACACACAGCTCCTGGACATGGAACAGACGACTACCGCGTAGGAACTGCCGCAGGACTTCCAACACTTTCACCAGTAGACGATTACGGCCGTTATACGGACGAATTTGAAATGATGAAGGGGATCAAAATTTGGGATGCCAATCCAAAAATTGTAGAACTGCTGAGAGAAAAAAATGCTCTAGTTCATTTTTCAGAATTCACACACTCCTACCCACATAGTTGGAGAAGTAAAAAACCACTTATCTTTCGAGCCACACCACAATGGTTTTTTTCCATTGATCATAATGGACTTCGTGAGGAATCTCTTAAGGCGATAGACAAAGTCCAATGGATCCCAGATTGGGGAATCACAAGGATTCGTTCTATGGTGGAATCTAGACCTGACTGGTGTTTGTCGAGACAAAGAAATTGGGGAGTACCAATTCCTTCTTTCACTTGTAAGTCTTGTGGTCAGACCCATTTGGATGACAAAACCATCCAACACTTCATCCAAATTGTGAAACAAGAAGGGATCGAAGTTTGGTATGAAAAAGAAGCCAAGGACTTATTGCCACAAGGAACAAAGTGTACCAAATGTGGATCAGAGGACCTCAAACAAGACAAAGACATCCTAGATGTTTGGTTTGATTCCGGCGTTTCCAGCTTTTCTGTGTTTGGTGATTCTATGGGTAAAGAACCTGCCGATTTGTATTTGGAAGGATCTGACCAACATAGAGGTTGGTTCCAATCTTCGCTTTGGCCATCGATGGCCATCCGTAAAACTCCCCCTTATAAATCGGTTCTCACCCATGGGTATGTGTTGGATGAAAAAGGTCACGCGATGTCCAAGTCCCTTGGCAATGTGATCAATCCTACCACCGATATCATCAACCAATACGGCGCTGATATTTTACGTCTTTGGGTGAGCACTCAAGACTTCCGAGATGATGTGAAAATTGGAAAAGATTCCATCAAAACTGTCTCTGAAGCCTATCGCAAAATCCGTAACACCTTCCGCTATTTGCTTGGGAATACAAATGCCTCCACACTCGAATGGAATTTGAAACCAGAAGACTTGGAAACTATTGATAGGTATTACCTACACAAACTGGCGAAACTGAATGAAGATGTGAAAAAACTCTATGACTCCTACCAGTTCCACCAAGTGTATCACAAGGTCCTTGTATTCTGTACGGTAGATTTATCACAAGATTACTTTGAAATCATTCGAGATCGGATGTATTGTGATGCGAAAGAATCTAAAACAAGACGTTCCTCGGAATACACACTGGCTGTGATTTTGGAAGTCCTTTCCAAACTTCTCGCACCCATCTTATCGTTTACGACGGAAGAAGTGTGGTCTAGTTTTGGAAAAAAAGATTCCGTGTTTTATTCTGATTTTTCAGACCTTACAAAGTGGATCGATGATGCCCTCGAAGCCCAATTGAATCCTGTTTTCGCTACCAAAGAAGATGTTCAAAAAGCATTAGAAGAAGCAAGGAAACTCGGAAAACTAGGGAAGTCTCTGGAAGCAGAAGTGTTCATCCCTGGAAATTCCTTACAAAACTCAAAGTTTTCTAAAGATGACCTTAGTTTATTTTTTGTAGTTTCCGAAGTATCCTTTGATCCAAAAGAAATCAGTGAAGTGTATTCTGAATGGAAAGGAGAGACAGGTTCCATCCAAATTCGAAAACCTCACCACCACGAATGCCCTCGCTGCTGGCGCCATGTTTCAGAAAAAGAAGGAACTTTGTGCAAACGTTGTGAGGAAGTGGTTTCCAAACTCTCCCCTAAGTAACGTTAGGGGATTGATTTCAGAATCCAGAAATTAAGCTCAGGTAATCATAGAACCTGTCGTCTGTGATGCGGAGGGCAGGTTTTTTATTTGTTTACCTTTTTCTGTTTCCACCTTCGTAAGAACCTACCTAAGATGATTTCGGATTCCGAAAGTCCTGTGTAGGTTGCGATTCCAAAATACAAGACAACTGCCGGAACCATCGAAAGAGATAAACTCAAACGACTGAGATTGGCATGACTGAGTCCAAGTGCATTCGTTCCCCAATTTTGTAAGTTTGGTTTGATCACCCATTCTGAAAACACAAGCCAAAAGAAAAGCCCAAAGAGTGCGGGTACCATTTTTAATACCCGTTTTCCCACAGTGGCAAAAGGAATTCGCACTTGGTGTGCTTTCAAATAATACAATAACAAAGATGAGGTGACAATCGCCGAAAGGGCCGATGCAAGGGCAATCGCAGAATGTTTCAAAAAGAACATTAGGCTAATGCTCACTACGACACTGAGGACAAAAGATATCAATTGGATGCGAAGTGGTGTTTTTGTATCGGAGAAAGCATAATAGGAAGAAACAAGCACTTTGTTGATGCTATAAAATGGAATCGCCAGAGAATAAAACACTAAGGGAAAAAATGCAGTGAGAGTGGCTAGATGGTCCCAACGTCCCCCATAGTAAATAGAATCCAAAACCGTTTCCCCAAGCACCGCCAAACCAATGCTTGCTGGTAAAGTCAAAAAGAATGCAAATGATAAAACATCGGCAATCTCCTTTGGCACATTTCCTTCCCTGCCCTCCCGTAAATCCTTCAAAAGAGATGGAAGGATGGTAGTCGCAAGAGCAACCCCAATGATTCCCGTGGGGAGTTGGACGAGCCTCTGGGAATAATCCAAACTCACAACAGCACCAAGTCCTGGGTTTTGGTTTTGGATGTAGTTAGCAAGAAAGATATCCACAAGCAGTCCGATTTGGTAAAAACTCCCACCAAGAGCTGCAGGTAACATGAGTTTAAAAATCTTTTTGATGGCAGGGTGTTTGAAATCCAATCGAAAGATGGGACCAAATCCATTTTTGTAAACAAACCAACCTTGTACAAGTAATTGTAATACCCCACCACATACTATTCCATACGCGAGGTAAAATACCCGGTCTTTGATTTCATGATAAAACGGAAAAACAAAAAGAAAGACTGCCAGATAACTAAAGTTAAGGATGATTGGGGATAATGACGGAACAAAATACTTGTGATGCGAATTCGATATCGACATAAAAATCGAAGATAAACTTGCCGTCATGATAAGAAAAAATAGAACTAACGAAAGTTCAACGACCAAATTTCCATATTCTGGTGTTCCACCCACAAGTGTGGGTAAAAACCTCGCCGCAAAGAACCAAAAACAAGCCACAAAAATGGATAAACAAAGGAATAAAAAACTTAGAACTGTTCCTGCCATCACTCGGGCTTCCATCACACCCATTTTTTCATACTCAGAAAAAATAGGCATAAAGGATTGGCTTAAAGTCCCTTCTGCCAGAAGGTTTCGAAACATATTGGGAAGCCGGTAAGCAACACTAAAAGCAGAGGCCACCATCCCTGTTCCAAAACTAACAGCCATAAAGTGGTCACGAATCAGACCTAAAATTCTAGATAAAAATGTGTAAAAAGATAAAGCAAGGGATCGTTTTGTACTGGATTCGTTCCCAGGCGTTTGTTTTGTCATACGACCAGGATTTAGAGTGGATTTAATTTTTCAAGAAAACGGATGGAGCCGTTTGGACTCAATTGGAACTGTATTTTACAGTTAGGGCATTCGTGTTTTCCAAATTTAAAAAGCCGAAGCCTTGTCCCACACACTTCACATTGGATGATCCTTTCGATTGTTTCCAATTGTTTGGTTTTGGATTGGATGTAATTTGGAATTTTGTCCAATTTTGTTTCTGGTTCTTTTCCTGATTTATAAACAGAAAATCTTCTTTCCAATTCTGATTGCAGGGACTCCTTGATTTCTAATCGGAGTTGATTGATTTTTTCTTCCAGAACCGTTTCCATAGGCGATGGACTGGGGTTGACATTTGTTTGTTCTGTCGGCAAAGATTCCAATGTGGAAATTGGTTCTTTGTCTCGAATTTCTTTCCCTTCCCCTTTCGATTTTCCAGTAAAGTAAAATCGAATTCGGTTCTCTTCCGATTTTGGTTCAGAGTCCATTTCCTTTCGAGTTGGCGCTTCTTGCATCGATTTTGAATGACTGTCTACAGTCTCTTTAGGAGAAACATCGACTTGGAGTAAAAAAGATTCAGCGGCATTATGACTACGAAACACTGGTAGTCTCTCAAATAGACCAACCAACCTCAGAACATCTTCCACTTCTTCTTTTAATCCATAAATGGCATACACAGCATTTGCCTTCAGCACTTGTTTGTGAATTTTCACGAGGATACTGATCCCATTCGAAGTGATAAAATCAAGTGATCCCAGTTGGAATAAAAACTTACGATAACCTTTGTTTAATTGTGATTCAAAATAACGGTAAAAATCGTCAGCACTACTTCCGTCTAAACCACCTTTTAATTGAATGGAAAATACTTTGTCTTTTGATTCCATAATTTATCCTAAGAAAATTGCATCACGAATGGTTGTGTCACTTGGTTCCGTTTTGATATGATTCACAACAGGTCCCCCAGGTAATACTTCTACTTCCTTTTCTTTCTCCATCGTATGACTCTGTGGTTGTGGTATTTGTAATTCTTCTTCTAAATGACTCACTGGAGTAACGGAAAGGTCTATTGTTTCCATGGTTTTTTTCTGAATGATGGGCAAGGACTCCCCTGTTTCTGGTTGGGTCACCGTTTCTTTGGCAACAAACACCGAATAAGCAACAAAAGCTCCCGTTAGTAACAAACTCACAACGAGTGCAATCAGGACATAATTGAAAACCATCCACTCCACAAGTTTCCATTGGTTTTCAAATAAGAGACCTAGGTTTCCCCTTTCATACACTAAAATCACAAGGCCCGAAACATCCAAAGTTCCAGGTTTATACAAGGGTGTCGTCAATCGAACTGTATTCGATTTTGCTAATGGAAGATATGTTAATACCCACTCAAAACCATCACGCAGTTTTGGGTCCCGTTTGGAATTGACGATGGGGTTCTCACCGTTTTCCGGTTCGGACCATTCCCATTTTTTCATCCGTATCCCTTTTCGAAAGAAGGTAGATTTTGCCAGTTCTTCGTCAGGTTTTCGTTTTTTTAATTCATCAATGGTATAAATGGTATCGGTGGAAACAAGAAGAGTTGCATCGGGTGCATACAAACTGATTTTTAAAAATCGAAATTGTTCGGGATCATTTTTAGATTGTTCCACATACCGTTGGAACATTTTTTCTAACTCCACATAATCTTCGTTATTCTGCCTAGTCTCTGCTGATTTCGCTAAAGCAAGACTCAAATCCCTTGCTCTATGGTCCGAGATAAACTGTTCTTGGATGAGAGCATTTTGTAAGGACTCATAAAATGTCCAAACCACTCCACTGAGAGCAAGGGTTTCAGAGAGGATCAAAAAGAGAATAAAGGATAGAAAAAAACGTGAATATTTCATGGCTCCCCCTTATTCTTTTCGGCCAAACTTGGGGAAAGGACATAAAAAATCAAAGTTATGGGAGAAGAGATAGAAAATGACGGGCAAATCGAAGGACAAATTCCTTCCGTTTTTCCAAAAACCCATCCTCCAGTCCCAGTTCCAAAAGGGAGGTCATATCCTCAGACCTTGCCCCGCATGGATGGATGAAAGAAAAGGTAGAGAGAGAATTTGTCCCATTCAAAGCAAAACCAAAACTCGTAAAATAGGATTTAGCATACACCCCTTCGGAGATGAGTTTCTTATGAGTGGTTTCCGTATAAAGGCCCGGTGCTTTTGGGTTTTCCACGACAACAAGTCCCCAAGTGCCTTTCACCGCTACCACCAAACTCTCGTTCATGATTTGTAAAAACGCACCCAAACTGAGATTCCGTTTTTTCAGGTCAATGTGGAGGTATCCCACAATTTGGCCAGGTTCATGCGCCGTAAAATCCCCTCCTCTCGGAATGGAAACCAGTTCTACTCCAAGTGTCGTTAAGTACTCCTTGGAAACCAAAAGATTTTCCGCTTTCGCGCCTATGCCTCCTGTCAAACATGGACTGTGTTCTAAAAAGAGCATGGATTCTCTTCGATTTTTCCTGGCATTTTCCTGGAAATCCAAGTATCTTTGGTAGGGTACAATCGAAGGAAAGAGATAGGAAGGTAGTCCTTTTTGATGGAGAAACTTTTGCATGCGATCCTTTGGATCCTCGAAAAATCCCCGAATGGCAGAGCTCGCTTAGATTTAGCAAAGCTCCTCTACTATTCGGATGGTGTCCATTTCCAAAAACATGCGGAGATGATCACACGAGGAGACTATATCCACTTAGAAGACTCACCTTACCCCGTCAAACTGAACGAGGCCCTTTTGTTTTTAAAAGACAAGGGTCATATCGAAGTTGTGCCGAAAATTGAAGGGAATGGAATCCAAGGTTTTGCTTTACGATTTGTAAAGCCACTGGATGGCCTCATCTTGTCTCGGGAAGAAAAACGAGTCATGATGAAGGTTGTGGAAGCCTTCCGTGGGCGGGTGGTAGATGAAAATCGCCATTATCCCAATTTGTATGAAAATTATGTCGTTACACCCTTATTTGCTGCCATTCCGTTTTCTGTGGACAGGATCAATACGAAAATCCATGTTCTTGTCCAAAAAAGCCTTTTGAATCTATCGGGCAAAATGTTTAGGGTTTTATTTGAGAGGTCCGAATGATCATCACTGTTTGCAAAGGCAAAATCCATAGAGCCGTCGTTACTGAGGCGGAACTCCACTACGAAGGTAGCCTCACCGTCGACCAAGACCTAATGGATATGGCTGGTATGAAACCCTATGAACAAGTCAGTGTGGTGAACGTGAATAACGGTGCCCGATTCGAAACCTACCTCATCGTAGGAGAACGGGGTTCTGGAACCATTTGTCTGAATGGAGCCGCCGCTCGTCTTGGGATGAAGGGAGACAAAGTCATCATCATCACCTATGGCCAAGTGGAGGAAAAAGACCTTTCGGCTGACTACAAACCCAAGGTTGTCTTCGTGGATGAGAACAATCGTCCGAAAAAAGCCTAATTTCCCTAATTTTTCTGGGACATTTCTTCGATACTAACTGTATAAACCAAATTGGTAGTCGGAACATGAACAAAACAATATTCGCTCTTTCATTCACCCTCCTCACTTGTGCTCTCTTTGCACAAGAATCAGGGAATCCACAAGGGACACAAGTTTCCGCCGCTTCTTCCAAAGACAACCGGGACATGTATCCTCTCTCCATGTATGATGCTAGAATCCGTTTAAAGAACGTAAGTTTTGTTAGACGACATGCTGACACAGGGAAAGGTGAATTTTTAGATGTGCAAGTGGAATTGGAATCCAGAGTTCCTGAAGACCAAGAATATTCTATTTTTGTATTAGCAGGTTTCGAAGGAGACCGAGTCAATAAAGACGAAAGAAGACTCGTTCCTTATCCAGCGTGGCGTAAAGCTGACCCTGAAAAAGACGAAAGAACTTTATACTTCTCAAATGTAATGCCTACACAATTTACTGCCAAAGAAATTTGGGGTGAAGAAACTTATGCAAAGAAAAGAGAAGAAATGGAAAAACGCCACTTTGCCGGATTTGAAGCAGAAATGCCAGAACCTACTTTTACAGAAGTAGTGGATTACCTTTGTAAAAACAATGCAAAAGCTCTCCCCTTCACTCTGTTTGGTGAAACTGGTCCTTCCAAAGAAAAACAAGTGATTTATAATTACGTAGCACAAACTGCAGATGAAAAGAAACGCCAAGTGCACGAAACATTACCAAAACACACGTATACAATTTACAATAACAAATACAAAACAACAATCACAAGCCACCACTACACTCAGTACAGACCAAATTTTTTAAGTTTTAACAAAGTAGCGGTTCTTGTGTTTGATACAAAAAAACAAACCAACAGTTTGTTATTCCGTAAGTTCATTGATATTTCTGATTTAAAGATTACCTACTAACAGGTTCCAATTTGTTCCCATCCTCCAAGGCCATCACTGGTCTTGGACGGATACCTTAATTTATTCTCATCTCCCATTTCGATTCCAAATCACTTAAAATTCCAATCGTTTCATTTCCAAAGGAAAAAAGAATTCCAAACCCATTTCCATTGGATTCGGATTGGTTTCATTTTTTAATACGGGAGCAAAAACCACAAAGTGATTGGTTTTTGTTGTTCTGGTTTGGATTAGTGGTCTGTGCCTTCAGGGCGAATGGGTGGGAATTGTTCCGAAGCTCGCACTCGCCACTCGTCTTCCGGGTGGTTTAGGTGTAACCAACCGTTCGCAAAGTCCCAACGCCCGTCCAAATCCAAAAAATCCCAGAAAATAGCCTGGTTCATGTATTTGTAGGTATCGAGTAAATCGAGAAGATCCCGTCGTTTGCGGGGAGAGTTTTCCATTTGATTCCAGTTTCGGCAAACTCTGGCCCAGGTCGACGTTTTTTATGGACAAATCCAGGTCTTTCTGCCGAAAATGAAACCAGACATGGCCATCACGAAGGAAAAAAAAGCGGACTTCAATGACAAATTGGTAGATTTCAAAAACTACCTCGAAGAGTTAAAAAAAGAAGCCAATATTTTCAAAGTACAAGCCAAAAAAAGTAAGGACATGGAACCTTATTTTAATATCTCCCTTGCCATCAATTCGATCAAAACGATTAACACCTGTATTGTGATCAATGAACTTTCCACAGCCATTCTCGAGATCAACAATAACAACTACTTAGAAACTGCTAGAAAAGAAATTTATAACTGTATCTCTTACATCGAAAAAACCGTTGGGAACAATGTGGACGGATCCCTTTCTGAAAACAAAGAACAACTTGCGAAGATCGAAAGATTCACTCCTACACAACGATTGAACTTAATCAAAGGTTTGCTCCAGGCGATGAAAAAAACGGTCACTGCCTTTGGTACCAATTCGAAGTGGAAATGGTCTTGGCCAGACATCAACTTCCGTGTTGCGGCATGTACGAAAAATTTATTCGATTTCATCGCCTATGAAAAAGAACAAGACCTCGAAAATCCCTATTATTATATCCGAAAAGAACACTTTAACCTGATCATCGAACTTGCCAACCAAGCGGCCCAGGACTATCGTTCCAAATTCGAAATGTCAACACAAGATTCCACAGATTTGAAACATTCCGTGGAAATGTTGGAGATGAACCGTAAAATTTTCCAAATTACAGGCGAAAATGAAGATTTGGAAAAAACCAAAACACTGATTGAGTCTTTCCAACAAAAGATCACCGACCTCGAATCCGACGATAAAAAGAAAAAAAAGAAACAATAATCGACGATTTTCCCTAGAATCCCCAGTCTAGTTTATAGAAAGGTTATACGTTTCAAAAGGAGATTTCGAAATATGGCACTTACAGAAATCAATGACGCCAATTTCAAACAAGAAACTGCGAATGGCGTGGTTTTAGTAGATTGTTGGGCAGAATGGTGCGGACCTTGTAGAATGGTAGCTCCTGTTCTTGACGAACTTTCACAAGAAATGGCAGATATCAAAATTACAAAACTAAACGTTGATTTCAACCAGAAGACAGCGCAGGAACTTGGAATCCAATCCATCCCTACTCTTCTTCTCTATAAAGATGGAGTTTTAGTAGATAAAGCAATTGGTGCTTTACCAAAACCGCAAATTAAAAAATTTATAGAAAATCACAAGTAGGAAATAAATTATCCCCTAATGGTCAGTTCCGAACCGAATGGTTTTACAGCACTCCCTAGAGGGGGATATTTAGTCGATACTTCAGAAGGGTACATCCAGTTCGGATCCCCTCCTGAGACAATTAAAGACACCATGGGGCTCGAAAAAAAGACCCCTTTGGTGTTTGTCCTCCCCAATAAGTTCTTCCATGTGGAAAAAGGCATCTCGATTGCCGAACTTGAATTTCCCATTTATTTTAATTTCTTCTTTCGCGGTGGCAAAAAAACTTTTATTGTTTGTTCCGCAGAACAAAAAGAACAGCTAACCATTGTTCTTGGGGAATCCCTTATGGGACCTCAAGAAGTAAACTTATCTTCCGAATTTATCGATGGGGCAGACAGTTTTGGTTTCCCTGACATCAAAGCAGAAATGGCCTACTTTCGTAGTTACAAAACCATGGAAGAAGTGGTGGAGTTTGTTTTGTTTGATGAATCCCACAAAGCAAAGTTTGGTGGGATCACTATAGAGCAACTTCCTTCAAACGAATTCCTTGTTGTAGATGGCGATAAAAAAATCAAAATCCCTGGGGAAGTAGACTTCCATGTCAAATATGATATTGGAAAACGTTTGGAAGAACCATTCCAACCACCGCTCATTGGAATCACTTGCCTGGGACCATCTCATGGTTTTGATCCGACAGACAACACTTCAGGTTTTATCATTTGGTTGAATGGCCAAGGGATCATGGTGGATCCACCCGTAAACTCAACCGAGTGGTTAAGGGAATCGAACGTAAATCCTAAGTTCATCAACTCCATCATTCTCACACATTGCCATGCAGACCATGATGCTGGAACTTTCCAAAAAATCTTGGAAGAATCCAAAATCACGATTTATGCAACCGCAACGGTGATGGAATCATTCCTCAAAAAATACTGTAGTCTCACAAAAATTCCACGGAAGGAAATCACAGATTTATTTGATTTTATCCCAGTCGTCATTGGTAGACCCACAATCATCAATGGTGGTGAGTTTTATTTCCACTATGCTCTCCATTCCATTCCATCAGTTGGATTTGAATTCTTTTTCCAAGACCAATCCTTTTATTATACTTCCGACCACTTAAATGACCCTGATGCTTTCGAGGATATGTACAAAAAAGGTGTGTTACCAGAGACAAGGTATCAGTTCCTAAAAGACTTTCCTTGGGATCGGAAAATCATTTACCACGAAGCAGGAGTCCCTCCTCTTCACACCAAAATCAGTTATTTGGCATCCCTTCCGGAAGAAGTACAAAAACGAATTACGGTCTATCATATCGCAGCCAAAGATATGCCCAAGGGAAACCACCTAACTCTCGCTAAGTTTGGGATTGAAAATACATTGTATCCGGAGATCACTCCTCCCAAACACCAAGAAGCTTTCCAACTTCTAGAAATTTTATCTCAAATTGATATCTTCTCGGGATTTCCCATCGAGAAAGCAAAAGAGTTCTTACAAATTGTCAAAGAGGAACGATTCCGACGCGGAGAACAAATCATCAAAAAAGGAACCCATGGGGACAGATTCTTTATCATTGCCTCAGGAAATGTTCGGTTTGAAGGACTCTCCAGTGACCACTCTGCGGTGAAACGATATGGAACTTACGAATACTTTGGGGAAGCGTCCCTCATCCTCGACACTGTGCGCCAAGCGGATGTGTATGCGGAAACCGATGTCCTTGCTCTCACCATTGAAAAAACACGATTTTTCCAGTTCATCCGCGGATCCAAACTCCACGAAAACTTAATCAAACTGAATAGCATCCGAGAGACCAATACTTGGAAAACCCTGACCGAATCCCAAACCTTCCGAGGTCTTACGAGTTACCAAGTCACCCAACTCGAACTCATTTTGAAACTGGAAACGGTGAAAAAGGAAGCAGTTCTCATTGAAGAAAACCAAACCTTTGAAAATGCCTATATTGTGCGATCGGGTACGGTTGTGGTCATGCAAAACCACAAAACCATCCGTGAACTCGGTGCTGGAGATTTTGTAGGGGAAATTTATTCTCTCACCAAAGGCCTACCTTCTCATTTCAGTTTTATCGCTTGGCCAGGGACGGAGCTCTACGTGCTTTCCCAAGAAGACGCCATCCAGTACATCAAGAAAAATCCTGGTGTCTATATGAAGCTGAACACTGTTTATAATTGACCTCATTTCGCCATTTCTGTAACATTTCCATATCAAGGAGTCACAAATTTTATGGAGCGTATCCTCCCCTTTACTGAAGAACACCACCAATTCCGCGAGATGGCTCGGAAATTTTTTGAAACAGAAGTAAAACCACACCACGAAACATGGGAAAAAAACCATATCGTACCAAAAGAAGTTTGGAGAAAGGCCGGTGAAAACGGACTGCTTTGCCCCGATGTTCCTGCAGAATACGGTGGCTCTGGAGCTGACTTTCTTTATAATATCATCATCATCGAAGAATCTTCTCGTGTTGGAAATAGTGGATTTTTTATTTCCCTCCATAATGATGTGATCGCTCCTTACATTTCGACCTATGCGAACGACGAACAAAAGAAACGTTGGTTGCCAAAATGTGCTTCTGGAGAATCCATCCTTGCGGTTGCGATGACAGAACCTGGTGCTGGTTCCGATTTAAAATCCCTTCGTACAAGTGCTGTTGATAAGGGTGATCACTTTGTGGTCAACGGACAAAAAACCTTTATCTCTAACGGACAATTGGCGGACCTCATCATCACGGCAGTGAAACATGATAACGGAACCATTTCCCTTGTCATGATCGAAGAAGGTATGAAAGGATTCGAACGTGGTCGTAACTTAGACAAAATTGGACTCAAAGCTCAAGATACTTCTGAGTTATATTTCAATGATGTGATTGTTCCGAAGACAAATCTCATCGGCAAACAAGGACAAGGGTTTCGTTACCTCATGCAAAAACTCGCACAAGAACGTTTGGTTCTTGCAGTTGCCGCTGTGGAAGCAACAAGACTTGTACAAACCATCACCCTCCAATACATCAAAGAAAGAAAAGCATTTGGTCAAAAGATTGGATCGTTCCAAAACACTAAATTCAAAATGGCAGAGATGGCAACTGAGTTAGAAATGGCACAAGTTTTCTGTGACAAAGTGGTCATGGAACACATGAAAGGCGAAAACACGACTGCAGAAGCTTCTATGTGCAAATGGTATGCGACAGAAATGCAAAAACGCCACACGGATGAGTGTTTACAATTCTTTGGTGGGTATGGTTATATGATGGAGTATCCAATTGCAAGAGCGTATCTCGATGCAAGGATCCAAACAATCTATGCAGGAACCACTGAGATCATGAAAGAAATCATTGGAAGAAGTTTAGGTCTTTAGTTCCCACTCTGCCAAAATTTACCAGTTTCTAATTGAAACTAAATGAAAACCTTTTAGAGAACCCGGTCAAGTGACCGGGTTTTTTGATATCCACAAAACCGATAAACTCTACCAACTAACCATTCGAATCTTCCGCACCTACTCCCACCGAATCTTTCCGTAAATCGGATGTGAGTCGCATCGAACAAAAATGAGGTCCACACATCGAACAAAAATGTGCTTTTTTCATTCCATCTTGTGGTAAGGATTCATCATGATACGACCTAGCAAGTTCTGGATCAAGAGACAAGGCAAACTGGTCTTCCCAACGAAATTCAAAACGAGCTTTACTGATTAAATCATCTCGTTCTTTGGCACCAGGATGTCCTTTGGCAAGATCGGCAGCATGGGCTGCAATTTTATACGCAATCACCCCATCCTTTACATCTTGTTTGTTCGGAAGGCCCAAATGTTCTTTCGGTGTCACATAACAAAGCATAGCCGTTCCATACCAAGCAATCATCGCAGCCCCAATGGCCGAAGTGATATGATCGTACCCAGGGGCAATGTCTGTCACAAGTGGCCCAAGCGTATAAAAGGGAGCTTCCATACAAATCTCTTCTTGTAAACGGACGTTATCCTGAATGAGGTGCATGGGAACATGACCTGGCCCTTCCACCATCACTTGGATGTCATCGGCCCAAGCTCGTTTGGTGAGTTCCCCCAAAGTTTTTAATTCCGCAAATTGGGCTGCATCGTTTGCATCATTGATACATCCAGGCCGAAGTCCATCACCTAACGAATAAGATACCCCATATTTTTGCATTAGTTTCGATATCAAATCAAAATGTTCATACAGAAAGTTTTCTTTTTTATGATGGTTACACCACTTCGCTAAGATGGAACCACCTCTGGAGACAATTCCTGTGATTCGTTTTTCCGTAAGCTTCACATACTCTTGTAAGACCCCAGCATGGATGGTAAAATAATCCACACCTTGTTCCGCTTGTTCTTCCAAGGTTTCGAGGAATACATGGATGTTTAGATCTTCGACTTTCCCCTTCACTTTCTCTAAGGTTTGGTACAAAGGAACGGTTCCAATGGGAACTGGGGAATTCCGAATGATCCATTCCCTGGTTTCATGGATGTTTTTCCCAGTGGATAAATCCATGACTGTATCTGCTCCCCAATGTAAGGCCCAACGCAGTTTTTCTACTTCATCTTCAATGGAAGAAAGAATCGCTGAATTTCCAATATTGGCATTGATTTTCACAAGGAACTTTTTTCCAATGATCATGGGCTCTAATTCCAGATGACGTTTGTTAGATGGAATTATAGCTCGACCAATTTTTACTTCATTCAAAACAAATGCAGGATCCATTCCTTCTCGTTTGGCAACATACAACATCTCTTCTGTAAGGATGTTTCGTTTTGCATAAAAGAGTTGGGAAAAATTTTGATCTCCCCTATTTTCTCGTGTTTCAATCCAAGAACTTCTGAGTTTCGGAATTCCTTGTTGATAATCATATGTTTCTTCATGAATACAATACATCCCTTCTGTTCGGTAGGCTTTGTATTCCGTTCCGTTGGATAAGGGAATGGTAGTTTCGGGTATTGTGAATGGAGTGGTTTCGTTTGGTATCATGAGATTTCCTTGGCCGGAATCTCTGATCCATGGAATGGAATCAAAAAGAAAAGGTGAATCGCCATGATGAGCGGATCATACAACCAAAACCAATGGAATTGGTCACTCAAACGATGGGTCTTTTTCCGTTTCCCTTCGCAAGCATTACCAAGATCAGGTTCAAAAAGGGTATTTCTCAGCCGAATTTTTGGATCACCAAAAACCTTAGGCACCCCTAACGGTTATCTCTTATAGAAAGGGATTTCCATTTTTTGACAAGAAATTTAATTCCTAAGGGTTTCAGGTTTTTTCCCCGATTCCTTTGTTTTATTTTTTCGAGGCAGATACTTTGCTTTCATTTGACTGTATTTGATTTTGGATAAAATATTTTTTTCCCATTCCTTCGGAAATTCCTCTCCCACAAAGAATCGAAACAATCGATAGACAAACGACATTTGTTTCCAATACACTAAATTTTTTGCATCACGGTAATAGTTTCGAAATCGTAAGTTGGATAAAAAACTCTTTTTCACAGACGGATATTTTTCCATCAAGGTTTCAAAGATATATAAGGTATGATCCCCTTCGTAGTCATGTTCGATGATTTTTTCCATCACGATATTGGCCGAAGATATATCTTTTGATAAAAATACCCAAAAGAATGTAGAGTTAAAATAGTATTCACAAAACATCACATCGTCGGCATTTTGTAATGCTAAGATCACACGGTCATTCCCTGAATACATTGCTTGGTCGATGAGTAAAAAGCGACTGATAAAATTATCTCCCATCTTTAACATGGTGTACATAATTTCAAAATGTTGTTTGGCTTCTTTTGCCGCTTTTTCTTCCGAAATTTTTTCCGCTTTTGAAGTGAGTATCTGGTAAATTTTAACAAATTCCAAAATTGGAAAATTTTTATGGGACAGAGTGGAATGGATGGTTTCTAAAAATTCAATTTGGGGAAGATACGATTTGTTTCTGAGTTCATCGAACTTTGTATCCTCTACTTTTTGTTTCATCTCGAGGAAACGATCCGTCAATCCAGGTTCCAATTCTAGTAATTTGAGAACAATTTTCTCTTCAAAAAAACTGGCATATTCTAATTCTTTTTGAATTGCATCCGTTGTATCATAGTACACCCAACCAAGTGTTGGCAAAAAAAAGTAAATTTCAGAATTGGCAAAACCATTTTCTAAATACTCCACCAATTCCTCACGAAACTCTGGTTTGGTGTAAAATGGAGTTTCAAATTCTGACATCATGGAATGAATGAGAGATGTGGGAGAGGTATTTAATTCTTCGATTAGAATTTGATGGAAGTCGGAAGTTTCTTTTTGAAAATTATCCACTAAAAAATTCTGGATATTCACAAAGGATCTTGCGGCAATTGCATTGTAAGCAAACGCATACTTTTCTTCGACTCGTTCCCCTGAATAAGATACGATGGCTAGTTCCACTTGCAATGGATCAATCCATGTTGGATCAGTTGGAAGTTCATTGGCTGACCCTTTCTCATTTTTTCTAATGAAATAATAAATGGGCATGGCTAACTCATTATCCAAAAGATTTTGAATGAGAGAAACCATTCCTTTCCCATAAACTTTTAATTCATTTTCTTTGATTGTTTCTGCATTGAGTTGGAAAGCAAAATAACTTTGATTCAAATCAGGAACACATAACTTGCGTAAACTGGACAAAATCTTTGCCGCTTGGTCAGTTAACATCAATTCACGTTTATGGGAGTCGAACAAACTGTCCAAAAAGAGGGGTGTGTAAATTTTCAGTTGGTCTAAACGAGAAACGCCAGAAAGCCGGAACATTGTCATAAATCCACCTACAACCCGCAAAACCATGGGATTGGTATGATTGTGATGGATTCAATTCAAATAGAATTATTCTAATTTACAATTGGAATTTTAGAATATAAAGAAAAACGAATCTTCCGAATCACAAGCAGATCAAAACAGAATTTCCGAACAACAATCGAGTTTTTCAAAAATGCAAACAAAAAACATCATTTAGGCGGGATTTACGATGAACGATCGTTTAATTTAAAACCCTTCCTTGGCGCACCATGCGGTTGATGTAGACTTGTAGATCTTGTTTTCCCTTTGGTCCCATCGCTGTAAACTGAACACCGTATATTCCAGATTCTTTTGATTTTTTCCCAATTTGTTTGATGACTCCTTTGGCAAGAAAGTCAGCCAAATCGCCTGGCAGAGCCACGAGGATTTCCACCGTTTCGTTCATATCCCATTCATCAAAATGGTTGGGAGCGACAATTCCCACCCCACCCATACTGATATCACTCGCTGTTAAAACGTCCAAAAGAGACGTTCCCATCAAGTGGATCTCCACAGGTTCAGATTCGAGGGGTTTGACACGGACATGTTTCCGTTTTTCTTGGATTGGCGCCATTAGGAAAATTTGTCATAAAAATCTATCGTTGTAAACTCGGAAATTCTGGCTTCCTCAATTGTTAAGAAAGCATAGACCAAACTCCGATATTTGGTATAATAGGGTCTTGTATGAAAACTCGAGTACTGACAATCAGTTTTGTTTTAGGTAGTTTTTTCCTTTCTCCGAGTTTTGTGGAGGCGAAAGTCACCTGTTCTGGGGATGCCTGTAGCATTCTTCCAACTACCATCCAATCTCAAATCAACAATTTAGACCAAGCCCTTCAATTACAATATACGGACAAAGTGCTTGCGACCATGTCGGAAGCGGCGGTCGTTTCCAATATCAACTCTTCCCTTATGGGACCAGGACTTGTGAACAGGTTCCAAGTGGGTATGGGAGTTGCAGTTGCTGGACAACAAAAAGAAGACATCAATGTTGTGTACCAAAACTTAAGTTTTCAAAAACTTCCGAATGTGGGTGCTTCCATTGCACCTAACTTCATTGTGGCGGTTAATTTAGGTTGGCTTATGGGTGGTGGTCCTTCTGATACCGAACCAGAACTCAGAACATTTTTACACAGATTCAATTTATATCTACATGGTTTTCAATTTAACTTCTCCCAAGGTGATGTTCAAAAAGCCATCGAAGCACAAAATAAAAACGTAGATCTAGGTGGTGATATTACAAGTGGTGGTTTTACTTTACGTTACCAATTGATAGAAAACTATTCAGATGGAATTGGTCTTTTTGAATTCACCGGTATTTCTATGGGGCTTGGGTTACATTACCAACGCCAACTCATCGACGTTACATATAATGACAACAAAACACAATCCATAACCCTTGGGCCTGCTGTAGGAACTTGGGGTGGTGCTACGACGTTTAACTATTCCAGTACGGTCACAAGTGTACCCATTGATCTCCGTACCGGATTTCGATTCTTTTACTTTTTTACTTTATTTGCTGGAGGGGGAACATCGATGAACTTTGGAAGTTCTTCCTTGAACCTCTCGCGTTCTGGTCCTCTTGTGTTGGCTCTGGATTCCAGTGCGATATCCTCTTCCTTATCAGCAGAAATCGCGGCCCTCATCCCGGCATCGGCACTTGGCCAAACGAAAACAGGAACTCTGACCATGGATGTGAGTGGGAAAGCACAAGCACCGAACACAACAAACTTTCTCATCGCCGGTTTAGAAATCAATGCCCTCATCACCAAACTGACAGTAGAAGCCGTCGTTGCCCAAAATGTCCAATCGGTGATGGTTGGCGCAAAATTTGCCTTTTAGATCGATCTTGGCACTGTTTTTGCACTTTAAAGAGTCATCACGTTTTAGAACCAGTGTGGGGTTTTCCTGACACCATCTGTTTAGGTTCTAAGCAATTTGCAAAAGTTTTAGGAGCGATCTATGGCACAAGTCATGCAAGAAATCAAAAAACCCATCCTACATGTCTCTTGTGTCCCAAGAAAAGACACGACCCTCCTCAAAATTTCACTCTCCCAGGATGATTTAGGAATTCTGTATCGAGTCACTTCTGTTTTATTCCACCATAGATGGGATATTTTAGAAGCCGTGGCCGAAACATCCAGTGATGGACATGTCCAAGACCTCTTTGTGATCCGAAGTTGGGATGGAAAGGAAATGACAGAGAGTTTACTTTCCCAAATCCGAACCGACCTATATTCCCTATTTTATGAAGGAAAAACTGTGGCGATGTATCTTAGAGAGAATTCCAAAGAAGAAATATTGGTTCGTAAAATTGGAGATTCAGAAGCTTCCCTCAAACTCTACAATCCCATCTCCTCTGATTTTACGGTGATGGATTTACGAATGAAAGACACACCAGGGATTTTATTTCAAATCACAGAAGCCTTATATCATTTGGGAATTGATATCATCAGTTTTACAGCCAACAGTTTTGATGGCAAAATCCGAGATAGTTTTTTACTCCGCACTTCGCTCACGGGAGACAAACTGGATGAAAAACTGATGTTTCCGATGTTACGTGCAAAATTGGAATCGTTTCTTTAACTCGTCCTTTCCTTTTGTTTTGCAAGAAATAAGGTAAACACGATTAATAAAATCAGAGATACCAAAAAGGCAAAACTCGGTCCCTTTTGAAAGTATAACAAAGAAAAGACGATTGGGGATACTGCTCTTCCAAGTGAGCCAAAACTACGAAAGAGTCCAAGAGAGCGACCGAGGTCCCCTTTTCCACTCTCCAAAGAAGCAAAGGATGATAACCCTGGATTGACAAGGGCACTTCCAAAAGCCAAAAAGAATAAAGAAATCAGGAGTCCACTGAACTCCGAACCAATGAGGACAAGGAGTGCCATCCCCACAACCACTGTCACCCCTCCATACAAAGAAATTTTTTTCTCAGAAATTTTTCCAGAAAGCCGTCTGACAACACCACCTTGCACGAGTATGATGATGATTCCAATGTACAAAAACGTAAATCCAATCTCTTTGGGTGAAAATTGAAACTTGTCCGAAAGAAAAAAATTCACAACAAATTCAAAACCAGAAAAACTAAGAACAAACAAAAGATTGAGTAGAGAGATTCTGACCAAATTCCTAGATTCAATTTTTTTTAAGGATAAAAACGGATGAATCTCCTTATCCGGAATGGTATTTGGTTTTTTGGCAGGTAAAAACAAATACACAAGGATCATCGAGATAAGAGACACTAATATTGCAAAAAAAGCAGAGGCAGGAAAAACCACAAACTCACCGGCTAAATAATAAGAATCTAAAAATGTCCACTGGGAACTGATTCCTCCAAGCAGGGGCCCCATAACAAATCCAAGCCCAATCCCTGCTCCTAAAAGTCCCATACCCGCTGCTCTCGATTTTTCATCTGTTTGGTCCGCCATAGCAGCAGAGGCCACAGATAAATTTCCACCCATCATTCCCGTGATCACACGGCTTAAAACAAACATCCAAAACTGAGAGGAAAATAACCAAAGGAGATACCCGATGGTATTTCCAAGAGTCGTAAAAAGTAAAATCGCACGACGACCCGAATGGTCAGACAACCTACCCCATACAGGAGCCGCTAAAAATTGTAAAAGGCTATAGATACTTCCTAAAATTCCACCAAACAACACAAAGGTGTATTTGGTTTCACCACCGAAGGATAAAATTTCTGCGAAAGAATAAAAGCTACGAAAAAAAACATCATCTCCTTTTGACAGAAAAAACTCCAATGTCTTTGGAAACAGTGGAAACAAAAGGGAAAATCCCATCATATCCGTAAAAACGATTAAAAATAAAATGAATTGGATTTTTTTAGGAGACTGACTCATCAGGGCTACTCTCTGAGAACAAATAAAAAAAGCCACAGAAAACTCTGTGGCTTCTCATGATTTTCATCAAATTATTTTGAAGACTATTTAGATTTTGCTTTGTCTATTAGGACTTTTAGCTCATCTAACGTTTGTTTCAATTTCTCCTTCACTTGTGGAGGAATTGCGGTATCAATTTGTTGGTAAATTGATTGGTAGTTTGATTGTAACTTTGCTACAATTTCATCATAACTAGCATTCGTTTTTCCAAGCGCACCTTGTGCATCGGCAATTGTTTTGCTAAGTAGGTCACGGATTTTTTGTGTCTCGGCAGACTGATCCAATTCCCCTTTTGATTTTAACTCAGTGTAAACTTTTTCTAAATCTACAACTGCAGATCTTAATTTTTCTTCACCAGAACGAAACAATGCGATTCCAGCGTTAACGACATCCATAACCAATTTTTCCATACAACATTCCTATCAAAGGGACTAAAATCTTAGATTTTGGATTCCAAGTGTAAGCAAACAAAATGGGGATGACAATAAAAAAATTCCACCACCTTCATTTTCTATGAGACATAGTTAAATCAGGAGAATCGAGTGAGTTGAAATTGGTTATTGAGTCCCGGCTTGCTTTCGCAGACTTGGTTGATGCGTCGGTGATGTCTTACCGATGACCTGGTTTTTTCCGTTGAATCGAATCAGCTGTTTTCGATGAGTTTTTTGATTTGGTCGCGGATCTTTGCTGCGGTTTCGTAATCTTCTGTTTTCAGAGCATTTTCTAAGGTCTCTTCTAAAATCTGTAAATTGGACTTAGGAAGGGCTTGGATTTTTTTCTCAGAAGAGATGTTTTCCCCTTGGATTTCATCTTCTTTCATGATGATCCCTGTTTCATCTAACACAGATTTTGCGATAAAAATCGGAGCATTGGCGCGAAGGGCAAGAGCGATGGAGTCAGATGGTCTTGCATCTAACGTGATGATTTCTTCATCGCGACGCAGTTGGATTTTAGCATAAAACGTACTGTCGATGATTTCTTCGATTGTGATTTTCTGAACCGTTGCACCGAGTGATGTTAACATATACAACATCAAATCATGGGTCATCGGTCTTGGAGGTTTTGTGCCATCGATGACAGTGGTGATGGAATGGGTTTCGAGTGGTCCAATGAAAATCGGAACCACACGTTTGTCTTCCGAATCTTTAGGACGTAAAAAAACGGCAAAACCAACATTGGTCAGGCTGATATCAGAAATTTTTACTTCATAAAACTCCATACAATATCGTTTCCTTTCCTGTTTTGTGGGCCCAGAAGGGCTCGAACCTTCGACCCGCAGATTATGAGTCTGCTGCTCTAACCAACTGAGCTATAGGCCCCACTGACTTCCAATCTTTCGAGGAAATAAGGAGAGACAAGCACAAAACAAGTGACTGGTCATTAAAGCGAAAGAAAGCGGTTGGATTCAAAAAAATCGGTAAGGTCTTTGCGGTCTGATTTCCATTGCAACCAAATCCAAAGATAGGGTTTCGCATCCATTCGCACCCAGACTTGGTTGCGTAATGCATTTTGGTTCCGGATTTGGTCTGCTTGGTATACTTGGAAAGTTTTCCCAAAAACAACACGTTCCATTTGTTTTGGTGAGATGGGTTTTTGGAAAACGGATTCAACCCAAAGACTTTTGTCTGTGATCGGTTCACTCCATGGCAAAATGCGGATGACCATAAAAAATCCATCCCGTTTGGCTGGATAAACCGTCAGTTTTTTTTGGTTTGTGGATTCGGTTTTGATGACAACTGCTTCTGGAAACTGAAAAGAAAATGTTTCCCATAAAAAGTTTTGGTTTGGTTCTACCAGTGTCTGGGAAAGGATCGTACAAGTGAAACCGAGAAAGAAAAACAAAGGAATCCAAAGACCTTTCATCCCATGAAACAATCTACAGAAGAAACCATATGGCAAGTCAGAAATTCCTTTTTGGGAATCTATGTCCATTTCCCCTATTGTTTCAAAAAATGTGATTATTGTGATTTTTATTCGGAAGGGATTGGAAATGGTCCAGCTAACGATGAATTGTCGCTCTTTCAAACATACCAAAAAGAAGCATTAAACCGAATTTCTCATTTTCCAAACCTAAAAAACAAAACCATTGATACTGTTTTTTTCGGTGGTGGTACACCATCGAAGGCCACAACAAAACTTTGGGAAAACTTCATTCACTTCCTTCGTTCTGAATTTGAGTTTGCCAAAGATACAGAAATTTCCATTGAAGTGAATCCAGAAGACCTAAGTCCCAACTTACTCGACACATATGCGAAGATTGGGATCAACCGTGTGAATGTGGGTGTCCAAACACGGAATCCCATCGGTTTAGAATATTTGGGAAGGCATTACGACAAAGAAAAATATGACTCTCTTCGTGACACACTCATTCATTCTCCGATCAAACGAGTGGGAATTGATTTGATGTATGGAATTCCAGGGTTAAATGAGTCTGATTTTTTCAATGACCTAGAGTATTTTTTGGATGCAGGTCTTCCCCATTTGAGTTTATATTCTCTCACCTTAGAAAAAGGAACTCAGTATTCCAGAGATGTAAAAGACCATAAAAAAAAAGAACCCGAAGAAAGGATCCAATCCGAAATTTTACTCACCTTACCCGAGTTAATGGAAAAAAAAGGATACCGTTGGTATGAGGTTTCCAATTATGCCAAACCAGGTTTTGAATCCAAACACAACCTCAAGTATTGGACCTTTGAACCTTATCTTGGCATTGGTCCTGGGGCACATGGAATGATTGAAGGGCATCGGTATGGAAATCCAAGGAATGCAAACCTCTACCAAAAAAAACCACAGGAAAAGAAATATGAAGAGGTGACTCCTAACTCAGAACTTGCCCTCACCCTCTTTCGGTTATTTTCGCCGTTTCGTTATTTAGAATTCATTCAAACTTATTTAGATGTTCCAAACCAAACCCATTACATCCAAACCATCCACTCTTGGGAAAAACGAGGACTTTGTTCGCTCTCCGATGGAGTTTTTCAATGGAAAAAAGAAGCATTACTTTTGTTAGATGACCTAATTTTGGAAATCACCAATTGATTTTTCTCTTTGGATTGGCAAAATAATCCTAAAAAAAGATTGCCCATAGACCCCTCTCGAAAAATACTGTTCGTATCCCGGGCCTGTAGCTCAGTTGGTTAGAGCACTCGCTTGATAAGCGAGGGGTCACAAGTTCAAGTCTTGTCAGGCCCATAAAAGAAACGGGGCGTTAGCTCAGCTGGGAGAGCATCTGATTTGCATTCAGAAGGTCATCGGTTCGATCCCGATACGCTCCAAAAACCCGTTTTCTCTTTCTCCCCCTTTTAAAAATTTCTTGCTATCTGAGAGTCATTCCGGTACACCTTTGGTGTCATGTCCGTAAAAGAAATCCTCAAAGACAAAGCCTCCTCCGTTCTTTCCATCGAAGAAGATAGAAATGTATTGGAAGCCACTCAGATGATGGTGGGTGCCAAAGTAGGATCACTCATTGTGACGTTCGAAGGAAAGTTGGTGGGAATCTTTACCGAAAGAGACCTGATGCGAGTGGTTGCCAAAGACCATGCTAATCTTGACAAAATCAAATTAAAAGATGTGATGACCACTCAACTCACTGTTGCTGGTCCCGATGAAGACGTGGATGATATTTTGAACAATATGATCACAAAACGATTTCGCCATATGCCAGTCCTTGATGGTGACAAAATCATTGGACTCATCTCCATCGGTGATGCGGTCAAAACCAAACTAAACAAAACACAAGCTGAGATGCATATCCTCCGAGAGTATATGTATGGCCCACACTAAAACAATCTGTTTTCTGTTAACAAATCAATTGTTTTCTCTAAAACAATTTTAAGATTCTTCGTATCTTCTCTGTTATACGCGATTAATTTATCAAGCGCTTCTTTGTTGTTTGTCTGTTGGTAAGAATACCAAAGCAGAGGTGCTTCCCTTCCATCCATTCCTGCAATGGCTTCTGGTCGCACGAGGCCTAGTTGGATTTCCGATTTTTTTAAGCCCCCTTTGATTCCTATGGAATGTAAAAGATTCATCAGATCGAGTTGTGGGTTTTTCACACGGTAGTGGAATTCTCTTTCTAAAAACGGAATGTCAAATCGCCTTCCATTATAAGTAACGATGATGTCTTCGGGAAAAATGGAATCAAATAAAAACTCTAAGTCTTTTCCTCGTTCAAAGGTGCGAATGGTTTCTTTTTGAAACAAACTCACAACGGTTGTGACTGAGGATTCTGAGATCCCAGTAGTTTCTATATCCAAAAAACAAAATCGTTCTGGAAAGTTTTGCCAAAGTCTCCAATACTCAAGGCTTGGAAGTTCACTTGTAAAAAAAGAAAAATTGGCCTCCTGAAATTCCGTTTCCAACTGTTCCAAACGCTCTTCTAAAATGGATACAGAAGAGAGAAGTGGATCGTTTGTTGTTTTTTGGTATTGGATGAGTGAAGTCCAATCATACACTCCAACCCCACTCAATTGTTTTTCTTTTTTTTCACCGATGCCAGGAAAGAGTTGGAGGCTTTGTCTTAAATGAGATCCGTACATGATTTCCACCGTTTCAATCCTTCTAAAAACACATCTTCCTTGGCACCAAATCCAATCCGAAGAAACCCTTCCATTTCAAAATTGGAACCGGGCAATACAAAAACTCCTGTTCGTTCCATGAGTCGATCGGCATAGTCTTCAGAACGAATCCCTGGTTGTAAACGAAGCCATCCCACAAGCCCACCTTCTGGTGGGGAAAAAAATTCTACGTTTGGTAACTCTCGCCAAACAGAAGTGAAGTGGTCTATATTATTTTGTACACGTTTTTGAATGGAAGGAAGAAATGAATCTTTTTCTTTGAGAAGGCCAAGTGCAATCCGTTCGGAGATCGGGTTTACTGTGTGTGTGAGATAATCCTTAAACGACCTCGCTCGTTTGATAAAGTCTTTGTCTGCAATGAGCCAACCTACCCGAAGGCCAGTGACTCCAAAACATTTAGTAAAGGAACCTGTTCCATAAAATAGATGCTTGG
Organism: Leptospira kemamanensis; assembly: GCF_004769665.1. Classification (GTDB taxonomy): domain Bacteria; phylum Spirochaetota; class Leptospiria; order Leptospirales; family Leptospiraceae; genus Leptospira_A; species Leptospira_A kemamanensis. The sequence continues at coordinate 46,743 of NZ_RQGG01000028.1, forward strand.
GATCCACACCCGTTTTTCCCATTCCTCCACCCTTTGGTAAAAATCGGTAGTGTTCATCAAATACAACGGGTTTCTCTTTTTGATGTAAAAGAGTGAGAAGTGAATCCCACTCGTTTGGGGAGAAGGTCATACCAGATGGATTGTGCGGGTGGTTCAGCACATAGAGATCTGCATCGACACCCTCCCAAGTGGAAGCAGCAAATGCGTTTGCATATGGGACGGGAAGGATTTCTGCACCGAGCATTTTTGGGATTTCATACAGAGCTTGGAAGGCTGGCCAAACTAGCGCCAGTTTTGATTGAGGCTTCACCAAAAGTTGAAAGGCGATGTACAAGGCTTCCCCTGTTCCTGTGGTGACAAGGACTTCCTCCGGGGAAACACCTGGATACAAGTTGGCGATCGTTTGGCGAAGTTCGTACGAGCCTTGGTTTGGTGCATCATACATAGGAATTTTGGAAAGATCTTTCCCTGTGAGACCTGCCAAAGAAAGCATCTCCTCCATGGTAAAATGGGAAAGGCCACTTTCCCCTAAATTACAAAATGCGTTCAGACGGAATCGTTCCAGTCTGTCTTCTATGAAAAATTCTCTTGGTTCCAAAATTGATTTCCAGACTACTTAGCTTCAAAAGACTAGTATGTAAGCTATGTTGAAACCAGAAGACAATATCCTATCTTGGACGAAATCACCTTTTTCTACAGAAATCCAATCCGAGGCCAAAAAGGCTTACGAAGATTGGCAAAAAGGAATCACCTCAGAACTCGTCGATTCATATGCACACCCACTCAGTTTTGGTACCGGGGGGATCCGCGGGAAAATTGGAAATGGGATCGGTAAAATGAACCTGTATACCGTTGGTCGTGCCGCTCTCGGTTTCCTTAGTTATTTAAAAGACACAAAAGAAAATCCTTCGATTGTCATCGCCTATGATTCCCGAAGATTATCCAAAGAATTTGCAGAACTATCAGCTGGGATTGGTGCCACTCTTGGTGTGAAGGTGTATCTATTTCCGAAGGTAACACCGACTCCCATTTTGTCGTATGCCATTCGGTATTACAAAGCCAGTGGTGGGATTGTGATCACTGCATCCCATAACCCACCAGAATACAATGGATTCAAAGCCTATTTGGCTGATGGAGGTCAACTTGTTCCTCCCGACGATGCTTTTATCATCAAACGGATTGGTGAAATTGAAGATTGGTCTTCGATTCCTATGATTTCCAAATCCGACAAAGTTTATAAAAAATTTGTAAAGTCTGTCGGGGCCGATTGTTTCAAATCCTATTTAAAAGAATTAAAAAATGCGAATGTACAATCAAAAGCCAAACCAAAAACTCGTAAGAACTTAAAAATCGTATACTCTCCGTTACACGGGACAGGTGGAGATTATATGAAAGAAATGTTATCCTTTTTTGGATACAAATCTGTATTTTTAGTTCCTGAACAAAAAAAACCAGATGGCGAATTTCCAACGGTCAAATACCCGAATCCAGAAGAAAAAGAAGCTCTCGCCTTATGTGAGTTTCACGCTAAAAAGAAAAAAGCAGAAGTGTTCATTGCCACTGACCCAGACGCAGACAGGTTGGGTGTGGGTGTTCGAAAATCCGACGGGGAATATGAATATCTGAATGGAAACCAAATTGGATCCATTATGGCAGCTTACCTTTCTGAACGTAAAAAAACAAAAGGCAAAGTATACCACTTAGTCAAAACCATTGTCACAACCGACTTACAAGAAGCCATTGCGAAAAAAAATGGAATCAAAATCAAAAATGTTCTCACTGGGTTCAAATACATTGCAGAAGAAATGAAACAAATTGAAACAAAGAAAAACAATTTGTTTCTATTCGGTGGTGAAGAATCTTACGGATACCTTCCCGTACCTTTTGTACGAGACAAAGATTCCCTTTCCAGTGCCCTCCTGTTTGTAGAGATCCTAGCAGAAAAAGGAGATCTACTCTCTTACCTGAATGAAATTTATCTGAAGTATGGACTGTACCGCGAAAGTTTGTATTCTCTTACCTTAGAAGGAAGTTCTGGACAAACTAAAATCAAAGAATCCATTGAGGCTTTACGAAAAGAAAACCTCATTGGAAAGATGATTGGGGGAAGAAAGGTAGTCAGTGTTCTTGATTATGAAACACAGAAACCATCTGGTAAAGGCAAAGCTTCTGTATTCAAAGGGATGCCAAAATCAAATGTGATCCAAGTGGAACTAGAAGGAAATGCAAAACTCACCATCCGCCCTTCAGGGACAGAACCTAAGGTAAAAGTATATTCCTCTTTTGCTTCTCTGAAAAAACCAAAAAAATCTTCTGAGATCCCAGGCCTTTGGGAAACTCTTGGATCTGAAATTTCTCGCGCTGAAAAAGACTTTTTACAACTAGCAGGCCTATTATGAACTCCGAAACCAAAACCAAATTTGATAGTATCAAACAACTTTCTGACAAATACTTACTTGGTACATACAACAGATATCCTGTAGCTTTCCAATATGGTGTCGGAGAGATGATCTTTGACCAAGATAACAAAGGTTATATTGACTTTTTAGCTGGAATTGCGGTATCTAATTTAGGTCATGGGGAAGCAGATCTCATCGAAGCTTTACGGAACCAAATGGATAAAATCCTTCACTCATCCAATTTGTATTACTCTGAAGAACAGGCGAAACTCGCAGAAGTAATCATTGAAAACAGTATTCCTGGAAAAGTGTTTTTATGTAATTCGGGAACTGAGGCCAATGAAGCTGCATTCAAACTGATGCGTAGGCATGGTGTGAACCAAAACATTGATAGTCCAGTGATATTAGCGCTCCACTCCAGTTTTCATGGCAGAACATTATCAGCTATGTCCATGACGGGCAATGAATCGGTTCGCAATGGATTTGGAGAACTAGCAGCTGACGTCCATTTTGTGGAACCCAATAATGAAGATTCTCTCATCCAAGCATTCGAACAGTATGGTGGTTCCATTGCAGGGATTATCATGGAACTCATCATTGGAGAAGGTGGAGTGATCCCACTCACACAATCCTTTGTGAACCTCGCACGTAAACTCACGGAAGAAACCAATTCCCTGCTTGTGTTTGATGAAATTCAAACAGGGATGGGACGAACTGGTAAGATGTTTTGTTTTGAACATTACGGTATGTATCCCGATGCATTCACACTTGCCAAAGCACTTGGGTCTGGATTTCCAATGGGTGCCCTTGTTGTTTCCAAAGAATACGAATCCGTATTGGAAAAAGGGATGCATGGTTCAACCTTTGGCGGAAACCACCTTGCCTGTGTTGCTGCCTATGAAACATTTAAAATCATCCTTTCTCGAAACTTACTCGATCATGTTTCCACAATCTCGGAACAAATGTTCCTACGCCTAAAACAAATCATGGAGTCCACTGGGAAAATCAAAGAAGTTCGCGGACGTGGGCTACATATCGGTGTGGAATTGTATACAGAATCAAGACCCGTTGTGGAAGAATGTTTGAAACGTGGTCTTGTGGTGAATAGCACCGCAGGAAAAGTCATTCGTATTATCCCTCCACTCATCTTAAGCATCGAAAAAGCGACAGAAGGATTGGATATTTTAGAATCAGTTTTAAAGGAAATGAAATGAAAAAAGTAGCAGTACTTGCCGGTGACGGAATCGGCCCAGAAGTAATGGAAGTTGCCTTACAAGTGGTAAGGAAAGCATTAGGAACAAAATTTAGCGAATTTAGCTTTGAACACGCATTAGTTGGAGGAGCTGCGATTGATGCCACTGGTTTTCCTCTCCCAGAAGAAACATTAAAACTTTGTGAATCATCCAGTGCGATTTTTTTTGGTTCTGTAGGTGGACCTAAATGGGAAGGACTCCCACCTGATAGACAACCAGAACGAGGTGCCCTACTTCCTCTTCGCAAACATTTTGATTTATTTGCAAACCTTCGCCCAGCGATCATCTATCCTGAGTTAAAAAAAGCAAGTCCCATCCGTGGTGATATTATCGGTGATGGCCTTGACATTCTCATCTTACGCGAGTTAACTTCTGGAATCTATTTTGGAAAACCCAAAGGTCGTGAAGGAAGTGGGCCTGAAGAATTTGCTTATGACACAATGCGTTATTCTAGAAGAGAAATTGAACGGATCGCACGCACAGCATTCGAAGCTGCTAAAAAACGGAATAAAAAAGTAACGAGCATCGATAAAGCAAACGTTCTTACCACTTCTGTATTGTGGAGAGAAGTGGTAGTCGAACTTCATAAAAAAGAATACTCTGATTGTGTTTTGGAACACCTCTATGTGGACAACGCCGCAATGCAGCTCATCGTAAAACCAAAACAATTTGATGTGATGCTTTGTGAAAATATGTTTGGAGACATCCTTTCCGATGAAGCTTCCATCATTACAGGTTCGATTGGAATGTTACCTTCTGCTTCTCTTTCTGAATCTGGGTTTGGACTCTATGAACCATCTGGTGGATCAGCGCCTGATATCGCAGGAAAAGGAATCGCCAATCCAATTGCTCAAATTCTTTCTGGAGCTCTGATGTTACGATATTCTTTCTCAATGGAAAAAGAAGCAGTATCCATCGAAAACGCAATTCGTTCCGTTCTCAAAAAAGGACTCAGGACTCGTGATATCGCCGAAGAAGGCACGACAGTCCTTGGAACCAAAGAAATTGGGGTTGAAATCGAAAAGGCACTTGGATAAGGTACTTAGAACATCATGCAAGCAGGCATAGGACCCACAGGTAGACCATATCAGATTCTCATCGCTGAGAATTCCAAATTCCAGTCCAAACAACTCCAACAGATTTTGGAATCAGAAGGTTTCAAAATCTTAGGAATTGCCGAAACAGGAAAAGAACTCTTAAAGATGTACAAGGAAAATCGCCAACAGATCGACCTTGTCACCATTGAAATCTTTTTACCAGAAGTAGATGGTTTTGCTGCCTTTTGGGATATGAAAGAGATGGGAGTTTTGCCAAGGATTCTTTTTATCTCAGAAGAAAACACACCATCTGTCATCAAAGCACTTTTAGAAAATGGTGCGATGGACTATATTGTGAAACCAATCAAACGGGAAAAAATCTTAGAGAAAATCAAAGAAACTCTCATTAAGATTCCCAAAGTATAAAATTCAAATTACGACCCTCTTCTTTGGCCCTGTGGCTAAAGTAAAGAGGGCTCTGGAACACATCCACATGATCATTTCTGATCTGAAGCTTATCGCCAAACTGACGTTTCACTCTCGTTTCAATCGCAAGCCCCACATCCAAAAGAAATTTTCCGTTTCCTTTTGGCATACACACATCGTTCCCTAAACTTTGGAAATCAGTAGCGACGTCTTCCCCTACTTCGTAATTGGATCTTTGGATGTAGGGTCCAAATTCCAGTGACAAGTCTTCTAAAAAATCACCCTCATCCAGTAGAGTTTGGATCATTTTTTCTGTGATCCCTAACTTTGTTCCTTTCCATCCGGAATGCAAAACAGAAACAAACGGTCGTTTTGTGGAATGTAAAAAAACAGGTACACAGTCAGCGGTTCTCACTACCAAAACTTGGTTTTTCTGACTCGTATACAATCCGTCTCCGATGGGAACTTCCCCCGGATCTTCCATGGTCGAATCACTCACACAATCGATTTGGTCTCCATGAACTTGGTTTAAACAGGTGATCTGGGAACTGGGAAGGTTTGTTTCTTTGGCGAGAACCGACTTCGTAAAGTTACTCCATTCAATGGGAGACTTTGGAAAACCATATACATCCGAAAGAGAAGTAGTTAAATCTTTTTTTCCCAAAGAGCCAAAGACAACCTTACCATAAGGAAGAGAAATTTCTTTTCTCATGGAGAGCTGACCTTACCCAAAAACAAAGAAGAATGCAGATCCCAATTTTCTTTTTTAAAACGATGTCTAAGGTCTTCACAGTTCCAATCCTTTCTTTCACATAACAGATTCATTTTCTTAGGATCATAATTCCATACATAAAAACGAAGTGGAATGGTTCGCCAGGTATAGATCACAAAAGGAAGTTCTAACTCAGGCAAACGATTGTCTAATAACAAATCGATCTTTCGAACATTTAAGTCTTCGTAACTGAGTTTTCCTTCGTGACCAATCCGACCTCGCACAGCAATCGGTTTTCTTGCAAACGATTTGTCGGTTAAGCCCGATTCAGCTTCAAAGGCAAATTGAGGTTTTAAATAATAAATAAAATGAGCTTGCGCACCAAAAAAGGCTACTCGAAATTCTTGCAAAGCCCCTTCATCATAACCACGAACATCCATTAAATGTTGATCATAAAACATCCGTTCTTCTACGATTCCATGCCAATCGGGAATACGATTTCCATCCATTTTCAATGGATCGATATGAATGGCAGAGGAAAGGATAAAAATGAGAGAAAACAATATTGAATTTTTGGAATACAAACGGTAAAATAACTTTTGTTGATTTGATTCAATTTGAGATTCCCTTGTCCAAAACTGCAATTGTTGAAATGCCAAATAAGAAAGATAAGGCAGGATCGGGATCCAAAATCGATTCCCCATAAAATCTCCACCCACATAGAGGACATACACTATATACAGGAGTAAAGCAGCATGAGTAAAAAGATCTTCCTTTGTTTGGCGAAACCTTTGGTACATCTGAATGCCAGAAAGAACCATCACAAAAGGATACAAAGGATACGTCTGAAACAAATACATTAGGTAATAAAACCCTTGTGAAAGATAACTTCCTTTATTTCCCTTCGCATAAAAGGTATTTGGAAAAAAATCTTGGTAATAACCGAACCGAAAGAGAAGAAAAATGAAAAAAAGAAATCCAAAAAGAATGGGTGTTCTGAACCTTTTTTTACGCAACCAATCCAGAGATACAAAAAGCAAAAACAAAACCCCTTCTGGACGAGTGAGACTTGCTAACAAAAAACTAATAAAAACAGCATCTTTCTTTTTTTCCCAAAAGAGGAAACCCATGTTTACAAAAAAAGTAAACATGGCCGTTTCCAATCCAGAACTCGCAAATATATAGAGATGATAAAAAAGTCCTAAATGAACAAGTAGAAGTGGATAAAAACTGCCAAACGATTCTTTGTATTCTACATAAAAAAACAAAACAAGCAACGAGAGATAAAAAAAGATTCCTGTATAAACAGAGAGAGACTGCGGAAGAAACCCGATTCCATAACCGAGAGACAAATAAATTGTCCAAAGAAAATTGGTATAACCTTCAACTTTTTCTTCCAAGTTAAAAACAAAGCCATTTCCTTCCCATAAATTTCGTGCATACACAAAGCTAATGTAAGCGTCATCACAAATCCATCTCCAAACAAAACTTTGGTAACAAGCATACCCAATGATCAATATTGATAAAATGGTAAAGGAAGGAAAATTCCGATTCGAAACAAACATCAATTAATCCAATTCAAATGATTTAATAAACTCTTCAATGATTTTGATGTGATCCATCTCGGGTGTTGGATTTTCCAAAGAAGGTTCATATAAATAGTCATCAAACACGTGAAAGTCGAAAATTTTCAATTCAAAGTCAGGGAGTGTGATGATGATATTTTCTGCATGGATGTCAAAAATCAATTTTTCTTCTTCAGCTAAGTATTTGGTAACTTCAATCACTCGATTAAAGTCAACTGCGATTTTTTTTAGTTTAGATTTCGAGATCACACCGAAACGATGAGAATCAAAGTTCAATTTCCATTTGGGAAACAGTTTATCCAAGATCGGATTTTGATCTAATTTTTCATTGCGGATGGTAAATTCTTTTAAATGTTTCCCAGCAAGGAGTGGTTGTTGGTCACATGGGGTAAGCGTGATATTGGGAATTCCAAATGGATTTTTTCGCACTCGCATTCCCATAAAAAATCGGGTGGGAACGACCAGGTCAGGAATGAGTGATTTTAATTTCCAATAATGCAAACGTTCCAAACCCAATCGTTTGAATTTAAAATCAATTTCATCTTTTTTGGAATCACGAAAGGTTTGAGCTTTTAAAAAATCTCGTAATTCAATTTCTTCTGGTTTTAAAAAACGAGGTAAATCCCTTCCCACTTCTTTAAATAAGGAACCAAAAATCACATCAGAAGGTAGTTTCGATTTTCCTATTTTAACGACTTGGTTCCAAGGAAGTTTATAAACAAATTTATAAGAGCCACGTCCGATATATCCATCGGTAGACAATGGCATAAAATTGTCTAAGAACTCACGATCGTAACGATAGGTCATCCGAAAGACATGGGATACGGGAAATAATCGTTCGTAAAAGTTACGAATGAAACCAGACTTTCTTAGAACTTCATCCACGGGAAGATCTTCCAGTGGAATTGGTTCTTGTTTTTTATTAGGGTCAACAAACAGCTCTTTGTCGAGACCCTTTTCCAATAACTCCAAAAATTGGGGAATTTTTCCCCAATTTGGATATTGATTCCATAATTGTGAGATCTTATCTCGGATCCCTTTGATTGGACCTTGTTTCTCAGTCACGAGAGATGTTTACTTCCAACGAACAATGGCTTCATAGTCGAAGAACTTTTCTTTTTTAGAAAGACTCTCCGAAAGTTTTTGATCCTTCTCGGCATCATACCACCAATAATCTGAAGAAAAACTTTCATCTCCATATTTTCCCAGTGGTAAACTTGGCATTCCATATTTTTGCCAATACAAAAGTCTTGTGCTAGGCAAATGCCATAACAAAACATATGGGTATTCCTTATATACAATCCGATCAATTTGTTTTAAGATTTCATTTCGTTTTGTTACAGAAAATTCCGTTTTTTGTTTTTCAATAAGTTTATCCACTTCAGGGATCTTTAGTCCAGGAAGATTGGGTTGGCCTTGTTCATCGGCATGCTTGGACAACCATTGGGATTCAGGATCTTTAAAAATTCCAGAACCCCAAGCAGCCCATGTCATATCAAAATCATATTTGTCAACACGTTCACTCCAAGCTGCTAAATCAAGTGTATCGATCGAAGCACGAATTCCCACTTCCTTTGCTTTTTCCAAAAAGACAGTGAAGTATTTTTCTGTTTTTTTATCCCGATCTAAGATAGAAAACTGAAACGGTTTTCCATCTTTTTCCAAAATTCCTTCTGCGTTTGGTTTCCAACCTGCTTCCGCAAGTAACTTCCTTGCTCTTTCAATATCAAACTTTGTAGGAGTATTGGGATTAGGTTCACCACCTAAATAAAAATCTGGATAATAACTATTGGTTGGATCATACTCACCATACGCGAGTTTGTCGATCATCAATTTCCTATCTACGAGTAAGTTCATTGCTTCTCTCACTCGTTTGTCAGAAAAAATTGGTCTTCTTGAGTTCATTGCCCAACCCTGAAATCCAATTGGTTTTAAATTAAAAATCCGTTGTTTGGCGATCCAATTTTTATCAAAGGATTCTCCTTTTGCTTCTTCCACCCAAACAAAGGCTGAATAAACAGGATAAATATCGATATCACCCTTTTTGAATGCTTGTAAGGCAACAGCTTCTTCGTTGTATACCTTATAGACGATTTGATCAAAATTGTTCCTTCCTTCGTTAAAAGGATAAGCTCTTTGCCACCAATCACCTCTACGTTCTAATTTGATGTAACGGTTCTTTTTGACTTCCGTGATTTTGTATGGACCAGATACTACAGGGAACTCCATATTTTCTTTGTTAAAGTCTTTTCCTTCAAAATGATGTTTTGGTAAAATAAAGATAGAAGATGCGATATCATTAAAATTATTCCAATGTACTTCTTTTGCTTCAAATAAAACGGTTAACTCATCCAATTTCACAGGTTTCAAAAACCTGGATAAAGAAATGCGAAATACAGCCGTTCCATGTTTCGGATTCATAATCGTATCATAGGTAAAAATCACATCATCTGCAGTGACGGGTTTTCCATCCGACCAACGTGCATTCGGATCCAAATAAAACGTAAACTTCTTTTTGTCAGGAGAGATCTTCCATTCACGAGCCAAATGAGGGATAGTTTCTAATGTGAGAGGATGGTAAGCCGTAAGTGGCTCATAGAGACTTGTAAAGATTCGTGCTGTTGTTGTGAATTGGTCTAAGTAATAGTTCAAAGACTTGGGAAACTGGTGGGAATAGATGCGAATCCTACCCCCTTTTTTTGCCTTGGGATCAGCCACTGGATTTTTTGCTTGTAAGGCCTTTGGAATGGAATTCACATCACCTTCCCAAGATTGGTCTACCACTCGACTGAGGGTATCCTTCGTATCTTCTTCGGTACAGTTTTGGGTAAAAAGAATTGGTAAAAGACAAGTGATACCAACCAAAACAAACTTGATTACTTGGAAACGAACCATATGGTATTGAACTAATTTATGAAACATCCCTTCCATCAAATCCATTTGTACGAGATAGGCTCAAGGCTTTTTTGTGGAAAAAAAGGGAAACCGATTCCAGCTCTCTTCGACGAAATAGAAAAAAAAGCACCCTTTGTTTGGGCAGATGAAATTTGGCTCATGGGAGTGTGGAAAAATAGTCCCAGTTCTAGGAAAATCGCACAGACCATGCCTGAATTACAACCAGATTTCCATCACGTGAAATCCAATTTAGAACCAGACGATGTATATGGATCACCTTACGCCATTTATGACTATGTTCCAGATCCACTGATCACTGAAACAAATGACCTAACAGAAATCTATGAATGGTTCCATTCTAAAAACAAAAAACTAATTTTAGATTTTGTTCCCAATCATTTGGCCATTGATTCACCTCTCGTAAAAACATATCCTCATTTGTTTCTAAAAGCCGAAGAATCAAATGATCTCAAAAACACTTTCCTACATCCCAATGGACAAATGTATTTCCACGGAAGGGATCCCTACTTCGATGGTTGGACGGATACCATCCAATGGGATTTTTCCAATCCAGAAGTAGAAGTTTTTCATGTCCAAATCCTTCGACATATCGCCAAACAGTGTGATGGCGTGCGTTGTGATATGGCAATGTTACCTCTGCCTGATGTATTTGAAAAAACTCACGGAAAAAGGTCTGTATACAATTGGCAAACTGTGATCCAAACGATCAAAACAGAATTTCCAGAGTTTAAATTTTATGCCGAAGTGTATTGGGGTTTAGAGGAAACACTCTTATCTCTTGGTTTTGATGCCACTTACGACAAAGACTTATATGATGCCATGTATCATAAGGAATTACCAAAAATAAATGAAATACTCAAACACCCATCAAAGAAAAATCAGATTCAATTTTTAGAAAATCACGATGAAAGGAGAGCCAAACAAAGTTTTGGTGAACAAAACAAAATCTATTTCAGTTTACTCCAAGCAAATCCAAACATCATTTTATTCCATGATGGCCAAGAGCTTGGTTACAGAAAAAAAATTCCCGTACAAATGATCCGAGCCGATGAGGAAACTCCGAATCTGGAAACTTTAGAATTTTACCAAAGAGTTTTTTCCGTGGTCAAAAAAAGAGGAAAAACGATTCATTACGAAGAAACAAACTATTCCGAGTTCAATCAATTCCCAATATTCACACGATTGATTCATTCGGAAAGCCAAACCGAATTGTTTCTGTGGAATTACCAAAACACAACTGTTTCCGGATGGATTCCTTACCAAGAAGGAATCTTCTACCAAAAGGAACTGAAAGATTTAGTGAGTGGAAATATTTTTCCTCAAGAAAAAAATAAAGAAGGTATCTATTACCAATTGAAACCAAACCAATTGCAATGGTTTATTTTTTAACTCGTTCCGCAAAAACAACACCTTGGATCATTCTTAAATTCTCTAAAATTTCCTTGAGTTGGTCCAAGTGATCCACTTCTAACATAAATTTGGCAGTAAGAGTTCCATTAGGATGTGATGAGGCACCTGCTTCCAAGATATTGGTTTCTGTACTGGAAATGGATTCCACCATGGACAAATAAATTCCCTGTACATCCTTGGCACGGACTTCAATTTGAATGGGGATTGGTTCCCCAGGTCCTTCCCAACGCACTGGAATTGTTTTCATCCATTCCAATTGTTTTGTAGCAGTTGTGCAGTCTTTTTTGTGTACACTCACTCCCCTACCTCTTGTGATAAAACCAATGATTTCATCCCCAGGGATCGGAGTACAACAAGAAGCAACTCGCACAGGAACATCATTCCATCCCGCAACAGAGATTCCAAACTCCTTGGATTCTTCTTGGTTGGGATTTGGTTTTGTTTGTTTTTTGATTTTAACTTTTTTAATTTCTTTGATGGTGTTTTCATCAAAGTTTGGATTTGTCGCTTCTAAGACAGAACCAATGGTTTCTTTTTGAGAATCTTCTTGGAGTTTACGGAAATAGGCACGTAACTTCTGTCTGGCGCCAGATGTTTTAACAATCCGAAGCCAAATCGGAGATGGTTTGGAATTTTTTTCGGTGATGATTTCGACTTGGTCACCAGATTTCAATTCCGTACGAAGTGTAACCATTCGACCATTTACTTTTCCACCACGAGCATGGATTCCCACATCTGTATGGATACGGAAAGCATAGTCTAAAACAGTTGCGCCTTTTGGCATTTCAATGATCTCACCCTTCGGAGTGAACACAAAGACTTCATCTTCGTGAAGATCATATTGGAGTTCTTCCATAAACTCTTTGGAATCAAGGCTTGGGTCTTGCCAGGATTTCAAAATTTCGAGCCACTTCATCCGGAAGGCATTTTCCACTCCGTTTTGCAAAATCACAGAGGAACGAGATAAGTTTGTGGATTCTTTATAAGCCCAGTGAGCTGCCACCCCATTTTCAGCAATGGCATTCATCTCTTTGGTCCGAATTTGCACTTCCATAGGACGACCATCGGGACCAAATACCGTTGTATGCAAAGATTGGTATAAATTTGTTTTGGGAGTGGCTATATAATCTTTAAATCTTCCAGGGATGGGTGTCCAAAGAGTGTGTACGATTCCAAGCACTCCATAACAATCTTTGATTTCATTGGCGATGATACGAACAGCTCGTAAGTCAAAAATTTCGGAAAAGGATTTTTCCTTAGTCACCATTTTACGATATATGGAATAAAAATGTTTTGCCCTTCCATCAATTCTAGCATCAATATTAATTTCAGCTAACCTTTGTTTGAGGATAATTTTTATCTTTTCAATGTATTCATCACGTTCTGATTTTTTGGCAGAAACCCTTTTTTTGATTTCTTGGTATTCTTCAGGATGAAGTGATTGGAAGGCCAAGTCTTCCAATTCAAATTTTACTTTATACACCCCAAGTCGACCTGCAATCGGGGCATAGAGTGATAAAACTTCTTTTGCAATTCTTTTTTGTTTTTCTTCCGGTTGGAATTTCAGTGTTCTTACGTTATGAGTCTTATCGGCAAGTTTAATGAGCATCACTCGCACATCTTTGATCGTGGCAAGTAACATCTTACGGATGTTTTCTGCAGCTTCTGTTTCTTTGGACTGCGATTTGATTTCGGAAATTTTAGTAACACCTTCCACAAGTGCCGCAATGTCTTCTCCGAATTCGCGAGCCATATCTTCTTTCGAATAACTTGTATCTTCAACGACATCGTGTAACAAACCCGCTGCGATTGCCCTTTCGTCGAGTCCCAAATCATCTAAGACTGAGGCAACATTCATGGGATGAATGATATATGGTTCCCCAGAAAGTCTTTTTTGGCCCTCATGCATTTTATCAGCAATGTTATATGCCTTTTCGACCAACCCAGCTTTTTCAGGACCAAGTCGTTTTTGGACAGCGTCAAATAACTCTTGTTTGTCTTTTATGTCCTGATAGAGTCCCATTATTTGATATCCAAACTAATGTCTAAAAACTTAACCGTATGCGTTAAATACCCCATACTCACACCAATTCCATCAAACTTGGATAAAAACCTTAGTTTATCAGGGGTAATTCCACCAGAACATTCGATTTGAATCCCTGGTGCCGTTTCTTTTAGGATCTGAATCGCTTTTTCAGTATCTACATCTGAAAAATTATCGAGTAAAATGATATCTGGCTTCGATGCAATTGCATCATTTAATTGTGCAATCTCATCAATTTCCAACTCAATTTTTTTCCCGGGATTTTTTTCTCGTACCATTTGTACGGCAGACTGAATAGATCCAGCTTTGGCAATGTGATTGTCCTTTAACATGGCCATCTCAGATAAATTCAATCTATGGTTGGCACCACCACCAGTATATACCGCATATTTCGCCAATTTTCGATAACCAGGAAGTGTTTTACGTGTATCGAGGATGAGGAGGTTCGGAAATTCTTTTGCCACTCGGTTCGCATTCGTTGCAATGCCTGAAAGGTATTGGATGAAGTTCAGTAAAATTCGTTCCATCTTCAAAAGATCTACGAGGGAACCTTTCAGTTCTCCAATGATTGTGCCTTTGGAAAGAAAGGCACCATCGTCTAGAGCCTTCGTCCAAGTAATCGATGCTTTTGTTTTCTGAATGAGGCATGGGATCACGGCAAGTCCACAGAGGATCCCTTCTTCTTTTGCCAAAAGAATGGCGGTGCAAGTTTCCTTTTGGGAGAAAAGAGTGTCTGTTGTGATGTCCCCAGCAGGTAAATCCTCATCCAAAGCCAATTGGACCAAGATTTCAAAGTCTTTTTCTGTAATTGTGGTAACGGGAGTTGTGTATCCTCGGTTCATATGGGTCCTATGATTTAGACAAAAAAAAAGCTGTCTTTACGACAGCTTTATTTCTTTCACCTAAACAATGTTTATTGTTTAGGAGCTTTTCCGATTTTTCCCGTTTTTGGTGGGATGTTCAATTTTTGTTTTGGATAAATGAGGTTTTTGTTACGAATGCTCTTACGGTTCGCTTCAAAAATACGTGGCCAAAGTTTTGCATCGTTATAAACGTCTTCTCTGTCCGCAATTCTCCAAAGGCAATCAGCAGGATTTGATTTTTCAACAGTGTATCGTTTCCAACCACCAGATAATTCTTCGATTTGAGAAGAAGATGTTTGGTTAGAATCTTTGTTTTCTGTTGTTTTGTCAGAATCTGCATCTACAGCGTTACGATCTGTTTTCGCTACGTTGTTTTTTCCTTTCAAAGTTTCAATTTGGTCAATGGAAATCTCAGCCAAACGAATCGCTTCTTCGGATTGAGCAATCGAGTCTTCAAATTTGTCTTGTTCTAAAAGGTTTCCGGATGCTTGTAAAGATTCGTTAGAAGCACCTAAGTTTTCTTGTGTGCTTGCATATGATTCTTTTGCATTAGACTTGAGGTAAGACTCAGCATTCAATTCACCAAATCGAAGGTTGGCATCTTCTACCACTTCTCTTGCTTGTGTATTTCGGTTCTTCGCGTGATCTTTGATGGAGTCTTGTAATAAAGCGGCAGAAGCAAGTCTTGCTGCTTTGATTTTTTCATCAGCGGATTTTAGTTTTCCTGCTTGGATGTCTTCTCTTGCAGAAGCGATTCTAGCTTTTTCTTCATCAATGGCTGGGTTTCCCGCTTTTGAATACGATGCTGCTTTATCTAGGAGTGCGTCTACTTCATCAGCTGACTTCACAAGTGATCCACCTGATTTTTCAAGTGCTACTTTTTTTGCGTCAGAACTGATTTTAGATGCTTCTTGGAATTGGTTATGAGCATCTTCATATTCTTGCAAAGCAACAGTTCGTTTTACTTCTTTTGCTGTTTCATCTTTGTCTTCACGTAAATAAGAAGCAAGGCTTGCATCAGCTTGCGCTAATTTAGTTTCCCCTGCATCTCTTGCAGCTACTGCTTTTTTGTATTCTTCAGGAGTGTATTCAGAAGCATAGGCTTCGTCTGCAGCATCAATGGCCGCCACTGCTTCTTCACGAGATTTTGCAGCTAACTTAGGTAATGTTTTCTCAAGAGCATCGTATGCTTTTGAAATTGCATAATCTGCACTCTTTTTGGAGTCAGATGCTTTTTCTTCAGCGGCAAATTCATTGGCAGAAACTAAACTTTTTTTAGCTTCGCTGAATTCTTCAGGGGCAAATTCTTCGGCGGAAAGTCTTTCTGCTCGTTCCACTTGTGATTTCGCTAACGCGAGTTCTTTGAGTGGTAGTTCTTGTGCGCAGTTTACAAATCCTGCTGAGAACAATACCAAAGCGGAGAGAAAGACTGATGTCTTTTTCTTTTTTAACATAACAAACTCCTTAATGTTTGGTAGGGGGGATTGTAAGAGAGAAGCGCAAATACGCTTCCCCTATTATTTGAAAGCAGTAACTGCTTCGTCTTCGCTGTCGAAAATTTCAAAAAATGAAGTCAACTTAGTGAGTTCAAATACTTTTCGAACAGAACCTGCTACGTTGATGATTTTTAATCCACCTTGGTATTTTTTCAGGTTGGACAAACTTGAAATTAAAGCTCCAATTCCGGAAGAGTCGATGTAAGATACCTTCTCGAGATTGATGACGATGCAATACCTTTTGTTCTTCGATCAATTTGGCGATTACATCCTTGATCTCAGGCGCGTTATAAAGGTCGATTTCCCCGTTAATATCGAGTACTACGATTTTATCTTTTTCCCTTCTGGTGATTTCCATGTGTGTCTAGAGACTCCTCAATGAAGCTACAATCAATGTAGAAATGACGGTACAATCACATTCAAAAAAAATGGGTACGTCAACCTAATAATTTTAGCTACCAAACAAATTTTTCCAATGCGCATAAAAGTCTCGAAAATTGCCTATTTCTATGGACTTTCGCATCTTTTCCATGAAGCTTTGCATAAAAAATAAATTATGGTAGGTAGATAAGGAAAAGGCGGTTAATTCCTTTACCTTATGTAAGTGGCGAATGTAACCAAGACTATATGTTTTGCAAACCTTACAGCCACATTCGGGATCAATGGGTGCATCACTGAGCCTATGGGATTCATTTCGTAAATTGAGTTTGCCATTGGAGGTGAATACTTGCCCATTCCGAGCATTCCTTGTGGGAAGTACACAATCAAACATATCAATCCCGTTTTTCACGCCCTCTAGGATGTCTACCACGGTTCCCACACCCATCAGGTATCTAGGCCTCGCCTTGTCCAAATGAGGGGCCATACATTCTAAAATCCGAATGTATTCAGGCCTTGGTTCCCCCACACTCAAACCGCCGATGGCAATTCCCGGAAAATTGATTTTTTGTAAGGTTTCTAAACTCCGAAGGCGGAGGGTTTCATTCACCCCACCTTGGACAATGGGGAATACATTTTGCCCATTTGGATTCTCCATCCAATAGGCATAGGACTCCTTGGCCCACCTGTGAGTCCGATCTAATGCAAGTTCCAGCCGTTTCGTATCACTTCCATACGGGGCACAATCATCAAGGACCATCATGATGTCCGATCCAATGGACCTTTGCATATCAATCACAGATGTTGGAGTGAATTTATGGTAACTCCCATCGATATGAGATTGGAAACGAACGCCGTCTTCCTCAAACTTAAACAAACTGGCAAGGCTAAACACCTGAAAACCACCTGAGTCGGTAAGAAGAGCCTTTTTATAGGACATGAAGTTTTTTAAACCATGGAAATGATCAAAAACCTCTTTGCCTGGTTTTAAATAGAGGTGATACGTATTGGCAAGGATTAAATTGTAACCTAGCTCATCAATATCTTCCGAGGTAAGTGATTTGATGCTACCACGGGTTCCCACAGGCATAAAAATCGGAGTTTGGATTTCGATGCCATTTAGAATTAACGTACCAGTCCTTGCATAAGAACCAGTATCATGTGTTCCTTCTTTAAAAATAGAAGTCACTATTTTTTGTTTTTGTGTTCGCAGGTTGCAAAGTTTAAACAATTCCCAAAAATATTCAAACTATGCCCAGTGATGGTGAACCCATTTTCAGAAGCTGCTTTGTTTTGTAATTCTTCAATGCGTTCATCGATGAATTCGACAATCCGCCCACATTGCATACAGATGATATGATCATGGTGTTCATGACCAATGATGTGTTCGTAGTATTTGTAATCTTTACCAAAATCATGTTCTTCCAGTAGGCCCGCTTCCACCATAATTGCTAAAATTCGGTAGATAGTCGCTTTGGAGATTCGATCCTTATTGTCTTTTAATTCGTCGAGTAATCCTTCTGCTGTAAAATGATTATGACTAGAAAAGATCTTTTGTGCAACTAACAGACGTTGGTTGGTTATTTTTAAACCTTTTTCTTTGAGATACTCTTCAAACGCGAGCATCTCTTTTTTTGTGTCTTCATGGGAAATAGGATCGTTTTGCAAGGGTTATCTCCTAATTACTATCTTAATTCAATACACCAGAAAGCGAATAATACCAAGCTCTTTCTGCTTCTTCAGCGATTCGAAGCGCCATCACCCGTAACAAACGGTTTTGTGCTTCGAGTTCCGATTCTCGAAATCCAATTTGAGTGGAAAAGTGCACTCTTCCTGGAATCTCACTCCGTTCCATTGGAATTTTGACTCCTGTATCGGCTTCGATGATCTCCACCCGAGTCACAACGAACAATTCGGAGGTGATTTGTTGGTCAGCCAAATCCATTAAATCCCCTACCTGTTGGTAGTGGACAATCTCTGCATACAATCGGTATTTCGCGAGAGTTTTTTCCCGAGTGGTGATGAACCTTCCCCTACGGTCGATTTCTTCCATAATCATTTGGGTGAGTCGTGTATGCATTCCTGGGGAATAGGTATTGTTTCTCACATTTTGAATGTAAATCAAACGTTTGGAATCGGGGATGGGGACTCCGTCAATCTTCGGAGGCCGGCCTGGTTCTTTTGAAAAAAAAGCACACCCAGACACAAGAAGGATAAAAATTAAAACAACACCTTGTTTCATTTGAAATTGTTCCCTGTCATACTAGGTCCCAAGTCTAGATTGTCAAGGGAATCGATGGGTTAGGATTTTCTTCTTTCGCCAAGGAAAGGCATGACAAAGCAAGTGGGCGGTTTCTACTTTTCCCATGCAGTTGGCAAAGTTATGTTTTCCTCTCCTTTCCCTACTCTTTTTTCCAAACATCCTACTTTCGGATTCCAAAATTCCAGACATCCCTCATCGCGATGTAGGTTTTCCTTTGCCCTATTTTTCACCTGTTTCGGGAACTTTTGCTGAAATTAGAAATCACAACTTACATTTAGGATCAGACTTTAAATCCTATGGATTAAATGGTCATAATATCTTAGCCACCTTTGATGGGTATGTCGAAGAAATCAGTTATTCCAAAACGGGATACGGACTTTCTTTAAATTTATACAATCCAAAATATAAAATCAAATCTAAGTATGCCCACTTACATTCCTTTGGCGGAACTCTTGTCGAATTAGAACTTTTGAGACGAGCTTTATTACTTATGGGAGATCCCACTGGCTTCCAACTGAAACTCCCCGCCGGAATGTTTTCTACTAAAAAAGGAAACGCCATTGGAAAAACAGGGGAAACAGGTTCTGGCCCACCTCACTTACATTTGGAATTCCGTTCGGAAAAAGGGACCATCAATCCACTCTACTTTTCTGAGATTCACCAAAAGGATGTAACTCCTCCGACGATTCTTTCTATGTTTCTCGAAGGGGATAGTTTAGAAAAACCAATGTTTCTCTCCGCAAAAGAAATCGGGAAAGGAAAGTTTGAACTCGTTACTGAAACTGGCGAAAGTTTTACTTCCATCCAACTAACAGGAAAAGTGCGAATTCGATTGAGTGGATATGACAAAATTCGTTCTCGGAACAAAAACAATGTGTATGGAATGGATTTGGAAGTGAATGGGAAAACGGTTTTCACAAGAAATTTTGATTTTTTATCCTTTGAAGAAAAATCACAAAAACACCAATTTTACGACATCAATCGATCCTCTTTATCACCTCCCGTTTATTTTTATCATATGTATGAGCAACCAAAACTCTTTAAAGAGGAAGGAAACTCACTTGATTTAAACCAATTCCCCAAAAATGAAAAAATCCAAATCCAAGCATCCCTACGTGATGCCACGGGAAACAAATCCTCTGTATACTTTACCATTCTCCACGAAGAACCACACAAAGACCTTAGTACCAAACAAGTTTCGAAACGAACTGGAAACAAATACAAATCCTCCGACGGAGTGATCACTCTCGATTTAACAAAAGCAGAAGTATCTGGGGATGGAAATTTACTCATCACAGAGATCCAAGAAAAAGACATATCTTTCAAAATTCCGAAAGGTCTTCCCCTCAAAGGAAAAATTTACCAAGTTGAAACAAAACGAATGAGTTGGAAAGGAGAAGGACTGGGTGAAATGAATTTAGGTTACACACCTTCCATCAAAGATTCCTTATATTTTTATGATGTATCCATCGGAAAATTCCAAGGTGTTCAACCAAAACGAAAACCAGGTGGGTTTAGTTATAAACTCACTAAGTTAGGTTATCTAATGGTGTTGTCTGATGAAACTCCCCCTACTGTTTTCCCAATGACATCTATTGCCCGATACATCGAACTTCCAGAAGTGAGAAATCATTGTATGGAAGAAAAATATTACGGATTATCGGATACGGGAAGTGGATTTAAAACGAATGTAGAACTTTTGTTAGATGGACAAAGTTTTCCTTATGAATATGATCCAGACCGAAGTGCCATCCGAGTTTTGATTCCGAAGAGCCTACAAAAAGAAAGGCCTTATCTTCTTTTGGAAGTTAAGGCCTCTGATTTTGCCGGAAATGTTTCCGAACCGTTTGTGGATCTAATTTCTACGAATGGTTGGAAGGAAGACCTTCAGGCTTCCTGTCCAGTCATCGAGTAACGAGCGATATCCAAAACTTCGTAAACAGTTTCTGTTGCACCGAAAACGAGTGTTGCTTCATTTCCAGTGTGTTTACCAAGTAAAGACTTCGCAAGTGGTGATTGGTAGGAGATGATATTTTTTTCAGTATCAGCATCCCAAGCACCTAAGATGGAGTAAGTGACGACTTCTCCTGTTTGTTTGTTTTTCAAACGAACAGTGGTTCCGATCCCTACTTTTTCTGCTTTGACATCACTTAGATCTAAGATACGAGCACTTTTGAGTTCTGCTTCCAAACGTTTGATGGCTGCTTGGAGCTGTGCTTGTTTTTCCATAGCAGCTTTGTATTCTGCGTTTTCTCGTAAGTCCCCTTTTTCTTGGGCCTCTCCGATATCACGAGAGTTTTCAGCCATTTCCACATTCACAAGGTGTTCAAACTCGAGTTTTTTCGCATTGAAAGCTCGTCTTGTCACAAGCACCACATCGTGAGGTAGGTTTGCTAATGGATCATCATCTGCATCTTCTTCAGAGTCATACTCATCCCAAACAATGTTTGGTTTCACTTCATTGATAAGAGCATACAATTGGTCTTTTTCTAAATCAGTGACATATGGCACTTCTTTGAAAAGAGCAAATAGTTTTCGAACATACTCATCGTCAGCGTTGGTTAAGATGTCACGGAGAAGGCTATTGTCTTTTCCGAACAAAATGTCCATCGCTTGGTTTTTGAGTTTGGTTCCCTTGTCTTCAATTTTAGCAAGAGGTTTTAAGATACGGAAAACTCGGAGAACCAAGTCTTCTTCACTCACCTTTAACCAATCAAATTTCCAAGTATGAGATAAAATCGATTTTGCGACCCAAAGGAAGACTTCAGGATTTTCTTTGGATTTGTTACTCACAGTCTCAACAAACAAATTGAGTTCTGCATACTTTTCGTCCGCTACCAAGTTTTGGAAAACCGAACGGTTTACCTTTACAGGAACTTCGAAAAGGAGACCAATGAGGATATTGATTGCTTCCAGATGGTGATCACGGATCAGATCTTTAAATCCTTTTTTAATATCCGTGTTTTCCAAAGCTTTGGAAATCTTAAGAGCATCATCTTTTGTTAATGTTTGAATCAGCGTTTTTAACTCAGGCTCACGGATTTTATGAGAAAACTCTTCCGTTGGCCAAGCCTTCCCAGCTTCTTCCAAATAAAGGTAAGCAGAAATTTTACGAATGATATCTCTCGCTGATTCTTCTTCCACATAATGGGAGATAAAAAATTCACCAGCTTCTGCAGCTTCATCTGAATCTCGCACTGCTTCCATGGCAATTTCTAACTTTTTATTCACATCAGTAGTGGCTTGGAATTTTTGAGTGAGGGTTTCCGAGTGAGTGATTGGTTTCTCATGATAAACCACTTCATCTTTTTTCTTCGGATTCATTCCGATGTTCGCTTCTTTTTTAAGAACCGATTTCACCTTCGCCCACCATTTTGACCACTCATCTGCTTTTAAGAATGTACCTATGAGTTCATTCTTCATGTCAGAGATTAACATTTTGTTTTCGTAAGACTTGAGCAGTTGTTTTAAAAACTCTGCCAAGTTTTCTTGGAACATGGTTGTGATTGCTTTTCTATCTTCGAAGTGTTGCACCCAAATATGATCTTTCTTGAGAGGTTTCAAAGAAGTGATCGCCATTTGAATGGAAAGTTTATGATCTTTCTTTTCTTCAAAATCAACAAAGATTGAATCTCCCGTTTGAGAGATGGATGTGATTTTACCAACACCCCAGTTTCTATGCATGACATAGTTACCTGTATCAAAAACAATGTTACGTTCAAAGTTTGTGATACAAAGTTTTACTGGTTTACGGTTGTTCCCGAGTTCACTCATTTTAAGGAAATCTTCGAGTAACGAGTGTGCTACGTATTTTTGTTTGTAAGAACGAATGAGTTCGTTACGTGCTTTTTGAGAAGCAGGTTCGTGTTCTAAGATTTTTTTGAGGAAGTAGATCACATGATCCCAATCTTCCATCGCCTTAAATGGCTCAACGATTGGGTAAAGAAGACCAACTAACCGAGTTTTCTCTCTTTGGCCGAGTAAAATCCTTTCGATTTTATCAAAGAAAGAAACGTCTTCATAATTATTTTGAACGATGGTAGGCCAAATTTCTTCCATCGGAACGTATTCTTTGTTTTTCGCGTACATCTCAACTGCGAGTTTGAGATAAGACATCGCTTTTGGTTTGTCTTCTTCCATAATGGAGAATCCATACTTCTTAGCGATCTCAGGGTTTTTGCGGTCTTGTTTGGCTAACTTTTCTAAAACAACTTTGAGTTCTTTATTTTTTTTGAGTTTATCAAGAGCTTCTGCTTTGACTCGTAGAGCAAGTCTATGGTCGCCAAAACGTAAAATAGAGTCAGTGATATATTCGATGATCGTCCATTTTGCATGAGCTTTAAACGCATCCAAAATATTTTTCACCAAATTCGCATCTCCCATGGAATCTTCCATGAAGGATATGATCATTAACATGTATTTGGCGGAGATTGATTCAGGGTGTTCTTTGAAATGATCTTCGATTTTTTGTTTAGCTTCCGCTAAACGATTTTCTGCCTTGTATGCATCAATGACATCGTCATAGATTTTGAATTTAGAAACGGGCACCGTTCCTGCATCAGCACGAACATAAATTTCCTCATTAAATAGAGGTGTTAGTTTGTCGTTTTCGGCAATTTTGTTTGATTTGTCTTCGGTAATAGTCTCAGGCATGAAAAGAATCTCCCTCTTCGTATTTCCAATAAAGGGTGTTCATAGTTCCTATAAAGTTGTTACGGTAAATTTAGCGATGAATCCGCGAAAAGAACAGTCCTAGGGTTCATTTTCCAGGTCCGTTCGATTCTGTAAAGCCAAAAAACCCAGCCGATTAGCTGGGTTTTCCTGGTCCAAGTAGATTCCC
Organism: Leptospira kemamanensis; assembly: GCF_004769665.1. Classification (GTDB taxonomy): domain Bacteria; phylum Spirochaetota; class Leptospiria; order Leptospirales; family Leptospiraceae; genus Leptospira_A; species Leptospira_A kemamanensis. Next base: position 70,366 of record NZ_RQGG01000028.1, read on the forward strand.
TTGGAGTGAAAAGGGATCTATTTGTTTTGAGAAGAACCGTTACTTCCCCCACAATCACGCACTTTTGCGCCTGTGGAGATCGCTCCCGATTTTTGAAGCATTTGCTCCAATTTCACTTTGTTTTTGCAATCCTCTTCATCAAAGTCAAGGTTTGCTCCATCAAAGTGAACTTCAAATGTATCCGCAAGGACACGAAGTTCATCGAAGAAAAGATATACAGTCTCAGGTCCAGTATTTGTGCGAGAACGAATTTTGAATTGTTTGAAAATCAAGTTCCGAGTCGCAGGGAAAGCATTCGCTTCCTGTGGAATTCCTGGAGGGATTGTGATATGAAGAGGTCTCCAACCCACAAAGTCAAGGGATCCAAAAGGGAAGATATGGCTATTGCCATTATGGTCTTCTAACCAACCTTCTAAGTCATACTCGTTTCCACGACCAAGAACCCAAACGGAAATGGCTTTCACGTTACCAGGTGCTTCAATACCATACACTTTTTCCAATTTCTTTTTGTTGTCTGCATCGATGTAAGGACGAGCTCTTGTGATTTCATATTCAGGAGCACGTGGAGGACGAACCGTTACCACGTTGTTTCCTGGGAAAGTGAATTGGAATTTGACTGCTAAAACTTTTGCATTGCCTGCATCTACGTTTTTCACGTCACCAGGTTTTCCTGGAACCAATTTCACTTCTCTCATGACAAGTGGTGACTTCGCTGGGTCATTGAGGACTGGTGAATACTTGTTGTTTTCATCAAACTTCATGTCTCCAGAACCATCTTTGTTCACACCGTCTTTGTCAGTGAATACTTCCCAACCATATGGTGCAGAAGAAACAGGATTGTCCCATGATTCAATTGTAATGGCTTTTAATTCAAAAGCACCAATATCGTTTCCAACCGGTGTTGCCACTCCATTGGATACTTTGTATTGTGCTTGTGCAAAACCGATAAGTGCAACCGAGCTTAGCGCTAATAAAGTTAGGATTTTTGTTTTTTTGTTTTCCATTGTTCCTTTCTCCCGCTTACCAATTGTCCTTAATTTCGGATCCAGGGTATTTCGCTTCGGATCTGTCTGTTCTCACTTGTAAGTCGTCTACATAAAAGTAGAAGTCCCCTGCTACTTCGTGAACATCAGATGTCACAAATAGGGAAACAAAGTGAAGGTTTTTATCCAAAAGTGCAAATCGTGAGCTTTGTGGGATGAATCCAGGAACAGTTGCTGTCAACTTTCTCCATCCAAAAAAATCCAATCGACCCAAACGGATATTATGTGTTACGTCTTTATAATCTCTGAATTTTGCAAATAAGGTGTGTCTGTATTTTCTTCCAAGAACCCATACAGAGATTTGTCTTACTTTCCCTTTGATGATGTATTCATGTGGAGGATAAAGTTCCACACGATCTAGACCCTTAGCAGCAAAATGTGTTTTCACTCCTAAGATATGGTTTTTTTCGAGTTTATCACCACCATCTTCTGGTACGGTTTTTTCATCGAATACATCTTTGATGAGCCCGCGTTGAACGAGTTTCAAAGTTCTTGTTTCTCCGAGTGGAGTGGTAGCTTTCACTCTCCAATCCTCAGCCTCTTCAAAATCATCTAAAACGATTTTTCTAAGAGGGCTATCCTCATCATTTGCAGTGTTAGCTGTATTTTGTCCGCCAGTATCTGCCTGTGCGTACAACATTCCTATTGAAAGGAAGAGGCCTAACAACAGTTTGGTCATTCCTAATTTCCCCATGAAACTCACTCCTAAAAGGCTCCTAACTCCGGGTCTTTCGTATTCTCATTATCGGCTATCCGGCTTTTAAATTGATGCAAGATTTCGATCATTCGATCGATTCCTTCCGCCGGAAGAAAGATCGAGGATTTTTTGCTATTCGACCATTCCGATACTTTCAGGTAAAATCCAGCCTGGTTTTTCTTCAAATCCACCAAGAAAGTCTTATTTTGTGTTACGATCTTCTCGGTTAGGATTTCGGGGTCCACCATGCATTCCTTCTCCCTGCCTACGGTAATAGTATCGGTTTCCGAAACCCATTCCTTAGCTGTAATAGGAAGAAACTGAGGAATGGAAAAGGTTTTTTCGGATCTGTTCGATAAAAAATCCTAAATTGTCAAATTTTTGTCTCTTACAGAAGGTTTATGCGAATCGTTTGCGAAGTTCCCTTGCGTAAGCTAAATCATGAGTTAGTTTTCGCAGTCTTCGAATGTAGTAATGGGTCACTTCTTTGTAGAATTTGAGTTCCATTTCTTTGTTTTTAGAAAACATATCATGTAAATCAGCGTATCGAAGTTCGTAAAGTTCGGAATTTTCTTTGGCTTCGACTTTGGCGGAACGTTTTTCATCATCAAAAAAAGGCAATTCCCCAAAGTGATCCCCTTCTCCAAGGGTGATGAGGTTCACATCGTCCCCGTGACTTGTGGAAGTGGAGATTTGGAGGGTTCCATACTTCACAATGAACATGGATTCCGCATCTTCGCCCATGTCGTACAAAACGTTTCTAGGAGGTAGGTGGACTTCCCGAATCTTCTCTGCTATATGTAATAGTTCATCTTGGTTTAACTTTTGGAAGAGATATATTTTTTTGAGACTCTCTACTTTAGTATTCATTCATTCTCCTAGGATCTTTCTGAACATGGGGGAAATTTCTGATTTTGCAAGAGAAAATTAAGTAGAATGACGCATGATTTTTTCTGGACAAATCAAACGGAATAGTACTAATATTCGCAGTTCTCCTCGTCTACTAGGGGGAAACGCTAGGAAGAAAACAGAAACCTAGATCCAAAAAAAAGGGAAATTTATGACACCTAAAAAAAAGGTATTACTCGTTGAAGACCACGCGGTGACTCGGGTCGGCGTAAAACATGTCGTGAATGCTTCAAATGATTTTGAAGTGGTCGGTGAAGCGGAACATTCCTCTCAAATCACAGGCCTCCTACAAGAAACAAAACCCGATTTTGTCTTACTCGACTTGCGGATTCCTGGCGAAAATGTGCTGAATATGGTGAAGGATTGGAAAAAAGACCTTCCCCAATTGAAGGTTGTCACCTTGACCATGCTCGATGAACAACCGATTGTCCATTCGGCCATTGAAGCAGGTGTGGATGGTTATTTACTCAAAAGTGATGACCTAAGCAGCCTCACCAAAAACCTAAATGAAATCGCGGCGGGAAAAACGGTTTATAGTAAAAACTTAAAACTCAGTTTCAATCGCAAACCGCAAGATGGGAAAGTCGCCAATAAAAAAGAAAAACAAATCCTCACCTTACTTGGGCAAGGAAAAACCTACCAAGAAATCGGAACGGAAATTGGTCTTTCTAAACGAACCGTGGAATACCATGTGGGTCGCTTGAAAGACCGCTTCAACGCCAAAACCGTTGCCGAACTCATTGGGCGTGCCAAAGAACAAATGTTAATCTAATGGAAACTGTTAGAGATTGAGCAGTCGTTTGACAATCTCGACCATTTTTTCATCGGGAGATGTTTTGGTTAAAAAAGCATCTCCCCCAATTTCAATCACTTCTGTTTCTAATTTAGTACCTGTGTTTGGATCTGTGTGAGAACTCGAAACCAAAAGGGACCTGATTTCTTCCATTTCTGAATTCGCATACAAATCTCTTAAAAAATCGAGCCCCGTTTTTTCTGGCATGGAATAGTCCACGATGATGAGGTCAGGTTTCAGGCGAGAAACCGAATACAAAGCATGATCGGGATACTCTTCTTCCCAAAGGATACAAGGTAAGTCATTTAAAACTTTTCGGACTTGTTTGCGGTAACCTGGGTTATCGTCTAAAATCAGGACTATTTTTTCGAAATTGGGGAGTAACAGCTCAACGGAAGTGCCTTTGTCTACTTCGGACGTAACAACTAAACTGGCACCGTGGCGTTCTGCCACTTCAAAACAAAAGGCAAGACCAACCCCTGCACCCATTTCATCAGCGGTGCCTTTGCGAACAAATAAAAATCCTTCTTCTAACACATGTTCTGCCCAATAACTCGGCATTCCAATCCCTGTGTCTGTGACTTTGAGGCTCCAATGTTTATTTGCTTCCGTAAGAGAAATCTCAACCGAACCAGATTCCTTGGTAAACTTCACTGCATTTGTGAGTAAGTTCCAAACCAAATGTTCTATGAGGTTCGGATCCCCGATTCCAATGGACGACTCTTCCATATGAGCGATGACAGTGATATTTTTTGGTTTTGCCATCTCTTGGATTCGTTCCAAAAGTTGGTCTGTGATTTGACGAAAGTCAAAGAGTTGGTAGTCAGGAAATACAGCAGCATTTTGAAACCGCGAGTATTTGATGAGTTCTTCCACCATACTCAAAATATTTTTAAGACCCGTAGATGCCTCACCAAGTACCTGTTTTGCTCTTTCAGGGGATAGGGAAGGTGGAGTTTCTGTAAGTAAATTGACAACCGAAGAGATTCCAAAAAGGGGAGAACGGATATCGTGAGAAACAATGGAGATAAATTTATCCTTTAATTCCCCAGTTTTTTCCGCTTTTTCCTTTTCTTTTTTGAGTTCGAGGGTTTTCCATTCTACTTCTTTTCGTAGATTGAGGGTTAGGTATTCCGCTGTTTCCCAAGTATAAGCATTTTGTTTGGAAATCACGATGGCAAGGCAGACACAAAAAAAGGCAAATCCAAGATCTGTGACAAGTGGTAAGTCCCAACGTTTAAAAAACACAATGGAATCATAAATGGTGGCAGATAAAATCACAAATGTTCCCACAGTAATATAAATGCCAATGTACCGAGATTCCCGAATCAATGTGGAACGGATCGCCGCAACCAAGGCAAAAATCAAAATGATGGTCATATACACTTGGCTAAACACAAGAAGTTTTGTATACACAGCGTACGGTGTTGTTAGGATGATGAGGATTTGAATGACGATGGGAAGAAGTAAATATCGTTTGAATTTGTTTGGAACAAAGTGAAGTTGGATTTGATAAAAGAAAAGTAAACTAAATATTTGGATTCCACAAAACGCCAAATATTCCAATCGAATTTGCAACATTTCAAGAAAGTCACTTCCGACAAACCAATCCCGGGATACCCGTTCAAAGAGTAGGATTCGAATCATCCAGGAAAAACAAAGTAATGAAAACCAAAGTGTAGACTTATTTTTACTTCGATGGATGTATAAAAACAAATGACTGACAAAAAGAATCAAAAAGACACCGAAGAAAAATGATTTTTTCCGTTCTTTGAAACGTAGGTATAAACCCATTTTTCCCACCTCACCAAGGATTGGTGAATAGTAAGGACCACCTCTCGAATAAAGATAATTAGAAATCTGTAAATAAATCACAGTGGAAGGAGTGGCTCGAAAGGAACGACCAGTTTCTAAATAATATCCAATGGAATCTTCTTTGGATTTGGAAACTTTACCTGCAGACCCAAGTAATACTAGGCCTCTTTCCTCGTTGTGAAAATACAAGCGATAGGCAGAGGATGCTTCTCGTAAATACAACATCAAGTTCATCGGTTCTGTTACCTGTAATTTCAAACGGTAAGTAACAACACCATGGGCGGGAAGATTTTGGTTCACCCAATACGCCGGAACTGCCAAGCGAACAGGTGTTTTCTGGTCTAGAGCTTTGAATTCTATTTCTGATTCGGGAAGTTCGCCAGGATAAGCATCCCACTCCCCAGCAAGTGGGAAAGGCTCTAAGGTATTTAAGTTTTCCTTAGTCAGATCTAAAATTCCGTTTTGGATCGATTTGGCAGGTCCTAAGGTGGGAATGCCTCGGTTACAATGGGCAAAAGGGAAACAAAGTGATAAAACAAAGAGGAAAAAAAATAACTGCGAAGTGCGAATCCGTTCCACATCCAAAATCTAAAAGGAATTTGGAAAAACTCAAATCTTATTAGGAGTTCTACGAGAATTTTGTGACAAACTAAAGTTTCCCTTTTCCCATCGGTACGTCTCTCCCCACTTAGAAAACATTGACTTGGTTGGGAAATGAGACGAACTAGTGGATTTTCGAGGGAATAAATGGCCAAACAATCTGATGCTTTTACCAAAAAAATGAAGGAAGGATACCCAAGTGAGGGTTCTCTTTTCCTAGGATGTGGGAAATTTGATGGGGATACGTTCCCAGAGGCCAAAGTGCAAATCCCACTTTCTACCCTCAACAGACATGGCCTCATTGCCGGTGCCACAGGAACAGGAAAAACCAAAACCTTACAACTACTCACAGAAGCCCTCTCCGATGAAGGTGTTCCTGTCGTCCTGATGGACATCAAAGGTGACCTTTCTGGTCTTGGTGCTGAGGGAGAATCCAATGACAAAATTGAAGAACGAAGTAAACTGTTAGGTGTCAGTTGGAAACCAACCTCCTACCCTGTGGAATTTTTATCCATCTCCAAAGAACCGGGAGTGAGACTTCGGGCAACGGTGGCAGAATTTGGTCCTATTTTACTTTCTCGCATTTTAGAACTGAATGAAACACAAAGTAGTGTGGTCTCTTTAGTATTCAAATACTGTGATGATTTGGGTTTACCTGTTCTTGACCTTAAAGATTTCAAAAAAGCCTTACAATACATCAATGACGAAGGGAAAAAAGAATTAGAAAAAGAATATGGCACTGTTTCTTCCCAAAGTGTTTCGATCATCTTACGAAAGTTAATGGATCTGGAAAGCCAAGGGGGAGAAGATTTTTTTGGAGAACCCTCGTTTGATGTGGAAGACCTTTTGAAAACTGACTCTAAAAAAGGAAAAATTTCCATTGTTCGACTCACTGACATCCAAACCAAACCTCGCCTGTTTTCGACGTTTATGTTGTCCCTTCTCACAGAAATTTATGCAAACTTCCCCGAAGAAGGAGATTTGGAAAAACCAAAACTGGTTCTCTTTATTGATGAAGCACATTTGGTGTTTGATGAAGCCTCAAGTGATTTATTAAAACAATTGGAAACCATGGTGCGCCTCATCCGCTCCAAAGGTGTAGGGATTATTTTCTGTACACAATTTCCTACGGACCTACCAAAAGAAATTTTGGGCCAACTGGGTCTCAAAGTCCAACATGCCCTTCGCGCGTTTACAGCAAACGACCGTAAAGCGATCAAAACTGCTTCTGAAAATTATCCCGAAACAGATTTTTATGATACAAAAGAAGTGATTACGGAACTCGGCATTGGAGAGGCGTTTATCACAGCGCTGAGTACAAAAGGTGCCCCCACTCCCCTGGTGCATACCCTTCTCTCCCCACCTAAGTCACGGATGGGAACTCTCACTGAGAAAGAACTGGAGAAATTGATTGGTGGGTCGGATCTAGTGAAAAAATACGAAACCACTCTCGATCGGGAAAGTGCCCACGAGATGCTGACCAAAAAAATGGAAACCATCGCCGAAGAAACCGAAGGTGCAGAAGAAGAATCGGGAACGAAGAAACCCAAATCCAAACGAGCACAGGAAAAGGAAGACCCTAGTTTTGTCGAAACCCTCTCGAAAAACCCTCTCGCCAGAGAAGTGGGAAGGACTGTCGCCAAAGAAGTCACGAGGGGTCTCCTTGGAATGCTCGGGGTCACTCCCAAACGAGGTTCCAAACGGAAAAAAACTGGGTTATTTGGATTTTAAACCTTTTTTAGCACTCTTCACTTGAAAGTGCTTGACCTCTTTCTCCTACAAACATTCTATGGTACTGGAGTTTAGCACTCTTTTTATAAAGGTGCTAAACTTAGTATTAATAAGTAGATTGCATACAAGGAGTCACTCATGGCATCAATCAAACCTTTAGGCGACCGAGTAGTCGTAGAGCCAAAGAATGAGTCGGAAGAAAAAATCGGATCCATCATCGTACCGGACACTGCGAAAGAAAAACCACAAGAAGGTAAAGTCATCGCTGTGGGACAAGGCCGTTATGAAGACGGAAAACTCGTTCCTTTAGAAGTAAAGGTCGGAGACACAGTTCTCTACGGAAAGTATTCCGGAACAGAAATCAAACAAGGCGGAAAAGATTTACTCATCATCCGTGAAATCGACATCCTCGGTGTTGTGACAAACTAAATCTAAAAGGAAAGAATCAATCATGGCTAAAACAATAGAATTTGATGAATCAGCTCGTAGAAAACTTCTTAGCGGAGTGAACAAACTAGCTAACGCAGTCAAGGTGACTCTTGGACCAAAAGGTCGTAACGTAGTCATCGACAAAAAATTTGGATCTCCTACCATCACAAAAGACGGTGTAACGGTTGCTAAAGAAATCGAACTAGAAGATGCAATCGAAAACATGGGCGCTCAAATGGTAAAAGAAGTTTCTACCAAAACGAACGACATTGCTGGAGACGGAACCACTACTGCAACCATTCTTGCACAAGCCATCATCAATGAAGGTTTGAAAAACGTAACTGCGGGTGCAAACCCAATGGCTCTTAAACACGGGATCGACAAAGCTGTTGTTGCTGCTGTAGAAGAAATCAAAAAACACGCAATTAAAATCAATAGCAAAGCAGAATACGCAAACGTTGCGACTATCTCTGCAAACAATGATCCAGAAATCGGTAACCTCATTGCGCAAGCTTTTGACAAAGTGGGTAAAGAAGGTGTGATCACTGTTGATGAAGCAAAATCAATTGAAACCACTCTTGATATCGTAGAGGGTATGCAATTTGATCGTGGATACGTGTCTCCATACATGGTGACTGATCCAGAAGCAATGATCGCTACTTTTAACGATCCATTCATCTTAATTTACGACAAAAAAATTGCTTCGATGAAAGACCTTCTCCCTGTGCTTGAAAAAATTGCACAAGCGGGAAGACCTCTTGTCATCATCGCTGAAGAAGTAGAAGGCGAAGCTCTTGCTACAATCGTGGTAAACACACTTCGTAAAACCATCCAATGTGTGGCTGTAAAAGCTCCAGGGTTTGGTGATAGAAGAAAAGCAATGCTCGAAGACATCGCAATCCTCACTGGTGGACAAGTGATTTCTGAAGACCTAGGAATGAAACTTGAAAACGCTGATGTGAAGATGCTCGGTCGCGCTAAAAAAGTGGTCGTGGACAAAGAAAACACAACCATCATCGAAGGTGCTGGTGCTTCTAAAGACATCCAAGGCCGCGTGAACCAAATCAAAAAACAAATCGAAGACACAACTTCTGATTACGATCGTGAAAAACTCCAAGAACGCCTTGCAAAACTTGCTGGTGGTGTTGCTGTGATTCACGTTGGTGCTGCGACTGAAGTAGAAATGAAAGAGAAAAAAGCTCGTGTAGAGGATGCTCTTTCTGCCACTCGCGCTGCTGTGGAAGAAGGAATTGTTCCTGGTGGTGGACTCACACTACTACGCGCACAAGACGCAGTGAAAGGATTAAAACTTTCTGGCGACGAGCAAACAGGTGCAAACATCATCTTACGCGCATTAGAAGAGCCTATTCGTATGATCACTTCCAATGCAGGTCTTGAAGGATCTGTGATTGTGGAGCAAGCTCGTGCGAAAAAAGGAAACGAAGGATTCAACGCACTCACTATGGTTTGGGAAGACCTGATCAAAGCTGGTGTTGTTGACCCTGCGAAAGTAGTTCGTTCTGCCCTTCAAAATGCAGCTTCCATTGGTGCGATGATCCTCACCACTGAAGTGACCATTACAGACAAACCTGAGCCGAAAGATGCTGCTGGTGCTGGAATGGGCGGCATGGGAGGAATGGGTGGTATGGGAGGAATGGGCGGCATGATGTAAATCATTCGCACATTTCACCTTTGGTCTGTTTGGTTACACAAGCAGGCCAAACCTGAAGAAGGCCTTGTGAGTCACATCCGAGGCCTTTTTTTATGAGTAGGGAGTTTACGACTTTCAGGTAAATGTGAATATCGAAAATCTCAGCGTTTCAATAGAAAACATTCGAATGAATCATCCTACTTCGAGGCTTCCTGCGGTTTCAATCTTCGTTTTCGCTATTTTCTAAACTGTTTCGTTTATACTTTTCCTCTGCTCGTTTCTTTTGTTTCGATTTTTGTTTGCGGATGGCATCATGTTTCTCACGAAATGTTTCTGGAGTACGTTCCTTCTCTACTTCCAAACAAAGTAGATCACGTGCTTTGTAACGATTGAGTCCTTGGGTGCGGTAGATCGAACACTTCACTTGTTTGCCTGTAGGAACATGAAGTAACACAACGGCTGTTGCCACCTTATTGACGTTTTGTCCCCCTTTCCCACTCGCCTTCACAAACTGTTCTTTTAAATCAGATTCGCGTATGCCAAGAGTCTCCATCTTCTGTTTCAGAGAGGCATTTTTTTCAGGGGATACTGGGAACGAAAGGGACATGATCGAGTTTATCTTTGGTCAGAATTTGGAATGGTGTTTGGCTGGAAGCTCAAGTAGAACCTAATTGGATTGGTTGAATGCCTTTTTTGTATCTTCGTGAATGAATTGGATTTAAAATCGGTATTCCTTGGAAGAATCCCTTCGTTTGAGGAAGGGGTTTCGTTCCATAGGCCTCAATTGGAACCTAAGCCTTGTCTTACGTGGCCGTAGATTCTTCGATTTCTAAAATGCGTTTTCTCAGATCAGAAGCCGTTTCATAATTTTCGATTTGGATGGCATTGAACTTTTGGATGTAAAGACCAACCAATTCATCCCCTACCTTTCCTGGAACCGAAAGTGCTTTTTTGAAATTATCAATGTCTAGTGTTGGATGGTTCGTATGGAAGTAGTCCACAATTCGTTCCATCTTAAGCCTTGTGGCTTCTCTGGCAATGCCCGAAGTATTGCGAAACTCAATGGATAAATTGGCTAAGGTTTCCAGTGGTTCACTTGCAGGATCCAGTTGGTCGCTAAGATTTGTGGTTTGTGTTTTCTTTTCTTTTGCCTTACAGAATTCCACATACCGCATCACCATGGAATTGAATTGTTCCATTCGTTCTTGGATGTATTGGTTCGCCTGCTCTTTGTTTTCTGGCATTTGGAAGTCTGGAAGTTGCACCACATCATACAAATGGATGTTGTCCGAGAGGATCTTCATGAGCTCCTCTTTGGAAGGAAGAGCTACAGGTGGAAACGTCACCACAGGGTAGTTGTCCCCTATTTTTAAGAAACTCACCACCACATTGGAGGCTATGATTTTCCCACCTGGTGCAATCGGATTTTCTCCGAATACATGGCAGTATGCGATTAAATTCCCGGTTGGATTTGGTTTGGAACCGCGTTCAAAATTCATAGTGTATCCTTTAGACTAAGAAAAGCATAGGAAGAAACAAGTGATTTTTAATCTTCCCAATTCGCAATTTGTTCCTCTAAATTCTTTGCAATTTGGAAATACGCCTTTTGCAAAGGAGAGTCTTTTGCGTCAAGTAGAGCCGGTTTTCCTGATTCACCAGAACTCATCACATCCAGTGTCAGAGGAACTGCACCCAGTTCGGGAACCCCCACTTGTTTGGAAAGTTTCTCCCCTCCCCCTTTGGAAAATACATCCGTCACATGGCCACATTTGGGACAAGCAAACCCAGACATGTTTTCCACGATCCCAAGGATTGGTACTTTTACCTGTTTGAACATGGCTGCTGCCCGACCTGCGTCTAACACTGCCACTTCTTGTGGAGTGGTGACAATCACTGCTCCGTCTAGGTCAATGAGTTGGGCAAGGGACAACTGCACATCTCCTGTGCCTGGAGGTAAATCAATGAAGAGGTAATCTAATTCTCCCCATACGACATCGTATAAGAACTGTTCAATGGCCTTTCCAAGCATAGGTCCACGCCAAACGACTGGTTGGTCTTCTGTGACAAGAAAGGAAAAGGAAATGAGTTTGATTCCGTGTTTTTCAATGGGATAAATTTTATCTTCTTCGGATTTTAATGCCACTCGGCCATTGATTCCAAACATCTTTCCAAGAGATGGACCATAGATATCAGCATCCATGATTCCCACCTTCTTCCCGTTACGTGAAAGTGTACTTGCCAAGTTTGCAGTGACAGTGGATTTTCCCACTCCCCCTTTTCCAGAACCTACAGCGATGACTTTTTTGACTCCGAAGATTCTGTTTCCGTCTTCCATCTTTAGGTTTTGGTCGACTTCAAACTTAATTTTAACTTTTCCAGCACCTTCAATTTTTGAAATCAACTGTCTTGTTTGTGCTTCGAGACCAATTTGCAAACGGCGGTCTGCATTCGGAGTTTTGATGAGGATTTCGATTCCATCATCCGTTGGAGTGACACCTGCCACCATTCCAAGACTCACGATGTCTTTTTTCAGTTCCGGGTGTTTCACTTGCATGAGTTGCCGTTGGATGGTTGTTAAATCAATTTTAGAATTCGCCATGGTATGTCCTTTAGACGACTCCCTCTGTTTCTTCGTAAAGAATGGGATTTGTCTCTGTAAATTTGTTTTCTGAATAAATGAAACGACGGTAGTGAGTTTGTTTTCCCAGTTCAATCAAGTGGAATCCACACTCATGTTTGGAATCGGAAAGCCGTGTACTCGATGCTGAGTTCACAATAGTGAAGGGAGTTTCTTTTCCTGGAAGTTTCACCCAATTGGTATGAGTATGTCCATGTAAGTACAACTCAGGAGGATTGGTTTGTAAACCTTCCACCACTTCCTTACGGTTTGACATACGATGGGAAGAGGATTCAATTTCTGAATTGGGATTCCAAAGTGGATGGTGGCCTACGAGTACATAGGGTTCTTTTGCCAAGTTCACTGTTGTATCAACCACTTCTTTTGCCACATATCCATTTGCTGTGATCCTGGGAATGGCTAAATTGGAATCCCAACCAACAAAAAGTTTTCCTGCAATCCGTTTCGTGCGTAAGTAATGATGGGAACTTACAGACTCTCCCATCCATTCTGCAAAAGCCTTTTCAAATAATGGATTTGGATCCATGGCTCTTTTTTGGTAACGGTCATGGTTTCCTGGAATTAAGAACGTTTTGTCCGTAAGGATCGGTTTTAAAATGTCTTTTGCGTTTTGGAATTCACTTGGATGTGAAACGTTTGTTAGGTCACCAGAAATGACAAGTGCATCATATTCTAAACTCTTGATTGTGTCCACCATGGCGGCAATGAGAACCACTGGGTGTTTTGACCTTCTCCTCACATGGTAATTGAGGTATCCGACAATGGCTTTTCCACGAAGTGAAAACAAAGAGAGTTTTTTCGGGAAATGTAAATCGGAGATATGAAGGATTTTCATTCGTTAATATCCATGATTCCGAGGATATCTCCTTTTTTCACTACCGATCCTTGTTCCATGATGATTTTTTTTAAAGTGCCAGAATAAGGGGATTCGACAGGAAATGCTGCTTTATCCGTGACTAGTTCGATCACTTCGTCCCCTTCTTTCACAGTTTGGCCTTCTTTGCATAACCAACGGACGAGTTCAATTTTTTCGGTATCACCCAAATCAGGAGTTTTCAGAAGGAATTCTTTCATATACAAACAAACCTGCTTCCTCGGTCGGAAAACTGGTTTACAAAACCTTGTTTTCCCGTTTTTTTAACATAAAAGTTTAGCGAACCTCAATGGCAAACGAGAAAATCAAATACAAAGGCTCAGAAATCCTTCAAAACTTAGACCAACTTATCGAAAAGGATTATTTCCATTTTGAATTAAAAGGCCTAACAAAATCAACCCGTGACATCGTCAATGAAGTCGTACAAGGAATTCTAAACCGTGTGGGTGCAAACCCTCTCACTTCCTTTCACCTCTTTAGCGGACTCATGGAAGCCCTTCTCAATGCGGTAAAAGCCAATACAAGATTTGTCATTTTCCAAGATGAACTCTTAACCAAACTGAAAGCCCAAGGCCAAACACCAGAAGAAGAGGCAGAAGAGTTACTGGATATCATTTTAGAAACAGAACCACTCAGGGATGCAATGCAACGTTACATTGTACCCGATAAAATCAAAAAAGTGGTACAAAAGATCCTCACTCTCTCAGACAAAAAGAGAACCAAAAAACACAATCTGTCTGAAGACGAAAGAGACTTCCTAACAATTGTTAGAGAAAAAGTAAAAAAGTATGATCTAAAAATTTCGATGAAAATTGAAATTCGTCCTACATCTGTTTACATTCGGATTCGGAACGATTCTCCGATTATGGGAATGGATTTAAATCGAATTCGAAAAAGTAGAGAACGCCATGCGGAACTTGCGAAACAAGGAAACAGTGCTGAGTTTTTTCGCCCTGACTTTTTGGATGAAAAAGAAAGTGCTGGTTTTGGCATTGCGATGATTGATGAAGGATTTTATAATTTGGGTCTTGATCCTTTAGAGTGTTTTGATATCCAAACGAGTAAAAAAACCACCACTGTTTATTTGAACTATCCTCTCGATGCCCTTCAGAAAATGGAGTTTTGATTCTTATCGAATCGATTCCTTTTGCATCCTTTGAAGAGAACTACCGAACCTTAAAGGGACTTCTTTTCGAAGATACACTTTCTGAACCTGGATTTACTCTTTCGGATCATTATTTTGATCCGAAAGAAGTGATCGAACTTAGATACCATAAAAACCAATCTTTAAAAAACCAAATCCAAACCATCTTTGACAAACTGGATGAGGAACGAAAAAAAGGTTTTTATCCATGTGGCATCCTCTATTATGAGTTAGGTTTTCATTTTATAGAAGGATTGGATTTATTCAATGCCACCTTAAAAGAAAATTGCCCCCTACTTCATATCACAATCTTCCAAAAAAAAAGAAGGGTAAAATACAGAAACCCAGATCCAACCCTGTTGCAAACAAACCACCTGACTCACCTAGAACCAAAGTGGTCGGAGGGCACCTACATAGAGAAATGGGAACAAATTAAGGAATTTTTGACTCTAGGGGAAAGTTATGAAATGAATTTATGTTTTCCCGTAGAACTACAATTTGGTGGAGATCTCTTTTCTTTCTACCAAAACTTAAAAACGAAACAAAAAACGAAATACTCTGTTTATTATCCTATGGAAGAAAATTCCAAAACAGTAATATCCCTTTCCCCCGAACTATTTTTTGAAGTGAATGGGGATGAAATTACCACAGAACCCATGAAGGGAACCATCTTACGAGGAAAAACAAAACAAGAAGACCAAAAAAACTTTTTGTACTTACAAACTTCGGAAAAAGAAAAAGCAGAAAACGTAATGATCACTGACCTTTATCGAAATGATTTGGGAAGGATCGCAAAACAGGGAACAGTTGCCGTGGAAGAACTTTTTACCATTCGAGGTCTAAATACCGTATGGCAAATGGTGTCGAAAGTGAAGGCTACCTTAAAACAAACCTTTTCGTGGAACTCAGTCCTTTCTGCACTTTTTCCTTCGGGTTCGGTGATCGGTGCTCCTAAACGTAGATCTTACGAACTTTTGAGTTCTTTGGAAGGGAAGGAACGAGGAGTGTATACAGGTGCTTTTTTCACTTCGGAAGAAACAAATCAAATACCGAAAATCCGTGCCAGTGTTACGATTCGTACGTTAGAAATCCAATCGCAAGACACAAAACAGGTTGCCATTTATGGAATTGGAAGTGGAGTCACCATTTTATCCAAACCCCAAGAGGAATATAACGAATGTCTTTCCAAACTAAAGGTTTTGACAAACCCCTTTCCCCCTCAATTTGAAATTTTAGAAACCTTAAAAGTCGCGCGAGGAAGAGTATTTTTAAAAAAATTTCATAGGGAGCGTATGGAATCCACTGCAAACCGATTTGGATTTTCTTTTTCAGAAACGAAACTAGAAGAAACCTTACAAGAAATCGAAACCAAAACGGAAGGAAAAGCCAGGGTTCGATTGTTGCTTAAGGAAACGGGAGAATTCCATTACGAAACAATTGCTCTCGCAAAACGAACGGTACGACCCACCATACGTTTGGGTTTTGCTAAAGAACCCATTGATTCGGATGATCTTTTTTTATATCACAAAACAACGAACAGAAGTGTATACAACAAGTTTACTGCCATTTGTAAGGAATTAGGGTTTGATGATTGCCTCTTATCGGACAAAGAAGGGAATATCTTAGAAACGACAATCCGCAATCTCTTTTTCAAAGAAAAGGGAAAGTGGTACACACCGTCCTTAGACACAGGTGGCCTTCCTGGAGTCTTTCGAGAATGGCTTCTCCAAAAAAATTGGGTGCAGGTAAAACCCACAACCAAAGATGACTTACTAAAAGCAGAGGCCATCCTTGTAGGGAATTCCGTTCGAGGATTCGAACGGGTAACACTTGTTACAAAATAAATCGACTGAGGTCTTTGTCCTCAATGATTCCTTTGAGTTTGTTGGAAACATATTCTTCATTGATGACCACATGTTTTTTGTCCTCTGGTAAATCGGGAGCTTCAAAACTTGTGTCTTCCAATAATTTTTCCATGATGGTATTGAGCCTTCTTGCTCCAATGTTTTCGTTTTTTTCATTCATTTGAAAGGCAAGTTTCGCAATTTCAGCAATTCCATCTTCCGTGTATTCAATCTTCACACCTTCTGTGGCAAGAAGGGCTTCGTATTGTTTGGTGAGCGAAGACTTAGGCGTTGTGAGAATTTTAATAAAATCACCTTCTGTTAGTGTTTCCAATTCTACACGAATCGGGAATCTCCCTTGTAACTCAGGAATTAAGTCCGAAGGTTTTGTCATATGAAAGGCACCAGCGGCGATAAACAAAATATGATCTGTTTTGATAGGACCAAGTTTTGTATTTACCGTCGATCCTTCGACAATCGGAAGTAAGTCACGTTGTACCCCTTCTCTCGAAACGTCGGCACCTTGGCGCCCTTCTCTTCCTGCAATTTTATCAATTTCATCCAGAAAGATAATCCCCATCTCTTCCACTCGGCGCACTGCTTCGGATTGGATTTTATCCGAATCAATGAGTTTCTCTGCTTCCGATTCAAGTAAAATTTTCTGTGCATCCGAAACTTTTACCTTTCGTTTGCCTGATTTTTTTGGCATCAAATCCCCAAGTAGGTTTTGGATTTGGTTGTCCATCTCTTCCATATTCCCAGCACCAAACACTTGCAACATGGGCATCCCTGATTGAGGAGATTGTTTTGGAATATCAATTTCGATTTCTTGTTCGTTTAGAATTCCTTTTCGTAGTTTCTCTCGAAATTTTTCTCTGGATTCCTTATAACTTTCAAAACGTTCTTTTTCTTCCGGATTTAACTCCGATTCTTTTTTATGAAAGATTGGTGGAAGGATGGCATCTAAAATGATTTCTTCTGCTTTTTCGGCGGCTTTGTCTTTTACACTGTCTCTAAATTCCGCTTTCACAAGATTTAACGCACCCATGGCCAAATCACGCACCATGGATTCCACATCCCGACCTACATACCCAACTTCTGTGTATTTGGTGGCTTCTACTTTCAAAAAAGGAGCACCACATAACTTCGACAGACGACGTGCAATTTCTGTTTTTCCAACACCCGTTGGCCCAATCATAATGATGTTTTTTGGGTAAATTTCTTCCCGTAAGGATTCTTCCAGTTTACGTCGTCTGGAACGATTGCGAAGGGCTACTGCGACAGCACGTTTTGCTTTTATTTGTCCGATGATGTGTTCATCCAAACGTTCTACAATTTGGCGCGGTGTGAGATCCTCAGTTTTGTTTGGATCGTTTGCCACTTCTGCTAAAATGGTTTTGAGTGTCATATTATAATTCCTCGATCACTAAATTGTGGTTCGTATAAATACAAATGTCAGCGGTGATCTTCATCGCTCTTGTGATGATTTCTTTTGGGTCTAAGTCTGTGTTTTCTACAAGGGCTCTGGCAGCACTGAGCGCAAAATTACCGCCAGATCCAATAGCAAGTACTCCATCATCTGGGGAGATCACATCCCCTGTTCCTGAAATGAGAAAAGATTCGTTCGCATCACAGACAATGAGGAGTGCTTCAAGCCTACGTAACATGCGGTCCATCCGCCATTCCCGTGCCAGTTCTACCGCGGCACGAGAAACAGAACCACCATGTTCAATTAATTTTTTTTCAAAGAGTTCAAAGAGTGTGAAGGCATCAGCAGCACTTCCCGCAAAGCCAGCAATCACCTTACCATTGTAAAGGCGACGTACTTTTTTTGCTGTATGTTTCATAACGGTATTTCCCATCGAAACTTGGCCATCTCCTCCGACTGCAATTTTTCCATTTTTACGAACAGAGAGGATGGTGGTTGCGTGAATTGTTTCCATACGGATAAAATTCCAAATGGGAAACCGTTGTCGAGAAAAATGGAGGTTACTTTCTTTTGATGAGAACCATCTGGTTTCCAATCTCAAAGGATTGGTCTAAAAAATAATAATCGGTGAGTTCGCGAATCATAAAAAGTCCAATGCCGTGTTCTCTGTAATCACTTACGTCAAAACTCCGTAAATCTTTGGGTTCTACTTTTTTTCCATAATCGCGGAGTTTGATTTCCACTCGGTCTTTATCAAATTGGATTTCGATAAAGATGGGTTTGTCTGTGCGACCGGAATATGCGTGACGAATGATATTGGTGATGGCTTCCCCGATCACCAATTTTAAATCCATGGAATCAAAAAGAGAAAATCCATGTTCTAAACATAGATGAAAAAAATAATTACGTGTGTGGGAAACAAAACGGGGGTTGGAAGGAATTTGGATACGGACTACTTTTCCGTAGTCCGCATGTTTCGTGGGGTTCGACATTATCCTCTCGGATGGAATTTCTTATGAACTTCCTTCAGAGTTTTATTTGCCATATGTGTATAAATCTGTGTGGTAGAAATATCGATATGACCAAGTAACTCTTGCACAGATTTGAGGTCCGCGTGGTTTTCGAGAAGATGTGTTGCAAACGAGTGACGCAAAGTGTGCGGAGTGACTTTTTTCTTGATTTTTGTACGTTTGATGTAGTGGTTGAGAAGTCTCCATACCGACTTACGATTGATATACGAACCTTTTTTCGAAACAAACACAAAGTCACAAGTTCTTTTTTTCAAAATTTCTGTACGGCTTTCTGAAAGGTAACGTTTCAGGATTTCCAATGACTTTTCACCAAAAGGAACGAGGCGTTGTCTTCCCCCTTTTCCTTCCACTGTGATTGTCATATTTTCCATATCAATATCAGTCATTTTTAAATTACATGCTTCTGAAATCCGAAGGCCAGATGAATACAGAAGTTCAAAGATACATTTGTCACGAAGTTCGTACAAATTGTCTTCTTTGATGTTGCGAAATAATTCTTCGATTTCTGTTTGAGTGAGGTAGTCAGGGATGGTCCTTGCTACTTCCGGTGTTTCAATTTTTTCCGTTGGATTGGAATCGAGACGTTTTTCATCTCTTAGGTATTTGTAAAACTGACGGATTGCCACAACTTCTCTTGCAAGGGTTTTTGCAGAGATTTTACGTTCCCTTTCTTCTTCGAGAAAACGCATGATGTCGTTTGCTTTTACTTCTAAGAAGTTGATATGTTCTTTTTCCAAAAAGATGGCGAACTTGTTGAGATCGTATCCGTAGGAATAAATCGAATTATCGCTCAGTCCTTTTTCTACGGAAAGGTACTCTTGGAATGTTTGTAAAAGCTGATTTTGAGAAACTGGCAATTTGGAACCCATCTTTACTCTCTTATGTTACTTAAAGAGTCGGACAAAAAGCTTAAAGAGACTTATTATTTTTTTGCCACAAATGGCTATGTCAGGAAAAAAGGAGATGTGACTTACCGAATCACTCCCTTTTTTTTACTCATCCTTTCTTTCCTGTTAGTCGTTAATTGCGGGCGAAAAGAACGAACTCTTTTTGAAGAAGGGAAAAAATGGGAACTCGTTGGAGAAAAAACAAAAGCCCTTTATTATTACGAACTTTCGCTCCGAGAGAACCCTGAATATGATCCCGTCCTCAAACGGATGGGACTTCTCCTTGCTGACAGTGTAGAATCCATTGCCACGGCCATCTTTTATTTGGAAAAATACCACAGAATCAAAAAAGACGACACGGAAGTACAAAGAGAACTCTTCCGCCTCTATCTTACCACAGGGTATGAAAAAGAAGCATTGGAAATTTTAGAGGAAATTCGTTTCCAAGGGAAAAAAGAAACCTTGGAATTTTTTGAAGCCACCTATCTCTGTCTTACGAGAGGGGTAAAACAAAAGGACTACCTCCTCACCTTAGAAAAAAGCCCACTTTCTTCGGACCCGTACTACGCACCGTGGGTGCGGGCTTGTGAAACAAAATAGGCAATTACCGTTTAGACCGAGTCTAAAGAATAACGAACTAGATATAGATTAGGAGAGATTATGAACCACAAAGTTGTCATCATTGGATCAGGACCTGCTGGACACACAGCAGCCATTTACGCAGCGAGAGCTAATTTAAACCCAGTGATGTATGAAGGATTTATGGCAGGTGGTGTTGCCGCAGGCGGACAACTCACAACCACAACGGAAGTGGAAAATTTCCCTGGTTTTCCAGAAGGAATCGATGGAACCAAACTCACCCAACTTTTCCGAGAACAATCGGCAAAATACGGAACCACCATCCACACCCAAACCATCACAAAAGTGGATTTATCAAAACGCCCTTTTACCATTTGGTCTGATGACGAAGAAATCAAAGCAGAATCCATTATCATAGCAACAGGTGCAACCGCCAAACGTATGTTTGTGAAAGGGGAAGATGTATTTTGGCAACGAGGGATTTCTGCTTGTGCGGTTTGTGACGGAGCCCTTCCCATTTACCGAAACAAAGCTCTTGCCGTGGTTGGTGGAGGAGACTCCGCAGTCGAAGAAGCAAATCACCTCACTAAATTTGCCTCCAAAGTGTATCTTGTGGTACGACGGGACCAACTCCGCGCTTCTCAAATCATGCAAAAACGCGCAATGGAACACCCAAAAATTGAAATTCTTTGGAACCAAACCGTTGTGGAAGCAAAAGGTGGCGCTGGTGGACTTACTTCCATCGTCCTCGAAAACACAAAAGACAAATCCCAAAAAGATTTAGAAGTGGGTGGTCTTTTTTATGCAATCGGCCACGTTCCTAATACGGAAATTTTCAAGGGCCAATTGAATTTAGATGAAACAGGTTATATCATCACAAAACCAGGAACCACACAAACCAATGTAGAAGGTGTGTTTGCCGCAGGTGATGTTCAGGACAAAGTGTATAGGCAAGCGATCACAGCGGCCGGTAGTGGTTGTATGGCCGCACTTGAAGCTGAACGCTGGTTAGAAGGTCATTAGACCAACTCGTTACCATTTTTCAAAGGGAAGAGAAACCGATTTGGTATCAAACGCCAAATCGGTTTTTTTTGATTTAGTCCGAATACAACACAGACTCTCTATTGGAAAATACAACCGAAGTTCCATTCGGAGCTACATATTGTTTTTTCCCATTCTCCCATTCCACAATCGTGTAATTGGATCCACGAAACACGATTTGATTTCCAGGGAATACATTGGCTTCCCAACCATCTCCATACCAACGGTAATTTCCTTTTTTCCAAAGGAAAAAATAAGATCCTTTTGGTCCTAAAAACTCCCCTTCTCGTTTTCCTGAAAAGTCTTCCACATTGGCTAAAAAGACACTCATCAAAGAAGGAATTTCATCATAGGACTGAATCTCTTTTGCAGATTCTTTGATCGAAAATCCCTTTTCCAAAAAGCTTTCAAATTCCTTTGGATTTTTAGGAGACATGATGGTAAATCCAAAAAGGGAAAGTGGTTTCGCATTCTTCAAAACATCCAATTTATCAGTCTCAAATTGTTTGATACTGTCTTTCAGTAAAGTATCGGCACTCACACCTGTAACTTTTTGTATCGCAATGGTTGAATCAAGTCCTAAACAAGTTTCCTTTTGGTAGGAAGTGATCGCCTCTTTTCCATATCGATCCTGGATATGTTTGACTAAGATGACACCAATCAGATAAGGAATGTTATCTTTGTATTTAGCATCTAACAAGGATTTGTAAGTTTTGGGAACTTTATTTTCACGGATTAATTTTTCAGTTTCTGCATACAACCAAACACGTTTCCTGTCACTGAAGCGGGATTCGATGTAAGATGCGAGTCCTTCCTCAAACCATGGATCCAAAATTTCTTGGTTAGGTGCTTTGCCTGTTTCTGCAATCGTTTTTAAACACGAGACTTGTTCTGCGTTTCTTGTCAGCTTTTGGAGAACCGTACTAAAATTTACCCGACGAAGTGAATCGGCATCAAAGTTTGCATTGCCCGTTTTTTCTGGCATCTGGTCGCCACAACAGAGGACAATCGCATCTTTGCCACCAAAACCCAACTCTTCCGAATGTGCTCCAAGCAGATCAAAACCGATATAGTCTTTTGCAGTTGCGTATTCATCAAAAAGTAGGACTGGAATTTTTCCCCGATTTTCAAATCCAAATTCATTTTTTAAATATAAAAAGAGTGATTTGGTTTTGACTTCCTCACCAAACACGCGTAAATACTCGTTCCACTTATCAGAACCATAAAAAACTAGATTTCCTACTTCCAACTTTGGTTTTCCCAATTGGGTTTCATTCACGAGTAGATAATTTTGGAACTCGAGTGGTTTTTGGTAGATGGTATCGTATTCTTTTCTGTGAGAAATCCAATACTTTGTGATTTTGGTATTGTCTGGATAATTCCAAACGAGTGTCGGTGAACATCCATTACACGAACCAGGTGCAGGAGCAAACACAAATCCTATCCCTGTAGGAAAATCTAATTTAAAAATTCCTGTGGGCCATTCGGTAAATACACTTCCATCG
Source organism: Leptospira kemamanensis (assembly GCF_004769665.1). GTDB lineage: Bacteria > Spirochaetota > Leptospiria > Leptospirales > Leptospiraceae > Leptospira_A > Leptospira_A kemamanensis. The sequence continues at coordinate 93,006 of NZ_RQGG01000028.1, forward strand.
GCACGTTTCCATTGGTAATGGTTTTTGGCCCATTGGTAAACTTCTCCCCCATCAGGCCCCGAATAATACCCAGGGGCTGCATCCAAAAAACCCAATTTCAAATCTTCGAGTTTGGGTTCTTGGAGTTTTTCGGACTGGAAAAAACTGGTGGGAGCAGTTTCTCCAAAATCAAAATACAAAACTTCCGCTGTGCTCCCCCGTTTCAAGGGAACTGGTTTTCGTTCCGAATCAGAATAGAGAAAAGAAGCGATGAAAAATAAGAGGGATAGTGGAATAAGACGTTTCATGGGAGCCAAACTTTTTTGCCCCCAAGTTTCGCCCGTTTTTAGGACGCTGTCAAGAGGATTCTAAACAGCGTTTTGGTTTCGATAGGCGATCGCAATTTGTCCCGTACGGGAAATTTCACGAATTCCAAAAGGTTTTAACACAGCGATGATATTACTCACCTGACGAGAATTTCCTGAAAATTCGATGAGAAGGGAATCTTCCGTCATTTCTAAAATTTTCACATCGAACCCATTACAAATGGTGAGGGCTTCACTCCGATTGCTTTCGCTTATGGAAAACGAAACTAAAACGAGTTCCCTTTGTACGGAACTCGCATATGCCATATCTTGTACTCTTAACACATCAGGCAGTTTCAGGAGTTGGTTTTTCACCTGACCCACAACAAAGTCATCTCCATTCAGGACAATTGTCATCGAAGACACTTCAGGGTTATCCGTAACACCTACGGCAATGGAATCGATGTTATATCCACGTCTGGTAAAAAGTCCAGACACGTGGCTCATCACACCTGGATGGTTATTGACTAAAATACTCAGTGTATGTTTCATTTTTTCAATTTCCCCAAGTCTTTGAATTCGATGAGGTCTTGTTGTGATTTCCCAGCAGGAATCATTGGGAATACTTTTTCTTCTGCAGGGATCATCACTTCAATGAGGGCCGAACCACTATCTTTTAAGAAAAACTCTACCCCTTTGTCGATGTCTGATTTTTTTTCAATCCTCATGGCAGGGATATCATAGGCCTCGGCAAGTTTGACAAAGTTTGGATTGTAAGTCCATTGGGATTCACTAAATCGTTCTTCATAAAATAGTTCCTGCCATTGGCGGACCATTCCAAGAAAGTTATTATTAAAAAGTAAAATTTTTACACCTAACTTCGATTGCGCGATTGTGGCAAGTTCTTGGATACACATTTGAAAAGAACCGTCTCCTGTTACACAAATCACAGTTTTGTCTGGGTTTCCAAACTTCGCACCAATGGCTGCTGGAAGTCCATATCCCATAGTGCCAAGCCCACCGGAGGTAAGCCAAGTATTTGGTTTATCAAATAAATAATACTGAGCCGCCCACATTTGGTGTTGGCCTACATCCGTTGAAACAATTGCTTCCCCTTTGGTTTTTGTATACACCTTGTTTAAAAAATCTTGGGGTTTGATTGTATCACCGCTATTATCAAAATCAAGTGGGTGATTTTTTTTGAGTGTTTGGATGTTTTGGATCCACTCCGCACGGTCCCCACCCTTCACAAAAGGAAGGATTTCACGAATGGCATCTTTCAGATCCCCATGTAAGATGTGATCTACATTGATGCGTTTGTTAAATTCAGCAGCATCGATGTCCACATGGGCACGCACCGCATTCGGTGCAAAGTCTTGGTATTTGGCAACACGGTCATCAAAGCGGGCTCCCAAATTGAGGATATAATCACATTCTAACACTGCTTTGTTGGCATAAGCAGTTCCGTGCATGCCAAGCATTCCCACAGACAAAGGGTGGGTTCCAGGAAAGGCACCGAGTCCCATGAGAGTTGTGGTGACAGGGGCATTTGCTTTTTCAGCAAGAGCTTTGATTTCAGCAGAGGCAAAGGAATTGATCGCACCACCACCCACATAGAGTAACGGGCGTTTGGCTTGATTAAGTGCATCCGCAAATTCTTGTGGATCCCCTTTCACCTTTGGTCTTTCATAATGATGAGGAGCAATTTTTAAAGAAGATGCTTTCCGAACAGTTGTTTTACCCAATTGTACATCTTTGGGAAAATCGAGTAGGACCGGACCCGGCCTTCCTCCCATTGCAATTTTGATGGCTTCTTCAAAATGACGAGCCAGGTCATCTGCCTTTTTGATGAGGGCATTGTATTTGGTGATGGGAATTGTGATTCCAAAAATATCTGCTTCTTGGAAGGCATCAGTTCCAATGGCATCAGTGGCGACCTGGCCTGTGATCGCAAGGATGGGAACCGAATCCATTTTAGCATCCGTAAGACCAGTGATTAAGTTGGTTGCCCCTGGACCAGAAGTGGCAATACAGACACCTAACTTCCCTGTGGAACGTGCATACCCTTCTGCCATGTGAATGGCACCTTGTTCATGGCGAACCAGGATGTGTTTGATTTTTTTGCTATGATAGAGTTCGTCGTAGAAAGGGAGAATGGCACCACCAGGGTATCCAAAGACAATTTCCACACCCGCTTCTTCCAATAATTCGACCATAAGCCGGCCGCCAGTAATCGCTTCGGTTGTAGATGTCATTCGTTTCCCCCCTATTGTCATTTCTGCAAAAAAGAGCCTGTTGTCAATGTTCTCACGTTTTTGAGTCGATTTTTACTGTCTAAAAAGGAATGCTGAAAATTGGACCCTAATATGGAAAACGCCGAAATCGAAAAAACTCTAGAAGATGAAAAGTTCACAAAAATAAAAGCTCTTGCAAAAGAAGCGTATCGTTTTCTCGACCAAGGCCGCTTCAAAGAAGCAAAAGAACGATTAGACATATTACTAGACGAAGATCCTTCCAATACATATGGGCTTGTTGGACTTGGTGATTATTATGCTAAAACAAAACAACCTGAACAAGCCATCCAATACTATCGCAAATGTTTGAGTGGTGATAATACAAATAAGTTTTCCCTGATGGGACTTATGAATGCCTATCGGGATCTCAACAGCTTAAAAAGAATCATCGAAGTAGCTGAAGAATTTCACCACATAACAATCACAGATGCAAGTATCTTATCTCGAGTAGCTGATGCTCATAGAAAATTAAAAAACTTCAAAGAGTCAGAAGTATATTATATGGAAGCTCTGCAAATCAACCCCAATGACCAATATGTCATCGTGGGTCTAGGGCATTTGTATTTTGCCTGCCAACGATATGCTGATGCGATTCTTTGGTGGGAAAAACTCCTCGGTAGCCAACCAAACAATATCAAAATCCTAACTGAAATTGGAAATAGTTATCGCAAAATCAAAGATTTTGACAAAGCGATTCTTTATTACGAACGAGCCAAAGATCTCGATCCCAAAAACTTTTTTGCTCTTTATGGTCTCGCTGAATCTTACCGTGGGAAAAAAGATTTTAAAACTGCGATCACATATTGGGAAAAAATCCTCGAATCAGATCCAGACAACAAACTCATTATCAACCGTTATGCGGACTCACTCAGAGGTCTTGGCAATTATGACAAAGCCCTCGAATGTTTTAATAAAATCCTGGCAAGTGGTGATGATTATTTCGCACTTCTCGGAAAAGCGGCCGCATTACGACTCATTGGTGACTTAGAAAAAGCAGAAGAAATTTATTTGGGACTACTCTCCAAATCTCCAAACGATCCAAGACCTGCACTTGAGCTTTCAGATCTTTGGGATATAATGGGAAAAAAACCACAAGCCATCAAACTGTTAGAAGATTTGGCAAAGAAAAATCCTTCCAATGAAGCCATTCGCGAACGGATCGAATACTTAAAGGATTAGGTGTTCGGTGCTTCGCTAATCGGCACAACCAAAAAGTAAACTAATACGAGAATGGCAAAAGCTCCTGTGACAAAAAAGGTAACAGGAGCTCCAAACTGAAACCAAATCCAACCTGCCACCAAACTGGCAAAAAATGTTGCTACACTTTGTAACGCGGTGTAAAATCCAATGGCAGATCCAACTTGGTTTTTATGAACAAGATTACTAATCCAAGCTTTGGAGATCCCTTCGGTGGCACTCGCGTAAATTCCATAGAAAAAGAAGGCAACCCATAGATAATTGGTATCATCCATCCAACCCATCATTATGTATACCAACGCAAACAAAGTCAGTCCCAATAGAAACATAGTTTTAAGCCCAATTTTGTCTGCAACGATTCCTAATGGATATGCAAAGATAGCATACACTAAATTGTAAAAGATATAAATCCCGATGACAGAAGGATCATTTAACCCCAATTCTTTTGCTTTGAGAATCAAAAATACATCGGAACTATTCCAAAAAGCAAACACAAGTAATCCAACAACTAACTTACGATAATCGAGACTGGCATCTTTCCAAATCGAAACAAAGGAAAGAACACTTGGTTTTTTCTCATTTTTTATGATTTGAAATTCTTTTTCTCGCAATAAAAAAGTTAGACCAATCGATACAAGCCCTGGCAAAAAAGCTAAGTAAAACAAAACAATGTATTGGTTTGGATACAAATATAAGTAAATCAATGCAACACTTGGTCCGAGAACTGCACCCAATGTATCCAAAGATCGATGGAAACCGAACACTTGTGCTTTTGAAGTAGCGGTTGCTTCGTTTGCTAAAATGGCATCCCTTGCTCCTGTTCGGACTCCTTTGCCCAATCGGTCCAAGGTGCGAGCAAAAAAAACAACAATTGGAATTTGGCTGATCGCCAGTAAAGGTTTCGAAAAGGCACTTAAAGCATACCCCATTTGCACAAAAGGAACACGTTTCCCTTTCAGATCTGAAAGATTTCCAAAATACCCTTTGCTATATCCGGCAACTACTTCCGCAACACCTTCTAAAAAACCGATGTAGAGAATCGAATACCCAATGGACCTCAGATAAATGGGTAAAATGGGGTATAACATCTCACTGGCGATGTCCGTAAACAAACTGACAAGAGAAAGAACCAAAACTGTTTTGGAAATTGTTTGCATATAGAAGGGATACTCAAAGTTGAACGGAAATGCAAATTTGGTTTTTAGAAACCACGTTTCTTCAATAGAAATAAAAATGGTTTGTTTCCACCACCACCGTCCCCAGGGAACGATGGTTTGAAAAAGACCACCTTACGTGGTCAGTCGTGGTTGGAAGAAAACCATCCCCCTTACGGAGCGATGGTTTGGGATGAAACCACACCCCTTACGGCGCAATGGTTTTGAGTAAACTTAAGTCTTCTTTTTTGAACACTTTGATGGTGGTTTTGTCCCCTTCTTTTGGTTTACCCGTTACATAGATTTTATCACCAAAGAAGGTGAGTTCTGAGTTTTCTTCTACCGGTTCTTCTGTTCGTTTTTCGAAGGTTAGATCCGATTTAAAACGAGATACATGGTATTTATCTTTTACCTTTTCAATCACGTAAATTTTATCATCGCGATTGATCATCGGTGTTCGCCAGAAAATATCGGCAGACTCACTTGTTTTTTTTACACCCAATTTATCAGGGTCAAGTAATACGAGTTTGTGTTTACGAGTTTCGACTTTTTCTCCGTCGTAACCTAAGACAAGCACACCTTGGTTTGCGATTTCTTTAAATTCCTTAGAACAAATATTATTGTAAGAACTTTTAAATAGCGCATCGTCTTTGGCAGGATCAATGGCCCAAAGTTCATTGGAATAATGTCCATCTGTATCATACTTGATGAACTTCATAAAAAGGATTTTGTTGTTCACAACATTATCACTTTGTTCTTCCTTTTTCTTCAGTTCTTCTTTTGTTTGTGCGAGTTCATTTTTTAATTCTTCGACTTTGGCTTCTACTTTTTGAACCGCATCTTCTTTTTTAGCACCATCACCTGAAGTGGTAGTTCCTGTTCGTGCTTCTTCTTTTTTAGCGATTTGTTCTTCTTTTTTACTTAACTCTTCTTTTTTAGCTTCTACTGCTTGTGTCTTTTGCTCAGTGTCTTTTTTTTCTTGTTCAATCTTTTTGATTTCTTCTGTTTTTTTCTCAATTTCCGTTTTGTTTTTTACCGGATCTTTTTTCAGTTCATTGAGGCTTGCCACAGCTTCCGCTTCTTGTTTTTTGAGAGAATCTTTTTTGTCTTGGAGATTCTTTCCTTCTTTTGCCACTTCTTCTTTTTTATCTTGCAATACCTTCTTTTCATCTTTCAGTTTATCGGTTTGCAACTTGTCCATTTTTTTGGCTTCGTCTTCCATCTTTTGTTTGGTGGCAGGATCTTTTTCTTTGTCCTTCACCGTTTTATTTACATCTTTTTCTAATTCATCAGTGGTGACATCTTTCCCACTGTCTTTTAAGATGTTTCCTTCAATCGGAATGATGATTTGTGTTTTGCCTGGCCAATTTTTATAAACGGTATCAATCCCTAGTTTATCAGGAGATGTTACTTCCATGACACCAGCGGTGTATTTTTTTCCAAAGAATTTGGCATCCTTCCTGTGAGTGGCATTGTAATACAAAATGTACTGAGCGAGTGTTTCCGCATTTCCTGCTTTGTATTGGAAAGACTTTTCGATGTAAGATGCAAGAATCCTCGCAATGGAATTGACATGATCAAAACTTTGGTTTTCGGAAATAGAAAGAATGTCTGCTCCGAGTTTTCCATCGGCACCAGGAAGGATGCGTTGGATTTTCACTCCATCAGAATCGGCTGTGTTTTCTTTCGCTAACGTTTCTGCGAGTTTTTTACCCGTTTCTGTGTTTTCTTGTATGATGTCATCAGAAGCCTTACGTAAGGAACGGTTGATGAATTCAATTTTTTTGGAACCCTTGATTTCGGATTCTCCGAGTGGGGCTTTGGATTGGGCTGTCAGGGAAAAACCGACAACAATTAGACAAATGATGATGGAACGAGAGATTCTCATTGTTTCCTCACGAAATTAGGTTTCAGATGCCCACAAGATTAACAACCTTTCCGATTCTGCAAAGCAAGTTTTAGAATAAAAATCTATTTACCAAGGGGTGGACATTCAAAATTCTGTGGGAGAATGCCTACATTTACACACAGAGTCTTCAATTTTAATGCAGGTCCCGCCATGCTGCCCACAGAGGTCATGGAAGAGGCAAAGAGTGAGTTCCTCAATTTTAAGGGAACCGGAATGTCGGTTATGGAAATGAGCCACAGGGAAAAACATTTCCAATCGATTTTAGACGAATCCATCGCCGATTTACGGGAACTTTTGAATTTACCGTCCCGTTATGCAGTTGTTTACTTTCCAGGTGGTGCCACTTTACAATTTTCAGCGATTCCGTTTAATTATTTACAAGCGGGTGATTCTGCAGACTTCGCACTAACGGGCGTTTGGGCTAAAAAAGCCTTTGAAGAAGCAAAAAAATTCTATCCTAACGTTAAATCCATCTTCAATGGACTAGATTCCAAGTATATGGAACTTCCCACCATTACAGATGCTTCCGTCAATGACGGTGCAAAATACGTCTACATCACATCGAATAATACCATTTATGGAACGCGTTACAAAACGTTTCCGAAATTGAAAAAAGCACCTCTCTTTGCGGACATGACAAGTGAGTTACTCAGTCGCAAACTTCCGATCGAAGATTTTTCTGTCATTTTTGCTGGAGCACAAAAAAACATTGGGCCATCTGGACTCACCCTTGTGATTTATGATAAAGAAAAACTTCCGCAAGTATCTCATCCCATTCCCAATCTTATGAATTTTGCTCTGATGGAAAAAAATGGATCGTTATACAATACACCTCCGACTTACTCCATTTACATTGCGGGTCTTGTATTTAAGTATCTGAAACGGAAAGGTGGACTTTCTGTCATGGAAGAAATAAACGAACGAAAAGCAAAAAAATTGTATGATGCCATCGATGCCTCTTCCTTATTTGATGCTCCAGTTCCAGAAGCGTTCCGATCTGCGATGAATGTTGTCTTTAGAAGTAGAAATGAAAGTTTGGATTCCAAATTTTTGGCGCTAGCCGAAGAACAAGGGTTTGCTGGTCTTAAAGGATACCGTGATGTCGGTGGATTTAGAGCCAGTATCTACAATGCCATGCCAGAAGAAGGAGTGGACGCTCTAATTTCCTTTATCAAAGAATTTGAAAGGACTCATGGGTAGATTCCAACTTTATCTCCTTTTTTTAGTTAGTTTAGGGGCATCTGGTATCCATTCCCATTCTGTATGGATCCCAAAAGGAAACTTGGGATGGGAAGCAGCAAACAAATGTTACATTCCACTCTCCAAGGAAACTCTCACCAAAGCAATTAGTCCCAACATTCAAAATTTGGATCGGGCGAAGATGGCCATTTATGCCAAAGAGTCTGCGGAACTAAGATTAAACTCTTTGGACTGTATCTTAGACAACCTAAAACTACCGGAATCAGAATTACCGATTGGGGAAGTTTTATCCCCCTCTTTAGAATCTGGATTTCAACTCGAAGAACATTTTTTCCAAGCGGAATGGAGAATCCTTTTATCTGAAAGTAGACCTTACCCTTTGACACCAAGTGAACTTTCTCTTGCCAAACAGTGGTTAGAGTCTCACAATGAAATCAAACGAGAAATTTTGAATCTTACCATCGAATATCTTTCCCTAAAAAATCCAAAATCCAAAAGGGATCGGTTTTTGGATCTTTTTACAGGATATTATGGAAGTATGCTCCGAGAAAAAGATAAGTTTTATCTCTCCCTCAGCATAGAATCGTATACATCATACACCGAAGCCCTAAAACAAAGAAAGGAAACATCCGAATGAAAGAAAAAATTGGAATCGCCTCTGATCATGGAGGATTTGCTCTCAAAGAATTCCTCAGGAAAAGTCTCGAGGAAACGTATGAAATGGTCGATTACGGTACTAAGAGCGAAGAGTCCGTTGACTACCCAACCATCATTGGGGATGCCTGCCGAAAGGTTCTTTCCAATGAAGTCCCAAGACTTATCGCCCTTTGTGGTACGGGCATTGGAGCATCCATTGCTGCGAACCGCCTGAAAGGCATTCGAGCTGCCCTTTGTCATGATGAGTTTACGGCGGAAATGTCCAAACGCCATAATAATGCCAATGTACTCGTTTTAGGGGGAAGAGTTCTCGGAACAGATTTAGCTCTGAGGATTGTGAAAAAATGGATCGAAACAGATTTCGAAGGTGGAAGGCACCAAAAACGATTGGGGCTCATCGAAGAGCAGTCTTAATTTTCCTTATTTTCCTTTTTGGAGGATCCTCCCTATTTTCTTGGGAAGTCCCCAAAAAGGAAACTCTGAACCTTAGCCTTTGGAAAAAGATTGGTGTTGTTGAACACAAAGAACCAGGCAAAAAAAATACACTGAAACCCAAAGAAAACATTCCCAAACGTGGCGAATTGTTTTTCGATTTTGAAGGTGACACAAACGAACCGAGTCTCACCGAATCTGGATTTTTGTTTCCATCCAAATCCATCTCCGTAACTTCTTCTTCTTATCTCGAAGACAAAAACACTCATTTTTTTGGAAGAAAGTCAGCCTACTTTTCCGGAAGAAGAAACCAAATCCATCTCTCCGTTTCCGGTAACCCATATTTTGGAACTCATCCAGATCCCTTTAGTATCTCCATTCCACTCCGCATGGGAGAACAAGGAACAGGGTCAGTCATCCTTGACCGAACAGTTTATGTAAAAGGTAAAAAATATGGCATCTCACTCGAGTTAAACGAGGGAAGGCCCACACTTTATGTGAACAACTTATTACAAAAAACGGAATCAAGAACGATCAGTTTTGTTTTGGAATCGTCAAGTAAACTGAAACGCCATACTTGGGAAGTGATTTCAATCTATTTTGATACGCTAAACCATCGTTATGTGTTGTACCAAAACGGAATCGAAACAGCTGAATACGAAAACAAAGCTTCGGATACCATTGGATTTGGATTTCCTGAAAATGACTCCACGCCTCTTATCTTAGGGAAATCATTTTATGGAAATTTGGATGGGTTTCATATCCACAAAGGAGAACCAGAAGTAAGTTATACGAAATTTGAGTCTGTTCGTTATGATGATGATACGAAAATTGGTTTTATGGAAGGAAGTATTGCCATCTCCCCCATTTTAGAAACCAAATATAGTAACTCCAGTTTACAACAAATCCAATGGAAAATCGACAAACCGCAAGATACAATGTTAGAATTGTATTTTCGTGGTTCCAATCAAAAGTTTAACGAAACCAGTTCTTTGGATTGGACAAGGATTCGTTCTTTGACAATGGACTTGCCAAAACAAAAATTCAAGTATTACCAATGGAAAATTTGGTTTCGACCAGATCCACTGGGTAAAACAGTTCCTAACCTACAATCACTTAGCTTCGATTATACGGAACAGTCTCCTCCTGATGTACCAACCCTCTTCCGTTTGGATCCAAACCCAACCAAACTACCAAACAATGCCGTCTGTTTTTTATGGAATTCCAATCATGAAAAAGAAGTTCAAAACGGTGGTGGTTATATCATTCATTTTGGCCTGGTTCCGAACAGGATGGTTGGTTCCGTTTTTGTCAAAAAAGAAAAGGGAGACAAACTATCCAAAATCGATGGGAACGAAGAAAATAGTGGATTTCGAAACAAACGATTTTGTATCGATGAAGATACGTTAGTATCCAATATTTATATTCCAGAGGGACAACTAGAAACAGACGAATTCAGATCCATCAGTGACCAAGTGGATATTTCTAGAAAGGAGAAACGAGGCCATTTGTTCCAACCTGGACTCACTTATTACTTTAGAATTTCAGCTTACAACCGTTATTTGAATGAATGGGACTCCAAAGACCAAAGAAGTCCACTTTCTGCACCAATTTCATTTAGTTTCCCCAAAGAAGTTTCTCATCTTCAGTAAGGGGTGAGTTGGTTTTTCTAGTTTCGAAAATTCATAAAATTCATCCATCCCTTGGTTTAAAGCAATCACCTGTTCTAAACCAAGGCCTTCCACTAACAATAACTCTGACCGAATTTCATCCATAGAAACCGAAAAGATCGAATCAGTAAGATCTTCTATGTTTCGTAGGACCATTCGTTTCTGCTCTAAACTCAGTGATCCAAGTGAAAGAAATAACATGTGTAAAGAATACGCGGAACTAAAATACCTTATATGCGAAGTAATGCCTGTGAATAAATTTTCTTTTAGAATTTCTTTTTTATCCGACTGAATGAGAGCTTCTAAAAAAGAAGTCGATAAAAAAACTTTCAATGCAGAATCTCCGTTAGATTCTGCACCGCTCTTCTTCGCAGAAGTTCTGATTTTTGGATGATTTCATTTTTCAATGCCAATCGAATGAGTTCTCCTTGCGAGATTCCTCTTCTAGTCGCTTCATTTTTTAATAAAATTTGTTCTTCTTCAGAGAGTAAAATTTGAAATCGTTTATCAATCTTTGCCATTAATCTTCTTCTTCCAATTCCTTTTCGGCTTTTTCGAATTTACGCCAATACAAACTCGCATCCTTCCATTGACCGAGTGATTCATATAAAGAGGCTACATTATAATACGACTCTGTTAATCGATAATCTAGTTTCACTGCTTTTAAAAAGAGTTTGATCGATTTTTCTTTATTATCCGAAAACCATTCGCTAAATGCCCAAAGGTAATACCATCGACCCAAATTGGGATCCCTTGGCCTTACTTTTTCCAAGTGTAATACATTTTCTTGGAAAAGTTTGGATGCTAAATTATAATTTTTTTGGATGATTTTTGCTTTGTTGATTCGATCTTCTGCGGGTTCATCTGGTTTTGGAACCGATAAATCATTTCGATACAAAAGAGATTTTGCATACAAAAGTTTAAAATACAATTCGTTTTGGCTTAGTTCTAAATAACGTTCCAAATAGGGAATGGAACTCGTTTCATCATCTACCTTATGTAAACCATAAATTTGTTTTTTTAACGCAGTGGTTTCTTCTTTTTTTTTACTCCCACCAGCAAACACCGAGAAGGTGCAAACAAGAAAGAGGATCAAAAATTTAGAAATACAAATAATAATTTTGTCCATCTTCTGGAAATTTCATGGATTTGAGTTCATGCGAAAAAGGAAGTTCTTGCAGTTTTTGTACAACTGTCAGATATAAATCTTTTGCTGAAACTACCATCATCGAATTGGGCGAAGTTTCAATCAGACGATCTTTACTTTCCAAATAGGTTTGAATAGAATCTACAAAATGTTTTTTACTGCGTTCCCATTCTGGAGATGGGTGGTATTCTGGCCAATGGATCCGTAAAACAGAAGCGGAACGTTTACCACCAAAAGTTGCTTGCATAAACGAGCGAATCATCCAAGACAAACTATCCTTTAAAAACTCAGGTTTTCGTTCTTCTTTATCAACTAGTACGTGCAAGGCGGGTATCACTTGTTTTAATTTTTCTTGGATCATCCGTTTGTGGGATTCCAGAAATTTACTTCTCTCTTCCTTAGTCAAAAGAACCAAAAATATACCTGGGAAACCAAGTGTTTCCATATGAAAGGCAATGATGGTCTCTGTTTGTAATAAAATCTCCCAAGAGAATTTTTTTGCGATGAAACGGTCCAATCGAACCGTTTCATCCACTTCCAAAGAAGCAAATCCAAATTCATCAAATTGTAAATACGGATCGTGGTGTAAAAAAATTAGATTCGAACGAGTATTGTAGTCAAGACCAGATGAGATTTGATTATGAAAAGAACCAAGGGAGTCATTTAAAAATAAATAGGAGAACCGAGGAGAGCCCAAACGAGAAATAAAGTTTTTTGTATAACCAACGATCCCATCATAGGAGATTTCATTTTCCCGATAAATTTTATCGAGCAAACTGTATTCAAAGCGCTTTTCTTCGGGTACAGATGTGAATACATTCTCTGTCACCGCAAGTTTGTTAGTCGGTACAGATTCTCCACGTTTGGTAACAGTAGAAACTAATTTTTCCAATTCAGGATTAAAAATCGTTTCTCGTTTTTTCTGGACAGCATCCAAAATGGCCACACGTTTCCAAGCAGCAGGAGGTAAAATTTTAAAACTGGTTTTTTTCACTGGACTCTGCATCTTTATAACGGGTTCCGATTTAGTTTCAATTCCTTCTTTTGTATTTTCTAATTTTTTTATCACAACTTCCGGTTCGTGTTTCTCCGAGTGGATGAAAAGGGATTCCCCTAACACAGGCGTAGTGGCCCATTTGCGTTTGAGTTTCACCCAAAACACAAAGAATACCCAAGGACCAATAAAACAAAGACCAAAACTGAATAGGTATGGAGGAAACGAAGAATACCGATACACAGTCAAACCGGCAAGTGTTCCTGGTTTTCCTTTTTCTTTTTCTAAATAATAGGAATGAAATTTGTGATGCAAAAACCCAACAGATTCTTTTTTTGCGTTGGTGTGGCGTAATTTGGTAAGATGAGATTCATTCCAATGGCGTGGGTTAAACAATACTTGTTCTTTACTTTTATTATCTGAAAGTTTTTTTGCGACATAAGGAAAATAGAACTCATCCTTATCCTTTTCTTTTTTCGCATATAATAAATTTGGATTGATGACAGTCAGTAGAATTGTATCAAAAACCAAGTTAGAATTTTGAATGGGTAAGAGATATACCAAATCCAATTCCGATTCAATCAAAATCGATTTCGGATTTTCTTTTAATTTTTCCAGAACATTGAGTATCTCTGCACCAAATCGATTCTGAATGGTTTTATCATTACTTCCTTGTTTCCACTCATAAAATTCGGTGATCAAATTTTCATCTGTTCCCATCTCTTTTCCATTTTCACGGTAAAAGAATTTCAGATTTCCCTCTAATACATTCAAATTTGCTTCAACTTGGTTTAATCGATGTTCGGTCCAAGGTTGGTAATAACGATAATCGGGAAACAGATCCCATGTTTTTTGATAAAAGAAAAGTAATAACAAATAAACGATGATAGGAAATACAATTCGTCTTTTAAAATGGAATCCATCATGATGAAGGATCATCCAAACAAATCGGATATAAAAAAGTCCTGAAAACGTAAAAAGAAATAACAAAAAACAACCAAATCGAATTTCCTCGACTTCGGAATCCGTTTGTTTGAGTAAATAAATCGAAAAACCATCTCTTGTTTCTAACTGAAGTTTGGAAAACTCACCATCCAATTGCCAAGTGAGTTCCTTTCCTTCTTTCCCTTGGAAAAATCCAAGTAACTCACCACTCTCCCGATCACCCGACAAAATCGATTCGTCATTCGTATATAAAATCTTCTGGATACTAGGTTTAAATACCCAATACAAATATCCGTATTCTAAATTTGGATTTTGGATGGAACTCAGTTGATTTGTGTATTTTGGGAAAATCACAAAGAATTTCCCAGTGAGATCTCGGTACACAAAATCTCCATTGGCCAACACTTTGATTTTACCTGCGAGAAGTCCCGTAGGGTCTTGCCTCAATTCTTCGTGAAAGACTTCAGCCTTCTCATTTGTACTATGGATGAGTCGAAGGGAATCATCATACAATCTTACATAGTCTAGTTGGAGAGTTTTTTGGATTTGGGTAGAAACTTGATTGGCTCGAAATGGCAAAGAAGAGTTACGTAAATAAAATTCAATTGTATTCAAATACTCTTTGGTTCTGTTTTCATCATAACGTTCTAAGGCCGTGATCAAATTGGATTTTCGTTTTTCAGGGCGGATCCACTGGAAATAACTAAACAAAACAAAGGTGACAAGTAAGGAAACGAAAAAGAGACCAAAAAGAATAGACAGGTTTCCGAAATTTCGTTTCATCATAATTATTATCGGGTAACCGTAAGGCAAAAACCAATCGGTCTAAGGAAAGGAATGATTTTTTATGTATTTTTGGATGGGGTTGGGATCAAAGATTATGACCCCAAAATCAATCCGTTCAGCCGATTTGCCAAAGGGTTTTTAGCACCTGTAGGTGGGATTTCCAAAAATGATTTGGACTTACCGATCAGTGCCACAAGTATCCATTACCTAAAAACAGATGCCCATATGGGTGTGCCAGGCCTCCCTCAATCCGCCACGGGCCAAACAGCTCTTTGGACAGGGATTCCTGGTCCCAAAGTTCTTGGTCGCCATGTGAGTGGTTTTCCCACGATCACCCTACGCAAAATCATCGCCAAGTATTCGATGATTAAAGTGTTAAATGAAAACGGGTATGAAAGTGATTTTTTAAACTGTTTTTCCCCACCTTACTTAAAACATGTGGAAGAAAAACCAAAACTAGTTTCTGCATCCACTCTTGTGCAACTGGCAAGTGGTCGACCACTGAAAAACTTTGAGGACCTTCGTAAAGAACAGGGACTTTATATGGATATCACCCATGAAATCATGGGAACCCTCGGAATTGATATGTTAAAATCGGGAGATCCTCTACTTGAAAAAAGGGATCCTTACTTACTGGGAAGCCAATGTTTTCAAAAGTTTTCACACTATAAACTCGGTTTGTATGAATATTTTTTAACAGATAAAGTGGGTCATGCCATGGATTGGGAAAAAGCGGAGAAAGTGATTCACAATTTAGAATTATTTTTCAAAGGACTTCTCTCTGCAATGGATCCAACCAAAGATTTACTGATTGTTTCGAGTGATCATGGCAATATGGAAGACTTAAGCCAAAAAAATCATACGGAAAACCCAGCGGCCACCATCCTGTATGGGAAGGATGCTGACCGCTTCGCAGAAAATATACACTCGTTAGCTGATATTGTACCCGAAATTTATAAAACTTTTGGGTTAGAGGAGGCTCTTTACAATACCCACACGAATGAGTTTCTAATGGAAACCAACTAAAACTCTAAATCATTCCCCGAATCTGGTTTCCCAGATGAATTCGGTTTATTGACATTAGAATCTGACGATACATCCGAATCTTCTAAATCATTGTGGTCAGTAAACTGATCCAGAGATTCTTTTTTCCATGCAATCGCCTTGTCGGTAATCTGGTTTTTAGGGTATTTATCTACTATTGTTTGAAAGATACCTGCTGCTTTTTCAAATTTACCCTGTCTGAAATAAATGGTTCCTTTTTTATAAAGGGACGCTTGATCGAGCGAATAATCACTGTTATTTAATACTTTATTGATATAAGTAAGTGATTCTGTTTGTTTTCCTAAAGCATCATATGCCAATGCGATGTAATACAATGCTTCTTCTTCTTTTTTAGGAGAAGGATTCACGGATAAAGACTTTTGGAAAAGCTCTATTGAACGAAAGTATTGTTTTTTCGTATAACTTTCTTTCGCATCTTTAAAGACTGAATCTTTATACTCACCAACTACTTTTTCATCCGCACCAGCAAGTCCATCTTGGGTTTCAATGTATTCATCAAATACATCAAAGGATGCCCAGTCTTTCCCCAGTTTGCGTAACGACCTACCCCAACCAATTCTGGATTCTGTATGATTTGGATCTTCTTGGAGTGCTAACACGTAGTTTTTACGTGCTGTTTCGTATTGGCCAATTTTATAAAAATGATCACCAAATGCCATAAAAGCCTTAGATCTAAGTTTGTTATCGGAACTCGACTGTAATACCGATTCTAAATGGGCCTTCCCTTCGGATTCATTTCCTATTTTTAGAAGCAAATTTCCGAGAGAATAACCTAGTTTGTCTTTTTCCTCTGGTTTCCAATTGGAATTTTTCTTTAAGTCTTTGTAAATATCAAGTGCGGGGTAAAAATCTGAATTTTTTTCAAGAGCTCTTGCTTGGTTGTATTTAATTTGAAATTCATATTTTTCTAAACCACGTTTTCCAGCTAACTCAGAAAAGATGGCAATTGCCTTTTCTTTGCTATGTGGATTGGTTTGTTTTAAATACTCTTCCCCTTCTGCAATTCTTTCTAAAACCAATTGGGATTGGTCTTCTTTTGCAGAAATATTGGTTTGGTAATAAGCAGTGGAGAGACCAGCTACAATAAATAACAAACCAGCTAACGATACGATCACTCGACTCATAAATTACCTCGACCCACTTGATTTAGGGTTTGATTCGTCCAAAATTCAACTCTGGAAGGAGAATAGGATTTGGTTTCCTTTTTCAAAAAACATTTTAAGGCTTTTTTCGTATCACCTGTTTTGAGTGCACTCACTCCTAAAAAAAACAAAGCCTTTCCTCTTAAGTACGAGCTCGTTTCAAATTTCAAATATTCTTCCAATCGATACACGGCAGTTTCGAATTTCTTTTGGATCACCGTTTCTCTAATGATACGATTGAGTTCAGTTTGTCCCAAATCATAAGTTACAGTGGCAGAATGTTCTTCTTTAAAATCATTCACTGGTTCAATGTTTTCTTTTGGAGGGGCAATTTCTGTTGGAGTTACCACATGTTCATTTTTATAAATTTCTGGTTTTTCTGGTTCTTTTTTTGGCTTTGATTCTGCGACAATATCTGTTTCTTCCTTAGGAAGATTGTCTTTCGAGAAATCATATTTAAAATAAGAAACATTTTCTTTTAAATTATAATCTTCTGGAACAGCACTTGATTTTGCAGTCACTCCAAAATAGAGTTCATCAATTTCTTTTAGTTCTTTGATAAAGAAGTTCGTTTTCGGATGGACTACTGTTGCCACTTTCACAACGGTTCCTTGGTTAAAGGAAGAAGCACCTTGGTTCAACGGTTTGATGGATGCGTATAAGGTATAAATTGTTGTTTCATCAGCAGCTTCTGGACTAAGCCAACTGATCACTGCACCCTTTCCCACTCGTTCATAACCAAGTCCTCGAACATGTAATGCACCTGACAAATTGGGAGTAGGATCATTAGAAGCAACTTCCAAGTTTTGTTTTTTCGGAGTTTCTTCAACGATGACTTCCGCATTAGACTTGTCAGACTGTTTGATATAAAAAACACGTAATGTCGATTTTTTATCTTCTAAAGGAAGTGACTCTTCTCCTCCGAGTTGTTTTACGGACACACCATAATATAAAGTTTGAGATTTACTTAGGTCTTGGTCTAAAAAGGTAACTGTTGGATGAGTGAGTTCTGTTAATTTCTCCGCTTTTTGCATGAGGGGCAAACTTGTCATAGGAGAGCTCGAACGATATACTGTGTAAATGGTTCTTCCAGCAATCGCACCTGCGGGAGGAGTCCAATTCAGACGGATAAAACGTTTTTCAATGTTAGCCGAGATACCCGAAACTCCACCCACCATGGATTGGATGTTCGTGTCTTCAGGGAAAGCTGGGAAATCAGGGTTTTGACCGACAATGGGTGTCCCATTTTCTTCCGCAATGGTAACAGGAATCGTTGTATAGTTTTGATTGGGAAATAGTTTTACTTCACGTCTACGAACATCTGTTACCATCACGACCGAATAGTAATAAGTTCCGGGTTTTAAATTATAATCAAAATAAACACGTGTTGCATTTGGGCCACTCGCTTTGTATCTTCCTAGGGAATCCGCGATGTAGAGTTTGTCTGGACTATCAATCATGACATTCGATCTTGCCACGATGATTTCTCCCTCTTGTTTGGGAGAGTCCCAATCAATGCGAATGGATTTTTTATCAGGTAATATGCTCGCATGGATTGCTTTGGCAATCGTGGGATAACGACTTTCCTCAAATCCGGAGTCTGCCCATACCGGGAATTGAGAGAATAGCAGTACAACCGTCCAGAGGTGAATCGAGAACTTCATACTTAGATTTTCGGTGGAACTTTGCCCCGAATTGAATTTTTCGTTTGTACTTTCGTCTCTTTTCTGGAAGAATTGTCATTATGTCCGAAACGGAATACTACCGTTCTCAAACCTACCAAGAATATTTGCTATCGAATCACAGAAGAGAGGTCTGTCCTCCCGAAGATGTGTATGCTTTTTTCAATTGGAAGGGACTGACGAATTTAGTCGATTTTGGGAGTGGACTAGGATTCTATTTTCATGATTTTCGAAAATGGTTTCCAAATGCTTGGATTTGGGCAGCGGAATGCCAACAGGAAATCATCGATCGAATCTTGCGTCGGAAACTCATGGAAGGCATCGAACAACTCACACCCTTCTATATGGACCAATCAGACCATCCTCTTTTACCAGAATGGGTGCCTGTTCCAGAGATTATTTTTGCTTCCCTATCGCTCTCAACATTCCCAAACCCTGGTTTGGCGATGGATGGACTCATTCGATCAATGAAGTCAGGAGGTCGACTTTTCATAGTAGATTGGTCAAAGACAGAGTCTGGATTTGGTCCGAAAATCAATGAAAAAATCTCCATGGATAAAATGAAATTCCTCGCAGAAGAATACAAACTAGAAGTTGTAAAATCAGGTAGAATCTCTGAGCATTTTTATGGAATGGAAGTGCGAGCCAGTGAACATTTCATTTATGGATACTATGACTTAAAAGAAGAGGAAGATGAGGATACTGCTGTTTTTAAGATGTAATTTTGTTTTCTGCATTGTTTTTCTGAGCATCACTACAAATCTCGTAGCTAAGTCGTATCAAAGAGATTTTTTTGTTCCAGAGCCATTATACTTTGATTTGGTGCGAAACTTAGGATCAAAAAAAGGAGAATTCGAAGTGAACTCTCTTGCTAAATTTCCAAATCAAAAGCAAACAAAATATGCTCATGAAATAGAATATACGTTTGAAAATAACCATGCTCTTGAACTTGAACTTCCTATGACAGAAGGAAAAGTCACCGATCTAAAATTTGCATATCAATACACTCTACCCGATCTTAATTTGGAAGTTTACAAACACGGTCTTCAGTTTATTTCAGAACAATCAATCTCTGATTCAAGTCACACAGTTTCTGCATTATATTTATCTGCCTTTAGATTCAATCAATCCTTTGGAGTTTTACTCATGAACGGATTCCAAAGGTATGTAGGTGTAAAATATTTAGAAACAGGAAATTTCGATAGTTCACATGATGCTTCCATCAATATTTGGGCACCAGAGAAAATACGTTCTGATCGGTATTTAGGAAATTTTAATTTCTTTTATGATCACAGTGAAACTTGGATTTATGGATTAGAAATCAATCTCCGAACCAATTTTAAAAAGGAAAATGAATTTCTGATTCTACCCAATATTAAGTACCACATCACGGAAAAAACAAACTTCCATTTTGGACTGGGTGTCGCCAATGAACTGGAACAAAAACAAATGAGCCCCATTTCTATTTTCCGTTTTGTGCTAGAAATATAAAGACCCAAATCATTCAAAAGAAACCCCACAGTGTATGTGGAGTGAAGAACAAAACAAAATCATCCAATCGAAAGACGCCATCATGCAAGTGATTGCAGGAGCTGGTTCTGGAAAAACTGCAACCATGATTGGTTTACTGGAAGAAAGGGAAAAACAAAACAAAATCCCTCCTGAAAAAACATTAGTTGTCACTTTTACAAAAAAAGCCACAAACGAATTCAAAGAACGGTGTTTAAAAAAGAATCTTTCTCACAAGTATCACATTTCCACCTTCCATTCGTTTTGTTACCATGCACTGAAACAATATGATCGAACGAAAGATTGGTCGAAGTTAAAGTTATTATCAGAATCAAAGAAGTATCAGATAACCAAAACATTATTAGAGCCTTA
This sequence comes from Leptospira kemamanensis, assembly GCF_004769665.1. Classification (GTDB taxonomy): domain Bacteria; phylum Spirochaetota; class Leptospiria; order Leptospirales; family Leptospiraceae; genus Leptospira_A; species Leptospira_A kemamanensis. Next base: position 113,445 of record NZ_RQGG01000028.1, read on the forward strand.
CCAGTGGGAAATTGGAGGGATTCCTTTTTCGATTTTATGGAAACATAACGGTACAGTTTTACGTTCCCTATCGGAAACATTCTATCATGAATATACAACTTCCTTTCAAACTTGGAAAGAAACCAATCGATACTTTGAATTTGATGACCTCATCGATTCCTTTTTATTTTTTTTACAATCTGAGTTCGCTCATGAACCCAAAGCCAGATGGAAGTCACTCATTATCGATGAATTCCAAGACACCGATAAAATTCAGCTGGAGATCATTAAACAAATGGAGTTTGAAACGGTTACCGTTGTGGGGGACGATTGGCAGGCAATTTATGGGTTTCGCGGTGCCACACCAAAACCATTTTTAGAATTTACCAAACATTTTCCAAAGGCAGTCCAATTCAAACTCTCCACTAACTACCGTTCTACTCAATCCATCATCCAAAAAAGTTTGTTACCAATCAAACAAAACCGAGAGAAAATTCCTAAAAATACAATCCCAAAGAGAAAGGAGAAAGGATCCTTTTCACTGATACGATGCAAAAAGGAAGTCTCCACACTCGAGTCTCTTTGGGGTCAAATCCAAACAAAAGACCCAAATTCAATTCTCCTTTCTCGAAGCAATTTTCGTAAAAACGAATGGATTCAATCTGGTGTTCCCGAAACACAGGTGATGACCATTCACAGTGCAAAAGGTTTAGAATTCACGACCGTTGTTGTGGACCTTTGCCTAGGTTGGAGTGAGGAGCTCTCTTCTGTTGACCTAGAAGAAGAAAGAAGGATTTTGTATGTGGCACTCTCTCGTGCAAAGGACAACTTGTTTGTCCTCATCAACGACGTATCCGATCCCTCAAGGCTTTGCGACGTCCTCAGTGAGGATTTTTCCCTTTGGAACAAGATCCGAAATCGTACTTTACGGTGGACTAGACTCTGGTGAGATGGTTTTACCTTGGGGGGATTAGCTCAGTTGGTTAGAGCGCTACCTTGACATGGTAGAGGTCACTGGTTCGAACCCAGTATCTCCCAAGTGATTTCTGACTGTGGATGAATTCTTTCCACGATCCAAATTTTTATTTCCCATTTTTCTCCCACCAAACAAAGTTTCGACTTGCCTTTCCACACTCATCACTTCTAATTCGAAAGCGATGAAACCCAAGTTCTTAGCTGAAGAATTTTTACTCGCAGTGTATTTTTTTGTGTTTAGTATCATTGCAGGAGTTGTTCTTTTTTACACACCTTACGAAGCAGGCGTGAAAATTGGAAGCCTCACCTTTTTTTTTCATGTCAGCTTTGTTGCGATGTGCCTTCTCTTTCATTGGCATACACCATATCGCATTTGGAAATTTTTAGTTCCCCTTTCTATCTTTATGGTATTTCCCGATTGGTTTTTATCTGCCGTCTTACAGATATTAGTATTTCCAGAAGATGGATTTTTTAAAATAGGAACTGTTTCTGGTTATATGGCAGGGCTTTGGGTCATTCCACTTTTTATGTGTGTTTATACAGGCATCAAATTGGAAGAACGATCCGTTTCCATCATTGGAACAGGGATTTGGGTAGGACTTGTCAGTCTTTTGATTTTTGGAGCATCGGAAGCAACCATGTGGATTTTTGGTTCTTGGTATGCGCAAAATGTAAAGATGTGGGGTCATGTGGCCTATTATGTGCTGATTCCAGAAATGATTTTAGGAATCACGGCCTATCTTGCCTACCAAGGGTTTTCGTATTCTGCCTATCTCTTTCAAATTGCGATTGGTTTTCTTGTGATGATTCTATATATTGGAAACCTATCTTTCTTTTATCTTCTCATTGAAAAAATTCTTTAAATACTCACTCACAACCTCTTTCGGAATTGTATTCCTTCTCCTTTTAGGAGAGGGATTGGTTCGAATTTTCTTTCCGTTTCCAGAAGAAGACATTCGTTACAAACAAATCCATTGTTTGCAAAACCTAGTGGAGATTCGATTGTGTCGGGATGTTCGGGAATCTTTCACTCGCACGGATGGGAATGTTTGGGACATCCAAACCAATTCTTACGGGGAAAGGATCACTTCTTCTCAAAAACAAAAATCAAATCCCGCCAAAGTATGGTTAATCGGAGATTCGATGTCGATGGGGTATGGTTTACCAACAAATGAAACCATTGCCTTTGTTTTGGAAACCAAATACCAAATAGAAACACGAGTGCTTGCCGTGGATGCCATAGGAACCAATGGAATTTTATCCCTCTATTTAGATGCCTTACGATTGACATCCAAAGAAAATTTACCCACTCACATTTATTGGATCTGGAATCCTTCGGATTTCATCGATGACGAACGAGAAAAAAAAGGATTTCGAAAATTGATTTATCCCATACATTTTTATCTCTCTCGTAATTCTCTTTTTTACCATCACCTGATTCGCTCTCCCAAAACCAATGTCTATGAGAATGTGGAACCGTTTCTTTATCCCAGAACTCATATCACGTATTCCAATTTAAAAACCTTTATGGAAAAAACGAAAGAGAACAAAGAACAGTGGAGGATTTTATTTTCTTGGGGCATGGCACTCAGTGGTGTTCCTGATACCAAGGATCCCAATTATGAGAGTGCAAAAGATTTTTTTGAAAGAGAAGGACGAAAGACAATCGACCTTCGAAACATTACCGAAATCCAATTTGCCCAAAATAAAAAAATCTACATCCCAAAAGATGGACACCCCGATCGTGATTTAGCGGCAATTTTTGCGGATGCCATCGCGAGCGACTACCGAAAGTAGAAGTAGAAATGCTTGATTCCTAATCCGTTTTCTAAAGTTTAGAGGGATATGATCCAAAGCTGGAAACGATGGGGAGCCATTGTCCTATTTTTCCCGTTCACACTTCTATCCTTGGAAGTCGTCTTTCGACTTGCCAATCCCCCAGCCTTACGTTATTACCGTGATGTCAAACTGCTCCATGCCTACCATCCAGAATATGGCGTAACACTCGCACCAAACGAAAGCCGTTTTGTTCGTCATTATGCCGACCTTTGGCAAGGACAGTTCACTACGAATTCCTTGGGTTTACGAGGACTGACAGAACCCGATCCTACAAAACCAAAACTGGTTTGTCTTGGTGATAGCCTTGTGATGGGTTTTGGAGTCTCTGATGAAGATACATTTTGTTCTCTCTTGGATGGGTATGAAGACAAAGGAATCACTTACCAAAGTTTGAATTTTGGAGTGGATGCATACGGATCCCTCGGTTCTTACAAACGCCTAAAGGATTTATCAACAAAGATTGATGGAATCAAAAAAGTCCTCTTTTTTATCTCTCCCAATGATTTTACAATGCCAGATGAATTACGGGCACAGGGAATCTTACCTGATGACGAAAATGATGCCTTACATGAAAACGATTTGGAATGGAAAAACAAATTTCGAATCCAATTTGAACTCACTCGTATATCCTATCTATTACAAGCATTGAAATTAGCGTATGAACAAACAAAGGTGAAATGGGCACAAACCAAATACATCATTTCCCTTGATTCGAAACAAATCACCGAATCTCCGTTAGAATATCTCAAAGAATCGTTTTTTGTTCCTGTCAAAAAAGCAAGTTGCGAAAATAAAGAAAATTTTATTTGTCCTACCCCAATACCCAATTTACAAATTACCTGCTCTGATTCTCCGGTGAGTCCGAACGATTTAGAACCTCTTCCAGAAACCACAAGAAGAGCTTATGACCAAATGATTCAATTTGCCAAAGAAAAAGGTTTTGAATGGATCCCAGTGATTTTGCCAATGCAAATTGAAGAAGTGTATTGCAGACAACTTGGTAAATACAATGTTTTGGGAAATTATGCGATGAGAGCAAAACAGTATCTAAACTCAAAATCGGTCACTACCATCGAAATTTTACCTTATACCGACAATATGTGTGGCCGTGAATTTACCATTCATGGGCAAACCAAAAAAGCAGGGATTCAGGACTATTATATTCCAGGAGATGGCCACCTAACAAAATTAGGAAATCTTTGGGCTTCTGAATCCATTCGATCTGCATTAAAGGAAAAGAGACCAAATGCTTTTTAATTCCGTTCATTATTTATTATTTGCCCCGATTGTAATCTTTGTTTATTTTTTGATACCAAAACGATTCCAAGGTTTATGGTTATTCATTGTTAGTTTGTATTTCTATGCAATCTTTCGAATTCCATTTCTAATTTTACTCGTCTTCTCTTTTGTCATCACCAAACTCAGTGTTGATTATATGGAGGAAACAAATTCCAAATCCAAACGGATATTTTGGTTAAACGTAGCCGTTTGGAGTAACTTAAGTTTATTATTTGTCTTTAAGTATTTGGATTTTTCGATTACTGTTTGGAACCAAACATTTTCTTTCACTGCTTGTGATCCTGACTTTGTACAAAAATCGGGAATCCTGCTTCCGATGGGGATTAGTTTTTTTACACTACAAGCAGTATCCTATGCTGTTGATGTTTACAAAGGTGTTGTGGAACGAGCGAAATCCATTTTCCACTTTGGACTCTTTTTGTCATTTTTCCCACAATTGGTAGCAGGTCCTATCCTTCGGGCCAGTGACGTATTACATCAATTTTTAGATTCCAAAGAGTTTACGAAAGAAAATCTCAAACAAGGTTTGAAACAACTCTTTTGGGGTATCTTTAAAAAAACCTTTATCGCCGATCCCGTTTCTTATGTGATTGATCCTATTTATGCAAGTCCAACCGAATACAATTGGATCGGAATGTGGATTGCAGCTTTCCTTTTTGCGGTGCAGATTTATTGTGATTTTTCTGGATATTCGGACATCGCCATTGGAACAGCAAGAATCCTCGGATTCCATATTCCTAAAAACTTCGACCGTCCTTTTTTATCAGGAACTCTCAGCGAACTTTGGAGGAGATGGCATATCTCCTTTAGTTCTTGGTTACGAGACTATGTGTACATTACACTTGGTGGGAATCGTCGCGGAGAAATCTTAGCGTATGTCAATTTATTCATCACAACTTTTGTGTCAGGGATTTGGCATGGAGCCGATTGGACCTTTGTGTTTTGGGGAACTCTCCACTCTACCATGATGGTAGTGGAAAAGTTTGTCTTTAAATTTGAGACCATGCGAAACGCTTGGAACAAAGTTCCCAGATTTCTCCAACCGATTTATCCCGTGGGAATTTTTGTATTGTCTTGTTTTTTCTTTCGTGCAAAAGCAACACCAGAAGTTCCTACTGGAATGGGAATCACCAACATCATGTTAGAACGTGCATTCACTGGTGCATCTGGTAACTTCCCTCAGATGAGTTTAAGCTTAGTGGTGTTAGTTGGATTTTTATTCTTTGTTGATGTAATGCAGGACAAAAAAGAAGACAGATTTGCCTTTATCACAGACAATTTGTATTTTCTCATTCCAACCTGTATACTCTTGTATGTGACATCCTTTATTATCTACAGTGTCACAGTCTCGAGTCCATTTCTCTACTTTCAGTTTTAACAGAGCTTGGTAATCAGACTTACTGACTTTGCTCAAACGAAAGACCAGATCATAAAAAAAGGTATCAATGAAATACTCATCGATACCTTTCGCTCCCAATCTCCAGAATCAAGAGTTTGGTCTTAATTTTGGACTTTCAGTTTCGAATCTTCTTAGAATTCTACTTTCGGAGCATTTTCGATTGTCTTTTGGTCTTCCACCGTAAAGGTAGCTTTCGCTTCATATCCAAATGCTTTTGCAGTCAATACCGCAGGGAATTGTCTGATGTACACATTAAATTCTTTTGTAGCAGTGATGAAACGTTTTCTTGCTACAGTGATTCTGTTTTCCGTTCCCTCTAATTGTGCCATCAGATCAGAAAAATGTTGGTCAGACTTTAATTGTGGGTAGTTTTCTTGGATCATGAGTAGTCTAGAGAGAGCGGACCCAAGTTGGCCTTGCGCTTGGTCAAATTGCTTTAAACTCTCAGGATTGTTGATGAGCTCAGGTGTTGCTTGGATGGAACCAATTTTGGCTCTTGCATCTGCAATTCCTTTCATGATGTCTTTTTCTTGGTTTGCAAAACCTTTCACAGCAGAAACCAAATTGGGAACTAAGTCGGCTCTTCTTTTGTATTGGTTCAGGACTTCTGCCCAAGAGGCCGTTACTTCTTCATCCAATTCTTGGATACGGTTGTATCCACAATTGGTAAAAACTGTTGTCATAAGGGAAAATAGAATGATGGTTCGAAACAATTTTGTCATGCTCATTATATACCTATCCTTTAGTCGGTCTGCAACACCATTTTGTTAAAAAATTCAATACCGAAAGGGTTTTATTGCTTTTGACCAATCACTTTCTGTTTCCGAAAGATAGGATTCTAATTCGGAATCGGTATGTTTGCCAGTCAAATAGTCGAGTAAATACGAATCTCCCACAAGTAACTCAATAGCAGGACGATCTGAACGAAACTCATATACTCCCTGCAAATAGGCAAATTGATTGGGAAAAAGTTCTCCTAATTGTTTCAAAAAATACAAAACAAAATATAAAGAATGAAACTCTTTGGGTTTTGTGACCATAAGTTGGTATCCCTCACAAATCTCATTAGCGTATTTATGGAAGGTTGGTAAAAACCGTAAGTTTCGTAATAAAAATTTCCCTTTTTGGTGAGTTGACATACGTTTGTCTAACTCCAATTTTTCTTTTCCCACAAGGAAGGGAGCACCAAAAGTTTCAAATGGTTTTGTGGTTCCCCTACCTTCCGAAAGATTTGTTCCTTCCAATAAACACATTCCTGGATACACAAAACACGTGTTTTGTGTGGGGATATTTGGAGAAGGAGGAACCCATTGAAACGACGGAATTTGTTTTGGATGCATCACCCCGACAGGAACAACCACAACATCTACATTCAATTGAAAGGTTTCATTATAATAAGAAAGAAGTCCACCAGGAGTGAGTCCATGCCGATGCAAAACAGTCTTCACGCCAACAAACGATTGATAGGTTTCTTGTAAGGGACTACCTTCCACTTTGGTTCCAATGGGATTTGGCGAATCGATGACTAAAAATACGGGTGCTTTACCCGTTTCTTTTTTTAATTTTGAGAGTTCTTCCAGTATATAATAAGCAGTTGTTAAAAACGTGTAATAACGAGAACCAACATCTTTGATATCGATGATCACTAAATCGATGTTTTGGAAGGATTCCCTAGGTGGGACCAAACTACTTTCTTCTTTTCCATACAAATTTACGATTTGCATGTTCCCAAATAAATAGGACAATTCATCCCCACTCACTTGGTCTTGTAGCTCTGCAAACAAACCATGTTCAGGTAAAAATATGGTTTTTAAATCAAATATTTCGGAATAAATTTGGAAATGGTACTTGTTTTGATACCCAAACGCACTTTGGTTGGTTAAAATGGCCGCCTGACAACCGCTTAATTTGTGAATGTTTTTTAAAAACTTCATTTTGTTTTTTGAATGGTTTCTTTTTGTTTGAGAGCTAAGTCCCAAATCGAATGGATTTTGGAATCATCCAATTCCGAATTTCCATCAAGTAAATTACGAAACTCTGTGAGTTGTTTGATAAACTCATCAATGGAATTCTGTAAAAAATACTGATTTTCTTTAAAAATGGAAGTCCACATTTCTGCATTGGAACCCGCAATTCTTGACATATCCCGAAAACCACCACCTGTGATGGGTTTTGCGATCGAAGATACTTGTTCCATTGTGGTTTTGTTGTTTCCTGCAACATTCACAAGAATTGTGGAAACTACATGTGGTAAATGGGAAACATATGCCAAAGTTTCATCATGACTTTTAGCATCCATATTGATCGTCCAAGAACCAATGTTTTCCCAAAACTGTTTTACCAATTCCAATGTTTTTTCAGATCCCCGTTTCGGTTTGGTTAGGATACAAAGTTTGTCTTGGTATAAATTGGGAATGGAGGCTTCTGGTCCCGCTTGTTCGGAGCCACAAATCGGATGAGTGGAGATATAATTGTGTTCTTTATCTCCAAAGTGAAGATCGACAGCATCGATGATGGTTTGTTTGGTGGAACCCAAATCAATAAAAATTGTTTCTCCTGATTTAGGCAAACTAGGAATGATTTCAAGTAACGATGCAACAGGTGTACTAAATACAACAAAATCATACCCATTCCAATTGACGTTCTTTGTTTCTGCTAGGGTATACACCAAATCGGCTAATTTCTTTTTCTGAATGGACTCTTTACTTTTTTCAGAACGAACCACAGCTATGATTTCTGCTTTAGGATCCAATTCTCGAATGGCAAGAGATAAGGAACCACCCATAAGGCCCATACCATAAATCAATACTCGGTTTAGTTTCATGTGAGAAATGAACCCGCAGTGGGGTAAGAACCTAGGAGTTTAAATACAGTGCATTGTGATTTTACCGTTTCTAACAAACTTTTGATTTTCGGATCTGCTTTGTGTCCAATAAAATCGATGAAAAAATGGTATTCCCATAAGTTTCGTTTGAGTGGCCTCGATTCAATTTTGGTGAGATTGACCGAAGCATCATGAAATGTTTTCAAAATTTGAAATAAGGAACCTGTTTGGTTGGGAATCGAAAATACAATCGAAGTTTTATCTTCTTTGGTTTGAGGTGATTCTGTTTTTCCAATCACTAAAAACCGAGTGGTATTCCCCGAATAATCTTCAATTCCTTCGGCAATCACACTCAAATTGTAAATTTCTCCTGCAATTTTCGAAGCAATCGCAAGACCATCTTTTCGTTCTGATACTAATTTTGCGGCCATTGCAGTGGAAGATGTATCTACCACTTCCGCATTAGGCAAGTTAGCTGAAATCCAATTGCGACATTGTTCGTTCCCAATCCGAATTCCATATATGCGTTTCACAGATGCTAAATCAGTTTCAAATCCAAGTAAGGAAAAAGAAATTCTTTGGTAGAGTTCTGAATACACAACAAGATCTGTTTCGAGAAACATATCCAAGGTAGAACTCACCTGCCCTTCTGTTGAATTTTCAACAGGCACCACTCCATAATCCAATTTTTCCTCTTCCACCATTCGAAATACATCAGGAATAGAGGTTTGAGGAACTGCTTCAATGGAGGTTCCAAATTTGGAACGGAGGGCCGAATGAGAAAAACTTCCTTCGGGACCTAAAAATCCAATCTTTAACGGGTGTTCTAAGGCGATTGTTCCAGACATCATCTCCCGGTAAATGGCGCGGATCACAGATGCAGGGAGTGGACCTTTTGAGAGTTGTGTTACTTTTTCATACACATCTTTTTCGCGGTCTGGTCGGTAAATGGGTCCACCAGATTCCTTTTTCACACGACCGATTTCCTGAGCAAAACCAGCTCGTTTTTGGATGAGGTTAATGATTTCTGTATCAAGTGAGTCAATTCCAGAACGGAGTTTTTTTAATTCTTCTTCTGCGTTACTCATTCGTTTTCTCTTCTTTTAATTCTTCCGGAAGGGAATCCAAATCAAAGTCTGGATTCATTTCTGTTTCTTCAGTTACAATGATAGACTCAGGAGTAAAATCTTCAAATTTGAGTTCTTTCACTTCCACTGGCGTTGGAAGGTCTGTCAGTTTACTGAGTCCGAAATGTAATAAAAATTCATTTGTGGTTCCGTATAAGGTTGGCCTTCCTGGAACTTCTTTTTGGCCCACTGCTTTCACCAATTTTTTGGACATGAGGCTTGCCACCATGGCTCTTGAGGAAACACCACGTATCTCATCTAACTCAGTCAAGGTGATAGGTTGTTTATAAGCAATAATCGCGAGTGTGTCTAGGGTTCCCCTGGAAAGAGTTTCCCTTTTTTTATCTTTAAAAATATGAGATAGGATTTCGCTATATTTTTGATTGGTGATGAATTGGTAACCACCCGCGATTTCTCGGAGTAAAAAACCACCTTCTCGTTCTTGGTAGTCCAATATCAATTCATCTAAAAGTTCTCTTGCTTCTGTTTTTTCAATTCCACAAGACTTTGCCAAAGCAGATAATTTGATTGGATCTGAAGATAAAAAGAGAAGTGCCTCAAGAAGGCCCTTTGTATAGTTTCTTTCTTCCAAATTGATCTAAACCTTGACTATTTTGATTTCTCCGAAAACTGCGTGTTGGATCACTCGGCAAACTCGGATTTTAACAACTTCTAATACAGCAAGGAAGGCTGCGACGATTTCTTTTTTTTCTGGTTTGTCATTTTCAAACAAATCCATAAAATGAATTTCACCGCGTTTTTCGATCAAATCTTGTAAGTATGCCATTTTGTCTTCGACTGAAAACTGGCTAACACCCTCATAAATCGGGACAAGTTCCTCGGCTTCATTGGAACTTTCCTGTTCCAAAATGGAATTGAAGGCAGAAATTAAGTCCACAAGGCTCACATCTAACCAAACCTCGGTTTCATCCAAAACTTGGTTTGTTTCCCTCGTAAACATACCCGCGGTCAATCGGTCCAGTTCCGCTAAACGTTGGCCTGCCATTTGGAATTTTTTGTGTTCCAAAAGTTTGTCCACAAGTTCTTTGGGGAGAGGTGGATCATAATCCTCTTCTTCGAAACCTGGGTCTGGAAGAAGGGCTTTTGATTTTAAATAGACCAAATGAGATGCCATCACAGCAAACTCGGAAGTCAGTTCAATGGATAAGGATTGACTCGTTCTCAAAAATTGAATGAAATCAGATGTGATACGCGAAAGGGAGACTTCAAAAATATCCACCTTATAACTATCAATCAGAGACCATAAAACCGTTAAAGGTCCTTCAGTTAGTCCTCCGTCCTGGTTTTGCCACCGGACGATAAACTCCGGGGTTTGGGACACGACTTATAAACCTAATGCTTTAGCAGCTGCTTGTTGCAATCTTTCTGGTGGGAAAGGTTTTACAACGAAATCCTTAACACCCATTTTGATTGCTTTTGCTAAAAGGTCTTCTTGTCCAAGTGCTGTCACCATGATGATTTTAGCAGAAGCATCAAATTTGATAATTTCCTTTGTTGCTTCGATACCATCTTTTTCACGCATCGTGATGTCCATAGTGACCAAGTCTGGTTTGAGGTTTTTGTATTGTTCTACCGCAATATTACCATTCTCTGCTTCACCAACGATTTCGTGACCTGCTCCAACTAACGCATCTTTAACGAGCGTTCTCATGAATTTTGCATCATCTACAACCAAAATTCTTGCCATGTTAATTCCCTCTCGACTTTAATAATTCAATCATTTTTGGTACTAATTCTTCCACTGGGAGAACAAAATCAATTCCCCCAAGTTCCACAGCCACACGATTCATCCCATACACAACTGAAGTAGCTTCATTTTGTGCCAAGGTAATTCCACCTTTCGTGTGTATGTTGGTGATGGCTTGTGATCCGTCTTTTCCCATACCTGTCATGATCATGGATAAAAGATGGTCTGCTCCATACGATTCCACCAAACTATCAAACAATACTTCAATGGATGGCCTGTGACCATTCACTTGTTCTGAGTGAGTGAGTTCAATGAAACGATCTTTTCCTTTTGAAACTACCTTCATTTGGTAGTCACCAGGGGCAATGTATGCTGTACCAACTTGCACCAAATCTCCCTGTTCTGCTTCTTTCACATGTATTTTAGACAAAGAATTCAGTCTGTCAGCAAAAGCCTTTGTGAACCCTGCTGGCATATGTTGCACAACAAAAATCGGCTTCGGAAAATCAGCTGGAATCCCTGCAAAAACGGTTTGTAACGCTTTTGGCCCTCCCGTGGAAGTGCCAATACCGATAGCATCTACTTGGATCGGTTTTTGAAAACTTTTATTTGTTTGGCGTTCAACGCGTTCCGGACGCAATTGGGGTTCGGGACTGATTTGTTTGGAATCAGAAAACCCTTTGATTTTCGCAGATAAAATGGCTGCGATATCTTCTGGTGAAAACTGGTTCCCACTGGAAGGTTTCGGAATGAAGTCTACGGCACCGAGTTCAAGAGCCTTAAATGTAGCATCTGCCCCATGTTGTGTTAACACCGACAACATGATCACATGGCTTGGAAGTTTCTTTTTTTTGATTTCCGCAAGAGCCGTAAGACCATCCATGATCGGCATCTCGATGTCCAAAACGATAAAATCGGGTTTTAGTTTTTCTGCTAAATCAATACAATCCATTCCTGTTTTGCCAGTAGCAATCACAGAAATTTCCTCTTTTTTGGTGAGGGCATCACTTAATATATTTCTCACAAGCAGTGAGTCATCAATGATCACAACAGTCGGTTTTTTGTTCATGATTTATGAATCAACTCAACTAACTCATCAAAGTCTGGTAAAAATACTAAAACACCAATTAGGTTACTACCTTGGTGATTGAATTCAGTATGCATGGACAAAAATTTAGTTCGTTCTGGTTTCACGATGTCCACCACTTCCATAAAACTTCCTGTAATCATTTCTGGAACAGAAGGTAAAATTTCTTTTTTTAGTTTATTGGAAAGTGAGTTCATCACACTGGAACAAACAATATTTGAAATTTCAGATAATACGGACATCATATCATCAGACAATTTATGATTACTTCCTTCCGCATACTTTGCATCTTCGGAACCAAGAAGTTCTTTTGCGATTTCAGATCCGTTCTCCTCAGAAAACATCATCAGTAAATTTCCATTCAAATCCCCAGTCATTCGGATTTTCATTCCAAAAAATGGGTCCATGGAATAACGGAATTCTTTCGCCAAACCATCTCTATCAGTTAACTTGATTTCAGGAATGAATAACTCCACTTCCTTTCCAACTAACTGAGATAGTACGACTCCAGCATTCATCATACCGGTATTTACAATGTTTTCCAATTTTTTGATGTCTTTGGAAGACATGATTTCATTGATGGCTTCTGTAGACAAAGAAGCAACTTGATTCAATCGTTCTTCTTTTTGTTCCACAAATCCTTTGATGATTTCTGCAGCTTGTTCTCTTTCCGTAAGTTTTCCGTGATCGATTTTTGCCACATCCGCAAGTCTGTGGATCTCATCTGTTTTATGATCCAGAACTAATGTGGATGTGGATGTCGAACTAGTTGGTTCCTCTGAGTGACCATTCACAGTGGTTTCCTTTTTCGAAACTTCTGTGGTTATTTTTTGGTTGGTCACAGGTTCTTCGGTAAACACCTCTTCTTTGGGAACTATGATGTGTTTTTCGATTTTATGTTTATCTTTTTTGACACGAGACTTATCTTTTGCTCGTAACTCAATGAGTTTTGCATTGTAACGATTGGTTGGATGGTTGGACTTAAAGATATACTCAGAGTCCGACATTTCCAAAGAACGAATGGTGGACGAACGTTTCATCATCTCACCCGCGACGGATTTGTCTGACCAATCCACTTTGTCGGCTGCAATTTCAACAAGACCAGGAATGTCCAAAACCAAGATGATGGTTCCATCTCCCATGATGGTCGCACCCGTTAATCCTTGTACATCTTGGAAATTTTTACCGAGAGATTTGATGACTGTTTCATGTTTTCCAATCAGGTCATCCACCATAAACCCAAGTTTCCTTGTTTTATAATTTACGATGACAACGGGAACTTCCGCCATCTCTTGTTTGTCGGCAAGACCCAGGATGCGATTCAAACGGTAAATCGGTAGGACTTCCCCACGTAAGTTGATGATTTCGTGTCCTTCCAAGGTAGTGATTTGATCCAGATTTACCTTGATGGTTTCGGATACTTCCGATAATGGGAAAGCATACACTTCTTCTTCCATAATCACAAGGATGGATGGAATGATGGCAAGGGCTTGTGGGAACGATAAGGTAAAAGATGATCCTTTTCCTTCTTCCGAATGGATGATGATTTTTCCTTTGAACTCTTCAATGAGTTTGTTCACCACATTCATCCCCACACCACGTCCAGAGATGTCGGAGATTTTATCTGCTGTAGAAAAACCTGGTGCAAAGATAAATTGAAAGATATCAGATTCAGATAGATTTTGTGAGTCGGCCTCTGTCACTAACCCACGTTCGATGGCTTTTTTTAGGATTTTGTTTTTACTCAATCCCTTTCCATCATCTCGAATTTCGACAAGGATATTGGAACCACCTTGGTAGGCATTGAGTTCCACAGTTCCTTCTTCTGATTTCCCTGCGAGTTTTCGTTCCTCAGGAGATTCGATACCATGGTCCACAGAATTACGAATGAGATGGATGAGAGGTTCCCCAATCGCATCGATCACTTTTTTATCGAGTTCTGTGTTTTCACCGCGAAGTACTAAATTGACTTGTTTGCCAGTTTCGAGAGATAAATCGCGAATGAGCCTTGTGAAACGATTGAAAACAGAACCAATCGGAACCATTCGAATGTTCATGATTCCTGTTTGTAAGTCTTTAGAGATTCGATTGATTTGATCGATTTTCCCTTTGAGTTCATTGAACAAAGAATCTTCACCAAATTGCGCCACTAAGTCATCGTAGATCTTCTGGAATCCAGAGTTAGTGATCACAAGCTCCCCGACGTTGTTCATGAGCTGGTCAAGTTTATCAGAAGATACCTTAATGGTTCGCATCACTACTTTAGAATCAGTGACTGCTTTTTCAAAATTAGCTGTACCTTTCGAAACAATTTTTTCTTCTACATCCGCTCCGGAAAGATCCGTTACATTTGTGGAAACAGGGGAAACATCCGCTCGTTTTTCAAGCGCTTCCATTTCGGTTTCTGGAATTTGGATTTCCTGAACGGAAAGTGTATCCACCATATCGATGTTACACTGTGCATACAATTCATCTTTTGAACTTTTTGTCACGGTGACAAAGGATAACGCAAAATTACCTTGTCCATTGTCCAATGCATCTTCCGAAGGATTACATTTGATGACAACTCCTGACTGAGTGACAGATTGCAGAATGAGTAACAAACGAAGATTCTGCATCGGAGTATCATTTTTTAACTTGAGATCAACCGTGTAAGCAGATAATCCATCCTCTTCTTTTAAGGCCATTCGGACTTCTGAGATTTCTTCTTCTGTTAAACGAGTAGCTGTGTCGGAAGCACCAGAATTTTGTTTGGTCTTCGTTTGTGCTCCGGAAGATTTAGAAGACGAACTGGCACCAGAAACGGAGACTTCATAATCTTGTAATTTTTTGATCATGTCATGAAAGGGAGTTTCCACTTTCACACCATTGGCAACACCTTCGATTACCTGTTTGATCAAATCAAAACATTCAAAAAGTAAATTAACCAGTTTAACATTGATTTCTAAACTACCTTCTCTAATTTTTTGGAGAAGGTTTTCCATCGTATGTGCCAGGTCGGACAAATTGTACAACCCAACGAAGGCAGAAGAACTTTTTAAGGAATGTGCTGCACGAAAGATATCATTGATGATCTCTGGATTTTCATGATCTTTTTCCAGTTTTACCAAATTGGAATTCAGTTCTTCAATTTGGTCCTCGGACTCTTCCAGGAAAACTTCTGTGTATTCACCTAAAATTCCAGCCAATGTCGTATCCCTTATTCCTTACTTCGTGATGGAAACAAAGTTAACAATTTGTTCCAAATCCAAATTCAAAACCAAATGGTCTTCGTATCTAGAAACTGATTCAACCATCTTACTATAGTTTAACGACAAATCATCGGTTGTATAACTAATGAAGTCCTTCTGAATTTTAACTACTTGTTTGACTTCGTCGACTAAGATCCCAATCCGTTTTTCGTCTAACATAACAACTACGATACGTGAGATGGGAGAAATGTCCGAGTCTGTATTATGAAATCTTTTTTTAAGATCCACAATCGGAATGATTTCCCCGCGAAGGTTAATCACTCCTAAAATATAATCTTCCACATTGGGAATTCGAGTGATGAGAACTGGTTTTAGTATTTCATGAACTAGTAGCAAACGGATCCCAAAAAATTCCTTCTCAATGGTGAAAGTGAGAAATTGTTCAAGGTCTCCTAAATCAGACTCTTGTTCCATTTTGGTTTTTTCGGCAAGGGATGTTAGGAGTTTTTCTTGGTCCATATGCTTCTTCGAATCGTGTCAGAATCCTACATGGATTCAATCGAAAAACGAGTGAATTTGAAATTCTGTAATCATTTTTCCGACTTTTACATCGTGTGGTTCGCTTAAGAATGGGACGGGAAAAAATTTAGAAAAACTAAAACCGATGGTTTTCTTTTGCACTAGTTCAGAAGCCAAGATGCGATCATAATACCCGCCTCCACGACCCAAACGGTACCCTTTTTCATGAAAACCTAAGGCTGGAACCAAAATCAAATCCGCTTCCTCTACGGATATCTCCTCATCTCCATTCGGTTCAAAAATACCATGGGGTCCTTTGGTAAATGTAAAGGGACGAATGAATCGCATATGATGGTCTTTTTCCACTTTCGGAAAAAACCATTTTGCAGAATGCCTAGCTTCGATAAATCCAGTGGGCCTCGGAAGTGGGCAAGATTCCACCACAGGCAAAACATCTACTTCATACTGTAGATCCGGAACATAGGTGATGATTTTTGTTTTTCCTTGTAATAGGGGAAAAAGTTTTTTTAAGATGGCCGCTTCTAGTTCCTCACGGTCTGTGAGTTTGGCGATATTGTTTTTTAGAATTTCCCTTGCGTCTTTTTTGGCAATTGGATTCAAAAATGATCCCCAATGATTCCCTCTTCCAAAAGAGAGATGATTTTTTTAGTTCGTTCTTCCAATTCCGGATTTTCGTTCGTTTTGGAACCTAACTCACGCATTTGGAAAAGTTCGTCGGCAAGATTTAGGGCACAAAGTACGGCAAGTTTCGTTTTGGAAGCATTGGGCAAAACTTTCCCTAGTTCCAAAAGGCGTGATTCCACATAATCAGCCACTTCTGAAATGTATCCAGAAGAGGCTTCACCAACGATGGTATAAGTTTCACCAAAGATTTGTTTGGTGATTTTATGAGAGTTTGGGGCAGATTCTGCCATATGATTTATTTTGGATCGTCTTCAATGATGAGAAAATCGTCGTCGTCATCCGCATCAAAAACGCTAATGGCTTCGTCTTCATCATCAATAATGATATCATCATCCTCATCGATTTCCACAGTTGGGACTTCATCTTCTGATTCCACAACCAACTCTTCTTTTTCAAAAGAAGCGGATGCAGGTGTTTTTTCTAAAACATCTTCTGCTTGGAATTCTGATTCATCTTCATCGAGTAAAATGATTTCATCATCATCTTCTGTGGTAAGACTAGGAGTGGCAACTGCCGCTGCGGCAGCTACAGGTGCGACGGGTGCATCAGTAGAAGAGGGAGATTGTGGTGCTTTCGGAGTGGAACTTCCAGTGGTAGGAAGACCATCCAATCGGCCAAGAAGTTGGTGCACTTTGGATTCGAGTAAACTTTCTCTTTCTTTGAGTTCGTTTAATTCGTCGGTCGCGTCTTGGAGTTGTGTGCGTAGCGTTTTTAATTCGCGCTCTTTTTCCTCCATTGCGAGCTTCATTTGGTCATTTTCCGCGCGGAGGGTTTCGTTTTCCGTCTCTAGGCGGGCATTTTCTGTTCTTAGGTCCTGGATGAGCTCTAGGGCCTTAACAACTTTACTTTCTAGCTCTTCAATGGTTTCGATTTTTAACATGATAACAATCCGATGGAATAGAATAGACGAGCTATTCCATTCCAATCAAGCACTAATTTACTTAGCGACTTTGGTTTTTTCGACGATGGCGTTGAATACTTCTTTGTGGTTGTAAGCAAGATCAGCCAATGTCTTACGGTCTAAGTTGATTCCGTGAGTTTTGAGAGCGTGAATGAATTTTGAATAAGACATTCCATTTTCTCTTACTGCGGCATTAATACGCGTAATCCAAAGTTTACGGAATTCAGACTTTTTCTTTCTACGGTCACGGTATGCCCATTGACCAGCTTTCATGACAGCAGATTTTGCTGTTCTGAAAAGTTTAGAACGTCCGCCTCTAAAACCTTTGGCTTTCGCTAGAACTTTTTTTCTACGATTCTTATGGATGGTTCCGTTGACTGCGCGTGGCATCGTTTAACCTCCGTAAGGTAGAAGTTTTTCTACACGATTATAATCGGTTTCGTGGATGAGGTGCATTCCACGGCTTTGGTGTTTCATCTTAGGAGATTTTTTCTCTAAGATATGTCTTCGGAACGCACAACCACGTTTGATTTTACCAGATTTGGTAAACTTAAAACGTTTGGCTGCTGCCCTATTGGTCTTTAGCTTATACATAGTTGTTTTTATCCTTTAGCTTTCTCACTAATTGGGTTCATCACGACCACTATCGTCTTTCCGTCGTGTACCGGCATTTTTTCGGGAGAGGCATGCTCTTTTAGGTCCTCGACAAACCGGTTAACAATATTCATTCCAATTTCAGAGTGAACCATCTCTCTGCCTCGGAATCGAAGAGTCACTTTTACTTTATCACCCTTTTGCAAGAATTCTAAAGCATGACGCTTCTTAATCTCGAAGTCATGGTTATCAATCCGCGGGCGGATTTTGATTTCTTTCACCGTGACAACGTGTTGTTTCTTTTTCGCTTCTTTCGTTTTTTTCAGAAGTTCGAATTTGTATTTTCCAAAATCGATCAGCTTACAGACGTGAACATCTTGGTCACCCGAGACTTCCACCAAATCAAGGTTAGCTTCCTTAGCTCTTCTCAGAGCTTCGTCCAGAGTAACGATATCAGATCCTTCGTCACTGACGAGTCGGATCGATGCTACATTGGTAATTTGTTCGTTAATTCTGATGTGGGCGAATTTATCTTGGTTTGGGTTCCCTCTAGGGTTGGGCCGTTTCTGCATTCAGTCTCCGAAATTTCTTTCAATTTCCAATTTCGGATGAAAAACTAGGCACGCAAGTACATTTCTTTGGAAATGCCCAGGTTCTTCTGCTAAAGCGTGCCTGAGGGACCTTCCCACACCACGTATTCGATGGAAAGGGATTCTTTCTCTAGAATTTCCGGTAAAATCGGCACAAGAGAGAGATACTCTCCATGATTCTCCATCCCCATACAAGAACCACCATGGCAAATCCGCCCTTTTTCATCATACAACACATATTGGATGAGGTTGTCCCATTTCCTATCCCCGCGAATGGGGTCGGAAGAAGGAACGAGGGCTAGGTAATGAAACCCTTGGTTTTTCCTACGTTCGAGCCGAAACCGAAGTCGGTTGTGTTTGGTCAGAGGTTCTGTTGCATACAAAAGCTCCCCTTTCCCTGGATTCCAATGTTGGAAACCGTGGACTCCGGCTACTTGTTCGGCACGGCTCCACTCTCGTTTGCCTTCTTTTCGAATGGATTTTCTCGATTGGTTTTCATGAGTGAAATCAAAACTGAAACTGGAAACACAACCTGAAATGGTGATGCGGATGGCGACCCGAGAGATTTCTGAAAGTGAAAATGGGAACCGACTCCAAAGGCCAGGTACATCAAATCGTTCCCAAGTTTGGACAGTGTGTTCGGATGTTTGGCAAGACAAAAGTCTGTCAGACGAATCATAAAAGGCAGCTACAACATATAAGGAAACAGCTTGGTTTGTTTCGTTTTGACCGCCAGTGATGACAATGGTTGGACAATCAAAGGAAACATCTTTTCCCAAACCATCCACAAATTGCATACGACTCACCTTCCAACCAAGGGTAACTCCTGCTGTGAGGGGGAGATTTTTCATGGGAATGGCATCATACGCATCACACACGTCATACGGTGGATGGATGGGGAGATCCAGATGAAGAGTCACTGGCTCGTTTGAGGTGGAAAAAACAAAACTATTTCGCATAGGAAGGAAACTTACTTACCTTCCTATGTTAGTCAAGATATTTCTTTAGTTCAGTTCCCCTTTGAGAAGAGATAGAAAACCATCTCGAGACACAGTCTCTGTTTTCTCTTCTCCCATGCGACGGAACGAAATACTTCCTGCTTCTTTCTCTTTGTCTCCAAGGATCAGGGTATAACTGCTTCGTTTCATGATGGAATCCCTAATTTTACTACCAATCTTTTCGTTTCGAACATCGAGTTCGACTCGGAAACCTTGCATCACTAAATCTTGATATACTTCTTTCGCATAATCACTATGAGTTTCTGCCACAGTTAAAACACGAATTTGGATTGGGTTCAGCCAAAGAGGGAATTTTCCTTCGAAGTGTTCGATGAGAATTCCAATGAAACGTTCGAGGGATCCATAAATCGCTCTGTGGATCATCACAGGTGCATGTTTTTTTCCATCAGAGGCAGTGAAATCGAGTTCGAAACGGTTAGGCATCGAAAAGTCAATTTGAACGGTTCCGCATTGCCAGAGTCGTCCGAGTGAGTCTTTGATATTGAACTCAATTTTTGGACCATAAAAAGCGCCGTCGCCTTCTTTGATCCCATATTCGATTCCTTTTTTCTTTAAGGCATCATGTAATGCTTGTGTAGCGAGGTTCCAATCTTCATCACTTCCTTGTGATTTTTCAGGTCTTGTGGCAATGAAGGTTTTGAATTCAGTGAATCCAAATTTTTTGTACACATCAAAGGTAAAGTCAATGATGTCTTCCACTTCTGATTCCACTTTTTCCAATGGTGCATAGATATGGGCATCGTCTTGTGTGAAGGCCCGAACACGGAAAAGGCCGTGAAGAACCCCTGACATTTCATGTCTGTGTACGTTTCCAAGTTCCATAAAACGAAGTGGGAGTTCTCTGTACGAGTGCATATGGTATTTGTAAATCAAACAACAACCAGGGCAGTTCATGGGTTTGACAGCAAACTCACTTTCATCGATGTCAGTGAAATACATGTTTTCTTTAAAATTATCCCAGTGACCGGACTTTTTCCAAAGGGAAGAATTTAAGATGGCTGGGGTTTTGATTTCTTGGTATCCACGTCTAAAACATTCTTCGCGTATGTAAGAGGCAAGAGTGTTCCAAAGAACAGTTCCTTTCGGATGCCAAAACGGAAATCCTGGAGCTTCGTCTTGGAAACTAAAGAGGTCGAGTTCTTTTCCCAGTTTTCTATGGTCTCTTTTTTTTGCTTCTTCGATGAGAAAGATATATTCATCTAACAGTTTTTTGGTGGGAAAAGACACACCATAAATACGAGTGAGTTGTTTGTTTTTGGAATCCCCTTTCCAATACGCACCTGAAATGGCTGTGAGTTTGAAAGCTTTCAGTTGGCCAGTGCGTGCCACGTGAGGCCCACGGCAAAGGTCATACCATTCCCCTTGTCCATATAACGAAACAGAGGCGGCATCAAATCCTTGGATGAGTTCTACTTTATACGGTTCGTTTTCTTTTTTAAACTTTTCAATGGCCTCTTCTTTGGAAAGCTCCCAACGTTTTACTGTGAGATCTTCTTTGACAATTTTTGCCATCTCGGCTTCAATCTTCGGAAGGTCATCAACAGTGATGACGGTGTCACCAAAATCAATATCATAAAAAAAGAATCCCGGTCCATTTTCGATCACAGGACCAACAGTTAACCTGGCGTGAGGCCATAACCGCTGAACTGCCATCCCCAGAAGGTGCGCAGAAGAATGATGGAAAACTTCCTTTCCCTCTTTGTCATCAAAGGTGAGAAATGTGACTTTCGTATTTTCGGTAGGAACAAATGATAAATCAACTGTCCGTCCATCGGACAAGACAACGGCAAGAGCTTTCTCTTTTAAGAAAGGCAGTTGGTTTTGGACAAAATCAGAAAATGACTTTCCTAATTCGAGTTCTTTAGAACTACCATCGGGTAATGTAATTGTAAGTGCTGCCATAAGTGTAATCCCAGGTTTCCGCACGCACCCTCTCCCGAAAAGTAAAGTTTTACCAGAGTTTTCCTGTTTCGAGAGATTCTGTTAGTTTCGTAAAACTTTCCTCCACAGATTCCTTTCGCCCAAACCCACCGGCACGTTCCAAATCGATAAATCCATGCACGATGGAACGAATGATCCGAATCCTGTGGACTGTTTCCTCATTCCATTCTCCCAAAGGGAAGGCATCCAAACAGATTTGTAAAATCTGGTCTCCTAATCGTTTCAATTCCTCGTCAGTTTCAGTGGAAACAATGACTAATGGATACAGATTGGGGAAGTCTTTGGCAAACCCTCTGTAGGACTTCAAAAACGGGGAAATCCTTTTTTGTTTTGTGGATACGGACTGAATTGATTCTTTTAAACGTTCACCTAATAATTGTAAGGCTTTTTTTCTCATTTCCCGAAAAATGTCTTCCGTATCCTTCACATGATTGTATAAGGAAGGAGTCCGAATCCCTAATGATTCTGCCAATGTGGACAATCGAAAATCATCAAAACCAACGGTTTGGAGAATTTCCCATGCGGAATCTAAAATCACATTCCGTGTGATTTGGCTTTGGCCTTTTTTGGGCCTACCAGTTTTGTTTTTTATTTTTTTTGCCATAAGGATTGGATGTCTTGATAAAAACGTTTTGGTTCTTCTAAGAAAGGATAATGACCACCATTTTCATATAAGAATACTTTCCCTCCGATGATTTCTTGAATCCAAAGGGCTTCTTCTTTTGGCGAAGAAAAATCAGGATCCTTTAATCCCATGATGATGATGTGATTTCCTTTTATATTAGGTAATTCATCTTCACATTCTTTTTTACTCGCAAATATCATAGAACGAATGGCATACATCCTACCTTCTTCTTTTAGATTGATTTTGAGTTTTTCCTTTCTTTCTTCCAAATCTTTCGGAGGTAAGACGGGAAAAAGTGATTCGTAAAAGTTGACCCAAGCACTCGGTCCCCAAGGCCCTCGAAACGCGATCTGCAAAATAGATTTCAATCCAAAGGACAAAGGTTCTTTCTCTCGCACAAAGGGACCAGACAAAATCAAACCTAACACTCGTTTCCTTTCTTTTGACTGAATGTACACGGCAGAAGCTGCTGTCATGGAATTGGCAATGATATATACATTTTGTAAATCTTTTTCACGGATAAAGGAAAGGATGTCGAGAGCCGTTTCTTTTGGACCGTAGGAAGAAAAATTCACATCAGATTCTCCAAGTCCCCGTAAATCAAAAGAATAAACTTTTCCATCTTTTTCCAGTTGGATTGCTAATTCGGAATAACTTTCCTTGCGGTCCCCAATACCAGGCAATAATATAAAATGATTTGTTCCAGAGCCTAATTCAGAATAGGCGATTTTCCCTTCCTGTGTTTGGAAAAACTGAGTCAAAAACTTCGGCTCTGGAGTGGATTCCCCAAAGAGTAGGACAGGAAACAAAATCGGCATCAAAAATGGGAAATGGTGGTAGTTCAATTTCATAAAACTAATCTAATTAGTTATTTAACTAATGCAATTAGTTTTTTTACGCGAACCTCATTTTTTTTGGATAAGAGGTTTTGGGATGGGTAATTTTTAAACCTGTTTGGACGAAGGAGGTAAAAATTCGCTTCCTTTCCTATGGAAACCTTCATAGTGGAAGAGATATGTACCAAATTACCTTTTACGACAAAGAGCAAACTCACCTAAAAGCCAACAAAAAAGGAATTACCATATTAGAAACTGCCTTATCCAATCATTATCCCCTCTACCACCTTTGCGGAGGAAATGCAAAATGCACCACTTGCCGAGTGTTTGTTTCCGATGGACTGAGTGCCCTCGGTGATCGAAATGAAAGAGAACAATTACTCGCAGATAGAAAAGGATGGCCAAAAGAAATTCGATTGGCATGCCAAACAGAAGTGTTTGGAGACATCAGTGTTCGAAGGATCATTCGAGACAATAAGGATTTAAAGACAGTCACCAGTGAATCTAAATCATCCAAAACAGGAGAAGAGTGTTTTGCTGTGATTTTGTTTTTGGACATCAAAGGATTCACTGCATTTACGGAAGCAAACTTACCTTATGATGTAGTTTTTGTTTTAAATCGTTTTTTCCATGAGATGAGTGAACCAATTCTGAATAACGGTGGTGAAATTGATAAATTCATTGGAGATGGAATTTTGGCTTATTTTCAAATCCCCAATCGAGACATGCTAAAAGGTTCCACAAAAGAAGAATTAGAAGGACTCAAACGTGAAACAATGATGACTGCGGTGAGAGCATGTCTTCGTATGTTTGACCAACTGAAAAAATTTAATATCGAAATGAAAGATAGGTTTAATTTCACCTTTGACATTCGATTAGGACTCCATGCAGGAAATGTAATTTATGGAGACATCGGGCATGCTGAATTCAAAAGCCAAACAGTGCTTGGAGATGTTGTCAATGTTGCAAGTCGTCTAGAAGCATTGAATAAAAAAACAAATACAAGGTTTTTGATTTCGGATGCGATTTATAATCAAATTCGTTCCTTTGTCTCCATCGATAAAAAGGTGATTACGAAATTAAGAGGGAAATCAGAAACCATGTCAGCGTATTCCGTCATTGGTTTTAAAGTGCACGACTCTATTCTATCAATTCAAAAATACTTTGATCAAATGAATTTAGATTCCCCACATTGGATTCAAAACTTAGAAAAAGAATGGAAAACTTTATCCCAAGAAAGAGGGATTCCCATCGATAACGAAAAGGAAACAACCGAGGAAGAAGTTTCACTTTTGTCTCTATTAGAAAAGATCTTTGATACCTTAGGAAATCCAAAATCATTGCAACAGGGAATCGATCGATTGGCAATCTGGCTTTCCAACCATTCCATCCAACGTGACAAAATTTCCCAACTGCCTCCCCTTTTTCTAACAGTATGCAAAGATTCCAATGAAACTCTTTGGAATGAGAATATCCAAACAGATTTAAAAGAGATGTGGGCTGAGATTACAATCCCATTATTAGAAAGATAAAATAAACCTTGCCTTTCTTCTATCATGGTTTCTCCTATTGAGTATCAAGTTACATGTCGAATGAAGTTCCAAAACAATCTATTAGTAAACATTTAATCAAAATCATCATCCAATTGATTCAGTCCAAACAAGGGCCCGCTGCAATTCGTTATGGGATTTTTCTTCTTTTACTTGTGATTACCTTTAATGGATTCAATGTATTAAATAGTTTTGTAGGAAGAGATTTTATCTCATCCATAGAACAAAAAAATGAATCAGGTTTTTACAAATATGCCTTGTTATATGGACTTGTTTTTCTCATCTCTGCCGGGATCGGTGCCATTTATCGTTTTCTGGAAGAACGACTAGGGATCTTATGGAGAGAACAATTGACATGGCGACTCACCAATTCTTATTTAAGTGAAAAAACATATCATTCCATTTTAAACCAAAAAGGAATCGAAAATCCAGACCAACGCATCACAGACGATGTGAAAGCCTTCACTACCACTACTTTGTCTTTTATTTTATTATTTCTCGGTGGAGTATTCTCTGCGATCTCCTTTGCAGGTGTACTTTGGACAATCAATCCTATCTTATTTTTAGTGGCGATTCTCTATGCAAGCATTGGAACTATCTCTACGATTTATCTCGGAAAAGAACTGATTCGCCTTAATTACAACCAATTGGATTTGGAAGCCAACTACCGTTCTGATTTACTCCACATCAAACAACATGCGGAATCCATAGCTTTAACTCATCGTGAACTTCGAATGTCTGTTCGCCTCAAATCTAAACTAAAAAAACTAGTCACCAACTTTAGAAAATTGATCTCCGTCAATTTACGATTGAGCCTATTTACAAATAGTTATAATTATTTCATTCAAATCATTCCGATGTTACTCATTGCTCCCAGTTATATGAGAGGAGAAATCGAATTTGGTGTGATCACCCAAGCAGGACTTGCGTTCACAACTTTACTGAATGCGTTTTCACTCATAGTCACGCAATTCCAATCAATTTCAGCTTTTTCTGCCGTTGTAAAACGATTACAAACTTTAGATACAGCGATGGTTCTTTCGGAAGAATTGATGAAAGAAAAATCAAAAACCAATTTCCTGTCTAATGAAATCAAATTTGAAAACTTTAGTATCTATGCGAATGACAAATCAAGATACATTATTGAAAATTTAAATCTATCGATCAAACAAAAAGAACGTTGGCTTGTGACTTCTGTTGATGAAGCCACCAAATTGAGTTTTTTTCGAGCACTTGCTGGTATCAGCAATCACGAAGAAGGAAAACTCCTTAGACCCAATCGAGACAAAATTTTATTTTTACCGGAACAACCCTATTTGCCACCAGGAAGATTACGAAATGTAATTGTACCAGCATTCCTTGGAAATTCCGTGTCCGATTCGCAGGTCATGAAAGAATTAAAAAATTTTGGACTCGATACGTTAGTGAAACGATTGGGTGGTCTTTCTGCACTGAAAGAGTGGGACGACGAACTGTCATTAGCTGAGAAATTCAAAATTTCAACCATTCGAATCCAATACGCAAAACCAAAATTTGTAGTACTCGATCGGCCCACATCCAGCGTGGGGAAATTTGAAATTTCTAAAATTCTAAAAAAGTTTTATAGCTTAGGAATCACAACCATTGTTTTGGCAAAGGGTGAAGAAACAGCACTCGAATATGATTACCAATTGAACTTAAGCCATTTCGGGAAATGGACTGTCACAACTTTAAATCCATTCCGTGAGGAGAGCGATGTTTCGATTACAAAATGAATCTGGGATTGTGATGTTATTTCACCCCAACCTTTCTCTCCATTCCATTTTTCATAAGGATACCTTTGTGAACTTGTATGTGGGAAATACACTGGAACCAAGTGTGTTTAATATTTTTTTACAGTTAGAATCCAACAATACGAAACAAATCATCCCTCTCTTTGCAACAAACGAAGATACAACGATTCAAACTTCCGAAACCTCCTTACAAATTACACAAAAAATCCAGAACCTAGATATTCATTGTGAACTCCAACTTCACCCCAAGGAAAACCGATGGCGATACCAAGTAAAGGTAAGGAACCAAGGCGATATTTCCTTTCATTATTCCCTTATCTTTGTCCAGGATTTAGGACTCTGTGCATATTCTGCTGCGAGGCTCAACGAATCCTTTGTCTCTCAATACATCCATCACCAAATCATAGAAAATCCCAACCATGGTGTGATGATTCTTTCAAGACAAAACGAATCCGTGTTTGGTGGTCATCCATCCTGTTTTCATTTGGCAAATCAAAAAATGATTCACTACGCAACCGATGGAAAAGACATCTTTCAGAATGGAGAACTGCTTACTCTTTCCAATCGGAATAAACAAGGGGAACATTCAGTCATTGCCTTAGGGACCGAATTATTTACAATTTCTCCGAAAACGAATCAGGAAACTAACATAGTCTCTGTATTTTTCCCAAATCTGGATTCGATCTCAACCTTTTCACCTAACAATGATTCCTTAAAATCCTTTTTCTTGGGATTTCCGGAAGTAAATGTTTCTGGCAATGAATCCCCTATCGCCACTAAAAGTTATTTCCAAAATCCAATTCTATGGAATGGAAAAGAAGTCTCGGAGCATACCTTAAAAAAACGATTTCCAGAGAAATGGCGGCATGTGGAACGAGATGAAGACGGAAATCTCTACTCTTTTTTTACTGAGAACGATTCGTACGTCACTCTCGCAAAAAAAGAATCCCTATGCCTTAGGCCTCATGGACAAGTCACTCGCACAGGAAGTGAAGACACTCCCAAAGAATCATCCCTCACATTCACATCTTATTTTTCTGGGATATTTTTATCTCAACTCACTGTAGGTCATACAAGTCTGAACCTTCTCCTTTCCAGAAATCCAATGGGTCTCGGAAAACATTTGTCTAAGGGTTTCCGTATTTTTTGCAAAGAAAAGGAAACTTGGTGTTTACTAGATACTCCTTCCTATATGGTCTTCCAACCAAAACATTTAGTGTGGGTGTATCAAAACGAAAACCAAAATCTCACCATTTCCATCACAGCAAATGACGATGATTCCATTGATTTCGTCATGCAATCAGAGAATGAGAATCCCATTGATATCCTCTTTAGTTTTTCGATTGGCCTCGATGGGGACAATGGTGATTTAAAGATTCCTTCCCTCATCGAAATCGAAAGCAATTGGATCCGAATAAAACCAAATCCCAATAGCCAACTGAAGTCCAGACTGGAAGGCAAAGGATTTCGCATCACAAGTCCCAATCTCGCATCCTTTGTGATCTCTGATGACAGACAAATTTTTTCGGATCAAACTCCATACGATTCCTCCTACCTCATCATACAAACCAAACTCCAATCCCAAATCTCATTTTCCATCTCTGCCGATTTGGAAAAAACATCTCCTGAAAAAAAAGAATCTTTCCCACAGAACTTAGATTTAGCGGATCCTCCGATGGCAAATATTTCAAAAAGCCAAGATACGGAACCTTCATCTAACAACCATTTGTCGAATCATTCAGATTTTGAGTTTAATATTCTTCTACAAGATTTGCAGAATGCAGCATACAACTTAGCCAACCTCGATTTTTCGGAGATGGTGGAGATCCTACCTTGGTACAAACAAAATGCGGAAATCCATTATCTAAACCCAAGAGGATTGGAGCAGTATTCTGGTGGTGGTTGGGGCACACGGGATGTATGCCAAGGAGCCCTCGAATTCCTTTTCTCACAAGGAAAAGTTGCAGCAGTCCGAAATCTTCTCCTCCGTGTTTTCCAAGAACAAAATGAAGATGGTGATTGGCCACAGTGGTTTATGTTGTATGATAGAGACAAGGAGATTCGCGCAAACGATTCCCACGGTGACATCATCTATTGGCCGTTACTTGGAGTATTCACTTATTTGGAAAGGACAGATGATCTTTCGATTTTAGAGGAAAGGTTTTTGTCAAACACGAAGGAATCATTAACAATTCTCCAAGCGATCGAAAGAAGTTTACAAGAAATCCAAACAAGGTCCATCCCAGAAACGAGTTTGCCAAAGTATGGACATGGCGATTGGAACGACTCGATGCAACCGAAAGACACTGAAATTCGAGAGAAAGCCGTCAGTACTTGGACAGCTGAATTACAATTGATACTTTATACAAAGCTAATTTGGATGTATCAATTATTAGGTGATACAGAAATAAAAGAATTCTACGAAGGATTCACAAAAAAAGTAAAAGAAGAAATTCGTTTTCATTGTATGCCCGATGGTGTAATAGCAGGGCTTGTGAAATTTTCGAAAAACGGGGAACCATCCTATCTTTTACACCCTCTTGATGGAGAAACCAATATCCATTACAGCATCCTTCCGATGATTTACGGAATTTTATCCAATGTATTCACTTTAGAAGAAGCAAATCATCATTTAGAAATCATCCAAGACCATCTAACAGGACCAGATGGAGCCCGATTATTTGACAAACCTGTATCTTACCAAGATGGAAAAGAGAAGTTTTTTAGACGAGCCGAAACTGCTAGTTTTTTTGGAAGAGAAATTGGATTAATGTACACCCACGCTCATTTGCGGTATTGCGAAGCATTGGCCCACATGGGAAAAGCAGATGTATTTTTCAAAGAATTGAATCGAACCAACCCCATAGGTATCACAAACCGAATTCCAACGGCTAAGTTACGACAATCCAATTGTTATTATTCTAGCTCGGATGCGAATTTTTTAAATCGTTACGAAGCACAAAACTTTTACGAGGGGATCAAAAATGGCACAATTCCATTGGAAGGTGGATGGAGAGTGTATTCGAGTGGTCCTGGAATTTTTTGGAAATTGTTTTTGGAACAACTTCTAGGAATTCAAATCCAATCCAAAGGCCTCCTCTTAGACCCAATGTTGCCAAAATCCTTTGATGGATTATCCATCCATACGAATATTTTTGGAATGAACACAAAAATCAATTATCGAGTATTAGGTGAAAATGGAATCATCCAAAACATCTTTTGGAACGATTCGGAAATCCCAAAAATCCGAGTTCCGAATGTATATCGAACAGGTGGATTTCGAATCCAAAAAAATGATTTAGAGAAGGTTCAAAAGAAATCTGAAAATAGAATGGAAGTGATGATCAAATAAAAAACGTATGAGTGAAGTTTCACCCATACGTTTTCCGATTTTTTCCTTTTGGTAAGGAATGTTAAATGGCGTTTTTGCCTTTTTCGCCAGTTCTGATGCGAATGACTTCTTCCAGTGGAGTAATGAAAATCTTTCCATCTCCAATTTTTCCGTCACCACTTTTTGCCGCTTTGAGAATCGCATCAACTGTTGGTTTTACGAATTCATCATTAACTGCAATTTCTAATCTCACTTTTCTAAGTAAGTTCACTGTATATTCATGGCCACGGAAAACTTCTGTTTTTCCTTTTTGTTGTCCGTAACCTTGAACGTCAGACACTGTTAAACGATAAATTTCGTTTTTGGTAAGTTCCGCTTTCACTTCTTCCAACTTATGTGGTTGGATGATTGCAATGATCATTTTCATAATGTTTAACTCCTATTTCCTTAACCACGAACTCGGATATTGAAATCAGGGTAAGCTTCTGCGCCATGTTCCCCAAGATCCAATCCACTCAATTCTTCTTCTTCACTCACTCGGATTCCACCTGCTAGTTTCAATACAAACCATAGTGCGAGAGAAACTACAAAAGTGAATCCACCGATTGCTAAAATTCCATAAAGTTGTGTTAAAAAGGATGGAACATCTACGCCTGCAGGAGCACCTTCGTATCCAAAAATCGCAACGGCAAGAGTTCCCCAAATACCACACACTAAGTGAACGGAAGTAGCACCCACTGGATCATCAATTTTCATCTTATCAAAGAATAAAACGGAAAGAACCACAAGAACTCCGGAAACAGCACCAATGATGGCAGCAGAAGTTGGGCTCACGATTGCACAAGGAGCAGTGATTCCCACAAGTCCCGCCAAAGTTCCGTTAAGAATCATACCAAGATCAGGTTTTTTCAAAATGATCCATGCAGTTACAGTTGAGGCAAGTGCACCTAACGCAGCAGAAATGTTAGTTGTCACGATTACGTGAGCCATAACACTACCGTCACCAACACCCATAGTAGAACCAGGGTTAAAACCAAACCAACCGAGCCAAAGGATAAGGGTTCCAAGAGCAGCAGATGTCATGTTATGACCTAGGATTGGTTTGATACGACCATCTGGTAAAAATTTACCTTTTCTTGCACCAAGTACGATGGCACCAGCAAGTGCTGCCCAACCACCTACCGAGTGTACGACGGTGGAACCAGCAAAGTCATGGAAACCAAGCTCAGCTAACCATCCACCACCCCAAACCCAGTGACCTGTGAACGGATACATAACTGCTACCAAAATGAATGAGAAAATTAAGAAGGAATGAAATTTGATCCTTTCTGCAACAGCTCCAGAAACGATTGTCGCAGCTGTAGCTGCAAACACTAACTGGAAGAAAAATTTTGCAAGGAGAGGAACTCCAGTCCAGTTCATGGAAGAATAAACTCCCTTATAATCATCACCAATTAAAGGTGAGTTATCAAGTCCAGTTAAGAAGAATACACCTTCTGTTGCATAATAAGGCGTTCCATCACCAAACATGAGTCCCCAACCGATTGCCCAGTAGGAAAAGGTTGCAGCAGCAAAAACGATAAAGTTTTTTGCCAAGATGTTTACTGTGTTTTTTGATTGAGCAAATCCTGATTCAACGAGTGCAAAACCAGCATTCATAAAAAATACCAACATACCTGCAACTAACACCCATAATGTGTCTAGTCCAACTGTTAGTGTTTGGATTGCTTTTGCTGTTTCTTCTGCTGGGTTCGCGACGGTTGCAGCTTCTTCTGCAAAAAGGAACATCGGAACAACCAGGAGAAGGAAGGCGATTGATTTGAAATAGTTTTTCATATTGCCATGTATCCTTTCCATGTTATTTGCTGAATAAGGATGCAAGATTGGTACCTACCAAAAAAAATTGCTTCGAATTCGATAAAAAAAATTTGATCGTGCCTAAAAACCCCCCAGATTGCCTTAAAAACCGATCATACGGAGGAGGATGTCACCTTGAGCGCTTCAATATCCTTATTCATTTTGAGATAAATATTCGCAAATCGCTTATATTATAAGCAAATCGCTTTTCTCGTTTCCTCTCTGACAAAAAATTAAAAGAAACAACTCTCCTTTCCCCTCTAATAAACGTGAATCCATCCCGCATCCGTCTTTGTAATGAGAAACCCATCGATTTAGAGAAACCCTATGTCCTGTATTGGATGCAAGCCTACCGTCGTTTTGATACCAACCATGCTTTTTCCCATGCGGTGAAACTTGCGAAAGAGTATCAAAAGGAACTGGTTGTCTATGAAGGACTTCGGATGGATTACCCTTGGAATTCGAAACGGATCCACCAATTCATTTTAGAGGGGATGATGGAAAACCAAACAAGGGCAGACGAAATTGGTATTACCTATTGGCCTTATGTCGAAACTTTGAAAAACCCCGCCAAAGGTCTGTTAAAAGAAATTTCTGAAAACGCTGCTTTAGTCGTCACAGATGATTTTCCCTGTTTTATCATCCCTGAACAAACAGCCAAGTTAGCTAAAAAAGTCAATTGCCAAGTGTTGGCGATAGATGGAAATTCCCTACTCCCTTTTTCCAGTTTTGAAAGACCGGCAAGTGCTGCAAGGATCCTCCGATTGTGGATTCACAAAGAACTCAATCGAAACTACCCAACACCAAACACAACCCTTTGGAAAAAA
Source organism: Leptospira kemamanensis (assembly GCF_004769665.1). GTDB lineage: Bacteria > Spirochaetota > Leptospiria > Leptospirales > Leptospiraceae > Leptospira_A > Leptospira_A kemamanensis. Next base: position 145,940 of record NZ_RQGG01000028.1, read on the forward strand.
GAAGAGTTAAAAGAGTTAAAAGAGTTAAAAGAGTTAAAAAGTAAATCCAAACCAAACAAACAAATTGGATTCCCCAAAAATCCAATGGCTCTTTTAGAAGAGATTCCCTTTCAAAACGATGTTTCTCCTGTAAAGGGCGTCAAAGGTGGTAGAAAAGAAGCATTACGATTGTTAAATGAGTTTATCAAAAATAAATTAGACCAGTATGGCACAAAACGATCCGAACCTAATAGGCCTGAACTAACAGCCACAAGTGGGTTATCTCCTTACCTACATTTTGGATGGATTGGACTCGAAGAAATTTTTTATGCAGTTTTACAACATGTCACAAAAGGGAAATGGAACCCAGAACGGATGAGCCATGAAAAACCAGGAGACCGAGAAAATTTTTATTCCCCGTCTCTTTCTGCCAATATGTTTTTGGATGAACTGATAACTTGGCGCGACATTGGTTATTTATTCTTTTGGAAAGACAAACCGAAACACATCAATTTAAATCATTTGCCAGATTGGGTGAAGGCGAATTTCAAAAAACATACAAAAGACCATAGAGAGTATGTATATACATTAGAACAATTTGAAAATGCAAAAACTCATGATGAACTATGGAATGCTGCCCAAACAGAACTTGTGAAGACAGGGAAAATGCATAATTATATGCGAATGTTATGGGGGAAAAAAGTCATCGAATGGACAAACTCTTATGAAGAAGCGTTTACCATTTTAGAACATCTCAATAATAAATATGCCTATGATGGCAGAAATCCCAATTCCTATACAGGAATATTATGGTGTTTTGGATTATTTGACAGACCTTGGTTTCCCGAACGAAATGTATTTGGAAATGTAAGGTTTATGTCTTCCGATTCCACAAAAAAGAAGTTTAAAATGAATTCGTATTTGGAGTATATTGGTGAACTGAGTGGCAAGTCCAACTCACTTTTTCCATGACCGAACAAGCGAAACCCATTGTAATTGAAGAAACGAATCTAAAAACCGATTCCATTTATTCTTACTTTGTCATTCTCTTTAATGATTCCATCCATGAGTTTTCCTATGTGGAAGATTGCCTTATGAAATTATGTTTCAAAACGAAACGGGAAGCTAAAAAAATTGCAATGGAAGCACATGCCAATGGGAAAGCTATTTGTTTTACAGGAAGTATGGAAGAATGTGAAACAGTTGCAGAACATATGACTGAGGCCAATTTAACAGTGAGTTTTGGCGTATGAAGGATATCAAAACTAGTTTCTTAGAAGATTTACAAAAAGAACGAAATCCCAAAAAAGCAGCTTTTTTTCCTCGTTTTTTCAAAACGGGACCTGGTGAGTATGGAGAAGGTGATCTATTTTTAGGAATCACCGTTCCCAACCAAAGGAAAATAGCAAAACAATACATCACCAAACTTTCTTTAGATGATTTACAAACGTTGATCCAGTCCCCTTTCCATGAAGTTCGACTCACAACACTCCTGATCTTAGTGTTCCAATACCAATCTAAAGGTATTAGCGAAAAAGATAAACAGGCAATTGTTTCGTTTTATTTCAACAACACGAAGTATATCAATAATTGGGATTTGGTGGATGCCAGTGCGGACAAAATCCTCGGTGAATTTTATTTTCAAAAGGATAAAACAAAAATTTTAAAAATGAAAGACTCTAAAAGTCTTTGGGAAAATCGAATTGCTATCCTTTCCAGTTTTTTTTGGATTCGGAAAGGTCGTTACGACGAAACAATTTTCCTCAGTGAAAGTTATTTAAACCATCCACATGATTTAATCCATAAAGCGACTGGTTGGATGTTACGAGAAATTGGCAATCGTGACAAAAAGGTTTTGGTTTCTTTTTTGGAAAACCATGTTACGAAAATGCCACGTACAATGTTACGTTATGCGATCGAAAAACTTCCTCCTTCGGAAAGGAAGAAGTGGTTGTCTTTTAAAAAAGAATCTTAAGTTCTTGGATGGACTTTGGTAACAAAGTAAACTTTTACAGGTTCTGCTTTTCCTTTTAACGTGAGTTCTTTTATGTCCTCGTATTCGATATAGGTTTCACCACCAGCTGCGAGAAATGCCGCTTCAGAAACTGCGACTTTGCCTGGAATTCCATGGCTTTCGAGTCTTGCCGCAGTATTTACGGCATCACCGATGACTGTGTAATCCATCCGTTTGACGGAGCCAATGTTTCCAACGATCGCTTCTCCAAAATTGACTCCGATCCTCAAACGAAATGTCCCAGGCTCGAGTCCAAGTTCCTTATTAATTTCAATCATTCTTTTTTGCATATCAACCGCACAAGCGATCGCATGGTAAGCATCAAGTTCAGTTTGTTTCGGAGCTCCCCAGAACGCCATAATCGCATCCCCGATAAACTTATCTAAAGTAGCTGAATAATGAAAAATCAAATCAGATAAGGACTCAAAAATTGTATTTAAGTGATTTAAAACAACACCTGGAGGGTTTTTTTCTGCAAAGGTTGTAAACCCAACGATATCGGAAAAGAGAGTTGCAATGTCTCTCTCCTCTCCACCTAACTTTATTTTATCGGTAACAATCGTTTCCATCACAGCTGGTGAAAAGTAACGAGACAATCTCTCTTTTTCTTCCTTTTGTTTTTCCACAAGAAGCCTTGAATCAATCATGTTTTTCACAATGGATAAGGCAACAGAGATGGTGAAGGCAGCAAAGGCATAATCTTTCACGAATGTATGACTAGGATACCATTCCCATTGCATTTCTACGAACACATCGTTTAACATTAACATGATAAAGGCAAAAAACCCCAAAGAAACAGTTCCCATGGACGGAACTTTTCGACCTAGAAAGATGATGTAGAACAAAGCTGTTCCTAAGAGAATTGTGACAAAACTCCAATAAAAGAAAAACTTTGATAAAAAAAGTAGATTTGGTGAAAGGAGAACGATAATCGCAGAAACCAGTCCTGTGGCATCAATGTATCGATTCGTAAGTTTGATCCAACCATTTCTAACATGTGCAAACCGAACAATAAAATTAAACAGAAAATGAACAAGGGCGATCCAAGTCATATACTCCATTTTCTTAATCAAAAATCCATCGTTCACAATTGAATAAATGATTTGGCTTTGGAACAAAGTATTTAAAGCCATAAAAATGGAACCTAACGAAAAATAGATGGTAGCATGTTCCTCATTTCGAAATAGAAATTGCCAATAGAGATAAAAACTTCCCAGTAAAAGTGTTAATACAATGACAAAAATCTTTTTAAAATCGTTCCAATACTCTGCTCTTTCTGAATATTTATTGGAAGATACATAAAATTTATCGTGAGATAGACCCGGACTTAAAGGATATTTAGCATACACTCGAACGGCAAGAACATTGGGTTCATCAATCTTTAAGAGGTGGTAGGGAATACGATAAAAGCGAATTTTTTCGCTATAAAGAGAACTATCGTCTAACTGAACATTGGTGTCGGTATCTAAATGTAAACCTGTTCCACCGATAAATTTTCCATTCCAATAAACTGCATCCGCTTGGCTAATTTGGCCCAAACGAATCGTTAAATTTTTTGATTTGAATTTATTTTGAATGTCATCACTCGTAATTGTGATTTCTGTGCGATACCAACCATACCCTTTGTATTTTTCCAAATATTCTGAAAAATTAGGAAAATACAATTCACCATCTCCATCGGAGACTTTGTCCCAACCAGTTTGAATTTGAAATCCAGAAAGCCATCCAGTTCTTACCGACTCTTCTAAGGTTGGTTGTGCATAAGAAAAAATATGGGCTTTGATCTCACCTGCATCTTCATCTAAATACACATCATCTTCTTCAGATTCCACAACCCTTGGCGAGTCACCTGGTTTAAAACTCCATTTGTGTATGTTATTTCCAAAAGAGGATTCTGACCTTAAATCCAGAATTTGATTGGTCAAAAGCACCTGGGACGAAACAGGCATTACGGTGAAGAGAAACAGGAAAGAAATTACACTGAGTGAAAAGAATCTTTTCGAAAAAACCATGTCAGAAATCCTATTCAAAAGTCAAGGAACTGGCAAGTAGAAAACATTGGATAAAGTGAAAGTCGAAGGACTCAATCCTGATTTTTCAGGAATCGTTACTGCACCTAACGGAAAAAAGGTGGATATTTTCTATGTTCATCCTGGAGACGAACTGGTTGTTGAATATGTAAAACGTAGACCAAGACAACGGTCTTTAAAAGTCCACGAAATCATCCGAAATCATCCTTGGGATTTAGTCAAATGCTCCGTTTTTGGAGAATGCGGCGGTTGCACTGGCCAACACATACCTTATTCTACCCAACTTGATTTAAAATTCGGCCCCATCCTCTCTTTGTTTCAGAAGGATTTAGGTATAACGATAAAACCCGTCCTCGAAGCAAAAACCTATGCCTATCGTTCCAGAATGGATTTTTCTGTTTTTCCAGGACCTGTCATTGGCCAAAGACAAAGGGGAAATTTCCGTAAAGTGGTTCCCATTTCCTCTTGTGCTATTCAATCCAATTGGGCGAATCTTGCGTTACAAGACGTACGAGCTCTTTTAGAGGAAATGCCAAATGTGATTTGGGATCGAAGATCAGAGCAGGGTGGCCTAAAGTATCTAACCATCCGAAAGGCACAAAATACAGAAGACGGAATGTTGATTTTTACATTCACGGAAGGATTTGAAAAGAGTCCCGAACTTGAGTCCTTTCGTTCCCTTTGTTTGGAACGTCTTACGCAAAATTCCCTAGTGTTTTGTTACAACCGTCCCAAATCAGAAGTGTCTGCTGTCGGTCGCCCAGAAGTCCTCAGAGGAAAACTTACTTTCACTGAATCAGTTTTAGGACAAAGTTTTGAAGTTCCTTTTGATTCCTTTTTCCAACCGAATCCCAATGGATTTTTACCCATCCTACATTTCATCCAAGAAAGATTGCCAAAGGAAAAAGATGTCCTCATCGATTTATTTTGTGGTAATGGTTTCTTTTCTTTGTTATACGGCGAATATTTCCAACATGTGGATGGATATGAATTAACTGAGTCCTCCATTGAAAACGCAAAAACTTTATTTGAAAGCACATACCCCACAAAAACCCATTCCTTCCAAGTAACCAATTTATTTTTATCAACTGGAGATTTACAGCGAAAGGAAAATGCCACTCTCATCCTAGACCCACCGCGCGCTGGGGCAGGAAAATTAGTGAACCATTGGATCCGTGATAATGGTCCTAAAAACGTCTTCTATGTCTCCTGCAATCCCTACTCTCAAAAAGAAGATGTTCGACTCTTTTTAGAAGAATACGATTATGTGGATGGTATCCTAATCGATCCGTATCCGCAGACGCCACATACAGAATCCGTACTTTACTTTCGCCGAAAAGAACGATAATTCCCTTCACCGATTCCGGAATTCGGCCGAAATTGATAGAGAGGGTAGTATGAAACAACGGACATCCATCTTATATCTTTGTATCGCCATTTTCTGGCAAATTGGTTGTGCGAGTGTGATGGTCACAAATTGGGTTCCTGACGATTCCAATTTCAAAGAAAGACCTGTTCGAGTCCTACTTGGATATGCAAGTGAGGAAGAAATTTTTAAAACGACAGGGGAATTAATTGTCAAAGATGCAAATGATCTAACGATCAAAAGAGCTTATGATTTTTTATCCTTAAATCCAACTGCTATCAAAGCACCTATCTCTATCCAAAGTAATGCAGAGTGGATTGAATACAAAGGAATTAGTTACCGCGGAACCATTTTACTCAAACCCATTAATGGAAAAGTATTCATCATCAATTTAGTTCCAATTGAATTATACCTTCTCTCAGTCGTTCCTTCGGAAGTCAGTGCCTCTTGGCCCAAAGAAGCACTGAAGGCTCAAGCAGTCTGTGCAAGAACCTATGTAGTCAAAGAAATGTTAAACCGCAAAAAACAAGAGTTTGACGTTGATACATCAACAAACACACAAGTGTACAAAGGAAAAAACAAAGAACATAAGAATACAACAGAAGCTGTATTTGAAACAGAAGGATTAATTCTCATCCATAAAGGCCAACCCATCCAAAGTTTTTTCCATTCGAATGCTGGTGGTTATACGGAAGATCCAGCGAATGTATGGGGAAACCCAGTTGAATATTTAAAACCTGTTCCTTCTGAATATGATAAAGATGGTGATCAATACGCCTGGGAAGACAAATGGAAAACAGATTATGTAAATCAAAGTTTACGTGATTTAGGAATTGGTGAAGTGCAAGACATTGTTGTTGCAAATCGTTTTCCTACCTCTCGTGTGAATGAATTGGAAATCATTGGATCTACAGGAACCAAAAAAATCAAAGCGACAGAGTTTCGTAAAAAGATTGGAGCTACCAAATTAAAATCCACTCGGTTTGGAATTCGCAAAGAAGACTCAGGTGATTTTTATGTAAAAGGTTTAGGTTCTGGTCATGGTGTGGGTATGTCTCAGTGGGGAAGTTTTGCTATGGCCAAAAGCCAATTCAACCACAAAGAAATATTACAACACTACTTTAAGGGAATTGAATTCGCAAGAATTGTCTCAAAATAACTGCTAGTTTTTGATTTCCCTCGTCAGATAGTTTTAGAATCTGTCCTTAGGTTCTAAAACACATGGCAACACTGGAAGAATACTTATCCCAAATCAAAGATCTGACGATTGTTCCGCCAGTCTTATTATCCGTACTTTCCCTGGATGATGACAACGAACTCTCCTTTGGAGAACTTGAAAAGAAAGTCCAATCAGACCAGGTCCTTGTCGCTAGACTTTTAAAATTAGCAAACTCACCTTTTTTCTCACGTGGGAATCCTGTTGCAAATATGAAACAAGTGATCACTCGCCTAGGATTTAAAACCGTCCGTAGTATGGTAGCCATGTCCATGACGGATTCTCTCTTTAGCCAAGGGAATTATAAAAAATTCCGAGATGAAGTTTGGGATCATTCCGTTGCCAAAGGAATTTTTGCTCAGATTCTTTGTGAAGAGAAAAAATTCAAAAAAGAAGCTGAACTTGCAATCACATGTGGACTGATGCAAGACTTAGGTAGAATTGTTTTAAATACCATTGACCGAACAAAATACGTAGCAGTTCTCACTGAGTTCCAAACCTCTGATACAAATCTTGTTAGCTTAGAGAAAAAAGCCTTTGGTGTGGATTCTTATGAAATGGGAAGTGCCGCAGCAAAACTTTGGAAAATGCCAAGTATCATCATCTCCTCTATCGAAGATTTATCAAAACCTGTGACAGAACAAACACCACTTGGACAAATCATTGGATTTGCAGGAACCATTGCCAAACTCACAGGCCATGGAAAACAAGAACCAAATACAGAAGAAAAATTTGAAGAATACAAAACCGCACTTGGCCTGACAATAGAAGATACAAAAATCTTTTTAGCAGCCAAAGATGAAAAACTCAAATCAAATGAGTTATATCAGTTTTGTAGTACGCTTTAGATCATGAGATAGGTTTTACACTTAAGATTCGATGTAAACCTTCTTTTCCTTTTATTTTCACAGGTTCCAGTTCTTCGTATCTATATTTTTTTGCGTAATCTTCTGGCAAATGGTTGTACAGACCTTCAGAAACATACACTTGCATAGGTTTTGCCATTGATTCCAAACGACTCGCCATGTTGACTGTATCTCCAACAGCAGTGTATGATAATTTTTGGAAAGAACCTACGTTTCCAACAATAGCTTTCCCGGAAGCCACTCCAATTCCAATTTGCGGAGTGAAGCCATAAATTTGATCCCATTTGGGTTGCCACAATTCAAATACTTGAATCATTTCCACAGCACAATCCAAAGCATTTTGTCTATGGTCTTCTTGAAATACAGGTGCACCAAACAAACACATAATGGAATCACCGATGTATTTATCTATCATGCCACCGTAACCTAAGATAACTTCTGTCATTGCAGTAAAGTATTCATTCAAAAAAGAAATTACCTGCTCTGGTTTCATTTTCTCTGATAAAGTCGTATAACCTCTGATATCTGAAAAGAGAACAGATACTTCCTGTTCCTTTCCTTTTTGATCTAAGGAAAGTGAATTATTCATCAAACTTTCAACGATGATGGGATCAACATACATCCCAAAAACGTTTTGCATTTTCTTTTTATCGTTTTCTAATTTGAGTTTTTCTTCGTATTCTTTCTCAAGTTCCTTCTTGAACTTTTTCACCATTGTATTCAGATCTTGGATCTCTGATTGGTTCATTCCATATAAGTCTTGGAACCGTTTCAAACTATCCTCCATTTGAATCGATACCACTTTTTTGCGGTAAATCTCTCGAAACAAATTACGGAATCGATGTTCCAATATGTTCTTCTTTAACCGACGTTTGCTGAAATATTCGTTGATCCCCAATTGAAAAGCAAGGATAGGAAGTTGTTTTCCTTCTGCCTTTGTAAACACAACCACTGGTAATTCTGATGGACCTGCTAAATCCATAATTTGTTCCAAAACGTCTTCCGGTGAAACCTCAAATTCTGGAAATTGGATTTCGGTGATCAGCAAATCATACTGCACTTTCTTAATTTCTTCTGCACCATTTTCAAACAAAGAGCGCCAAGTGAGTTCGATGTAATCACCAAACCAATCTTTGAGTAATTCAGAAATGGTATCATACGACTTCTTTTGAGGTTCTAGGACAATGACTCGAACTATTTCTTCTTTTTCTAAATCCACGCGCTTTATTTTTCACTCTCTAAAAATTTGTGAAGCGCCTCTTGGAATTGGAAGGAAAATCTTCCAAGTAACAATCGAAATGCTTGTAAAATGACGTCTGGTCTAGGGGGATCTCCTGAAATGTATAGGTCTGGTTCTTTCGGAAGATTACACTGAGGGAAAAGTCCCCCACTCACCGCTTCCGTTCCGCAAGCAATCAGAGCTTTGGGTTCACTCATCACATTCCAGGCAGTCTCTAAGGGTGCCGCCATATTTTCGCTGACTGGGCCAGAAAACACAATCGCATCGGCATGTTTGGGACTCGCAACACATCGAATCCCTTCTCTTTCGGAATCGAAGACTGAATTGAAGGAGGCATTTAATTCTGATTCAACAGTATTGTTACCACCCGCAGCGACTTCTCGGTATAAAAAACCTCGTTTGTGTGTGAGCTTACGAAAACGTTCCTGATTTGCCGTGAGTGGAATTGACTTATGCAAGGAAGTTTGCAGAATTCCATTTTTATAGGAAGTGTAAAATTCTTCTCTGTGTAAGGAAAATACGTAAATAAATCCAGAATTGGTAAGTTTCGCATCCGGGCATATTTCCACACAATCACCACATTGCAGGCATTTTCCATAGTCCACGAGGAATTCCGAATCTCCCTTTCGTTCGATTGCTTTAGTGGGACAATTGACTTCGCAGAGATTGCAGGAACCACATCCAGAAGACATTTGTTTTGTAGGAACGGGAATCCCTCTTTGGTTTGGATGAACAGGTGAAGCAGTTTCAAAGTTCAAAACCTTTTTGGTTTTAACAAAATTCAGAATTTCTAATAAAGATTTCATAGATCAAACCCAACATAACTTAAATTAAATGACTTATTGTTCAAAGGGAAGTCACTGATTTGTTCACCTCGCACTGCTAATTCTAATGCATGCCAATTTAATACGGAAGGATCTCTTATATAAGAATTTTTAACATATCCATCTTCATCTAAATTAAGAGCAACTAATAATGGACCACGCCAAGCTTCTACAGTCTTAAAAAAAACACCTGGATTAATTTTTTTAGTAAATAACTCATTTAGTCTTTGATCACGACCTTCGCTCCAAACTAAATCCCAATCAAGAGTTGAAATTATATTTTCGATCCAATCTAATGATTGTTCGATTTCTGCAAAACGTAAATACATCCTAGCCCAAACATCACCATTATAATGATGGTGCTCTTCTTTTAATGGAAGTGGTTTCCAATTTGGATAATCAGTATGGTTCTTCCGTAAATCATCTTCCACACCCGCCATTCTTGCAACCATACCAACAAAACCATATGTCTCCACATCTGATTCGGAAATAAACCCACAACCTTGCATTCTTTCCTTTAATGTCGAAATAGATAACGCACGAAGGATTTGCGGTCGTACTCGGGTATTATATACTTTCTTTAACTGGTAAAAAGATTCCTTTGCCAGCTTAGGACTGATCTTTTGATTCACTAATACTTTACCAGGCCGTATCACAGATTTCCCAAAGCGATGACCAGTCCAAGTTTCCATAAGACCCAATGCAGCTCCTCTATCCGTTACACAAACTCCATACAATGGATAATATCCTATGTCTTCAGAAATTCCACCCAAATCACCGATATGAACTGCGATTCTCTCCAATTCAACAAGTATGGAACGAAACAATCGAATGTCTTTTGGAAGATGGATCCCATATGCTTCTTCGTATATGTTTGAAAATGTCAGTGAATAACCAATGCTTGTGTCACCCGAAATGGTTTCAGAATAAGACATGACTTGTCCAATTGGTTTGTTTAATATCAACTCTTGTATATTCCGTTTTTGAAATCCCAATCGAATCGTTAAGTGACGTATCTCTTCCCCTTCGACGACAAAACGAAAATGACCAGGTTCAATGATACCAGCATGAATGGGACCAACCGCATGGGAATAGTTCCCATCGGAAAAAGGAACAGTCAATCCATGGTAAAACAAATCACGAACTACTCCTGTTTTCTGGTGAAGAGATAAATTTTTACCTCGGTTATCATTTAAAAAATCTTCTTCTTTTAATTCCGAATATTCTTCCGATCCCATATCTTGACCAAAAGAATGACGAACCAACCAAACAGGATATTTTTGATCTAACAAAAAATCGATATTACTTTTTTTCGATTTAACTTCTTCCATCTCAATCAAATTGTTTTGATATAAAAATTGGTAATAAACCCCATTAAAGTTTGTGATTCCAGTTACTTGACTCATAGATACTTCCCCATTAAAAACAACAATCCGTAAGTTCCAACACCAACGGTTAACAGTAGGGAGAACCAAAAGAAAGAATATCTGATCGTCAAAATTTTGTATAAACTAGGATTAAAATCTCGATTGGGAAGTTTCACCATCGGCAATACTTTATTTAACGCGATAAAAAAGAAAACAGATCCTAAGATAGGGAACAAAAACAAATAAAACTGATGGTTCAAGATCGCTATCTCTACAATTTTAAGATCTAAAATAAACACTGGAGACAAAGGAAACACAAATGAAATCAATAGAGCTAACAGATATACATATAATGCTTTGTGACTGAGACTTTCATTGTTAAGTATTTGAGAAATATTTCTTTTACCAGCATCCATTCGTAGTATCCCCATAGAGATAAAAACTAAAAGTTTAACGAGGATCGTGGAGGTTAATAAAAAATAGAAGACATCATCACTAACATCAATCCTTAAAAATATGGTTAACATACCTGTATGAAACAACGCTACCTTAGCCGATATCCTTCGAATATCATCTCGCGACACAAGCATTAACGTTGCATATAGAATTGTTAGAATTCCGATAAACAACAATCCGTTTGATGCGTTGATGAGATGAGGATTTACTTCTTTTTCCAAATTTACAAGTGGTCTGATGGCTAATACAACACTCACGGGAACAAATGATGCAATTAAAGAAGAAATTTGACTTGGACTTTCAGCATATGTGTCGCCTACCCAAAAATGATTTGGTACCAAACCAAGTTTACCACTATAACCATAAACAGTTAATAAAATTCCAGTTTCAATGAGTAAACCAGACTGCCCCACTAATCCATTTTTTAGAGAAGCAAATTCTAAATTTTCCAATGGCGTCGAAGCAAAGAGCAAAATGACAATCCCCAAAAAAGCCAAACCCAGCGCATAAGAGTTGATGAGCAAAAACTTCCAACCTACATGAAAAGATTTTTCAGTCCCACTGGAAGAAATCAAAAGAGCACCAAACAAAGTGGAAGCTTCGATTAGTATCCATTTCAAAACAAGATTATCAGTAAACCATGAGCAAAACAGAACCGAGAAAAATAAAACTTTTAAAATGCTCCATAACCAAATCCTTGTTTGACCTTTCGTTGGAGCAAATATCGATACTAAAAAAATAACAACGAAAGCAACAAGGCCAGTGCAATAAAATAAATTCATCATCATGTCTTTCTTTCCTTAGTATGCATATGAGGAGATAATTGGAGAATACCTCCAGAGACGATGACCAAAATTGCATCTAAAAAAGAACCAAACTCTAATCCAAAAGGAAGTCCTTTATCTAAAACCAAGGTCAAAACAAAAATACCATTTTCAAAAACACAAAACCCAGCAATCAATGCCAACCAGTTTCGCCTAACAACAAAGCACAATACACCCACATAAACCAGTAAAATCACATAAATTAAGCCGATTTTATGAACTGGAATCGTTAAAACAGAAACTCCTTCGGTAATTTTCACAGCAAGCACTAAACCTAGAATCATAAACAGCAATGTTGCCAAATAACCAAACCGAGGTGTTGTGCTTTCATTCATCTTGGATTTATTTGCAGTCCAGTTCAATATCAAGGGAGTCAAAATTGCCTTAAATAATACCACAAGAATAATTAATGAAGCTGCATGTTTCCAGTCATCTTCATGTGTTTGAATCACTGGAAATATCAGAAGAAATCCCTGAAAACTTAAAAACAAAATGATACGACTCAAACGGTTTTCAACTAAAACCACAATGCCAGTTAGCAGTAACAATAAATATACGAAGTCATAAATCATATTGATTTCCTAAGAGAGTTTTACTAAAGAACCTAAGATTAAAATCGCAATGAAGATTAATCCCATGAATTCGGGAATCCATGTCCATTTACGACGAACACTATATGCTTCCCAAAAGCCCAACAAAATCGCAAGCAACACAACTATAGGCAAAATTAAAAACTCTCGATTTAGTTGATTCATAAATACATTATTTAATAATTTTGAATGTTCGAGAGCAAGTTTCACTAAAAAGACCAATAAAGCAGATAATTTCATGGAACTTGCTAATTCAAAAAAAGCTAAATGCCTACCTGATGCTTCCAATATCATTGCTTCATGAACCATTGTTAACTCCAAATGTGTTCGAGGATCATCAAAAGGAGGTTTGGCGAGCTCTGCAAGAATTGTAATAAACGATAAAGCCAAAAACAAAATCCCAACTAGGATTCCCTGCGGTGTTTCTGAAATTTCGATATGAGATTGTGCGGCAAGAATCATCAAGATAAATGTTGGTTCCACCATAACCGATAAGAGAATTTCTCTTCCAGATGCCATACCACCGAAGGAACTAGTCCCCTCCATAGCAAATCCTATAAATGAAAAACGATAAAGTGCCAAGAAAAATGGAATTAAGATGAATGGCGCCCACTCGAATAAAACAATAGTCCAGATCATAAAAGCGGAATAAAGCGCTGCCTTCGGTGCTAGGCTTGAAATTTCAGAATAAAATTTATGATGAACGGGTTCCTTCAAATAAGCTTTATTTATTTCCCAAAAAAACTGTATCAACCTGGGACCACGTCTCCCTTGTGCATATGCCCTAACCTTTCGAATAATTCCAGTTAATAAAAATGGCAAAGTCAAAAATAATAAGGATAAATAGATCATATAAATTAAAAATTCCATGGTTAACCTCGAAAATCACCTAGAATCAATAGAGCAAAGATAAAGATCAAAAACATGGATGAAATAGCTAAATATTTACTGATATCTTCATCCTTCGCCTGGTTTGTGGAAGACACAAATCGAGTTCCAAGTTTAAAAAATGAAGTTACCAATAGTAAGATATAGTGATCTACTTTAGAATCACCTTGTTTATTGATAAAATATCTTCCTAAAGAATTTTTTAATGGTTTTGAAAAAACAGAAGATGGAATAGATAGTTCATGCCCACTGTATCCTCCTCCACAATCCCAACTTTGTTTCTTTACATCAGGTAGTTTATTTTGTTTTTTTCTCTCAAAGATAAAGATTAAAAACAATATCGAGATAGTAATAGCCGAAACAATAGATAAATTCAAAAACCAATTAACCAAAGCAACATCAGCAAATGGTTTTAACATTGGCAATTGAATGAAAAAAGGCAAAAGGATTGGAAATAAGAAAATGAATATTGCCAAACTAAATAATGAAATATACAACCACCTCTTTTTATCCTGATCAAATGATATGAGATTCATTTTTTTGCTTGGTAACGAAAGAAACATACTTAAGTATAATTTCAAATGAGTAAACCCACCCAATACAATTCCAAAAAAAATAAAAATCATCGAAGGTAATAAAAATACAGATCTACCAATTGGTAGATCCAATATTCTCACATTTAAATAAAAATAAGTAGCTTCGGAAATAAATCCTAATGTGCCAGGCAATACTGCGTAACTAAATGTACCAGCGCCTAATAAAATGGGAGAGATTCCAAGTAAACGCCCAATCCCTTTTAAAGAGTCACTTGAATCAAATTGAACCAACCTTGAAACCATTCCTATGGAAAAAAGTTGAAATGTCTTTGAGAAGGAATGATGAAACAAACTCAAAAAAAACAGAATACGAAATGAATTACTTAAATTCATTAAATCAGTGTCACCTGAAAACTGAAACATCCCCGTTATGATTAAACATAACCACAGAAAATTTAATGATTCGATAGAACTATACGCAAGGGATATTTTTGGATCCTTGTGAAAAAAACTAGTTATACCTCCAAAAAAAATTCCCAATGCAGCAAGAGGAAACAAGATTTGATACACAATTGGATCTAATTGGTTTGGTAAAACATATCGATAAAATAAAAGTAACGGAAAAACTTCCAACACACCTGCAAAAGCTCCTAATGCATGAGAAGGCCCACCTTCATTTACTTTTGGTAACCAAATATGAAATCCAGAAAAACCAGATTTGATTAGAAGTCCAATTAACAAAAGCAATGTGCCAATCGCATCACCATCTGGTAACATAATCCAAGCAGATAAAAACAAAGCAGAAATTCCAGATGCAAGTAACAAAGAACCCAAACTTTCAATTTGTTTTTTCCCGAAATCTGTTCCTGAATAAATGAGGATAGTCGAAAAGGACGTAATTTCCAAGGCAATGGGTAGCAATAGAGATTTACCTGAAAGATAACACACACCTAGCGAAGCCCAAAAGATAGCATAACCTAGGGTTACTTTATTCTTTTCTTTTGGTTCATAAGATAACACCAACATAAAGGACGCAAATCCAATATAGGCCTGTATAAATAATCCAACTAATATCGGAAAGTCGACAGACATTATGTCTTCATTCACGATAACTAAAAAAACAAGTGGCAAAAGGGCCGAAATCCCAACGAGTATCGACCGTAAAATCGATATCTTTTTTTCTTCTAACATAAATTAACCTCAATATGAAAATGAGAAGATTATGTATGCTGCGGTGGAGCTCGTAATTTCATGAAAGATAATGATACAAAAAGAACCTGATCAGAGCAATTTTGATAGAATGAGACGATTTGAAATTGTGGAGAAGGAATTGGAAAATTAGATAATTTCAAGAAAGTATCATTTTTTAGGGTAGTCTCTTTCGAATCTTTCTCTAACTGTAAAATTTCACTGGTTTCGCTAAGAGCAATCTCAGCCCATTGGTCATGGGGTTTTCCCAAAACCAAAAAACTAAAAGACAGAACCAAAATAAGGCGAATGAACAACTTGTTTTCCTTCATTTTGATGCTTTCACCTGTCTGATAGAATGGAAGTATTTTTCGTGGACCAATTAAAAAAACACACGCAGACGAAGTTTGCCATTGATGTAAAGAATTTAAGGAAAACTTTTTTCCAAGGAAAACTTTCAGTGCCTATCTTACAAGGTCTCAGTTTTCAAATCCCCGAAAAACAAATGGTCACCTTAATGGGTCCTTCCGGTTCAGGAAAGTCAACTTTACTCAATATACTTTCTACAGTGGAAAGACCTAGCGAAGGGAGTGTCAAAATCTTCGGACAAGAACTAGTAGGGGCAACTGAGGAAACGTTTACAGAGTATCGTCGAAATCAAATCGGGATCGTTTTCCAGTTTTTCCACCTCTTCCCCTATCTCACCGCAAAAGAAAATGTTTCCTTACCGCTACTTCTTTCAGGCAAAACGAAAAAATTCGCAGAAGCAAAAGCAACTGAATTTTTAGATTTGGTAGGTTTGAGCCACCGAAACCATTTTACACCGAAAGAAATGTCCGGCGGTGAAAAACAACGAGTTTCCATAGCCAGGGCTATGGTACATGAACCAAAACTCATTTTCGCAGATGAACCCACGGGTAACTTAGATTCAAAGTCTTCTGATAAGATCATGGAATTGTTCAAGATCTGCTCCAGCAAATTAGGGATAACGGTCTTTTTGGTCACACACAATGAGGAAATTGGTAAATCCGGGGACATCAATTATCGAATGTTAGATGGTTTAATCATAAAAAAATGATACACTACTTCTATTATTTTATCTTAGGTCATTTCAAAAGTGATTTCACCAAAGCTATATTGAGTGTTTTAAGTATTAGCTTAGGCATTGCTTTGTTTGTCAGTACGCAAATCAATTCTTGGAAAGCTGAAAAAAGTATTGTAGACCAAACCATTGGTTTTGCATCTGAAAATTTCATTGGCCGATTTGTTTATCAAGAAACTTTCGACAAAGATTTCAAATATTTCAATTTCATCAAAACGCTTGATTCACAAATTTCAGATTTAGTCAGAATAGAACCTGAACTTCATGTAAAGAGTTATTTTAACTTAGAAGATAACCAAACTTTAAGTATTCCGACAATTGGAAGAGATCTACTAATTACAAATCTTGAATCAGGCAATTCCGACATAAAAAACCAACCAAAAAAATATTTTTTTAGCAAACCGCTCATTCAAAAATTAAAATTACAGTCTGTAGCAATCGCCGTTAACATTTGCGATAGTCAACTATTCATCCAACCAGATGAAATTGAAGCCGTGAATCAAGATGGATTATTTATCGTAATGGATATTAGCAGATTACAAAGTATTTGTAAGACAAATTCATTTACCACTATCAACTTAATCAATCGATCAACTGAAAATATTCCAAGTTTTACCAACTCTTTTTTGGATCATCCAAATTGGTTATATGAATCAAAAGAAGAAATCAAAGAAAGAGCGGGAGTAGCACTTGGATCATTAAAAATCAACCTGACAATCATTTCACTAGTTTCTGTTTTGATTTCTTTTTTTATGGTATCGAATATTTATTCAGGCTTATTTATTTCGCAAAAAAAAGATTTCGGCATTTTATTGTCTATTGGAGGAAATCGAATCTCTAATTTTTTTCTCTTTTTGATGCAAACAACAATGTTAGCTACCCTAGGAGGTATTTTTGGGACAACTCTAGGAATTTTTTTCTCTAAACTTAATTACTTTCAAACTTTAAATACATTAACAGATGCGTATCAGATTGATACCTATCTTCACTTCCCAACCGAAATTTTATTATACGGATTTCTCATATCCATCCTTGGATCAATCTTAAGTGCATTCTTAAATGCTATCAAAGCATACAAAATACTTCCAATCGAATTATTGAAAGAAAAAGAAGATTATATTCATATTTCTCCTTTATATTTCTCCCGAAAAATAGTTTTGCTTATCGCAATTCTCCTAATTGGTTCAAGTATTTTTTTAGGATTTTTAACATTAGAAAAACAAATTTTCCCAGGATTAGTCGGTATCGGATTTGTGATTGTTGGCTTTGTTCTCTTCAACTTTTTATCGATACCAATCAGTATTTCCTTTTTCTCAAATATTACCAGACTCATCCAGGTTAGTCCCAGCTTTTTATTAGGCATTCGAGAAATCGAAACAGATTCCTGGAAAAATAGTTTAACGATCTCCACAATCATGTTATCTACTTCACTAGTATTTACTTTAACTTGCCTTACAGATAGTTATGAAGTTTCACTGAAGCGCTGGGTTGATTCTGAAAATAAATCAGACTACTCTCTGATTAATGAAAAAAAATTAGGTTCAGGAGAGGCTGGTGTTCCAGTAAACCTTTTGGTAGACCTAAAAAACTCAAATTATTTTTCTGATGTAGAACCATTTCTTATCAATTCAAAATTCATTGTGAATGGGAAATTTTTTACCCTTCATGTGTTAAACTTTAAGGAAGGTCAAAAAAAAGATGAAATACTAGTTTCTAAAAATTTTTGTTTTTTGGAAAAACTTTGCAAAGGAGATTCAATCGAGATACTCACTGAAAAAAAAGGTAATTTATCCATACGAATTCAAGATCAAATAGAACATTTTTTTTCCGAACGCGGAACAATAGTGATGGACTATGAGTTCTTCAAAACCTTGTATTCAGAACAATACTTAAATTCGATTCGTGTAACAATAAAAAAACATAACAAAAAGCAAGATGTATTGAATTATATAAGGGATTTATCCAACAAAAATGATTTAAATTACTTGGATCATGAACAACTAAAAGAGCTATATATCACGGGAATGAATCAAGTTTTCAAAGTCTTAGACAAACTTAAAATCTCAGCGATTACAATTTCGATTCTTTCTTTGATTACTTCAATCTTCTACTTTATCAAAGAAAAATCAAGAATACTCGCTGGTTTAAAAGCAATAGGAATGAGTTCAAAACAGATGTTTACTCTGATTTTTTACCAAACTCTTTACCTTTTTTCACATGGCATTATTTCAGGTATTCTGAATAGCTTAATCCTATCACCCATTGTAATCTTTGGAATCAACAAAAATGCCTTTGGTTGGGAGTTGGATTTTTCGTTCCCTGTTCACTTTGTAGCAAAACTTCCGATAGTGATTCCTTTATTTACATTCATAATCACACTTATCCCGTTCTATTTTCTATTGAGAATGAAAATTTCTAAAGAGTTAAATTACGAATAATTCTTTACCGAAAACAGACCTCTGCTTATGTTTATACCATGGCCGGAAGTATCAAAGTTTGCTTGGAGCTCGCAGATATAATTCGAAAAGAGAATCTCGAATCTCGCGAAAAAATCCCCACATCAGATACTCACCTACGAATTTGGTCTTCGCAACTTGCAAGAAGCGAAGAAGACTTGAGAAAGTTACTAAATGCCCTTAGAGATAGTCACTTTATCTTCATTGTGAGCATTGTCTCTCCCGACCCAAATTTATTTGTTTATGGCGAAGATGCTTACGTATTTGCAGAGCCATTTATTTTAAACGAATTAAAAAAACATTCCGAAGACTCACTAGAAAAATTATACGAAGCAAGCAATTATAAAAGAAAATCTGCCTTTCAGATTACACGAGAACTTTTTCCTAAGATTAAAGAATTCAACAATACCCCTTTGGGTCGTTCCATAAATTTATCTGTTATGTTGGAAGAATTCCAACGAATGTTAACTGCTCAAAGTTACGAGTATACAGATCAATGGAGACGAAATAAACTTCAGGAAATCTTCAAAGATGAAGGCATGATCGCAGAAGAACTGGCAAACAATGCTAGTTTACGTGATAACGACCCAACAAAAAGAGCGGTTGACATTCTCAAAGAACAATCTCCGAAAGAAAAAATAGATTCGAATTGGATCAAAGCAAAGGAAAATTTTTCGACAGAATTTTTACTACGAGTGCATTTTCGAAAATATGAATTTGATATCGTAAAAAAATTAATTCAATCTGGAAAACTAAAAGAAGAAAAAGACATTAAATATGTTCGAGACACCATTCAAACAATGGAAAACAGAATAGAGCAAGACAACTTACTCAAACGATACGCCAATGATATGATTGAACTTCGTCGTTATGCTCAAGCTAAATTAAATATGATCAGGCAAGGTGTGAGCACACAAAAATAGATTTCAACATTAATGAAACCCTAAGTTTCAATTAATGTTGGAACCATCCGACTTTATCTAATTGCGTATAGACCTGAAAGAAAAAGACAACCAAACAAATAAAAATCAACCGTCTTTTAAGAGAAAATTTTGCGTTTAGATGATTTTCTTTCTCTGGTGTATACAATAAATAAACAATTAAATTTATATTAAAGAATAATCCAAAAAACTCTTTTGTGAATATCGAATTTATTGCGAACGAAAATGGTGAATATATTAAAACTAAAACAATGATACTAGGTATAAAATAGAGAGGTGTCTTTAAATTCCATAATCGATCATCCGTCAGATCTATCTGTCTTTTTACTCCAGAAGTAGACTCTAAAACGGAAACCAATGTATCGTAATTCTCTATATTGACCAAAGGATAAATTCTTTCCTTAGTCTCTAACATAACACGGTCATATCCCCTAAATTTATCTAAGGTAATATTTTCGATATCCTTGATTCTAACTGAAGCACAGTTCCCGTTAGAGTCAAATTGTTTCAACATACCACCTTCCAACTCAACTTTACCAGAAGATAGAATTTCAATTTGTTTTAAATAATTCCTGCGAAGAAACCAAAAGAATAAACCAAGCAAAGGAAGAAAAATTGTGAAAAATTGAATTCTTCCTTCTTTTGGAATTTGAAAACTATTATAAACTACGAATAAAACAAAGAGTATTACAACGGCCCAAGTACGTGTTTGTAATTTTTTTCTAAATAACGGTATATTGTAAGAAAATATTTTTTTTTCACTCATTAGAAAAACTCACTTTTGGAAAAGATGGATTGCATAGAAATTTGCTCTGCATCCAAATTTTCTTTTCCACCTTCTTCTCGATTTAAGATACAAATGCCATGAGTGACTTGGATCCCTACTTCGCGAAGAACTTTTACTGCTTTAATCGTAGAGCCACCCGTAGTAATTACGTCATCCACAATGAGACAACTTTTTACTTCTTTCCAAAAACCTTCTATTTGTTGGCCAGTGCCATGTCCCTTCGATTCTTTTCGAACCACCAAAGGATAAATTAATTTTCCTCTTTTTTGGTATGCGAGTGAAATTGCGTAGGCGATCGGGTCCGCTCCCAAAGTCAAACCACCGACCGCATCAAATTCAATTTGCATTTGGGGAATGATTTCATCGACAAAACAATCTGCAAGTATTGACAATCGCTCGGGACGTAGGGTGACTTCTTTGCAGTTGAAGTAATGGTGGGATTCTAGTCCGCTCGCTAAACGAAATGGTTTTTCAGAATACCGATAGACAAAGCGCTTCATCCATTGGAACAATTGGTCACGATTGGAATGGGACATATTCTAATTATTTTCTTACCCGAAGCATGAAAACAATAATTTGCTCGTGCCATATCTTTGTTTTCCTTGAGAAAAAGCTTCCTTCAAGTGGATATCCCGAGAATTTCGCTGGGACTACCATTCTTACTTCGATTGAAAAAAAATCTGGTCTTTTTCTGAGTGAATGAAGTTAGTGTTCAAGGCTGTCATTGGAAACTTTCCAAGCGAGGTTATGGAATACAAAAGACAGAAATTCAGACGGGAAGAAGGAAATAGTTAATTCCTTTTGTATAATTTTACACTGAACGTAAAATTACGACTATAGTAAATTTGCTTTTAGTATAATATTAATTTTATCGTATTTCTACGTTCAAGTAATATTTTCTCTTGCTTTAAATATAATCTAATTAGATTATTTTCCTGAAAGATTGATCAAATCTAGGTTGAATCGAATGAATCTTCACAAAATCTCACAAATTGGTGGGAATTTCAGCCAGATTGAAAATAGAAAAGAACCAAAAACTGGAAAACTTGACCTAAACGGAAACAATGATCATGAAATTACCGCTACGAATCCGGAAGAAAATCGAGACAGAAGAAACAATCCTTGCTGTCGCCAAGAGACTATTTTTGGAAAAAGGTTATTCACGAGTTACCGTTCCAGAAATCGCAGATATGGCGAACGTATCTGTAAAAACTGTCTTCAATTATTTTGGTTCGAAGGAAGAACTCGCGTTTCGAGAAGAGATTCTATTCTGTGACAGATTGGTTTTGCACATCCTATCACGAGAAAAAGGCCAATCCATTTTTGATGCGTTTCAAGATTTCGTTTGGAATTTGATCCAATCCATTGATCCTGAAAATTTAATCGATTCTCTCCCTGGTTTCCATCCATGGATGGACGATCCCATCTTAGAACAACGTTATTTACAGTTATGGGAAAATTACGAAAAAAGAATTAGTGACTCACTGCAATTGCAGTTCGAAAGGACTGGGTTCGACCCGATCTTAAGGGTGATTTCGTGCCAAATGGTCACTCTACTCAGAACACTTGGTTCGAAGGAATTCAAAGAATACTTGAAGCCAATTCCAATGGCATTACGCTACCGCGCGTTAGAAAAGTGGATTCTCGGATCCTTAGAACTCATGTCAGGGATCCGAGAATATTTACTGAAACTAGTTTAATTCACTCGATTTTTGTCAGCGAGTGTTCCTAGGAAAAGGACAATCTTTTTTGTTTCTTCTTCCGATAGATTGATCCCCAACTGATGATATGCCATTTTTTGAACTGCTTCTTCAATGGTTGCCACTTTACCATCATGAAAATATGGTCCAGTTAAGGTTATATTTCGCAAACTAGGTACCTTGAAGACAAATTTGTCCTCTGATTTTTTGGTAAGGTTAAATCGACCTAAATCTTCTGTTTTATATTCGTTTACAAGTCCGACCTTACGGTAAGAATTCCCTCCGAGTAAATTTCCAGAGTGGCAAGACGTACATCCAGCAGCTAAAAAGCTTTTAAATCCTGCTTGTTCTGCTTTTGAAAGCGCTTTGTAATCTCCTTTGACAAAATCATCAAATCGAGAAGACGTCACAAGGGTTCTTTCAAATGCCGCAATGGCACCCGCTAAATTATCATAAGTCACCGGATTTTTGTCATTAGGAAAGGCTTCCGCAAATAGTCTCGGATATTCAGAATCTTCGTTCATACGTTTCAACACTTCTTTTTCAGAAGGCATCGCCATCTCCACTGGATTCAAAATCGGTCCTTTTGCCTGTGCTTTTAAGTCAGCCGCTCTTCCATCCCAAAATTGTGCCAAGTGAAAACCAGCATTGAGAACCGTTGGAGAATTCCGATCACCATTTTTCCCAAAAGCTCCCGGAGAAGTGGGAAGGTTATCCACTCCAGCTGACTTACCTTCGATGTTATGACATGAATTGCAGGATTGAGTTTCATTCAGTGAAAGTTTTTTCTCAAAATAAAGTTTTTTACCGAGTGTAATGAGTTTTTCAGAGTCATTTTCAGAGCCTGGCATTTTTTCTGGTAATGCACCGATGATTTGTTTCGCTTTTCCTTGGATTTCTTTTGTTTCTTCAGAAGGACCACAAAAGACCAAAGAAAAGAGTGTTATGACGATTAGAAAAGGTGTAAATATTTGTTTGAGCATGTCTTTCCTCTTTCGGCTATATAGCGAAAAAATACAGAATTGGGCAAGTGAGAATTCAGGCAAAGATAACATATCTGAATAGAATCCGATGCCATTTTAGGTCATTTGGGGTAATTTGATGAAAGTTAACATCCGATTTTTTAAGTCCGTAATGGTAAAAAGACAGGCAAAATTCCCAGGAAATCCAAATCACTTGCTTATGGATTCAGCGAACTAAGGCAATTGCATGGCCTCCTGTTGCAAGTTTCATGGCAATCAAGGAAGTATCCATACATTCTGATCTGGCACGAATTATGCATTCAACATTTGTATCTTTCTGATTCAGGAGAATGAAATGTTAAATACCAGAACAACGGAACGAATTACAGCCTTAGAATGGGATGACTTAGTTTTAAAAATTTTTTCTATCAATGAAGTACCAGAATATGTCGTCTCCAAAATAGGGAATATTTCAGAATTAGGTGTTAGCAGTTGGTTTAACCATGAGATCCAGCTCAAAGAAAAGGATGTCGTGACAGGAATGATTGAGAGTGATTTGACTCGATCTAGAATTTCCTTCCGTGGAAAAATTGCCTGGCTAAAAGAGACGGAAGATGGGATGCAATTTGGGATCAAATTTGCAGAGGAACTCATTTTGCCTAATTTTATCATTGCTCGTTCCCTAGCAGAATCGGCGGCCTAAGAAAATTTAGAATTTATTGGCTCAGATCGCCAGAGAAACACTCGATTTGGAGTCGTAATCTTCCGATAGTGAAAAGGAAGCTATGTCCCAAGTGAAACATTTGATCTCCTGGCAGGATTGGACAGATGGAGAAATCCAGGAACTGTTAGATTTTGCAGTCTATGTAAAGAAAAACCGAGTGTATTTTTCGGGGCATATGTCTGGACGTTCTCTTGCCATGTTGTTCCAAAAAACATCCACAAGAACGAGAGTTTCGTTCGAAGCAGGGATGACGGAACTTGGTGGCCACGCAATCTTTTTGGATTGGATGGCTTCGAATTTTCTATTATCCGACATTGACTTTGAGGGCAAATATCTCTCGAGTAACGTTGCCATCATCATGGCTCGATTGAAAAAACATGAAGACCTACTCGTTCTAAAATCTGGATCTACGGTTCCAGTAATCAATGGATGTTGTAATTTATTCCATCCTTGCCAATCATTAGCAGACATACTCACAATCGTTATGGATTCACCCAAAGATTGGCAAAAAAAACAGTTATGTTATATCGGCGTTCACAATAACGTCGCGAACTCACTTGTAGAAATCACAGCAGCCCTCGGGATCCATTTGATTTTAGTCACTCCAATCGCTAGCAAAGAATCAATTGTATCTGATGCGATCGAAAGAGCCAAAAAGAAAGGCACCGTTAGTTGGGAGTTAGATGTAAAAAAAGCAGTTTCTTCTGCAGACTATGTATATACGGATACATGGGTCGATATGGAATTTTTCAACGATCCAAAATTCCAGAAGGAAAAAGAAGAACGCATTCAAATGATGATGCCATTCCAAGTGAATGTTGAACTTATGAAACATTCGAAAGCGAAAGTAATGCATGACATGCCAATTCATGCGGGTTATGAAATCACTAGAGAAATGGTAGAAAGTGAACGATCGATTATTTTTACACAGGCTGAAAATCGACTCGATGCGCAAAAAGCAGTGATTTTAAAACTTTTAGAAAACCACTCGTAGAATTCAAAAGAAGAATATCCCATAGATTGACTCATTCAATCAGTCGGATTTGTATTTTTCCCAAGGTGGTTCTTTTCGATTTACCATCCAAGCACTGAATCCATCTAAAAAATAAAGAAAATCGATTTTGTCTTCATGTTCAAAATCAAATCCCTGTAAGGCGTCGTGGTAACATTGAAACCAAATGGCACGTTCCTTTTCGGAAATCGGGAAAACAAAATGTCTCATCCGCATTCTCGCAGGTCCCCATTTTTCAATGTAATAACTTGGTCCACCTAACACTTGGATCATAAAATCAGCTTGTTTTTCTTTGGCGAGGTCCCAGTCACCTTGGAACATCCAACGAATCTCCGATTTTTGGATTAAATCATAAAAATCGGAAACTAACTTTCGAATCTGAGTTTCACCCCATTTTTGAAAGAGAAGTTTGATATTCGGGTTCGAGGGAGGTGGGCCTCCAGATGGCGTGTAAATTTCGTTTGGTTCCAATGCGAATTCCAGGTTTGCGAAAGGGACAGGAAGGGGAAGTCGATTTTTCGACCGGAGCCGAAGGCGTAGCCCGGACTGGCCCGGCCCTTTGGAACAAAGGGTTCGCCCCACCCCTCCTTAACGTGCAGGGAAATTTACAGGAAATGTAATTTTGAATCGAATGGATGTAGAAGGTGAATCCCTTCAGATTTTGCCATTAAATCCTGGACGACAGGCAAAATTCCCAAAACTTGGTAAAAAAATCCGAAAAAGGTATACTAAATGGCACTGACTCACCCGCAATCAGCTCTCTTTGCAGGAGAAAAACCTTTCCCTATCATCCCTGCTTGTGAACACTTCGCTGGATCTGAAAAACTCATCACCAAAGCTCTCGAGTTGCAAAACAAACTTGGCGGCCTTTTCGACATCACGATGGACTGTGAAGACGGTGCTCAAACTGGGAAAGAAAAAGAACACGCAGAAATGATTGTTCGCATTCAAAATTCTGAACTCAACAAACACAAAATGAGTGGAGTTCGTATTCATGATTATACCAACGAACATTGGAGAGGTGATATTGATATTATCGTTCCTGGAGCTGGAAACGTAATTGCATACATCACAATCCCAAAACCAACAAAAGCTAGCCAAGTAAAAGAACAAATCTCTTACATCCAAGAAGCTTGTAAAAAAGCAGGAATCAAAAGAGAAATTCCTATTCACGTTTTAATTGAAACTCATGGCGCATTAAACGACGTATTTGAAATTGCAAGTCTACCTTGGTTACAAGTATTAGATTTTGGTTTGATGGACTTTATCTCTGGTCACCATGGTGCTATCCCTGCTTCTTGTATGAAGTCACCAGGTCAGTTTGATCACGAATTACTTCGTCGTGCAAAATCAACTATGGTGGCAGCGGCACTTATGAATGGTGTGATCCCTGCTCACAACGTAACTTTGGACTTAAAAAACACTTACCAAACTTACCAAGATGCAAAACGTGCTCATGATGAATTTGGTTTCTTACGTATGTGGTCCATTTATCCTGCACAAATCCAATCGATTTTGGATGCAATGGCACCTAACTTTGCAGAAACACAAACTGCTTGTGACATTTTAATCAAAGCACAAGATGCAGATTGGGGACCGATCCAACATGATGGTGACCTTCATGACCGCGCGACTTACAGATATTTCTGGGAATTAGTCCAAAGAGCAAAACTCACAGGACAAAAACTTCCAGACGAAGTTGAAAAAAGATTTTTCTCAAAATAAAACTGATAAGATAAAATCGATTCGTTTGATTGAGATAAAAAGCCCACGGAAGTGGGCTTTTTTTTACTTAAGTTTAAATTTCTCTACTTGAGTAGACAAATAGGATGCCTGGGATGCTATTTCAGCAGAAACGATTGTGAGTTGGTCGGATCCTGAAGCCACATCTTGTGTTCCATTGGAAATACTAATGATGGTTTTGGATATTTCTTCTGTTGCTCGTTTTTGCTCAAACACCGCTTCCTCAATTTGAAGGTTTAAATTGGTAAGTAGTCCTGAGTTTTGTGCAATGTCTTTAGCATTATTCTCTTGGAGTAATACTGAATTCAGAACTCGATTGGCGGAGGTTTCAAATTCCTTCACACGGCTATTTAATAAATTCAAAACTTGTGCGGCTTCAGTCACTTTTTTGTTTCCGTTTTCCACGGCCGAGTTTGTAGAAATAACAAGATCACCGATTTCTTTTACAGAAGCACCGGTTTGTAAGGCAAGTTTTCCAATTTCTTCCGCAACCACTGCAAAACCTCGACCAGCATCTCCCGCTCTCGCTGCTTCAATTGCAGCATTTAACGCGAGTAAGTTGGTTTTTTCTGAGATTTCTGTGATAATATCTAATACTTCACTGATGCGTTCTGCTTTTTCACCAATGTCTTCCATCGCCTTTGTGGAATCATTCATTGCCGTTTCCCCAACAACCGCGTGTTCCTTTGATTCAGATGCAAATTTGGCAAGGTATTCCATCTCTTTATTGATGTTTTGAACTTCTTCGCGTAAGGTGAGAACAGATTTATCAATTTCCTTCATCTTCAAAACTGCTTCTTCCATTGATTTTCCCACATTGTCAGCAGAAGCAGAAAGTTCTTCGACAGCTGCCGAAGATTCTTCAGCAGCACTAGCCTGCGCTTGGGAAATATCGGATAAATTTTGTGAGGTGGAAGCCATTTGATTGGATTGGTTTCCTAATTTTTCAACAGTAAGTTTGATATCACCGATGATTGAGACCAAACTATTTCGCATTTGGTTCATTGAGTTTAATAAACTTCCGATTTCATCTTGATTAATTTCATCAGGACTAGATGCCAAATTTCCACTCGCGATTTGAGAGGAAAAAGCCGCAGCTTTCGTCAGTCTCACGCTAATTAGGTTCTTAAACACAAAGTTTAAAAAGAAAAGGACTACTAATAAAATCAAAAGTGAAATCGCAATAGTGCCAATTACTACCTTTGTCACTTGTTCTGTTAAAATCGAATCTGGGATACTGACTTGTAATGCCCAAAATTGAGGGTCCTTTCCAATATGAAATGGAGTAAAATAATCCGTATATCCATCATGTTGGATCGTAAACATCTCACCTAATTTTAGTTTTTCTAAATAAATTTTTAAATGTTCCGGGTTCTCAATTTTTTTCCCCAATTTGGTTTGGTCTTGCCCGTACATCACATAGGTTCCGTTATCCGAAATAAAGGCAATGTATCCTTGGCCGCGAAAAGGCCGATTGTCTCCGATTTTTTCTTGTAATGTGCTGATATCTAAATCAATTCCTGCAGCTCCTAAAAATTTTCCTTTTGGGTAAATAGGAACCACTAGAGAAATCATTTGAATTTTTTTGCCACCAGCGAGGTATTCATAGGGTCCAAACACCTTTGCTTTGTTCGTTTTTTTGACTTGTTGGTAATAATCGCCAGCACCATTAGGATTGTCATAATCAACCAAAGGTTCAAAATTAATTTTGCCATCTGGAGTGTGGTGAAGATAAGGAACAAAACGTCCTGTTTTGTCATGACCTGGTTTTCCAACAAAAGCCGAATCCCTTCCCTCATATGCGTTCGGTTCGTAACACAACCAGATTCCAAATATATTATCGTTTCTCTCTAAAATTTCGCGAAGGCTACTAATCATGGACTCCCGAGGAGGAGATGCATAAAACAAAGCGAATCGGTAACCACGAATGACTCCCATCATTGCATTCAAATGATCCTGGATTTGATAGGACCATTTCTCAGAAGTGATCTTTGCATTTTCTTGTATTTCTGACTTTAGGTCAGTCACGGTTCGGTAAATTTGAACGGATGACAGGATCGTAAACCCAACAAACAAGATACCAGCAATAAAAAGAGAGACCCTCTGGCGTATACTCATAGGGATCGATCTTACTCAATTGGAAATTTTTGTAAATTGTTTCGTACCCTGTTTGGCAAAAATTCCAGGTAAAAACAAGGTTATTTTTTGAATTTAGGGAATGGTACGAACCTATCTCGATGTAGTTCGGCGATAGGTTACATCTTGTTCCTTATTTTTTGTTTCTGGTTTGGATTTTGAAATTTCGATATTCTACGTATTCGATTTCGTCGACTTGGAGTTGGAAGACCCCTTTTGTGGAATGAATAATAAATATATCACCTAACTGAGCAACAACAGCACCTGACATAATTTCACCATTGGTTTTGTGGATGGTTTCTAGAATGCTGTAATGTTTTTGGATCTCTTCCTCATCATCAAAACCCATTTTTTCCGCGTCTGATGCGATTTGATTCAGAGCCTCTTTGCGGTTGTTTTGATGTTCGGATGCGATTTGTTCAATCGTTTCTTTTTTTACATCCGCGGATTCTTCTTTTGATTCAATTTGTTTTTGAACAAGTTCAGGATTCACGGAAACTAAAGTATCTGCTTCCGCTTTCTCTTTAGGAGAAATAGGACTTTGCACCTTTCCAATTCCATCGTTTGAGAGATTGGAGAATCCATTTAACTCCTCATTTGTGAGAGCGGATGCTGCCATTTTTGCATTGATTAAGTAAACTAAATCGTTTAAATCCGGATTCACTTCTAAGGCTTCACCAGGTTCTAAAACTACATCATTTTCTTCTAATGTTTTCACCAAACGATCATAATTGTCTTTTGTAAGACCATCATTGAGTTCAATCAGTTTCGGACCTACTTTGAAGGCAACAGATACGGCTCCTTCATACACCTTTACTTTGGGAACCGAACCTTTTTCTAATTCTAAGGAAAAGATCGTCCCCCTCACACCCGCCACCATTGTAGGAGAAGAGATCGATAAGTTTTGGTTGGGTTTTAATTTCACCGATTTCACAATTAAATTCCCAGTCCAGATGTATAAATCCGTATTCGGTTGAGAAGAGCCTGACAAATCTCGAAACATGACATCCGAATTTTCTTTGATTCGGATGATTTCACCGCGATACGTTTGGATATCGACTTTGCCGAGTTTGGATAAAATTCGATCTCCAGGTTTGATGACATCTCCTAAACTCGCAATTCGTTCCTTACCTTCGCTGAGAAGTGTCACTTGTCCTTGTAAGAAGGTCACGACAGCTCCTGCTGTTTCGTCCTTGTCCACCGACTTGGAAAAAGAAAGAAAATTACATTGAGTGATGACGAAGAGTAAGAGTGAGGATACAAAATATTTTTTCATATAGTTTTCCATTTTCAGTCGGTATTGTAAGTAACAATCCAATGGGATCATTTTTTCAAAAAATCGAAAGGATTTTTTGTGAATTCAAACTAATTTGGAATTGCCCAAATTCCATAACCAATAATACAAAACAATTACAAAGCCCAAACTGGATGAAAATACAATCAAATTGTAAATTCTGTTTTTCTGCCATACGGAGGGTAACAAATCAGCTGTTACAGGACGGACCAATTGCAAAAGAATCAAAATATAACCAATGAATGCCATGGTTGGACCGAGGAACAAGAGTTTACCGCCAAAGCTAAAACTACTCAATTCGATAGAATTTCCATTTGGATTGGAAACCAAGGCATCCAATTCCCTAAAATCTAAATTCCCAAACTGGTAACCAATAGGAGTTCCAAAAACTAGAATACTGGTTCCATTTTTCAAATGAATTTCTAAATCACTCCCAGAAACTCCAATTGAACTTGCACCAGTTCTCACAAAAGATGCGCCATCCGTATTGTACCCAATGCGAAAGAAACTACGATGAAAAAATAAAATCAATCATTTAAGATCGGAAATTTTTTTACCAACATGGGAATGGGGACGAAACCATTTCCTTTTTCCAATGATTTGGGAAGAATAGATACTCGCATGTCCAGACATGATATAGGAAATCTGAGTTGCCATTAAAAAATAGATTCCAGACGCGAAACCAAACAATTCCATTCCCATAATTGCACAAGCAAGTGGTGTGTTGGTAGCTCCGGAGAAAACAGCAATAAAACCGACACTGACAAATAATGACAAATGATGAGGACTGATTTCAGAAAATAAATTTCCGAGAGTGGCACCGATGAAAAATAATGGTGTGACCTCCCCTCCTTTGAATCCAAAACCAATGGTGATCGCAGTGAGTAAAAGTTTCCATAGAAATGCAGTATCAGATAAATTCTCAGTAAAGGCTGACTGGATGATCGGCACACCTAATCCAAAATAATCCACACTGACTCCTGCTGTAAAGAAAACCACAAGGATGGAACCACCTAACACTGGTCTGAGTGGAGGATAAACAATCCATTTTTGTGAAAACTTTGAGATGGTATGAATGGACCAGATAAAGATTTTTGCAACTATCCCTGAGCCAATGGAAAGTAAAAAAATTCCTAAAAATAAAATCAAATCTGCATCCCAAGGAACGTCGGGGAAGATAGAATGTTTCACATTCCAAAACAAACAAACTAGATGGGATAACCAAGCCATTAGAAGTGAAGGGAAAAATAGTTTCCACCGATACATTCCAATTTGAATCACTTCAATGGAAAAAATGGCAGCAGCAAATGGTGTACCAAATACAGCAGAAAAACCAGCACTCATCCCTAATATAATCAAGGTTTGTTGCTCTTTGATTGAAAATGGAAACAATCGGGCCAATTGGTGGGAGATGGATCCTCCCATTTGTACGGCCGTTCCTTCCCTACCGGCAGATCCACCAACTAAATGTGTCACAAGAGTTCCGATTAATACAAATGGAGTCATACGAAAGGGAATGATCGAACTTGTGGAATGGATCTCTTCCAAAAGTAAGTTATTTCCTTTGTTGGCTCTTGTACCAAAGTGATAGTAAATCCATCCAATCAAACCACCTGCGAGGGGAAGTAAATACACCAATGAAATATGATTTTCTCTTACGTGAGTCACCCAATCAAGGGCATGTAAAAAAAATGCAGAAATAGATCCAACGAATATAGAAACAATCAGGAATACCAAAGTCCATCTAAAGAGAAACTGATATAAATTTTTCACTACGTGTAAAATTTAACTTATGCCACAGAGGCGGATGTTTCCAATGCTTCGAGTTCCCTTTTTTTTGCCTTCATCATTCTTTCCGCCTGGGAGAGATACTCTTCAAAGGTAGGAAAATCCTTTGCCAAAATGGAACCACAATAATGGAAATAGATCTTTTTCGACTGCGAAAGATGTTTGTATTCTTTTAAACTTGAATAACCCATAAATCCACTGACAACAAACACATCTAAGTTGATATTAAATTTATAGGCAATCTTCATCACCCCAGTTTGAAATGGTTTGATTTCTTCTGTAAAAGTACGTTCCCCTTCTGGGTATAAAAAGATGGATCTTGTTTTTAAGACTCGTAACACATCTGTTTTGAAATTTCTAAAATTTGGTTTTTTTTCCGAGTAAATGACAGCCTCAACAATGGTTTTATGCATCATCAAAGGAATGATTTTGTATCTTTGGATGATATCGCCACCTAAGTAAGACAAACGAACATCTTTTTCTTTAATCAGATACGGAAGCGAAACGATTAACGGAACTTCCAACGCATTGGTATGATTGCAGATTAGAAATCGGTTGTTTCCTTTCGGATCCCAACCATCAAGTGAAACTTCTAAAGTACGACCTGTTAGAAGGAAAAACGAACGATACCAAAAGTAACCTAAATAGTTATTAATACGATTCGACGATCGATCCAAACCGGTTATCTTAAACACATAGGAAATCACCAACCCAATCGGAAAGATAATCACGAGAACAGGTATAAAATAACATAAGACTACAAAAAATTGAAGTTTGCCCATGGATGAATGGAAGTACAGATTGTAAGAAGGTAAACAAATATTCTACTAACAAACTTAAAAAAAATCTTAAACAGGAAGTTCTAATAAAAATTTAGGATAATCCTTTCGATCAATCATAATTTTCCCACCAATTTGGTCCGTTAACATGCCTATCAATTGTAAACCAAATCCTGGAGTGTTCTGAAAAGAGACTGATTCAGGAATCCCCTTTCCATTGTCTGAGTATTCCAAAATGATAGACGTCCCTTCTTTGGTTATTTTCAAATTGATAGCAGGATTTGCATGATCCACAAAAGCGTGTTTCATAGAATTTGTGATGAGTTCATTCAAGATAATTCCTAAAGAAGATAAAACTTTTGCATTCAACTCAATTGACTCTTCTAGAATTTCCAACTGGATTGAAACATTTTTGGGGAAAATGGAAACGATTTCATGGCAGATCGCTGGAAAATAATTTTGGATGGATACACTATTGTCTGTTTCCGAATGATAGAGTTTGTCATATAAAACGATCATACTTTTGATTCGGCCAGCGGCTTCATATAAAATGGTTTGTATAGAAAGGTCTTCTTGTGAATTCGCTTGTAAACTAAGTAAGGTAAACAGAGAACTCATGTTATTTTTGACCCGATGGTGTATTTCCTTTAGGATGTTTTCCTTTTCGATTAGTAGTTTTTGAATTTTAGTTTCGGAAAGAGTCCTAACACTTACATCTCTTAAAATTACCGTAAACAAAGACTCTCCATTGACAGTAATTTGCGAAATGGATGCTTCAATTGGGAATTCTTCTCCATTGGATCTGAGTCCACTGATTTCACCGAGTGCTCCCATAGCTCTCCTGCTGACACCCGTTTGCTTAAATTGATCAATATGTTTGTCATGTTGTTTTCGAAACGCTTCTGGGATCAATCTGTCCAAAGGTTTTCCAATGATATCACGCGCATCATAACCAAACATTTTTTCGGCAGCACCGTTAAACAAAATAATTTGTTTTGAGACATCGATGCTGATAATGGCATCCATAGCAGATTCAATGATTTGAGTTAATTTTGCTTCGGATTCTTTGATTTGTTTTAAGGCAATCAAACGTTCCGAAATATCCCTTGAGACAAAGATATATCCTGATGGCAAATCAGATTCGTCATTTAACAATACTAAATTGACTTCTATATTACGGATTTCCCCATTCTTCGCATATTGGATTGCTTCACCAATAAAACTTCCCTCATGATTGACCTTTCGGATCACTTCTTCGATAGAATGGGAAAGGAACTCTGTTTTTAAAACCTCAAGAATATTTTTTCCGATTACTTCTTCTTCCTTCCAGGAAAATATTTTTTCAGCAGCTTTGTTCCAATAATTAATTCTATGATTAAAATCCGTACCGATCACAGCATCCAAAACATTATTTAACATATTTGCTTGTTTGGCGATTCGACTTTGGACATTGTATTCTTCCGTAATATCGCGAAACACTAGTACGACACCTTTTGTTTCACCATTTAAATCTTTGATGGGCGAACCTGAATCAGCAATTTGAAACTCGGATCCATTTTTTGCGATTAAGACTGTGTGGTTTGCTAAAGCAACAATGGAATTTGTTTTCAAAACAACTTCCACTGGATTTTCTACTTTTTGCCTCGTTTTGACATTGATGATATTAAATACGCGATTGATTTCTAAACCAATGCCATCTTCATGAGTCCAACCAGTTAATTTTTCTGCGACGGGATTGATTCGAGTGATTTTTCCTTCTTTATCTGTTGCAATCACTCCATCACCTATAGAGTGTAATACTGTCTCTAAATGCTCTTTTTTGCTTTTTGTTAATTCATTTGCTTCGAACAACTTAAACGCCATTTTGATGGATGCGTCGAGGACGGTGAAACCTGAATTTTTCACCACGTAACCGTAGGAAGTAATAGACTCTGTTTTTTTTACGATTTCTCGTTCGGTATGTGAGGATAAAAAGACGATTGGAATTTCTCGGTGATTGAGAATTTGAGTGGCAGTTTCAGTGCCATCTAATCCCTTCCCTAAGTCAATGTCCATGAGGATCAAATCAAAAGGATATTCTTCTTTTAAGATGAGATTGATTGCATTTTCACCATTGGTTACATGGGTTACTTGATAACCACCTTGTTCCAATTGGTTTTTTTCATAAAGGGCTAAGATGGCTTCATCTTCTACAAGTAAAATTGATTTGTCTGCAACGATCGTCATCTTGAATCCTTTGGTCTATACTTATACGAATGCACAAAAAAGACCGAACTCTAAATGATGCCTGGATCATTCCGAATTTCAATCAAATATTTAGAAATTTTCTAATATTCAAATGTGGATGATAACTATTTATTTTGCTTTTATCCTATTTTTTATGACAAAAAAAAGAATCCGAATGGAGGCGATTCCTAAGTAAAGGAAACCAATACCAACTAACCAATTTCCATAACGAGAATAAATGGTATCTAATTTGATCATGGGAACGGAAGAAACTAAAACTCCATCATTGTTCTCAAAAGAATCAAGAGTTCCTCTTGCTCTGCCATAGGCATCATAGATTCCAGAAAGACCATCTCTCACCGAACGAACAATAGATGACCCATTCTCAATTCCTCGAAGGACAGCCATTTCCGTATGAAATGGGGTGATTCCTTTCCAATCAGATGCGGGAATCAAAACCAATCCAGAACCTTCTTTTGCATGATGCTCTGTGACTCGTAAGCTATCAAAGTCATAACAAATGGCAACAGACATCTTTCCTTCCAAAACTTGAAATGCTTTTATATCAGAGTGGTGTTTCGAAACTGGTTCACCTGGAACAAGAAATTGTTTATAGTAGGTTTGGCGAATGGTTCCATCGGATGCAAACCAAACCAATTGATTATCAAAGAAAAATTCCTGATCCTTCAGTTGGACAATCAATGCCGCTATCACCTCTATTTTGTTTTCCTTTGCCACTACGGAAACCAATCGTAACAACTCCGATTCCTTCTCTTTGGTTACTAAAACTGCACCTTCGTTCCAAACGACTACCTTCGCTCCCTCTTTTGCAGCTAAAATCGTTTTCTCAAAGGTAAGTTTGGTATTTTCTGCATTGATTTCAGGATGATGGAACATCGATGTGACATCATATTTTGTAGTTATGGTAGCAATTTTGATTTGCTCTCCTGTGATTGGAAGATGCAAACGGATTGTGCCATAAAAATAAAGTAATACAAGTAAGACGAAGGATGTTAGGAGATATAAAGCTGAATCTTTTTGAATTCTATTTGTGTCGATCAATTCGCTAATACATTGTTCTAAACTTACGTTTATCAAATAAATGACAAAACTAATTCCAAGTGCCCCATAAAGTGAAGCTGATTGTAATAAAATTAGATTCCCAATTTGGCTATTGGCTATCATGCCCCATACACCCAAATCGGAATTGTATCCGCCTATCCATTCTAATATGATGCAAAAAAAGGCAAAAAACAAAATAGGAGATACCAAATTGGTAAATCGAATCCTAATCGTATTCCATAACCAAAGTAATAAGGTAAATACAAATCCTGCCTGGATTCCTGAAAGAATCGCAATCCAAATATGAAATGGTTCGCTTACGATTCGCATCGTAGATAGAATTTGAAAACCTATGAAACTGAATAAAAGAATTGGTATTGAATATCCAAGTCGGAGATAACGAAAAAAAGGAATAAAAAGAAACCAAGAAAAAATAGGTACATTCCATTTCATTCCAGTGAAACAGACAAACAAACCTCCAATTCCTAAAAGAAACCATCGATTGGATATTAACTTCATCTTTTAACTCTCTTTTGTTTTTGGATTTTTCCACCAGCACCTAACCAAATATAATGAAAAGAATCCATCCAAAGTGTTTCTAAATTTTCACCCATTTGAAATGCAAGTATCGGGACACCGAAAAAACAACTGACAATTGTTAGTGATAACGATTCCCAATTTGTATCTTTTGGTAATTCCTTTTTAAATTGAGCCAAAACCATTGCTTTCTCCAGAATGGATTCAATTCCACCTACTGTTAAAGTTTCGATTCCTGGAAAATTAGGAAACAGTAATACTCTTTCCGCCTTTGTTAAACTTTTTTGTTGAAGTTTCCGTTTGTTTTTTGCTTGGAAGGAGATGATCTCAAGAAGGATCCTTGGATTTTTTTTTGATTCTCTTGCTGTATATTGAAACAATGATAATAACAAGCCATATCCCGATTCTTTTAAATTTTGTTCTTCCGCAAATACACTAACCATCAAACTCCAAATTTGTATGTAATGAAGAATCAAATCATCTTTTTCGGGGAAATAATTATAAAAGGTTGGTTCTGAAATTTCGGCAAATTGGCAAAGCTCTATGATTTTGATGTCATCATAGGAACGGGACTCCAATAATTGAAGTAAACCAAAAATCAAATTCATTCGAGTCCTAGCAAATTTCCTCTCTTTTAAGGGGAAATTTTCCAAAGGATCATCAATTGGTCTTTTGATTTTTGGCATGATTTTATTTAGGGTTGGTTATATTTTTATAGTTAACCCTATTTTTTATCCAAGAATGTCGAAACGCGAACTTATTTGAATTATTTTTTAAGGAAAAAAGAAAGGATTTGTGAAAAAGGGGGAGATGTGATATTAGGAAGGCATTGGGTGGCGGGTCTAGAACCCCACCCTCAATCGGGCGGGGAAATTATATCCGCCTACTCTCTACTTCTTCGCGTGCGGATGCGCATTCCGATACACTTCTTTCAATCGGTCTCTCGAAACACTTAGATACACTTGTGTGGATGACAAAGAAGAATGGCCGAGTAACTCTTGTACGGCGCGAATATCGGCACCTGCATTCAGTAAGTCGGTAGCAAAGGTATGTCTAAACTTGTGAGGCGTAATTGCTTTTTCCATTCCCATCACAGATCTTCTTTCGGATAAAATATAACGAATCCCACGTGTCGTTAATTTCCCACCACGTTGGTTTAAGAAAATTTCTTCGGGACCAGCACTTCCTCTTTCTTCCAAATATTCTCTCAGTGCTTCTTTTGCTTCGGGACCAATAAAAACAAATCGTTCCTTTCTACGTTTTCCCATTACCTTCAGAGATGTTAACTCTTCATTCAAATCACTTAGTTTTGCATTCACTAATTCGAACACACGAAGGCCAGTGCTATACAAAACTTCCACGATGGCTTTGTCCCGTTTTCCAAGTACTTCTTTTTTTTCGGGATCTTCATAATCCAAAATGTCTTCTGTTTCGATTGGTGTAAAATTTTTGGGTAACTTCTTTTTCGTTTTTGGAAAACTCACCTGTAAGATGGGATTCGCTCCAATCTTTTCTTCTCGAAATAAAAATTTATAAAATGTACGTAAGGAAGAAAGTTTACGGCTTTGCGTTCGTTTGTCCTGTTTCTTCGTGGATTTTAAATCAGAAAAATAAGCGCGGACATCTAAAACATCAACACTCAAAATATCAATTTCCTCTTTGAGACAAAACTCAAAGAAGAATTTCAAATCGCGCAAATAGGCAAATAAGGTATGCTCTGAATAATTTTTTTCGATTTTTAAGTAAGTGCGGTAACTGCGAAATAAATCCGCCATAACTTGGGGAAAATGCTCTGGAATTTGGACTTCAAGGACTGGCAGGGTCATACATCCAATCTATCGGCACAAGTTTTCTTTCTCCTCCGCCAAAAAAATACTATACAAGTACTTACATTTTGTTTAGTGTTGAAATCGGAAAAAAAAGACATAATCCAGAAAAATTCCTCTCCCATTCCCGATTTGTCCTAGGCCTAAGGCATAATGGAGTCACTTCGGAAGAGAAAAAGAGTGGAATTCGGAAGGGATGGGTTCATCCTTGAGAGAGTCAGACGGATTTTTTTAAAACCAACTGACCAAGTCCCCTACCTAGTCTTTCGGAACACCGATTTAGGAGAACGATTGATTCATGAAAAAAGAGAAAGCTGACAAGGCACAAGACAAAGAGACCGACCAAAGAAAACAGGCCATTGATGCGGCCCTCGGCCAAATTGAAAAGCAATTCGGCAAAGGATCCATTATGCGTCTCGGTGCCGACACACGTATGGCTGAGATGAATGTGGTATCCACTGGATCTTTGGACCTTGACATTGCTTTGGGGATCGGCGGTTTTCCATCCGGTCGAATCATCGAAATCTATGGACCAGAGTCTTCTGGTAAAACAACACTGACTTTATCTGCGATCGCAGAAACGCAAAAAAAAGGAGGCATTGCTGCCTTCATTGATGCGGAACACGCACTCGATCCATCTTATGCTAAAAAACTCGGTGTCAATGTAGACGACCTGCTCGTTGCCCAACCAGACAACGGCGAAGAAGCACTGGAAATCTGTGAGTCCCTCGTTCGTTCCAATGCCATTGACCTCATCGTCATCGACTCGGTAGCAGCTCTTGTTCCGAAAGCGGAAATCGAAGGAGATATGGGTGACTCTCATATGGGTCTCCAGGCAAGGCTCATGTCACAAGCCCTTCGGAAACTCACAGGAACCATTTCTAAATCCAGTACCACTGTTATCTTTATCAACCAAATCCGTATGAAGATTGGAGTCATGTTTGGAAGTCCGGAAACCACTACGGGTGGTAACGCCTTAAAATTCTATGCTTCGATCCGACTCGACATCCGCCGCATTGAAACTCTGAAAGAAAAAGAGGAACCAGTTGGTAACCGTGTCCGAGTGAAGGTGGTGAAAAACAAATGTGCCCCTCCTTTCCGTCAGGCAGAATTCGACATCATGTATGCGAATGGAATCAACCGTGAAAGTTCACTCATTGATTTAGCAGTTCGTCACGATTTAGTGGCAAAAGCTGGATCTTGGTATTCTTACAACGGTGAAAAAATTGGCCAAGGAAAAGAACAAGTTCGGAACTTCTTTTTAGAGAACCCAGACATTGCTTTTAAAATCGAAAACCAAGTAAGAGACCTCAATGCACTTCCTCTTTTGGACCAAGCAAAAATTCAAACAAGAGAAGTGAAATCCATTGAAAGGGATCCAAAAGAAACGAAGGAAACAAAATCAAAACAACCTGTTAGTTTCTCAACCGAAGGGGATGGAGACATCGCAGTCGGCGAATAATCACAAAAAGGCTTTCTTTTTAGGAACCATTGCCGGTTCGGGGTTTCCCCGAGCCGGTTTTTTTTTGTTCGGAACTCACTTCTCGTTCCCAAGAAAAAAGATATATGAAATAGGATGAAAACAAAACCTATCCTCAAAGTTCCAAACAACAAAAGGTAAGTCCAAATTCATTTTGAATTTTCTTCTATATGCACCAAAAATTATTCCTATTTTTAATCTGTTTCACATTCCATTGCCAAATTTCAAATAACATAACAACCGTTTCCCCTGTAGAAGAAAATCTTTACGAAGAATGGGCAGGATTTTCAATTTCTGATCCTATTCATAAAAAGGGAATGGATTTGAGTTGGAATCAATTGATCCAAACGAGAGAAGTGATCAGCTCCTACTTAACGACAAAAGCTTACAACCCCAAAGTCAAAACAGTAGTGTATCCTTTTAGTGGGATTGATGTTTTAAATTTATTTTCTTTTTACCCACATTCTGAAAATTACATTCTCTTCGGTTTAGAAGATCCCGGTTTTCCGAGCAAATACAACGAATTATCAGAAAAAGAAAAGTCCATAGTCAAATCAGGGATTCGTTCTCTCTCCGATCACTTAGCGGGAAGAAATTATTTCACTTATCGCAAAATGAAAGAAGAAACAAAGAAAAAAGAATTAAATGGAGCATACCCAGTCTTTGTTGCCTTTTTAAAACGTATGGGGAAGGAAATCCTAGATTCCAAGGAAGAAATTATCGTCGGTAAAGGCATTGTATACAAAGGATTTTCCATACAATTATTTGATACCAGGTTAAACAAAAAAGAATCACTAACGTATTTTAAAATATTCTTAATTGGGAATGAAGGAATTCCTGGTGATGGTTTATATGAATACTTTACTCAGTTAGGAGAAATTGGAATTTTCACCAAGTCTGCAGAATATTTATTCCATGGGGAAAAAAGAAAATCCTTCCGCGATTTGCTTTTAAAAAACGCTAAATTTGTGGTTCAAGATGAATCAGGTTTTCCGATTCGATTTTTTCCAGAAGATTCTTGGAAACGGTCTATCTTTGGAAGGTATGAAAAATCTTGGAACTTGTCTGGAGCCGTGATTCCAGAAAACCAACCCGAACTTAAAAAATTAAGCCAAGGGACCAATGACCAAATTTTACCCTTTCCTTTTGGCTACGGATACTTAGGCACAAAGGACAACAGACAATCTGCCGTCCTCGTATTTGAAAAAAAATAAAACATGGAAAGGGATTAAACTACCGTAGTTGGATCCCAACAAGTTCTGAAATTTTCATTCCAATTGGATATTTCATTCATATCTTCTGGTGATAATTGAAAATCAAAAACATCTGCATTTTCTTTGATTCGAATTGGATTTTTTGATTTTGGTATCACCACATTTCCAGCTTGTAAGGACCAACGAATGAGAATTTGCGCATTTGATTTGTTGTATTTTTTTGCTAACTTAGTGACGCGTTCGTCTTCCAATTTTTGTCCATGTGCTAACGGACTATAGGCTTCCAGTAAAATTCCTTTGGCATTACAGTAGTTTTTAAGTTCTCTATCTTGTAAGAAGGGATGGAATTCTACTTGGTTCATCGCAGGAACGATTTCTGTTTCTTTGAGTAATTCTTCTAAATGAGGAACCATAAAATTACTCACCCCAATGGATTTTGTTTTTCCCTCTTGTTTGATTTTTTCCAATGCTTTCCATGATTCGTTGCGTTTTCCGGAAACAGGAAAATGGATCAAATACATATCCACATAATCGGTTCCCAATTTTTGCAAAGAAACATCAATTGCTTTTTGGGCTTCCTCATAACCTTGGTCCGCATTCCAAAGTTTGGTGACGAGAAAAATATCACTCCGATTCACTCCACTTTCTCGAATGGCTGCTCCTACATCTGCTTCATTTCCATAAATGGCCGCCGTATCTATGTGGCGATATCCAGATTCCAAAGCAAATTTTACAGCTTCAAAACATTCTTTGGGGCGAGATTTCCAAACCCCTAATCCAAGGATGGGAATGGATACAGATTGGTTGGAAGGAACGGTAGAGTTTAACTTTAATTCAGCCATATGTAGTTATTTAGACGAAACTCCCAACCATAATGGATTCTATGATTGGGATAAATTTTAGATTTCTATCTTACTTAGGAGTGGAAACCATCTCTTGAATCAAAGCAAAATGTAAATCATCTCCATTCCAATCGGCTCGATACTTTCCTTCATTTATGGTTCCAGAAAGGATGGCTTTTGCTAAAGGTCGATTCACAATCCTGTTGAACACACTTCCAAGAGGTCGTGCACCAAATTTCGGATCAAATCCTTGTTCTCGCAAAATATGTTCCGTACTTTCGGAAAGTTCGATTACGATTCCTTTTACCTTCAAACGTTCATTGAGTAAACGAAGTTGTTTATCAATCAGTTTCTCCATAATGGATGAATCTAACGAATGATAGGTCAATATTGCATCCAATCGTCCTAATACCTCTGGTTTAAAGTCTACATCTATATTCTTTGAATTTGTAGTGAGAATCACAATGGTATTCTTAAAATTGATTGTCCTACCTTTATTATCCGTTAATCTACCTTCATCTAAAATTTGAAGTAAAATATCAGAAAAATCAGGATGTGCTTTTTCAACTTCATCAAACAAAACTACAGAATACGGTTTTCTTCGAATGGCTTCTGTTAAAATTCCACCTTCATCGTAACCAACATAACCTGCGGGAGCACCGATTAGTTTTGCCACTGAATGTTTTTCTGAATACTCACTTAAGTCCAATCGAACGATATTTGTTTCTTGATCGAACAAAAACTTAGCAATGGCTTTTGCCGTTTCCGTTTTCCCTACACCTGTTGGACCTTTTAATAAAAAGGAACCAAGTGGTCTTGTCTCAGAAGAAATCCCTGCATACGAAGTCAAAAGTGTATCTGCAATTTCACGAATGGATTCTTTTTGTCCATACACCACTGAATTCAAATCATCTTCCAAATGAAGAAGATTCTCCTGTTTGGTTTTTAGAATTTTTTCAACAGGGATTCCGGTTTGTCTTGCGATGACAGCCGCTATGTGATTTCTCTCTAAAATCCAACTATTTTGGAAAGTGTTTAATTCCTTTTCTAATTCAGGTAATACTGCATACTTCAAACGCGAAGCTTCTGTATAATCTGCTCTTTGTTGTGCTGCATCCAAATCAAACTTCACTCGATCAATTTTATTTTTGATCGAAGCAATTTGTTTCAAAGAATTGACTTCTTTTTCCCAAATCTCTTTACCCGCTTGGAATTTTTTCTCTAACGTTTCGATTTCCTTGAGAATTTCTTCGTTTTTCTTTTCTACTTGAGCAAAGATTTTTTTGGAACGAATTTCACTCTCTAGTTCCACGAGTTCAGTCGGCATAGCTTCCGCAGAAAGTTTTAATGCGGACGCTGCTTCATCCACTAAATCAATCGCCTTGTCTGGCAAAAACTTATCAGTGATGTATTGGTCTGACAAAAGAACTGATGCGTAAATTGCTTCATCTGAGATTTTGATTCCATGATGAATTTCATGTTTATCACGAATCCCCATTAGAATTTCAATCGCATCCTCTTTACTTGGTTCGTTTACAGGCACGGCACGAAATCTTCTTTCTAATGCTTGGTCACCAAGAATGTACTTCTGAAATTCATCCCCAGTTGTAGCTCCAATACAATGTAATTCTCCCCGTGCCAGTGCTGGTTTCAACAGATTGGCTGCATCCATTGCGCCTTCTGTTTTTCCAGCTCCTACCAATTGATGAATTTCATCGATAAAAAGAATCGCCTCTCCTGCTTGTCCTTTGATGTAACGCAAAAGTGCAGTTAGTTTTTCTTCAAACTCTCCGCGATATTTGGTACCTGCCATCAATTGTCCCATATCGAGGGAATAAATCGTTTTTCCTTTTAGTACATCTGGAACTCTACCTTTTACAATTTGTTCCGCGAGACCTTCAACGATTGCAGTTTTACCAACACCAGCACTACCAACTAACACTGGATTGTTTTTAGATCTTCTGCCAAGAATTTCCATTACAGAACGAATTTCTTTACTACGTCCGATGACAGGATCCAACTTCCCTTCTCTTGCCAAATCATTGAGATTCACTAAAAAATTGGGAACCTCTTCATCTGTTTCCTTTACGTTCAATTCTTCGTAATTGATTTTTAGCTCTGGTAAAATCTGGGGTAAAAATTTTAAAAAGTCGGCTTCCTTTAATTCTTCTCTTCCATTCTCAGCAGCTCTCGAAGAAGCCATGGTAAACCATTGTGCCAGTTTTGGTGAAGTTCGGAGGGATTCGAAGGGAATTTCCCCTGATGCCCGCGCTTGTTTCTTTAAAAACTCATCCACGGTAGATTTATATTTCAGTAACGTTTTTCCCGAAACAGAAGTAGGTAGGGTCATAAAGCCCCAAACCAAATGATAAGGAGTGATTTCTGTATTTTGTCTCCTCATCGCCTCTGTCTGTGCAATGTCCAAGGCTCCTTGGACGTTAGAGTCATATTGTTTCATAGTGTTTCCTCACTTTTAGCACTCTAAGCCTTAGACTGCTAATTCTAGGTTCTTGTTACAAGTTTTTTTTTGGAAAAGGGCTTTCTTTACACCCTTCCTGCGAAAAACCTAGGGAAGAATCCCAAACCAAATATTCCCATCACGAGAAAGGAA
This sequence comes from Leptospira kemamanensis, assembly GCF_004769665.1. Taxonomy (GTDB): domain Bacteria; phylum Spirochaetota; class Leptospiria; order Leptospirales; family Leptospiraceae; genus Leptospira_A; species Leptospira_A kemamanensis. The sequence goes on from NZ_RQGG01000028.1 coordinate 190,546, forward strand.
ACCAAATGGTCGCTCGTGAGGACTTGAGAGCAAATCGAAATAGGAGAATTGTGAATTTAGTGAAATTTTACAGGAAGGGTAAATGGATCGCTTTTGTATCTTTACTGTATCTGGCTCTTTTTGCTTCCCCCCTCTCGTCTCTTCCTATATCCATTGAAGAATCACAAAATTACCGAGACATCGGAAAATACTTTGAGTATACAATTCCCAAAAACCCGGAAGCGGGACTGAATGAAATTCTACGTGAAGACACCCTCTGGAGGCAGAATGCGAAAAGTGTCATTCTTTTTCCTAGATCCCAACATCCAGTATGGATCAAAATCACGCTCATCCATTATGGAAATCTTCCACACACTTACTTTTTACATCTATCGAATCCAGTAGTGGATGTGTTTGAACTCCATACCGAAATCAATGGGAAGTGGAAAACCGTTTGGTCTGGAGAACAGATCTTACAAAGGAATAAACCGATTTATTCTCATATCTCCGCCTTTCCCATCACTCTCTCTCCAAATGAATCCAAAACCGTTTATCTAAAAATCAAATCAGACAATCCAATTTTTAGTTTTGTTTCGATTTATAATGCGAGAACGTTTATCGCTTACTCAAAAAAACAAGACATCTTTTTTGCGGCATACTTTGGCGCGGGTTTTATGATGTTTATGTTTAGTTTGTTTTTAGCACATACACTGCGATATAAAAAGTTTTTTTATTTTTTCTTTTATCTAGCAACAATCCTTCTATTGAATACGTATTCCACTGGCTTCATTCAATACATTGAGTTTGGAAATTCCAATACTTGGAAAAATTATTTATTCCCGATCACCATTCTTGTGACATCCATCTTTGGATTGTTGTTTACCTTGGAATTCCTTGAGATCAAACAAACATATCCAAAATTGAATCGATTTACTAATGGCTATATTTTACTTCTGATTTTATCCAATCTAATGATATTTGTATTGGAATTAAGAAACTTTATTCAATTATCAATTTTACTCGTAATATTCCCCATTCTAATTGCGATTGTGATATCCATATTAACATTGTATAAAAGCAAAAAGAAACTCGAAGTTTTGTTATTTTTATTAGCATTTGGATCGATTTTAATTGGCGCTTGTATCAATACCTTTACCGTACAAGGATTATTAAAACCATATCATTTTGCTTCGTATTCATTACCATTAGGATCTGCGTTGGAAGTTTTTTTCTTATCACTTGCACTTGTCTTACGTGTATCTGACTATAGAAAATCGATAGAAGAAAAACAAGAATTAGATCTACAATTAAAAATTGCGCAGAAACTACAAAATGGTTTATTACCAAAAAAGCGTTCCCATGCACTACAGTATCCTCTTGGATTTCGTTATTCTCCTGCAACGGATATAGGTGGTGACTTTGTTGAAATCATTGTAAAAGAAAATGAAATAGGATTATTTTTATGTGATGTATCAGGCCACGGGATTCCCGCTGCTATGATTGCATCAATGACAAAGGTTACACTAGAAATTTGGAACGAAATTTTAGATAAACCAGTATTAGCTGCTGAAAAAATCAGAAAATCTCTACTGAGTTCTTTATCGGGTCATTTTTTAAGCGCATTTTTTGTGTATTTAAATCCCAAAGAAAGTATTCTAAGGATAGCAAATGCGGGGCATTTACCACTACTCCACATTGATCGAAATGGAATCATCACCACTTACACAAGTTATGGACGTGCGATCAACGAACACATACAATCAGATATGATCGAAAAAACGTTTCCTCTCCCAACGGAAGGAACCCTCATTCTATTTACTGATGGTGTCATTGAAGCAAGAAATATACATACAGGTGAGTTATTCGGTGAGGAAAGATTTTATTCACTCATTCAATCCTTAGCAAAAGAAGGTCCTCAAAAACTTTGTGATACTGTTGTTTCGGAAATCGAAAAATTTCAACACACAAAACGATCCGACGACGACATTACGATTCTTGCGTTATCACTCAACCCAAATATCGAAAACTAAAATTTAATTACCTATCCAAATATGAAGTTGATTCAATAAATCATTTGGATTAAATGGTTTTGATATAAAATCATTCATCCCAACGGTTTTGATTTGTTGTCTAGTTTCGATTTGTGCGGATGCTGTTAAGGCGATGATTGGCAATTCTTTCCAAATTTGATTTTTTCTGATTTCGACTGAGGCTTGATATCCATCCATCTCTGGCATATGTAAATCCATTAGAATCAAATCTACGGTTTGCTTAGAAAGAATCTCTAAAACTTCCAATCCATTGGCTGCTTCAAGAGTTTTGATACCCCAACGATTTAAAAACCGAATCACAATACTTCGATTGATAGAAATATCATCCGCAACAATCACTATTTTCCCTTTTAAAACTTCGTTGTTTTGGTTATTCGTGATAGTAATGAATTCATTGGTTTTTCCAATTTTACAAGGTAAGGTAAAGGAAAACTGCGATCCTACTCCTAATACCGATTTGACTGCAATATTACCATTCATAAGTTCTACCAATGCCTTAGAAATAGCAAGACCTAATCCCGATCCCCCATACTTCCTTGTTGTATCCTGATTCGCTTGAGTAAATTTTTCAAAAATGAAATTCAATTTGTTTGCTTCAATTCCAATCCCTGTATCAGAAATTTCAAATTTAAGTTCAATTGTATCCTCCTCCATTGGTTCCACTTTTAATTTTAAGTGTATTGATCCTTTTTGAGTAAACTTTAACGCATTTGATAATAGATTATTCAAAATTTGCAGAAGCCGTGTTGGGTCAGTATGGATGTATTCAGGTAAGTTAGGATCTAAATCCAATTGAAAATCTAACAATTTTTCATTGGCTCTAACTTGAAAGGAAGTAGTGATCGATTTTAAAAACTCTTTTATGTTAAAATCAATTGCTTCAATGACAACTAGTCGTTCTTCAATTTTATTAAAATCTAATATATCATTGATCAAAGATAAAAGTGACTCACTAGAGAACTTTAAATTTTTTAGATTTTCTAATTGTTCTGGTCTGGGATTTTCTTCCATTAACCATAAAGATAAACCAATGACTGCATTGAGAGGTGTCCTGAGTTCATGGCTCATATTTGATAGAAATTCAGACTTCGCTTTATTTGCATCTTCCGCTTTCTTTTTGGCTTCAATCAGTTCCTTTTCATAAACAATGGACTTTGTGACATCGACTAAAACAGAACGGCTTCGAATCATCTCGCCGTTACTTGCATAAATGGCAGTAGATGATAAATTGACAAACATGGTTTGCCCATTTTTTTTGTTGACTTCAAAGATTAAATTATTGATAAAACCTTGTTTTTTAAACAAAGGGAAGTTGGATAAAAATATTTCCTTACTATTTTCCGTTAAAAGATCGATCCATTTTTTCTGACCAACTAATTCATTTTCCGAATATCCAAGCCATTCACATTCTGTATGATTGATTTTTAAAAATCCACCATTCGGATCTAAACTATGAAACCCGACAGGGGAATACTGATATAAATCTTCAATTTCCGAAAAACGGTCTTCAATGACTTCCTTTTCCACAATCGAACGAATACTTTTTCTTAGAACAAAGATCATCCAAAAAATAAGAAAAGATAATAAAAGAAATAGACTTCCCGAAACAACGATTAACCGATCATTCAATTGTTTATGAGATAAAAATTCGCGTTCATCTCGAATCAGTTTTTGAAATAAAAATTGATCAAAAAAGGTTCGAAATTCAGTCATCTTTCGATTTCCTTCGATAAGAGTCGCAAGAGTTGGAATACGAAGTGGGCGTGTTGTGATGTAAGAATCAATTTGAGTTAACTTCAAATGACTCAAACGAAATAACTCCTCCAATCCTTTCGCATCAACATCCTCCACGTTCTTCGTTAAATAGATTTCAAGTGAATTCAATTCTGTTTTGGATGTATGGTACGGTATTAAAAAATTTGGATCTTTCGATAGGAGATAGCCTCTGACTCCAGTCTCTGCATCTTTTAGAAAGGAGGCATAATCTTTCAGTTTTGCATTCCATTCTTTTTTCTGTTCGAATTGAATGACTTTCGTGCGACTATGAAATACTTGGTAGAAGAAAAAGAATGATGAAAAAACTAAAAATGTTAATGTGAGCCAAAGAAATCCAAGATAATAAGGTAATATTCTTTTTTGGTCCAAAAAATTCATCTGAACCTATTGTCATATTCGAAACTCATGAACTTGTCAATTGATTAAAGCATGGCTTTCCAAGCAGGAAAATACAAATCAAACTTGGTTCCTTTCCCTGGATTGGAGTCAGCAAGAATTGCCCCACCCATTTTCACTATAATTCCATAGATGATGGATAATCCAAGGCCTGTCCCCTTTCCACCTTTGGTACTAAAAAATGGATCAAAAATTTTGTCCAAAATTTCTTTTGGAATTCCCGTACCATTATCTTCAAAACTTAGTTTCCAATATTCTGTATTTTTCATAAACCTTACTTGAAACAAATCAGATTTTTCATAGGAAACTTTTTCTAATCGGATTGTAATCTTTGGATTTGTAACTTCTTGAAGTGCAAATATGGAATTTTCATATAAATTGGAAAGAATTTGAAATATCTGAATAGAATCTGCTTCAATAAAAGCAGGCTCATCGCCCAAGTCCGTAAATAAAGAAATTTGGTTTGTGGATACAAACCTAAATTCATTCAAGACTTGCACTAATTGTTCTTTCAAATCCAATTGATTGGAAGTCGAATGATCAATTTTTGAATAAGTAAGTATTTGTTGAATTAAATTTTTTGCACGTTCCAAGGATTTGGAAATCCCTTCAATGGCAGGTATGGATTTTTGGATGATGTCATCCGAGTCATTTTTAGACCACTCAGCATTGAGAAAGGAAATATAAGCCATCATCGGTGTTAATAAATTATTAAAATCATGAGCAATGCCACCTGCAAAAGTGCCCAATGCTTCTAATTTCTGAGCTTGAGCATAAGCTCTTTCTAATACAATTTTTTCAGTAATATCTTTCGCTTCTAAAACTATATAGAAAATTTTTCCATTGGCATCATTCAAAGAATAAAAATCACAATCAAAATACTTTTCTCTTCCATCTAAAAGTTTATAGGACACAAACACTTCAAAAGTTTGGTTTTTAAGTGCTAATTTCATTCCATAGGTAAGTTTTTTAATCGAATCTTCATTGGAATTGGAAAAGATTGAACTAATCAATTCTAACCCTTGAACATCGGCTTCATTTCTTTCGAAAGAAAGCATGGCATTTCGGTTCATACGAATGATATGACCTTGTAAATCCAATAAAAAAATAGCTTGTGAAGAATTATTAAAAATCCCTTTGAATAATTGTTCATTCAATTGAATTGAATTTTCTAAACTGGAAACATCAGTGATATCATGAATGGTTCCAAAAATACGAAACCGATTTTCTTCAAAACGTTCCGCTTCCAACCAAAGATTTACTTTTTTTCGTCCTACTTTTGTGTTTAAATGAAGAACCAGTTCTTTGGATACATTTTCATTCATCACTTCCTTCCAAATGGATTGGATCGTGAGTTTTTCTTCTATATCCAAAAGTGACCAAACTTTTTCCATCAATGGGAATTCACTGAATTCAAATCCTAATATACGATATAACTCAAGTGACCAAAGGGTATTGTTTTCCGGGAAGATGACTTCGAAGTGTCCTAAATGGGAAATCTTTTGTGATCGAGTTAAAATTTCCTCCCCATGCACCAACATCTCCCATGCTTTTTTTTGAGATTGTTTGAGTCGAAAGGCTTCTAACTCGCGGTTCACTACAAACGGAAGTTTGATGATGGAAGATTTTGGTAAAAATTCTGAAGCACCTAAATTGAGATATTCAGAGGCAGACTCTTCTGGTATGAATTCAGTGATTAAGATGACGGGTAAATCGGGATGATAATCTTTCACTTTCTTAATGACATATTTGCCATCAAAGTCAGGAAGATAAAAATCAGAAATGACGATATCCCAATTCTGTTTTGATATTTTTTGATCAAATTCAGATTTCCATTCCACTCGCTCAGATGTAATCACAAATCCAAAGTTCTGTAGAACAGAAACGATTGCTTTATAAGATGCAAGAGAATCTTCTACGACCAAGACATTGATCTTTTTTTGTGAATCCATCATTTAGTAATTAATTGAATAAACCAAAAATGGGTAATTCCATCTCACCCAGAATTTCCGCCTTATTTTTGTATGCAGTTCCTCTCCCTTCTGCCAAAGCAAATTTTCCCTTGGAAAAATCATTTGGAGATAAATAAGGAGTATTCGTTTCCAATCGAATTAACTTTTTCCCTTTTTCTTTTGCAAGAAGGGTTTTTAAATCCTCAGTTTCCGATTCAATGATTTGGACAGAGGCATCTAACGCACGTTTTAGCATATTTTTACTAACTGGCCTATGGTTATTCACTTGATGGATCACGATTCGATCGATACTTGGATCTAAAATGAGTTCCTTAATTGGTTCTCCATCCCCGATACCTCCATCCAAAAATTCCTGACCTTGAAACTCTTGCACTTCATAAAGGAATGGGAAGGCAATCGAAGCCATAACTGCATCTAACACATTTCCTTCTGTGATCAACTCTCGTTTATTTTTTGATAAATTGGAGACAGCAATCCCTAATTTGATTGGTAGTTCTGAAAACTTTTTGTTTCCCAAATAAGGGTATAAAATTTTCCGAGTAGCTTGTCCAGTGAGGACACCACTTGACTTGTTCCATCCTTTTTTTAACAATCGACCCAATAAGGTTATGGAGTTCCCTTCCCAAAAATCCTTTTTTTTAAGTCCGAGGACAACGGATTCAAATTCAAGCATCTCTTTTCCTGTTGCATACAAGGCACCGATCATCGCTCCAGAACTAGAGCCAGTTACAATCGCAGGTTTGAATCCAATCTCCTGTAATCCTCTTACAAAACCAGTGTGGGCAAAAAATCCAAAAAAGGCTGATTTCAAACACAAGGCGGAATATTTTTTCGGAAAGATAAGTTCGATCATAACGATGGATTTGGTTTTCCCTTTTTATACCTTTCGGATCCATTTTGCAATGGAAACTTTTGTCATATCATAGAACAATACTCCAATAAAAGCAACTAGTATCGCCACGGAAAATTGTATAAAATTAAGCGGAACAAACCTGAACAAAGCATTCATTCCAGGTAAATAAATCGATAAGAGGAGAACACTAATGGTGATCAAAAACACAATATAGATCATGGAATTTTTGATACGCATGCGACTCCACATAGATTCATGTAACGATCGATTGGCAAGTATCAAAAATAAATTTGAAAATACTAAGGAAACAAAAGTAGTTGTGCTTACAACTTGTTTGATTCCATTTTCATTCAAATAAACAAAAGTAATCCAATAAGTTACAACAACAGATAACAAGGAATAAAACCCTTGGATGAGTGAATTGATAAAAAGTTCTTTGTCTAGTAATGGATCCGAAGAAAACCTCGGCTTTCGGTTCATCAAATCAAACTCAGCTGCTTCCTTTTCAAAAACAATAGTACAGGTTGGATCAATCACCATCTCCATAAATACAATGTGAATGGCTGATAATACAACGATTGGCCAATCAAATAAAATTGGGAAAAAAGTAATCCCAACAATGGGGATATGAACACCAATTAAATAACCCAGTGCTTTTTTTAGATTATCAAAAATCTGTCTCCCAATTCTCACAGACTCCAAAATCGAAGAGAATGAATCGTCTAACAAAACTATATCGGCAGCTTCCCTTGCAACGTCCGTTCCTCGTTCTCCCATAGCGACACCGATATTGGCAGTTCTGAGTGCAGGTGCATCATTTACCCCATCTCCGGTCATCGCAACGATTTCCCCATCTGCCTTCAGATAACGAACTAACTTCCACTTATCCTCGGGACTCACTCGAGAAAAGACATTACACGTTCTTAAAACATCACGTAGTTTCTCCTCCGTTAGTTCTGATAATTCCTTTCCCGTGTACACTAAATCTGCATTTTGTAATCCAATTTGTTTCGCAATATTTTTTGCCGTTTCCGGATAATCGCCTGTGATCATAATCACGCGGATACCAGAACGATACGCTGTTTTCACAGCTTCGGGAACAATTTCTCGAATTGGATCCAAAAACGAAAGTAAGCCGTATAACTCATATGATATGGAATCTCGATTTTCAGGAACCTCCTGTGAAGGAAATTTTGATTTGGCCACGGCCAACACACGATAACCTTCTTTGGCAAGTAAATTTGTTTGATTCGTCCATAATTCTAATTCTGTTTCATTCAATTGACATAAGGTAAAAATTGCTTCCGGTGAACCCTTTGCATAACAGCTAAAACCATCATTTTCCTGTAAAACCCGAACCATGGTTAGTTGGCTTGGTGTCAGAGGAAAATCTTTAATGGAAATGAGAGACATATCACCAGACTGATGAAAAGATTCCATGGATTGAGAAATAGCAATATCCATAGGGTCAAAACTCGGATGTTTGGATGCAAAATATGCAATTTGTAAAATTTCTTTTGAATCCAATGAAATCTCATTTGTATTTTCTAAATTTTGAACAATTGATTTCGTTGTGATTTTCCCAAGTTTCATTCTATTTTGTGTGATCGTACCTGTTTTATCAGAACATAAAACTGTAGCCGCACCCAATGTCTCAATAATGGAAGAACGTCTTACTAAAACATTTTTCGTACTTAAGCGATAAGCTCCTAATGCAAAAAATATCGTCATTACCAAAGGTAATTCTTCTGGCATAAGTCCAATCGCCAAAGTCAATCCAGATAAAAGACCTTGTAACCACTGCGATTGCACGAATCCAAAATATAGGGCAAGTAAAATACAAAGACTTGCGGCAACTAAGAATAAATTACGTACGAGTCTTGTTACTTCTATTTCTAAAAGTGTTTTACCAACAGATTCATCTGCAATTTTACGACCAATTTTTCCAATTTCAGTTAGATTTCCAACAGAGGTAACTCGACATACTCCTTCCCCACCAACTACCAGTGCACCACAGTATACAAACTGGCCTATGAGTTTATTCACAGGGATTGACTCACCAGTTAACAATGATTCGTCGCACGAAAACAACCGATCAGAAAGCAACTCAGCATCTGCTGGAATTCGGTCACCTTCGTTTAAGATCAACAAATCTCCATACACTACATCCTTCCCTTCAATACGGATGATTTGTCCATCACGAATGACATTACTTCTTGGGCTTGCCAATGACCGAAGGGCGGAGATGGCGGTTTCTGTTTTTTTCTCTTGGTAAAACGTAATACAAATAATACCGATGACAGATCCTAACAAGAGCAAGGCTTCATTTCGATCTCCCAAAAGTAAATAGACGATACTAATAGAAATGAGAAGCAAAATCATTGGTTCTGTGACAACCCCAAACAACATTCGCAACAATCCATTTTTCTGGGAGGTACTGATTTCGTTTGATCCGTAGACTGAACGGTTCTTTTTTACTGTTTCTTGGGTTAAACCCATGGTTATGTATTCAGAAATTTGTTTGGGTATGGCTTGCATAATAATTGGATTTTCGAATTGAATTAATTTGATTCTAGATTAACATTCTAGAATGTGCGATACATCCCTTGCCACTGAAAAATTTACCAAAACACAAAAAAGAATTTTTGCTAAAAATTCCGATCGAGAACCAAATGAAGCCCAATCCATTTTACACGTTTCTCGCAAGGAATATCCACAAAACACCAAGGTAAAAACCAGTTTTATAGAAATCCCACAAACTCCGGTTACCTATGAAGTGTTTTTATCCAAACCGTTTCATATGTGGGGCGCGGAAATGGGTGTTAATGAGTTTGGAGTATGTATTGGAAACGAAGCTGTTTTTACAAACCTAAAAATACATAAAAAAAATGATGGGTTAACAGGAATGGATCTTTTGCGTTTGGCTTTAGAACGTTGTAAAACTGCAAAAGACGCACTATCTTGTATCACTGAATTACTAGAACGTTTTGGGCAAGATGCATGTGGAGGATACAAAAATCAGTCGTTCTTCTATCATAATAGCTTTATTATCGCAGATCGAACTGATGGTTATGTTTTAGAAACAGCAGACAGGCATTGGGTTTCAAAAAAAATAGATTCTTTTTATGCAATTTCCAATGGTCTCACAATCGAATCCGACTATGATGAAATCTCAAAAAGCCTACTAGATAATTTGAAACATAAATCCAAAAAGGATTTTTCCTTCAAAAAAGAATTCAGTGATTCGTTTTACACATACATGAGCCATTGTTCAGACCGAAGAAATCTTCACAAAAGAACTGCAGAAGCATATCAAAACCTTCACACAACGTACCATACTAAACTTGCCATGGAAACTTTGAAAACTCATGAGATTCCTATTGATGACTTTGAACCTTGTAATGGTTCCATGAAATCTTTATGTTTACATTCCACAGGTCTCACAACGCCAAATCAAACAAATGGAAGTTTGGTGGTCGAATGGGATACTTCAGAAACGAATCAAGATCCACTTCGAGTATATTATACAGGAACATCCACTCCTTGCCTAAGTTTATTTAAACCATTTTTCTTTGGTACAAAAAATTTCATCAATGCATCTAGCTTAGATTCAAATGCTTCCTTTTCTGATACATTATGGTGGTTACATGAATCAATTGCAAGGAAAAGTAATTTTGATTACCAAGGTGTCAGATCGATTTTACTGCCTAGTTTGATTGGGTTACAAGATTCCGTGATGAACGTAACCAAAGAATCCATTCCATCCACTAAAAAAGAAGAAACCCAATGGAGGTTTTTGAAAGACCATGTGAATGTTCTTAAAAAAGTTGAGGATGAATTATTGGATGCAAACATTGGCAAAAGCAGATGGCAAAACCCACTTTACCAATTGTATTGGAATGAACAAAATAAAGATCTAGGATTCCGAAACAAGTAATAAGATAATATCATTAACATTGGTTCCCGTTGGCCCCGTATCCAAAGTAGAACCAATGTCTTTTAAAATCGCATATGAATTAGAATGTAATAATTCACGAGTGGGGTCCCATCCGTGTTGTATCATTTTCTGAAAAGAATCCTGATCCACAACCCCACCCGCAGAATCTGTTGGGCCGTCAGTTCCATCTGTTCCCCCAGACAAAAACATCCATTTGCGATTGGATTTGTGTTTTTCCAGTAAAATCGATACTCGAAGTGTCAACTCCATATTGCGCCCCCCTTTGCCATCACCAACGACTGGGCATACCAATTCTCCACCTAACATAATTAGTTGTTTTTCTGGACTTTGGATCGCTTTTAAAAATTCCGCTTCGATCAGCAACGAAGTTTCTTCACTCGATTTGTCCCATACACTTGAAATTAATTTTGTTTTGTATCCTTTGCGCCCTGCAGAATTCCAAATTTGATCGAGAGAACGAGTTAAATTTCCTAAAATATAATAGTGAGAACTTGGATAGGTTGGACCAGATGCGATGAGACTCGGATCATCACCTAATACATCGGAAATGACAAAAGTTAAAACGTCTAAATCGGGATGTAACAGTTGTAAAAGTTTTCCACCTTTGACCAAAGAATATTTTTTACGTTCCTCATTTAGTTTTTGAATTGGAGTTCCTTTTTTTAATAAGGAAGATTGGATTTCTTGGATCTTTTCGATTGTGACACCGTCAATTGGAATTTCAAATAAACTAGATCCCCCTCCCGATAACAAAACCACCAACCGATCTCCACTACCTAATGATTGTAAGCCAGACAAAATTTCTTTTGCATGTATAACTGAATTTTCATCTGGAACTGGATGTGCAGCTTCTCTGTATTCCCAAATCGATTGGTTTTCTAACAAATAAGATTCCTTTGGGACATGACCATATTTCGTAAGGACCCATCCTTTTTTGATCTTGAAATCCTTAGCAAATGCCTTCGCCATCGAATCTCCAGCCTTCCCCAAAGCGAATACATAAACATTTTTAGAGGAATCATGGATCTGTGAAAAAATTTCAGGATGTTCTTTCCAAAATTCAGGAAAAAGTTGCTCAGGTTTTGCGACTAAAATTCCTTCCTGAAAAAAATCTAACACATCTTCTTTTAGTGAATTCAATCGAATGATTTCCTGAATGTAGCATCAAATTGATCGAACGTAATCACATCACCACTTTCCTTTCCAAATCGTAAAACATCCGTCGGACAGAGGGAAACACAGGCCGAACAACGTACACATTGTACGCTATCCATAGGAATGCCTCGACTAGCGTAACCCATTACATCAATGCCTTGGTGGCAATTTTTTGTGCAGATATTACAAGAAATACATTTTTTCTTTTCTGAAAAGATACGAAAGGTACTAAATCTAGCATAAATATGCATGAGAGAAGCCAAAGGACAAAACATCCGGCACCACACTCGTCCAGAATATAAAAAATAAAAACCTACACCCACGACTCCTGCCAAACCGATATCAATGAATATATCATAAAATCCTTTCGTTGAATCTGCAAATATTTCCCCCCAATACAAAAATGGGAAATGAGATTTTCCAAAAACACTGATTAACTTCAAAAACGTGAGGATAAAGGCTAGAATTAAGATATATTGACCCGTATGTTCCAAGTTATATGCCCTTTTCGTATGAGGCATTTTTTGACGGTATTCATCTCCTAATGTTTCAGCAAGTCCACCACAAGAACAAATCCATCCACAATAGGCTCCTTTACCATAGTGATAGACTAATAATGGGATGATACCAAAACTAATAGATAGGCCATATAAGAACCAAAATGTGGTGATTCCACCATCATATAAAACACCCATGTTCAAAGGCCAAGCTAGAATCAACCCGTAAGCTTTCCAATACGCATCGTTTGGGAACACTTCTGTTCGGAGAAATCCCTCCTGTGAACCTAAATAACCAAATTCACCTAACTTTGGTAAGATAATTTCTGGTAAAAGAAACAGGAAAAAAATCTGAACTCCAATCAACGACAAGGTTTGGTAAAAAATGTATTCGGTTTTACGAACGAGAATCCTACGGATCCCAAAAACCAATATGGTTAAGGAATACAAAAATGTATAATGGAAGGCTGGAGATTTTTCTAAAAACTGATATTGGAAATATGTAGAAGATAAATAAACAAACAAAAAGTAACTAAAAGCAAAAACAAAATAGAAACTTTTCAGCATTTTCCAAGGTTTCCATTGGAATTGCCCATTCCGAAGATAAAGAAATGCAAAAAACAAAAAACTGAAAAAAGAGAATGTAGCACTTACGGTGGCAAGAGGTGAAAACCAACTGGGTCCGTACATAGCTGCTTTGCCAAAATACGCAGTCGTTGCAAAAGTTAAAACTGCTCCGAAACCAACCCAATCCATCAGTCGTTTTTGGTTCTGTAATTTGATTCCGACTCGTTCTAGAAATCCAATAGGAGGTAAGGTTCCAATCAAAACAAATATCATATTTGCAGCAGATTTAATTGCTTTGTCCTTGGTTTTGATAAACACAGAACTTGGGGTAATCTCAGTTAGTTGTGATTCATAAAAAACTTTTATTTTGCCTTCTTTTGTGAGTTTCTGAAAACGAGATTGGTTTTCCTCTTTGGCTTTTTGAAAACGATCACCTCGATGGACTAACGTGACATCCTTTGCATAATCTGCGCATTGGATGGCTGCCTCAAGAGCCGTGTCACCACCTCCCACAATGACAATGGATTGATGTAAAGTATCCTTTGGGTCGATCAATCGATAAAATACATGAGAACTAGTTTCCCCTTGGATCCCTAATTTTCTCGGATCTCCAGACTTCCCAATAGCGATGATCACAGCATTGGTTTCAAAATATTCTCCGGATTCGGTTTCCAAAACATAGCCAATAGAATCTTTTTTGATTTGAATTACTCGTTTGCTCGTTTGTATATTGATAGGATTATCTTTTAAAATTCCATTCAGGTCTTCTAATAGTGTTTCTTTGGTGGAATTCACAATCTTTAACTTTGATTTGGTGGGATATTCTTTTGGTTCTGCAAATATAGGTTTTCGATTCGGATAACTTTGAATGGTTTGAAAAGGTAAATTCGATTCTAAAACTAAATAGCTTTTTCCAAGTGATTTACCTTCTAATGCACATGAAACTCCAGCAGGCCCCGAACCTATGATCACAGCATCATACCGGCCATTTTGACAAGTGGGGATGGAATTCCAAACTTTGACACCACTTTCAGCGGCAAGTTTTAAAAGGGGAACACCCGTTAGATCTCCAATCACAAAAACATTCGATAAATTAGTTTCAAAGTTTTCGGAAATTTCAGGATAAATTTCAACAGAACCTGTAGGTGCTGATTTTCTCAACCAATCAAAATAAAACTTGGGCCACATACTATTTGATTGGACTGAAAAATCAAAAAAAAGAAACGAAATTACATGGAACTGGGAATTTGAATTTTAATTTTTGTCCCAAGATTTTGACCACTTGTCAAAGACATTACACAACCTTGGTTTTTCAACATTTCAGAACAAACAAGTAAACCAAGGCCTGTTCCTTTTTCCCCTTGTGTACCAAAAGTTGTAGGAAAAAGTTTTCCCGCATAAATTTGTTCGATTTGGTCTTGAGTCATCCCAATTCCAGAATCTGTGATAATGAGTTCCGTAAAGACTGGACCTTGAACTACTTCCACAGTAATATTCTGATTGGGATATGAAAACTTAATCGCATTCGAGAAAAGATTCCGAATGACGGTGCTTATCATTCGTTCATCACAGTAGACTAAAACATTGTTTGGGATTTGTAAATCAAACTGAATCCTTTTATCACTTGCTTGTAAGTTCAGAATGTCTTTAGCATTTTGAATCATCTTAGATAGATTAACCGTATCTAAATTGATTGGAATTTTTTTGGATTCACTTCTCACCCAATCTAATAAATTTTCCAAAACCAAATAGGATTGATTGGTGCTTTTTTTTAATTCCTTTAAAGCGATGAGTAGTTCTTCTTTGTCTGGATTGGTTTCCGTTAAAAACCCCAAATAAGAATTCATAGTTCCAATTGGGCCTTTTAAATCATGAGCTAAAATAGAAAAAATTCTATCTTTATGAGCATTGGTGCGAATCATTTCCTTTTGAATTCGATTCGTATTTCGCAAAAAATAAAACATGATCAATGCGACAAAAAACAAACAGGAAACAACTGAATTGACTCTGAATAATTCCTGAATGAATTCTTCGTAAATCAAAGTACCTTTTTCAAAGGTACCAGGTGTTCCAAAAAACTCAAACCAAACATACAATAGGTTATTGTATAAAAAAACAAATAAGATCCAAAATTTTTCTTCGTAAGAAAAAATGACAAATGGAGCTAGAGAAAATACCAAAAAATAATAATAAAAACCACAAGAATTTCCAAAACTAATCATACATTCAGAAAAAACTGGAATG
>NZ_RQGG01000018.1 GCF_004769665.1 Leptospira kemamanensis
TTGATTTCCTCACGTAAATCCAATTGGTTGGTAATGGATTTTAAATCGTCTTTTGTTTTACGAGCAATCACCTAGGAAAAAGTAAAATGGATGTAAAGAATATTTGAAGAAATACTTGGAGATCCAATTTTTTAGAATGGAACAAATGATATATAGAATAATTACAAATACAGTATAAAAATAAATAACTTCTTGTGTATGTGCAATTATCAAAGACATAAGTTCTTAAAACAATCGCATAACAAACATGAATCGAGCCTCTGCTTTCTTAAACACAGGCAACTCGATTCAAATTCATTAGTAACGGAAAAAAATTACGATACTTCTTATTCGTTATTCCTCATCCCACGAGAGATATAGTCATATAAAAATTCACCTGTAATCACACCAGGGATGATGACTTTTTGGGCGCCGTCTGCCACTAACTTCTTTGCTTCCCCTGGTTCATCACTCGTCAAAATGATCTTTGCGTTCGGTGCCAATTTACTCAAAGTGGAAAGCAAACGGTTGTTGTTGGTTCCTTTGAGAAAAGAATCGGAGATCGTACAAATCACCATCGAAGCATCATGAAGCCCGATATGAGATAAGGAATCAGGGTGAGCAAGGTCTGCATACGCCCATTGGAATCCTTTGTTTGTCAGTTCTTCTTTGAAAGCTGGATTGTAGTCAGCAATGATGATCCGTTTGATGAGGGAGGGAGACAGGTCTTCTAAGTATTCCACAAAGGCACGGGCAATGCGGAAGTATCCAAGTACAATGATATCACGCACCATTCCATCGCCATGACCGCCGTGACCCGCTTTGTCTGCTTGGCTTGCTTCTTCTGTTTGGTCTGAGATCCCTACACGAGCGAGTAATCGTTCGAACGTGGCAGCAATGTTATGGTTAAACATGATGATATAAGTGGACAATACGGATGCGATGATCGTAGAAGTTAAAATCACTGCTTGAAGTTTTGGTGTGATGTGTTCAAAACCAGCACCTAACGCTAAGATTACGAGTGAAAATTCAGAAATTTGGGCAAGGTTCAGTGCCGTGAGGAAACCATTGCGAACCCCTTTGTTCAGTTTGATGATGACTGGGGCAATGGTGATCATCCGAACAAATAACATCAGGGCGATGATGGCAGCAGAAAGTCCGATCACTTCTAAACTAGGAAGAGGAACTTTTAGTCCAAGAGCCACAAAAAAGAGAGTCACAAAAAAATCTCGGATCCCAATGAGTTTGGAGATGACATCGGCTCCGTAAGGGAAAGCAGCAATACTCATACCCGCAACGAGGGCACCCATTTCTTTGGAAAGTCCTACTTTTCCGGCGATCCCACAAACTAGAAAACACCACATAATCGATGTTAGAAGGATTAATTCAGGGCTACTGGCACAGGCTTTGTAAAGTTTTGCTAAAACATATCGGCTGACACTGAAACTAAAAGCAATGAGTAAAACGATGATACCGACAGAAGTGAGGATTTTTAAAATTTCAGGGTTGTTTAGGTTCGGTTGGACCCCCATAAACAAAATGGCCCAAATGTCTTGGAAAACTAAAACCCCTACGGTTAATTTACCAGAGAGTGTGTTGATCTCCACTTTGTCTTGTAATAACTTAACAACGATTAACGTAGAACTGAGGGATAAGGCAACGGCAATGTAAAGAAGGTCAAATTTTTCAGATCCGATGGATAGGCCAAAAAAAGGAAACACGGAATATACAAAGGCAACGGATAAAGTGAATTGTAAGATACCGAGTGTGAACATCGCCTTTCCCATTTTGGCGAGTTCGGCAAGATTGATTTCAAGACCAATGATGAAAAGTAAAAGGATGAGTCCAATTTCGGAAATGAGTTCGATACTTGCTTCGTTTGTGACCAATTCAAATCCCATCTCTTTTCCGAGCATGGCACCACCGATAATATAACCTAAGATTAACGGTTGTTTGAGAACGCGAGCAATGTGGCTCAAAACTGTAGCAAATATAATACTGAGACCAATGTCTTGTAAAAGTGACTCTTCCCCGTGCATAGATACCTTCTTTAGGGAAAATTTTAGGAATTCAGTGAGATGTGAAAGTCGTTTTTTTTTCTACAAAAGAATTACGACTAAGGATTGGGAGAAATTTGCAAAATGGATGCTGTGGATGCTTGTAAATTGGCAACGGCAACGTGATGATCGTACAATGCCTTAATTTCACGCACTGCCGCTTCCGCACTCGTCTGTTCTCGAATATTCACAAATAAGAGAGTAGAATCCCCTAGAGAAAATCGTTCTCGTTCCATCTCTTCTAATTTTCTAGCAAGTTCTACCTCATTTTGAGTGACAGTCACTCGTTTTGCAGAGGCGATCACTTCTGAAATTGAATCCTGCACTTCGGTTTTAATTTTGTCTTTTGAGAACTGCAGTTCTTGGTCGAGTTGTGCGATTTTTGCTTCCGCTGCTCCAATCATCCCGCGGGGTCTTCTTGTTTGGATGGGAAGGTTGAGAACTAGTGAAGCTTCGAGTTCTGGTTTTGCTTTGGTGACAGAACCTGGTCCAAAGTCTTGGGAACCTGCGACCACTAAATCCACTTGCGGTTTGAGAGCGTTGTAACCCATATCTTGGTCCACACGCGCTTTCTCTCGTTTGAATTCATAGTCTTGGATTTCAGGTCGGAACTTCCATGCAACTTTGATGCTTTTGTCGAGTTCCAAACCTTTGTAGTCGATGGGTTTGGGAAATCCAATGGGCAATCTGTCCGTTGTTGGAAGGATTAAATTTCCATCAGCTGCTCGTAAGAATAATGATAAATCAATTGCTGCTTTTTGCATCTCTCTTTCAGCAGAAACAAATTGTGATTCCCTTTGCAAAATGGCACGATCGTTTTCGGTTCCTTCCATTTTAGGAAGATCACCTAACTTGATTCTTTGAGTAATCTGTTGTTGTCTGTTTTTTGCAATCTCTAATAGGTCTTTGTTGACTAAGTATTCTTGTCCGCTGGCAACCCATTTCCAATATCGTTTAGTAGCTTCTTTGATGACTTCGATTTTTAATTTTTGGATTGATAGTTCGGCAAGTTTGCGATCGATATCTGCTTTGCGGAGATCTGCTCTGTTTTTATCGATCTCTCGGTTACGCATAAGGGGAACAATGGCACCAGCTCTCACTTCTCCATAATCATTGGTTTGTCTTTTGCCATCATACACAGGAAAATTTCCACGACCAATTCGGTATCCCGCAAAAAAAGATGTACCTCCGAGAGGAGTGGGTTTTTCGAACACAGTGTCCGCTGCATTGTTTGTATAATAACCAACTGGTTTGGTTGTACCCATGGATTTGAATTGTAAATCAAAGGCACCTTCGGCGGCTAAATAATTGTATTCTGTTTCTGTTAATAGTTTTTCGGCAGCAAGAACCAGAGGATACGATTTCTCAACTGACTTGAGTAATTCCGCAAGAGTTAACACTCCTGGTTGTTGGTTGAGATAATCTTGAGTATAGATATTGGGACCATGTAAGGATTCGAAGGGATCCTTGGTGGGATCCGCTTCCAGTATAAAAGAAAAAAACATCCCAAATGGGCATAATAACGCAAATAAAAATGAATTTATATGCGTTTTCATTTTCCTTTATCTCCTCCACCATTTTCATCTAACAATGATTTCATTTCAGGATCATCCATTGGTAAATTTGGTGGGAAGTCATTAAACCTTCTCCACAATTCATACCCAACACTCACACGATTGAGAAAAATCCAACCCTTGGCTCTGACACCTTGTCTTAAGTAACGACTCGATGGCCATTGGCGATCATCGCGGTCAGGGATCACTAAGACACGGAAATTACCAGATCCATTATCAGTGATGTCCACAAGTTTGACAACACCACCAAAGGTTCCAACGGCAGTCTCTGGCCAACCGCTGATTTGTAAAACAGGATACCCTTGGAATTGTAACCGAACTTTTCGTCCTTCTCCCACTAAGGGAATGTCGTTCCCTGAAATGAAAAGTTCCACTGCTTTGTCTTCGGCATCTGGGACAAGGATCGCAACTCCATCTCCTTCTTTTACTTGTTGTGTATCAGGATTGACCAAAATTCGCATAATGGTTCCATCCCTGGGAGCAAATACTTCTTGGTTTTCTTGTCTAGATAATCTGGCTTCTAGTTTGGGAAGTTCTTCTAGAACACGAGCGACTTCGGACTGGGCTGAAGCAAGGGACGCTTGGGCATCATTGATTGATGCTTCTGCGTCTTGTTGGACTTTGCCTGTATCACTATTTAACGCTCGTTCCTCTTTGACTGCGGCATCTAGCGTTGCTTTGGCACGGTCAAGTCCAGTTTCCGCATTGGCATGATCCAGTTCTGCAAGTTCCAAAGTACGTTTGGAAGTTAGGCCTTTTTCCCATAATTGTTTTTGTCGGTCTAAATTGAGATTTGCTGTTTTTAATGCGGCCTTTGCTGCATCTACTGCTTGTTCGCTGGCACGAACTCTGTCTTTTGCCATCATTCTACGAGAATCAGCGGCACTGACAGCACTTCCTTTCGAGGAACGTAAACTGATGATCCTAGAACGGATGTTATCTTCTCTGGATCGTGCTGCTTCGAGTCGTTGCAAGAGAGCATTTCGTTCTTCACGAATCCTGGAAATAAAGTTGGGATCGTTGTCAGAGATATCAATGATGGGATCTCCCTTTTTAACTCGGGTTCCTTCATGGACATGCCATTTGACCACTCGTCCACTGATGGGTGATTCAATTACTTGTTGGCGATCTAGTGGCGCATATGCAACGACACGACCAAAACCCATCGTGGTTTGTTGCCATGGAACATAGAGTAAAATGAGGACACTTAAGAAAAAAATAACAGTGAGAATGTACGCTAAACTTTGTGCAGGTAAGGCCGTTTGCACCAACCGATACGAAGGTAGGTTTTTTCTGAGTTTCCATTTAGGTGATATATTCGTTTTCATATAGTTTATGAATTCACCTTTAATGAATGAGAATCATCTTCCAATCGGAGGATTTGGTCCATCTGTCCTAAAATGACTGGTGACTTGGACACAATGAACACAGTCCTTTCCCGATTTTTTTGGAGTAAGAGTTTTAAACAAGAAGTTAACAAAGGAGGAGGTAGTTGGTCTAACACCCCATCAATGAGTACAAGTTTTGGATTTCCAATCAATGCACGTGTTAATGCCAAAATGGTAGATTGAACATTGTCAAACGGATGCCCGAAGGTCAGAAGTTGAGTATGAATCCCATGTGGTAAAGTTTGGATGATCTTCCAAAGGCCTAGTTGGTCCAAGAAGTCACGGATCGTGATGAGTGAAATTTCTTCCCTGCCTACGCGTATGTTTTCTAAAATTGTGCCTTCAAAGATCTCATTCCCTCGGACTAGAACTGTATGGGATTGGATCTGTTCTTTGGAAACTTCATGGATATTTTGGTGGTTGTATTCGACAAGCCCGGAGTTAGGTTCACGAAGCCCACTAATCAAATCGAGAAGGATATGCGCATCGTATGGAGTATTGGATGTGATACCAATTGTTTTTCCTGCTTGGACTTTCAAATTGAATTGATTGAAAATTTTATGGCCATTGGCGAGAGAATAATCAATTCCTGAAAGTTGCACATGGATAGCACCATTGGGAACTTCAAACGGAACAGTTTTAGCAGCTAGGGTTGGTAAGTGGAATACCGAATTGATTTTATCAACGGCCGCAATCAAACTATAAAAACTATCGAGTTGTTTTCCAAATTTAGAAATATCACTTAGAACTTTTGCAATCACAAGTTCTGCTGCAACTAACTGACCAATTGTTAATTGCCTATGGATCACTAAGTATCCACCAATTCCGAGTACGATCGCACTGGCTAACGCCTGTATACCGACAAGTCCAACAATTTGTTTGATAAAAACAGAAAAGTATTTTTTGCGAGCAAAGAGGTAATCTCGAATGATCGAATCTGCTCGTTCGATCGCAAAATGTGATCCGAAAGTGGAATGGAATAACGCAGAGTGACGGGAAATTTCTTCAAGCCAAGCTGCTACTTTGTATTTCTCTTTGGAAATCTTGATATAGTTTTCAGAAGCAGGTCTACCCAATTGGTAGATCACAAGATACCCTCCCACAAACAAGATGAAAAGGGAAAACACAATGAAAATGGGGTGGTAAAATGAAATCAGGACAAAACCAATCACAGTGGTTAAGACCACTGCCAAACCATCAACTAACAAAGAGTGGATGGATTTTTGGATGGTCATGGTATCAAAAAAACGATTCACGAGTTCTGGATTGTGATGTTTGTCTAAGGCATCTTGCCGAATTCTTGGAAATCGAATGGCAAATTCAGTGGCGATCCGAACAAATACACGACGTTGTAAAATCTCGACCACATAAATTTGGATGGTTTGCATGGCTCCTGCAAATCCTAAGAAAAAGACAACTAAAAATGTTAAGATGATGACGGGTTGTAACAATACTCCAAAGGCAACTATGTTGACGAGGGATGATGTTGCTACTGGGACAACGAGGGAGAGAATCCCAATACCGATACCATAGATCACAACAATCCATACATCTTTTGATTCAATGCGAATCAGATGATAAATCTGTTTCACTGCATTTTTTAATGCAGAAGAAGTTGAGTAGACTTCTTTTGGTGATGAAAAAGCAAAAGTTGGTTCTGCAACAATCCAATCAACAAGATCTTTGGAAGATTTAATTTCAAATAATTTGAGTAAGTCTTTTTCTGAAATCCATTCTTCTTCTGAGATGTGATCGTGAAGTGGTTTCACTAAATAGGAAGAAGCATGGTAACCAAGAACGGCGTAAATTTCAGGAAGCCCAAAGTCTTTACTTTTGAGTTGGAATAAAAAGGGAGCTTCACGAGTAATATAACTTCGGATTTCCAATATGGATTTTTGGACAAAGTTGAGTTTGATTTGGTATTGGTGCGAAGCCGCAATCAGGTAATCTAAAAACTCCAACTTCGCTTCATGAGGAAATTTGCTTCGTAGGGAACGAAATCCTTCGATGATTTGGCTTGGAAGGGTTTGGATGCTTAATGACTCAGATAAAAAGTCTAAAATCGACTGCGCCAGGGATTCTCCTGTCGAAAGCCGTATGGGGAGTTCCGTCTCCTTTGCATGAAAGAGCTGGTATCGGAAATGGCGTACCAACGATTTTAATAATTTTAACATGTGAATTTTATTTCGTGCTTTAGACTCCTCTTGACAAAACTTTGTTTTGGTTTTTATTTCAGTCAGTAGAGGTTTCTATGAAAATTTTTTATTCTATTTTAGCACTATTCATTATCGGCACCTTCGGGTCAATTGAAGCAGAAGAAAATTGCATTTATGAGTACGATCCTTCCCAAACAAGTCTGGAATGGACAGCGTTCAAATTTACGGAAAAAACAGGTGTTAAAGGTAAGTTTGATTCTATTCGAGTGGTGGGCAAAACCAAAGACAAATCAAAGTTTGGTGTTGCAAGTAAAATGTTATTCCAAATCGACTCCTCTTCCGTAAATTCTGCCAATCCAGATCGGGATGCGAAGATCAAAAAGTTTTTCTTTGGATCCGTAAAAGGTAACCAAAAAATTACTGGGAAGTTCACTCAGATTTCTTCGGGAGAAACGGGAACAGCAAAATTACAACTTCAATTCGGCAAAACAAAGACTTCGATTCCAGTGAATTTTGTTTGGAAAGAAGACACAGTGGAAGTAGTAGGAACAGTTGATGTCGCATCACTTGGCTTAACACAAGGATTGGCAAAATTGAATGCAGAGTGTAATGACTTACACAAAGGTGCAGATGGAGTGAGTAAACTTTGGCCAACTGTGGATGTAAAAGTTGTTTCCACTTTGAAAAAAGTTTGTAAATGAAGTCAAAGACTATCAATGTTGAATAACAAACACTATACGGAAAGAGGATTTCATGCTTCATGTTACCTGTAGAAACAAAAAGACTATCAGCAAATGAGTTAAACGAATTTTTCGAACTCATTCGTGTATTTGAGGATGTGTTTGAAATGAAAGAGTTTCAAATGCCAAATCCATATTATCTCCAATCCCTGTTGGCGCGTGATGATTTTTTTGTGTTTGTTTCGAAGATAGAAGGAAAGGTAGTTGCTGGTCTCACGGCCTACCTTTTGCGACAATATTATTCCGAAAGACCACTCGTTTATATATTTGATTTAGCTGTGCAAACCAAATGGCAACGAAAAGGAATTGGTAAAACATTAATAGAGTCGATCAATTTCTACTGTAAGGAACAAGGCATGGAAGAAGTATTTGTCCAAGCTGATGTGGTAGATGATTATGCCTTGGAATTTTACAAATCGACAGGGGGACACCCTGAAGATGTGGTTCATTTTACTTATCCGTTGAATTGAATCAAAAATAAAATCAAAGGTTGTCGCTTTTTTCCTGTGTTGCCCGATTACTAAATCATTCCACGTCTATGCCAACAGAATTTAAAATTTATAATGATTCAAAGGAATTAGAGGACACCGCTTATATTGAATTTTTGCCAGGGAGATACAATGGCAAATGTTGGAATGAGAATTCGATTTTTATGGACGAAACTACGTTTTCTATTTTTGAAGATCTCATCGAGTCGATTTTAGAAGGGTATGATCATTATGCATTCAATGAACTTCCCGAAACAAAAATTCCGAACCTTCTGCATTTGTTAGAACAAAGGAAGATCGAGATCTACAATGAAAGATTATATACCTTAACTCCTACAACCTATTCAGAAGTTCAAAAAGAAAGGATCGTAACTTTGATTTTAGCAGATAAAAAAGCAGCAATGGAAGTATTAGATACATTGATTGTTTGGATTCAAAATATGCATAAACAAAATATACCCTTGTCAATTTTAGGAATATAAATTTGAAGCGAAACCAAGATTACATTAAAAATATTTTCATAATTGTTTGTTTTTCTTTCTTCGGAAGTTTACACTCAGAAACAAATACAATTGTGTATGTGAAAAAAGCGGATAAGAAGTTATCCGTTGTGAAAGCAGGAAAAACCATTCTCACAATTCCGATCTCACTTGGTTTTGAACCAGAAGGTCCCAAACGGGAAGAAGGAGACGGAAAAACTCCTGAAGGCACATATACGATTGATTACCAAATTCCTGAATGGGATTATTACAAAGCATTACACATTTCCTACCCCAACAAATCACAGTTAGAAGAAGCGAAAAAGAGAAACGTAAAAGCAGGCAGTGGGATTCTCATTCACGGGATGAAACGCCATTGGAATTGGTTTGGCCATTTACATACATATTTGAATTGGACACATGGTTGTATGGCAGTGACCAATGAAGAAATGGATCTGCTGTTTGAAATGGTTCCCATTGGTTCCAAAATCATAATCGAACCATAATTCATATTGAAACAATGGAAAACAAGATGATCCGTCTCAAAAAAATAAAATATATATTCATCCTCATTCTATTTATTTTTCATTCAAACTGTTTGTGGAAACAGATTGGGAATGGATATACCACAAAAGCAAAAATCCCTGTTTATGGAAAACCGGATGTTGCCAGTCAGGTTTTATTTGAAATTCCAAAAAATTCAGATTTTTTGATTATCGAAAAATTGTCAAATAAGGAAACGAAGTTAACGAACGATTGGTGGAAAATCAAAAAAGACAATCGTGTCGGTTATATAATTGATAAAAGAGACTATGCCAATTTGATCTTTTTACCTTTGCAAAAACCGCAATTTGGTTTGGTTGCGGCTACATCCTTATTTTTAAGAAGTGAACCGAATGTGGAAAGCAAAGCGATCGAAAAATTAAAAACAAAAGATATAGTTGAGATATTAGAAGAAAGTCCTTCTACCATTTCCGTGAATGGAAAACAGGGAAATTGGATGAAGATAAAAGCAAAATCACAAAACATCGGATATGTTTTTTCACCTTATATTGTAATAGGAGATACAGAAGAAATTCTAACAACACTATCTGATTTTGAAACAAAGGAATCTGGTTGGGTGTATGTAAAAAATAAACCCGGTTACGTTCATCAACTCTACAACAAAAAACTAGTAAAAATTAACAATGAACAAGTTGAGGAAGATCAATTTTATTATGTGAAATCAAGGTATGTCACCAAAGAAGGAAAGGTATTCTTTCGTGTGATCAAACAAACATCAAAACAAGATGATTGGTATTCTGAAATTGAAACGACTGTTTTAACCGATTGTTATTTGCCTGCAGAGTCCGTTGTATTATCGAATAAGTTTGCCTCTTTGTACTCGAAGATTCGAATCAACGATAAATTGGAAAACCGAATCTTTGAATATTTAAGTAAAGATGTGGATTACGATATTGATCCAGATATTACATCAATAGAGACTTTTCAATGGAAAAAAAATCAATATTATATGATAGCAACGACATTTAAGTATGAAGAAGAAGCGTGTATTGGGTGTTTTTTAGCAGAATCAAAAAACATTGTTTTCGTCCTAAAGGAAAAAGGAAATTCCTTCGAGACAATTTTTCAATCCGCAGGGCGTAGGAGTGCGGATTTAGAACCATATGCGAATCCTCCAAGAGTTGTCATCAATACAAGTCCAATGCCGGAAGGGGATGATGATCCTGGTGCGATTGATTCAGATACGTATGAATTAAAAGGTGATAAGTTTGTGTTTATGGGTAGAAAAAGGAATTAGAGAATCTAATCGAAACGTGAATTCAAAAAATTGACTTTTCTATTTTGAACGGATTTCAAATTGATACTATTCAGCTAACAAATGCAAGGTGTCAAAATTGTTATCCTGTAATTTAAAAAAGCAGGTATTAGCATTTGGTCTTTCGTTTATCGAATTGTCGCAAACACATTGGTCCAGTAGTGCGAATAACTAGCGTTTGCGTTGATTCCGTCGCGTGCTGTATAACCAATTCCTACATGAGTATAATTGCAATTCTCCATATTGGAACGGTGGCCAGAGGAATTCCACCACTGCTCAAATGTCCCTTCGGCGGAGGATACACCTGCAGCAATATTTTCACCAGCCCCAACATCCAGACCTTCTGCTTTCACACGCGTGGTTGGAGTGGAACCATCTAAACCAGTATGAGAAAAGAAATTGAAGCGCACCATGTTGTCGTTGTGTTTTTGTGCGGCAATGTTCAAAGCTCTATGTTGGGACGTGGAACCAGAACATTGAGAAGCATTTAAGAACGTTAGTGTAGTTCCATTCGAGAGAGTGTAAGATCCATTCCTTCTGTAAGATTCCAAAATATTATAAAACTCTAATGCTTTTCCAGACAATTGACCCGAAGAACTCATAGCAAGGGCAGCGATTCCTAGCAGGTTTGTTTCTTTATTTTCGGTTTCCTTTTTTTGGCTTTCACATTCTGTTTTTAAAGTTAAGGTATCAACAGGACATTCTGCTATATTTTGGATGCAATTGCTAAAAGAGAAAAGGAAAGTCAGTAACGGGATAAGGTATGAAAAATGCTTCATGAATACAGTTTCGAAAATGGAAGCATAAAAGTCACCTTACAATGTTTTTGATAATGTTACATTTGTGTTACCTGAGATGATCCGCTAAGTGTTTGCCCGTTTCCAAATATGTTTTTAAATTGGAGAGAACACTAGGCCAACCATTCGAAATTCCGTTGAACATTTGTGGGTCTAAACCTTCATGGTTGACTGCCAATCGGACAAGACCATCTGCATAATGGGAAATTTCAAAAGTAACTCGTGAATGTATGGATTCATCATTCATTTCATTTGGTCGTGCCCAAGAAATCACCAACTTATTTGGAGGATCAACTTCCAATACCTTACCAACGAGGTCAACGGTCCTATCTTCATCCATTCTTACATGTTTCCAAACAGAACCAACTTTCCACTCCGACACATTGGTATGAGAAGGATTTTTTGACAATGGATCTGACCAATATTTTTTTGTCACCTCGGGATCGATGATTGCATTCCATACCTTTTCAGGTGTACTAAGAATATAAGTCACATAAACAAAGTTAAGTGATTCCATTGTTATCTCCTTCCAATTGTGATTTTAAGTCGTGTAAAAAACTCAAACGATTCTCCTCAAATTTTCTCACCCAACGAGCATACACCTCGTAAATCGGGACGGGGTTTAAGAAATGAAGTTTTTCACGTCCTTTCCAAACCACCGTAACCAAATTTGCATCGATTAACATTTCGATGTGTTGGGTAGCCGATTGCCTTTGCATATCGAGTTGTGCACAAAGTTGGGAAAGTGTTTGGCCATTTTCTTTGCAAAGCAAATCGAGAACCTTTCTCCGGCTCGGATCCGCCATCGCTTTGAAGACCAAATCTGTTCCTATCGCTTCCTTGGGCATTGGAAGTAAATATGCAGTAAAATACCTGCATGTTAACAAAATTTTGTAAAAATGGAGAGGGAGGCTGGCAAAGGAAGGATTGGATACTAGAATTTGGTAAGGGAGAAGGGGTGGAGAGTGGATAGGGGGCATGAGGGAATTATGTCGCATTGGGGTTGGTTGGTTATGGCGAAAGGGGAAACTAAAGGTAATAATCTATTAACATAAGTTAGGTGGTATGGAATCACAATATGGAATGATTGTTTGGTTTCAATCTGATTCTCTGTTTCAGAATGAGTTTGTTGTTTTGGAACACGAGGAATACATTGGAAAAAATTAAATCCTCCTTTAACGATTGTTTTATTTTTGTTTCATTCTATTGAAAGGATTTTTTTATGTAAGGAATCTATATTCTTGTTCCTCTGATCAAGTTCCAAATCTGACCGAAGTCGTTTGTATTTTGAATGCATACTCTTTTGTTGGAAATTGATCCGGAGATAGACAAACATGGGAACTGAGTTGAAAACCACTAGAAATTGAAAATGCAATCAAAACTTGGAACGAAATGAAACATTTTATACTCTCCATCTTCTTACTCTTCTCTATATTCTCTGAATTATATGCTTTAGAATCAGAAAAAACAACTTCCTATCCTCTCAATCTCCAAGTTTTCTATCGAAGGAATTCTTCTTTCACCAATACATTTGAAGAAAGTATCTATACGAAAACATTTTCAACTTATATTGAGGATAAAAGAAAAGATCCGATTGTTTCTTATGACATAGGATTTAGAAAAAAAATAACAGAGAGTAATTTCTCTTTTGATGTTGAATTCTCTGAATTGAAAAAAGGAGGTTATCCCATCGCAATGATCAATTGCTCCCGCGTAACCTCTGCATGTAATGATTATAGCATCCCATCGGGTACGTATTACCGTTCTCAAGTTCGATCGATAGTCAATTATGAGGTGATACCCAATGTGTTTCGACTTTCAGGGGGAATCCGATACATACGATCAGAATTGTCCGATGGATATATTTATTCTTATTCCTTAAATTTTGGACAAAAATATGCAGGTCCTGAATTGGGTTTTGAGGTGGAGACACCCAAATTTTGGAACTTCAATTTGAAGTTCAATTATTCTTACTTTCTATTGGGAGGTAAAATCAATTATAGCTATGCAACTCCAAGTAGAACTGGGGAAAATGGATACATTTCTTTTTTATCAGAACCAACAACTAAGTATTATGGGCAACAAATAGGGTTAAAATTAAATTATTTTATCGAAGATCACTACTACATCTCTTTGGGAATTTCCAATGTGAGTGCAAAAGTACGAACCAATAGCATCAACATCTATTCGCAAGACATAGAATATGATAATTTCATAAATACTAAATTTAGAACGGTTTATGGAAATTCTTTCCGAGAAAATATCAACAATGTGTATTTTGAACTTGGACTTCTGATCTAAAAAGAAATTTTGTAAAATGCGTTTGCCAATTTCCTTCTGTTTCAGATCCCTTACTCTCCTTTCACTTCATCGTCATCTAACGGATCAAAGCCTATGAATCCTACAATAAAATCAAATAATTCAGAGAAATTCATTCCGACTCTCATTCCATAATAAAAGGCGATGGAAGTTTCTACCTTAAGTGGAGAATTACATCTTGTTACATTTTGTTTGGAATTTGGAATGGAGGCGATGGGGAAGATCGTGAGTAAATTGAGGATTTGGTAATCTTTTTCTTTGCTTCTTGGAATAGGTCGATATTGGAAATGGCCACTTGAATTGATGAGGAAAAAAGAATTTCCCAATTTATTTTTTGGAGAGTCGTTGCTCAGTAAAGGAGAAATGCCCAATCGTGAGCCATCGGATATTTCATAAATTCCTAGATGTCCATCTCTAAGGCCAAATCCACGAGTCTGATCCTCTATTTTTAAACCTCCTCCGATACACCATAAAAACAGACTGACACCGGCACTTTTCTTTTCGATGCCAATCGTAACTAAATCCGTTGTGTCATACATTCGATTTCGGAAATACCTAGAAGTACTTTCACAAGCAAGGAAAGAAAATACCATCACTACTAAAAGCAATCGATTCCACCACATAGAATCTAACGTTCGTTCCTGTTTTAAGATTGACAAGTGATATTTATTTCCTATGATCTACACTTACCAACTGATGCCCACTAGGTGATTTTACTAATCTATGATTGGTGCAAATTGAATCGAGTTCAGAGGATAGATTGATCGAATATTTTAAAAGACTACTGTTATGCGGAACGCTTTGTACTTTGGTCGCGTGCCATACCGAATATAGTAATGCACCGGAAATGTGTGCCATTTTTATTGCTAATAATCAGAATCGACTTCAAAATGATTTAGTTTTATTAGAAAAAGGTGAAATCACGCAGGAAAACTTTGAGCTTAGAAAAAGAACTAGAGAAGATGGAACATTGACGCTCTGCCTTATGTCTTTAATTAAAACCAAGGAGAATTCCAATTTTTAGACTGATCCAATTCCTATTTTTTTTAATGATCATTGTATCGTGTAAACCAAAGACGATCACGACTCCCGAAGGTTGTTTGTTTGGAGCGGTTCTATTGAATTCGATAGATTTGGAAGATAAACGTAGGTTGGACCAAGGTTTGATCACCGAAGAAGAATACCAAAGCAGAATTCAAAGGTCACCTAATGCAGTTTTACTCATTTGTGCATTGTCACTTCGTAAAACGAATGTTGACGGAAATTTTTAAAATAAGGAATTTAAATGAAAAATGTAATTATAGTTTTGATTTGTTTCGTTTTAACTTTGTCAAATTGTCAGAATGAGTATGCGAATTCGCCACAATTATGCGTTGTAGCAAATGCTCAATTGCAATCGGCTCTTGCAAAAGACCTAGATGATTTCAATAATGGAAAGATTAATCAAGAATAGTATGAAAGAGCTAAGCGCAATAGAGAAACCGGAGCATTGGGATTATGCTTAATTTCTTTAATAAAACGTGAGCAAAATGGAAATTTTTAGGCCAAATCGTTGAAGTTCATAGTATTTATATTCTATTTAGTCTGTACGCTGTCTTTAACCTACTGCGTCTCCGACAAACCAAATTCTAAAGAAATCTGCCTGCTAACATCAATTAGTATCAATTCGCTTAATGAACGTGATAAGAGGGATTTAGACGCGGGACAGATTACGGAAGCTCAATACCAAACGTTTGTTGCTAATCGAAATACAACGACACCGCTATTGTGTTCCTTTATGTTTTTGGAGAACTAGGGATTAAATTGATGAAGGTTGGATTTTTAATTTTTTTAATTTTGATAATATATGCCTGTGAACCTAGGACGATTACTTCACCGGAAATTTGTGTAGTTTCAGTTCTCGTGACGAATTCAGCAAATTTGGAAGATAAAAGAAAGTTTGAACTAGGAGAGATCTCGGAAACTGATTTTCAGAGACGAATGGGTCAAAGACAGTCTGCCGCTTTAGCGGGATGCGTTCTCGGTTTACGCAAAACGAATGTTGATGGAAACTTCTAATATAAGGAATATTTAATGAAACATACGATCTTAGTTTTGGTAATTGGTTTCTTTTTTATTGATTGTCAGCCTGATCGAATGAGCACACCCGAGGCATGTCCTCTTTTCGCAATTTTATTAAAATCAACTGATGATCGCGATATTTAAAGAGTAACGGATGGGACGGTGACTTTGGAACAATATGAAAAAAATTCTTTGGAAATAAAGACATTTGCTGCGGCGATGTGCTATTATGCATTGCAAGATCGGGCTGTGAATAACAATTTTTAAAACAGTTTATTAACAGAATTTTTATGAGTTAAATCTATATTTGAAGGATTATGTTTTAAAGCAATGGTTAAGAATCAATTGATAGTTAAATGGGTATGCATATTTTTTTTATTTTTTATGGTCATTAAATGTCAAAGACAATTTGGGAATTCTGCAGATCTTTGTGCGTTTGCTATACTTGAAGGCGAAGGGTTAAATTCCGAAGATTTAAAAAAACTCAATGTTGGATTAATTTCTCGTGAAGAGTATGATCGTATTATTCGTGTTAGGAATGAATCAACAATTGGTATATGTATTCTTTCTTTCATTAAACGTGAAAAAAATCAAAATTTTTAATCTAAGGAAACTGTTTACAAACGTGAATTTAGACCAGTCGGTGCCAAAGATGGTTGTATGATAAGAATTGATGGATTATTTACCTCTGGAATGACTGATGCAATGTTTGCCGGTATGAATTTCAAAACAGCTTTCTTTGTGAGAAGCGGTAGGTTTAATAAGAATCAGTTCAAGATAAAACAGGCATATTTCTAATTTTCATTTGGAAATTGGAAAGATATCCGAACTTTAGTGGACTTACTTTATTAACGGTATCATCGTGATGGTTGAATTTAAAAAAAATTAGTTCATTTTAGACTGACTGTGGGGCAAAAATTTGTAACAAAGGTAATCCTTCTTTGTATTATACTTCTATTTTTCTCAATAGGATGCGAACAAAAATATCTTAGTAACCCAGCATTTTGCGCTTTTGTGGTAGCTGATGGAGAATCTTTGAATGCTGAAGATTTGGCTAAACTGGATGCTGGATTAATCTCTAACGAGGAGTATGAGCGTTTAATTAGATTAAGAGAAAATTCAACATTAATTGCCTGCGCTTTGTCGATTTTAAAAACCAAGGAGAATTCCAATTTTTAATTCAGATTATGAAATATAAACAAATCATTTATTTAATGCTATTTTTGACATTTTCCCACTGCACGGAAGACAAACCAAATTCTAAAGAAATCTGCCTGCTAACATCAATTAGTATCAATTCACTAAATGAACGTGACAAAATGGATTTAGAAGCGGGAAGGATTACGGAATCTCAATACCAAACGTTTGTCGCCAATCGGAATTCAACGATACCGCTTATTTGTTCCTTTATGTTTTTGGAGAATTAAGTATTGAATCCCTTTCGATTACTATCAGGAATTTTAATTCTCTTATTTTTCTTGGATTGCGCGCCTGAAAAAGAGAAAAATCCAAAAGCCTGCGTGGAAATGGCCGCAGTCATTGAAAATTTAAGTCAAAGGCATCGCGTAGCTTATGAATCAGGTCAAATTACTCAGGAAGAATATATTTCCAGAAGGAATGATAATGAAAATCTAAAGATTTCCTTCTGTTTATTATCACTAGTTCCTGTGGAACGAAACACTAATTTTTAGATTCAGTATAAAAATGCGAAATTTATCTAATTGCATCCTATTGTTTTTGATTCTCTGCGTCTCAAAATTGAATTTATATTCTCAAGAGGTAGTCCCTTCAGCAAATACAGAGGTTAGAATCTGTTTTGAAAGAGTCAGTCAATGTTTAAAAAGTTGTAATCACAAGTATCCGAGTAGTAACACTCGATATCCAGATATTAAACGAAATGATTGTAGAGAAGAATGCATCACTGCTTCTGAAAATATTGTTTGTAGAAATTTATTTCAATCAAGTTATAAGTAATCAACGCTGTAGTAATCAGATAGTTACAATGCACACCTAATATATATTAGGCGCATTTGAGATAGAAAAATACCAATGATAACATTGGAAAATGGTTTCTAACCTTTTCTTATGATTCTAACGGAATCCCTTCTTGTTTCAATAAACTTAGGAAATCTGACTCAGATACTAAGGTAACACCAAGTTCTTTTGCTTTGTCGAGTTTGGAACCGGCGCCTGGTCCATAGAGTAGGTGGGTAGTTTTGGATGAGACACCTGTTACTTTTTTGCCACCATGTTTCGTGATGAGATCCATGGCAAGGTCACGAGGTTGGAAGTTTTCAAAACTTCCTGTGACACACCAACTTTGTCCAACAAACGGTTGTATGTCGCTTTTTTCGGTTTGATCTGCTTGAAATTTGAGACCGAGTTTGATCAGTGTATTCACCAATTTCAAAGTTTCTTTGTCTTTTAGGTGAGAGAGGAGGGTTTCGATTGTTCGAGGTCCAATACCATGGATGGATGTAAGATCTTCGTTTGCCGTTTTCGATTTTGCTAAGGTAAGGAGTTTTTCCCAGGAATCATATCCGTTTTCGATGAGAATTTCAGTCACCTTGGGACCAACTTCATTTAAGCCAATGGAAGGAAGTGTGAAACGAAAGTCTTTTTCTTTGGATTTTTGAATGGCATCAAAGATAATTTTGACTGATTTATCGCCAAATCCATCTAACTCGAGTATGGCGTCTTTGTATTTTTCTAATGTATACAAATCAGGGATGTCTTTTACCCAACCTTTTTCAAAAAAAATCTGAATTTGTCTTTCCCCAAGACCTTCGATATTCATTTGTTTTTTGCTACAGAAAAAAATCAGTTGGTTTAATTTTCGTTCTGGGCAATGTCGATTGGTACAAAACAAATCTACGGAATCATCAACTTTCGTTAACTTGGTGTTACACGAAGGACATTGGTTGGGTAAAATGAAGATCGTTTTCGGTGGAAAGGTAACTTTTTCTACTGCTGGAATGATTTCACCACGTTTTGAAATCAATACTTTTGCACCGATGCCAGCACCGAGTTGGTTAATGTAGTCTTGGTTGTGTAAGGTGGCGTAAGTGACAGTGGTGCCTGCAAGTGAGATTGGTGTTACCCTTGCTCGAGGTGTGACCTTTCCTGTGCGACCAATGGCAAAATCAATTTCTTCAATTGTGGTTTCTTTGAGTAGGGCATCAAATTTAAAAGCCCTTGCCCAACGAGGGGAGTGACTTGTTTCTCCTAAGTTTTCTCGTAAGTTTAAAGAATCCAATTTGATGACGAGTCCATCCACAGGGAATGGCATTTTGTCTTTTTTTTTGCGAAAGGATTCGATTTCTTTGATTAACTTGGTTCCAACGATCACATTGGTGTCGGGTGCAAGAGGAAATTTTTCTTTTTTTAAAAGACTTAAGATGTCTTTGTGTGAATTGATTCCTTTGCGAGATGTAGAAAAATAGGCATCATAGACAAAAATACGTAACGGACGTTTTGCGACATCCATTGGATCTTTTTGTTTGATAGAACCTGCTGCCAAATTTCTGGGATTGGCAAACTTGCCACCATACTCTTCATTAAACTCTTCGAAATCTGCGAAGGTCATAAAGATTTCCCCACGAACGGTAAAGTTCATCGGTTCAGAGAGTGTGTGAGGTATCGATGAAATGGTTTTTACATTTTCTGTGACAATGTCACCAATCCCACCAGTTCCTCTTGTGACACAGTGAGTTAGTTTTCCATTTTCATAGTATAACAAGATAGAGGCGCCGTCGATTTTCCATTCTAAAGAATAGGATTCCTCGATCCCTGTTTTTTCAAGCCACTCTGCCAGTTCTGTTTCGTTATAGGTATTTTCTAATGATAAAACAGGAACCTTGTGTTTGAATTTGCTAAATTGTGGACTTAAGTCAGAGCCTACTTGCGCAGTAGGTGAGGAACCATCTGCAAGGTTTGGATTTTCGGTTTCTAGTTTTTGGAGTTCTTTGACAAGTAAATCAAATTCTTTGTCTGTGATGACAGGTGAGTTGTCTTTGTAATACAAATCATTGTGACGATTGATTTCTTTCCGAAGTTCTTTGATTCTTTTTTTGGGATCTTCGGTTTTTGTTTTTTTAGGCAATCAGTAAACTCCCGCTTGCATATACTGTTCTGGATCCGTTTTCCCTTCTTCAGAAATAAAAATTTCATAATGGAGGTGAGGTCCCGTAACGTTTCCAGTGGCTCCCACTTCGGCAATTTGTTCCCCGGCTTTGACTTCTTGTCCGCTTCTCACATAAATTCTAGAACAGTGGCCGTATAACGTACTAAAGCCGAAGTCATGTTGGATGATCACATGGTGTCCATAACCAACATTGGCATAAGTGACTCGAACGACTCGGCCTGGTGCTGCCGCATAAATCGGAGTTCCCGTTGCGTTTGCCATATCCAAACCGTCATGGTATTTCCAATAACCAGTAGTAGGTGATTTACGCATTCCAAAAGGAGATGTTAAATTATAAGAATACATGGGATTGAACAAAGGGGATCGAGATAAGATATCTGATCGTTGGTATAAAAATTGAAAATTTGCTTCCACCAAACGTTGGTAATTATCCATTCGATGTTTTAATTGTCTGAGTTCATAAATTTCATTTAGATATTTACGTCCTACATCCAATTGTTTATCTTCTTTTTCTTCTTTTTGTAAAGAGTCAATAGCAGATGATTCAATCCAATCTTCTGTTGGGATTTTTAAAAGTTCGTCATCTTGTCCATCGATAAGAGTAAACAGTTCCAACATGTTTTCATTGAGTTTGGAATACTCTTCTTTCATTTCTTCCAATTGGTTCGCATGTGTGATGTAGGTATCAAAATACGTTCCGTAAATTTTAGAGAGTTGGTTGATTTGGGATTGTGTGTTATTCGAACTAACAATTCCAAAAATTGCTAAACTCAATAGACCTAAAGCGAGGCCTAAAAAAAATAGGATGGTAAAATGGGAAATTTGGAAGTGGAAAGAACTATCATACCCATGCGGAATGACAAGAATGGTCATCCGTTGGTGACCTTTTTCTTTCACCTTATCAATCTGTTTCTTGATTTTCGGATTGTCTTGTGAAAAAACAGACTTAATCTCTTTAATTTTTTTCTTCATGACGAACCGCGATTCCTACATAAATAAGACGCTCCGATTCCTTTCCAGGGTCAAGTGGAAATCCCTGTTTCTGGGTTTCGTCCTGGTTTTTGGCATCATTGGTTTTGTCACATTAGCATCCAATTTAGGTTTTTGGATCCTGTATGAGAACTCCATTCACACAAGTAATTCTTCGGAAATCCCTGAAGCGGAAGTCGCCATTGTTCCTGGAGCTGCCGTGTATGGAAAAACACCTTCCCCCATCCTTATGGACCGATTGGCATGTGGATTGGAATTGTACAAACTTGGAAAAGTGAAAAAAATTCTCCTCTCCGGAGATAATGGAAAATCGGACTACAACGAACTGCGCCCCATGCTTGAGTACATGTTGTCCCACGAAGTGAAACCTGATGATATTTTTGTAGACCATGCTGGCTTTCGAACTCTCGATACCTTGATCCGTGCCAAAGAAGTGTTTTTAGTGAACAAAGCGATCTTTATCAGCCAGTCGTTTTTTTTACCACGAGCCATGTATTTAGGAAAAGAACTAGAACTCGAGTTATACGGTTACGAATGTAATTTGAGAACCTATAAAAAAGAAACTTATTATCTTTTCCGAGAATTTTCTGCGCGGATGCTTGCTTGGTGGGACATCCAATGGGACACACCACCGAAGTATTTAGGAAAACCATATCCCATTGAAGGCAGTGGGATGAGTACTTGGAAAGGTTCGATACCTGTATCCATTCCGAAATGAAGTTTACATTCCTAATAACTCCACCAAACGATTGTACTTTAAGATAATTCGTTTGGTCATTTCTTCCCCTTTTTTATTGATGTCGGGATGGTATTTTTTTAGTAGTTCTTTGAATTTCTTTTTTACATCTACGATGGTGGCACCTGGTTCCAAATCAAAAAAAGCAAGTAGGTCTTTTACTTCTATCGATACGGATTGTATGATTTTTTTCTTCTTTTTCTTTTTGGTCTCTCGAAACCTGCCATATAACTCATAGTAGGTGCGGTCTCGGAATTCTCTTGTGATGTCACGGAAATTTAATATTTTGGTTGGGATTAGGCTTTTTAAGTATTCGTATAAAAATTCTTCTGCACCGTATTCGGGATGGATTTCAAATTTTTCTAGGAATTGGTGGATGGAACGTCTTACAAAAAAATCAATTTCAAATTTATCCATCAAATAAGAATCCACAGCATCATCAAAATCGATGGTGGCAGCCGTTAATAATAACAAAAGTTCTTGGTCTAATTTGTGGTTGGCGATGGTTTTTTGGATGAGAGTTTTGTAAGATTCACGAAGTTCATATAATGGACGTTCGCTAAAAAAGATTCCACCTTTTAAGAATTCCTCGGCAACTTCGTCTAATTCTAAATTCCAAGCTAAAAAATCTACAAGTAGGTCTCCATCTACTTCATGGAATCCACCTGAAAGTGTCATTTGTGGTTTTGCCGATTTGAATTGGTAAACCTTTCTCAGGCATTCTTCTTTTCTGATTTCGAGTAGTTCGGAAAGCCGGTCGTATGATAAAAACCACTGCATGGATTCGGAAACGTTTTGCAGTTCAAAAATGACATCATGCAAAATCTGTTTGGCCTTTTTTGTTTCCGATTTTTGGACCATAAACTATCTCTTAAACCAATTTCAAAACGGGGTGACTTTTTTGCTAGTGAATCCTATTCCATTTTTTGAACTGGAGATATGAGTCACCATATTTCTGAACATCCTTCCTTACAACCGTTTGATATTTCCGAATACAAAGGCCTACGGGGTAAGAATTTTTACGATATGGATCCAGCCTTACAACGAATGGTGGATCGTTATTCGGAAACGTATGTACCAGAACACAAACAAGCAATGGTCGAACACATTCGCAAGTATGGGGAACTCGTGGGTGGCATTTTGGATGAACTCACCGAAGAGTGCCACAAAGAAGGAAAATACGGTGAAGTGGTCAAATATGATCGCACTGGCAAACGAATTGATTTCATCAAATATTCAGAGGAACAAAAACGGGCACGCAAAATCTCTTACGACCATGGAGTTGTGAACTTAGACTTTCACCCAGAATGGAAATTTGATTTCACACATATCCATCGTTATGCGCTTACCTATTTGAT
Organism: Leptospira kemamanensis; assembly: GCF_004769665.1. GTDB lineage: Bacteria > Spirochaetota > Leptospiria > Leptospirales > Leptospiraceae > Leptospira_A > Leptospira_A kemamanensis. Next base: position 23,086 of record NZ_RQGG01000018.1, read on the forward strand.
GAATCTCAATGGGGAAGGGGGAGTGGCTTGTCCTTTGGCGATGACCGATGGAATGATCCTTGCTCTTAAAAAAATAGGCACAGAAGAACAAAAGGAAAAATATCTCCCCCTTGTTGCAGGCAAAGGCAGTGATTCTCATTTTATGGCTGGTCAATATGTGACCGAACGTGTAGGTGGGAGTAATGTATCTGCAAACCGAACCGTTGCCAAAAAACTACCTAACGGCAAATGGGAGTTAACTGGTGAAAAATGGTTTTGTTCCAATCCTGGTGACTTATGGGTAACCACTGCGAAAATAGAAGGAACGAATACTGTGGGAATGTTTTTAGTTCCAAGGATCAAAGAAAATGGGGAACTGAATGGCCACCACATCCTTCGTAAAAAAGACATCATCGGATCTCGTGGAAAAATTACAGTAGAGATCATTTATGACAAAGTAGAAGCAGAAGAGTTTGGTCGCCCCGGACATGGACTTGTGAATTTAATCCGTTACATCATCAAAACTTCACGACTCCATGTGGGACTTGGTTCTTGTGGAAATGCAAGAAGGTCTGTAATGGAAGCATCCGAGTATGCGAAGTTTCGAACGGCATATGGAAAAAAAATCTTAGAATTTCCTTCTTTTGTGAAAACACTCGCAGAGATGCAAATTTTACAAACAGCAAATTGTTTTGTCAATTTCCGATCCGTAAATTTAGCGGAAAATGCACATGAGGCCGCAGAAATCACAGTCCCCCTTCTCAAATACAAATCTTCATCACAAGCATCTTACATCACTCAGAAAGCCATTCTTTCGTTAGGTGGAAATGGAATCATCGGTGACTTTTCTCCTTTACCTCGTCTTCACAATGATTCCATCATCAATGAAACTTGGGAAGGCACACATCTAATCATCGCTGACCATTGCCTTCATGCCTTACAAAAACCAAAGGTATATGCCGCATTCCAATCCCTGTTGGAGGATTTGACAAAGAAGGTCAGTGAGATGTTGGAACTCAAAACGGAATATACATTATTCCAAGAAAAACGAAATGAACTCGATCGAATTTTGAAAGAAGAGTCCAAAGATTGGAAGGATATGAATCGGGTTTATATTGCTGATCTAACATACAATGTCTTGGCACTTGCAGAATTTCTCGAACAAACTGTCCATGACAAAGAGGCAAAACTTCCAACCAAGTATTTGTATTTCGCCCAAGGATATGCGGAAATGGTTCGGGATGGGCTCGAGGCACCAAGGCAAAAAGACGGTGTGTTTTTTAATTCTAAGGCCCTTGCGACCTTCCTTTCTTTTTAAGTATGGAAAATTTTTTATTACTCGGTGTTTGTTTTGGATTGGGTTTATTTTTTCGAAAACTCCCACAATTTCCAGAATCTACACCGAAAGTGTTAAATGGATTTATTTTGTTTGTCTCGTTACCTTCCCTTGTCTTGTATCACGTACATGAATTAAAGATTTCCGTTTCCGCTGTGATGCCCACCTCCATGCCATGGCTTTTGTTTGGATTTGCAGTTTTGTTTTTCTTTGTTTTTTACAAACTCAAATTCATGTCTTTTTCAACTATGGTTTGTTTGGTGTTAACAGCAGGTCTTGGTAATACATCCTTTGTTGGATTTCCTATGCTTGAGGCTTATTTGGGGAAAGAAGCACTTGGGTATGGAATTCTTGCTGACCAACTCGGAACGTTTATGGTGTTAAGTTTTCCAGGGATCATACTTGCCTCCATTGCGATGGATGGGAGATGGGATTTTTTAACTTTAGTAAAACGTGTTCTTGGATTTGCTCCCATTTATGCTTTGCTCTTTGCCATCCTCACAAGACAAATCGAATATCCAGATGCCGTTAAGATCGTATTACTTCGATTAGGAGATACTTTGACACCTCTAGCCCTTGTTTCCGTTGGATATATGTTGGATTTACGAACCATTGCAGGCCATGGAAAGTATTTGGCCTTAGGACTTGGTTTTAAACTGATTTTAGCACCCTTACTTGTATATTTTGTATACCTTCCTTTAAAAGAGGATTCTTTATTGTTCCAAACCATCCTCTTAGAATCAGCAATGGCACCTATGGTCACATCCACTGTCATCACAATTGAAAAAAATATATCTCCTCATTTAGCAAGCCTTATGTTAGGAATTGGAATTCCTGTTTCCTTTCTTACAACCTATGGATTAAATCTTCTCATCAAAGGAAATTTCATTTGAACATTAAATTTTTATTATTACTGATCCTCGCGATGGTTTCTTGGGGGATCTCATGGCCGATTGCAAAAATGATCGCAGGTCTTGTTCCCGTCCCTGTGCTTGTGTTTTGGAGATTCCTTGCTACCTTTTTATCGGTCATACCCATCCTGTATGGATTACGACTTCCCATCCGATTGAATACAGGAAAGGACTATTGGAATGTATTGATCGGTGGGATCATCTACACACTCTATAACCAATTTTTCTTTTTGGGTTTGAAAAATGGATTACCGGGAGCTGGTGGAGTGTTAGTCACCACACTCAATCCGATTGTTACCTTTTTCATTGTGTTTTTAGTACAAAAGAAATCCATTTCCAAAAGACAAGTATTAGGTCTCTTTTTCGGATTTCTCGGTGGGCTTGTGATCTTACAAGTTTGGAAGATCAGTGTCGACTATCTATTGTTATCTGGAAATTTGTTCTTTTTACTTTGTTCTTTTGTTTGGGCCACCCTTTCACTCAATAGCCAAAAAACAGGAAAGTCAATGTCTCCCATCACCTATAGTTTTTATGTCTATGGGATTGGGTCTATTTTGGAACTTCTGTTTTGTTGGAATGATCCTAGTTTTTGGAAGGTTTGGGAATTTGGTGCTTCCTTTTGGTTTGCGATTTTTTATCTCACTGTAATCTCCACCACCTTTGGAACCACCGTATACTTTTATGCGGCTACAAGACTTGGATCTGAGATTGCGAGTAGTTTTATCTTTATCGTTCCACTCTCTGCATATTTGAGTAGTTATTTGATTTTGGATGAAGTCATCCAAATTCCAGTGATCATCGGTGGCGCCTTGGCCATGTTAGCTGTATATCTCATCAATTCAAAACATAAAAAAAAGGAACCAATGCCAGGATGAAAACTATCTCTTGGAAAAAGCGTTTCAAAATTTGGTTATATAATTTTTATCCTCCTTACATCGGAGCAGGAATTCGCATCAAAAATATTGCCAAGGATTTATCCTACTTCCATGTAGAAATGAAACTTCGGTTTTATAACAAAAACTATGTGGGAGTTCACTTCGGTGGATCCTTGTATTCCATGTGTGATCCTTTTTTTATGTTAATTTTATTGGAAACATTAGGACCAGATTATATCGTGTGGGACAAAGTGGGATCGATGACCTTTGTAAAACCAGGTAAAGGAAAAGTGACTGCCAAATTTCAGATTCCTCAAGAAGAAATCGAACGGATTCAAAAGGAAGTGGATACCAAACGGAAAGGGGAATTTTTATTCACAACGAATGTGATAGATGAAGTTAGTGATGTGGTTGCCACATTAGAAAAAACCATTTACATACGCAAACGGGGAAGGCTCCCCGTTCAAAATGTGTAACAAGCGCTAACGATTAGTACTTTTTGTCTTCGTCTTCCGGAATCATATTCGCATAATATTGAAGTAACGCATCGTTTTTCGAATGGATCATACGATTTGCTTCTTCAATCATCTTACGTTTTTCTAAGATCTTTTTTCCTCTTTCCCAAATCTCTTCCGGGTCTCGTGTGAGGTAATTCCCTTCATGTCGGGAGATAAAATCTTCCACTAACATCGTACTTTGGGAAACTTCGATGGAATAATCATTTTCCACCAAAATTTTTGCTACGATTTGGTTTGGTAAAATTTTATGAAATTGTTTCCAACCTTTCGTGATCCGATAACTCAGTTCAATCGTTGGATCTTCTGTATGAGCATATTCGGAAATAGGAATCGGATCACAAAACTCTACATACACATTCGAACGTTTCGCTAAAAATCCTGCCATACCTAACTCTTCAGGAATATTGCAGAACTGATTGTCCTCAGGTACGGTTTCATACGAGACAGAAATTGGAACGATGACAATCTCTGTTCCCGAACTACGAAATGCATTGACCGCTGTTGTTAAGAGTCCAGTTTTCACGGGAACAATTGCACCAGTTCTTGATCGAGTGCCTTCAGGGTAAACAAGGGAGGGAATTCCTTGTTCGAGCATCACTTGGGAATAAAGAGTCAAACATTCTAAATACAAACTATTCCTTGTTCTATCTCGATCAACAGCATAGGCACCTAAGGATTTTAACATCCATTCCCAGAACGGATTGGACATTAAGTTGATTCCCGCTGCATAACGAGGTACAGGTAATCCTAAATGGAATAGCGAATAAGCAACTTCAACTGAATCCAAATGGGATCGATGTGTCGGTGCGTATAACAGATTGTATTTGGAAGAAAGAGCCTTTACAACTTCTGTTTTTCCACCGATGTGGGGGATCATCGAACCTTTTAAGAATCCACCCGAGAACAGACGAATTGGTGCTACAAAACGTAAAACTGATTCACGAACAGTAGGGCTATAATTGTCAGCAATTTCATTCACATAAAAACGAACTAATTCTTTGATGGAAGTGAGTTCTTCATCTTTTTGGCAGTATTGAAACTTTTGCCAAATTTCGATTTCTGATTCAAACTTAACTTCTTCTAGTTTTTGTTTTTTTCGTTTGGCTTTGGTCAGTCGTTTTTGTGTGGATTCAATCACAGCTGAGGATTGTTTTTTCACACGGCTGATCGTGCCTGGAACATTGCTGATTTGTTTTAAAATGCGATCAACAAGTAAGTTTTGAAAGTCAATTCCTGATGTTAAATTGAGTCCTACTTTTTTCTGAACAACGAGTGGGATATTTTTTGCTTCTGTTTTTTTACCACAGATCAAATCAATGAGAGCACCAGGTGGTTGTTTTCTTGTTAATACATCAAACAGAGTTCGATGTAAGGTGAAAGGAAGTCGAATTTCGTTGGCAAGTTCAATAAGAATGCTGAGAGCATAAGTTCCTTCCACGTTATCATGCCATTTTGTGGATTCTCTTTCAATAAAGGACCTTGGAGCAAAAAAGATTTCAATTCTATCTTTGATGCTGAGTTTTTCGCCACCTGACAAAAGTTCACCGACAATTTTTTGACCAAACCCACGATTACGACTTTTGTTGCTAGTTGCTGTCGTGATAAAGTCTGCAAGGCCGGACCTTCCCATCACAGTGTCAGGACGTGCGCCGTAACGCATCGCAAGGTCTCTCACTTCTTGGAATCCAACCGATAAAATTTCACCAAGTAAATTGGAACCGTAACGAGGGAGGAGGGAAACAATTCCACTGGCAATCGCCATTGGGTTTTTCGCAACTCCAACAATTTCCATTCCGATGACATCATCGGTGATGCAAGTATTGATGAAGTGTGAAGAATAAACGTCTGCAAGATAATCCGCTGTTGGTTTTTCAGTGGAACCAATATTAAAAAAACTAAACTTCTCTTCTAAAATTTCGCCGAGAAGAGACGGACCATTGACCACAGCAACGGAAGCATTATTAAAATTACGTTCGATTAAATAATTTTGTAGGTATTGTGAGTAAGTGATAAAACCTGTTTTTTTTCGATTTTTAGAATCCAAAATTCCCTTTGTCAAAAAGGAAAAAACATAACTATTAAAGGGTTCGAGGACATCGATCAAACCGTGAACACTATCCAAAAACGACCTTGAGGGAACTGCCACATGAAATGCCCAATCATCCCTTCCAAAAGCATCCAAACTTGACACGATGTCAATGTGGTCAGGAAGTTCGATTGTCTTTCCCATAATCTCTGTTTGGCGGCGTTTTTTAAGGAGTTCTACAAATTCTTTGTCTGGAATCCATAAAGTGATAGAATCATACTTTTCTGCCAGTAGGGAAGCGATAATGATACCCATTGGGCCACTACCCAAAACTGCTTGTTTTAAGTCGTTATAGGTTATTTGCATAAAAAATAAACATTTAGAAATTTCAGGAAAGTCTCATTGTATTTGTTTGCTTGAAACGAATGGAGTCTATCGAAAAAGTATCAGGTGAGTATAAATCGTCAAGTCACAATGATTCGAGCAGGCATTCTATTTTCCACACTTTCCATTTTTCCTGCGATCTTCGGATGGTACCAAGTTTGGCTTGGACTCACCCCCGCCCAGGAGATCAATTTGGCGATTGCTCTCGTTGTTTCCTTCCTTTGGATCACAGAACTTTTTCCGTTATATGTCACAGGATTTTTGGTCCTTTTTTTAGAACTCATTTGGCTCATCCCAAGTTGGGGCCCTGGTGCTCCAAAAACGATTACTTTTTTGTCTTGTTATTTTTCCGAGACCATCTTACTCTTCTTAGGTGGTTTTGTCATCTCCAGTGCCATTAGTTTTTATGGATTGGATGCAACGATTGCTTCATTTGTGATCAAAAAAACCAAAGGTTCAGCATTTTTACTCGTTTTGTCCTTGGGATTTGCCACGGCATTTCTTTCCTGCTTTATGAATAACACGGCAACTGCGGCCATGATGCTCGGTCTTGTTTCTTCCATGATGAAATCTTTAGAGGAAACAAGCCCACTTCGAAAATCCATTTTATTTATGGTTCCATTTTCTGCAAACCTGGGAGGGATTGGAACTCCCGTTGGCACCTTACCGAATGTGATTGGGCTTGCCTATCTACAAGAAAAAGGATTTCACATTGGATTTTTAGATTGGATGGTGTTTGCCTTTCCTGTTTTTCTTTTATCGGTCCTTGCCTTATCTGGAATTTTGTACATTGTGTACTTAAAAAAAGAAAAAGAGAACTCTTCCTTACACCTCATTGGAATCCAAGAAGAGACTTTCGCCCATCCACAAAAAAAACGAATGATTTCTGTTGTTGTGATCCTTGTCACCATATTGGGTTGGGTGAGCTCTGATTGGCATGGAATCTCCAATGGAACCATCGCTTTATTTCCCGTGATTGTATTTTTTGGATTTTCTCTTTTGGACTTACAGGAGTTCAAAAAATTGTCTTGGGATGTACTGATTCTCATGGGTGGTGGGATTGCACTTGGGAAAGCCTTTGAAGAAACAGGTCTTGCCAAACATTTTGTCAGTATTTTTTTGTTAGGTGAATCTGGCCAGCTCGGTTTGTTTTTGTTTTTTTCGTTATTGTCCCTTTTCCTCTCTTGTTTTCTCAGCAATACCAGTGTTGCCAATTTGATTTTGCCAATCACCATGGGTCTACCTGGTGAACTCATTTTACCTGCTGCAATCGGGGCGACGATCGGTGCTTCCCTTGCCATGCCACTTCCCGTTTCCACACCTCCCAATGCACTTGCGTTTAGTTATGGTGGGATACGAAGTCTCGAGATGGTGAAAATCGGAGGTTCCATATCCATAGTGGCCTGGATTTTGTTTACAGTGGTTGGTGGTTTTTTATTACACCAGATGCAGATTGTCGATTTTTCTCAGTTTTAAAAAAAAGGCTTTTCCTTCTTTTCTGAATTGATAGCCTTCTCTCGGATTATGATTCGCATTCGAAACTTCATTGTTCTTGTTTTATGTTCCCTTTTGTTTTTTCCCTCTTGTTATAACTACATGAGTGAAGATGTGCCTATCATCGCAAGGCCCACACTCAAACAACAAATTCCCCTTTTAACCATCCAAGTGATCACTCCCGAAAACAATCGAAACAAACGTGAGATCACTGCAATTTATACCAAGTATCTCACAGAAACTGGTTATTTTGAGAGAGTGTTGTCTGATGGAGTGAGGGCCAATCATCATATCGATTTGTATACAAGCGAAGTAAATGAATACGAACACTTTTGGGTTTCTTCTATCTCAACCATTTTTATGATTGGAACTGCTGGATTATTGCCTTCCATTTATTCGAAGGAACGAGTTTTACAGGCTGATTTTTATTTGAATGATAAGTTAATTGGTCGTGAAAAATACAGACAAAAACATTCTACATTATTTGGAGTTCCCTTTATGTTCATTTGGGAATCTGGAATCAAAGAAGCGAAAACCATCCAATACAACAAAGAAAAAAATCTCATTCACAATGTCGTGAATGACTACAATCGGTATTTATAGGAGCTCAAACAATGAAATTCATAAACGAACAACTCAATCTACAACCTAACAGAAACAAAACCTTATCGTTCCTTGTATTGACTTGTGTATTCACACTCACTCTTTGTAAAACCCCTGAGGTCAAAAAAGCTCCTGTGGTTGTGGTGGAAGAGCCAAAAAAAGTAGAAGAAGTAATTGAGAAACAAGATCCTAAGTTGGCATTTTTGGAAAGTATCGAAGATGGAAGGGAACTTCCTGATTCTGACAAATGGAAGGTAGAACAATATGAGGCATTTAATGAAGATACCTTTCCTTCTTATGGACCCGCAAATGCCACCATTGATTTTGCAAAAGTCGATTATCCGTTGTTAAATGCCGCTATTTTTTATGTAACTTCCAAAGAAAGAAAACAATTGGGACTTCGGCCATTTAAACATTCAGAACGATGTGAACAAGCAGCCTTTGGACATGCACAAGACATGGTGACCTACGATTTTTATTCGCATACAAGTACAGTAAATGGAAAGGAAACACTCAAAGATCGATTGGATTTGGTGGGGATCGCTGAAACCTATTCTGCAGAAAATATCATCAATGCATTTGGAATCCAATACCAAAGTGGTCGTCCTGTTTTCACGCCTGTGCAAAACGGTGGCCCATTTTTTAGTTATACCAAAGCTGGAACACCCATTCCCAACCATACTTACTTAAGTTTAGCAAAAGCGGTTGTGGAAGTTTGGTTTAACTCGCCCGGTCACCGGAAAAATATGCTCAATCCAGAGTTCGTTTATATGGGAGCAGGGGCTTTCTTTTATAAGGATAAAAAGTTTTTTGAAGTTGATAAGGTAAAAGCAGTGCAAGTGTTTACTGCAAAACCGTAAATGACAAGGCAGATTTTTAAGGGAAAACCGGGAATGGTTACTTTACTGTAACACCTGCAAGTTTTGCCACAATCTCAAATTCCTTTTTCGTCACAGGTTGGATCGATAGTCTCGATCCTTTCTGTGTGACCACCATCGATTCTAAACCTTTTGTTTTTTTCAAAAGATCGAGTGGAATCAATTCTTTGAATTTGGTATGGGGTTTGAGGTGAACACCAAACCATCTTGGTTCTGTACCTTTCAGTTTAGGATCAAAGTATTTGTGGTTCGGATCAAATTGAAAGGGATCAGGTGTCGCTTCTTTTGCCACTTCTGCGATGCCGACAACACCTGGTGGTTCTAACCGACTATGATAAAACAAAACCAAGTCACCTAACTTCACTTCATCGCGAAGGTAATTACGTGCTTGGTAATTTCTAACCCCTTCCCAATACGAGAGTTTTTCTCGTATTAAGTCATCGATCGAAAAGACATCAGGTTCTGTTTTAAAGAGCCAATACTTCATTAAGCCGAATAAGCTGGTTTGGTTGCAGAAGTTCCTTTTCCTTTTTTCGAACCAATTCCTGGTTTGGAATCAGAGAATTTATCAAAGGATGGTTGGACAATGTCCATGAGTTCTTGTGCATCAATGGTTTCTTTTGCAAGAAGTGCCTTCGCGATGGCATCCAATTTCTTTTGATTTTTCTTCACCAAATCACGACCTTTGTCGAGACAAGTTTGGATGATGCGTTTCACTTCTTGGTCAATCATAGCAGCAAATTCTTCTGAGTAAGGTTTACTCGTATGACCATAATCTCTTCCCATAAATGGTGAAGTTTCTCCCGATCCGTAGTGGATGGTTCCGAGTTTTTCAGACATACCCCATTCACAAACCATACGACGAGCGATGTTCGTTGCTTGTTGGATGTCATTGGAAGAACCATTGGATGGGTCACCAAAGATCAGTTCTTCGGCAATGTATCCACCCATAGACATCACAATTCGATCCAAACAATAGTTTTTGCGATAGGAATGTCTGTCTTCCACTGGAAGCGATTGAGTAAGACCAAGGGCACGACCACGTGGGATGATGGTAACTTTATGAACGGGTTCGGTATACGGCAGTAAGGTGCCAAGAAGGGCGTGACCTGCTTCATGATACGCTGTCATTTCTTTCTCTTTGTCAGAGATGAACATGGACTTACGTTCTGGTCCCATCATTACCTTATCACGAGCTTCTTCGAGTTCTTCTTGGGTCACACGTTTTTTGTTACGTCGAGCTGCAAGAAGGGCTGCTTCGTTGATGAGGTTTGCAAGATCTGCTCCTGTAAATCCAGGAGTTCCGCGAGCAATGGAGTTTAAAGAAATATCAGAAACTAAAGGAACTTTTTTCGCGTGAACTGCTAAGATCTCTTCACGACCCTTTAGGTCAGGAAGGTCAACAATCACCTGTCTGTCAAAACGACCTGGACGAAGGAGAGCTGGGTCAAGGACATCAGCGCGGTTTGTAGCCGCCATCACAATGACACCTTCATTCATTTCAAATCCGTCCATCTCAACTAACATCTGATTGAGGGTCTGTTCTCTTTCGTCGTGTCCACCACCAAGGCCTGCACCACGAAGTCGACCCACAGCATCAATCTCATCGATAAAGATGATACAAGGTGCATTCTTTTTTCCTTGGTCAAAAAGATCGCGCACACGTGATGCACCCACACCCACAAACATCTCCACAAAGTCAGAACCGGAGATAGAGAAAAAAGGAACACCAGCTTCCCCAGCAACGGCTTTTGCAAGTAAGGTTTTACCAGTACCTGGAGGACCAACGAGGAGAACTCCTTTCGGAATTCTTGCGCCAATGGCTTGGAATTTTTTTGGATCTTTTAAGAATTCAATGATTTCGAGAAGTTCCACTTTTGCTTCTTCACAACCAGCAACATCATTAAAGGTTACTTTTACTTTTGGATCCACGTTCATCTTGGCACGAGATTTACCAAAGGTAAATGCTTTGTTACCAGATGCTTGGAGTTGGCGCATCATGATAAACCAAATGATCCCAAGAGCGAATAACCAAGGGATGATGCCTGATACAATACTCCAAAATTTATTTTCTTCAGTGGACTTTGCTGTGAAACTAAGGCGTGACTTACGAAGTTTTGTCACCAAATCATCGTTCACTTGTGCAACATTGGTTTTGAAAGGTTTTGGTTTGTTGTCCTTACTATTTTCAGGAATGTACCAACCTTCAATGAGTTCTTTATCAATGATGATTTGTTGTTTGGAAGAAATATCTTTCCCATCTTTGGATGTGATTTTCCCAATGGGTTTTTTCCCTTCAATGGGTTCTACCATATTCAAAAAATCGGAATAACTGATTTCGTCGGGTTTACCGGCAAAGTCTTGGCCCTTGTAAACGGTTGCCAAAATGACAAGGAATACGAGTAAAAATAGGAATACGGTTTTGATGTTTTTATTCATGTAAGACTTCCGAAGATTAGACTGAAATCAAAGGTGATATTTCTGAATCACTTCGTCGATATCCCCCATGGAAATCGAACGAATCGCCGCTTCGGCGTCATTGATGATCTGTATCAAACTCAGGTTCTCTAAAGGCTCAAAATCTTCACGTAAAAAATCTTCTCTTTTTTTCGGATTGTAGCTGGAATTAAGAACGCCGATCCGAATGCGAATGAAGTTAGGAGAACGTAATGAGACAGAAATCGAGTTTACCCCGGGATTTGTGTCATTTTCGCCACCTTTTGTGACTACGATTTGGCCCAGTTCCAGTCCCACATCTTCGTGGATCACGACGATGTCTTTGACTTGGATTTTGAGAAAGGAGGCAATGTAGAGGACAGACTCACCAGACAGTTCACTGAAGGTTTGTGGTTTGAGTAAAACCACTTCGTCCCCTTCAAAGTCACCTCGTCCAATGAGTGATTTTTTCTTTTTAGTTTTGATCTCGAGGCCAATGTTGTTCGCAATGACATCGAGAATCTTAAAACCAATGTTAGATCGATTGTTGTTATACTTATCGCCAGGATTTCCCAGCCCTACAATTAACTTCATTGGTTCTTAAAAGTAGTTCTTACTTCTTAGCCGCTTTTTTAGCTGCTGGTTTTCCTTTGGCATCCGCTTCTGCTTTTTCAGCGCGTTCTGCTGCTAGGATCGCTTTCGTTTTGTTACATGAAGCAACAATCGGATCACCATTCACTAAGATTTCCCATGATTTTGGGTGAGGGAGTTCAGAAACTTTGATCATCATTCCCACATCAAGACCACTTACATCAACAGTGATTACGTCAGTAAGATCTTCTGGAGTAGACTTCACTTTGATTTCGTGAACTAAGTGTTCGAACTGACCACCAGCTTTGGATCCTTTTGCAACACCTGAAGTTTTAATCGCTACAGTTGTTTGGATTTTTTTGCCTGGAGTCACTTTGTAAAAGTCAATATGACGAATTTGTCCTGTGTGTGGAAATCTTTGGATTTCTTTTACGAAAACTCTTTCTGATTTTCCGTCAAGTTCGAGGTCAATCAGAGTTGCCTTACGAATTCCGGAGTCGATGAGTTTTTGGATTTCTTTTTCGACAACACTTGCCGATTTTGCTTCACCGTTTCCGATGATGTTAGCCGGTACTAAACCTTCCACACGCATTCTTCTGGCAGGACCTTTTCCTGTTGAAGTTCTTGGTTGTGCTTTGATACTGATTTTTTCCATGATTATGTTCCTTAAAGTTATGAAAACAGACTAGAGATTGATTCTTCGTTATGAATCCGCTCGATGGCTTTTGCAAAGAGTGGGGCAATAGAGAGCGTTTTCAAGTGATTTATTTTTTTGCTCTCGGGAATGGCGATGGAATTGGAGAGAACAATTTGTTTAAAATTGGCCTCATTGAGTTTTGTAGGCGCTTCACCTGACAAGACTCCGTGGGATGCGCAACATAATACTGATTTTGCACCATTTTCATAGAGTGCAATTGCCGCTTTGGCAATGGTTCCACCCGTATCAATCATGTCATCGAGTAACAAACAGTTTTTGTCTTTGATGTCACCAATCACGTGCATGACAACTGACTCGTTTGCTTTTGGTCTCCGTTTGTCGATGATGGCAAGAGATCCGTTTACTTTTTTACCAAAATTACGAGCACGTTCTGCTCCACCTGAATCGGGAGATACAATCACTAGATCGTCCATCTTCAGTGAGTTGATGTATTCGGCAAGCACAGGTGAAAAGTACAAATGATCCACAGGGATTCTAAAAAAACCTTGGATTTGGTCTGCATGTAGGTCCATGGTGAGGACACGATCAGGGCCTACGGTTTCAATTAAATCGGCAACCATACGAGCAGAAATCGGAACCCGTGGTTCTACCTTTCTGTCTTGGCGACCATATCCATAATAAGGAATGACTGCGGTAATACGACGTGCAGAGGCTCTTCTTGCGGCATCAATGATAAGAAGAAGTTCCATCAAACTGTCGTTTGCTGGGTAACTAATGGATTGAACCACGAATACATCACGGCCACGAACGTTTTCTTCGATTTTGACAGAACTTTCTCCGTCGGAAAATCGTTTCACCGAAATTTGGCCATTCGGAATGCCTAAGTTTTTGCAGATTTCTTCTGCTAAAGGTCTATTTGCATTACCAGAAAATACTACAACTTCGCTAGGATTCATACTCCAACCAACCCACTATCTATATATTGTTTCGCAAGTGCCAAATCATCTGGAGAATTGATCCCATGACTTTCTAATGCATTGGTTAAAGTCTGTGCTCCAACCTTTTTCCCTTCGTTTCGGAAAATCTTAATCACATCAGTAAGGTAATATTCTTTTTGTGCGTTATTGTTTCCAATTTGTTTGAGTGCACCAAAAAGATCTTCAGTATTAAAACAATAAGTGCCGGTATTCACTTCGTTTACGGCTTTTTCTTCGGAACTCGCATCTTTTTCTTCTACGATGCGAAGTAAACTACCATCATCAGCAGAACGAATGATGCGACCATACCCAGTTGGGTTTTCCATTTTAGCGGAAAGAACCGTTGCTACATAACCATTGGATTTATGGTGTTCGATGAGATTGGAAAATGAGGAAGCAGAAATCAGTGGTGCATCACCACAAGCAACAATCGTATAACCAGTGTAGGGTGCTAATTGTTTCTCTGCAGAAATCACTGCATGTCCCGTTCCTAGTTGTTCTGTTTGTTCGGCAAACTCAACACCTGGAAAGGATTTGGCAATGTCTGTGACAATGTCTTTGCGGTAACCGACAACTACAACCTTTCGGTTAATGCCGGCGGATTCGATATTACGAAGAACGTGGAGTAAAAGTGGAGATTCGTTCAGTACAACCGCAACCTTGGGAAGCTCACTCTTCATTCGAGTTCCTTTCCCCGCCGCCAAAATAACAGCAGTTACAGTATTATGTAGGTTCATCGTTCGTTCTATCGGATCTTTTAAAACTGGCTGGCCTGCTAGGATTCGAACCTAGGGAATGGCGATACCAAAAACCGCTGCCTTACCGCTTGGCTACAGGCCAGTTTCTAAAAAGAGAACGTTCGAAATTCCATTTCGGGGAATCGATGGGAAACATTGGGAAGGGCCTCGTTTCGTTTCTCCTCAGTCTTGTAAATGCCATAAAGACAAGAACCAGAACCTGAAAGAGAAGCAAAATCTGCTCCCGACTCAAAGAACCCTAATTTCAATTCCTTTAGTAAGGGTTGGGTCTGGAAAGCGATTTTTTCAAACTCGTTCTCTAACCTGTTTTGCAGGTAAGCCCAATCCCCGACGTGAAGACTTCGAATTAAATCCTCTGCCAGAGATTTCCATACTTCGGAACCATAGGGTTTTTGTAAACTTTTTTGAAGGCCTGCGTACATAGAACCGGTAGATAATCCAAAAGGAGGGATGGCCAAAATGCCATAACCTTTGGCTACGGAGATCGGTTCTAAGATATCCCCAATCCCACTCACAAAACAAGGAGAGGTTTGGAGGAAAAAAGGCACATCCGCCCCAATGGATTTGGCAAAATGGATCTGTTCTTCCGGGTTTAGATTGGTGAAAGGGAAAAGGTGGCGTAAAAACACACCTGCATTGCTACTTCCTCCCCCAATTCCGCCCTCTGGTGGCAGGAATTTTTGGAGATGGATGCGGACTTCCAAGGGTTCTAGGAAGTGGTTTTTGAGTTGGGTGAAGGTTTTTGTGAGGATATTCCGAGAAAGTTCCCCTCGTTCTGAGACCGCTTCAAAGAGAGAGTGGCGGTAACCTAACAAATGGTTTTCGGAACGAAAGAGAAACCTAGATTCACTCTCCTTAGGCAAAGATTGGATTTGGATTTCCATGGGATCACCAAAGTCAATTGGCACAAAGACACTTCGGATTTCGTGTAGTCCGTCTTCCCGTTTGTAAGGAATCACCAAGCCAATGTTAATCTTTGCATGAGTGATGGTAAACATGGGAATGACTCTAGTTGTTTACAGATTCATTGTGTTTGGCAAGGGAGATTGATTGTAACTGGAGTTTGATGGAGTCTTTGATTTCTTTTGGTTCTGCCACCAAAACAGAAGGACCATAACCCAGTATGGTTTGAATAAGCCAATTTTCATCGCGCATCGGAGTTTTGAATTGGCGATACATTGTGTTTCCAATTTGTTTTGTGTTTCCTGTTTCTTTTAAAGGGAGTTTGAGACCCAAATGGTAAGATGCAGAATCTGTTACCCAAAGGATTACATTTGTTTCAGATGATTCTTCTGTTTGAAACTTTTGTTGGAAACCTGCTAAAAACTCACCAGCAGTATTCGGTATGTTGGGAAAGGACTCGTTTGTAAGAGTGGCATCTAAAATATAATCCAATCGGAAGGAACGAAATCCTTCTTTTTTCACATCATAAGCAAGTAAGTAAGATTCATTTTCTTCTAGGAGGATCCAAGGAGCAAGGGTTCTTGTTTCCTTTTCTTTGTTGTTCCGTTTCCAATAAACAATTGTTAGTATTTTTTGAGAACGAATGGCTTCTTGGATGATCTCTTTTGTTTTTTGATGGGGAGACCATTCCCCCGCTGGCAAAACAGAATCAATTTTTTGTAAGATGGATTGTTTGATTGTGGGATCTTTTTCTTCTGTATCGGAGAGAAGTAATGAGCGAAGTGCGACCCATTCCTTTGGGGATAGGGGAAGAGCAGAGTCAACAGCGATGGGGAGTCTGATTTTTACCTTATCCCCATCAAAGTCTAAATCCACAGCATCTGTTGGTGAGTAAGGATACATCTCAATCATATACAACTCTCCCAAATCTTTTTTGAGAGAGTTGATGGATTTGTGTCCTGTCACTCCTTGGATTTCTTCTAAAGACAATCCTTCTGGGTGGGAAGCCAGAAGGCGAATTAGGTTTAATTTAGAAGCGGCCCGAGCTGTGGAAGGATTCATTAAACTTCGAGAATCACCTTTAGTTCTTTTGCGTTAGAAGCGCATAAAGATTGTTTTTCGATGTTTTTTGCTTTGAGGTGTCCACCTGTGAGTCTTTGGCTCACAACACTTGGTCCAAAGTCAATGATCGTTGTGATGGCACTGTCATTGAGTACAGGAGCAATCGCCAAATCCCAGTAAAGTGGTTCAATGAGTACCATTTTGAAGAGGATGTCACGAAGGTTTCCATCTTTTTGTAAGTTGTGACCATCATAGATGCTAAACACAGGAACTTTTAAATCAGCACCAGTGTATGGGAAAGGAACCACAGATGCATCTTCTGCATTGAATTTATCAAGTGAAGATTCCATAAATGGACAGTGGAAAGGTGCAGTTGTTTTTAAGTAGACAAACTTAAATTTTTTCTCGTCCATTTCTGCTTTCCATTGTTTACGAAATGCTAATAGAGAAGAAGGAAGAGCGGAAAGAATCATGGAATCTGGAGTGTTGTAAAGAGAGATAAACACTGTGTCTTGTCCTTTGAGTCCAAGAGATTCGTTTGTTTTTTTCACTCGGTCTTCGAGTTCGTCTTTTGTGTAACCAATCACAGCGACCATTGGTGCTGGGTTTTTGTCACCGTTTGCTTCGTTTTCTTTGACGATGTCTTCGGAAACTTGGAAGTTAGGATATACTTTTTGGCCGTTGAACCCAAGATAAAAAACGAATTTTAAGAAGTCAGAGTAAGCTTTTAAGAAGTCAGCGCCTTCTTTTCCAAGACCCACAAGAGCAGAAGCAATTACCCCTTGGCTATGGCCACTCACGGCACCAGTTGCTTTCATAAGGTCTGCTGTAGGATAACCACGTTTGGAAACCAAAACATAGTTTGCAATTTGGGTCATAAAGATCCCAGGAACAGAAATCGGAGCGCGAGCCAAATAATCTTCGTTTGGCGCTGCATCTGGATTTTCAATCCATGATTTAAAATCAAGTCCTTCGTTTAGGAGAGGGTTTTTTCCATCACGAGCCGCGATTTCACCAAGAGTTTTGAAACTAGTTTCGAAAAATTCTTTTAGATCTGGTTCTGCATACAATTTTACGAGTTCTTTGAGGTAAGGGGAACCCTGTCCTCCGAATTGAAGGAAAAATTTTTGCGAATTTTGGAGGGTACCGGTAAGGAGTTTTGCCGAAGTCATTGGATTTTCCTGAGAAATGATTTTTCTGTTACCGTACAGAGAGGACTTCCCAGAACAAGGAGAAAATTCCTGGAAGGACTGGTTGTACACCCCCAGGAATTGGATGTGAGGCTTAGATTTAGGCGGCTTTGCTTTGTTCTAAGTTGGTTTTGATGCGTTCGTGGTCGAGGGCAAGGAGGACCGTATTCTCAAAATAGGTCGCAAAATCAATTCTCCCAGAAGCATAATCTTCGTGGAGAAGGGCTAAAAGAAGGTAGAACATAGATCCTCCAGATGGTTCCGAATCTAGCAATGTGACATAATTCGAAAAGTCTTTTTCAAAGAACGTGTTACTAGGTTTGTCGGCGACTTTGGAAAATTTTTAAGGAAATAATTGGCCAGATGCCAGGTGCTTCTCCTTCGATTTCCACTTTACAAACTTTTTTTCTCGGGTTCCCTTTCAAACCTATGTTTGTTGCCCTCGGCCCCATTGATTACGCGATCATTCTTGTTTTTGTTGGTTTTATGGTGGTGATTGGGGTGCTTTTGAAACGATCCATGAACCATTCTACTGATTTTTTACTCGCAGGACGGAAAATCCCGAGTTGGATCACTGGGATTGCGTTCATTTCGGCCAATATTTCCGCCTTAGAATTGTTAGGAATGAGTGCGAGTGGGGCAGAATACGGGTTTTTGACCTTTCATTTTTATTACCTCGGTGCCATTCCAGGCATGATCTTTCTTGGGATCTTTATGATGCCGTTTTATTATTCCACAAAGATACGAAGTGTACCCGAATACTTACGATATCGTTTTAATAGACCCGCCCATCTTGTGAATTCACTCATCACATTGTTATCACTTGCACTTGGTTCCGGGATTTATCTTTATTCCTTATCCCTTGTGTTTGAAACCTTATTTGGTTGGAACCCACATCTTTCCATTTTTTTCAGTGCTCTCATTGTTCTCATTTATACCTACTTTGGAGGACTTAGTTCTTCCATTTATACAGAAGTGATGCAATTTTTTCTGACAGTGCTCGGGCTCTTTCCCTTGGTCATTGTCGGTTTAACAAGGTTAGGTGGTTGGGATGGTCTCATGCAAAAAATCCCAGAGTCTCACAAACATATGTGGGTAGGATTACCTGGTGGACAAAATGAACTTGGTTGGGATGTTCTCAGTGTCACTGTGGGACTTGGATTTGTTTTGTCTTTTTCCTATTGGACTTGTGGGTTTGCGGAAGTGCAAAGAGCGATGGCAGCCAAAGATTACCGAGCGGCCAGAAGAACACCACTCATCGGTGCGATGTTTAAATTGTTTTTGCCATTTCTCACGGTGATCCCAGGACTCATTGCTCTTGCGGAATATTCCACTGAGATGAATGGTGAGTACAATAAAAGTTTTTTAATATTATTAAAGAACTTTTATCCATCGGGTATGCTTGGACTTGGTACCACGGCACTACTCGCTGCCTTTATGGCGGGCATGTCTAGTTCTGTCACAGCAATGAATACCATATTTACATATGATATTTTCCAAACTTATATCAACAAAGATAAGGATGACAAAACCTATTTAAAAATAGGAAAACAAAGTACGATGGTTGCTGTTGTGTTTGCCATTTTTACTTCATACATTGCGATGCAATTTGAAAACATCATGAATTACATACAGTTACTGTTTTCCTTTTTTAATGCTCCACTCATTTCAATTTTTTTACTGGGTATGTTTTGGAAACGAGCTTCCAAATGGAGTGCCTTCTATGGGATGTTAGTTGGTACGGCGAGTGGACTTATCCATTACTTTTTATATGCGAGCGGATATTTGTATTACAAATCGGATATGGTTTCCAATTTTTATGGTGCTATTTATTCAGGTGTGTTTTGTTTTTTAGTGATGGTTGTTGTCAGTATCATCGAAAACGAGGATAAAACTAGAGACTTACATGGGTTAGTGTATGCCGATAGAGACAAAACCAATGCCTTTTGGGACCCGCGGATTTTGGCTTGGGGTGTCCTCTTAATTGTCCTCCTAGCGGGGTTTAATGTTCTTTTTGCATAAAGATTTATACATCCGTAACAAAATAGTAATTGAATACGAGTATTCTGAATCCTATGTTTGTTGCAGTATACACTAAGACTATGAAGCCAAATCATTACACCGAAATTCCAGCTACGTTTGAAGTTCAATTGGAACTTGTGAAGGATTATGATTCGAAAAAACAAATCAGTGCCAGAGGGATAAAATTTTTACATCCTTATGACATCGAAGTGCCTTCGATTTTAAGAATCTCTTTAAAAATGATTTCGATGACTGGTTCGATCGACTTTCTTGTGAAAACTTTGAAGTCAGAGAAGGTAGATAAAGAAGGACTTTACGAGATTCATTGTAATTTTTATGACACAAATGCTGAAAAAGAAGACGAAGTGTTGGAGTTTCTCAGAAGTTTTTAATTGGGATTCAGTTTTAAAGATTCATATCAGCAAATCTGTTTTGCAAAGGTCCAAAAAATCCATCCAAATTCTGTGGAGAACTTTTATAAGGTTCCATTTTTTTCACCTATCCATTGGAAGGTCTCTTCACTAAACGACTTTTCTTTCGGACCGTATGTCATAAGCCACCGCGTTGGTGGTAAAAATCCATCTGTTGTCAATCCATACCCCCCACCTAACGGTGCACCCACTTTCGACCTAAGTTCAAAATGTAAGTGGGCAGGGTAACTACCACCTGCATCACCAATGGTTCCAATCCATTCTGTTTTTTTTACGAGTTGGCCTGGTTCTACATCGATGGTGTGGAGATGTGCATATATCGTTTCTAAATGATAAAAATTCCCATTTGCCAAGTTCTGATGGTGGACAATGCGAACCACTTTCCCCCAACCCCCACCATAATCGGCAATCTCCGAGACCACTCCATTTCCAAAAGCATAGACCGGAGCTGCATAATCTGAGTCACCACCCGTGAGGGCATTCCAATCTTCGCCTAGGTGTTTTCTGCCACCAAACTTTGCATTTTCGGATCCAAATTTTTGCGCCAAGTAATACCCGTCTGCATATTTTCCCCCAACAGGAAATTCAAAGTCTATTGCATGAAATGTGGGGTAACGTTTGAGGATAGGGAAGGGGTCTGTTGTTCTCACTTCCCCTGAAGACTCCATCCAACCAAAGAGTGGATTTCCTTGGTAAGAATACCCTTTGGACACACAACCAGATCCGAAGATGAGGATGGTCAGGAAACAGATTGTGTGTAGGAACAAACGAAACAAACGGATTGTTTTACTTGGATACCAACTGTTTTTGTTTGCGAGACGAAGGTCCATGGCTCTTCTCTGAATGGTACATGGCACGTGCTTCGATTGGCAATTGGTTTCCTTGTTTTCCTGCTCTTTTTTTCCCTCGTTCCATTTCCTTTTTCATCTCATACAAAAAGCTATCATAGTCCACTTGGATCGTGTGCCTTGTGCTACTCACGTATCTTTTTTTCATCGCCTTCTCATCTTTTAAGATGGAGTCCTCCATCTCTTCCTTTGAAGGCAAAACGTAGTTTCCCGTTAGGTATTGAGCAATCCATTTGCCTTGGCATTCGGCAAGTGGCATAATGGCACCTAACGGTTGCATAAGGCCCACAAAAAACAAATTATTGATCCCTGGTTTCATCATCTTATAATAAAGAGGGATGTAGTTGTTTGGTGCTGCGAGAAAATCTTCCTCAAAGAAAGGGAATTTGATATTGTATCCTGTGCAGTAAATGAGAACATCGGCTTCTTCTTCGGTTCCATCGGCAAAGGCAATTTTTTTGCCTCGGAGTTCTGTGATGACAGGTTTTGGTTTGATATCCCCTCGGCCAAGTCTCACGAGTAAGTCTTGGGAGATAGTTGGGTGAGCAGATCCAAATTTATGATCTGGTTTTGGTAAACCAAAGTCTTCCATTTTTCCCACTCCAAACCGAATGAGTAGGTGAGCGAGTGTTTGTTGGATGAAAAAAGGAACCCAATGCGGAGTGTATTCGGTTAATTTGTCTAATGGTTTTCCAAAGAGATAATTGGGGATGACATAAGCCCCTCTCCTTGCTGACAAAAATACTTTTTTGGCAACACCAGGTCTCGATAATTCCACAGAGATATCCATGGCACTATTCCCCATACCAAGAACCACTACGTTTTTTCCTTCGCAGTTAACAGGCGTTTTTGGGTCTACATAAGAATGGGAATGGATGGTTTGACCAGAAAATTTTCCCGGGAAAGCTGGGTCTGGCCAACGTTCACTCCAATGGTGGCCATTCGCAACAACTAACACATCATAGATTTGTGTGGGTCCTTTTTCTGGTGTGATCCTCCAAAGTCCATCTTCTGTCCGTTCTGCTTTTTTCACTCCGTTTTTGAATTGGATGTGTTTGCGAAGTCCAAAGTGGTCTACATAGGATAAAAAATATTGTTGGATGGGTTCGTGATTGGGATAGTCAGGGTAGTTAGGTGGCATTGGAAAATCCCGGTATTCCATTCGATCCCTATGTGTGTTGATGTGTAAGGATTTATAAATATTACTGAGGCCATTGTCATTTTTGTAACGCCAGTTGCCACCCACATCACTTCCTTTTTCATAACAATCAAACGGAATGCCGTGTTCTTTTAAGGATTTGATGACGGTGATTCCAGAAGAACCAGCTCCAATTACACAAACTTTAGGAAGTGCCATAAGGGATCTCTCTTACTCAAGATTAGATGAACGTTTGGGAAAGATTTATAGAATTGTGAACATCGTTATCAAGTAGATTTTGAGACTATTTGGAAAAAAAGTATGATATCTAACCTTTTTTGTGTCTTAAAATAAGTATGGGCACTTCGGAAGGACAATTGAATCGAATCGGTAAGATCGACCATCCAATCCCAGCAGAAATAAAAACCATTTCATTCAAAATGGAATGTTGAATCCCTAAATCATAGTTTTTGTTTTGAACGGGAAGGACTGGTGAAAGTTGAAGGAAAGGAATCCGAACTTGCCCACCATGGGTATGGCCAGTGATAAAAAGGTCTATGGATTCTCTATGTGTTGAATCTGCTGATTCAGGATTGTGTGCAATCGCAATGCGGAATTGTTTTGGATCACTGTGTTGGAAGATTTGATCGATCGGGATATGGTCTTCCCAAAAATCGCCTAGTCCCCCTAAAATGATTTTCTCATCCCCGCGTTTGATCTCGATGGTTTGGTTCCGTATTGATTTTTGACTTTCTTCTAATAAACGAAGAGAGAGCAAATGGTTCGCCCAGTGGTCATGATTTCCATTGACAAAAACTTCTTTATCTTTCGCTTTCAGAAGTGGGAGTAATTTCCAAACAGATAAAAGTTCTTCATCAAAATTTCTTTTTTTTACATAATCACCTAACCCAACTATGAGATCTGGATTTTGGTGATTCGTAGATTCAATGACATACCGAATCCAAAATTCTGGGTTCAGAAATCCATAATGTAAGTCTGATACGACTGCGATTTTATACCCATCGAAACTCTTCGGTATTTTTGTGGATTCAATTTCGTAGACGGGAAAACGAACATAATATCGTTCCCAAATGAATGAATTTAGAAATAGGATGAGTAGAATAAAGAATATGAATTTAAAGATTCTTTTCAAAGGTATAATTCTTAAATTCAACATCATCTCGTTTGATTAAATTTTCCCTCACCAAATCAAAACCAAGAGATTCAAAAAAAGGCCTTGCGGTTATGCTCACATGGGATACGAGTTTTTTTACATCTCTGTCAATGGCATCTTTCTCCAATCGGAGACAAATTTGTTTTGCGATCCCTAATCTCAAGTATTTAGAACTTACATAAAGTAAATCAATACAGTTTTGGCGGTCCAATGTACCAAACCCAATGATGGATTGATTGGATTCTGCTACAATAACCAATTGTTGGCTTATGATTTCTTCCCATCGTTTTTCATCCTTCGATCCTGAAGCCCATTTTTTAATTTGTGCCTCCGTATAATCTTTGCTACAAATATTGAGGATGGATTCAACAAATAGTTTTTGTAATTGGAAAAGATCATCTTTGTTTCCGCTACGATACTGAACTTTTTTCATTAAACTTAATTACTTTAATTACTTCCCATCTAAAAACTTTTTTATTTCTTCTTCCCGATTCGAAATTTCAATTTTCGTAATTTTCCCTTGTTTCAATTGGATCATGGTCACTGAACCTTTTGTTCTTGGGAAGGGATCAGCAATTTTTTCTTCTCTCACCAAACGAAGTGTATATGGATAGGATTTCATTTTAGGAAGGGCCACAAATTTTGTGATGAGGCTTGGCATTCTATGAATGTCGGATATGAGAACCGCTTGTTTGGAATCTAAATATCCTTTTTCTTCTTTCTCCAAGATAGGATGGACGATTTTACTTGCGTCCATATCGGAAATGAACAATACTTTTGTTGTTTCTTTTGGAATGGGACTTGGTTCTTCCCATTGGTTGGTATAGGAAATTTCCGGGAGTGAGTCACCAATATTCAGTGTGGGAGGTGTGATTTCTTCTGCTCTTAGGTGAGTGGAAAGGGCTCCTAGTAATACGAAACCAACAAAAATAAATCGAAAAAATTTGCGGAATCTTAGGTCTATGAGGGAAATGGGTTGTGGTTTCATATCTAGTCCTTTTTTAAAAGTTTGTGTCACTGTGAACTGGTGAAAATCTAACTCTTTGTTTTGCATCAATTTTGTAATGTTACCATGATCGAATGTGGATTCAAAACGATTTAGATCTCTCCCAAGCCATTTCACCAACGATACTCA
The DNA here is from genome assembly GCF_004769665.1 of Leptospira kemamanensis. GTDB lineage: Bacteria > Spirochaetota > Leptospiria > Leptospirales > Leptospiraceae > Leptospira_A > Leptospira_A kemamanensis. The sequence goes on from NZ_RQGG01000018.1 coordinate 47,413, forward strand.
TTCTCTTGCATCGATAAAATTTGTTCCGATCTTATAATTGATACAAATACTCTAACACTTGTTCTTTGGTCATCTTACTTGCGTTAGAGAATTCTCCACCTTTTGTGGAAGTGATGAATTCTCCTTTCGGAGACAAAACAACCAAAGCGGGAATTCCATTTTGAATGGGATCACCTAATTTTTCATTTAGACTGAGGTTTTTGTCAAATCGACCCACATCTACTTTCATCATGACAAATTCTGCATCGAGGATGGCTTTTGTATCTGGTTCTGCCAAAATCCCATCTAATGCCCTACAGTCGGGGCACCAATCGGCACCAAAGATCACGATCAGTTTTCGGTTTTGTGTTTGTGCCTGCGCTAAGGAGGACTCGTATTGGTCGAGAGTTATGTCTCTTTGTTTGGAGCAGCCAGAAGTAAAGGTGAGTGCGATACTCAAAAAGAGTAGTGAGAGCGTCTTTTGGAATCGGTGTTCCATAAAAAAATGCGGAAGAACCCTTCCGCTTCGATTATTTCTTTGCGATTTCTTTTAGGATTTCTTGTCTTTTTTTGTCTTTCTCGATGTGAGAAAGAGACAACCAATCACGTTTCAATTGTTTCTCTGAAACACCTTTGAAGGTTGCATATTTGCCGAGGATTTTTGCTGTTTTTGCGTTCATGCCGACCAGATTCTTTTAGTCCAGCTTTCTGTCAATGCGAACCTAAAGGTTCGTGTTTCATCCTTGACCCCTAAACTCATCACGAAACATAGTAAAGTCCAAGAAATCGATCGACCCTATGAAATCACATCTACCCGACCGTTATGATCCCGAATCTGTAGAACCAAAGTGGAACCAAATCTGGGAAGAAAAAAAAACCTTTGCTCCTGATACTTCACGCAAAGAAACTTTTTCCATCGTCATCCCTCCACCGAATGTCACAGGGAATTTGCACATTGGGCACGCTCTCAATCATACCATCCAAGACATCATCATCCGCATAGAACGTAAAAAAGGGAAAAACGTGGTATGGGTTCCAGGGATGGACCATGCTGGAATTGCGACACAAGTTGTCGTAGAACGTGAGTTAGCGAAAAAAGGGAAATCCAGAACCGATTTTACTCGCGAAGAATTCATCGAAAAAGTTTGGGAGTGGAAAGCACACTCAGGTGGAATGATCGCCAAACAACAACGGTTACTCGGTGAGTCGGTTGATTGGTCGAAAGAACGTTTTACCTTTGATGAAGGTTTATCCAAAGCCGTGATCAAAGTGTTTCGCACACTGTTTGATGAGGGTTTGATTTACCGTGGGGAACGAATCATCAATTGGTGCCCTGTTACCAAAACTGCCATTTCCGACATTGAAGTAGAGTACAAAGAAAAACAAGGCAAACTTTACCATATTAGATACCCAAAAGCGGAGTTCAAATCCAAAGATCCAAAATCTTTGAATCCTGGGGAATACATTGTGGTGGCTACCACAAGACCGGAAACCATGTTTGGAGACGTGGCAGTTTGTGCACATCCAGATGACAAACGTTACTCGGGATTAAAAGACAAGTTTGTATTTTTGCCCATTGCGGAAAAAGAAATTCCTGTTCTCTTTGATTCCTTTGTAGACCAAGAGTTTGGATCAGGCCTTGTGAAAATCACACCAGCTCATGACCCGAATGACTATGAAGCGGGCCAACGTTTAAAACTCACACCGATCAACATTATGAATCTGGATGGAACCCTAAATTCATTTGCAGGGAAATACAATGGGTTAGATCGTTTTGAAGCACGAAAACGTGTGGTAGAAGAATTAGAATCCAAAGGTTATATTGAAAAAATAGAAACCCATGTCCACAGTGTCGGCCACAACCAAAGAGGTGGCGCTGTCATCGAACCATTGTTATCTACGCAATGGTTTGTGAAAATTGAATCCCTAGCCAAACCAGCAATTGATGTTGTGAAATCAGGAAAGGTTCAGTTCCAACCTAAGATGTGGGAAAAAACCTACTTTGAGTGGATGGAAAATATCCGCGATTGGTGTATCTCTCGCCAATTGTGGTGGGGACACCGAATCCCTGCTTACTATGCACCAAACGGTGATATGGTGGTCGCAGAATCCTTAGAAGAAGCAATTTCTCTCTTTCAGAAAAAAGGAATCTCTGTTACCGCAGACACCATCAAACAAGACGAAGATGTTTTAGATACTTGGTTTTCTTCAGGGCTTTGGCCATTTTCGGTTTTTGGTTGGCCAGAAAAAACAGAAGAACTCAAACAATACTATCCCACTTCTGTTCTCGTCACAGGTTTTGATATTATTTTCTTTTGGGTCGCTCGTATGATTATGAACGGACTCAAATTTATGGGTGATGTTCCGTTTCAGAAAGTGCTCATCCATGGCCTTGTTCGCGATAAAGATGGAAAGAAGTTTAGTAAGTCACTCGGCAACGTAGTGGATCCTTTGGACATGATGTCCAAATACGGAACGGATTCCTTCCGATTCTTTTTGGCAGCCGTTTTGCCAGAAGGAAAAGATATTCTTTTCGACGAATCCAGGTTAGATGGTTATCGTTCCTTCTGTAATAAAATTTGGAATTCCAGTCGATTCATTTTTATGAATTTGCCAGAGGACTTTTCTCCGAAGGAACCAGATTTAAACTCACTGGAAGACACGGACCTTTGGATCTTACATGAATTTGATTTGATGCTTGAGCGTTATGAAAAAGCATACTCTGGTTACCTTTTCTTTGAAATGGCCAATGCCATTTATGACTTCGTATGGGGTTCGTTTTGCGATTGGTATTTGGAACTAACCAAAGCTCGTGTGTATGGAAATGTGACTCCAGAGTCTGCGGAGAAAGCACGCCAAGTGCTTGTAAGTGTATTAAAAAAATCACTCGGACTACTTCATCCGTTTATGCCTTTCATCACAGAGGAAATCCATTCCCTTCTTGAGTCGAATGAACTTGCAAAAACAGAATTTCCAAAAGCCTATGGAGTTTCAGATACTTCCCCTGCTGTGGTTCGGATGGAACTTGTTCGTGAAATCATTACCAAAATTCGAAACATGCGCGCAGAGCTCGGAGTGAAACCTGAAAAAAAATGTAAGGTCATCCTCAAGTGTGCAAACAAAGAATTAAAAGAAATGATGGAACGAGAAAGTAAATCCATCCTGCAACTTTCAAAAGCAGAGAGTTTAGAGTTTTTAGATTCGTATGAATTAAAAAACACAGACTCAGTGGGTGCATTCTCTATTGGAGAAATTATCCTTCCACTCGAAGGAATTTTTGATTTTGAAAAAGAAAAACAAAGATTGGAAAAAGAAAAAAAACAAATCCAATCAGAAATGGAAAAATTAGAAAACAAAATCAACAATCCTTCCTTTTTAGAAAAAGCGAAACCAGATGTGGTAGAGAAGGAAAGGGAAAAATACAATACTTGGAAAGAGAAACTAGAAAGTACAATTAGGGCGTTAGAAAAAATTGGAACATAAATATAAAGTATTATTACTCGGAAGTGGCGGCAGAGAACACGCGTTAGCGGACGTGATCTCAAAATCTAATTCTTTGGAATCTTTGAAAGTATTCCCTGGAAATGGAGGATTTGCAACCGAACTTCTTCTCAAAGCAGATGAAATTTCGATTACCGATAAAACCAAATTTTTAGAGTATTTAAAGGTCTCCAAAACCAATCTCGTGGTTGTGGGTCCAGAAGATCCACTTGTGAATGGAATAGCTGATTGGTGTGCAGAAGTTGGGATCCCTTGTTTTGGACCATCTGCCTATTGTGCCCAAGTGGAAGGCAGTAAACATTTTGCAAAGGAAATGATGAAACGGGCAAAAGTTCCCACAGCTTCCTTTGCTGTGTTTACAGACCATGAATCTGCATGGAGTTATGCGCAAAAAGAAATGTTACCACTTGTTGTCAAAGCGGATGGTTTAGCAGCGGGAAAAGGTGTGACGGTTGCTTTTGAATTAAAGGACGTCAAACGTGCATTAGATGAAATCTTTTTAGAATCCAAATTTGGTCAAAGTGGAAACAAAGTTGTGATTGAATCCTTTTTGGAAGGAGAAGAAGCTTCTTTATTTGTCATTACCGATGGGGAAAGGTATATGTGTTTGCCTGCGGCCCAAGACCACAAACGTGCATATGATGGAGACATTGGTCCAAACACTGGTGGGATGGGAGCTTATGCACCCGCACCAATTGTTACGGATCTTGTTCTCTCAAAAGTAAAGTCAAAAATCATCGAACCAATGTTAGAAGACTTTAGGATCTCAGGTCATCCTTACAAAGGGCTTTTGTATGTGGGTCTCATGATCACTAAGGAAGGGGAACCCAATGTGGTTGAATTCAACTGTAGGTTTGGTGATCCGGAAACGCAATGTGTGTTACGACTTCTCGATGAAGACATTTTACCAATTTTTTATGCATCGGCAACAGGCAATTTACCAGAACGGAATTTAAAATTGAAATCTGGATCATCTGCCATTGTTGTACTAGCGGCAAAAGGTTATCCTGATTCTCCCGAAAAAGGTATGGTATTAGAAATCCCACCAAACGAAGGAAATGTGGTGGTTTACCATGCAGGGACAAAAAAAGAAAATCAAACCATCCTTGCCAGTGGTGGACGTATCCTCGGGATCACATCCTTTGGATCTAGTTTAAAAGATGCGATCAATGATTGTTATCAATTTCTCACAAAGATAAAAGCACCAAATACCTTTTATCGCAAAGACATTGGTAGGAGAGCTCTGTAAGTGCCTTTTAGTCTCTCAGGAAATTTTAAATCTTGCGAACGGTCTAAACTTCGCAATTTTGAAAAACACCTAGGGATTATTTTATCTGAAAACCAAACCCAACTCCAACAACATTTGATGATTCGTAGAGCCCTTCAAAATTTAAGTGGCTCAGTCAGTGTTTTATCAGGTTTAAGTCGCCAAGAATTACTCTCTTTTATCTTCATCTTAACTCAGTTTGGTGATATTACTCGCACGGAAACTCCACCCGAGTATTTATTATTAGAATCCATTCCATATGTGATTGAATGGTCAAAGGGTCATTATATGATCCCACTTGAAATCCTAGAACATTTAGCACATGAACGAATCTTCAAAGACCAAGGTTATTTGTTTGCCCTCATTCCAGCGCTTCCCATCAAAGAAAAAAAATCTTGGATTCGTTGGATTGGAGTGGATTTTGAAAAAGGTGGCGACAGGGATTTAAATTTTGAAATTTATTTCCAATGCCGAGTGTTACAAAAACCTTTTTTAGGTAAGTCACTTGTGCAAGAATCCGAGATTAGTTTGGAACAAATTTGGCCACGTGGCAAAAACGAATACATTGATTGGTTTTATAAAGGTTTATCTACATTTTATTATGCAATGGAAGAGATGAGCCGCAAAGAAAAAGATCCATTTTTACTTCATGTGATAGAACTCATCAAATCAGGAAAATTCATCTTGAAACGATTGCCTGATAGTTATGGAAAAGAATCGAGTTATTCTCTTGTGGGAACTGTGGAAGGAAATACTCCACAACTGAGAGAAACAACTTTCCAATGGGAAGTGGAACGTTTACGTAAAGATTCTTTGTTTTAATCTACACTTCGGATTTACGCATTATGGATAGATCATTAAAAGAATTAAAAAAACAAACAAGTGAAATGATAGAATCATTTCAAACCTATTGGACAGCACAAAATTTCCAAGAGGATTATGACCGCTTGATGTCCTTTATTGAAAAGACAAATGACCCTAAATTATGGGATTCACCTGACCAAGCAAAAAGTGTAACTCAAAAACGAAACGAATTACAATTGAAGTTGGATCCATGGCTTGACTTAAAAAAAGAACTATTGGATTTTCCTGATTTGATTGAACTCACTTCTGAAGAAATGGGCGAAGCAGGATTAAAATCATTAAATGATGATTTTGAAAGAATGTTTGAAACATTTGAAAACTTACAAATGTTAGATGCACTTTCTGGTAAAGACGATGGAAAAGCAGCCTTTATCAATATCCATCCAGGTGCTGGTGGAACCGAATCACAAGATTGGGCTGACATGTTACTTCGAATGTACACTCGTTATTGTGAACAAAAAGGTTATCGTGCAGAAGTTGTGGATTACCAACCAGGTGAAACTGCTGGAATCAAAAACGCAACGCTTTACATCCAAGGGGATCATCCATTTGGGTATTTAAAATGTGAATCGGGAGTTCATCGCCTTGTTCGAATTTCTCCCTTTGATTCCAATAAACGTAGGCATACTTCTTTTGCTTCTGTCTATGTTACACCGGAAGTGGATGATGATATCCAAGTGAATATCGAAGAGAAAGATCTTCGTGTGGATGTGTATCGTTCTTCTGGTGCGGGTGGACAGCACGTAAACACAACAGATTCTGCTGTCCGGATCACACACATTCCAACTGGAATTGTTGTCTCTTGCCAGATGGAAAGGTCACAAATCAAAAACCGTGATACCGCGATGAAGATGTTAAAAGCACGTCTTTACGAAATGGAAAAACAAAAAGCGGAAGAAGAAAACGCCAAAAAAGCAGGGGAAAAACGGGACATCGCTTGGGGATCACAAATTCGAAGTTATGTGTTCCATCCCTATAATATGGTGAAAGATCACAGAACTGATTTTGAAACAGGAAATGTCCATGCCGTGATGGATGGTGACCTTGAAGATTTTATCATTGCCTATTTAAAATACCTGACAAACCAGAAGGCAAACGCTAAAGTATAATCCCATGTCTGTGAAACAGGATATTTCCGGTGCTTTGCGGAAAATCCAAAAAGAAATCCAACAACTTCCGAATATTACGGATCGGTTGAATTTCATTTTGGAGATGACTCTCACACTTTTTGGTGCCTCAACGGGAAGTATCTCCATTATGGACCAAGAAGAAAAGGTCCTCACCATTGTTGCTGCCAAAGGGATGGATTGGGAGAAAAAAATTGCAGCCAAACTTCCCTTTAACTTAGGTGTGACGGGTCGTGCTGCCTCCACAAGAGAAATCACGTATGTTCCCGATGTAACCTTAGACAAAGATTATGTAAAACTCATTGAAACAGTACGTTCCGAACTTGCCATTCCTCTTCTTACCAGAGATTCTGTTGTGGGAGTTCTCAATTTAGAATCAGACAAAGTAAACTTTTTTTCACCCGATATCATCAACCAAGCTACTCTCTTTGCTTCTCAATTAACGATTGTTATTTTAGAAGAAAGGATTGCGAAAGAAGCATTTGAAAAATCCAAACGAGAAGAAGACCCTGTTGAAGAAATTTTAGGTTATGATCCGAGTATTCTATTTTTAAAACATAGAATTCGCCAAGTTGGTCCTTCTGATATTTCGGTGATGATCATAGGCGAGGAAGGCGCTGGAAAAAAATTAGTCGCGAAAGCCCTACATTATATTTCTCAAAGGAAAAATGCACCGTTTCATACGGTAGATTGTTCGGGACTTAGTTATGAATTATTAGAAGCTGAACTCTTTGGAAGTTACAGTGGCAAAATGTTTAATCCAGGAAAATTGGAACAATCAAACGGTGGTTCTTTGTACATTGAATCGATCGGTGACCTTCCACCCAATTTACAAACAAAACTCTTTCAAACCTTACGTGATAAAATCATCCCTAATCCCACATCCAAAAAAAAGGAAGAAGTACTTAGTATCCGAATTTTTACGGGAAGTAAACGGGACTTACTTGAAGAAATCCAAAAGGAAACTTTTTCGATGGATTTGTACTACCGTCTAGCAGAAGTTCCGTTACGGATGCCACCGTTACGAGAGAGAAGAGGTGACATTCCACTTCTGGCTCATCATTTTTTATACCAATACAACAAACAATATGCTCGTAACAAATCATTCTCCACTGAGGCGCTGAAAGCATTAACTGGTATGCCTTGGAGTGGAAATGTTAGGCAATTACAAAGTGTGATTCAATATGCAGTTCTTGTTCCTCAAGAGACAGTACTCGAACCCTATTCTTTCCAACAAGATGGCAAACGAGAAGAGGAAACTCGTGGCAAAGTTTCAGGATTTGGCCAAGGAACTGAAATTCTCACACCAGCGGAGAACTTATCTTTAAACTTAGCGATTGAAAAACTTGAGGCCATTTGGATCAAAGAGGCCTTCCAAAGAGCCACAACTCAAGAAGAGGTCGCAAAACTTTTGGGCATCAGTCGCGGATCTTTGCAATATAAGCTCAAAAATAACCAATTTCTGGACGGATTCAGCACCTAATTATAAGAAAAGAATGGATCGATACGCCGTATTGGTCGATAGTATTAGAAAGGAGCTTCGAAGTGGCAGAAAGTTATTACCGTACCATCAATGGTAAACAATATGACAATGAATTGTTAGAAATCGTTGAGAAGGCCACCAAACGTAGCAAAGCTCCTATTGGCAAAAACGTCGCAAAAACATTATTTGATGCCATCAAAGACGGTGGTGATTACACCGATGTGGAAAAACGTACTGTCAAACGCATCCGAGATAACTTTAAATTCACTCCTGATGCTGACGAATACTTAAGAACCGAAATTCGTAAATGGGCAGCAAAGATTTCTGTTCCAGCAGCTAAGAAAAAAACACAATCGAAATCATCTAACGCAAAAGAGTCAGCTTCCAAAACCAAAACTTCTCGATCTAAAAAGACATCCATCTCGGTAAATGAATCGGAATCTTCTTATTTGGAAATGTATGATGCACGAGAAGAATCGAATTACGAAGTTGAACCAACTCCTGAATACAACGAACTGGTAGCTTTAAATAAATTCCAAATCACTCCGAAACAAAGCCAGATAGGTAAATACATCCTCATTGGTCTTATTGTTTTATTTTTACTAATCCTTCTCTTTTTTGGTGTGAGAAGTTGTAACCGAAATACACAAACGGGTACATCCAATCAAAGTTCTGAAACCACACAAGGCCAGGAATCCAATTCACGATCTTTAGAAAGAGTGAGTTTACAAACAGGAAAGGTTTCAAGTCAATTTGATTCTAGGGCGAAAGCGATTCGTTATATCAATGACTTACAAATTCGTTTCATCAAACAAAGTATGGCAACAGAAGATTCAGCAGCAGACAAAATTGCAACTCTTGCCGAAGCTCTCAAATCCTATCCTGGGATCAAAATTCGAGTGAAGGGCCATACATGTTTTATCGGAGAAATGGACGAAAACAAAATTTTGTCAGACGAACGTGCAAAATTCATTTATGACGAACTGATCAAAAATGGTGTGAATGCAAACCAACTCGACTACCGAGGGTTTGGCGAAACAGCTGAAATTGATACTAATCAAACAGAAGTAGGGCGCATCAAAAATAGAAGGGTAGACTTTACCGTTTTATCCGTCCTTCCTAAAGATTAGATTCTAATCGATACAAGGATTTAGTGAGCATCCGTTTGGTGGAACGAACGGACTCATACAAACCTTCGTATAATAATAATGATTTTTTTGCCACACCGAGTTGCAAATTTTCTTTTTCTTCCAAACTCAAATGGTCATCATAACCTTCTGTGATAGTTAAAATCACTCTTTGGATCCCCAAACTCAATATCTCATTTAACCCTTTTTTCTCTGAAACCAATTCATCAATTCCGTCCATTTGTTTGATATCTTCAGAGAAGGTTTTGGGATTGATTTGGTTTTTTTGGATTTGTTGGTAAATTCTTCGTGAGACATGAAAACCTTGTTTGACGAGGATTCCAAATTCTATTAACGAATTGATCGTAGTTTGGATGTCCTTTGTGAGTTGTGTCCTGTCAAAAAAAGAATTGTTTTCTTTTAGTTTGGATTGAATCAAATTTTTGACCTGTGTCACAGATTCGATTTGTTTTTCTTGGATTTTGCCATCACGAACAAATTCTTTTTCAAACACAGAATGTTCCATACCTTCCAATTTGGCACCAAACTTAGTTAAGTTGATCCATGGGTTTTCTTTTGTATGATCTTCAAACCATTTTTTGAAAATTAACATCTTTTCATTGGTGATATAGGTTTCATTTTGAATTCCCAAAACTTGTTTTTGAGGCAGGGCAAATAGTTGTTTGTAATTGTGTTTTTCTCTACGAAATTTTCTCGATTCTAAGTAGTTGAGTCTTTCTTCAAGGACTGCACCTTTGGAATGAGCGAGACCTTTCGTAAAACTTAAGTCTTGACCAACCAAATACACTTTCTCTGCACCCATGAGTGTTCCAAGGCTTGCGGCATTTGTGGAAACAGAACCACCAAAAGGAACAGAACCAATTTCACCTGTGGAAGTTTTTTCCAATAATTGGAGGAGAGGAAATGGGGAAGAAGTCACAAAACCTTTGTTTGGTCCTTTGTCTAATCGCAAACTTAAGTAAGTAGAAGTGGGATCAAAAATCAAAATCCCTTTGCCTTGGTAATCTTCTAAGTACTGACTATTCAACGCTTGTGGGTCGACCGAATAAATCAAATCAGGATCCACACCAAAGGAAGTGAGAATTGGAACGGCAGTGTCAACGGCTAGCAAAAGGAATTGTTTGCGGTATTTTTGAAGATCCGGAATCGACTCGGACAAACTTGGACCCGCGCAGGCAATCACAATGTTTATACCGCTGGCAATTCCAAACAAATCAGAAACAGGTCGAAAATTAGACAATTCTGGTAAGTTATAACAGATGTTTTTTGCCCAAATTTTTTCAAATCGAGTGAGCGTGGCTAAATTCACATCTTTTTTGTGAAACATCTGTTCGGCGATGAGTTTTAGTTTGTGATATTCGCTTTCTTTCCATTGCCAAGAACCTCTGTGTGGGACAAAACTAATGGGATGGGTTCCTTTTCCTTTGACTGCTTCGGTGAGTTGGTCTTCTAAATGTTCCCCTGTGATGAGGACAAGTTTTTCCGATAAAAATGCTTCCGAGAAATCAAACTTTAACAAGGCCTCTCGGATCAAAAAAGGAAATGGTTCCATCCATAGGATGGTTACCTTGGGTCGTTCTAATAAATAGGGAATGATATAACCAATTCCTGCACCAAACAACAGATAAATGCGTTCGGTTCCATCATGGGGAAGTTCGGATACAAATCGTAGAGCCTCTTTTTTGGGATCAAATTGACTATGAATCCAAACTCCATCAATGACTAAGGTATCTTCTCCCGTTTTGGATAAAACTCGTTTGTAATGAGTTCCTTCCAACATAGAATTTTCTGTTTGGATAGTATCAGATACAGAGGAAGGCAGACTTGCTAAATTTTTGGAAAGAAAGGATTCGTTCACTTACGGTTCCAAAACAATTTTTACATTGAGACCAGGAGAGAGAGGAGAGTTGGGTTTGGGATCTTGTGATTTGACAAAACCAGATCCTTCCAGTGTATACTTCAGTTTTAATTGTTTGAATACTTGGATCACTTCAGAAGCAGTCAGACCTGTTAGATCAGGCATTTGTTTTGGATCCAATTTAAAGATTTTGTTTTTTTGATTTTGTAAACGGTAAACCAATGCTTTTTCACTGCGTTCCACAATGGGAATGATACTTTCCACAACTTCTCTAAACACAGGAGCGGCAATTCCACCACCCGTATGAGATTCACCACCTGGTTCATCAAAAACAATCAGACCAACATACTTTGGTTTTTCGGCAGGAAAAAATCCGAGAAAACTTGCGGTAAACAAACCTGCTTGGTAACCTTCTCCTGCTTTTGCTTTTTGAGACGTTCCTGTTTTCCCCGCGATAAAGTAGTTTTCTAAGTAAGCTTTTTTACCTGTCCCTTGAGACACTGCTTTTCCCATCGCGTTCAGAGTTTTTGCTGCCGCACCAGGCTTAACTCCAATTAACTCTGATTTGGTGGAAAATTCGTGAACTAACTCGCCATAAGAATTGGTGATTTGAGAAACAACCGAAGGTTCAAATAAAATTCCACCATTGACAACAGCTGCTGCCGCAGTAATGAGTTGGATGGGTGTGACAGAAACTCCTTGGCCAATCGACATAAAATAAGGTGTACTTTTATTCCATTTGTTTTGAGGTGGAAGGTATCCTTTGGCTTCGTGGATGGAAAAATTAGTTCGTTTTCCAAACTTGAAACTCTCCAAATAACGGTAGTAAGTTGCCTCATCAATTTTTTGAGCCGCTTTGATGATCCCCACATTACAAGAGTATTGTAAAATTTCATCTAAGTTGACATGACCATGGTTATCCGTACAACGTATGACAGTTTTTCCAATTTCAATGTATCCGGGACAGTGGAATCGTTCTCCAGGAAGAATTTTCCCTTCATTTAAAAGCATAAGTGCGATGAAAATTTTCATGGTGGATCCTGGTTCATACACATGGCGGATCGACCAATTGGTATGAGATTCCACAGGAAAATCTTGGAAGTGGTTGGGATCAAAACTGGGAAACGAAGCCATAGCTAAAATTTTTCCTGTTTCTGTATCCATGATCATCCCAATGCCACGTTTGGAAGCAGTTTGAACAAATGCTTTTTGTAAGGATTTTTCCAATCGGTATTGAATGATACTATCAATTGTTAGGTGTACATTATTTCCTTTTGTAGATTCCGCATCAGGTGTAGACAATAATTCCAGGTTGTATAACATCTCAAGACCAGAGAGGGCTTTATCATCATCATATCCTGTAAATCCAAGTAAGCTTGCCGCTAAACTTCCTTGGGGGTAAATCCGTTTGTATTCTTTTTCAACTCGAACTCCTGGTAAGGAAAGAGTTTTGATTTTTTCCGCTTTTGATAATTCGATTTCTCGTTTTAACAAAAAATAATTTTGTTTATCCCGAATGGTATCCATTAACTTGTTTGTGGGAATGCCAAGAACAGGACCTAACTCTTGTGCGGTGAGTTCGGGATCATAGATATTGGATGGATCAATTCCTACAGTTGCTGATTCTCTAGAGATTGCAAGTTCAATCCCTCTTCGATCGTAGATCGTTCCCCTTTGGACAAATTTATTTGCTTTTAGATTGATGATATTTTCGTTGAAGTAGGTGAGATACACCACTCGGAAAATCAAAACGACAAATAACGATACAATAAAATAAAAGATGTACTTAAAACGAAGTTTGTATTCTGTCATTGTTAAAAATAAAAGACTACCTTTCCTTTGATTTTTTCAACGGGAACAAGCCCAAAGGATCTTGAGTCAGTAGAATACTGACGATTGTCACCAAGCAGTAAATAATATCCAGGAGGAATCCTACCTTGTTTGTCCATGGCAAGAAAGGGAGAATGGTGTCGGTTTAAAAATACCGAAGTAGAAGGTTCACTTGTATACGTTCCTTTGGGAAGGTAATTTTCCAAAAGTTCCTTGGAGTCTATGAGAACTCTTCCAGATTCAATGGAATAAAATTCCCCAGGTAAACCTATCACACGTTTGACGACAAGTTCATCCTCTTGGCTTACAAATAACACCAAATCTAATTTTTGGATATTTGGGTCTGTGTACAATAATTCTGTTCCAAAAAATTTGGCCGAGATGGCAAATCCACCTTTCCAAACAAATACGATGGAACCATGTTCCAAGGTAGGATACATGGAATTTCCTTGGACGGAATAAATTTGGAATAAAAAGATTCGGACAAACAGTAGGAAACAGAGAAATATGAAGACGAAGAGACCTCTTCTCATGTATCGTTTGCATTTGAACCACCAATTGGGGCCTAAAGTTTCTGTTTCCATATCCATCAAAAAACGATAAAAATCATTCGTGCATTTTTCCCCTTTCCAAAGAATGGAAAAGGAAGTTTCCGTAAATCTGAAGCCTAGAGAAGTCTATGTCACTTACAAAATATCAATTCCGAGCACAGTTTCGCTGTACCAATGACTCTTGTCGCAAAACGTACCCACTCCACCAAGTGATTTATTCCTGTTCCAGTTGTGGAGAGCTTCTGAATGTCGAACATGATTTAGACAGCCTCAAAAAAATCCCGGCCGAAGAATGGAAGTCCACGTTTGAATCCCGCTTTCGTTCGAGCCAGTTCCCGAATGCTTCTGGGGTTTGGGGCAAAAAAGAATGGGTCCTACCTGAAATCAAAGAGGAAAATATCATCACCTCCGGGGAAGGGACAACCCATCTGTACGACGCGTCTCGTTTTGCAAAAGACCTTGGGTTAAAAAGCCTTCATGTCAAACAGTGTGGGGTTTCCCATACAGGTTCCTTCAAAGATTTAGGAATGACGGTTCTTGTGAGCCAAGTGAACCAAATGATCGCAGATGGTGTTCCCATTAAAGCTGTCGCTTGTGCTTCCACGGGAGATACTTCCGCTGCTCTTGCTTCCTATGCTGCCAAAGCAGGAATCCCAGCTATCATTTTACTTCCAGCTAACAAAGTGTCTACGGCACAGCTCATCCAACCTGTTTCGAATGGAGCCATCGTTCTTGCTTTAGAGACAGACTTTGATGGATGTATGGCTGTCGTAAAAGAACTCACACAAGAAAAGTCCATTTACTTAGCAAATTCCATGAATTCGCTTCGCATTGAAGGACAAAAATCCATTTCCGTGGAAATCACCCAACAACTTGGTTGGAAGGTTCCAGACTGGGTGGTTATCCCCGGTGGAAATTTAGGAAATGTTTCCGCCCTCGGAATGGGGTTTGAGATGATGCAGGAACTTGGCCTCATTGATAAACTTCCTAGAATCCTTCTAGCGCAGGCAAAAAATGCAAGTCCCTTGTATGAATCGTATAAGAAAGGTTTTGCGGAGTTCTCTCCCGTAACGGCGGAAAAAACCTTAGCTTCGGCAATCCAAATTGGTGATCCAGTTTCTGTGAAAAAAGCGATCCGTGTTCTGAAAAAATTCAATGGGATTGTAGAAGTGGCTACGGAAGAAGAATTAGCGAACGCAGCCGCTAAAGGGGATTTGTACGGACTGTATAATGACCCACATACGGGTGTGGCACTTGCAGCACTTTTAAAATCAATCCAATCGGGTGAGGTCAAACAAGGTGAGTCCGTGGTTGTGATTTCCACAGCAAACGGCCTAAAATTCACTGAATTCAAACTCGCCTTCCATGAAGGGAAAATTCCGAAAGTGGATGAGAGTCTGAAGAATGTGATTTTGCCTTGTAAACCAACTCTTTCGGGAGTGATGGAAATCCTAGGCAAACATTTGAAGAAAACATAAATCGCTAGACAAATCTAGAATCTACTGGCAAATTTTTGAAGTTTACCGGTATGTCCCAAGAGTTTTCTCTCAGTCCAGAGTTTTGTTTTGTAGTCGATCAGGCTGTAGAAGCTCGGAAAAAAATTTCCATGATCACCTATGTGATGGGAGACATAGGGGAAGCGAAACTCAAATACATTTTACTGAAAATCTTGAGTTCTCTCGGGCGGGAAGACCTGATGGAACTCTTTTATACTGCCGCCAAAGAACTCATTGTCAATTCGACAAAAGCCGCAATCAAACGAATCATCTTCGAAGAACTCAAACTCAATATCCAAAACTTAGAAGATTATGAAGAAGGAATGAAACTCTTCAAATCGAGTTTGAATGAACGGAAATTTCCGACCTACAAACAAAAAATGAGAGAGTCGGGACTTTTTGTTAAAATCACTTGTATTTACAAAAAAAACAAAATAGATTTAGAAATTCGAAATAACTTTCCCTTGTTGCCAATTGAGGCGGAAAGGGTAAAAGAAAAGTTTATTAATGCTAAAAAGTATGATAATCTATTCGAGTTCTTTATGGAACATGGCGACAGTACAGAAGGTGCGGGGATGGGAATTACAATGGTAGAAATATTATTGTCTCAATCAGGATTTGACCGTCGTTTATTTTCAATTTATTCATCAGAAAGGAAAAAGGAAACAGTAGCGCGTGTAGAAGTTCCATTGGATGATATTCCGAAATCAAATGGAACTCCTGAACAACTGTTCGTAGAATAATGTCAGAACTAAGCTCAAAAGCAGATCAATTAAAAAGACAAGCAGACCTTCTCGGTTTGACAAGAGAAGCCGTATTTACTGATGAACAGGCAAAAGAAGTTTTACAAGGTAAAATCACTGATGGTTATCTTGTAAAAGTCAAGATTGACTTGGACAGTTTGAACGGTATGGTTCTCATACTTGTATCATCCATTCGCAAACACGTGATGGAGTTATATGCCGTTGTGGGAACTTCGGCGACCTTTCGAAGGATTCGCACCTTTGCGGATCATGTTCAAATTTCTACAGATTTGGGAGACATCGGTAAAACAGGTGGTTATGATCCAGCCATCTCCGAAAATATAGGTCGTGCAGTTCATCGAGTTTTCACCAAAGAGAAGTTAGAAGAACTACTTCCTCTCTGGCAAAAAAAAGATCCATCGCATATTACCGAACTTTTGGAAAAACCAATTCTCACTGCGACAAAGGGAAGGAATATCAAATTACAAGCAGAGGTTGATAAGATCTCCACAGCAAAGTTTCGCTATGAAAATCCAATGAAGGGTATCATCCTTCCCATTCCAAAACCGGAAGACGAATCTGCGAGTGCTCAAGATGCATCGGTTCCGTCGATATCCACAGAACCTCCGAAAGGCGAAGGATCCGCTTTAGATCGACAAATTGCACAATTTCGAACTGCATTTCCAAAAGAACTGAATATGAAAACGGTCATCTCACCTATCAATGGGGTTGAGTTCGATAACCTCATCGAAGGGATGGAAATTTTATTCCGTGTTCCTACTGAAACTCCAGAAGGTTTAACCAACGCTCAAATTCTTGGCCTCATTGACGAAGAGGGCAAAATTAAAAAAGATCCTGTTGTGGGTAAATTTTTAGGAATTGCTGGTAACAAAACAGAATACCATATCTTTGCAGAAGGCCCAAACCAGTATTTACTTCATTCTGTGGAAGAACATCCAGTCAAAGTCGCGATTCCAAAACCTCAAGCAATCGCAGGTGCAGGAAACAAAGCCGGTGGAGCCCAAACACAAAAGAAAAAAGTTGGCCCAGGCCAAACGCAAGATTCCAAGTCTTCTGGTGCCAACTTATTCATGTTAATGGGTGCATTTATCACCATCGTCCTGATAGGTGTGCTTATCTTTGTGATGGTGATTTTGTAAAAGGGGTTTAACCCGCAACAACGATGTTGACGAGTTTGCCTTTTACATAAATTTCTTTTTTGATTTCTTTGCCAACCCAGAACGGTTTCGCCTTTTCCACTTCTTTTGCAAGGTTTAAGGCTTCCTTTTCTTCAATTTCTCTAGGTGCTAAAAATTCCCCACGCATTTTGCCATTCACTTGGACAACGATGGTGATATTGGCATCCACTAAATACTTCTCGTCCCATTTTGGATAGGGATGGTAAGCAAGGGAATCTTTGTAACCAAGTTTTGCCCATAGTTCCTCTGCTAGGTGAGGTGCAAAAGGAGACAGAGCCAAAACAAAAGGTTCTAATACTTTTTTAGGTTTTCTTGGATTACTTGTGAACTCATTGATGAAGATCATCATTTGAGAAACCGCTGTGTTAAAAGAAAACGCATCGATATCGTCTTTTACTTTTTTGATGGTGCGGTGTAGAGTTTTCAGCTCGGCTTCGTTTGGTTCAATGTCTTCTACAAAAAAAGATTCGTTTTCCCCTGAGTGAAAGAGTCGCCAAACTCGATTTAAAAATCGAAACACACCATCCACACCATTTTTACTCCATGGTTTGGACATCTCAAATGGTCCCATAAACATTTCAAAGAGTCGTAGTGTATCCGCACCATATTCAGAGACTACGTCATCTGGATTAACTACGTTTCCTCTTGACTTGGACATTTTGCCTTTGTCTTCCCCAAGGATGAGACCTTGGTGGACTAATTTTTTAAATGGTTCTGGTGTGGAAACGTGACCCAAATCAAAAAGGATTTTATGCCAAAATCTAGAGTATAACAAGTGTAATACGGCATGTTCTGCCCCACCCACATACACTTCCACTGGCATCCAAGCTTTTTCAAGTGTTGGATCAATGAGTTTGTCATTGTTTCTGGGATCAATGTAACGAAGGTAATAATAACAAGAACCTGCCCATTGTGGCATTGTATTGGTTTCTCGTTTTCCAATTTCACCAGTCACTGGGTCTTTGTACACAAGCCAATCTTTTGCAAGCGCAAGTGGAGATTCCCCTGTGCCAGAAGGTTTAAACTCTTCTAAATCTGGTAAAACGAGTGGAAGTTCGGAATCCGAAAGAGCCTTTGGGGTTCCATCTTCAAAATGCACAAGAGGGATGGGTTCTCCCCAATACCTTTGTCTTGCAAAAAGCCAATCTCTCAGTTTGAATTGGATTTTTTTGCGACCAACAGATTTTTTCTCTGCCCAAACGACCATAGTCTGGAATGCATCTTTGTAAGACTTTCCATCTAACTGCACTTCTGCGGAAGAGGAGTTGATACAAACGGATTCTTTGGAATCAAATGCAAGATTTGGTTCCATTTTTCCATCAATCACTTGTTTGATGGGAAGTTGGAACTTCACGGCAAAGTCATAGTCTCTTTGGTCATGTGCTGGAACCGCCATAATGGCACCTGTTCCATAGGAAATTAATACATAATCAGAGATATAAATCGGAACTTTAACAGATGTGTCGGTTGGTAAACTAGCATAGGCACCAGTAAACACACCTGTTTTGTCTTTATTGAGCTCTGTTCTTTCTAAATCACTTTTTAACGAACAATCTTTTTGGTAGGTTTCTACTGCTTTCTTTTGTTCTGCTGTTGTGAGTTCTGCTACCAGTGGGTGTTCTGGGGCAAGGACTAAGTAAGTCGCACCAAAAATGGTATCAGGGCGAGTCGTATACACAGTGATGTCTTTGTTTAAGGAAGGAACGTGGAAGTTGAGTTCCAAACCTTCTGATTTTCCTATCCAATTTCTTTGCATTTCGAGAGTGGATGGTGGCCATTCACAGAGAGACAGATCATTTAACAATCGTTCGGCGTAGGAAGTGATGCGCATCATGTATTGGCGCATGGGTTTTCTTTCTACGGAATAGCCTTTGGAAGTCCATTCTTCTACTTCTTCGTTTGCAAGAACGGTTCCGAGAGCCTCACACCAATTCACAGGGATATTGGCTTCGTAAACCAATCGGAAATGGGACAAAATGTCCTCTTTTTCTTTGCGTGATTTGGATTTCCACTCAGAACCTGAAAATTGGATTCCTTTGGGGAGTTCTATCCCTTCAAAAAATTGAGATCCTTCCGATTCTAAGGTTTTGATAAGGGTTTCAATGGGAAGGGCTTTGTTTTGTTTTCGGTCAAAGTAGGAATTGTAGATCTGTAAAAAAATCCATTGGGTCCAACGGTAATAGTCCGGGTGAGTGGTGGAGATTTCCCTTTCCCAGTCGTAAGAAAGACCAAGGCTTTTGATTTGGCGACGGAAGGTATCAATATTGTTTTTTGTGGTGGTACGAGGGTGAATTCCCGTCGTCATCGCATATCGTTCTGCAGGGAGTCCAAAAGCATCCCAACCCATGGGGTGCAAAACCTCGTATCCTTCCATACGTTTGAGGCGTGAAATGATGTCAGTGGCTGTGTATCCTTCTGGGTGGCCTACGTGAAGGCCAGCACCACTTGGGTAAGGAAACATGTCTAAACAATAGTATTTAGGTTTGGATGAGTGTGAGTTTGTGCGAAAGGTCTGGTGGTCGTCCCAGTATTTTTGCCATTTTTGTTCAATATCTTGGAATGGATAATTCATCGACTAACGTAGAGAAAGTGTAGTTAATTCTACTTTCTCACGGAGTCGATGATTTTTACAAGCTTTTTGAAACTCTTGGACAAACAAACTTTGCAGAGATTGTATTGATAAAGGGTCGTGACGGAACCACATTCCGCACAAGGTTTAACATTATTGATTTTCACATTCATAAAGTCTGCAGTATTTATCTTTGTATTGCATTCGAGCATTCTATATTTACCTGTATGAGTCCGCTTATCGACAGTGCTGTTCATAACTCCCCAATTTTCCCTAAAAAACGGGAAAGGGGAAACACTACGATGAAGTTACTTTATATGAAACCCACCCTTTGGGGTCAAAAAAAATTAGGATGTACACACAAAAAGATAAGGAATTTTTTCTAAATTTTTTTTTGCAAAGGTGCAATAGAGTTGGAACAAAAATGAAAAATAAAAAAAAGTTAATTGTAATTCAAAAATTTGAAAAATCGATGTTAGGTGGCATTTTATTGAATAAGTGCCCGTTATTAGTCATGAATTATGTGTTAGGCGAGAAATTGTTTGGGGGAAAAACCTAGTGTTAGAATTTAAAAATGTGTTCAAATCATTTCACAATGAAGAAGAAACGATTGATGTGTTGAAAAATATTTCATTTCGCATGGAAACTGGTGAATTTGTAGCGATTATCGGCCCATCTGGATCAGGTAAATCAACTTTACTAGGTGTAGCGGCCGGTCTAGACAAACCAGATACTGGGATTGTCTCATTAGACGGAATTGATTTAACCAAACAAAATGAATCTAAACTAGCTGATATCCGTGCAGATCAAATTGGATTCATCTTTCAAAACTTCCAATTATTGCCAGGCCTCAATGCCATAGAAAACATAGGGATTCCTTTATACTTAAAATCATCATTGACGGAAAAAGAAATTTTAAAAAAAGCAGAATCTATTTTGGAATCTGTGTCTATGTCTCACCGTGCGACTCACTTCCCAAAACAACTGTCAGGTGGAGAAGAACAAAGAATTGCCATCGCACGAAGTTTTGTGAATGATCCCAAGATTATTTTTGCAGATGAACCAACTGCCAACTTAGATTACAAAAATAGCAAAACCATATTAGATCTATTATTGTACAGGAACAAAAAACAAGGCACAACTCTTGTTGTTGTCACTCATGATCCAGATGTGGCAAAACTAGCCGATCGTGTTTTGGAGATGAAAGATGGTGAGATCATTTCCGATTCTAAGAATGGTTTAAAAAAAAGTAAGAACCAAAGTCCTTCCAATACAAAAAAATCCATTTCCACAACTTCTAAAACAACCACCAAACAAAAGCAGGTGGTGAAACCTACAAAGAAGGTCAGTCGATGAAGGCTTCTCTCTTTCGTTTTTACTTAAAACGTGAGTTATTTTCACGGTTTCGGTATTCTTTACTGATTGTTGTCTCGATCACACTGGGTGTGGGTTCTGTGATCGGGATCCATTCCTATAAGGACAACACAGCAAGTGCCATCAAAAAAGAAGCAAAATCGATTATGGGTGCCGATCTTGCCTTACAATCCCCCCAAGAAATCACAGATTCTGCTCAGGAATTGCTGAAAAACCACCTACCAGAAGGCGCCAAAACCAGTGCTTCGATTCAATTTTTATCCATGATTTCCAATGAATCGGGCTCTGAAAACTCTCTCAGTTTCGTAAAAGGGATCGAAACGAGTTACCCTTTTTATGGGGAAATGAGAACCGAACCAGAGAATGCCTATCGAAACTTAAAACCAAACCAAGTCCTCTTAGATCCTACACTTGTGGAAAACTTAAAACTGAAACTAGGAGACCGCGTTCGGTTGGGGGATAGCCTCCTTGTCCTTGCTGGTGTTGTGTTAAAAGAACCCGGTGCCGTTGGTTCTTTTGTGGGTTCAGCGCCTGGTTCTATCATACGAAAAGAAACTGCGATTCAAACAGGACTTGTGCAACGAGGAAGTCGCATTCGTTATACGATCTATTTACAATTTCCTGAAACCATTGATAGTTTGGATTGGAAAGACAAAGAGTTTGCTTCTTTTATCAAAGAAGATTTAACCATTTATCATAACACAGAAGTCAATTCAGGCTCCCAACAGTTTATAAAAAATACCTTTGATTATATGGCTCTTCTTGCACTCGCAGGATTTTTTCTCGGAGCCGTTTCTGTGTATACAGCAGTTCGCACTCGTTTACTCGAAAAACGAAATGAAATTGCGATTCTCATGTGTCTTGGAGCCAAACCCAATGTGATTCTTTTATTAGTATTTTCAGAAATACTGATCCTTTCGCTTTTGGGAACTGTGTTTGGGCTTATCCTTGGATCCATCATTCAATCCTTATTGCCCGATATCAGTGGGATTACTCCTGTGGGAACCAGTGGTGTCCTTGGACTTTCTGTTTCTTCATTCTTATGGAGTATTGTATTAGGAGTCGTATTGCCACTTCTCATCTCCATACCACTTGTCCTGGAAACAAGATCTGTGAAACCTCTCGCAGCACTCAAGGAAGTCGAATCACAAACCAGTGGGAATCTATCAACTTCCTATTGGCAATTTGGTAGTTTTGTTTTGATATACATTCTTTTTACAAGTCTTGCCATTTTAGAAACAGAAAGTATCTTTAAGGGAATCTTATTTACACTTGTTCTGTTAACATTGCCTCTCCTTGTGTACGGATTGTACATCCTCTTTGGAACTTTCCTTCAAAAAATTTCAAAATTGGGATGGTTATCAAAGGAATGGAGCCTTGTGACCAAAAAAGTCACACGCAAATCCGGTGCCCTTCGTCTTTCCATCATTGGACTGGGATCAGCCCTCTTTATCTTAACTTTGTCACTCATCTTACAAGAAAGTTTACTCGAGTTAAGTGGAGCAAGAGAGATCGAACGTAGGCCAAACATGTTTCTTCTCGACATCAGAGAAACACAAAAAGATGACCTATTACAATCCATCACCAAGTTCCCTGTGGAAAAACAATATGTAGCTCCCGTAATTGGCGCTCGTTTGTCCAAGGTGAATGGGGAACCTGTGAAAAAAGAAGACACCATCAAAAACGCAATGGATCGCAATTGGCGAGCCACGGCAAGAACCAGGGAATACTTTTTATCCTACCGCGATGAATTGTATGATACAGAAGAAGTGACAAAAGGGAGTTGGTGGAAGGAATCAGGGCGAAATGAAATCTCAGTGGAACGTGATTTTTCTAAGTACTTAGAAGCGGGTGTGGGCGACGAACTTACCTTCAATGTGCAAGGGCGAGAAGTCTCCGGAAAAATCACTAACCTTCGTTCGGTGAATTGGGCGGATATGAAACCAAACTTTGTGGTATTATTTTCCAGAGGGATTTTAGAAAAGGCTCCTAGGTTTTATATTGTTTCCTTACTCATTGACAAAGGAACGGACCGTTACCAATTGCAAAAACAAGTGGTGAATCAATTTCCGAATATCACTGTGATTGATACAGAAAAAACAATCCAAGCCTTTATGGGAATTTTGGAGAAAGTCACACAGATGATGGCACTGATGACAATGTTTATCCTTGCGGCTTCTTTTGTTCTTGTGTTTACCACACTTTACGCAAGCCAATCCGAACGAAAACGAGAGTTTGCACTTTTACGTGTGATTGGAGCAAACAGTCGTTTTATGGGAAAACATTTTTTGCGAGAGGCAATCCTTGTCTCCGTGATTTCGTTTTTCCTGGGACTTGTGTACGCAGTGCTTTCCAATGAAGTGTTAAACCGATCGGTTCTCGAACTACGCAGTGTGTATCCGTATGGACAACTCAGTTTGGTATTTTTGGGAATTTGTTTGGTCACAGTGACTTTGTATGCTCTAGGAATTTTTAGTTTCTTTCGGATGCCAACAAAGACAGTGCTCAAGGAAATTAAATAAACTTTTTGCAGAACTAGTTTAGTTCAAAAAAGTCACAAAACGATTAC
This sequence comes from Leptospira kemamanensis, assembly GCF_004769665.1. GTDB lineage: Bacteria > Spirochaetota > Leptospiria > Leptospirales > Leptospiraceae > Leptospira_A > Leptospira_A kemamanensis. The sequence continues at coordinate 70,971 of NZ_RQGG01000018.1, forward strand.
CCTGTTTCCGATAAGTTGTTTTCGTTTCTAAAATTTTGTTTTAGGAGATTTGCATCTTATCGTTTCACTTGGGTAATCCAGTGACTGCGTCCAGTACGGCAATGCCGCGTCTTGCTGTTCCACCAAGTGTGTTCATATTCCCACCGACGTATACTGTGGAATCTTTGATCAATAGGGCTTGTATATTACCAGTACTGGAGAAAGTAGCACTTAGATTAGGCGTCACGGGTTCGCCAGTGGTGGCATCGAGCACTGCAAATTGATTTCTCGTTTGCCCACCGATGGTTGTAAATTCTCCCGAGACAAAGATATTAGAACCACTCACTGCGATGGCTTGCACTCGATTGTCCGCATTCGGATTCCAACTTGTCGCCATATTCGTGTTAACCGTAGTATCCAAGGCTGCAAGTCGATTTCTCGATTGCCCACCAATGTTTGTGAATTCCCCTCCAATATAGAGAGTCGTACCGTTTAAAAGTAATGAGGTTACATAACCATCGGAATTAGGATGCCAACTAGTAAGTAGACCAGACGAAGCATTAAGAGCAGCAAAACCATTGCGAGGGGTACCTCCAATGGTATCCAATTCACCGCCCACATAAATGGAATCCCCATTTGGCACAACACGACTAACGGCTGTTCCGCCTGCATTAGGATTCCAGGAAGTGGCAAGACCTGTATTGATGTCTATAGCAGCTAAATAATTTCTAGTCTCTCCCCCAATGGAAGTAAAGTCACCTGCTGCATAAACAATGTTCCCTTGGATGGCCAATCCATTTACAAAATTAACAATATTTGAACTCGGATTCCATGAAGTTGCAATCCCTGTTGTCAGATCAATGGCGGCAATTGTATTCCTAGGTTGTCCGCCAACATTACTAAAACCACCACAGAGATACGCGGTTGGTCCATTCAATTTGATATCATTTATATTTCCATCGGGGTTTGGATTCCAATCCGTAGCACGACCAGTCGTAAGATCAAAGGCTGCAAGGTTGTTACGAGTAAGACCTTGCATGATATTAAAATTTCCACCGATATAAATTTTGGATTCACTTGATTCAATTGCATAAACGTGATAATTTGCATTTGGATTCCACGCTGTGGGAATTCCTGTAGAAGAATCGATCGCTGCAATATAGTTTCGATTGAGTCCTCCAATGTTTGTGAAAAATCCTCCCACTAACACATCGGATCCATCAATCACAATCGATTGAACAATTCCATTGGCGTTTGGATTCCAGGCAGTTGCATTGTTTGTATTTAAGGTGGTATCGATAGCTGCCAAACGGCTGCGACTTTGGCCTCCAATGGTGGTAAAATTTCCCCCAACATACAGTGTGGATCCAATGAGAGCAAGTGAATACACTTGTTGGTTTGCATCTGGGTTCCAAGCAGTGGCAAGCCCAGTGGAAGTATCAACTGCTGCAATTCGATTTCTGGTTTGGCCACCGATTGTAGTAAAATTACCTCCCACATAAACTGTGGAACCATTTACTAAAATTGCATTAATGGTTGAATTTGCATTTGGGTTCCAAGTAGACGCAAACCCAGTCGAAGTATCCAGAGCTGCAATTCGATTTCTTGTCTGTCCTCCAATGGTGGTAAAATTACCACCAACATAGAGAGTTGTTCCTTCTAAAGCTAAGGTAAGAACTAATCCATTTGCATCTGGGTTCCAAGCCGTGACTTGGCCCGTTGTGGTATCGATAGCAGCAATTCGATTTCTGGTTTGTCCCCCAATGGTTGTAAACGTTCCTCCCACGTAGAGAGTTGATCCACTGCGAATCATTTTATTTACAAATGCAGTTGGATTGGTATTTGCTTGGAAGTTAGGGTCGAGAAGACAATCGGAATTTAAGTGAGCAAGACCAAACCTTGGTTTCCCTTGCACAACTGTAAAATTACCTCCAATAAAATATCCTCCATTTCCATCGGAAACAACAGTTTGAATGGTTTCGTCACTTTGTGTAAATAGGCATTCTGATTTAGGGACTACGTTTCCTGAAGATCGATTGAGATGAGCTCCTGAACCAATATTGGGTCCAACTAACGAAAAACTACCGCCAACATAAAGTATATTATTTTGTTCAACGATTGTTTTTACATCTCCATTGGTTACCCACAATTCATTGTCAAACCGAGTGGATATATCAATTCCACAATGAACATTGGAAAGATTGAGTGCTTTTAGATAAAATACAGATTCCCAAAATGATTTTGAATTTAAATCACATTGATTGGAGATTTCGGGTGGTTTGCAGGCAATGGTGATGGAAAGAATGGAAATATTGCTGAAGAGAGCTAGAAGAAATCGTAGTTTATATCTCATTGCATTGATCCTCTAAAATACCTAATGTCGAAGAATTCACCCCTGAATTCTCAGAAATGGTATGCGGATCAAAAGATGAGTCAATCAAGAAATCAATGATACGTGATTGTAAAGTCGATTGGGAACTTGGTTCTGCACTTAATAAAACCGTATCAGGTTTGAATATTGAGAACAAAGAATATGTACGAATAGTCTAATATTCCATTTTTACTTAGAATCATTTCATTTTGAACTCGTAAGTAGAATGTTTTTACTGTTCTAAGAAATTAGAATCAATTTTAGACACAAAAAAGCCCGGGGTTTTAAACCGGGCTTTCTCATTGAAAGAGATGTATTCGGGATTATTGTGCTACCGAAATAACCTCATCTCGGTTGATTACGTTAACGATATGTTTGTATTCAGGAGAATCCTTTCCATATTTTAACTCGGTTGCACGTAATAAGTGAACGTTCTTTTTGTAACGATACTTGAAGAGCATGTCATCTGGACCTTTTGACTTTTTGATCATGTTTTCTTCGAAGCTATATGCACTTGCAAGATACTTGTGAGCAGGGTATTCTTTCTCGTTGTCATCGATTTCGATGTAAAGTTCAAGAATTGGGATACACTGAGGAAGGTTTTGTAAGTCATACTCAGCCATAATCCAAGAACGATATACGTCAGAAAGAAGTCTTTTGAACTCAGGTCTTTCTCTTAAGTCAGGGTTTTTGATTTCGTCAAGGTGATTGATCGATTTAGAGAAGTAGTTTAGTGCATCTTGTTTCGCTTTCATTTTTTCACGATAAACAACACGCTCTTCTCTTGCTTTACGATCTACTTTTTGCCAGTACCATTTTTCATCTAAGCGTTTTTTCTCAGCTTCTTCTTTGCGGTACTGTTCAACCCAATCTCTGTTTTTCATAATGGTGTTGACACCAGATTGGTAGTTGGAAAGAGCCAAACGGAATTGGTTGTTCGCGAAAGTTTTAGAAAGTTGGTGTAACTCTTGGAAAGTTTTGTTATACCCTTTGAAATCAGGGTTCTTCCAAAGAGATTCCTGTTCCATAATTTCTTTCTTTCTTTTCTTTTGGTCTTCAGTGAGTTCCGCATCGTCATTCTCAGGAACGAGTTCGCCTTTGAGAAGTTCGTCGACTTGGTCTTTCGCCGCTTGGCTATCTTGAGCGTTCGCAGGCTGAGTTTGTGCGAAAAGCACACTAAAGCCGGACACCAGTTGGAGAATAAGGAGATACTTAATAATCTTCATAGTCGTGTGACCCTTTTGTCTCTTTCAATATTTTGAACAAATAGGTTTATCTATTTCTTCAATGAAAGTATCGGTTTGGGAAGAGTCAATAATAACGAATTAAAGAGGAAAAAAACCTAAATGTGAACTTTTTCTTCTCAAACCCTTGGTTTTAAAGGGACATAAGTCGATCCAGACCTAAAAAATCTCATTCCTTGACAGCCTAGTCATTTAAAGAAGATTGCTCCTTGGAGATGAATTTATCCGAAATTACTTCGATCCGAGACGGAAATCCGCAATGTAAAACCTGCGGAGGAGTGGGCATTACCTTAGCAGAACATGTGAGGGGATCTCGTTCCGGTGCCCTTGTTTTATGCCATTGCATTGGTAGTGACTGTAACACGTGTGAGGCGAAAGGACAACCTCCTTTTATGTCTTTTGACCGAAAACTGGACAAAATGCTCCCTTGTGTCTGTCATAATGCAAGGTTTTCCCTTCGCAATTTAGAAACTTTGGTGGAAAAAGCCAATATACCGGCAAGGTACCGTTTCCAATTTTTATCCACAATTGACATTGGGGATACCACAAACGACCCTGATATGTCCTTTATCATTGCTCACGACTGGGCAAACGAACTCGTTCATAAATTTAAAAATCCAGATTTTACACCACAGGGCTTTTACCTTTGGGGAGGAACAGGATCTGGAAAAACCTTACTCGCTTGTGTGATCTTAAACGAACTAGTGTTTCGGTATGGAATTACATGTAAGTATGCAAAAGTAAACAAAGACTTTTTGTCTGCGATTCGCGATACTTATCAATCCGACAGTGAAACACATGGCCAGGAACGTTCCATCGAACGGGAATTTGCAAACGTAGATGTACTTGTCATCGATGACTTTGGTGTCCAAAAGGAGTCAGAGTTCAACAATCGTAAGTTATACGACCTCATTGATAGTCGTTATGAACAAGAAAAACTCACTCTTCTCACATCCAATCACTCTCTTGTGGAATGGAGAGACCGTGGCCAAGGTCGGATTTACTCACGTCTGATGGAAATGACAAAAGAAATTGAATTAAAATGTCCTGATTATCGCACGAAGTTTGTGAAGAGGTAAGACCATGAAGTATTCCAATATTGCCTTTCTTTCTTTGGGTTCCAACATCGGAGACAGGCACCATTTTATGGACCAGGCAATATGGGAAATCTCCACCTTACCAGAGTTACAGATTTTAAAACAATCAGAACGATTGGAAACAGCACCTCTCGAAAACACAAACCAACCATATTTTTTAAACCAAATTGTGAAGGTAATGGTATCTTCTGCTTTTACACTTCCTTGTTTACTCGATTCACTCCAAGGGATTGAAGACAAACTGGGAAGAAAACGTAGGTCTTGGAAAGGACCACGTGAAATTGACATCGACATTCTCACTTACGAGGCTATTGTGATGAAAACTGATTTTTTACATTTACCCCACCATTCGCTATATTCAAGGCCATTCATCAAACAATTGTTAACAGATATGGGTGAAATTGGTGTGTATGCCCTTTTTTCGGAACTAAACCATGAAAAACATTATTCTACAGTATAAAAAGAAATATGATGCAGGGGAACCGATCTCTGTCATCACCTGTTATGATTATACCTTTGCGACTCTTTTCAATCGCACGGATGTGGATTGCCTTCTTGTGGGTGACTCGCTTGGAATGGTGATCCAAGGAAACCAGTCCACACTTCCTGTCACACTTGATGAAATCATCTACCACACAAAAGCGGTTTGCAAAGGGGCTCCTGACAAAACGATCATTGCTGATTTACCATTTTTGTCCTACCAAACTTCGATTGAAGAAGGGATTCGTTCTGCCGGCCGAGTGTTAAAAGAAACCAATGCTTCCTGTGTGAAACTGGAAGGGGACTCCGACTTTATCATCGAACTCACCAAACGAATGACTGAATCAGGAATCCCTGTGTTTGCCCATTTGGGACTCACTCCTCAATCGGTACATACCCTTGGTGGACACCGCGTCCAAGGCAAAACGGATGCGGCTCGTCAAAAAATGATCCGTAAATCCAGAGAAATTGCGGAAGCGGGCGCCTTTGCTTTGTTACTCGAGATGGTTCCCGAATCTCTCGGAAAAGAAATCACAGAATCGATTCGCATTCCCACCATTGGAATTGGAGCGGGAAAATACACTTCCGGCCAAGTCCTTGTCATGCAAGACCTACTGGGTCTCAATGAAGACTTTCATCCGAAATTTTTAAAGAAGTTTGGGAACTTGAGTGGGGCAGTGAAAGAGGCAGTGAATGCCTATCACAAAGAAGTGACAAAAAGAGAATACCCTTCCGAAGCCCATGTGTTTTTAGATCAATAATCATCTAAAAACATCCACAAACTTCGGAGAGATAAGCCAGTCTTACTTACGTTTGATGGCAGCTTCCGCTAGTTTTTCAAACATAGGAACAGTTGTTTCCCAAGATACACAAGCATCTGTGATGGATTGTCCATAGGTCAAAGGTTTGGCGTCGATGGATTGGTTTCCTTCTTTTAGGTGGCTTTCAACCATCACACCCAGGATGTATTTACTTCCTTTAGCAAATTGTTCTGCCACAGAATCCACAACACCTGGTTGTTTGCGAAAGTCTTTTTGGCTATTGCCATGAGAACAGTCCACCATCACTTTGGGAGGAAGGCCTGCTTTCTCGATTTGGGAACCCACTTCATTCACGGAAGCCTCATCGAAGTTAGGTCCTTTGTTTCCACCACGTAAGATCACATGTGTGTCTTTGTTTCCGGCAGTTTTAAATATCGCACTACTCCCTTGGTTGGTCACAGATAGGAAATGGTGACTGGAGCTAGCGGAACGAATGGCATCCACAGCAATTTGTACGTTTCCATCGGTTCCATTTTTAAATCCAATGGGTGCAGAGAGTCCCGATGCTAGTTCACGGTGGACTTGGCTTTCAGTGGTCCTTGCCCCAATGGCTCCCCATGCGACGAGGTCAGCGATGTATTGGGGAGAGATCACATCCAAAAATTCGGTTCCGCAAGGAATCCCCATTTTATTGAGATCGAGTAATAGTTTACGAGCGAGTTGTAGTCCTTTATTGATATGAAAGGATCCATCTAAATCGGGATCGTTGATAAGACCCTTCCAACCAACAGTGGTTCTTGGTTTTTCAAAGTACACTCTCATCACGATGAGAAGTTCTTTTTCAAACTCTTTGATTTTTGGTTTTAACTTTTGTGCATATTCCATCACAGCGTCAATGTCGTGAACAGAACATGGACCAACGACCACTAACATGCGCTTGTCGTCTTTTCCATGAATGATGTCTGAAATTTGGCTTCGAGTTTTGACAACCACCTCTGATGCCTCATCGGTTAAAGGAAGTTCTTCGATCAGAACAGAAGGTGGAATGAGACTATGTTGTTCTAAAATTCTTAAATTCGCAGTTGGTTTCATAATTAATACTTTTGCATGTTTGGGTCAACGAGATCAGAATACGCGAGGATTCCTCCTGCCACGTTTTTGTAAGATTTAAATCCTGCTTGGTCTAAAATTCCACAAGCCATTCCGGATCTTCCACCAGAACGACAATACACCAAAATCTCTTTGTCGATTTGGCTTTTAATTTCTTCGATACGAGCGGCAAGTTCACTCACAGGAATGAGTTTGTCTGTACCAGGTACGAGCGCAATTTGTTGTTCGTTTGGATTTCGCACATCCAAAACAAAAAAATCATCCTTTCCTTCCGCTCTTGCATCCAGACGTTTTTTAAAACTGACTACATCGATTTCCGGTACCATTATGTAACTCCGCCCATTTCCTCTAGTTCTAGTGTTGCCTCCTCCCAACGTTTGGTTAGGAGAGAGATTTCTCTTTTAATATCGTTATAAGTGTCCATTTCCAACTGAAAACTTCTGTTTTTAAAGAACTCTGGATCCTGTAAAAGTTCTTCTTTGTCTTTTTTATTTTTTTCCAGTCTTTCTATTTGGACTTCCAAATCGGAAATTTCTTTTTCTAATTTTTTCCGTTTGTTTTTACTCGCCTGAGGATTGGGCTTTTTTTCTTCTAATTTCGGTTTTCTGGAGGTTTGGTCCTTAGCATTAGTACCCAATTCGTCTTCTTTATGGAATTTGAGATAGTCATCAAAACTACAATTCAGGTTTTTTAATTCTCCACCCGAGAGTTGGAAGGTGCGGTTACAAAGTCCCTTCATAAAGTCGGGGTCGTGGCTGATGATGAGAAGGCTTCCCGGAAAATCGATGAGAGAACGTTTGATGGCTTCTCGGATCACGATGTCCAAATGGTTTGTAGGTTCATCTAAAAATAAACAATTGGATGGGTGGTTGACAAGTAAGGCCAATCGAAGACGGCTTTGCTCTCCACCTGATAGGTGTTTTACGGACTTAAAAACGCCGTCCCCAGGAAAGGCAAAATGTCCAAGGAGAGTCCTTGCTTTTTCTTCATTCAGTTCTGGGTATTTTTTGAGGACTGTCTCTACAAGGTTCAGGGATTCATCCAAATCTTCCCCATGGGTTTGGGAAAAATAACCAAGTTTGGTTTTGGGACCATAATACAATTTGCCCGTATCGAGTTTGTGTTGTTCCAACAAACATCGCATAAGGGTTGATTTTCCAGCTCCATTAGGGCCAACTAACGCAATCTTGTCGCCAGCAGAAATTTCAATTTCTGCATTTTCAAAGATGGTTTTTTTCTCACCAGTATTTCGATCTGGATAAGAAAAGGATGCATGTTCCAAACGAAGGATGATATTACTGGAAGGGACAAATTGGAATTGGTAGTCTGGTTTTTGGTTCCAAAAACTATCTTCTGGATTGTCTACTTTGTCCCGTTTTTCCAGGCGTTTGATGACAGACTGGACTTGTCTTGCTTTTGTAGCTTGGGCACGAAATCGTTCCACCCATTCCATACGGGACTTTAAATAGGTTTCTTCTTTTTCAAATTGGACTTTTAGTTTTTCTTGGATTTCGTTTTTGGCTTCAAAAAACTCTTCCAAACTTCCTTGGAATTCAAACGTTCCATGGGGATTGATTTCAATGATGGTTTCCACTGTTTGGTTTAAAAATTCAGGATCATGGGTCACAAGAACAAAAGCTTGGTTTTGTGAAACTAAAAAGTCAGCTAACCAAGATTTGGTTTTATCATCCAAATGGTTTGTTGGCTCATCGAGTAATAATAGGTTATGTGGATTGAGTAGGGCAATGGCAAGACCAATGCGGTGGTGGTAACCTGGGGAAAACTCTTTTGTTTTTCTTGTGAAGTCTGTAGTGGCAAATCCAAGCCCCGAAAGGATTTTTTTGGCACGAGCTTCTAAACCGTGTAAGTCGTATAAGTGGGCGAATTCCTCTAGTTCACTTTGTTCGTGGAGTAAAGTTTCAAATTCCGGATCTTCGTGGTCAGTGGTTTCAAACTTTCTCTCGATGGTCTTACGTTTGGAATCGTACTGCGCATACAATTTGTTTTCATCGAGAACGGTTTCAATCACAGACGTATCCGGATTGAATTCTGGGATCTGTTGGAAGAGGGATAAAACGGTGTGTTTGGAACGAATCACTTCCCCCGACTCGGGTTTGAGTTTCCCTGCAGCCATTTGGAAAAGTGTGGTTTTTCCAGAACCGTTGGGACCCACAAGGGCAACGCGGCAGCCAGGTTTGATGTGCCAGCTAAAACCTTCAAAAAGGACTTTAGGACCGAAGTGTTGGTGGATTTGGATGAATTGGATCAAAGCGTTTGCGAAAACCCGCCAGTTCGGCGGGGAATTTAGGAGGGACTAACCTTATTTCTTGGCTAGGAGTTCCGCCTTTCTTTCGCGAAGGTGTTTCACATAAAGGCTCGATTCGCCGTTCATGGTTTCAACCGACTTTTTAATGGCAGAGTCAATTTCCTCGACCGTCATTTTCGCGATTTTTTTGTTCTTCTTTTCTTTTTCTTCTGACATGGAAGTTTTCCCCTTTTAGGTACGTCACTGAGATTCTTCCAGGGTTTCCTCACGAATCGAGAGAGCAAGAAAAATAAGACAAAAATACGGACAAGTAGCAAACTGACCGCATGAAACGGATCCGTCGATTTTTCAGCGAAGTGTATTTATACGATGTTCATGGCCTTGCCTCGGAACTTTCGTTTACCTTTCTTTTGACCTTATTTCCTTTACTCGTTGTGTTTGTGACCCTTCTTGGGCTTTTGCAAGATCCAAAAACCATCAATTTGATGACGGATCAAATTGGTAAATTTTTGCCTGCTCCCATTTTCCAACCCATTGACAAAAGTGTAGAAAACCTAACCAAGGTTAAAAGTTACAATGTGATTGCGATTAGCATTGTGATTTCCTTTGTTTCGAGTCTTACGATCTTTGGGAGCATCTCGAAGGCCCTTCGTTTTATTTCTCGTGATGAAACACAAGTTGGATTTTTTGCATCCCAATGGATCAATTTTCGACTTCTTGTGATCTCTCTTGTGTTACTGGTTTTGTATTTTTATCTAACGTATGGAATTGTGTCCATTGAACGAATGTTATATAAATCGTTTCGGTTTTCGTTTTTTCGCAACAATCCTTATCTTTCGGTATCTCTGATCATTTTGCCATATTGCATTGGAGTTTTTACTTTTTATTACGCCTACATTACCAAAGCAAAAACCACGTTGAAAGAAAATTTGCCAGGAGCCATTTTTGCTTCCTTACTGGTTCTTGGAATGAGTTTTGGATTCCAGTTTTATTTAAAGATGAAAAACGTAGGTGTGAACTATTCTTTGGCGTATGATTTGATTTCCAAAATGGTTGTTCTGATGTTATATACTTACATCAACTCAACGTTTTTCATTTGGGGATTTTTGTGGAATCAGATTCTATCGGATGATCGCAAAAAAAAATCTCAATCTAAAAAATAATCAGGCTCTAGGATCCGTGGACAAAAGGAAATGATGATTCCAAAATAATGTCTGGCCAAGGAATGGAAAAGCCATTCTCCTCCAGAAGATAAAATGTCATCTGCATCCAAGTCCGTGTATCCTTTTTTGTGAAACAATTGATCCAAACTCCAATTTTCTTCTCCAGGGATCACTTGTACTTTTAGATGTGCATAAAATTTGTTTTCTAAGTGGTGGTAACGAAAAACGATGGCTCTACCACCTAACGGATTTCTGATGGTAAAGGTTAACCAAGAAGGAAAATCATTATCGGGTTCGGAGCTTAGATGGTATAATTCCCAACCAATGTCTTTTGCATTTCCAAAAAATTCTTGGAAACTGGAAGTGAAGGCAGATTGGTATTCAGCGGTAATTCCCATGCCTAATTTGAATTCATTTTGCAATCCCATTTTTTAGGCAAACTCTATCTCTTTTTTTTCTAAAAGAACAGTTCTTTCGGATTCATTTTTGAAAAACAAAAACAAATTCAGGTTTCCTAAACAAAGGATGTCCTTATGATGGGAACTCGAGGTTCGCTTTCTATGATCGAAACCATCAACATCAATTGGCCAAGTGGTGCCATCGACCCAACCATCCATTGTCCTGCCTGTGGAAGTATGGTTTTAAGTCCTCTGGAAGAAGAGGGTCCTGGTTGCCATCATGTTCAGTTTATCATCGACAGCGAGTCTGGCGAATTCAATTACATCACTGAGTCGTTTGATGAAATCCTAAAAGAATTCAGAAAACCAGATGTCGAAGAATTTGATGAATGGGATGCCACAGAAGTTTTTTTAGAAGAAGCAGAATCCAACACGTTTTTTGTGATGAATCTCATTTTACCAAGTAATGTTTCGATGGAAGATGATCCCGTTTGTTTACGAATTGGATATGAATTGTTTTTTACAGAAGACCAAGAAGAATTATACGAAGAATTAGAAAGAAGACATGACGAGGAGGGTTTACATGACCATAGTCAAAACTAAATTGAGATTTACATTATTAACAGGAGTGGTGTTATCATTTCTTTTCCTGTCCAATTGTATCATTAGCTACAAAGATTATCCTAAAATTTTGCCCCTTCCTTCAGAAGAAAAAACGGAAGATACCAATTTTGTATATGTACTTCCCACCTTCCCACAATTGAATTTAGGGGGAAGAGAAGCTCTAAAGAACTACTTCGATAATAAAACACGATTTAAAAAAACCCAAGAAGGGGTTGATGTACCTAAGGTTGGTTATCTGGTCAATGTAAAAGTCAATTACCGATCACCTACACCGATTGCCACTGCGTTTTTAGGTGTTTCCACGCTCACTGCGACGTTTCTTCCTGCATGGTCCACACAAGACGGATACGATGTACAATACATCCTATATAAAGATGGGAAAAAAGTCGGAACGTATGATTACCATATCTTTCGTAACTATGCACAATGGATTTTGTTTATCCCGATCTCATGGTATAACTTTGAAACTGCGACCGAAAAAGAAGTATTTGAACGTATGACTTTCAAATTCTTTGAGGATGCAAAAGAACATTTTTAAAACCTTTGGAAACAATTTTCCCAATTTTTAATGAATTTGTTTGGGGTTTTTGGCCCGGCATCTTTGTTGTGTTTGGAGTTGGGTTTTTTGTAGGGTATTTGGCCTCCTTTCTGGGTTTGGGAGGAGGTTTCATTTACACACCTTTTTTCCATAGTTTCTTTCACTTAACGGCTGTTCAGGCCGTTGCTGTCTCCCTTGCACAGATGCCCGTATCTGCTTTGTCAGGGCTTTATGTGTATTACCGAAACGATAAAATCCGATGGAAACAAGGATTTTTATTACTGACCACATCCATTCCCTCGGCACAATATACGGCTTACGCATTTGGTAGATTTGAAGACACCCCTATCGGCAAACAATTGTACTATGGGATTCCGTTGTCGGAATTTGTTTATCTCTTTGTCTTTACGATTTTTTTAGGAATCCTTGCTGTTTATAATTTAATCGCAGCCTTGAAAAAACGAAAAAAATATTACGATGCTTTGTCCGCTTCCTCTTTGGATCTCATCCAAGAACCAAAAGAAAAATCAAATGGAAACTCTACACAAACGCACTCGGAAGCGGAAGAAGCATTGGGAGATACAACTGAGTTTTCATTCACTCAAAAATCCATTGTCATTGTTTTACTCGTTGGTATTTTTTTTGGCATGTTCTCATCTTTGTTTGGAATTGGTGGAGGTTTTTTAGCAGTTCCATTATTTGTTTATTATTTTCGTATGAGCCCTGTAGAGGCAGTTGCTACATCCTTTCTTGGTATCTTCTTAACTTCGTTTGGAACCACTGTGCAATTCCTTTTGTTAGGAAAATTAAATTGGGAACTCGCTCTCATTGGAAGTTTTGGTGGTATCTTTGGAGCAAGGATTGGTTCTTTAAAAGCAGTGAATGCGAAACCTTATACCATCTTACTTGTGACTTCTTTTTTTCAGTTTTTGGTTGTGGCTTGGTATTTAATTGCGAAACTACCAAAATTTTAATTTGTAAAACTAAGTTGCAATCTTTCACCTATCGTCTAAATTGGGACACCTAAAAAGATGAAACCAAGTTTTCCAGAAGCACAGTTAATCGACACTCCTCAGGGAAAAGTGCCAAAGTTATACAATTGTGCCGAATGCCGAAATGGTGCGGGTTTGGACTTTTCGTTTTCGATGGCATTCCAACCCATCGTGGATTGGAACGAGAAGAGTATTTATTCTCATGAAGCTTTAGTAAGAGGAACTCAAGGAGAATCTGCTTATTCGATTCTTTCCAAAGTGAACCAAACCAATCGTTATCAATTTGACCAATCGTGTCGCATCAAAGCGATCCAACTAGCAAGCCAGATCCAAATTCCTGCCTTACTCAATATTAATTTTTTACCAAATGCTGTTTACCAACCAGAAACTTGTATTCGAACGACCTTAGAAGCAAGTCGCGAATACAAATTCCCATTGAATCGATTGGTATTCGAGCTGACCGAAGGGGAAGAAGTACAAGACCACAATCATATCATCAATATCTTTAAAGCCTATCAGAAGTATGGGTTTTTGACTGCGATTGATGATTTTGGAGCAGGGTATTCGGGACTCAATTTACTTGCGAAGTTCCAACCCGATCTCATCAAGTTGGACATGGAACTCATTCGAAACATCCATCACAATACAGTCGCAAGAAAACTCACGAAGGCCATCGCCGATGTTTGTCGTGAGATTGGAATCCTTGTCATTGCGGAAGGTGTGGAAACCGTGGAAGAGTTAAAAGTTCTCGTGGACATTGGAATCCATTTGTACCAAGGGTATTTATTTTCCAAACCAGCGTTTGAGTCTGCGGGAGAAGTTCATTTCCCTGATCTTACCGTTTAATCTATCTTTCTCAATGCCTTAGAAACAAGATGTTTCGCATTGGTTCACATAAAAAAACGATTGAGATCTCTTCTATAAGAATCAAATTCATAACTGCTTCGGCCAAGCCTTGCGATGAGTTGAATTTCCTCGTTTGGTTTTAGATTTAAAATTTGTTTTAATTGTTTCGTATAAATTCGACTTTCAGTATAATCTTCTACAGCTTGGTTCATCGTATGAAAGGCGATGTCTTTCACTGCACAAGATAATGTATAACGCATAAAATCTCTTCCTGTTTGGATCCAAGTGGTTTCGTCATCTTTTCCTTCTGAAATAAAAAAGACCAAGGCTTTTGATGATTGTACTTGGGAACGGAAGAGGTTGATTGCCGCTTGTTTGGAATCTTCGCTGTGCCAAGATTCTTTGGATAAATTCACAAAAAAAGTTTTGGCAAACCAAAGTTTGATTCCAGACAAACCATTTCCTTCCAATGTTAATCCATCTCGGTGTTCTGTCATAGATTCTTTTGTCAATCGAAACCATTTTCGATTGAGTTCATTGGATTCGTAACGATTGGTTTCCATGGCAAAAGCATCGAGTAGGATTGGCAAAATGGAATTCATTTCCGTTGGATCATTGATGAAACGAATCTTATGTTGAAATGGTTTTGCGAATGAATGAACGGCTTCCAATTCTTCCTTAGAAAGAATTTCGCCAGAATACTCCGAACGATTCATTCTACGTTTGGGCACTCCTGAAAATAAAAAATCATGTACACATTTGGTTTTGGGTTGAATCGAAATTTTTGCAATTGGTGTTTTGGCAAAATTGTTTGGATTGGGTTTTCCTTTTGGGAAAAGTTGGATTTCTGTATCAAACATCAACGAATCGGCCGTTAGGTGGCATAGTTCTAAAAAACAACCTTGGGTATGGTAAAATTGACGATTGATGGGATCAATTTCTGGTAATTGTTTTTCTCCATCTCCAAAAAGATAAAATTCACGATCCGATGTTTTTTTGAATTTCCAAGGTTGGGAATTATGAGAGTTCGGTGCAAGAATCCCTGTAAGTAAAATTTGGTCGATGGGACTCGTGTATCCAAGTGATTCTGCATAAGCGATTGGGTTTTCTCTGTGTTTTGCGTTCTCTTTGTCACCAAAGGCATATAAACTTTTTTGTAAGGAAACAAAAGAAACCATCGTTCCCAACGCTAAACTTTTTTTTAAAAAACTTTCTCTACTGTGTTTCATCTTTTTCCTGGTAATTCAAACTATCCTTTTATGAATCGGAGTCTAATTTCAAATGTCAACCAACTCTGAAGTATTTCCCATCGATATCGTTTCTGATGTAGCCTGCCCCTGGTGTTATGTGGGCAAAAAGAAATTAGAAAAAGCCCTGGCACAAGTGGGAAGTTCCATCACTCCTGTTGTCCGATGGCGTCCTTTTCAACTTTCTCCTGAAATCCCAGAGGAAGGAATTGACTACAAATTACACCTAACACAAAAATTTGGAAGTTTGGATCGTTTGGACGGAGCTTGGCAACGACTGACAGAGATTGGAAAGGATGTAGGTATCGATTTTCAATTCCAAACCATTCCTAAAGCGACAAATACATTAGTATTACATGCACTTGTAGCGGCCCTTCCCACATTGGAAGAACAACAAAACTTAGTAGAGCGATTTTTTGCCGCTAACTTTGAAAAGAGTTTGGATCTCACCGACAAAGAAGTAATATGGAAGGTAGTAGAACCTGTATACAAAGACCGTACTCGGTTTGAAGCCATTTATAATGATGGCAATTTGAAACAGGAAATCCAACAAGAAATTCAATATTACCATCAAAATGGAATTAGTGGGGTACCTTACTTCATCATTGGTGGCAAATATGCAGTGAGTGGCGCTCAGGATAGTTCTGTGTTTGTGGAAGTGATTGAAACTGTCATAAAAGAACGAGAATCCGAAAATAAGAATCAATAAATTTCCGAATCATCTTGACTGATGAGTCAAGATGTCGAATTCTAAAAAACCGAAGTTAACCCATGAGAAAAGTCATTCATTTTTTTGTTTATAAACCACTCGTAGCAAACCTTGTATTCATCTTTTTGTTTCTTGCGGGGATCATCTCCGTACTTTCGATGAAACGAGAAGCTTTTCCTCGGGTCAATTTCCGCCAGGTGAGAGTGCTAACTGTCTATCCAGGGGCAAGCCCAGTGGATGTGGAAAAAAAGGTGACAATTCCCATCGAAGAGAAGTTACGCGAAGTAGAAGGACTTGATTCTGTCAGATCGATTTCTCGTAACTCGGAATCAGATATCAGTATCAAAATCGATTTGGAACACAGTAACCCTGATGGTGTTGTGAACGATATCAGACGTGCCGTAGACCGAGTAACAAACTTACCAACACAGGTAAAAGATAGACCGATTGTCACAGAACAAAAGAGTTCCAACTTCCCAGTATTAGAGATCGCAATCCATGGAGCGATGGATGAGATGGAATTACAAGAGATGGGACGTTTCATCGAAGATGAAATGCGAAAAGTGTCAGGTGTCTCACGTGTGGATGCGTTTGGAAAACGAAAAGAAGAATGGCGCATTCGTGTGGATCCTGATCTTAAAAAAAGATACACAATTGGATTTGCTGACATCATCAATGCCATCTCCAAACGAAATATCAGTGTTCCTGCTGGATCTTTTTTAAGACCCATCACACAAGACATCCGTGTGACTGGTGAAATTAACGAAATCAATGATATCAAAAACATCCCCATTCGTTCTAATGAAACAGGGAACACTATTTTACTGTCTCAAGTTGCCAACGTAAAAGATACATACGAACGACCACGTGTGTTAGCGGTGGTGAATGGTGAGCCAGCCTATGTGTTACAAATCATCAAAAAAGATAGTGCAGACATCATTCGCACTGTGGAAGCAGTGAATGAACGAATTGATGAACTGAAAAAACAAATTCCAGCAAACATTCAATTTACGGAACTCAACAACGAAGGCGCAAGAGCTCTCAAACGATTAGATGTTGTAATCACAAACTCATTACAAGGATTGTTTTTAGTCGTAGTTGTGTTAATTTTATTTTTTAGTTTTAAAGACTCTATTTTAACCAGTTTGTCTTTACCACTTACCTTATTTGCAACAACGATTGCGTTTCCGATCTTTGATGTGTCGTTTAACTTAGTTTCGATGCTCGGGATCATTATCTCACTCGGGATGCTCGTGGACAATAGTATCATCATCTCAGAAAATATTTATAAGTATCGCTCAAAAAATTATAATTCCAAGGAAGCGGCAGTTCTCGGTGCGAGTGAATTGTTTGTGCCAATCATTGGATCTTACTTAACAACAGTGGCAGCATTTTTGCCGATGGCTTTTATGTCTGGGATTATGGGTAAATTCATTTGGCAGATCCCATTTATGGTCATCGTCGCCCTAACATTGTCCCTCTTTGAATCATTTCTTTTATTACCAGTGCGTTATGCACAGTTCACTTCCAATACACCTAAAAAAAGGTCCAAACATAGAGATCGTTTTCGTTCCTTTTTAGAAAATGGTTTTGAATCATTAAAAAGAAATTTTACGAATTTCATTACCAAAGTAGTAGCAAAACCTTTTTTTGCTCTTGGATGCATCATGATCGTCTTTTTGTCCTCTTGTGGACTGGTCGGCCTTATGAACTTCAATTTATTTCCGAAAGAGGGGATTGATTACGTTCTTGTACGTGCGGAGTTTCCACCAGACTTCTCTGCGCAAGAGACCACCAAACAACTGCAATACTTCCAACCCATCTTAGATAAAATTCCTAAATCCGAAGTTCAAAGTATCATTTTAAAAATCGGAATCCAACAAACGGACCCAACGGATCCACTCACTCGGATTGGAGAACAATTGGGTATGGCTCAAATCATTCTTGTTCCGGAAACTGAGCGCAAACGAACGGCCCAGGAAATCTTTGGGGAATTGGAACCTGATTTAAAAAAATTACCAAATGCCATTTCAGTTATGGTGGATTTAGTTGTGAATGGTCCACCTATTGGAGCAGCGGTAACTGTCGCCATTGAAGGTCGTGACTACAAAACATTAAAACAAATCTCAAATGAGATGCAGGATTTTTTACGTAAACAAGAAGGTGTCATCAATATCAATGATGATTACAAACCTGGTCGCGAAGAAATCCAAATTCGTGTGAAGGATACTGCATCTGCAATCACAGGAATTGATACAGAAATCACTGCGTATTATGTTCGGACTGCCATGGAAGGGTTAGAAGCATCAAACCTTCGAAAAGGAAAAGATGAAGTGCGTATCATCATCCAAAATGATGATCGTTTCCGAGATGGCATTGAGGATTTGGATTCCATTCGAATTTCGAATAAATTTGGTCTCCTAACACCGATTACAGCGGTTACCACAAAAACAACGGTCCAAGGGATTGAAGCTTTGTATCATAATGATTATGAAAAAGCGATCACTGTCCTTGCGGATGTAAATGAAGCAATTACCAGTTCTTCCATCGTCAATGGCAAAATTGTAGATGAATTTGGAAACATTGGAAAAAAATATCCAGGTTATAAAATCAAGTTTCGTGGGGAACAAGAAGAAACTGCTAAGTCCATGATATCCTTGTTAGTTGCAGGTGTTTTAGCATTTTTTGGAATTTTTGCCATCCTTGCGATTATTTTTAACAGTATCAAAAAACCAGTTTTAATCATTTTATCGATTCCACTTGGATTTGTGGGTGTTGTGTTTGGATTTTTAATTTCTGGTAAAGCTCTTAGCTTTCTTGCGATGATTGGAATCATTGGACTTGCGGGTGTGATTGTAAACGCCTCAATTGTATTAGTAGATACGATTGAAGAGTTTCAGGCAAGAGGGGAAGGACTTTTGGAATCTCTCATCACCGCCTCTTCGGAACGTTTTAGACCAATTCTTGTAACGACGATGACAACGATGGCTGGGATGATTCCAACTGCTTATGCCATAGGTGGATCAGACCCACTCCTCATTCCAATGACATTGTCACTGGCATGGGGACTCGGATTTGGAACCTTTGGGTCTCTTATCTTTATCCCAGCAAGTTTCTCGGCATATTACAAACTAAGGAAAAGGGTGTAAACCAAACGAATTCCATTTGAATGACAATGTAATTTTATGGATGGAAATGGGCGCGATGACAAAGCTTGTGATCGCGTTTTCTTTTTTAGTAATGATTGAGGACGTCTTCGGCAAAACCAAGCACGTTCTCTAATTTGATTTTTTTCCCATCATCTAACACAACTGTACCCGTGAACGTACCAAACACTTGGTGTTGGACAGATTTAATGATGAGAAAATTCATATACGAATTTCGATCCACAATAGGTTTAAAATCTAAATCCAAACGATTGTTATTTGAGACAAATTTCCATGGTGCCATATAATCGTTTGTATTGATGATGAAATTCACTTCATCGAGTTTATGAATTTTGCCATCATAAAAAATTACATTTTCAGAAGCAGGACTCCGATCAGAAAATCCATATCCTAAGTTAAGACCAAATGGTTTTCCATTGATCCAAGCAGAGAGAGAACTCCAATACCAACGATTTTTATAAGTCCAAACTCCTCGTCCCCAATCCAATGCACCGAAATCTTTTTTGGAATCAAAGGTTAAAGTTTGGTTTCCCACCACAACACTTCCTTTCGCAGGCATACAATTGATTTTGGTATTATAATAAAAAGCCTTTCGGTTTTCTTTCCAAGAGGTTGCAATGTTCATCGTATCCATTTTTGGTTCTGTTAGTTCTATAGTTCCTTGGATTCCTTTGGAACCATCTGGGGATAAGAATTCATTTGATCCAAATTCCAAACAACGTTTGCCATCTTTAGTTTCAAATCGTAAATGGAGTTTTTTATCTTGGAAACGAACCACTCCACTATTATTTGCTCTAGGGAATCCTGTTTTTCCTAACGGGAAAACAGAGAGGGTGTCTATTTGTTGGAATATACCTTTTTTAAAATCTAAATAACAAATGGCAAATAGTCCCGCATAACCTAAGTCTGATGCTGTGATGGTGATACCAAATCCTTGGGAAGGAGAAAGAATCGAATAATAATCCCATTCTTTAATTCTTAGTATCGATGCGGCGATATTTTCGCGGTTGTAAGTCCAATGAGGGGAACGTGCCCAACCTTCTTCTGTAAGGGTTCCATCAGAGTTGAGTAAGGGAATTTGTTTTTTGATTTCAGGCATGAACCGATTCAAAACCTATGATTTGATTCGACTAGAAGTTTTTTCAGAATTCAGAAGAGCGAATTGACAGAAAATGAATTCCATTGGAGAATCGGATTCGCTCATTCTCCACAAACAAGGAAAAACGAACCATGAACCAAACCATTCCAAAAGAACAAAAATATGATTACGATGTGATTATCGTTGGGTCAGGTTTTGGTGGTTCTGTTTCTGCATATCGCCTTTCCCAAAAAGGTTATAAAGTTTTAGTCATCGAATCTGGGAAACGATGGAAAGCAGGTGATTTTCCAAAAACCAATTGGAGTTTACGTAAGTATTTATGGATGCCAAAACTCGGATTTTATGGAATCCAAAGGATCAATTTACTCAATGATTTTTTGCTCGTAAGTGGATCGGGAGTGGGTGGTGGATCTCTTGTCTACGCTTGTACTTTGTATGTTCCCTCAAGCAAAGTATTAAACTCACCTTTGTATTCTAAAATGGGTGGAGAAAAAGCTTTATTACCTTATTACGAGGTAGCAAAGCACATATTAGGTGTAACTGAGAATCCACAATTATGGGAGCCAGACCATCTATTATTAGAAACAGCTAAGTCTTTTGGAAAAGAAGATACCTTTCGAAGAACACCTGTTGGGATTTATTTCGGTAACAAAAAAGACCCAAAAGATCCATTTTTTGACGGCGATGGACCAGATCGTGATCCTTGTAATTATTGTGGTGGGTGTATGGTGGGTTGCCGCCATAATGCAAAGAATACTCTTGATAAAAATTATTTATACTTAGCAGAAAAGTTAGGTGCTGTCATTTTACCGGAAACAAAAGTTACCTCTCTTGTTCCACTCAATGTGAAAGGAATGCCTGATCCTGAGGCAAGTGGTGAATATGGTTATGAATTAGAAACCAACAGTACAACAGGTTGGTTTGGGTATCCAAAAAAGAAATTTCGATCCAATCAAGTTGTGTTGTCAGCAGGTGTGATGGGAACTGTTGGTTTACTTCTCAAGATGCAACAAGAAAACAAAATGATTAGGTTATCAGAGAAGTTAGGTGATACCGTACGTACGAACAGCGAAACGGTTTTACCAGTGACTGTTCCATCGAGTCACAACGCAGATTATTCGCGAGGCATTGCTATCACGTCTTCTGTTCATCCTGATGAAAATACACATATTGAGCCTGTGCGTTATTCCAAAGGTTCCGATTTTTTTGGAGTGCTTGCTAGTATCATGACCGATGGCGGTGGTAAGTTCCCAAGACCACTGAAGTTTTTTTGGACAATGTTACGCCATCCAATTTACTTTCTCAAAGCTCACAACCCATTTGGATTTGCAAAAAACTCTATCATCTTACTTGTCATGCAAACGGTGGACAATAGCGTACGACTTGTTCGCAAACGTCGATTCATTTGGCCTTTTCAAAGAACGATTACTTCGGCACTGTCCACTGGGGAACCAACACCAACCTACATTCCCATCGCCAATGCCTTCACTCGTAAATTGGCTGAGATCGTCGGTGGAATTCCCAGAAGCTCTCTCAACGAAACATTATTATCAGCTCCTGTCACAGGTCATATCATGGGAGGATGCATTGTAGCCGAATCTCCTGAAAAAGGTGTGATTGATTTGGAAAATAAAGTTTTTGGTTATGAGAACCTACGTGTTTGTGATGCTTCCATGTTGACTGTCAACTTAGGTGTGAATCCAAGTTTAACTATCACTGCACTATCCGAGAGAGCAATGAGCCTCATCCCACCAAAGGAAACGACAGTTCCTTACTTAAAATTTGAAGTAAAACGTGGATTTGATAAAATCATTAGTTTCAAACCGACAAAACGTGTGGTTAAAAAATCGACAAGAGTGAAGTAAGTTTTATTGTAACAGGAATGACTGTCTTTGATGTTGCAAAGTCCGGTTCGATTGAAGATTGGGATTCAGTTCTAAAAGAAGGGGCCGATCCAAACGAATTGGATTCTTATGGAACCAATGCTCTTTCTTGGATGTTAAAAATGGATCATGTGGATTTATTCCAACATGCCATCATCACTGGAGCCGATCCAAATTCACCTTATCGAACTGCTGGCAATGTGATCTTTGACGTGGTTAGTCAGAACCGCACCCAATTTTTGGAAGCCTTGGTCGCAACATCCTCTTACTGGAAAACATCGCCTAACCTATTCACACGAGACAAAGAAGGAAATACAATTTTCCATATTGCCGTATTGGAATCTATGGAAACTCTTTGGGAGTCTATCCATCCTTGGATCACGGACGAAGTTTTGTCCTTACGCAATGAACAAGGACGATCCATTTTTTTAGAAGCAGTAGTAGAAAATCGATTTGAGATTGTTTTGTATCTATTAAAAACCTTTCCACAGGTTAAAGACCATTTGGACCAAGAAGGAAAAAATGCACTGCATCTGGCAGCCGAACGGAACTTAGATGACGTTTGTGCAATTTTAATCGAGGATCAAAGTTTTCCTTTAGAAACAAAAGACCAACTGGGGAACACGGCATTGTTTTTAGCCGCCTCTTGTGATGGTGTGGAATCAATGAAGGAACTTCTCTTTGCAGGTGCCAATCCCTTTGTCTGGGGTGAAAACGAAGAGTCGATCAGTCGTTTACTGGATCGTGAAAAGTTTGGTCATTGTTTCAAAACTTGGAAAGACTTTGTGATCCAAAAGGCCATCTTAGGAGAGGTGTATCCCCTAAGAAAAGAAATGATTTTTTATCTCCAAACTGAAAAACCATTCAAACCAGAAGAACTCGCCAAAGCAAAGTTAGTTGATTTAATTTGATCGATTCGAATCCATATAGAACCTTTGGATCAGAGTAGGTAACTCGAGTTTTATGATTCTGACTTTCATTTTTGAGGTGTGGAATCATCTCCGTAAAATTTAGGACCATAATTTCCGTCTCGGTCGGTATGGTTTCTATCAGACTGTGGCCGTTCAAAGGTATAATGTTGTTCGATGTTGGTTTTGAATGGTGCATTCTCTGGAGATTCCCCATATTGTTTCAGTTCGCCAATTTTTAAGACAGTCCTTGGGTGTTTGCCAAGCCTTCCTTGGAACTGAAAGAAAGATGATAGAGTTGGTTCAACGCGATGGTGTCCATCTGGATCTTCCACCGAGGTTTGGTTTACCCAACCTGGTTCTTCCCACATCACTAATTTCTCGATCCTTTGTTTGACCATTCGACGAGCATCCACAAATTGTGTAGGAGTTTGGTTTAGCTGCCCATTTGCAATTTCATCATGACTCAATTCATTCGAGTCATGGTTTATTTGTTGAGTTTTTCCTTTTGGGTTAAGAGTACCTGGTCCAATCTTTACGGATGTTAATTCTTTATCAGAAAGATCTGTTGGAACGATGAGTATAGATTCCTTAGGATCAAATGTGGGAAACACATCCCATGGATCAGAAATATAATTGAATAAAAAGTTCCCTGCATTGAGTTTTACCGTATAACCACCATAAGCGGACGTAGGGTTTCCACCATCAGCACCCATATTTCCTTTTGCCACATATAAAATCGGATGATTGTTTACTGAATTGATATTTCGGAAGTCCGTATCGAGTAAGATATGGTTATGGCCTGTGAGTAAAATTCGTTTTGGTTTTCCATTTTTTGAAATGAGTAGGGCATATGATTCCAAGTCACCTTGGTGGACATTCCCGAATTTGGTTGGGCCTTCATTCCAATCATACCAAATATAGTAAGAGACAACCATATCACCATTACCAACTTCATACCAATAGTTAGTATTATCGCGAAATCCAGGTAAGGCGGTATATTGAGTTCCTGAAACTGTTGTTTCCGCATACCGAACGTGATAGTACAAATGCGTTGGATTTTGTGTTGGTAAAAAATCCGGAAAATCCACATAGTTCCAAGTTTTTTGACCGATTGTTTTTCGGCGAAGGTCTTTCTCGGGAAGTGGGTATTCTTTATTGGCAAAGAATTTGGAATACTTTTCAATGTTAGATGGTAAGTGTTTTTTATCTTTGTGAAAAACAAGAATTGGTGCAAATGTTTTGGCAATTGTTTCCTGAATTCGGTTTGGGATTTTATTCTCTTGGCTTACAAAACGGAATTCTTTTGTGATGTTTGGACCTAATTTATGAATCTCTTCGGGAGAATACCAATATGGATTATGGCCTGGAGAAAATTTGCCCTGTATTTTTTCGATCCCACGTATGCGAATGGCAAGATGAGTCCATTCCTTTGGTAACGATTGGTTCAGTTTCAAACTGGCAAAATTGGATTTAATTTTTCCTAACTCATATTGGTTTTCCAAGATCGGAGAATAACAGTCCTTAGCCTTGTGATCGGGACAGAGATAAAAAGTGTAAGAAAACGAAATCGATTCGCCATTCATCTCTTTAGGAATGTTTGTCAGTTTGAGTTGGAAGCTGACCTGACTCGGCAGATTGAAAACTGCTGTTTCGGATGGAGTAGATTTACATTGGAGTATCGTTACGAGAACGAAGATGGATGAGAGAAGGATTTTGTGATGGATCATAATTGCGGTCGTGATTTAGACATAAAAAAACCCCTGGAATCAGGGGTTTTTCCATTGAAAATAAAGTTAGAATTACTCAGCGTCTTTCTTAGCTTTTTTCTCTTTTTTGGCTTTCTTAGCTTTTTTAGCCTTTTTATCGCCATTTTTGTTATTCTTTTTCTCTTTTTTCTCACCGTCTTTGTTGTTCATTTTATCTTTTTTAGGTTTAACGGTTTCAGAAGCTTCTTCTGTTTGCATAGTTGGTTCTTCGTCTGCCTCTGTTTGAGCAAACAAACCAAAACTGCTGAAAGAGAAAAGAGTGAGAATCACAAGAAATTTTTTCATTTTTTACCTCGTATCGAATGTGCGACCAATTAGATACTAATTCGGTGAATATACAAGATTTAATTTTCAATCCGAAAGGAATTATTTTCCGACACAAAATTTGCTAAAAATTCGCCCCAGAATTTCCTCATTTTCAACCATTCCATTGACTTGCCCAATTTCTTGCAGTGCCACATTAATTTCTTGGATATAAATTTCAGCAGGTGCATTGTTTTCCATCAATTGAATGGATTCAGAGAGACAGGATTCAATTTTTTGAATGTGATAACGTTGTCTGTCCTCTAATAAAACCAAATCTTCGGTGTCATCCTTTGAGGTGAGTTTTGATTTTAACAAATCTAATAATTCTGGGATCCCTTCTTTGGTTTTGCAGGAAATTTCTGAGATGGTAATTTGAAACTCTTTTTGGAGCTCCAACATCGATTCCCTTTGCCATGAAGGATGTTTCTGATCAATTTTATTGGCAACGATCAAGGAACCAAACAAACGTTCTTTGTGTTTGGAAAGAAAGGATTGTATTTCAAAAGGAAGAGATGTATCAATGAGAAATAATTTTACATTCGCACTGTCTGCTTCTCGTTTGCTTCGTTCAATGCCCATTTGTTCAATGTTGTCATTCGTTTCCCTGATGCCGGCAGTGTCCACCAGTCGGATGGGGATTCCATCCAAACTCAATTCTTCTGCGATATAATCCCTAGTTGTGCCAGGAACATCCGAGATAATGGAACGATCTTTCCCAATGAGTACATTCATCAGGCTCGACTTACCCGTATTAGGTTCGCCATATAAAACAACAGTCGATTGTAAAATAAAGGATTCTGCTCGTTCCGAATCTTTGATTAATTTAGAACATAAGTTTTTTAAATCCAACATTCTGTTTTTTCTTTGTTCTAAACTTTCGAATGTTAAATCTTCCGTTGAAAAATCTATTTCTGCTTCGCATTCAGCTTTGAGTGAAATCAAATCACTACGGATTTTGGAACTTAATTTTGTGATTTCACCAAATACGTTTTTTTGAGCCAGTTCCAATTCATATTTGGATCTTGCTTCAATGAGTCGACTGATGGCTTCTGCACCAGACAAATTGATTTTTCCATTGAGATAAGCTCGTTTTGTAAATTCACCTTTCTGTGCTGGTCTTGCACCCTTCTCCAAAAGGACATGGAGGGCTCGTTTTAATAAAATAGGATTTCCGTGTAAGTGGAATTCTGCTAAATCCTCACCTGTATAGGAGTTAGGTGCTGGAAAATAAAGAAATACAATTTGGTCTAAGGGTTTTCCATTTTCGACGAAGTCACAAAAAATGGCAGAACGTTTTTGGTTTTGGATAAAAGTTTCGGTGAGGGGGTTTCCGTTTTTTTCTAATACGGCAAGGGAGATGGGCAAAACCAAAGAACCCGAGACCCGAAGGATACCAATCGCTCCGGGACCTTGGGCTGTGGACAATGCCGCAATGGTATCAATCAAGATCTTCTTGGTCTACTCCATCAGCAAAGTCTTCGACAGGCAGACCTTTTTTAGAAGGATCTTCCAAATCTTTGTATTTGTGTTTTTCTTTTGCAGAGATCACACGAACACGTTTGAAAGTTCCGTTTCCTTCTGATCTTGTGAAAACTCTTTCGTCTTCTTGGATTGCCATATGAACAATTCTTCTTTCAAAAGGATTCATTGGATCAAGTAGTTTCGATCTTCCTGATTTAATTACAGAAGCGGCAACAGATTTTGCCAATCGAATCAGAGATAACTCGCGTTTGTCGCGGTAAGATTCAATATCCAATACAATTTTGCGATTGTGTCGGATTTTTGGATCTACCATTAAGTTGAGGAGGAATTGAAGAGAATCTAATGTACCTCCACGTTTTCCAATGATAAGTCCAGACTCTTTACTTGTGAGTTCGACATAAATTTTTCCGTCTACATCACCCATTCCCACTACTTCTGCGGGGATCCCCATTTTTTTCAAAATGGTGATGATCACTCCGTGTATGATTTTTTCAGAAGGGATATCGTTGTTAGCAACAAACGCGCGTACAACGGCTGGTTTTTTTTGTGTGATTCCCAAAAAGCCTGACTTTCCGGAATCTACGACTTCGAAACGTAAATCGCCTGCTTGGAGACGAAGGGTTTCGAGAGTAAAATCCTCTGCTTCCCCTTTCGTTTTTCCTTCGGCTTCGAAAATGTAATTATTCATCTGTGATCTTCCTTGTTAAACAATGATTTCATTTCTTCTTTTTGTTTTGGTTTCTAAAACCTGGTCTTGCAACCGCAGAAGCGTTGTTAGCAGGCGCCGGTCCGCTTGGAGTTGGTTTTTTGTTTTCTGTTTTGACAAACTTATTTGTGTAAATTTGTTGAGCGATGGATAAAATGTTTTGCATCGTCCAATACATTGTCACCCCTGCTGGCATTGACCAGAAGAAGTATAACATGATGACTGGCATCATATACATCATCATCTTTTGGTTTGGATCCGTTGAGACAGTTGTCATTTTGGATTGTACCACTTGAGTTGCTACCATGATGAGTGGTAGGATGTTGATCGCAAGTGCACCAATGAATGCTAATTTCGGAGTGGTAAAAACTGTGTCTGGTTCACTCAAATCTTTGATCCAAAGAAAAGGTGAATTCCAAAGGTCTACTGTATCTGAGAAAGCCGTATAAAGTGCGATAAAGATCGGAATTTGGATGAGCATTGGAAGGCAACCGGCCATTGGATTGGTTCCGTTTTTCTTATAAAGCTCGATCGTTTTCTCTTGTTTGAGTTTTGGATCATCCGCATATTTTTCATTGATGAGTTTGATTTGCGGAGATAACTCTTGCATCTTTTTCATCGACTCAGCTTGTTTTTTGTTCAATGGATAAAATGCTAACTTGAACAAAATGGCAAAAATCACAATCGCCCAACCGTAGTTTGGAATTACTAAGTAGATCTTTTTTAAGATCCAAACAATTCCGTTTCTCAGTGGAGTTGTAATCCCTTGGTTAAAGGATTTATCAAGTGATTCACTAAGGCCTGCAAATACAGAGTCTTTGTTGATTTTTGGATCGAGTTTGCTATCTCGGAAGGCTGTTCCATCGAGCTCTCGAACACCAACATAAGCCGCATAATCTAAGTTTACTTCTTCGCCTGGACCAAGTTTCCAGTTGTCATATACAAGAAGCACACCTGTTTCATTTCCTTTTCGGTTATCTAAGAGGACACCGGCTGGTTTATCATCAAGTGGGTCAATTACACCAATGAAATAACGGCTTCCTGTACCTACAAAGTCCACTTTGTCGTTAGAACCTTTTTTGATTTCATAACGAGTGTCTTTTCCTTCATTGGAACCCAAAAGATTGTCAAAAAATCCTTGAGTGGTGGTTCCATCGATATGGTCTTTGAAACTTCCATCTAAATAATAGTAACGGAAATAATGTGCATTGTCTCTATCGTTGAAGTCTTCTTTTTTCTTTAAGATAGGACCAAGGGAACCAAAGGAACGAAAGTAAACATCAGACTTTGTAGGAGAGATGTGAATGGTTTCTGCCGTTCTGTTTTTTAAAGTTAAGTGAAACTTAAAATAGTTTTCAGAAGGGAAAAATTGAAACTTTTTCTGAATTGTAAATTTACCATCAAGCGATGGTGCTTCGAAGATAACAGTTTTTGTTTCTGCATTGTAACTAGAGCTAAAGTTAACTAGATTATATGCAGAAAAAGGAATGGTGTCTTTGTCTTCAATGATGTTGAAGTCAAAACCTTGTCCTCTTGTAAGTTCCACAGCTTTTTCTGTTTGGCCATCAAATTCGATTTGGAATTTCGGATCTTTTGCGATCACAAATTCGGAACCATCTGGTTCTTTATGGTCTTTGATGTAGTATTCAGTAATCCTTCCCCCTAAACTAGAGAAACGTACTAAAAAGGAATCAGTTTTGAGTGAGAACTTTTTTTCCTCTTCTGGTTTGACTGGTTTTAGTTTAGGTGATTCGGTCGTGGCTTTTTTGATTTCTGCTTTTGGATCAGGAGTTACTGTTTTGTCTTTATCAGTTCCTTCTGTTTTGGCAGTTTCATCAACGGTTTTTGGTTTAGGAGGTTGTGGTGGGAAAAAGAAATAATTAATCCCCATCCATACTGCTAAACTTAAAAATAAAGCGAGGAATAAGCGACCTTGTCTGTTGTTGGTATCGTTTTGCATAGTTTAACTCTTGTTATAAGATTTCGGTAAAGGGTCATGTCCACCTTCATGATACGGGTGGCATTTAGAAATTCGAACGATGCTCAGAACAAATGCTTTGTACCATGGATAGGTCTCAAACGCTTGTTTGGCGTATTCAGAACAGCTAGGAGTGAATCGGCATGACAGCGGTAAAAGAGGTGAAATTAGTTTTTTGTAGAGAAAAATGAGAACTAAAAACAGCCGATTCATGGGAATTGTTTTAGAGCCGAAAGGAAAAGTGCCTCTCGGTCTTCCTTAGATAATTTCGCAAAACCTACCTGGACGAGTAAGGCACAATCGTATCCTACTGGTAATACAGGTATATGTTTCCGAACCAGTTCCCTGAGGATTCGTTTCGAACGGTTGCGGAGAACGGCAGTTTTGTGAGTTTTATCGGGGCAAAATAAAAAACTGGCAAAAGGAAGGCCGTTTTTCCGAACAAGCCAACGAAGTGGTGGCCTGCCCATTTTTCGATTCTGACGAAAGAGTTCCTGGATCCTGGTTTGGTCGCGAAGGGTCTCCGAAGGAAGCTCCTAAATTAGAACTTTCTCCCGATTTTTTCGTCGGAAACAGTCAACTTAGCGCGTCCTTTTCTTCTTCGGTTCGCGATCACATTTCTTCCGCCTGGGGTAGCCATTCTGGCTCGGAATCCGTGAGTTCTCACGCGTTTAATTTTACTCGGTTGGAATGTACGTTTCATGAAACACCTAATTTATCTATATATGATCGCAAAAATATGAGGTCTTTTGAAAGGTTTTTGGTACCCCCATGGAAGTCAAGGGGAATTGGGAAAAATGATTGGACTGCCAGGTGCTTATGTGACATAAGACTATTTTTATACACATTCCTTTCGAAAACTCTTCTCGCTTTCCTTATCAGACAAGAAGGATAGAGCTAAATGCAGATATCCTACCAAAAGAGGAAGAAATGAGAGAGATTCTGATGGGTTCTCTTCTTTTGGGATTCGGTTTATTTTCCACTAACTTTGCGTTAGATGCAAGGCCTACAAAATCTCGTTCTCTTCACTCAACCAAAGAATGGGAACATTCCTCGTTGCAGCTGGCCATAAAAGAATCCATCCAATACTTAGAAAAACTCCCTCCGGAAACAAAATTCCAAATCCAAGGAGAAACTTATACTCCCAGTGAAATCTTACACCCACTGCAACGAATTCAAAAACGAATGGTTTCCCAACGAGAATCGGAAATTCAGAAAGAACTGCGAAAAGAATTCCAAGAGGTAGAATTGAAAACGGGAGAAGAACTTCCTCACATCACTGGCTACTATGAAGTTCGGATCCAAGGGCGAACAAAACCAAAGGGAAGGTTTGTTTATCCTGCACTAGTTCCACCAAAACAAAATTCCAATTCGATCGATAGCAAATCCTATCCAAGAGAGTATTGGAAAGAAGAATCAAATTGGAAATCATTCTCACATCCGATCGTATTTCTTACTTTAACGGACTTACATTTAGCACAATTGGAAGGTTCGGCTCTGATCCAAACGGAAACAAAAGAAACATTTCGCATCAATTATGCGGCAGACAATGGTTTGGATTATATGAGTCCTTCTCTTCATTTAACAGGAGTTTGTCCCAGTTTAAAACCTTATCATCTTTCTCAATGTATGGAAACAAATCCTAAAGAAGTGACTGATGCGATTTTGAAAAATCCAAGGTATATCTTTTTTGAAAAGGAGATACTACAAATTCGGAAACCAAATTCGATTCCTATTGGACCCTTGGGCAGTGGTGGCATTCGGCTAGTCAAAGAACGTTCGGTTGCCATGGACAAACAAGTTCCTCTAGGGTTTCCTGTCCTTGTCAGTTTTCAAACCACCAAACAGACATATCATGACCATCTGGCATTTGTGCACGATCGAGGGAATGCCATCCAAGGGGAAGGGAGAGTCGATTTTTACTTAGGGAATGAAACAGGAATTGATGAGGTAGCAAACCATTTATCTACAAAAGGAAAAGTGGTATTACTAGTACCCAGAAAAAAAGGACTGCCAAAAGGTTCATCCGATAGCATGTAACCGCCGGCAATCCAAGTCAATAGGACAACCGAATTCATTTCATGGAACTGAGTCCTATTTGGTTTCCTTCCGAATCTTCACAAATGGATACAAATCCAAAGTTTCCTATGGAAAACTTTTGCCGAATTAGTTTTCCTCCAAAGGATTTCAATTTTTTTTCATCCAATAAACAATCTTCAACACTAAAATAAACCATAGTTCCACCTAACCCTGGTTTTTGGTATTTTGATTCCACTAATGCACCAGAAGAACCATAGAGTGCCATATCGGAAGTAAAAACTTTCATTTTTGTTTCACCAGTAGGATCGATTAAATCTTCTAATCTTTGGTGGCATATGTTTTCATAAAATTTTGTCGCCCTATCTAATTGTTTTACATAGAGATCAAACCAGCCAATCGCATTTGTTTTTGTCATTTCATTATCCTCCATCACGAAAACGATTGATTTCATGATGACTTACCTTACTTCATATTTGAAAGTTAGGATTGTATAAATCAGACATCGAAGTGTTTAAAATATTCTTTTGGTGTGTATCCTGTGATTTTTCGAAAGGAGTGGATGAAATGGGATTGGTCTGTATAAAAATCTAGATAATGGCCTTTAAATGCTTTTTGTAAACGTAGGATTTTTAATAAATCATGGGGAGAGAAACCTGTCGTTTGTTTGATTTTTCTTTGTAATTGTCTGGGAGATAAATTTCCATAGGCTGCCATATCCTCCACAGACTCAATCTCATCCAAATTTTCTAAGATTATGCCGACCAAATTGTTTTTCTGAACGAACCCTTGTTTCATTAATGTCTTAACTAGGTTAGTAAAAACGGGATAAAATTCTGCAAATTCTAATTGTAATAATTGGTTGGCTGTTTCCACTAGTGGTAAGTTTCCATGATAAGGTCGATCTACAAAACCTGAGAGTATTTCCTTTGGATTTCCTTGCCACATTCCTGGTAAAATCTGAATCCCAGCATAGTGAAACGATTTTCCTAAGTTGAGTGCCACGTATTCGGTTTTTCTCATAGTAATAGCAGCAATCTTGGTATCCAATAAATTTAAGAGAACATTGACGCAAGCGTCAGGAATCACATGGAGGATAAAATCTTCATTTAGAATGGCATTCGATTTGATTTCCCAATAGGAATGAATCATGGATTCTAATTCTTTCGGCGGATTCACTTCATTGAATTGAACAGAATCAAATTTTTTATGGATTCCATCTTTGATCGGATCGTACATAAAATTTTACTACTGAAAACTATTGCCATTTAGACATTTTAAAAAGGATATTCTAAATCAATTATGAATCTTTTTGATTCGAAATTCCTTGGAAAAAAATTTCAAATAGGGATTCAATTTCTGTATCAACATCGATTGGATACTTAGGTGCTAAAATAAATTTTGTGATGATAAAACTCGCTCCTAAACTAAAGGAGGCTCTGACAATTTGATTTGGGTCTAAATCACTTCTAATCTCACCCTTTTCTTGAAACCTTCGGTATGTTTCCACTGAAGTATCATACAAATTGGTTTTCCATAATTGTCCAAAAATCTCGGCGAAATCTTTGGAAGTAAGAATTGCACCCAGTAAAAGTTTCAGTTTTTTTGGTTCTTTCGCCACGGCGTCATATCTTGCTTTTAGGATCGAAATAAACCAATTTTTAAAGTTTGCATTGGGAGTTTGGATTCGTTCTTTTAAATCTGACATGTGATTTGGTAATATCGTTGAAAGTAATAGACCAGCTAAGACTCGTTTGTATAAGTCATTTTTACTAGGAAAATATTTAAATAAAGTACGTTCTGTAGTTCCAGCACGCTTAGCGAGTTCTGCCGTAGTTGCCCCACTAAATCCTAATTCTGCAAAAATATCTTCTGCTGCACTAACGATATCTTTTTCCTTCTCAGATTGTGGGTTTTTGTATGCTTCAAATTCATTTTGTAGCAGTTTTAAGGTCAATTTCATTCGATGGTTTTTACTCGTTTGGAAACATTTTTAACAAGTGTGGTTTTTTTTCGATTGATTTTTAGTATAGTATTTACTTTACAATGATAATTACTAAGTATAGTATATACTATACTAAAAGGATTAGATTATGAAATATGTAAAACTGGGTTTACCTCCGAATCGTGGTATCACTTGGATTAAAAAATCCTTGGATTCGGCGGAATATGGTCGGGAAATTTTAGACGATGGTAGGATCAAATACTGGATCAGACATGAAATCCTTGCAGGAGTATCTCCAAAAATGTTAGTCTGGTGGTTTCAACATTTGGAAGGAGAAATCGAATACCAAGGTAAATTGTATGATCGGTATCATGTTTGGCATCCTGAAGATCATGTACATGTTAGTTATGAAAAACGAAATGACTCAGGTCTGATTCGTCCTGGCGCAGTCCTTCGAATCGTTGAATACTTAGGAAGGAAAAAAAGATATTTAGTGAATGTAATTAGTCCCATCGAACAGTTAGATGAAACTGGATTTATTCACAATCCCAAGTTATATGGAATATTTCCACTCGCACGTATGGAATATCGTTTCCAAGAAATAAAGGATGGAACATATTATGAAAATTGTTTAATTGTAGGTTGGAAAGGAAATTCATTTCGTTTGCTTCGAACCATATTTGAATTTTTATTTTTTGATCGAAAACATGGACACGCATGGATCAAACACAATATTGAGGAAGTAGGTCAGTTCCAAAATTTTTTGCCAGAGCTCTATAGGAAAGAAAATGAAATTTTACGGTGATAGCCAATCGGGTAATTGTTACAAACTTCAGTTAGTTGCCTCTCTATTGAACATTCCATATGAATGGATTGAATTAGATATTAAAAATGGTGATACGAGAACCGAATCATTTCTAAAATTAAATCCCAATGGCAAAATCCCCATTCTTGAATTAGAAGATGGAAGAGTATTATCCGAATCAAATGCGATCTTGAATTTTTTGGCAGAGGGAAGTGAGCTTGTCCCAAAAGATCCATTTGAAAGAGCCAAGGTGTTACAATGGCAGTTTTTTGAACAATACAGCCACGAACCCTATATTGCAGTAGCAAGGTTTATCCAGCACTATTTAAGCATTCCAAAAGAGAGACGTTTGGAATACGAATCCAAACAAGTAGGTGGGCACAAAGCGCTACAGGTCATGGAACAACAATTGGGTAAAACCTCTTTTTTGGTAGGAGATCATATTTCCATCGCTGATATTAGTTTATTTGCATATACGCATGTGGCTCATGAAGGTGGATTTGAACTATCAAAGTATCCGAATATCCTGAACTGGATTCAAAGGATTAAAGAATTAAATCGATTCCAACCGATGAAATCAGTATAATTTCATTGGTAATGTAGATTACATTTTTCTTCGTCTGTTTCGATTTCGATTGTCGTATGGATGATTTCAAACTCAGAAGCAATGTTTCGAATGTTTTCTTTGATCTTTTGGAATTCACCTATCTTTACTTTTTTTTCAATCAAAACATGGAGAGAAGCAACATGATGGTTTCCATCCAAACTCCAAACTTTGATATCATGAACTGACTTCACACCTTGGATTTGATTCCATCGTTCGATCAAATTGGATCGATTGAGAGATACTGGAACTGCTTGTAAAAAAATGCGCATCACTTGTTTGGTATTTCCATACGCATTGTATAAAATCCAAATTGCGATTCCGAGTGACATCATAGGATCAAGCCAAGGTACATCCCAAAAATACATACAGACACTGCCCAAAAGAACGGCAATCCATCCTAATATATCTTCAACAAAATGAAGATACACTGCCTTTTCTGAAAAACTGGTTCCGTGGTGTAAACGAAACATGGCTATTCCATTCACAACTACACCGACAACGGCCAATACAAACATGACATCTGCTTTTGACTCTGCTGGTGTGATGAAACGTTTGATCGATTCAATGATCATTAAAACAGAACCCACGGATAATAAAACTGAAATAATCAGAGCACCTAAGATGGAAAATCGTTTATAACCATAATCAAAATGCCGATCGATCGGTTTTGTGGAAACCTTTTGTAAATACCAAACAAAGGTAAGAGAGAGAGCATCCCCAAAATCATGGAATGCATCCGAGATAATGGCGATGCTATTGGAATAAATTCCACCAACTAATTCAAAGATTGAAAAGAATAAATTTAGAAAAAAGGCCCAAGCTAAGTTTTGGGATGTAGAAGTGTGATGGTGTGAGTGATCGTTATGACTCGTTTGGTGGTTGGAATGATTGTGTCCTTGTCCCATACGGATAATCTAGAAACGATCTCTCTTTGAGGCAACTAGGAAAGAAAGATTGAGGAAGGAGATTGGAAAACTTAAAGATGCAATTCAATTTCATTCAAAACGAATTTAAGGTGTTCCATTACCATCCTATTTCATTCAAATAGAATGATTGGTTTTGAATAGATATAACCTTGTACAATGTGGCAGGAAGTTTTTTTCAAATGTAATATTTGTTCTTCTCTTTCTATCCCTTCCGCAATGGTTTTTAACCCAAGAGAATCGGCTAAGTGGCAAATCGATTCCAATAATAAAAAATTTCGATCGGAGATGGCGATGTCATCTAAAAAAGATTTATCAATTTTTAATTCATCAAATTGAATTTTTTGCATATAATGTAAGGAGGAATATCCTTTTCCAAAATCATCTAACGAAACGGAGATTCCATTGGAACGCAGTGAGTTCACAATTTTTTGAATGGTTTCGATTTCATCGATAAAAACATCTTCGGTGATTTCAAAAATTAAAATTTTAGGATCTACCGATTGTTCTTTCAGATAATCAATGATGAATTCATTAAAATTAGGGTATAAAAAGAAGATAGGTGAGATATTGATCGAAATTTTAATATTTTCACCATACGATTGGATTAAATTTGGAATTTGGCTCACCACTTTTTGAAAGATGTTTTTTCCAAAAGGAACAATCATATCTGATTTTGTGATGATGGGTATAAATTCTTCAGGAGAAATTTCTCCATATTCTTTTACACTCCATCGTGCCAGAGCTTCCAAACCAACAATGGTATGTGTTTTGATGTCCACTTTTTCTTGGTAAGCAATTTTGAATTCATTTGATTCAATTGCTTTTTCCAATTGGTTTTTTAATTTTTGTTCCCGTTCGATTTTCTTTTCCATTTCGGATTCAAACCAAACTAAATGGTTCATCGAATGTTCGCGTGCGACATTCATTGCAATGGAAAGTTTTCGAATGACTTCGTCTAAAGAACTTGCTTCTTCTGGGAATTGAATTCCCGAAACACGGTATTGGAGCCTATGTCCCAATCGATCAGGAGTTAGAGTTTGGTTGTTATTCAAATCAAATTTGATAATCGCATCTTCAATTCTGGATTTGGATGAATTTTCAATCCAAAGGATGAACTCATCTCCACCTAAACTTGCGACTATGGTATTCGGTCTTTCTTTGGTGTATTCTTTTAGTATATCTCCAATGAGGGAAAGGATTTGGTCTCCAAAACCAATTCCATGTAAGGCGTTGATGACCTTGATTCCTTTGATATTGATGAGTAAGAAAAAAACATCTTTTTGCCCTAAGGAAATTCGATTTTGGATCAATGTTTTAAATAAATAACGATTAGGAAGTTGTGTGAGTGAATCGTAAAATGCAAGTTTGTCGATGTGTTGGTTTGACTTAAGAATTTTTGCTCTCGATTCTTTGAGATAAACAATATTTTTAATTAATTTGGCACGGAGTCTTTGGATTAAAAAACCTGAAAGAATGGAGAATATAACCAAACTTACAGATTTAAAATACCATTCCCTCGGGCTTTGGTTTCGCAAACCTAACTCTTCCGGGAATGTTAAAAAGGAAAAATAAACAGAGATTCCAACAATGAGAGGAATACTGCAGATCAAAAGTGCTGCTAGTAAACTTGGGATGGGTGGTAAAAATACAAAAAAGGAAATGATGATAAAGGCAAGAGAGATCTCACCTGTTCCCATCAAACCACTTCTGAAAAAGGATAAAACAGAGATAAATATCGCAGACCCAATCAAAGTCAGAATCCGAACAAAGAGAGGAACTTTATTTTTCAGAAGATACTCGAGTAAAAATAAAAGGGAAATTCCTAAATCAACAACAAAGAATAAGAAATCAATATCTCCTTTGTTTGTGAAAAGAGGAATGAGATGCAAACAGGCTGCTACCAGAAACAAACCTGAAGTAGCGATTAAAAATCGTCTCAGTAGTGGTCCCGTATCTTTACGGAACTTTAACCAGTAGACGTAGTTTCGTTTGTTTGTAACCATTTTGTCCTACAGTTTCAAAATTTGTCTAAAGGCGGCATGTTTAAAAAAGTCTTTTCGAAACAAAACGTCAAGACTAAGTTATCCTCATTGTGTCCTCTCCTAATGAATTATCTCCCAAGTCACCACAAGAATCAGCCGTAGAAACTCGACATGTAGTTCTTCCGAATGATGCCAACCATTACGGAACCGCGTTTGGTGGTGCGATTATGAGTTGGATTGACTTAATTGCTGTTATGGCTGCCCAAAGGCATTCCGGAAGAGAAGCAGTTACGGTAAGCATCGATCGAATTAATTTTATCACACCCATCCAAATTGGAGACCATGTCAATTTGAAGGCAATGGTCAATTATGTGGGTACTACATCGATGGAAGTGGGTGTGCAAGTGAACCGAGAAAATCCATATACCGGTGAGATGGTTCGGGCAACGACCGCCTATCTTTCGTTTGTTGCTTTGGATGAAAACAAAAAACCTGCACGTGTTCCACCTTTGCATTTAGAAACAGATCTCGAAAAACGCAGGTTTGCGGAAGGTAAAATGCGTATTGAGATGGCAAAAGAATTTTCTGCCAAAATCAAAGCGAGTCGAAAGATTCCTTAATCGACAAATCGTTCGTAGGCGGCAATTTGTGTTGTACTGGCGACAGATGGTACGAAATACGTTTCTCTGATTTTTTGATACTCAGGATCTGCAAAAAAACTAAGTTTTTTTTCTTTGGTTTTGAAATAGATGAGAAAAACTCTGTTGATTGGATT
Source organism: Leptospira kemamanensis (assembly GCF_004769665.1). Classification (GTDB taxonomy): domain Bacteria; phylum Spirochaetota; class Leptospiria; order Leptospirales; family Leptospiraceae; genus Leptospira_A; species Leptospira_A kemamanensis. The sequence continues at coordinate 109,171 of NZ_RQGG01000018.1, forward strand.
TTCGGTTTCGGACTTAAGAGTTTCTGCAATTTTAAAATCATACCGAAATCCACCTTCATATTGTTCCAAAAGTCCTTTCATTGCGTTTCGGTATTCAGCATATAAACTTTCATCTTTGATTTGAAGACCTACGATGGTTTCAAATGATAAAATTTCTTTTTGTTTCTTGTGTTCTTTAGATTCCATGATGAAGTGATTTCCTTTTGGTTTGGATGTAATACAGTGTTACGATGGATACAAAAACTAAGAAGGGTATACTCACTAAATTGAGAGATAACCATCCAATTTTGTGTTCCAAATAACCAGCACTATAAGTGGAAAGGATGGCGATCGAATATACGATCGTATCATTGACAGCTTGAATTGTGTTTTTTTCAGCTGGATGGTATTGTTCCACAAGTAAGTTTGTTCCACCTACATACATAAAATTCCAACCAATACCAAGTAAGATCAGTGCTAATGCAAATGGTAAAAATTCTGTTCCTTGGATCGCAGAAAGAGATTCCAACCCCATAACAACGACACCTAACAAGATCAAGTAGGGAGCTGTCATTTTGCGAACTAAAAATCCAGAGAAAAAGGAAGGGATGTACATTCCTAAAACATGCCATTGTAAAACCAAGGTGGATGCATGCATTTCATGACCATGGGTTTTCATCGCCACAGGAACAGCAGTCATTAGCATTGCCATGAGACCAAAACTAAAGGCCGTGGAAAGAATCGATACCCAAAGCCCTAAATTTTTGATATGAAAGGAGGGAGGTCGCACTGTTTCTCTAGGGGAAGGTTCTTTTTTCGAAATCTGATTGGCAGTGTGACGTTTGTTTGGCGATGGCAAAAAGGAAATCAACAGAAATTGTAATGTAAGTGAACCAACTAAAATCAAATAACATCCCAAAAATAAGGATGTGGGAAATAGTTCCTTTCCTTGTAATCCAGCGAGTGGTCCAAGAAAAGCAGCAGGAATCCCTGCAATCAATATCCAAGATAAGGCACTTGCTCGATCATGTGATGGTACAGACTCCATCGCCACAAAGCGAAGGTATTGTATAAAGGATTGGTGGAGACCAAATAACAAATGTGCGATGGAAAACAAAATAAAACATTTTTCCCAAATGGCATACGTCGCAAGTGTTGCGCCTAAAATTCCAATACAAGTTCCAAGTAATAATCCATATTTACTTCCTTGCCATTTCATAAACCGAGAAGCTGGCACAAGTCCAATGAGAGTTCCCAAAATCACAAAGGAAATGGGAAGGGATGCGGATTCTGGAGAAGGGGCAATGGTTTGGCCTGCAAGGGCTGAGACTGCCATAATCATCACTGTCCCAATTTGGAAAACAGTTTGGGTAAGAGAAAAAATTCCGAGTACTTTGATTTTATTGAGTATCTGATTCATATAAAGTTTTCATCGATTTTGGTCTATTCTTGACGAACCAAGACTATCGCGTTTCAATTTATTTTCTGAAACGTTACAGGCAATTAAACACCAAGTTTTGCCAAAATTTCTTTTGCCTGATTGACAAAATGCACTTCTTCTTCTTTTTGAAAAGGTACAAATACATTTTGTGCAAATCGTACGGAAAGATGAGCATACTCAATACAACCTGCAACTGTTAATTCGGGTTTTGCTTTTCCTGGGAAAATTTTAATATCAGAACCATCGGGAACCACAAGAGATCGGGGTGGGATTTTTTTTCCTCCACGAATCATACAACCTGCGGCAATTTGAGATCCATCTCCAATCTCAGCATTGTCGAGAACAACAGAACCAATTCCTACAAGAACTGCTCTTCCAATTTTACAACCATGGATCATGACATTATGACCAACTAATGTCCATTCGCCGATCGATATAGGACTTGTGGAATCTGTATGTAGGGTGGAATTGTCTTGTATATTGACAAAATCACCAAGTTTGATTTGGTTCATGTCAGCACGAACGACTGCACCAGGCCAAATGGAAACAGATGTCCCAAATTCAATCATTCCAAAGGCAGTGGCGTTTGGATGGATGAATGGTTTTGAAAAATGAGGAATTTGATTGTATGACATGGTTCAAAGTCAACCTAGACTTTGAATTTCGCAACCGATAAATGTAATGTCGTCTTGTTTTGCGTTTCCATCAGTGAACAAAGACAGTTCACTTAACACTTTTGCCATTGTATGGTCTAAACTTAGTTTTAAGTTTTCTTTCAAAATTTCATACAAACGATCTTCACCAAAGAGTTCCTTTTCCTCATTAAACTGTTCAAAGATTCCATCTGTGAACAAAAAGATTCGATCCCCTTCTTCAATTTGGTGTTCAATCAGTCGGTATTGAGTATGGTCCATAAGCCCAATGATTTTACCCGTTCTCGGTAAAAGTTTGATATCATAAATCCTTTGGTGGATTTGATCGGGGTGTCCTGCAGAAGCATAAAACAACTGTTTGTTTTTTAAATCAATGTCACAAACCGAACAGGTAAAAATTGTTTGAATATTACTGTATTTATTGATAAAAATTTGGTTCATATGAAAAACCAAATCATCAGGATGATCATAAATCATTTTAAGTGATTCATATTCCGCTTTGATCGCCATAGTGATGAGAGCCGCTTGGATTCCATGTCCTGTCGCGTCGGCCACAAAAATTCGATAATAATCAGCTTTCACTTGGGTGAGGTCATAAAAGTCTCCACCCACTTCCGACATGGATTGGTAATAAGAATGGAAATGGATTCGCGGATCACTTGTTTTGATATCGGAGAATAAGGTTTTTTGGATTTTTTTGGCGACGTTTAAATCCTTTTTGATGAGATTTAAAGATTCATCTAAGGTTTTGGTTCGTTCTCTTACCTTTTCTTCTAAAGTGACAAGTGCTTCCGATTGTGTTTTTGCTTTTTCTTCTTTGAGTTCATTGATTTTGTTTGCAAGCGCGAGAGACAAAATCCCTGCTTCTAAAGTTGATCCAATTTGGTTTCCATAAATGGTGAATACATTGACAGGAAGGACACCGTTTTGCAACAATGTATACATCAAAATTCCAAACAATAAGGTACTCCAACCAAACAAAAACAAACGAGCTTGTTTGTTCCCACTGCTATAATTCACAATCGCAACAACTAATACGGATACTACGAATAACTGTGCTATAAAGTTCCCGATTCGGACTGCAATTTCAATTGGCAAATAGGCATACGGAATTAAAATATAAAACAATACCAAAAATTTTAAGGATTGGATCAAACGATGAGACCAAGGGTTAAAATCTCGTAAATTCAAGGTTTGTTGGGCAAAGGTCCAACCTGTGATAGCAGAACAAGTCACGATGATACTACCAATTCGGTTATGAATTTCAGGATGATCCAACGTGAAAATTTGATTCAAAATTCCATTTAGATACATTTGTAATAATAAATTACAAAAAATAGAAACGGAATAGGTGATGTATGCTTTTTCTTTTAATATAAAATAAATGAATAAATTATAAATCACCATGATGAAAATGGTGCCGTAAAAAAAACCAAGAATGGTATTTTCCAAATTTTCTTTTAGATAAAAGGTTTCTTTGGAATAAAATCGAATCAAGTAACTGATGTTAGATGATGATTTTGTTTCTAAAATAATGGTTTTTGTTTCGCCGACAGGCCAAGTGAGTTCAAATGCAATGGATTTTGAAAATGCATCCCAATGAGAATGAGCAATGAAATCTCCACCTTCCTTGATCGGTTCTGGATTTCCTTCTTCATACACTCGGATAAAATCTAAATGTGGATTGCCTAAATCCAAAATCAGTTTTGGAACGGATGTATGGTTTGTGGCTTTGATTTTTAAATAAACATGTTCCGATTGAAATCCTAAACTCAAATTGTTTTTGAAAATAGGTGTCCATCGTAACTTAGGAGAATTGAGATCCGTTCCGGAATGGATTACATAATCGATTTTTTCGGGAACAAAACTTTCGTCACTGATGGACTTTTGAATCTCCCATCGGGAACAGGAAAACAAACTTCCCGATAGAATGACCAAAAATAAGAACCGCATAAACTCGAATGATTTCCCAATAAAAATTGGGATTTGTCAAAGCAAATTTATCGTAAGCTATAACCGTTGTCTTTTGCTGTGGTGACCAAACTGTCCGAGAGTTCCTTAAATCGTTCTTGGGTAAAGGTTTTATCATAGGACATAAGTCGAAAACGATAGGTAACCGATTTTTTCCCTTCCCCTACAGATTCCCCTTGGAAGATGGTTTGGACATAAACCGATTCCAATTCCGGGATCTTTAATGTTCGCACCAAGTTGGCAAAGGATTCTGTTGGTTCCGATTCGTTCAAAAGTAAGGAGAGATCCAGTTGGCCTTGTGGGAAATGAGAAGGAGGAATGAAATGTGAATTCCTTCCGTGGGTTTCCCAAATTTCAACCAAGGTTTCCATATTGATTTTTGCGAGCAGAACACGTCGTTTCACATCATAGAGATCACTAAAACGAGTATGAAGGATTCCAAGTTCTAAAATTTCTTTTCCATCATAGTGCAGAACCAAACTAGCATTTGGGTGGAAATGGGATTTGGATTGTTTTGACCAAACAAAGTTGGGTAAGTTCAGAAACAAAAATAGTTCCGTAATGGTTTCTCGTAAACTGAGGAATTCTTGTTCGATGGAAGAAAGGTCATTTGGTTTGTGTTTGGATAAAGAAAGGATGGCAAGCCAACGTTTTTCGTCAGCTAACTCAGGACCATTTCCTTGTTTGTGATAGGTTCTACCCAATTCAAACAAATTGACAGATTCAAAACGATCTTGGTTTGACTTGGCTTGTTTGATGAGTCCTGGATACAAACTGTTTCGAAGAAACGCATGGTCTTCTGGCATCTCGTTTGCAATTTTTAACGAGCTAGATTCATAACCCACTTCGAGTTTTGCATCGGTCGCAGAAGCAAAAGAATAATTATATACTTCGTTGAATCCAACTTCTAAGGCCAAAAATTGTTTTACTCTTCTTTCTAACTCACGGAGTGGATTTCGAATCGGAGTTTCTACGGCCATGGAAAGTGCTTCTGTACGAATCGAAGCATAACCAATTGTCCTACCAATTTCTTCAACGAGGTCTTCGGGAATCGTTACATCATAGTTGTGTCTGTATTTGGGAACGACAACGGAAAGGGATTCGTCTTTGGTTGTGACAGCAAAACCTAATCGTTGTAAGATATCAGTTACTTCTGGTAATGTGATTTTTTTTCCAAGTTTATGACGAAGGAATTGTAAGTTCGTTTCGATCGTAACGGTTTTGGATTCCGTATGGTTAAAACCTTGTGGAGTAAATACCTTTATATTGGGATTGCCGTTTTCTTTTAATAATTGAACAGCACGTTTGATCACCGGTAAACAAGTATAAGAATCCAATCCTTTCTCATAACGGACTGCGGATTCTGTACGAATATTGGTTTTACGAATCGTGAAACGAACATCTTCCCGTTTGAAAACAGCTGATTCCATGACAATGTCTTTTGTGGAATCAGTGACTGCCGAATCTTTTCCACCCATCACACCAGCTAAGGCAACAGCTGTGTTTCCATTTTGGATGAGAAGGATATTCTCTTGTAAGGTAGGTGATGTATCATCTAGAAGTGCTAAAGAATCACCCGCTTTCGATTTGGATACAGTGAAGGAAGTTGCTGTGAGTTTGGATCGATCAAAAAAATGGGTGGGTTGACCAAGCTCTAACAAAAGATAGTTGGACACATCCACCACGTTATTGATGGAACGAATTCCACATTTCTCAAGACGAGATTTTATTTTGGGAATCGATTGAGTGATGTTTACATTTTGGATGGAGCAAACATAATACGCATGTGCATGTTCAGATGTTTCTACTGTCAGACCATCGTTTCCTGATTCCCACTTTGTATCTGCTTGGAGAGGAAAATGGTGGAGTGGAATTTGGAGTTGGCTTGCAAGCTCCCTTGCAAATCCAAAATGATTCCAAAGATCAGGTCTGTGAGTGATGGACTTGTTGTCGATTGTGAGAATGGTGTCTTCCCATAAGAAGTATTTGCGAACGGAAATACCAAGAGTTGTATCCTTTGGAAAGATGAGAACACCCGATGATTCCAAAGCCATACCCAATTCTTTTTCAGAGCAATACATCCCTTGCGATCGAACTCCGCGTAGTTCTGAATCTAAAATTTCTTTTCCATCCAATTTGGTTCCTGGCAGAGCTAAAGGAACAATGTCTCCTACATTGACATTGGTGGCAGCCGTGACAATTTGGTAGTCTTTTGTGCCATCGGTTGCGATGGTCGTTTGTAATTTCTCTGCGTTTGGATGTTTTTCCAGTGATTTGATTTTGACAGTGATCACCGATGTTAGGTGGGATTTAAATTCTTCTACATCGTCAATTTCACAAATGGACGTATTAATTTTTTCCAGAACCTTTTCGAACGGAATCTGGGCGAGAGGGGCAAATTCGTTTAACCAATCAACTGAAAGTTTCAAGAGAAATCCTTATTTGTTAAAAACGTTGAGAAAGCGAACGGGTCAATCCGAAATTCCAAGTTCTGTTTTCAGAAAATGCAGGCAATCTTCCGACGTCATCGGTTTGGCAAAATAAAACCCTTGGATTTGGTCTACACCACTTTCAGCGAGTAATTTCACCTGTTCTTCTGTTTCGGCACCTTCTGCCACAACGCACAAACCAAGGTTATGTGCTAAATTGGAAACAGCATGGATGATGGTTTTGGAATCTTTGTCTGTGGTGATTTCGGAGACAAATGAACGGTCAATTTTTAGCGAGGAAATCGGTAGTTTTTTTAAGTATCCCAAACTACTGTAACCCGTTCCAAAATCATCAATGGCAATTTTGGCACCTAGTTTTCGGATCTCTTGCATGGTGCGAACGGCGGCATCCGCGTTTTCCATCACCGAACTTTCAGTTAGTTCCACTTCTAAGTCATGAGGGTCTACTTTGAATAATTTTAGATTTTCAGCTATTGTTGAGATGAGTCTTTCGTGTTTGAACTGTTTGGTGGAAATGTTCACAGCCATGGAAATCTTTTTGATCCCAGCATCTTTCCATTCACGCATCGTTTTGATGGCAGATTTAATCACCCATTCACCAATCGCAAGGATCATACCTGTTTCTTCTGATATCGGAATGAATACATTTGGTGAAATGAGTCCACGTTCGGGATGGCGCCAACGAATCAGTGCTTCTACACCCACAGGTTTTCTCGTGTACAAATCAATTTTTGGTTGGTACATCAAAGTGAATTGGTTTTCGATGATGGCAATCCGCATACGGTTTTCAATTTCCAACCGTTCTGCTACAACTGTTTGCAACTCTTCTGTAAAAAACACATAACAATTTTTCCCTTGCGATTTTGCCAAGTTCAGTGCACTGTCTGCATTTTTCAAAAGGGTATTGGTATCTTTTCCGTCTGTTGGGTATAAGGCGATGCCAATCGAGATGTTGACAAAGATTCTTTCTCCATCGATGACAAAAGGATGGGTCATGGCATCTAAGATAGATTCTGAAATGACAGCTGCATCACGTTCATTGGATAAGTCAGGTAAAACTACATTAAACTCATCACCACCTTGTCTACTGATGAGATCATAAACACGAATGCTTTCTCGAATGCGATAGGCAACGAGTTTGATGATTTTATCTCCGAAGTCATGACCACGAGAATCATTGATGATTTTAAAATTGTCCAAATCAATCGCAAGGATACCCACCAAATTTCCATGGCGTCTTGCTTCTTCAAAAATAGGAAAGAGTTTATCAATGAGTGAGTTGCGATTCGGAAGATTTGTCAATTGGTCAAAAAAAGCCATATAGGCAATTTTTTCTTCCGCATGTCTTCGTTGTGTGATATCAAGAAAGGCAACCGCCAATCCAAAGTTTTCAATAGGAATGGGAGTTGCTAAGATATCAAACCAAGTGATTTTATCTTCTTTGATCAAACCAATTTCTAAATTACGAATCACTTCTTTATGCCGAAGGGCTCGCATCAAACTCGATTTTCTTGGATAAATTTTGGTTCCGTTTGGTTGGATTAACGTATACTTACGAATGTTCAGAGTGCGGTTGAGAAGTTCCCCATCTTGGATGTCAAAATAAGTCCTCGCCGTTTTATTGGTTTCGATGATTTTCCCTTTTTCATCCGTGATGGCAATCCCCATGGGAAGGTTGTCAAAAATCGACTTGTACTTCTGTTGTTGTAATAAAAATTCAAAGGAGATATCTTTTTGGATCGTGACATCTCGGTCAAAACCTAAAATGATTTTGGATTCGCGAAGTGGGATGAGTAACCAGATGATCCAAACTTCTTCTTTGGATTTGGTGACGAGACGGTTTTCAAAGTTCACTATATTCGGATTTTCACCCAAACTAGAAAAGGTATTTTCTGTGTTTTCTTTATCGTCTTCTTGCGTGAATTCGAGGATGGACTTACCCACAATTTCTTTGGGTTCAAATTCTAAAAATCGAGCAAACCTCTCTGTGACAGAGACAAAAGTTCCATCCCAATCCAAAACTTGGAAACTATTGGGATATTCCGTCAGTAAGGATTTAACAGTGAGACCAGAGAGAATTTTACTGCCTAAAGGCTCATTTCGCATTTATTTCTTTGCCTAAATAATAAACCGCTTCGATGGATCCTGGAAATTCGAATCCTTCAAAAGGTGACCATCCGGACTTACTTTTAATCATGGATTTTTTAAATTCAACTGGTTTTTTTAAATTTAGAATAGAAAAATTCGCCGCATAACATTCATTAATGACACCAACTCCTTTTCCAAATTCTTTAGGTAAATAAGGACGAACGAATTCTCCAGGATTTTTGGAACAGATTTTTGCAATGAGAGTCATCGGAATGTTTAATTTCAGTATCATATATGTGACAAAAAGACCATAGGTATCCAATTGGGAGATACCACTGGTTCCTTTTTGTTTTTCTTCAATGGAGTGGGGAGCATGATCGGTTGCTAAATAGTCAATATGCCCATCAAGTATCCCTTTTACCATGGCTTCTCTGTCTTCACGACCACGAAGAGGTGGATTCATTTGAAACCATTTGTGGTTTGTTTCTGTTAACATGTCTGTATCAAACATCAAATGTGTGGGAGTGACTTCGCAGGTGACATTCACACCTCGTTTCTTGGCAGCAACGATCTTAGAAAGACCATCCTTTGTCGAATAATGACAGAGTTTTCCTTTTAAGTTGTATTTCTCAATGAGATACAATGCAAAATCAGTGGCAACGGTTTCTGCTTCTTTTGGACGCCTTGTTTCATGTGTTGGTCTGTCTTGGTTTGCAATTAGAATCTCAGGGTCTTCGCAATGGAAACTTACATCTTGTCCATGGTAATGTTTGATCACTTCTTCGAGTGAAGGATTGTCATGAAAAAATAATTCTCCAATCGAAGGACCCATAAACACTTTATAAGGAACTTTTTTGGAGAGTGGTTTTGTATGAGGACCAATTCCTGCATACAAAGTGATGTGGATCGGTGCTTTTTTGGTGAGCGCTTGTTTGGCGGTGTAGGTTTCATCATCAATGGGAGGCACAGGATTGTTTGGCATATCTGCCACATGGATCACACCACCATTGATGGCAGCAGAACTTGCGGATAAAAAATCTTCTTTGTAAGTATGTTTACCACTTACGTCTTCTCTGGCATGGATGTGGATGTCTCCAAATCCTGGAAAAATCACACAATCATCCGAAAATCGGCGAGCACTGGGGTCGATCCCTGCTTTTACTTGAGTGATGAGCCCTGTTGTGACATCAAATTCGACAGTTCCCAAAAACTCTTTTTCGTGAGTAACGATCCTTCCTGCAATTGTTTCCATAATCACCCTTTGAATCAGCAGATTCTAAGAGGGAAGGAAAGTTTCAAGGGAATTTACAATGAATTCTAATCAGATATTTGAATGTGTTTGTCAAAAGAAGGGAAGAATATCTCAAATCGACATTTGTTGATTCATAAAAAGGATTTTGTTTTGTTTAGTCCCACTTTGCCAAAATTTCAATGATATCATTCCCAAAACGTTCTACCTTCGCAGGACCAACTCCTTTGGTGGCTTCGAGTTCAGAAAGAGTTCTTGGTTTTCGTTCGGCAATTCGTTTCAACACAGGATTTTGAAAGACCATAAACTTTTTCCATTTGAGTTGTCTTGCCTTTCGGTCCCGGTAATTCATAAGTTCCCGTAAGATTTGTGAATGTAATGTAGGGATTTTTTTTGGTTTAATTGATTCTTTTGTCGCATCACTTCCGTTAGACTGTGATAAGGTTTTTCCTTTGACTTTGGAAAAATTTGGTAAGTATAATTTGGGATACTTTGCACCCGCCACCAAAACTTTTTTTTCTTCTACCCATGTTTCTAATTTTGCAACTACAGCTTCTTCAGGAATTCCTTCCAACTTACCATGAAATGGATTTCGTTCCATTCGGTACCGAAGTACATCTTTTGTCCGTTTGCCAACAAGGGTTTTGGCAATGATGTTTTTTCCAAACACTGCTGGGTGTTCTTTTAAAAAGTTTTGGATGGTATCTTCTTCCCACTCTGTTAGTGGGTGTTCCCTTTTTTCATTTTTTTTCTGGAGTTTTACTTTTTCAGATTCTATAAATTTAGAGCGATTGATGTCCGAACCTGATTCCGTACAAATATCACACTTCCCACAAGGAGAGATTGTTTCTCCAAAATAAGAACAAAGTTGGACTTGCCGACACACTTCATTGTTTGCATATTCTTTGATGTATTTGAGAAGGGTATCACCTCCTTTGAAGTTTGTCTCTTTGGACAACATAAAAACTTGAGTGGCCACATCTCCCGCTTTGTAAAACAAAACACATTCTGATGGCAAGTTGTCTCGACCCGCACGACCCGCTTCTTGGTAATACGCTTCCAGGGATGCAGGAACTTGGTAGTGAACCACCAAACGTACGTCAGGTTGATCCATACCCATTCCAAAAGCATTGGTGGCAACAAGGATGGGAACTTTTCCAGAAGTATAGGCGTTTTGTGTTCGTTCGCGGATTCCATCGGTTCTACCTGCATGGTACTTTCCGACCGAGAACCCAAAGTCTTTTAGTAAATCATAAACTTCGTCTGTTTTTTTACGAGTGGCACAGTATACAATGGCACGACCAGGGAATTTCCTTCCATCTTTCCAAGGTTCCAGTAGTTCCATCAGACGGTCTGCTTTATCCCGTTCCTGGCTTGGGTATTCCACGCTGAATTTTAAATTAGGACGAAAAAATGTAGAGAGTACTACGTTTGGTGAACGCATTCCTAGGGAGGCCTGTACATCGGTTTGTACTTTTTCAGTGGCTGTGGCAGTCAGTGCTAAAATGGGAAAATTGGGATTCGGATGTTTTTCTCGTAAAACATGGATTTGGCGGTATTCAGGTCGAAAGTCATGGCCCCATTGCGAAACACAATGAGCTTCATCCACCACCAATGAAAATAATTTCATCTCTCGAAAAATTCGTAAAAACCCGTTAGAGAGTGCTCGTTCTGGGGAAACGAGTAAAACACGAAGTTCTCCTCTAACCGCTTTTGCAAGAATTGTCATTTGTTCCACTTCATCTTGGGTGGAATTACAAAATGCAGCAGGAATTCCCTTGGCGAGTAAACTCTCCGTTTGGTCTTTCATCAGAGCAATGAGAGGGGAGATGACAAGGGTCAATTTGTCTTTTTGAATGGCTGCTGGAAGTTGGTAGATAAGAGACTTTCCCGCTCCTGTAGGAAGGATGGCGAGTGTATCTTCTCCCTCCAAAACGGAGGTGATGGCTTCCCTTTGGCCTGGGCGAAATTCTGAAAAACCGAATTTGGTTTTGAGTTCCGAAAATAGATCCAAGGTAACTCTTAGATTTTTGGGAAATAAGAACGGGTCAACGATAAGATTCTCCCTTTTTGCCTCATTTTTGAATTTTACAGAAACCGATGACCCTGAAATCATAACGAAGACCGATGCTTTTTAACACCTTTGTATTTTTATTATTCTTTCTCATTGTGTATTCGGTATTTTTAGGTTTTGGATGGTTTGCCAAAAAACAGAGGTGGGCTTATCGCGCACAAAACCTTTGGTTACTCTTTGCTTCTTATTTTTTTTACGGGTGGTGGGAGTGGTTTTTTCTCATCCTCATCCTGATTAGCACCATCATTGACTACGTAGCAGCAAGGCTCATCGATTCCTCAGAAAACCAAAACCGAAGGAGGTTTTACCTCTCAGTTTCGGTTTTTGCCAATTTGGGCCTACTTTTTACCATGAAGTACTACGATTTTTTTGCCGTGAATCTGATCGATTCTTGGAACCAAATCATGGTTTGGCTCGGCGGCACAGTGGCGAATGATTCAAGCACCTACTTACTAAAAAACATCATCCTCCCTGTTGGGATTAGTTTTTATACCTTCCAAACCATGTCGTATACAATCGATGTGTACAGAAAACAAATCAAAGCAGAAAAAGATTTTTTTGACTTTGCACTGTTTGTGAACTTTTTCCCACAACTCGTAGCAGGTCCGATTGAAAGGGCACAAGACTTACTTCCACAATTAAAACAAGCAAAGTTCCCAACGATGGATGGAGTCCAAAAAGGTTTGTATGATATCCTTCTTGGTTATTTCATGAAGGTGTATGTGGCTGACAATTTATCTACCTATGTTGACCAAGTATTTTTTGCAGCCAAATCCATTTACACACAAAACCCTGAACTCATTTTTTCCGTTGACGGCTCACAAGTGTTTGCTGGTGGATTTTTGTTTTTGACTCAAATTTATTGTGACTTTGCCGGGTATTCTTTTATTGCCCTCGGGATCTCTAGATTACTTGGTGTGACACTTACCGTAAACTTCGAAACTCCTGAGTTTTCCAAAACACCAACAGAATTTTGGAATCGTTGGCATGTGACTTTAAATCGTTGGTTTCGGGATTATATTTATATCTCCCTTGGTGGCAGTAAGTACGGAAAACTCATCCAATACCGAAATTTATGTATTATCTTTTTCCTATCTGGTCTTTGGCATGGTGCGAATTGGACCTTTATCACTTGGGGTTGTTTGCAAGGTTTGTATACCATGGTTTACCTTATTTTCTTTGCTAAAAAGAAAGAAGATTTAGGAGACAAAACCATTGAGGAGACAAATACCATCTCTTCTAAAATGATGAGTATTATAACTGGAACTCTTAGCCGAATTACGGTTTTAACCTTGATTGCCTATAGTGCGGTTGCTTTTAGAACTTATGATGCGAATATGATGCTTGTATATTTACAGAAGTTTGTTGCCGTTTGGACTTGGGACCTTTCTCCTAATAACAACATCAAATCGATGTTTGGACTTTGGGAAGAGTATTTCAAAATCTTCCTTCCACTTCTCATCATCGATGGAATCACCTATTTCAAAAAAGAAAGGTATTGGATCTTTTTCACACATCCTCTAATCCAAGCTTTTGTTTTATCGTTTATGGCATTTCTCATCCTCACCAGAGGAGTATTTGGAAAAGAGGTAATTTACTTTGCGTTCTAAATTTTTAGGCATTGGCTTCGCTCTTTTATTTTTTTTGATCTTAGAAATTACCGTTAGAGTGACGGGAATTCATTACCTAGAACAACCCGAGATCTTTTTCGTGAATCTCAAAAAAAACTTTGTGGAATCTGGCAAAGGTGATGCTGACATCATTGTGTTAGGTGATTCTCGCTCTATGGCACTTGCAGGTTATGGAAAAGATCAAAATACAGAATATTCCGTATACAATCATAGTTTGCCAGCGATGGGACCTCGATACTACCGATTCTTTTTGGATAAGTATCTGAAAAAAGGAAACAAAAAACCCAAAATGGTTTTGTTTGCCGCTTCGCCAAAGTTATATTCTACTGGTTACGGACCACCTTTGTATGACCCTGATGCTAAAGCTGTTACTGAAAACGAATCCATTTCGTCTTACATGCAAAGAAGGTGGAAAGAAGGTTTAGAGAAAAACTTTTTTCGAACTCCCACAAAATCCAATCTCATCAGTTATAGTGGAAAACAAGAGGACATGAACCAAATCCTTTGGGAGTTTTTTGGTCATAGGTATCTCCACCAATTTACTTTTTCGGAACTTTCAGAAAACTATTCCGGTGTAGAGCGCTTGTTTATTTTATCGAAAGCAGCTCCTTTATTATATGAATCCTACCGTTTCCATGGTGCCATTCGGAATTCTTTGAGTGAATCGAATTGGAAAGTGGACAAACAATACAAAGAAAAATCTTTGTTTTGTGAATCTTGTGAAAATATTGAAGTTGGACTTTGTAAACCATCTCCTTCCCAACTCGAAGACAATTTGACCATTGAAGACCAAATCACTCGTCATTATGGCAAATATAATATTTCGAATCGCCTAAAACCAGAACTCGTGCTCTTTTCCAAACAACTGGTGCAAAAGGAATTGGAAGATGAACAAAAAAACCAAACTCCTTATACCTATCAAAAACCTGACTTCCGTGTTCTGAGTGACTTACTGGCCTACACAAGAGCCAATGGAATCGAATTTGGTTTGGTTTATATGCCGTGGTTGAAAGAGAGACAGGAAACCAAAGAGTCCTTAGATTTATTGGCCGATCTGAAAGAATTTTTTTCCCAAAATCCCGATGCCAAAATATTCTTTTTTCCCGATTCTTCCTACCCTTCGGAGCGTTTTGTAGATAATATCCATTACGATTGCCGAGGAGAAAAACGGGTAAACGCAGAATTTCGGCAATTTGTGTTGCCACAAGTCTTTCGTTTTTTGTCTTCCAAACAAAAATCCAATTGATTTTCGATTTCTAGTGTTGGAGAATGAGGCACTCCATCCGGATAAGAGGAAACCCAATCATGTTTTCGTTACGAAACATATTTGTTTGTATTCTATCTGCCTATCTCATCGGATTACCGGTGTTTGCGCAGAACCGATATGCGTTGTTCATAGGAACGAACTACAAAGGGAACAAGGCAAAAATCCCTGAGTTGAATCTCTGTGAAGCCGATGCGAATTTTTTAAAAGAAAAAATCCAAAAAAAAGGTAACTTTAAGGATATCAAAGTCCTGTTAGGTGCCATGGTGACAAGGGAAAATGTCAAAAACGCGATCAGTCAACTTGGTAAAGTAGTTGGGAAAGAAGATTCGGTGTTTTTATACTTCTCTGGCCACGGGATGTACATGAAAGATGCGAAAGCCAAAAATGGAATGCGTAACTACTTAATCTGTTATGATCGACCGCATATTTCTGATGAAGAACTGAATGAATTTTTAACTGATATCAAATCTCCGAAAACCGTCCTTGTCATGGATTGTTGTTATTCGGGTGGAATTGCCAAAAAAGGGAAAAACACTCGTGGTGCCGCAGAAATCCCGATTGCCCAAGGGAATGATGGGGTGGTTCGTCAAAACGCAGAGGACTATTTTTTCCAAGACAAAGCTGTTATTTCCTCTTCGGATGATGACCAAACTTCGATCGAAGTGGGTGGAACCATCAATCACGGGATTTTCACTTACAATTTTGGGAATGCATTAGAAAAAGCCGACCTCAACAAAGACAGTGTGGTGACGGCCCTAGAAGCGTTCTTTGTGGCAAAAGAAGAAACTGTGAAAATGGCGCGCCAGTTCAACCATGAGCAAACCCCTCAAGTTTCGGGAAATGCAGCAGGGATTTTCCTTTCTGGATCTCCTACTCCACAAACCCCTCCGCCAAAACCACCCAATGTTGTTGTGAACGTTCCCATCACACCTGTGGAAACAACAACTCCGAATAACCAAACCACCACAACGACTCCCGTTGCACCAGAGCCACAACCGACTCCTGCAAACGAAACCACTGTGGTCATACCACCGATTACGGAAGTAGAGCCACCGGCACCTCCTTCTATTTCCACTGGAAATATCCTCATTCGAACTTCCATCATCAAAGACAAAACCTATGGTGGAGCAGCAACGAAGTCTCCGTATGACCTTCTCAACAAACAAGGAAAACTCAAATCATCTCCTCCAGAAGAGAAGGTGAGAGCGATTAAGGTGCTTGTCGATGACCAGGAATACAAAGCGCAAGTCACAACGGAGAAATCGAAGATTTGGGGATCCATCACTCGGAACGGAACCCTAATCCCTGGTGATATCTATAATGTGAAAATTGACAACTTACCAGCGGGAGTTCACCAAATCGAAGTCCGTGCTGACAACTATCCCATCTACAAAACAGCTACCGCTGTGATCCCTAAACAAACGGTGACTGTAGATGCGATGAGTTCCATGGACGGATTTGGAGCGATCAGAGGACGTGTGTTTTTCAAAACATTGGACAACCCCATTGAAAAACATCCCATCTATATGCCAACAGTTGTGTCCACAAACCAAATCTTTAAGGTCACAACGGACAAAGATGGATATTTTTGGTTTACCAACTTAAAACCAGGGAAATACGAAATCCGAGCTAGTTTCATGGAAGAAATGAAACTCGAAAACTCAGAGATCGTTGTGAAACCGGGGGAAGTGACTACGGTTGAGATCATCCTCAATAAAAAATTGAGTTATACCAAAACCAAATACTAACCAAAAGGTTCATTCGATTCCATTCAAACACCCTAACAAAATGGTTGGGGTGTCTGAATTTTGCGGGAAGGCCCTCTAAGGAGGGTCTTTTTTTTCTTCCCTTCTTTCCCCATTCTCTTCTTCAGAAGACATCAATTGCCTTTTTAGCGAAAAAGAACATCAGTTAAGCGCCTCCGATACTCAAGTTTTCCCATCCAAAACTAAGGAATCTCCCTCCAAAACGGAGTTTCAGAGTCGAAAATAGGCCAAATGATTAATTTTAATCCAATAAAGATTAAAATTAATCCGAAATGAAAGAAATTTCATGGTTTGGGGTGGAAACGAAGTTTTTTTCCTCTTTTTACGATTGAATTTAATCCCCATTTTCGGAATTCTATAGTCATATAAGAAAAAGGGAATCGGAAAAAGAGGTTCCCAGATCTAGAGAGGATCACATGAAAACAACAAAAATAATCGCAACAGGGATCTTGGCAATGGGACTTGCAACAGCAAACCTACATGCTTTGGACACAAACGAAAGACTTGAACTTTTGGAAACTGCTATGATTGAACAAGCTAGCACTCCAGCGCAAAAGTCTGCTGTTTCAGAATACCTTGCGAACGTTGCAAAAGAAAAAACAGAATTGGCTCAAGCACTTCGTGAAAGAGCTGGGTCACCTCGTGGTGGTAAAATTCTTAGCCAAATGAACGAGAAGAAAGAACTTCTTCGCCGTGCAGATGCTCTTGAAAAAGAAGCTAAGAAATACCAAAATGTGTCTATGGATCTCCGTGCAGATTCCAAACAAGTAGCACAAAACTAAGCCACTCAATTCCAAATTGAGTATAGCGAGAAAGGTCAGGTTCGCCTGGCCTTTTTTTATGCCCTCAGGATAAATGCTTTCCAAAGAACCTAACTATGTGACATAATCAATATATGGTTGACACCCCCCAAGAAATCAAAGAAAAACGATTTGGGCGTGTGATTCCGATCCTTCTTGTCCTTTCGGGACTTTTGGCTCTCGGTTTACTCTTTCGTTGGGGAAGACCAGTGAAACCAGTGGAACGTTTGGAGTGGGAAGGTTTACAATACCTAACTCCACCAGATGTTTTGGCCTTTATCGGGGTAGGTGGTGAATCACCAAACACGAATGAGTGGAAGGATTGGGAGAAAAAAATTTCCAATCACCCAAGGATCAAAAAAGTTCGAATCACAAGGGATCCAGATGGATTTTTACTGATTCATATAGAGGAGAAAGTTGCAGAATTTGTCATACATGTAGGTAGTTCTCTTTATGAAGTGGATGAAACATTAGAAATTTTATCCAAAGATCAGGTCTTAAATACTCACTTAATTGTGATTAGTGGGCCATTTACTGTAGGGGAACAAAAACTAGAAGGCAGACAGATTTTTGATATCACCAAAGAAATGCGATATGCCCTTTCCCTTTACCCTGCACTATCCACTCGAATATCTGAACTCGTCGCAGAACGTGACGGAAATTATACTATGTATTTAAAATCACCCAAACCCATGAAAGTGTTTTTAGGTGATAAATTAGAACTCAATTTATTTCGTAAATTATATGCATCTCTTGCTTATATGGAAGCCGAGTCGATCCAAGCTGTTTCGATTGATTTAAGAGGAGAAGACGCAGTTTACCATTAATATGATAGAAGATGATTCACCCATCATAACTGCATTGGATTTAGGTTCTTCTCTGATAAAAGTTGTCATTGGACGACTGATGGGAGACCATGAAATTGAAATCATTGGAACGGGAGTTTATCCATCCGCTGGAATTAAAAACGGTTCCATCGTTAACATTGAAACTACAACCAAGTCCATCATAGAAGCGTTTGGTGATGCTGAACTAATGGCGGGACAAGAAATCACTTCTGTTGTAGTGAATGTATCAGGAAAATCAGTACATGGTTTTAATGAAAAAGGAATCATCGCAGTTACGAACAGAGAACGAATTGTAACAGAGATGGATATCATGCGTGTTGTGGAAGCGGCACAAGCAGTCCATGTTCCCAATGACCAACAAGTCATCCATGTCTTAACCAAAGAATTCAAAGTAGACGACCAAGTGAATATCAAAGATCCAATAGGGATGACAGGTGTTCGTTTGGAAGCAGAAGTTCATATTGTCTCTTGTGGGAATACAGCACTCAATAATATTGATCGTTGTGTGGAGCAGGCAGGACTTCAACAAATGGATAAAGTACTTTCCAGTCTTGCATCTTCCGAAGCGATTTTAACAGCGGGGGAAAAGGACTTAGGTACAGCAGTGATTGATATTGGTGCTGGGATTTGTGACATCATCATCTATGTAGATGGTGGAATTGCTTTTTCTTCCGTAGTGCCTTTTGGTGGATTTCATATCACGAGTGATATTTCCATTGGTCTGAAAACCACTGTGGAAACCGCAGAAATCATCAAAAAACGTTATGGTCATACCAGAATTGATATGGTGGACCCAACTGAAAAATTCGAAATTCCATCCATATCAGGAAGGCCAGCACGATCTGTGTTTCGCCAAGAACTCGTTGAAATTTTAGAACCAAGGGTTCGTGAAATTTTAGAGATGATTGATCATGAACTAGTGCGTTCAGGATATAAGGCGAGTTTGGCGGGAGGAGTCATCTTAACTGGTGGAACATCCCTTTTACAAGGAATTGAAGCCACTGCCGAAGAAGTTTTAAGATTGTCGGTTGGTCGTGCAAAACCAGCAGGCCTCAGTGGACTGGTAGAACGAATTGCAAGCCCCGAATACGCAACTGCTGTAGGTTTAATCAAATACAGTTCAAAAATACAAAATTTAGAGCAAAGAAACATGCATTCCGTATCTGACGGAGAAGGATGGATGAAGAAGGTTCGTCGTTGGATGGAGAATAATCTCTAAGGAAAAGTGAATGTTATACCTAGAAGAAGAAAAAACTAGCCCTGCCATAATCAAAGTCATTGGAGTTGGTGGTGGTGGAATGAATGCCGTCACTCGTATGGTAAATTCTAAAATGACAGGTGTTGACTTCATTGTGATGAACACCGACGAACAAGTATTACTCAAATCTCCCGTAGAAGTCAAAATCCAATTGGGAAATAAAGTGACTCGTGGAATGGGTGCTGGTGGTGATCCAGAACTCGGAGAAAAAGCGGCCATTGAAGACAAGGAACGAATTGTTTCTGCTTTAAAAGGTGCAGACATGGTGTTTGTCACGGCAGGTATGGGTGGTGGAACAGGAACTGGTGCTGCTCCGATCATTGCTGCCATTGCGAAAGAGCTCAAGTGTTTGGTAGTGGGAGTGGTAACGGTTCCATTTTCTTTTGAAGGCAAACGCCGTGCGGAACTTGCCAAACAAGGCATTGACCAACTCCGAGCCAATGTGGATACCCTTATCACGATTCGGAACGATTCTATTTTCCAAGTGGTAGATAAAAATACTCCTGTGGACATGGCCTTTCGAGTGATCGACGATATCTTGTTAAATGGGGTTCGCGGAATCAGTGACATCATCAATCATCCAGGGATCATCAATGTAGATTTTGCCGATGTGAAAACCATCATGAAAGATACGGGGGATGCAATCTTAGGTGTGGGGGAAGGTCGTGGTGATACTCGTGTTGCAGAAGCAGTGGAACAAGCCATCAATAATACCTTACTTGAAGATTCGAGTATCCAAGGTGCCAAATCCCTTCTCATCAATGTCACTGGTGGACATGATCTCACCATTCATGAATGGAACGAAGTCTCTCAAATCATCACAGCACAAGCCGATCCCGATGCCAACATCATCATTGGACTCAATGAAGACCAAAACCTAACAGATCAAATTCGGGTAACGGTGATCGCAACTGGATTTGCCAAAAAAGGAAAACAATACCAAAGGGAACAAAAGGTAGTGGGTGGAGAAGAATCCATCTCTCCTATGGTTTATATCAAAAAATCAGAAGAAAAGGAATCTGGGTTCACGAGAGACCAAGAACCAACGAGAGGAATCCGCCAAACCAATCGCAGTTTTGGAGCACAAAAACAATCCTCTCCCTTCCAAAATTATGGAGAAGATTACGATATCCCAGCGTTTTTAAGAAGGAAATCGGACTAAGACAAAGGTCTTAGTCCAGAGGAAGGATTAATTGGAATAAGAGCGAACCGAAACAAACAAAGGTTTGCCTTCTTCCACAACAATCTTTTTCGGAGCGTTTGTCACCACAGAACCGGGAGATTCCACTTTAAAGTCGTATTCTCCTGGAGCGAGTAAAACCCGTTTCACTTGGAAATTAGCTGGAATGGTTCGCCAACAACGTAAGTCAGGAGCAATGGTTTGAGAAACGGCAATCCCTGCCGCAGCGCCAGCCGCCACACGAATGAGGCTGGAAACGAGGTCATTGTTTTTCCCACGACCTCCTGACTCAATGGCACGAGCCATCGCTTCCGAAGCAATGACTGCCGCGACAACCTTCACTGCAAGTGAAGTTAGGTTTTTTGTGATGAGAGCTTTGTAGTTCTCATTAAAATTATTCATCGCTGTTTCAGAATAATTATTCATGATATCGGAATAACCAACATCTACACCATTGATGTAGTATTTTTTGGGAAGGGAACCTTTGGGATCTCTTTCTTTGTAAATTGGAATTGGATTTTCTGCGACGGATAAAGCAGCAATGGCACCTGCAAGAGAAGCACCTGCACCCTTCGCACGTAATCCACCTTCTACAGCTCCACGTAAGGCTACAGCAAAGTATTCATCTTGGATGAGTTTCCCACGAGACATCTTGATCGCAGATTTCCCTGCTTCATGGATGATGATGACTTCGGAAAGTTTTTCATTTTCGGGAGAGGTTCTTTGCATGGAACGGTTGTAAGCTTGTAAACTAGACCGACCAGCTCCGTATCTGGATTTGTCTCCAGAGTCTCCTTCTTTTGCAGCTAACAAATATCTGTCGGCAATTAGGTTTTGGCTTTTGCCGATGAGTTGCTCCATGTTTTTGTATTGAACACGAGCATCATTGTAACGACCTAAGGATTCAGATACATAGGCATCAATTAACCTAGCAGCATTGTTTTGGCGGTATTCCGCGGCCAAAAAACGCATTTCTTTGAGTTCAAAATCCAAACGTCTAAAATAAATTTTAGCGTTATTGGTATCACCTTGTAGTAGGTAATTGTTCGCGATATAGAACTTAATCATTACCCTTTCAAAATCTTCCCCAGTATAATTGGATTCGTTGTCCGAAAGGATAAACGAAAGTCCAGACCGCGTCATACTGACTTTGATATTGTCAGAGATCTCTTCTGCTTCCTTAAACACTTTGTTGGAAGTGACGTAGTCACCTTTGGTATGAAAGATCATACCAGCTTCCATCAAAAATAGAAGTTTGTCCTTATTGGATGAACCTTCATATAGTTCTCGAATTTTAGGAATGGCAGAGTCATAGTTTTGACCGTAGTATGCCGATTCGGTTGCTTCAATGACTTTGTTGTAGTCACTGGCACAACCGAGAATGAAAAGAAAAAGAAAGAGAAATGATTTTTTCATGTAATGGTGGAAGGGATTACCAACTAACCCCTTTGTTTCCTCTGACCGCTAATTTTCGATAGGATACCTTTTCTGACCAAACAGCAATGGTTGTTTCTACTTCTACAAGTTCGATGTTGATCGACTGTTCTACGATTTTTTCACCGTCAGAAGTAAACATGTTTTCATTGATTTCACAACGAACAAAGAAGTTAGGTGATTTCAGTTTTCCAATGGAAAGTCTGTTGGAAGTAAGGCCAGACAAACTGAATTGGATTTCGTTGAGAGACTGTTCTCTCGTTTTCGTACGAACTGTATAAATTTTGCTTTTGATGAGTTTGGAAACAAACGCGTTGTCAAACAGTTCGGTTTGGATTTGTTCCGAAGTGTCGTTACGTGTAGGGAAGTGTGCCACAAAAACACCTTCTTCATGTGGGTTTTCTTTGAAATACTCCCCAATTTGGCCTGCTAGTTTATCGGCCGCTTTGACCAATTCTTGGCTCGTAAGTCCACCTGAGTCGGAGATATAATCATCCGCATTGTCGAGCCTTTTAGGACTGGAACTGCATTGGAATAAGAATCCTACTAAGAGAAAAGAGAAGAGAATTTGTTTCATAACCCCATTTATATGGGGGATCGAAACATGTCTTGTCAATTCCAAAAATCCGATTTCAATTCCTCGATTTTAGAAGTAAGATAAAAAGTTTTTTCCTCTTCGGTCATTTCCTTCATTTCCCTTTCGTAAATGAGACTCACCACCTGACGGTAAAAATTTGGGCTTTCCCAAGTTTGGATGTCCCATTTTTCTTTTTGGTACAGTTCTTCTTTTTTCCTTAGGAAAATCCGTTTGCGTTCCCTTGCATAACTATAGGGATTTCTCTGAATGTAATCTTCCAAGTAGGAAACAAGAATGGTTGGAGGAGTGGTTGGGTGTTTGGGAAAAATCAACTGGTGGATTACTCCAGGGAAGATCTCTTCTTTTAGACGGTTTACGGCCGTTAGTTTTTCATAACTCGTAAGAGACGTAGAAGATTCAATCTCCTTACTTTTTTCTTTCCAATTCATGTAAGCAACATAAACTGCATAGAGGATATGTCCCCTTTCGTCCGGAAATTCCGAAAGTAGGTAACGATAGGTTTCGTCTCGATCCCCATTCCAGAGAAAGGATTCTTTCCCTCGCAGAGTTTCTAAAAAATCTCGTAAATCATTTGGATACCCTACACTTCCAAGGACCTCTGGACGATTTTGTAACCTCTTCCAATAGATCTCAGAACGCGAATCAAACGAAGATTCCTTGGGATCTGCATTGGTTTTTTTCAGAAAAAGGATATAGACAAGACTACCAAGTAAGAAGGAAAGTAGAATCGTGATGAGTAGGAGAATGGTAATTTTCTTTTTGTTTGTTGGCATTCTTTTTTGGGACTTTGCCTGTACAAAAAAATCAAATCAAGATTCCAATACAGAACTTTTGAGTACGTTACTCACTCAAGGGAGTCCCATCCAATCTGCTTGTCAAAGATTTATTCTCACAGAAGCGAATTGTGTGGCGATACCCGATTCGAGTGTATCTGCCTGCCCCAGTCTCATTTCAAAATTAAAAGACCAAATCCAACCAAGAGAATTGAATACGGATGCTGTGGCCATTTTGTATTTTGATTGTTTTTCTAAAATCAATTTGGTTTATAATAGTGCTAAGGCGTGTAACCAAAATTCTTTTGCTTCGAATACGGAATATCGGAGAGTCCAACGTACAGGAACTTCTCCTGCTGAAATTTCATGGCAAGAAGCGATGAACCAATGTGGTTCTCTTGAAAATGCCGTTCCTCCCGCTGATTCGGGCCTTCAGGAAACAGATACCATTTTAGGATCTGATCCTTTCCAATAAATGTAATTAGGAGTATCAAATGTCACTAGTTTCCAAAGACCAATTGGTTCAAAAATTAAATCCCATTTACCTTCCCCATGAAATAGAGGAACGAATTTTACCTCTAGCGGAAGAGATCAATCGCCTCAAAAAAGAAAAAAATGCAGTGATCCTGGGTCATAATTATATGACACCCGATGTGTTTTGGGGAGTGTCTGATATCATCGGTGATTCTTTGTATCTTTCCAAAATGGCAAAGGAAACCACAGCGAATCTCATTTTGTTCAATGGGGTTCACTTCATGGCAGAAACTGCCAAGATATTATCACCTGAAAAAAAGGTCCTCATTGCTGATCCAAAAGCGGGTTGTTCTCTTGCCGAATCTATCACTCGTGAAGATGTAAAAGCGTTAAAGGCCAAATATCCAGGAGTTCCTGTTGTGACGTATGTCAACTGTTCGGCGGAAGTCAAAGCAGAAACTGATGTTTGTTGTACGTCAGCCAATGCCGTTCAAATTGTGAATGCGGTGGAAGGAGATACCGTGATCTTCTTGCCAGATGAATATTTGGCAGGAAATGTTCGGAACCAAACTACAAAAACTATCATCTCTCATCCAGGTCGCTGTATGGTGCATGAGATGTACACTCCCGAAGACATTCGATCCACAAAACGGTTGTTTCCTGGTGGGGTAACAGTCATCACTCATCCAGAGTGTCATGAAGATGTGGTGAAAGAGGCAGATTTTTCTGGATCTACTTCTCAAATGGTAGATTTTATCCGCAAAAGTAAAACAGATAAAATCATGCTTGTGACAGAGTGTTCGATGGGTGACAACCTTCGTGCTGAGTTTCCTGAAAAAGAATTTGTCTCTACTTGCCAAACCTGTCCCCATATGAAAAAAATTACTTTGGAAAAAGTAAGAGATGCTTTATTAAAAGAACAATTTGAAATCTTTTTGGATGAGGAAGTGATCAGGCTTGCTCAAAAATCTGTGAATCGAATGTTAGAGTTGAGTTATAAAAAATAATATGTTTAGAATTGGAAACGGAATCGATTTTCATAAATTAATCCACGAACCCTTTCGTCCTTTAGTCCTTGCGGGTGTGGAAATCAATTCGGAATTTGCTTTTTTAGGTCACAGTGATGCGGATGTGATTTTGCATGCGGTAGCGGATGCAATTTTAGGTTCTTTGGCACTGGGGGATATTGGAGTCCATTTTCCTGACACAGACCCTCAGTACAAAAATATGAAGTCCACTCGGATCATTGAAAGATGTTTGGAACTTTTGGCAGAAAAAAAATTCAAACTTGTGAATATTGACTGCACCTATGTGGGGGACCATCCCAAAATCAATCCCATCCGTGCGGAACTAAATGCATCTCTTGCTAGTATCACTAAACTGCCGTTAGATTGTGTTTCCATCAAAGCTACCACTTCCGAAGGAATGGGGGCTTTGGGGAGAAGTGAAGGTGTGATGGTAATGGCAACCGTACTCGTGGAGAGCACGAAAAAAACAAATTAGAATCGTTTTTCTTTGGAAGTGGCGATGAGGTTTAAGTCAGCATCGCTAAAAAATAAAAACAAAAGTTTGGATAGGAAATTTGGCATTGGTTGGATTTCCCAAACTCCTTTCACACGAACGGCGTTCTCAGTCGCTTCTAATTGGTACGACTCTTTTAGCATTTGGTAATGTTTGAATCCTTCTGTTTGGATTTGGAAGGAAATTGTCGGTGGATTTGTGACGGCGATTGTCTTACATGTCACCGTTTCCCCCAAGGTTTTGGACTCCCACTCTTCCCCAACAGTCGGAGTACGATAGGATTTAGGTTGGAAAGATTCGTATAGAATCTTTTGAGTTTGGTCTGGTTTTAGTTTTACTTCCCAGGATCGCTCCAAACGACTTTCCTTTTGACCAAGGACTGCGTAAAAAAACACAAAAACAAAGATCCCAAATACTCTTAGATACCAAATCATATCTCCATAGAAAAATCTATTGCCTAGGGATCGATTGAAATTTATTTTTCTCCTACCGAAGGGGAAACTTCGGGAGGGTTTAGCCACTGCATTCTGCAAGAGAAATATCTTCCAAACGTGTATCAGGACTCATTCAAGTTTACGAACGGGAACAGAATCTGACACAACATACAAATCCCTTTCCTGAGATTTTGGATGATGTTACCTACACTCGCATTTTAAAAGATCCAAATTATTGGATTTCGCAAGTTCTGGAAGATAAAATCATCCAAGAAATTTCCTTAAGCCTAGACATTTCGGGAATTTTATACCATGTGGGAACAGAAGCGCTCATTACCAATGCTTATGATTTACTTCCTTTGGATGATTCGCGGATTGATTTGATGGAGATGATTCACAGGTTGCCGATTTTAATAGGTCGCCTAACGAGAGCAGTTTATCTCAATATAAAACCTGTCTCAACTAAACGTGTAAAATTTGTTTTTATTTATTTACCTGAATACCAAGAGAAATGGTATGATGCTGTTTTTTTTCAAGGGATGTTAAATGGACTTGCTGTACTCTTTGCACTAAAAGAGTTCCAAATCCAAATGACAAAAACCAAATTATTTGGTATCCATGTTTCCCATAAAGAATTGGGAGAGTCAATTGAATTTGGATCTGATGCAAACGAATATGAAATGAAATGGAATGATGAAGTTTTATATTTGTCGAGGTCTCATCTAACAAAAGAAAACGTTTCGTCTCGCCATAAGGTGATGGTGACATCAAGGTCCGAAACCGAATTGGAAGAGATGTCTATCGTGGATGTTAGGGATGTTGTCGGCAAATCTCGTGAACTTGCGATCGAAAATCGTGATTTGGAAGCGGCTGTTGAAGTTTTAAAATCCTTTAAACAAGAGTTGGAAAAAAAACAACTCTCCATGGCAAAAGACCTTCGTTTGGCAAAAAACATCCAAAAAGGCTTGATCCCCGAAATCATTCCCGATTGGAATGGAATCCAATTTTGGACAGGTTTTAGTCCGATGCAAGAAGTGAGTGGGGATTATTATGATTATTTTCCTTACCATACAGATAAGTTAGGTGTGGCCGTTTGTGATGTTTCGGGGCATGGTGTGCCTGCTGCCTTTATCACGGCTCTTTCGAAAATGTTGTTTTCGAATTTTAAAAAACCAAAACCATCCGAAACATTTAAACTCATCAACAGAGAGTTACTCGACTTAGTCAAACAACAAGGATACACCACTTGTGTTTACCTTCTCATCCATTCTGATTATAAAGTTGTTTATTCCATTGCAGGTCATCCAAGACCTATTTTATTTCGCCAGAAAACGGGAAAAGCTGAGATCTGTGAAGGAGAGGGGACCTTTCTTGGAATGTTTCCTGATGCCGGTGATACTTACCGAGATTTACACATCCAACTCGAACCAGGTGATAAACTCTTTTTGTATACAGATGGTCTAACAGAAGCAGAAGACGATAAAGGAAATGCGTTTGGGGAAACCAAACTGTTACAACTCATAGAAGAATGTGCCTCACTGTCGATCCAAGAAACGGTAGAACTCATCATGAACCAACACCGTGAATACACAATGGGAACAGATGCGATGGATGACATCACCTTACTTGGATTACAGTTGTCTCCCAAGTTAGAAGACTTTCGTGTTCTGCAAAGAGAAGGAGATAATGCTTATCAGAAAAAAGAGTATAAAAAAGCAGTTACCTTTTACAGAGAAGCCCATCAAATTTTACCAAGAGAATTGACAACACAACTTGCTTATGGCAAAGCCCTCGCTTATAGCGGAGAGTATGAAAAAGCAGTGGGAATGTTGGAATCGTATAATAAATTCAAAACCAATCATTTTAAATCCCATGCAATTCTTGGATATTGTTATTACCAATTGGAATTGTATGAAAAAGCAGAATTGGAATGGAAAAAAGCATATTCGATTAATGATTCTAATTTATCAAATTTATACAATTTGGCTCATTTGTATCGTAAGTTGAATCAAAAACAAAAAATGAAAGATGTCATCGAAAAAATGAAACACATTGAAGCGACTTACTTACACATCCTTCCCCTCGAAAAAAAGTGGGAACAATTACCTGATGAATCGATTTAAAGTTTTTCTTTTATCCCTTTGTTTTTTTCATTTTAGTTTTCCTAAAGACCATAGTTTTCATTCTGATTTTGCTTTGGAGTGGTGTTATTTTGTAGGCCATATCAAAGCAGAGTCTGGAAATTTATATGGATATGAACTATCTTTTTTCCGATTAAAATTTTCAGATGGAAACGACTGGAATCCAGAACTTTATCCTGTACATTTTGCGATTTCTGATTTAACAAAAAAACAACATGAGACAAGCCAAACTTTGAAACGAAATTTGGGTGATCTTGCAGGTTTTCATGAAAAACAAATTTATAGTGGTGAGTACGAATTTCAAATCCTTTCCAAAGATCAATTTTTGATCAAAGCAAATCCCAAATCAAAAAAAATGGCCCTGGAACTTTTGTTAACTGGAAATGGAAACATTCTATCGCATGGCAAAGATGGGATCTCCATCAAATCCAAACGAAATCCAAATATATTTTCGTATTACTATAGTTATCCGAGACTCTCTACAAAGGGAACCATTTGGTTCCAAGGTAAAAAAGAAAGAATCCTTTCAGGGGATTCTTGGATGGACCATGAGTGGAGTGAAAAATCTTCCAATTCTATTCCTACGTTAGCAAAGGGACAATCTGGTTGGGATTGGATCTGTCTTATGGATGAAAAGGGTGGGGATTATGTTTTCTTTCGATTCCGAGAATCTCCAAAGGCAGCACCTGAAATATTTGGAACTTACCGCGATCCCCAAGGAAAAATCACCTATTGGAAAGAAGGGATCGAAGTTCAAATGGATCCGATTGGCAATCCTTGGAAAAGTAAGAAAACAAAGATTCATTATCCACTCCATTGGAAGATCAAATACCCAGGTGGTGAGTGGTTGGTCGAACCGATTTTCAATGAACAAGAGTTTGATGGAAGTGAATCTACTAAAACCGTTTATTGGGAAGGGGCAGTTGTCGCGAAAGATTCTAATCAAAAAAACTCAGCCAAAGGATATTTAGAATTGAAAGGTTATCAAAAATCGAAAGACTGGTGGGAGTTCTAAACCATGTGGAAATATTTTTTAAAACGGTTTTTGTTGATTTTTCCAACCTTACTGGGAATCACATTTTTGGTTTTTTTAATCTCACATTTTGCTCCTGGTGGACCTCTCAATAGCGAAATTGCAAAATTAAAAGGTGCAGGCAATTTGGCAGGAGCTTCTACCAAACAAATTTCCCAAGAAGAAATTGATTTAATCAAAAAAAGACTCCATTTAGACAAACCAGCACCGGTTGCCTATTTGTATTGGTTAAAACAAATTGTGCAATTTGATTTAGGAGAATCAAGACTCCATTCCCGCAAAGTTTCAGAACTCATTGTGGAAAAACTTCCTGTTTCCCTCTTCTTTGGTTTATCAGGATTCTTTTTGACTTATCTGATTTGTATTCCTTTGGGAATTCAAAAAGCGTTAAAAGAAGGAAGTCGCTTTGATTTCATCACCAGTTTCATCATCTTTTTTACGTATTCTCTTCCCGTATTCGCCTTTGCGATGTTACTCTTGTATGTATTTGCGTCTGGGGAAGTATTTTCCTTTTTTCCTTTGGGACATGAAGTATCTGATTTTTACGAAGATTTAAGTGTTTGGGGAAAAATCAAAGATCGATTGGCTCATATGTTTTTGCCTGTGATCTGTTATGTGGTCGGAAGTTTTGCTGTTCTCACCTTGTTAATGAAAAATAGTTTGCTCGACCAAATTGCAAAGGAATATGTAAGAACTGCAATCTCCAAGGGACTTAGTTTTTCGGATTCTATTTTTAAACATGCATTTCGAAATTCACTCATTCCCATAGCCACAGGATTTGGTAGTAACCTAACTTTAATTTTCTCCGGTTCTCTCTTTATTGAATTGGTATTTAACATTGATGGAATGGGACTGCTCAGTTTTGAGGCCGTTCGAGAAAGAGATACTGACCTTATGATGGGTTTACTCTTGGCACAAAGTTTTTTAGGACTCATTGGAAAAATAGTCTCTGATTTTTGTTATATCCTAATTGATCCGAGGATTGATTTCGAATGAAGTTTATATCAAACCCGGCAAACCTTCGTAAGTGGGAAAAATTCAAAAAGAATAAACGTGCGTATTATTCTTTGATGATTTTGTTTTATACTTATATTCTTTCTTTGTTTTCGCCGATTCTCATCAATAACAAACCATTGTTTGTTTTGTATGAGGGTTCTGTTTCCTTTCCGATCTTTCAGTTTTATCCAGAAACAAAGTTTGGTGGAGTCAATCTAACAGAAGCAAATTATAAAAAACTAAATCGAGAAGATCGATTTCAAAATTCTTCCAACTATATGGTGTTTCCTCCAATTCCCTTTGGAGTGAACGAAGACAATTTGGAAAGTTTAGAAGAGGGGACCAATCCTCCCTCCAAACCATCTCTTCGGCATTGGATGGGAACAGACGATAGGGGACGAGATGTATTCACAAGAATTATCTATGGTTATCGGCTTGCGATGACCTTTAGTTTGATCCTCATCGTTGTGGAGATTTTACTCGCTTCCTTTATTGGTGGGATCCAAGGGTATTTTGTAGGAAGATTGGATTTGTTTTTGCAAAGGATCATTGAGATTCTATCAGCCATCCCGTTTCTCTATTTGATTTTGATTATGGGTTCTTTTTTTGGAAGAGGATTTATGGTTCTGATCGTGACCTATGGTTCTCTCAGTTGGATTGGACTCAGTTATTATATGCGGGGAGAGTTTTTGAAACTTCGTAATCAACAGTTTGTTGATGCAGCCAAAACATTAGGTGCTTCTTCCTATTCCATCATCATGAGGCATTTGTTACCCAATTCACTTACACCCCTTGTGACCTTTTTACCTTTCATCTTAATATCGGCGATTTCAGTTTTATCTGCTTTGGACTTTTTGGGTTACGGAATCCCAGCACCAAATCCTTCCTGGGGAGAACTCATCGGCCAAGGGAGAGAAAGACTTACTGCATGGTGGCTTATTACTTTTCCATCTGTTGCTCTCTTTTTAACTATTTTATTTTCTGCATTTGTTGGTGAAGGATTACGAGATGCGTTTGATCCAAAAGACAAGGTGGTTTACGAATGACATCCAATCCAAAAGCCATCACAGTTAACAATTTATCCATCGAAATCAAAACGGATGATGGAATTTTACCTATCGTCAGTGGAATTAGTTTTGATTTAGAAAAGGGAGAAACATTGGCATTGGTAGGGGAATCTGGTTGTGGAAAATCCATCACCAGTTTGGCTTTAACCAAATTATTACCGGCGAATACAACTTTATACCCTACTGGTTCGATTACGTTTCAAGGAAATGATTTATTAAAAGCAAATAGTGAGCATCTACGATCTGTTCGTGGAAGGGAAATCACGTATGTTTTTCAAGAACCTTTTTCTGCATTGAATCCATTACATAAAATTGGCAATCAATTGGTGGAAAGTTTTTTACATCATGGTCTGGGTTCACGAGAAGAAGCAGAAAATAAAGCAATTTATTTGTTGGAACGAGTGGGGATCACAGACGCCAAACATCGATTAGAACAATATCCGAATCAATTTTCTGGTGGAATGTTACAAAGAGTTTGTATCGCCATGGCACTTATGTGTGATCCAAAAATCCTAATTGCTGATGAACCAACGAGTGCCATTGATGTAACCATCCAACTTCAGTTAATTGAATTATTAAAAGAATTAAAAAAAGAACATGGAATGTCTGTTTTGTTTATTTCACATGATATCGGTCTTGTGAGTCATATTGCCGATCGAATCGCTGTGATGTATGCAGGTAAAATTGTAGAACAAGGAAATGTTGATTTAGTCATTGATGCTCCAAAACATCCTTATACGAAGGCATTAATTTCAGCTTACCCGAATCATGAAAATATTGGGAAAAAATTAATTACGATCGATGGAATTGTTCCTTCTCCCAAATCCTATCCCTCCGGATGTCGATTCCATACTCGTTGTAAGGAAAAATTGGAAATCTGCCACACTAAGGTTCCCAAACCAACAAAGGTTACAGAGTCACAAATTGTAGAATGTTTTTTGTATGGAGGAAACGAAAGTGCTTAAAGTAGAAAACTTAGTTGTTTCTTATAAACAAACACAATCTTTATCCTTTTCTACAAAACGTTTGGTGGCAGTGGATGGAGTCAGTTTTTCCATACCCAAAGGAAAAATTTTAGGTCTAGTGGGGGAATCAGGTTGTGGGAAATCCACGATTGGTCGAGCCATCTTATCTTTGTTACCGTATGATAAAGGGAATATTTCGTTTGAAGACCAAGAGCTCAGAAACATTTCGAAGGAAAATCAAAAACTTCTAAAATCAAAAATCCAAGTTGTTTTCCAAGATCCTTATTCTTCGTTAAACTCTCGTTTTACGATTGAAGAAATTGTCACCGAGGGATTACAAATTCATTTTTCAAATCTAAGTTCAGCGGAAAAAAAAGAAAAAGCAATCGAAGCATTGTCAGAAGTCAATTTACCAGAGGATATTTTGCATAGATACCCTCATGAATTCAGCGGTGGACAAAGGCAAAGGATCGCGATTGCTCGTGCCCTCATTTTGGAACCGAGTTTAGTCGTTTGCGATGAAGCCGTATCTGCTTTGGATATTTCCACCCAAGCCCAAGTGATTAACAATTTGTTATTCCTAAGAGAAAAGTACGGATTGTCCTACTTATTCATTTCACATGATCTCAATATCGTAAAACATGTGTCAGACAGAATCGCAGTGATGTATTTAGGTCAAATTGTAGAAGAAGGAAGTCGGGATGAGATTAGCCAAAAACCACGCCATCCTTATACAAAAGCATTGTTTTCTGCTAGTTTTGATTTGAAGGATCGAAACAAAACTTCAAAACCATTGGTTGGGGAAATCCCAAGTATTCTTAACCAACCAAAAGGATGTAAATTTCATACAAGATGTCCAATCGCAAAAGAGATTTGCAAAACGGATGAACCAAAGGAAACTTATCCTTTGGATGCACATAAGGTGAAATGCCATTTTCCTTTGCAGTGAATTTTTGTGAAATTATCTCTACGTGATACAATCAAAGGTGTAATTGGGAAAATCCTATTAACCGGAATCTTTGTCGTTTCAATGACAATGTTTTTTGTTTTGTATCCTTTGTTAGCTGATCCAGATTACTACAAAAATCTAATCCTAGAAACTGCTTATAATCTAACAGAACTCAATGTAAATTATAAAACTTCGGAACCTGTTTTTTTTCCTTTTCCGGGAATTGAGTTAACCGATGTTACCGTATCCAAATCAAATGATGAATTGATTCATGTGCAAAAACTTCGGATTGAAGTGTATTATGGAGTATTTGTTGGAAATCCATTAGAAATTCGAAAAATCTATCTGAATACTGGTACTGTAGAAATTACACGTGAAAAAGATGAGTCCTTTCCTCTCTTTGAACGAATCGCTACCAAAAGTAATTCAAACTCCAACACAAATGCAAACAAAGAAAACAAAACGGTAACGCAATCTACAATTACCAAGTCTCAGAACGTTACCGGGTCAGAAGAAACCAACATAGACAAACCAATTGAACTTTATTTTGCTAAAACATTTGCGAATTTCGTAAATCAAATCGAAATCAAAAATATTACGATTTTATTTGAAGATAAGTTGTATTCCAGAAATATCAATTTATATCTTTGGGGTGCCACCTTTCACTTAGATAGGGATCTACGAAATATTGATGTTTACGTGTATGGAAAATTAAACAACGAACCCATTACACTCAGTATCGATCTCCTCTTTTTAGAAGATAAGATGACCTATGAATCCTTGCGATTGGAAGGTGAATTTACGTTTCAAAATCTAAAGGGAATCGATTTACATGATATCGTAATTATATTTACCAGAGGTGATTTGCGATTTGCAAAAACATCGGGCACCATTCCATTTTACAAACGTGATGCGGCAAAAATCTATGCAGTAGTAGATCGAATGCACATTCAAGACTTGGCGTTAAAGGATGGTAAAACTTTTGCCGACGGCCATGTTTCTACCTTAATGCATTATGATATCAGTGAAGACAAACTTTCTTTTGCCAATATCATTGTGGAGTGGAAAGGTAAGTCAAAATTATATGGTTCTGGTTTTGTCAATTTTCTAAAACCACCTTTGTCACCGACAGTTTCTTTTGAAGGAACGTCAGACTACCTCGATGTTCCAAGTATCATTAAGGTCATTAAAATTTGGATAGATCCTGATTTTGAAAAATCGATTCTCACTCGTGATATTCCAAGCACGGGATACGCGAATCGAATGAATGTCTATCTTAACTTCCATCTACGAAATTTATCAGTAGTTGATTTCAAAGCCGATTCTTTAAAGTTAAATGTACATTATGCAAAACGAAAATTAACGATCAATCGTTATGAGCTAAAAGCATATAATGGAATTGCAGTAGGAACTGGGACCTATAGTTGGACGAGTCCAGTTGGTTTGACACTCAAAGGAGAAATCCAACATGCTGCGATTGCTCCCTTATTATCCGATATATTCAAAATTTCACCTATCACTGGTAATCTGGACTCTGAATTTGTCCTTGTTTCTCCTTCTGATACGGAAGATGGACTCCTAAACAATTTACAAATTACTGGTAATATCAATGCCAAAAATGGTGAGTTACTCAGTTATACAAACATTCTAAAACCAATTAGTTCTATTGGAAGTATCATCAACTTAAAAAAAATCGACTTTAGCCGAGCCACTCCTTATAACGAACTAAAATTTGATTTTTTCTATGCAAAAGAAAACATCGATGTGAAGAATTTTGCCTTAAAGGCTGATGGGATTGCAGGTTCTGGAGGTGGGAAAATTGGTTTTAACAAAGCAATTGATATGAAGTTTACCATTGCTTTTCCTGGAGTAGCGGGCAAAGCATTAAAACTCCCCATTATCTATCGCGGTACTTATGGCGTCTCCACACCGTTTATCGATCCTATTTGGTTAGGTTCCGTTTATGCGGGAACAATCTTCTTGGCAAGTCCAGCGGGAGCAGCTGTGGGAGGGATTGCTGGTTCTGCAATGTCTGAGTATGTAAACAAAGCAGTCGACAATGTGACAACAGGTGTGCAGAAAAGTTGGAGTGGGATTAAGTCATTGTTTGGTGGAAAGGAAGAAGAAGAGAAAAAAGAAGAAAAAACCAAGGAATGATTTCATTGGTTTTTTCCACATTTTTGGTATGTAATGATATTTTTGTTACATGATGTGTTGGATCACTTGGCAAACACCAGAGTCATCATATTTAAACTCTACCTTCGGATTATCGGATCTCAATTCAGAAGGTGAAAACTCGATTTGGAAGTACCTTGTACTACCATCGTAGAAACAAATGAGTTCACTTGGTTCCACTGTTTCTTCGTAGTCTGAATAACAGCTTTTTTCGATACCAGTAATGTACAATTCACCTTTCGGTTGTCTCCATTTTGTTGTAGTAATACATGTGCTATCATCAACTGAGAATGATGTTTCCAAAGTTCCAGAATAATCAGTAGAACGAGTCACTGAAGGATTAAAGCGGAACAAATCTAACATAATCCAATATCGTTTGGAAGCAGACAAAGTATAAACCATCTTTCCCAGTTTATCATCAAAGCCACCTTCGCCAAATTTTAATGCGATTAACATTTTTGCTTTTTCGTAGCTATTGTTTTTGATGATGTCTTTGTAATCACTTGGGATTGCTTTTACATATTCTTTGAATCCTTCTCCCGCTATCAATAAGTTAGGTGTTGTTTCCAAAGGCGACAAAATAAAATCTTGTTTGTCTGTTTTTACTTTAAATCCCATGGAGGAACCGGATTCTTCTGCTGAGATGGAAACAATCGAGTAAGTTTCTTCTTTTGTACCATTTCCCATTGCATCTAAAATTTGGATTTTGATTCGAAAATTAGCCCCGGCTTCCGATAAGATCTCAAATCGACCAACCGTTTTCGTTGGATCTAAATTAGGATCAATTTTTTTGAGTTTGGTAATCGCTAATGATCCTGAATCTGAATTTACAAGATATTGGCTTTCGAATCCAGAAACTGAATAAACTCCTTCTTTTGATAAGGTTTCGAATACTTTTTCAGAAAGATAAGGATAATTTTTTAGTTTGTTGAACTGTCCAACTAACCCTTTGAAGGTGGAAGATCGTAGTGGAAAACCTGCAATGAAAGAATTTACCAATTCATTTCGGAGTTCCGTTAATCTTTGATCAAAATCATTATTCGTTTTAATGGAAGAAATGGCTCCAGCTTCATCTACTTCATTTAGAATTGGATACTTTTTCTTCAGTGAAGTCACATATTGGTCTTCTCTGGAAGGATTTTCTACTAATTTGATCACTTGGTACAGTTCTTCGATTTTTAGAAGTTGGTCATCAGGTGACGAAACCAATGTTTCTAATAAAAATTGAAAAATCGTGAAGTAATTAAACGTGATTGAACTTTTAACAGATTTTGGATCCAGAATCCATTTTTTGACATCATTACTTTCGTCGTATTCCTCATCAGAGACAATGATTTTCTTTTTCTGATTCGCAACATTGTAAGATGACGATTTTAGAAAGTCACTTCCCGCTACATCAAATTCTCGGATATAACCAAATTCTGTTTTACACTTTTGTTTAATGGAAGTGGGACATTTGATTTGGTATGTTTTGTATACCATATCTTTTTTTTCAAAGGCGATAGAGGCTACAACTTGAACGGCATCTAGATCACCGATGGTTCCGATTTTTTCAGCTAATGGTTCTTCTGTTTGTAATACTTCGATTGTGTCTTTTGGATCTACAAAAAATATTTTTTTAGGAACTGTGAAATTCTCTACTTTTTTTTTGCTGCAGTTCATGAGAACTACAGCAGACAAAAGGATAAGAATCCCAATGATTTTTTTTGAATGATTCATCATCAATACTCTCTTAGTAACTATCCACTACATGGATGTATTCACCGAATAAAAATCCTTTTTTACCGTCACTTGTTTTGACTTGGTACCAAAAGTCTTCCATCTCTTCACCTTTGCTATTGGTGATGATATACTTTCTAGGTTCTCTAGATACAATTTCAACAACCGCATTTCCTGGAAGACCTGTGATCACTTCGGATCGTTCATTCGCTTTTGATCTCAAATTCAAACGGTCTGAAACATTGATGATTGCATATTGTTTTGCCGCTTTTAACTTTTTTAAGTTTGCACTTAAGTCTGCCAAGTTAGGGTGATTTGGATTCGTTTTTTTGAATCGAATCAAGGTAGGAATCACTTGTGCAGGTTTGAAATTGGAAATCGCATCAAATGCTTCTTTGCTGATTTCTGTATCAGGACTTGGTAATAGTCCTTCGATTGCTGCTAATGATTCGTCAGTTTTGAATTTTCCGGCACTGTATAAACAAGCCATAACAAAATCTTTATCTGGATTTGTGCAGAATGGTTTTACATACTTCCACTCATCCCAAGCGTTTATGTTTCCAAGACCTCGGATGGCTGCTAGTTGTGTAGGTTTATCTTTCCATTCAATCGCATTACGGAAGATAGGTGCATTTCCGCTTCTTCCAACTTTTGATAATCCTTGAACACTAGAAAAACGAATTTTTTCGCTTTTGTCTTTGATTCCTTTTTCAAAATAAGATTGTGATTTTGCATTCCCAATTCTTGCTAAAGCATCGATCGCAGATTCTCTAACGTAAACATCATCATTCTCATAAGCCTTATGTAATTCGTTGATCCCTGCTTTGAGATCTCCTAAGGAAGTGGCAGCTTGGGCGCGAATTTTGCTTGATTCCCCTTTCTCTAGCTGTTCAGTCACTGGTTTTACATACTTTGATTCACCAGATTTCCCCATTTCCGATAGGATGGATATTTTTTCAGCGTCATCTGCGGCAGTTTTTAAGGCATCTTTTAGATCACCCGCATACAAATGGAAACTCAAAGCGAAAATTAAAAATGTGAAACCTTTCTTCACGTAACACTCCAGTCGATGGCAATTGCCAGAATTCACCAAGTGTTGTGGAATTTTCTATCCTTGTCAAGAATACATTCGATGGAAAAAACATGACTGCGTATTTAGAAATGAGAGAGACCTGGTGTTTTATGCTGCCATTCAGTTGGAACCAAGTGATCCTTTGTGTCTGGAAACTTCTGCTTTGATGACTCTTGGTCATTATCATGTTGATCCTTCTGGATCTAACCATCCATCTTAAGTAAGATGGCTTAGAATTGAAATGTCCCCTTGTTTTGCGTAATCAATTTCATTTATAACCCTAATGGTGTAACAGAAAATCAAAGGAGTTCACATACGATTTTGTTTTAAACCAAAATACTAATATCATTGTACTCTTTGTATGATTCCTATTGATCGCAAATGATTAAAATGTTTTGATCTCTTTATATTTTCATTTTGTTAATAAAAAATTTCCTTGTATTGATTTTTTTTGATTCCAAACTGAGTAACATGGTGAGAGAAACTAAAAATTTCCAATACAAAGAATCTTTTACATCAAATAAAAAAAAGCACATATTGAATCTTCTGCAACAGTGTTATTCTCACTTGCTTATTATTTCCATCGTAAATATATTTCTTTGCAAACCGCTGTCACTGAATAATCCCGCTGATCCAAACTCCAAAAGTTACTTTGAAAATGCTGTTGTACTATGTGCTTTAGGAGTCTATGATGCCTGTAAATCCTGTAAACCTGCTCCAGGGCCATGGGATAGTTTTGTAGGCACTGCTACGAGTGGCACAACCTTAGGATTTGGGATCAAAGTAGATCGGAACTATAATAGTTATTCAATTGGACAATCCCAATTCAATTTTCCTGGGGGTGGCGTTGGTTTTACCGGGACACCAGGATCAGATATCAATTTTTTTATTACCAAAAAGAATGCAACAGGTGGGATGGAGTGGTTCAATTATATTGGCAAAAGATCTGACGCTCGATTTGACGTTTTACTCAGAGAGGATGATGGAGTATACTTTTTTCTTGCAACTGATACAAGTTTACCTCTCACATTACATCCATTTGCTGGCACTGTGGGAACTACCGGCAACGCGGTCGTAGGAAAACTCAATTTTAATGGAGAGTTTCTTTGGACAACCTATATTAATGATTCAGTATTAGGATCCAATACAAGGCTTGGTTCTGTTATTGATAGCTTAGATGGATCTGGTCTTTATCTCTTTGGATACACCACTACCAGTTTAACCAATAATGGAACTTTGCTTGGTACCTATTCTGGAGAGGATTGGTTCATCCGAAAACTTTCTTATGAGGGAACCACTCTTTGGACAAAAGTTATGAATGTGCCAGGAGATGTAACTTACTATAACCCAATTAAAATCACAGAAATACCCAATGGTAGTGGATTTTATCTCTCTACCTCAGTTAGTACTAGTGCGGCAGATTTGAGTGTCTTATATCCGAACGGAAAAAATGTAAAACCTGCAAATTCGACTAAGGTAGTTGTGAAATTAGACCAAAACTTTGACTACCAATGGTATCGGTATGTCGGATCTGGTGCCAATACAACTGATTTGTTGTTCATATCTGACCTCGCTTATTCAGACTCTTCCTTTACTTTAGGGAGTACTTACGGTGATGCCGTGTTTTCACAAGGCCTCAACCACCCCAATCCATTGACCGGTGATGCAACCCAATTTTTTTTGTTAGATGGTTCTGGAAACGAAAACTATTCCAGTTTTATTTATAAAATCACTGAGTATCTCACACATGGAACCGCGAGATTACTCGATCAAAGTACAGATCGTTTCATCCTATCGGGAAGTAGGAGTGCTAGTGGAGTCTTATCAGGTTATATCTCTGAAGTGAATCGATCCGATTTTTTAGAAATCTCTCGGTATTATACAAAAGGAAATACGATTACTTCCTTTCAGAGGCATTGTGATGGTTCTTATACAGCGATTGGCTTTTCATCCGTTGACATAGAAAATGCGATCATTCCCAAAGGAAGTACAACTTTCAATTCTTTTGTAACTCGATTCAAACCGTGACCGATGGAAACAACCCCCTTTCACACTTCTTCGTTTCGAATCGGGATTCCTTCTTTTTTTAGAATCTTTAAAGCATTGGTAGATGTGGAGACACCTGGTCGAATTTTGTAATCAAATTCCATCCTTCCATTGACTTCTAGTTCAGTGAAGTGGAATTGTTTTGCCCAAGGAATTTCACTCAATTTTAAATCATGTGTTGTCACAAACACAATGGCACCTTTCTCGCGTAATGCGAACAAAAGTTCCCTTGTGGCAATATAGCGTTCTTTCGAATTAGTTCCCTTTAAAATCTCATCTAAAAACAGAATGGGGATATGTGATTCCGAATTTGCTGAATTTAAGATGTCAGCAAGCCTTCTAACTTCTGAATAAAAAAAGGAAACTCCATCTTCCAGAGAATCTTGGGAACGAATCAAGGTATGGATTTGAAATGGCATAAACTCAAAACTTGTACCACAAACTTTGGAACCTGCTCTCGCCAGTAATAATGAAACGGCCACCGAACGCAGGTAAGTTGTTTTACCGCTCATATTAGAACCTGTAATGACAACTAGGTCACCTGGGTGAATTTCTGTGAGGGGATTGAAAACGGATTTCTCTTTTGGGAGAAGAGGGTGTGTGATTTGGGATGCCTTCAGTGTATTCGTTTCAGTTAGATTCGGAAAGTTATATTCCCGATGCAAAAAAGAATCATTCACAAAAGGTGAGACGGAATCCAATTTGACGATTTCTGTCCATTTTTGATTCCAAACCTCTCCATAATGATGGATCCATTGGGAAAATTTTCGAATCTTCCATAAATCCCAAAAAAAGAGTACATTCAATATGATATGAGGAAGGGGTGAAATTAATATTTCATAGGAATCACCAAGACTTGTGATTTGTTTCAGTTGTTTTTTTGTAGTACGTTTCTCTTTCGAAACATACAAAATTAATTTTGAAAACTCGGAAGCCGTGGATGAAAGTTTTGCAATTTCTTTCCAAGTGCGAAGAGATTCCTTTCGATAACTTAAAAAAATCATCCCATTACAAAAGAGAAGCAGTGGAAGGAGAGGTAAGTCAAAGAGTAGGGATATGATTCCATACAAAGGAGTGAATACACTCAAAATGGGAAATAGATAAACCAAAATCCTACGAAAGTTTCCCTTCCAAAAGGAGATAGGATTTACAAATACATTTCCTTCCGA
This sequence comes from Leptospira kemamanensis, assembly GCF_004769665.1. Classification (GTDB taxonomy): domain Bacteria; phylum Spirochaetota; class Leptospiria; order Leptospirales; family Leptospiraceae; genus Leptospira_A; species Leptospira_A kemamanensis. Next base: position 150,392 of record NZ_RQGG01000018.1, read on the forward strand.
TTTGATTTGTGGTTCCCGTATCTTCAAATGAAAGAATTTGAGTAGGAGATAGGCCTTGTATTTCTTTTCAGAGATTCCTTTGATAAAGGATTGCCGCTCTAAGATCTCTTTGTTTCCTGCAACATCGTTTTTTAGAAATACATTCAAAAACTCTTGGAAACCTTGTTTCGTGACCGTTGTATCTAGGTAAGAAAAAAAACCATATTTATTACATAAATCTAAGTCAATGGAAAGAGGGTGATTCCGGATGGATTCTGGATATTCCCAAGGTTCTCTCACTCGAAGGTTTTTATGATTCCCTGTGATACGAAACAATTCTTGTCTTGTAAAATCGATATTTCCTTCTAGGTTTTCCATTCTCGATTTCAATTTTTGATACAAGCGAACTAAAAAGAAAAAAGGAACAAGAAGGATCAAAATTCCAAGAGTATACACATACGAAAGTTGTAAGAGGTAAAAGAGAAAGGTTAAGGAGATACAGGTCAGAAAATTGACCAAACGAAGAATCGATAGAGTTCTTAGTTTTTGTTTGAGTTTAGGTAGGAGAGAAGTAAACCTAGATTCTCTTTTGCGAAAGAAACCAAAACTCGGATTAGTGGAAAAGTGGTCGTTCGTAATTTTCTTCTTCCCTACGAGAAATCTCTGTATCGAGGACACGGATGAGACTTCCTAAGTCATTTAATCTCCATTTGTCGATGAGACGTCCTTTCTCGCGACCAGAAAACTTATTGAGATACAGAGTGCCAAATAGGTCTTCTCCATACTCATAAGCAACAAAGCGCCCGCTTCGTCTTCCTGTAGAATTTTCTAATCGAATCGTCATGAACGAATACCAAAAATCAGAGAAAAAAAAATAGTACAAGCAAAATTTTTTACTTCAGGATATTCATATTTCGGCGATACATATATTGGGGGGAGGCTACCTACCACGGATGGTGGGAACCTTCAAAATAGAGAAACCCCGGAAACCGGAAAGCACGGAGGCTTGTATGGATTTCTATCCTGATATGAATTTGGAGTTTAAGAGCTCCTTCGTTAAAACCAACCAGTTTTTTGCCAACACTGAAGACGAATCCCTTCTCCCACAAAAAGGACTTGCGGCTCGTAACCTTCTGAACCTCGCCCAATTGACCAAACTACACGAAATTCGCAAACGCCATTTGAAAAAAGGACACCAACGCGAAGGGTTCCACTGGGACTAATTGCCTAAATTTCTCTTGACCATCTGAAAGTGGGGTCTATCATAAAGACCGCTTTTAGATGGAGAGATATGGCAAATAACCTAGCAGAAGTTTATAAGGAATCCGCAGAAAAATTTGGTCCAAGACCAGCGTTTTGGTATAAAAATGCACAAAAGGATTACCAAGCCTTAACCTATAAACAACTTTATGAAGATGGTATCGCACTTGCAGAAGCCCTAATTGATTTGGGTGTAAAAGCAAGAGAACATGTCGGTGTTTTAGCTGACAACCGAGTGGAATGGATCATTGCCGATTGTGCCGTGTTAACTGCTGGTGCGGCGAATGTTCCTCGTGGTTCTGACATCACGGATTCGGAAATCGTTTATATTTTAAATCACTCGGAAGCCAAAATTGTTTTTTTAGAAAACGATAAGGTTTACGAAAAATTCAAAAACAACAAATCCCAAGTGAAGTCGGTAAAAACCGTCATCATTATGGACAAAGACACCAAACTCAAGTCAGGTGCAGGAATCCTTCATTTTTATGACCTTTTAGAAAAAGGAAGAGAACTGCGCGCAAAAGGGAAACGAGAAGCAGAGAAACGAATGGCTGGAATCAAACCAGATGATTTGTATACTCTGATTTACACTTCTGGAACCACAGGGATGCCAAAAGGTGTGATGCTCATGCATTCCAACATGATCCACCAGATGCATTATGTAGTTCCTCGTGTTGCAAAAGTGACACCCGACGATCGTATGTTGTCCATCCTACCTGTATGGCATATCTTTGAACGAGTGGTAGAATACTTCGCCATCATTAACGGTGGTTCGACTTATTATACAAAAGTGACAGAACTTCGCAATGACATCCAAAAAGCAAGACCAACGTTTATGGCATCTGCTCCAAGGGTTTGGGAAAGTATCTATAACGGGATTTACACTCGTATCAATGACCCGAAACAAACTCCTCCTGTCAGACGATTTTTATTTAAGGTAGCTTACTTTTTCTCAAAACACTACCATGCAGCAATTCGATTTCTCAAAGGTTGGGAAGTGGATTACGAAGGAAGAAACATCCTACAATCTTTGTTTCTTTCCATTGTTTCGATCGTGAAATTGTTGTTAACTGGACCGTTTACAGTGACCATCCTTTCGTTACTTGGATCTCATTTCTTAGTTCCAGAAGGAAGTGCTCTCAAAACTCCACTTTACGTTTTGGCTGGCCTTGGAGTGCTTTTTAACTCTTTGACACTGGATCGAATTGTGCTTTCTAAAATCAGACAAGCGACAGGTGGCCATTTGCGTGCTACTCTCTCTGGTGGTGGTGCTCTTCAGAAACACGTAGATGCTTTCTTTATGGATATCGGAATTACAGTTCTCGAAGGGTATGGAATGACAGAAACAGGACCAGTCATTTCGGCTCGTACATTTGATCGTCCGATTATGGGATCTGTGGGTGATATCGTTCCTCTTAGCCAAGTGCAAATTCGCGATGATGCTGGAAATGTCCTTTGCCATATTGATGATAAAAAAAATATCATCTTTGGTAAGTTAGGTGTCAAAGGTGTGGTTCATTTAAAAGGGCCTCAAGTGATGAAGGGGTACTACAAAAACCCAGAAACTACTAAAAAAACCATCGTGGACAATTGGATGAACACGGGTGACATTGGAATGATCAATTTCAAAAAAACCCTGACTCTTACAGGTCGTGCGAAGGATACAATTGTATTACTTGGTGGTGAAAACGTAGAACCAGTACCAATCGAAAACAAAATCGATGAGTCACCTTACATCAAACAATCGATGGTTGTGGGACAAGATCAAAAGGTTTTAGGTGCTGTCATCGTACCTGATTTCGATGCACTCATCCCTTGGGCAGAAGAAAACGGAATCACTGAAAAGAGTCCAGAGAAACTGATCACTCATCCTAAGATTGTCGAATTCTACAAAAAAGAAGTTCGTAATTTTAACAGTGTTAAAACTGGATTTAAAAACTTTGAACAAGTGCAGTATGTGACTCTTATCACAAAACCATTTGAAGTTGGGGATGAACTCACAAACCTAATGAAGATGAAACGTCATGTGATCACAGAAAAATACAAAGACAGAATTTTGGAGCTCTACAAAAACAGTTAATATGACTCCTTTTGCAGAGATCTTTCATGGAGACCGCATCTTGGAAATCAAGATGCAGTCCAATGAAAAGAACACATTTGATTTTGAAGCTTTTGTTTTATTCCAACAAATTCTAAACAAACACGCAAACAATCCAAACTTGCGTGTTTTACTTTTCACCTCCGCACAAACTCAGTTTTTTTCCAATGGGATTGAACCCACTCTCATGTATGGAAAAGGAGAAGCTGATGTTAGGCGTTCCGTGGAAAAATTGTTACGGACTGCTCAGACCTATTTCCATTTTCCTGTTCCTACCATTGCCGTGATCAATGGCCATTGTATGGCTGCTGGTGCTGTGTTTGCTTTGTTTTCGGATTATCGATATATGGTGGACAAAGGAGGAAGGATTGGTTTTTCAGAAGCAATTGTAGGTCTAAATTTTCCTTCGATTCCAACCATCGTATTGCAAGACTTAGTTGGAGTAAAGGCCACTCGAGATTTATTATTCACAGGGAAACAAATCAAAGGTCCAGAAGCAAAGGAAATTGGGCTTGTGGATGAATTGTTTAGTGCAGAAGATTTATTACCTGAAGCAATGAAGTTTGCTGAATCCTTATCCAAACTCACCTACAATTCCAGTCGTGGAATGAAAACTGCCTTACGAGAACCTTACCGCGCACAGATGGAATCCTTATTCCAAATGGATGCAGATCTCTTTACCAAGGTGATTTTATCTCCTGATGGGCAGGAAGGATTTTTGTCTCTCATTGAAAAACGAAGGCCAAAGTTTAGTACTTAAAATATCTAGTCGTTGTTTTGTGGCACTGTTTCGATCAAATGTGCCACAAAACTAACCTTTCCAATCCAATACTTACCAACTGTATCCTTTGCCTAAAATATTGATCGATTTGATATTTTTTTTCGAATGATCGAAAAGGCTCGCCTTGACGAGTATAGGAATCCGTCCAATTTATACGAAAGAGGAAATCCATGGCAGAAAATCATTATTACAACGCAAAAGACTTAGGAAAATTTGGAGAGATTGGACGCACAAATCCCGCTTTAGCAGATAAATTTTTTGGATACTACAATGCAGTGATGGCAGAAGGAGCACTTTCGGAAAGGGAAAAGGCTCTCATTGCGCTTGCAGTGGCTCATGCACTCAAATGCCCATACTGTATCGATGCCTATACAACCACTTCACTCCAAAAAGGTGCTGATGAAGCCCAAATGAATGAAGCAGTGCATGTGGCGGCAGCAATGGCAGCAGGCATTAACTTAGTGCATAGTGTGCAAATGCAAAACAAAATTGACGAACTTTCTTTTTGATTTATGGAACTAACTGAACAATATTCCACCTTACAAAGTTTTAGTGGAAATCCATTTTTAAAAACCGTTGGAAAACCAATCCAAGCGCGTTCTTTAAAGGTATTTCAAATCAATGTAGGAAAGTGGTGTAACCAAGCTTGCCGGCATTGCCATGTGGATGCTTCTCCGATTCGCACGGAGATGATGGACAAAGAAACTGCAAAACTTTGTATCAACCTCATTTCGAAAATCCCTGAGATTGAAACAGTGGATATCACAGGTGGCGCTCCCGAAGGGAATCCACATTTTAAATATCTGGTAACAGAAGCAAAACGTCTTGGCAAACGAGTGATAGATCGATGTAATCTTACCATCTTAGAAGAACCCGGTTATGAATGGTTGTATGAGTTTCTAAAGGAAAACGAGGTTGAGATTATTTCATCCTTACCTTCTGTTTTGGAAAATGTGACGGACAACCAAAGAGGGAAGGGTGTGTATCAAAAATCTATTACCGCCTTAAAGAAGTTAAACGCACTTGGTTACGGCACAAACCTCCCGATTCATTTGGTATACAATCCTAATGGACTTTTTTTAAGTTCGGGTCAGGCTCAATTAGAAAAAGAATACAAAGAGAATCTGTTTAAAAAATACGGAATTATATTTAACCAATTGTTTTGTATCAATAACCTTCCCATCAATCGCTTTTTAGGTTCCCTAACACGAAGTGGTAAGTTTGAAATGTACATGGAAACTTTGGTGAATGCATACAACCCAGCAACTGTAGATGGACTGATGTGTCTCGATCAAATTTCTGTGGGATATGATGGGTCTGTGTATGATTGTGATTTCAATCAAATGTTGGATTTAAAATCAAAAGAAGTGAAACACATCAAAGATTTCGATTTGCACTCCTTTCTTGGTCGCGAAATCGTTGTAGCAAACCATTGTTATGGATGTACAGCTGGCGCGGGTTCTAGTTGTGGTGGAGAAATTGTATAAATGTCAATCCAAAATGAAAAAGACCTACAGGGAATTTTAAAAGCTGGCAAATTTGTCGCAAAAGTTCGTGAATTATTAAAACTATTAGCAAAACCAGGTGTTTCCACATTGGAACTTGACATGGCCGCCAAACAAGAGTTTGAGAAGGCAGGTGCTTTTTCTGCTCCCAAATTTGATTACAAATTCCCTGGTTACACTTGTATTAGTACCAATTTTGAAATCGCTCATGGCATCCCCAAAAAGGAAACCATTTTGAAAGACGGGGATTTGGTGAACATAGATGTTTCTGCAAAACTTGATGGGTATTATGCTGATACAGGTATATCTTTTGTTGTTGGAAATTCAAATCATCATTTGTCAAAACTTTGTGAGACTGCCATTGAAGGAACCATGCGTGCCACGAAACAGGCGTTTACTGGAAATTACCTTCGTCATATTGGAAGAGAAATTCATTCTGCCGCAAAAGAAAATGGTTTTACGGTGATCAAAAACCTAGCTGGTCATGGAACGGGAAAAAAACTCCACGAAGAACCACAAGTATTGGTGTACGAAGACAAACGTGACCATAGAAAATTAAACCAAGGCCTTGTGCTTGCGATTGAATCTTTTATCTCCACAGGTAGCCAAACAGCTTACGAAGAATCGGATGGTTGGACTCTTGTTGCTGGCAACAGACAAGGAAATTTAAGTTATGTAGCACAATGTGAACATACAGTGATTGTGCAAAATGGAAAGCCCATCATCACTACATTGTAAATTGTTAGATGCATTCTCTGGAAATCATTGAATCAGGTGTTTCACCTAGAGATGCAAAAGGAATTCTCATTCTTTGGCCAAGTACTGGTGGGAATGCAAGGTCCTATCGGATCCGTGATTCGGAACTGACAGAATACGGTTTACGGTTGGTTCGATTTAATCCCCCTTCCCATGGAAATTCGGAAGGAAACTACGATCCGAAAACCGCCATTTCTTTGTTAGATGATTATCTAAACAAACAAAATTATTTAGATAAACCATTGTATGGAATTGGCCATAGTGGAGGAGGGGCGGCACTTTTATTGTATGCCAAACAAGTTCCCTTTCAAAAATTATTTTTATTATCACCCATCTTAGATAGTGTTTTAAGTTTAGAATACTTGTATGCTTCCGATTCGATTGAAGAGTTCAGTCGTTTATTACTTTTACCAGGGACCTCTGATGACAAAAGTCCCAACCAAGAGATTTTAGAAACTCTCGCCACACCAACATGGTTGACAACAGGTGAGATCAATCACCTGGCTTTTCCTGTTCAAAATGCGAGGATTCATGTGAGTTCTCTCACTCAGTTTTTACGAAATTTATTTTTACCAGGATTTCGTGTGGAGAACACCGATTTGAAACAACAAACCGATGTGACGATTTTCCTTCCCTCAGAGGACAAATGGTTTCCAAAAGAATATACAACTCAATTTGCCCATGACCACCAAATCCGCCTCGTAGAAATTCCAGAAGCACCAGACCATTTTTTCTCGTTAGCATGGCTACGAGTATGGGCTAAGATTCAGTCCATCGGATGGGGCTAAAAAAGAAATTCTTTTGTCATAAAAAACTCAGAAATGGGTTTACAAATGAACAAGAGTCATTTAGAATTCTCGCCTGTATCAATTCGGAATCACAATGCGAAAGGATACGAAGGAGAAAATGTGGAACCCATTTATTTGGCATTGATTTTATTCACGCTTTGGACACTCGGACTCGGTGTCACTCTCACCAGTTACAGAAGTGTACAAGTGTTACTCGGTAAAAAGAAATCCAATGAATTTCCAGCAGGCATCCAACATGGAAGTGACTTCAACTGGCGACTGAATCGCGCTCACCTCAATAGTTTAGAAAATCTACCTCTCTTTCTTGCGGTTGTATTTTTGACTGTGAGTTTAGGAAAGTTAGATGAATTTGTAAACCAAGCTGGATTTGTGATCTTAGGAGCAAGGGTATTACAGTCCCTCACTCATTTGATAGCCACAAATGTCATTGCCGTTAACATTCGTTTTACTTTTTATATGACACAAATTGTAACTTATATCATCTTACTCGTTCGTTTGGTTTAAACCCCTTCGCGTTTGAGGTCACGGCTCATCAGAGCTTTGACCACCTCTTTCGGATCTTTATCTTCGTATAACATGCGATACACTTCTTGGGTGATGGCCATCTCGACTCCCAGTTTATCAGCCAGGTTTTTGGTAGAGAGTGTGGTTTTAACTCCTTCTGCCACTTCATTCATAGAAGCCAAAATTTCTTTGAGTTTTTCCCCTTTCCCCAACCTGTATCCTACGGTTCGGTTTCTGGATGCTTCCCCACAACAAGTGAGAACCAAGTCACCCATTCCGGAAGGACCAAGAAAGGTCATGGGGTCAGCACCCATTTTGATCCCCATTCGAGTGATTTCATTTAACCCACGTGTGATGAGGGCAGCTCTTGTGTTTTGTCCAAACCCAAGTCCGTCGGCGACACCTGCGGCGATGGCGATCACGTTTTTTAAGGCACCACCAACCTCCACTCCTACAACGTCGGGAGTCCAATAGGTACGGAAGTAAGTAAAACTAAAGATCTCTTGCACTCGTTTGGCGGTGGCTTCGTTTTTCGAAGCAATGGAGACAATGGTGGGAACCCGTTTCACCATTTCTTTCGCAAAACTTGGACCTGACAGATAGGAAAGTTGAGAATGGTATTGGCCAGGCAGTTCGGATTCAAAAATTTCAGAAACAAGACGTAAACTTTCATTTTCGATTCCTTTGGAAGCGGAAACAATTGGCACTTTGAGTGGGATATGGTCTTTGATTTCCTTTAGGATCCCAGAAAGGGCGTGGCTTGGAGGAGCAGAAACAATCATGTCCTTGTCCTTTACCACTTGAATCAGGTCAGTGTTTGCCTTGAGCAGATCCGGTAAGACCAAATCGGGCATATGTTTGGAATTCATATGGTTTTGATTGATGGAACGAGCCTGTTCCTCACTTCTTGTCCAAAGGGTGACATCGTAACCTTTGTCTGCCAAAATACTACCTAGTGCAGTGCCAAAACTTCCAGCACCAATGATTCCAATCTTCATGAGTTCTGTATTCTAAATCTGCTTTCCAAAAAGGCAATAGAAAATAAAATTAAAATATGCTTTTAACGGATCTTCTCCGTTTCAATCCACTCAATCTCTTTTTGCCACCAAAAGTGGTCCCAAAGAGTAATTATAAAGTTACCTTGCTCCTCGGTAGCTTAAAGAAAGTCATACAAACGGAAATCATCGCAGAGGATCCAGACTTGGAGAGTATGGAAGTGGGATCTGCCAAAGGGGAAGTGATTTTAACTGGGACTTACCGCATGGAATGGCTATGGATTGCCAGATTCCTAAAGGTAAATTCCATTCGGTATCGAGTTAGACTCAAACCCGTGTTAGTAAAAGATAATAAAGCCCGCTTAAAAATTGTAGGATATCGAGTTTGGGATACAAAACCTAGGCGTTTTGATTTTGTTAGGTGGTTTGTTAAAATTGATCCTTTCCACAAAAAAAAGGTTTTTGAATCCATCATCCATGCTGCACCCCATATTTTATCTATCACTGGTTTGCAATGGGAGTTATTATTTGATCTCAATTATTTTTTAAATTTAGTACCAACAATCGCTGGGAAAATCGAAATCCAGTATCTAGTCGCTGACAATAATGAATTGTATATCTTTGTTAGATCTTCTACAATATTAAAACCACTCGTCGATTTTTTTGGTCCAGAATATCTCAAGATCGATTATATAGAAGAGGATCGTGATATTCAGATGTTACTCTGGGAAAATGAATAAATGAAGATTATTTATCTTACAGATATCCATGACGGGCTACACGGCCTAAAAAGAATTCTGCAAACGACGGAAGCAGACCTCTATTTATTTTCTGGCGATATCATTTACAAAGCATTTTTTTCATTTGATCGTATCATTGATTTTTGTGGTGTCCAAGAAGAATTGTATTATCTTTTAACAGAAAGAAAAGATGATTCCACACCTTTTGATTTTACAACTCATGCCATTCGTTTTCCAGAAAAATACTCCACAGCGATTGTAGAAAAATCACAAAAGTATAGAGACTTATACAAGTTAGCTGCTAAAACTATGAAAGAGAAATACGAAATCATCGAAAAACTCATTCTGAAGTATGCGAAATCACCTGTATATTGTTTGCCGGGGAATTATGATTTGGATTTACAATACACAGAGTTATACCAACGGGAATTACATCGTAAAAGTTTTGAATTTCGAAATATCAAAGTTTCTGGTTATGGTGGTGCCCCCATTTGGACTTCGGGGATTCCTGAAAAACTAACCGTAGTATTCCATGAGTACACAAAAAATGGAAAAAACTATAGTGAACCAGAGGATTTCTTTCGGGAAGAGCTTCCTGATATCTGTTGGATTCATAATCCTGCATATGGGTATTTTGATACGATCCCAGGTGTTGGGAAATGTGGCAGCCAAGGAATTCGTCGGTATTTGGATGATGAATCTCCTTCTCTTGTGGTATCTGGTCATGTTCACGAAGACCAAGGAATCAAAAAAACAAGAAATACTGTTTTTATCAATCCATCTAACTTCGGTGCGGTGGATTCGTTACATGGATTCCAAGAAGGTGGGTATTTTGCTGAAATTGTTCTAGATGGAAAAGATGTTGTACAATCCAACCTTTGCCAACTGAGAGGTGAGGATTGGCATACATTAATTGAAGTAGATTGTTCCGAAAAACAATTAAAACTCATTTCTCAAAATCCAATCTCCACTGTGAGTTCCGAAGATTACATTCGAGGAAATTAAATGGTCACCTTTCTAACGATTTGTGGCGTTTTGTTTACAGTAGCCTTTTTTTTATATGCACTCTCTGCTGTTGATAATCAAAGTTTAAATCAAAAAGAAAAAGAACGCCTTAAAAAAGAAGAAAATCTCAGAGTGGGAGATCCACGTAAAGTGTATGGAAAGGAAAAAGATCCAAATCTTCCAAGGCTTCGCCTTTGTCCTGTTTGTGGAACAGTTTTACGCAAAGATGAGTATTTATATGCAGCAATTTCTACTTATACCAATAGTGAAGGTAAAAAACAGGCACAAATTTATGGATGTAAGTATTGTTATCTCATATTAGATTCCGAAAAAAATAATCCAAATCCCACAATAGGGAATGAAAATCCTTTTGGTCCACCCAAAGCAACGGATGAAATATAACCAACATGCTTGATGTAACGCAAAGTTTATCCAACTTAAAAGGGATTGGACCCAAACGGAAATCTGTATTATTAGAACATGGGGTCTCTACATATTACGAACTGTTAACTTATTTTCCAAGGCGTTACTTAGATCGCAATTTCACTAAAGATATTATCTTAAAACAAGGTGATGTTGTCACTTTACTTGGTAGTATTGTTGATAGTTACATTGTGCACGGTAAAAAAAGTCGACTCCTAGTTGGATTTCGTACCTTAAATAACGAAAGGATCAATTTAGTATTTTTTAGAGGAGTTAATTTTTTCCACAAACTGTTTAGCATTGATAAAAAAGTTGTGGTTTCGGGAAAGTTAGAATACTTCAAAGGGTATCAAATCATTCATCCTGAATATGAGTTTTTATCGGATGCAGAGGATCCAGAAGATTCGATTCATGCAGGAAGGATCATTCCATTATATCCATCAACCGAAGCATTAAAAGAAGATGGTTTGGATTCCAAAGGATTACGCAAACTCATCCACCAAGTATTGGAAAGTGGTGAGATCGCAGAAAATCTCCCATCCATATTCATCAAAAAAAGAAAATTACTCGGCCGTGATGAATCCTTTCGTAAGATCCACTTCCCCGATACGATGGAAACCGTACAAATTGCACGAAAACGATTTGCATATGAGGAGTTTTTTTATTTCCAAAGATTACTTTTATACAAACAAAGGGAACGACAAAAAGTCAAACGTTTGTTATGGCCTCTTCCCAATTCACCATCTCGCGCAAATTTAGAAAAAAATCTTCCGTTTGAATTGACCGAAGATCAAAAAACAGCAGTCACAACAATTCTATCCAAAACAAATGTTGATTCTCCTTCCGCTTTTTTATTACAAGGGGATGTTGGTTCTGGAAAAACCATCACAGCACTACTTGTGGGACTTCACTATATCGATAACCACATCCAAGTGGCATTCCTTGCCCCAACAGAAATTCTCGCAAGGCAACACTACCAAACCATTTATAAATTTATGGGAAATATGCCATTCCTTGGAATTGAACTATTATTAGGTGGCGAAAACAAAAAATCCAGAGCAGAGAAATTGAGCCGGATCAAAACGGGGGAGTCCAACATCATTATTGGAACACACTCTCTTTTACAAGAAGATGTGATATTTTCCGATTTGGGTTTTGTGGTCATTGATGAACAACACAAGTTTGGTGTGGACCAAAGGGAAACCATTCGTTCCAAAGGGAAAAATCCTGATATCTTGGCGATGACTGCCACACCCATACCCAGGACACTTTGTCTGACATTGTATGGGGACTTAACTCTCGTGAATATTAAAACTAAACCAAAAGGTCGTAAACCCATCGATACTCGTTGGTACAAAGAAGATCGTAGAACAGGTGTATACAATTCCATTCGAAAGTATGTCAATTCAGGAAGGCAATGTTATATCGTTTATCCATTAGTAGAAGAATCTGAAAAAGTAGACTTAGAATCTTGTACCGTTGCGTATGAAAATTTAAGAACCAATGTATTTCCTGATCTTAAAATTGGACTTTTACATGGTAAAATGAAAAGTGCAGAAAAAGAATCTGTGATGGAAAAATTCAAATCAGGCGAAATTCAAATTTTGGTTACCACTACCGTTGTGGAAGTGGGTGTGGATGTTCCCAACGCAACCATCTTAGTTGTGGAACATGCAGATCGATTTGGAATTTCCCAATTACACCAGTTACGTGGTCGTGTTGGAAGAAGTGATATAGAAAGTTTTTGTATTTTGATGACTGGGGATTTTATCAGTGATGAAGGACGGGATCGTTTGGAAGCACTGGTTACATCCAATGATGGTTATTTTTTAGCGGAAAAAGATCTCGCGATTCGTGGACCAGGAGAGCTTTTGGGAGTCAAACAAAGTGGGCTTCCTGAATTTAAAATTGCCGATTTGGTTTTGGATCGTGATCTGTTAGAGGAAGCAAAGGAAGATGCAGGATCCATTCCATTAGATGATCCAAAAGAAGTTTCAGAATTGATGACAAGGTTTAGCGAAGGCAAATTTTTATTTGCGAATTAGTCCAAGATTTTTAAATGAACCTAATCATGTTCCGAACGAAATTTTTATTTCTGTTTTTGTTATCATTATCATGTGTATGCGGTGAAAAACCGATCAAACAAACCTCACCTGATTTATATTTAGGCGTTGATAAGATTTCTTACTTAACCGGAAAGTTTAACTCACCTGGGCCGTTATCGCCTGTTATACTGGAAGAAGATTCCAAAGAACATTTTTTACGTCCCGACGTAAAAAAAGCACTTTATAAGATGATCAATGATTTTGAAGAATCAAAACCGAGTTCTTATAAACAACATATCTTTTTGGTTTCTAGTTTTCGTAATTTCAGCCACCAAAAAGGAATTTGGGAATCAAAGTTTACTGGCAAAAAACAAATGCGGATACCGATCAAAGGAAAGTCATCGGAAGAAATCATTGGTTTGATTTTAGAATTTTCTAGTGCGCCAGGAACCTCTCGCCACCATTGGGGAACTGATTTTGATCTCAATGCCTTGGACAACGGTTATTTTGAGTCCAATGGAAAAGGAAAAATTTTATACAACTGGCTAAAAGAAAATGCCGCGAAGTATGGATTTTGCCAGCCGTATAGCCCACTCTCCACTCGGAACAATAAGGGATACCAAGAAGAAAAATGGCACTGGTCCTATGCCCCAATTTCAAACCAACTCACAAAAGAGTGGGTAAAATCATTTCAATTAGGTGAAATCAAATTGGAAGGTAGTTTTATGGGAGCAGAGGTGTTAGGTGACCGGGCTATGGATTATGTAAGATCCATCAACCCGGAATGTGAAAAGATCACTTCCACAAATTTATAAGTTTTTATACAAATTCCACATACTAGATAGTAGGGTTTCTGCATCACTGTAAATTGGTTTCCAGTTTAGTAGTTCCCTTGCTTTTTTAGAAGAGGCAAGTAACTTTGCTGGATCTCCAGGTCGCCTAGGAGCTGTTTTGTGAGGAATTTGTTTTCCAACAACCTTTTCTGATAAATCGGTCATTTCCTTAACGGAATAACCAGATTCAGATCCTAAATTCACCGTTAAACTTTGATTATTTGACATGATGTAGTTTAGGGCCAAAACATGGGCTTTTGCTAAATCACTGACATGGATATAATCACGAACACAAGTTCCATCTTCTGTTTCATAATCGTTTCCATAAATTTCAAAACCATTCCGCATTCCAGATGCCGCTTCCATAATGATAGGAAGTAAATTGGCTGGAGTTTTTTCTAAACCTTTGATGCGACCTTTTGGATCATAACCAGCGGCATTGAAATAACGAAGTCTTGCTGATTTTAAATTTTTAAGTTTATCAAACCATTCGAGATTTTCTTCGATACAAAGTTTTGTATATCCGTAATAATTCTCTGGTTGTAAAGGATGGTTTTCATCAATTGGTAAGTATTTTGGTGCTCCATACACTGCTGCAGAGGATGAAAAAACAAAATATTGGCAACCGTAGTTTACCATTGCATTTAACAAAGTGAAGGTTCCATTCAAATTATTCATTGTGTATTTGAGTGGATCTGTCATGGATTCGCCTGCTGCTTTCCAAGCGGCAAAGTGAAATACGGCATCAACCTTTTTGGAAAAAGCTTTTTTTAGAATTTCTGGATCTTGGATTTCACCTTTGATAAATTCATTTCCAGGAAACAAATTGGCTTCGTTTCCTTTTTGCATATCATCTACGATGATGATTTCATGTCCAAGTTCCATTAGTTCTAGGACAATGTGACTTCCAATATAACCGGCTCCCCCGGTAACGAGAACTCTCATTCTTCGTCGGATCCACCAGAAACAAATCGGTGATCAACAACACCACGTTTACTTGTTTCAAAGAATTCGATTACTTTTTGTACTTCAGGAGCTGGGTTTGGATCTTTCTTAAGCTCAGCTAATGCTTGTTTTGTGTTAAATCCACTGTGGTAAATGACTTTGTAAACTCGTTTGATAGCCAAACGAACGTCTGCAGAAATTCCTGCACGTTTCATACCAACCACATTCAAACTTACGATCAGTCCTGGATGGCCATCCACTGTCGCATATGGAGGAACGTCTTTGACTACTTTAGTAAGACCTGCTAACATAGCATAATCGGCTACTCTTACAAATTGGTGAACCCCAACAGATCCAGAAATGAAGACTTTGTTTCCGATGACTACGTGACCTGCGAGCATTGTATTTTGAACCATGATGTTATGGTCTCCGACCACTACGTCATGCGCAATATGGACATTCCCCATTAGGTAATTATGATTTCCGACAACCGTTGCTTTACCTTCTACAGTCCCCCTGTGGAAAATGACATTTTCCCGAAAGTGGTTGTGGTCCCCGATTTCTAAATAGGTTTTGGTTTCAGGTTTGAAAGCCAAATCTTGTGGCAATCCACCGTAACTTCCGCCCGAGGAAATTTTGTTAAACTTACCAATGCGGGTCCCAGACAAAATTTTCACGTGGGATTCGATGACAGTACCTTCTCCAATTTTGACATCTTTTTCGATGATACAAAATGGTCCAACTTCTACGGACTCATGCAATTCCGCTTTGGGATCGATGATGGCGGTGGGGTGAATTTTCATATTGATTTACAAAAAAAACCAATTCGAAAGCCCTGCAAATGATTTTTTAAAATGTAATTTACACGCTTTTATGAGTCTGTTATCTTTTGAGAGGGTGGTGTGAACTTGTTAATAGACTGGTCGCGTATAGAATCTCTAGTTGATATGAATGATCCGGAAGACCAGGCATGGCTGAAGGAAATGATCACTTCGCTTTTGGAAAATATGGCAACTCGTGTTCAAAATTTGGACCGGCTTATGGTAGCCAAAGATCCCAAAGATCTACAATCGGAACTTCACCAAATCAAAGGTGTGGCCGCCAATTTTGGACTAACTGCACTTTCGGAAGTAGTGGTGAAAGCAGAAGCACTTGTAAAGGAAGGGGATGTAGATACTTCCGTCACAGAAGGGAAAAAAATTGCAGGAATTTGGGATGCCACCAAACAAGAGTTAGAAAAAAAGTTTTCTTCTTAAGTTCTTATTTTTAGTTCATTTAGCGGTCGCCATCTCGACGGCCGTTTTACTTCCGCTATAAATCCCTTCGATCGTATTTTTAATGATGGACTCGTTCATTCTGAGTAACAAATCATCGGACTCGGTAAAAATTTGAACCAGTTCTTTTGCATGCATTACTTCCCTGCACTCCACAGTTCCTTCTCCGAGTTCCAAAGAACGTACAACAGAGGCTGCTTCATGGTCTCCTACCCTGCGGATAAAGAGTTTAGGAATCGGAAAAAAAGCCAACTCAGATGGTTTGGTCACAAGAACATCTGCAATGCGAATCAATTTGTCTGTTGCAGAAAATGCTTCTGTGTGAGTTGGAAAATGAAATAATACAACAGGAGGATTGTTTTCGTGATCATCCGATCTTAAAGGATGACGCGTAATGAAAGTGAGTAAGTCTTCCCAAGAATCAATCGATAGATAAGGTATTTTTTGAAAGATCAAATACTCTTCGATTGCCTTAAGAACTTTCACATGGTCACCAGTGTTAATCCAATACACGGCTTTTTTGTTGGTGAGATAGGATTTGGTCAATCGAATGAGATCTAATATATATCCTTTTTGTGCACCCGCTCCACCGATCGGAATTAAAAACCTTCTGACTTTTTTGGAATCAATTCTTCTCACTCGGTTTTCCGAATCAGTCACTGCATTGGAAACAATGTCTTCTGAAACCCAATGTCCAGCGACAGCGATATTGTCTTTGGGAACTCCCATCTCAATGAACTTGGTATAAGAGGAAGGAGATTGGACTAAGTTCAAAGCTCCAGGTACGAGTAAGTAATACTGTGGGTAGTTATCACAAATGAGATGGATGGTTTTGTTGAATCCAGAGGCCACTGCAATTTGACCATTTAACGGATATGTGGTGATCACTGGGCTTTCTTTTGGGATCCCATTCATAAGACCTTTGTACAACTCGGCAAGTTGGCATGATAATTCAAGAGAGGTAAGATTTCCTTGGGACATAAGTTGTCCCCAAACCCATTCCACAGGCCCACCAATTTCAGAACTCATCCTAGAAAAAAAACTATAACCGGAATCAATGTCCGCAATGGCTTTGGACTCAGGAGATGTGATGGCAAGTAAGTCATGCAAATAGGTGGGGATGTTTTTTTGCAAAGAATGGGAATACACAGAAAGTGCCATTCTGTGGTGGCCGTATCCCATCCGAATGCTTCCCACAACCAATCTCGTTTCGATTGGGTTTTGCCCTTTGTCGGAAATGAGTTCCAAACCTGGATACAGAGGCGAAGGGGAAGAAAATAAGGGAATGGAGCTTTCTCCAATGGAATAACGTTTTTGGAGGATCCCTCGAATGAGGCCTGCGGTTTGTTTGGAAATAAAACCTGTGTCTAGGCCGAACATTGGTTCTCGATTCATGCAGGAAGTCTATTTAAGTGGCATTCTCTTTCAAGTGAAATTTCAATTCTTAGCTGACAGGTGACCAATTTTGCCCATTCCTGGTATCTATGGAACAAGTTTACATTTTGGGCGGACTGAGATCCGCATTCGGTAGTTTTGGCGGAACACTCAAAGACATGAGTGCCGTAGACCTTGGGGTCGAAGTATCAAAAGCAGCACTCCAAAAAACTGGAGTTGATCCTTCTATAATTGAAGAAAGTATTTTTGGAAATGTTATCCCAACAGGAAAAGACGGAATTTATTTGGCTCGTCACATCGGGTTAAAATCAGGAGTTCCGATTGCAAGTCCTGCATTAACACTCAACAGGCTTTGTGGTTCAGGAATGGAAGCAGTGATCCAAGCTGCCAAAAAAATCATGTTAGGTGAGGCTCATACCGTTCTTGCTGGTGGAGTGGAATCCATGAGTAATGCACCTTATGTAGTGCGAAATGCAAGATTTGGCGTTCGTTATGGAAATGCTGAATTTGAAGATTCACTCGCACAAGGTTTAACAGACATTTATGTGGAACTTCCGATGGGAATGACGGCAGAAAATCTATCTGACCAATACAAAATTTCCCGAGAAGAACAAGATGCTTGGGCAGCAACTTCACAAGAACGAGCTGAAGAAGCAACTAACAAAGGAATTCTAAAAGAAGAAATTCATCCTATCACTATCAGTGGCAAAAACCCAATTGTATTTGATAAAGATGAATTCATCAAAGGAAAAGCGGGTGCTACAAAACTTGCTACTTTAAAACCAGCATTCAAAAAAGATGGATCCGTAACTGCAGGAAACGCATCTGGAATCAATGACGGTGCTTCTGCACTCATCGTAGCTTCCGCATCCCAAGCAAAAAAACTCGGCAAAGAACCACTCGCGATTGTGAAGTCCTGGGGTCATGCTGGTTGCGAACCATCGAAGATGGGAATTGGTCCTGCGATTGCAATCCCTGCTGCGTTACAAAAAGCAGGTCTCAGTTTAAAAGACATTGGTCTTGTGGAAGTGAACGAAGCGTTCGCAGCACAGTACTTAGCGGTTCAAAAAGAACTTGGTTTGGATCCAAAAATCACCAATGTCAATGGTGGAGCTGTTGCGATTGGACATCCACTCGGAGCTTCTGGGAACCGTGTGACTTTGACATTGGCTCTTGAGATGCAAAGACGAGGTGTGAAGTATGGTGTTGCTTCCCTTTGTATCGGTGGAGGACAAGGAATCGCGATTGTTTTAGAAAACCCTAAAGCATAGTACAAAATGTACTTACTCCTTCCGGGGCGTCACCATCTCCTCACCAGGTACCAAAAAGAGTATTTACTCCATTTGGTAAAACATGGACTCTCGGAAGCCTTGGATGTGTTTGGAAATCCATTATCGATTTCCAAACACCCAACTGCCATCATCTTTGCCGTTACTTCGGCCAATCATAACAACACAAGACGCAATCCACTTTCCCTTTACCAAAGGGCAATGATGATTCAGGATTTTTCTAGGGAACTCTGCATTCCTAGTTTTGTGATTCCCATCGATGATGTTGGTCAGTCACCTAACTTTGCTTCGTATACATTAAAAAAAATTGAAGTGGAAACAGAACTGAAACTTCAGTTAACAAAAGAAAATACGATCGTTCTTTGTTCCACACCAGTTGCCAATTTGTATTTGGAACTTGGTTTTTTTGTGCTTCCTGTGGAAAAAGTTCCAGGACCCAAACTTTCCTTTTATGCAAAACTTCCTTGGGAAGAATTGGAAGACATTGTCTCCAAACGAAAACAAGAAGCCGAAAACAAAAATCCTTCTGGATCTCTTGCCCAATCAAATAGTGATCATCCAATCCAAATTCCTTCTTCCGATGAAGCAATCCTTAAAAGCCTAGACCCAGCTTGCATCCGTTTGTGGAAAGACTACGGTCTTTTTGAAAAAGTAGATATGTTGTTTTCTGACACCTTAATTGGTGATGATGGAGATTTAACAGAATCAAGAGATTATAATACTTATGTTCGTGAGATGGATGAAATCGCCGAACTCAAATTCCAAGAGACCAAACCATATGTGAAACCAGGTCGCATTGGCGACATTGGATGTGCCGTTGGTTCTTGGATCAAACTAGTTGGTAAAGATCCGAATTTTGCCGAGTCTGATTTTTATGGAGTGGAGATTGCACGTCATCTTTACCAGATCTGTGAACAAAGAAAAGAAAATGGTGAGTTTGCAAATTCCAATGTTTTCTTTTTACGAAAGAATGCTGTGAGTGGACTTGTTTTTCCAAGGATGAGTATGAATACAATTCATACCTCTTCTCTCACGCATGAGATCGAGTCCTATGGGGGTCGGTCACAACTACTATCCTTTCTCAAAAATCGGTATGAGGAACTCGTGATGGGTGGGGTCTGGATCAATCGGGATGTGGTAGGCCCCGAAGACAAAGAAAGGGAAGTATTTGTTTGGATGGAAGAGGACTCGAGTAGAAATCACGGCCGTAGTCCCGAAGAGTTTTCCAATTTCAAAGAATACCTCGACTCTTTATCCACCAAAGAACGATTTTTCCAATTCCAACAGGACTTTCGTAAAGAAGAAGGTTATGTGCTTAGGACGAGTGCCATTTACGTCGATGGTATAGAATACCACCGTATGAAACTCAAAGACATTTGCGAATATCTTTCCAAAAAGGATTACACGGACAATTGGGATAGTGAAATGCATGAATCTTTTTGTTTTTGGAGTTTTGATGAGTGGAAAAAAAATTTAGAATCCATTGGATTTCGAATTTCTCCTCAATCTTCTGAATATCGAAATCAGTGGTTGGTCAAAAATCGATATGAAGGTAAGGTAAAACTCTTTATCTCAAACTCACAAAATCCAAACAAATCGGAAGACTTGGTTCCCTTTGATTTTCCAGTGACACATATGTTATTGTTAGCGGAAAAATAAATGTTATCTGATGTTAGGCGCAATCTAGATAAAATTCGTGCAGTCTTTCGAACCAATTATCTATTAGCAGAATTAGAAGAAACGGAAAGAGAAGCACTTTTACCTTTTATTGAATTAAAATTTTTAAGGATCGGACAAACTTTAATCAAAGCAAACCAAATGCCTGAACACATTCATTTTGTGCTCACAGGAAAATTTGGTATGAAACAAAACAAACAGGACCTAAATTTAGGACGTTATGCATTTGTTGAAGTTGGTGAATCTATTGGTGAGAGGATTACATTAACCAAAACTCCTTCGAAACATGATTATTATGCGTTAGAACCATCCATAGTTTTATTATTACCTACTTCTCGTTTTTTGAAGTTAGTGGATTCACATCCAGAGATTGCACAGAAAGCTAAACATCGAGAAGAAGAACAAGAAAAATTTCATTATGTAAGAAAACTAAGTTTTTTTGATGAACTTTCTCCTGATGAAATCAAATCCATTTTAAAATCGATCCAACTCATCAAAGTTCCACAAGGAGAGTTCATTTTTGTGGAAGGAGAAGAGGGGGAATCGGCTTACATTGTCCGATCAGGTAAGGTACAAATTCGAACGGAGAACCCAAGGAAAATCATATCGATTATGAAATCGGGAGATATCCTCGGTGAAATTGCCATCTTCAAACAACAGAAACGTTTGGCAAGTGCTGTCACAGCCGAAGATTCCGAACTGTATCAAATTCCTGGAACTATCTTTCGAAAGGTGATTGGTGCAGAAAAGGGTAACAAACTAGAAGAGATTGTTCAATCTAGGTTACTACGATATTCCACTTACAAATCAAAAGAAAAAGAAGAAAATTCAATTCGACCGTTTGTTTCCAAACGTTATGAAATCAAAAAACCGACAGAAACCATTTTAATTGAACAAGTAACAACAGATCAATTGAGTTTGGTTGGTTTGGTTTGTTCGGAACTGGCACTACGAGTTTTTGATAAACCACTTCCTTCCAATTGGAAAATTAGAATCAAAAATGAATTAAGTCGCAATATGATCCCAGGTATTTTTGAACTTGCGATCGAATTAGAAAAACATGGATTTTTAACCAAACAATTACAAATTCCATTTATAGAGTTAACAAACTTGGAGAATCCAGTTTTCATTACAGATGATGAAAACATACCATGTTTATTGTATTTGGTAGATTCAGAATTGGATGCAGTTCTAATATCACATCCGATCAAAGGAGTTTATGAATTAAGCAAAGATCAATTTCTCAAAATTTGGGATGGTGTGATCTTACAATTTTCAGTTGCTCCTGCCAGTTTATCAGCCGAAGTCAGTTTACTGAGTTTTTTTAAAGAACTAAGGATGTTGTTTAGTCCGAAAAAAAAAGAAATCCGTTGGGTGATGGTGGCAACCTTCTTCTCTGCCATTTTATCTCTGTCTTTACCATATCTAGTGCGTCAAGTTGTAGACCAAGTTCTGGTGTTTTCAGATCGAAACTACTTATTTACGATCGTCATTGGTGTCACTTTTGCCGTTTTTTTTCAAACGATGTTCTCTCTATTTAGAAATTTGATTTCGATTGGGCTCATGCAAAATTTAGAATATAATTATTTTGTAAGATTTTTCCAACATATTCTGAATTTAACTTTGCCTGAGTTTCGGAAATTTGAAACAGGAGATTTTACGCAAAGATTAAAGGAAAATCAAAGGATCTTGGAAATTACGCAACGATCTGGATTGTTTTTGGTTTTAGATTTAATTACATTGCCAATTTATCTTTTCATTTTGTTCCGTTTGGATGTTGGGTTATCCTTTCTTGGATTATTTTTTCTGATCATTTATTCTTTGGTAGTGGTTCGTTCCAGCTCCAAAATCAAAAAATTACAAAAACATAGTTTTGAATCCAAAAAGAAAACCACAACTTTCTTTTTATCTCTTTTTTCAGGTATCCAAATCATTAAGTCATCTTCTATTGAAAGTCGTTATCTTTCCAAGGGATTAAATGAAATCGCAAGGACCATTCTTACAAATCTGCGAGTTGGGAAACGGGTTCAAATTTTAGAACTTGTCAGTAAGTTTTTTGAACAAATTGGACTCGTGGCAGTGATTACCTATGGGGTAAATCAAGTTTTGAATGAACAATTATCTCTTGGTAGTTTTTTAGGATTTTTGATTTTGTATTCACTGCTAATGGAACCTATCGTAAGGCTTTGTCATCTTTATGAAGATCTAAGTGAATTACGCGAGTCCAGAATGCGATTGTCGGAAATTTACTCTTTGCCAGGTGAAACGATTAGTTTGCGGCCGTTTGGTGAACTTCCTCGTCTTACTGGAAAAATCAAATTAGATCATATCAGTTTTCGTTATAGAGAAGGCTCCCCTGATATCTTAAAAGATATTGATTTGGAAATCGAAGCAGGGGAAAAAGTTGCGATTGTTGGTCGGAGTGGTTGTGGGAAAACTACTTTGATGCGAATCATGATGGGAACTTTATCTCCCACCCAAGGAAAGGTTTTCGTAGATTCATTTGATTTATCTACTTTGGACCCTGAAGAAGTTAGAATTCAATTTGGAGCCGTAGAACAACATCCAATTTTGTTTTCAGGTAGCATTTTAGAAAATTTATCAAAAAAAAATCCATCCCTACCCGGAGAAGCGTTGTTAGCTGGTGCAAAACTTGCTTCTGTTGATCAATTTGTGGAACGATTTCCCATGCAATATGAAACCAAAATTGGGGAATCGGGTGTTGGATTGTCTGGTGGCCAAAAACAAAGGTTGGCCATTGCAAGGGCACTTGTCACAAATCCAAGTATCTTGTTTTTAGATGAACCAACGTCTGCTTTAGATTCAGAAACAGAATCCCATATCCAATCTCAATGGGAAACGGTTTTTAAGGATAGAACTGTCATTCAAATTTCTCATCGATTGCATAGCACTGTCAGTGCCGATAAGATTGTGGTACTTGATGAAGGACGAATCGTTGAGGTAGGTACTCACGCAGAACTCATCCAAACAAAAGGTTATTATTATCATTTGTTCCCCACGTTTACAGAGGAGGAAAGTCATGTTTAAGAAGTTTAAAAATTTAAAAGAAACAGATTCCAATTGGGAGTCGAGACATTCTGCCTCATATTATGATGAACTTCTCAAACACCCAGCACCTAACTGGGAAAAGAAGGGAATTTACTTAATTGCTGTTTTTTTTCTTTGTTTTGTTTTGTTTCTAATCTTGGGACGAGTTGATGTCGTTGTGCAAGCAAATGGAAATATCAGACCTAAGGGGAATTACCATGTGGTGGAAGCCTTAGAGACAGGTACCTTAACCAATTTGTATGTGAAGTCAGGGGATTTTCTAAAAAAGGGAGATCCCATTATGGAGTTAGAATTTTCAGAACAACAAATTGAATTATCCAAAGATACCAACAATTTGGAATATGAAGAAAAGAAATTACAGAGACTCATACGGAACAAAAGAGAAGCTGAAAAAATTCTAAAAAATCTAGCTTACAATTTAGAAAACAATCCTGGTTCTGCATTGTCTGGAGGTGTACTCAATAAATTTGTAAACCTTAAAAAAGCATACATGGATTTTCAGAATGGTGTGGGTGCAAAGTTTATTTATGATCAAAGTTTGTTAGAGTTTAATGAAGAATTTGGAAATCTAAAAGATGAGATTCAAAGAGAAGAAAATATCATCTCTAGTCTACGTGGTGATACAAAACTAAAGAAAGAGAGAGTTGCCAATGCAGTCATTCGTATGCCTTTCTCTGGTATCATTGGAGAGCTCGCAGTCAATAACGTAGGGCAAAACATCATTCGAGGTCAAACGGTTGCTTCTCTTATGGAAGAAGGTCAACCATTAGAAGCAATCGTTGAAGTGAATAGTAAAGATATTGGTGCTATTAGAATTGGTCTTAAGTCTGTAATCAAAGTCAAAGCATTCCATCAAAATGATTTTGGTGTGGTGGAAGGTACGGTTTCCCAAATCATTCCGAATACAAAAGACAAAGATTCTTTTTCGGTAATTATGATTCTTGGAAACCAAGATTTAAACCAAGATGGAAAGGAATTCCAATTGTTTCCTGGATTAAAAGTAGTCGCTGACATTGTGATCGATCGAAAAAGTATTTATCAAATTTTATTTAGATACGCTGATCCAAGGAATTAAATTTGAAACTTAAGGCACGAGAAATTCCTGATTTGATAAAAGAAGATAGTTTTTTATCTTTATTATCTGTTAGTGATATCAAAAAACTTTTATCTTTATTTGAGTTTCGTTCCCTTGTTGCCGGTGATAAAATTGTGGGAACCGAAAATGATTCGATACCCATTTTGATTTTGGAAACGGGAAGAATCCAAGTTAAACTAAAAATCAATCAAAACGAATTACTCATCAAAACCTTAACAGAAGAAACCATTTATGGTGTACCTGAATTTTCATCCGAGTCCTTAAGCAGACAACTATATTATGTAGAAGAAAACTCTAAAGTATTGGTTTTACCTACCGCATCGTTTGCAAAATTTATTTTATCAGACAAACAAAGAAAAAAACTTTGGGATGAATATAAGGAAAATGTTCAACTCCGAGATGAACTGAGAATCCATCCATATTTTCGAAAACTTTCCAATTCGGAAATCCAAGAACTTTCCAAACTTTTAGTGAAACGAAAAATCAATTCTGGACAAGTTTTGATTAAAGAAGGAACAGAAAGTTCCTCTTTGTTTTTTATCAAATCAGGTAAGTTTAAAGTGACAAAGTCTACTTGGCAAAAAGAATATTTTTCTTATGTGGAAGCTGGTTCTGTTTTGGGAGAGATGGGTGTTCTTGAAAAAAAAGTAAGGAATGCAACCGTTACTGCGATTGAAGATAGTTTTGTGTATGAATTATCTTTAAAACATGCAGAATCATTTTTTAAAAAATCAGAAAGTTTACTCATAACGATTCGTTCTATTATGAACGAACGAAAACTAAATTTAGGCGAAAGAGTTGATGAGAACGAATACGAATTTTCGAATATCTATGAAGAAGATCAATTTCACTTTTTACCTAAGTTAAAGTTTACTCCTCCCATCCGAAATCAAATTCGATTTCCTTTTTTATTTCAAGAAGGCAAATCACAATCAGGTGATGTTTGTCGAAAGATGATATTTAAGTATTGGGGATATTCTTTTGCAGAATATGATTCTGATCCACTATTCCCTGACTTCGATCATGACATTCTTCCTCACCATTGGAAACAATGTTTTGGAGAAGAAAAAGGAAATTGTTACTTCGTCAATTGGCGAAACCATGAATCGGAAGTGAATTCGATTCCAACCATAAACTTTTTAGAAAATTCAAAGTATGTCATCGTGAAACAAATTGGAAAAAAATTTGTAACGATCCTTGATCCTGAAAATGGAGAAACAAATTTAACCAGAGAAGAATGGGAAAAGAAGTCTTCTCCGATCCTGATTTACTTTGTACCTAAAGTTTTACCTAAATCTAGTTTTGAGTGGAAAAATCGTTTTTTCGCAGGGATTAGTGAATATTTTTCACCAGCGATCCAATACTTAAAAGCGGGAATTCTGGCAAGTTTTGTTTTGAAAGGTCTAGAAGTATTCATTCCACTCGTGAATTTATATTTGATTGATGCTGTACTATTACAAGAGAGTCGAGAATTCTTTTTACCTGTGATCTTTGCGGTTGTATTATTGAGTTTGTCTCAAACATTTTTAGGATACTTTCGATCCAATGTCATTTTTTTTACAAGTAATCGAGTGAATCAAACAATTGCGATTCGTTTTTTGGTGAAATTAATCTCTCTACCAATTTCCTTTTTTGAAAGAAATAAAAAAGGTGAGATCTTAAATCGTTGGGAAGAAATTGAATCAGTGATTTTATTTTTTTCAGACCAAGGAGCTATGAAAATCTTTGATTTGATTTTTAGTTCTTTCGTATTCATCATCTTTTTGTTTTTATCTCCACTTTTACTTGGCATTATATTTATTTTAATGATTCCCGAGTTTCTTGTTTTGCGATATCTATCACCAAAAATCATCGAAGAAACAAAAAAAGAATCTTTAAAGAGATCTGAAACATTAAGTTACTTTATTGAATCTGTTCATGGTTTTGAAACGATTAAAAATTTAGGTGCTACCTATTCCCATCGTTGGGACTTTGAAAAAAGATTAACAACACAGCTCAATTCAGAAGGTAAAAAATTATTTTATTCCAATCTCCTTTCTACCAATACTGATTTCTTCAAACAAATTACCATCGTTGTTGTTTTACTTGTGGGAAGTTTACTGATCTTAAGTGACAAACTCACCTTAGGGACCTTATATGCAATTGTTGGTTTGATCACTTATATTAGGTCACCACTCATTTCGTTGTATGATGACTTTTTGAAATTTCAAAAAGCAAATTTAGCATGGAACCGTTTGAGAAGTTTTGAGTCCTTGGATAGCGAAATTTCGGATAAAGATAATTTGTTCAAAGTAGATTTGCCAGAAGTAAAAGGTGATATTGAATTTCGAAATATCAATTTTGCCTATGATAACCAAAAACCAGAATCAGGGATTCAAAATTTAACCTTAAAAATCCAAGCAGGAAAAAAAGTTGCCTTTGTTGGAAGGAGTGGAAGTGGGAAATCTACAATCATCAAATTATTGTTAGGATTGTATAACCCTCAACAAGGTGAGATCTTGGTTGATGAAATTCCTTTAAACGAGATTTGGTTACCAAGTTTAAGAACCAAAATTGGAGTATGTTTTCAAGAAAATCCACTAATCTCGGGAACGGTACGAGAAAATATTTCCATCACTAAACCAGAAGCGACATTGAGTGAAGTGGTGGAAGCAGCGAAACTTGCCTGCATCCATGATGATATTGTTAAGTTACCTTTGGGATATGATACGGAGTTGGCTGATCGAGGATTTAGTTTTTCCGGCGGTCAAAAACAAAGGATCTCCCTTGCCCGATTGTTTTTGCAAAGGCCAACGGTTTTACTTTTAGATGAACCCACAGCAGCACTAGACAAGGAAACGGAACTAAGAATTCTGTCACATATCAATTCTGTATTTGCCAATGCCACCATTATCACCGTTGCACATCGATTGGATACAATCCGTCACTATGATCAAATTTTTGTTTTGGAGAGAGGGAAACTAGACTCTAAGGGACGCCATAAAGAACTACTTTCTAAAGGCGGAATTTATCAATTACTTCATTCTAAACAAGAAGCGATCCGATAATTGAAGTAGTGACCTCGCTACGTCAAAATTTCTATTTTATTTTAGTCCTTATTATGTCAAATTTTCAGTTGGCAGGAGAAGTTGTTTATTTTACAGACTTGCCAAAGTTAGTTGGTGAAAAATCTTATGAACTGAAATTAAAAGAGATAGAAATTCAACGGAAAAAAGTAGATATCGATTCTAAAAATCTACGTTATTTACCATCCGTAAATTTAGATCATATTCCTTTTTTTGAATCCTTGCGAGGGGATGGATACAATCGCAAAGGTTGGAATACCACTTTAAATCTAAATTGGAACTTTCAAGAGCAAGGGAATGCTGTTTTTACCAACTTAATTTTAGAATTGGAATACGAGCGATTGCTTTTGGAATACCGAGCATTATACCAAAAGGAATTGTTTGACCAAGCGTTTCAATATGCAGAAACATTAAAACTTTTGGCTTTTTATGATTATGATTTTTCCAATGAATCAGATGCAGACAAACAATTCCAAACTGTCCAAAAACTTTATAAACAAGGAATTGAATCTTATTTGGTCACACAAAACTCAAAAGTGGATTATTTCTTTTATAAGTACAATGCAATAAAGTCAAGGTTGGACCAACAAAAAAGCCAATCCATATTCAGACGAAAGTTTTTATTAAAGGATGTAACTTTAAAACAAATCCCAGAAAGGGAATATAAAATTTTACCTTTAGAAGAAACATTAAAAG
>NZ_RQGG01000050.1 GCF_004769665.1 Leptospira kemamanensis
TTAATTCAATCCCTGTCATTCCTGGCATGTTGACGTCAAAAATTCCAATGTCAAATTTGGAGTTTTCAATTTTTTCTAAGGCTTCCATTCCGTTAGAAGCAGAAGTCACTTCGTGGCCTTCTGTTGTTAATACCAAATTTAGAATTTTTAATACCGCTGGTGCGTCGTCGACGGTTAATATCTTTGCCATTTTAATTCTCCTCTTGTAATAATGGAATTCGTATTGTTAAACAAACATCTTTTGTGTTTTCATTTCTTAGATTGCTATCTATATTATAAATTTGAACATTTGCTTGGTGTTGGTCCATAATCTTTTTGACTAATGTCAAACCTAAACCAAATCGGAATTGTTCAAATTTTGCATAACTATCATCCACAACAGAAGAAATTCGGAAAAACGGTTCAAATATAAAGGTTTCATATTTTTCCGGAATTCCGTGAGTATCATCTTCGTTTTGATAAGCGGGGTTTATTGTTTTGATTTCTAAAAAATTTTCCCTATGGAAAAAAAGTACATAAATCTGATCACCATCTTTGGAATATTTAATCGAGTTTAGTAATACTTCTCTGATGACATAGGAGAATTTGTTTTGATCCATACGGATTTTAAGATTTGTAACAGAACTGGGGATTTGGCTTAAATTGATTTTTTGCTTCTTAATCGAAAGGGCTTCTTCTAAAAAATTGATTTCGGTTTCAAATAGAGGCAATAGCTGAGAGGGTGATTCTTTTGTTTCTACTACCTTATCATCATCGATAACAGATTGAGAGATTGACATACTATCAAACATGCTTTTCGCAGCTTCATAGTTTTCCGATACTAAATCTAAAATTGGTTTTGGGATATGATAAACATTATTTTCTGCATCCAATTTGCTCTTTGCGAGTAAAATGCTGACAACACTCATAAGGGTTCCGATCCCACTGCCTTGGAAAAGGCTAATATTCATTTGGTGGATGATATCAGCTGAGATGTTTTCGTTTTCTTTGTGAGTAAGAGACTTTTTCCAATCAAAAATATCAATCACTCTTTTGAAAAGTTGGTTTTCCGCTTCATGAATGAATTGGGATTTCATTTTTGTGTTCAGGTATTGGAAAGAGCGATCTAATGTAAATTTTAAATGTTCACAATCGATTGGTGATTGGATAAAATCATAGGCATTGTGTCTTTTTAAGAGTGAGGCTGTTAATGCCCAGTTGGAAGAATCGGTAATTAATATGATGAGAACATTGGGAAAAGAGGTCCCTATTTTAGAAAGCATTTCAAGAGATTCTTTTTCTTTGACATTTGTCACATAAAGGATGATGAAATGAAATTTTTGTTTTTCGAGTTGAGTGTAGATTTCATTCAAATTGGAAACACGTTCATATGTATAATTGATTTCATTTAAACAGGAAATCAATTCATTCGTTTCGTTAGTTTCTAAGAGTAAACTATGTGGTATCATTTCGAACCTATCTCTCTGATTTTATCACAAATGTTGCTTAAGGGTAATTGATGCATCACTGCACCAATTTCAAACGCTACTTTTGGCATTCCATACACTACACAAGTTTCTTTATTTTGGCCAAGGGTAAGGCATCCATTGTTTTTTAGATTGAGTAATCCTTTGGCACCGTCACTTCCCATACCTGTTAAGATGACTGCAATGCTGGAACTTGCGATATCATTGTGGACGGCTGATTCGAATAACACATCAACGGAAGGTCTATGTCCGTTTACTTTATCGGTTTGTGTAATTTTAGTGTACAAATCACCTGCAAATTTTTGAACACTTAAATGATAATTCCCTGGGGCAATGTAAACCGTTCCATTTTGAAGTGGTTGTTTGTCTTTTGCTTCTACTACATTGATTTTTAATTCGGCGTTGAGCCTACCCGCAAACAAAGCAGTGAAATTTTCGGGCATATGTTGGGCAACTAAAATGGGAGGAAATGTTTCATCTGCATCTTCGAGTAATTTACGTAAGGCGGTTGTCCCTCCCGTGCTGGAACCAATTAAGATGAGTTTTTTCTTAAAGGAAGTTCTTTTTTTTTGGGATCCAGAATCTGGTGTAATTGATTTTTTAAGACTGTTTTCGTGTGAAAAATTATAATGAAGCGCCTCATTGAGTTTCGATAAAAGATCTTCTTTTGCTTCAATCAAACTTTCTGGTGTTCCTGAAGGTTTGGTTACGTAATCAAACGCTCCTGCATCCAATGCTTCTAAGGTAATGGAGGTCCCTTCTATTGTAGAGGAACTGATCATGATGACTGGCATTGGGTGTTGGGGTAATAATTTTTTTAGAAATTCAATGCCGTCCATTTCTGGCATATGGACATCAAGTGTCATCACATCTGGTTGTTTGTCGATGATTAGATCTCTTGCTTCAAATGGATTGGATGCTTCCCCAACAACTTCCCAGTTGGGATCTGTTTCAATCCAACGTTTGATCATACTTCGAACACTGCGTTGGTCATCAACTATGATTACTTTGTGTTTTTTCATGAGGATAAAATTGCCATATGTTGGTTGATGAGTTTTCGAACATCGAGGATAAGTCCAGCATGTCCATTTCCGAGAATGGTGCAACCTGCAAGTCCATTGATATTTTTGAAGATCGGTGAAATTGGTTTAATGACGATGGATTGATTTCCTAGGATTTCATCAAAGACAATACCCATTTGTTTTTCATGAGATTCTGCAACGATGACATATTTTTTTTCTAATTGGTTGTGAGAGTTTAACTCAGAGTCTTTTCCAAATAATAAATCTATATCCACCACAGAGATTTGATTTTCGCGATATTGAAAACTATGATTGTTTTTATACAACATATGAATTGGTTCTTCTTGGATGTAAAGGGATTCTTTAACATCCATCGATGGAATGATGAAATACGTTTCTGATTTTCGCACCACCAAACCTTCGATAATGGCAAGGGTAAGGGGAACTCGAATTAAAAATACAGTGCCTTGTCCATACACCGAACTCACATCAACAAATCCTTTCAGAGTGGAAACATTTTTTCGGACAACGTCGAGGCCAACACCTCTGCCGGATAAATCAGTAACTTCTTTTGCCGTGGAAAAACCAGGATGGAATAAAAATTCCCAAACATTTTCATCGGTTAATGACTCGATTTCACTTTGGTGGATCAGTCCTAAGGATAAGGCTTTGTTTAAAATTCTATCACGATTTAAACCTTTTCCATCGTCACGAACTTCAATCCAAACCTCTTTCCCTGATTGAGTCGCAGTCAGTTGGATTTTCCCTTTTGGTGATTTACCTGCTTCTTTTCGTTCTTCGGGAGTTTCCAATCCATGGTCAATGGCATTACGAATGATATGAACAAGCGGATCATACATCTCTTCGATGATGGATTTATCAATTTCTGTTTCTTCACCAGAGATGACAAGTTCCACTTGTTTGCCGGTTTTTTTGGCAGTGTCCCTTACGAGTCGTTCCATTCTGATGAAAACACCTGCGATTGGCACCATCCGTAAGCTCAATGTGATTTCTTGTAAATTGCGAATGAGTTTTTTTAATTGTAGGGCTGATTTATGAAAGTGATCTAACTTCAGGTTTTGTAGGTCTGGGTGTTCTGTGACCATCGGTTCATTGATCACAATTTCTCCCACAATATCTAATAATGAATCAAGTTTGTCTGTATCAATGCGTATGTCTTTTTTCTGAAGTGGTTTTTTTTCGGTATTTGATTGAGCGATTGTGTTAGGTGGAGAATCGGTTTTTTGCGGAGCTTTGATTTCATTGGGAGAACGATAGAGTCCAAACTCTTCTTGGGGTTTGGACTCTTCTGCAAAAAGTCCGAATTCTTGTGTTGTTTTTGGTTCACTTGGAATGGGAAAGAGCCCAAATTCTTCTTGTTTCTTTTCTTTTGGATCTGATAGGAATAAACCAAATTCTTCTGTCGTCTGTTTTGGTTCCGTTCTTTGGAAGAGCCCGAATTCACTACTATTTTCTGAACTTGTATTTTTTGTTTCTGTTGGATTCGTATGGGAAGAGTGATCTTTTTTTAAACTCTCCAATTTTTGATTGGTGCGAGAGATGAATTGAAGTTGTTCGTCTTTGTATAAATCACCTCCACTTGGCTCATTTTCTTCGTGTTCGACCAGTTCGTTTAAATGATCGAGTGCAGTGAGTAAAATTTCTAAGGTTTCTTCGTCTTGTGTTTCTGGAGTTTTTCTAAGATAATCTAACAAGTTTTCGGCGGCATGGGCAACTTTAACAATTCCAGATAATCCAAAAAATCCAGAACTGCCTTTGACTGTATGGAAATGGCGAAAGAGAGTATCTAATTGTTCACGATCTACCAAACTACCATCTAACGTAGTTTTTTCGAAGTTGAGAAGACCAATTTCAATGTTTTCTAAACATTCTTTTGCTTCCGTTAGATATTCTAAAACATCTTCTCTTTCCATGAATTAATTCCCTGGAAGCTCATGTAACATTAGATTTTCTTCTTGGGTGAGAAGGCGATCTAAATTGATTAATATTTTAACAGAGTCACCCACACGACCTGTTGCATAAATAAACCTCGATGATTTGGATTCGCCAATCTTGGGAGCGAGGTCAACATTTTCGGGTGGAATTTTAACAACGTCATTGACCTTATCCACAACTAGTCCAAGTGGATTGCCATCCAGTTCCACTAGCAAAACACAAGTCCTTTCATGGTATGGAAGAAAAGGCATATCAAAACGAAGGCGAACGTCCATAATTGGAATGATTTTTCCTCTGATATTGATGACACCTTTCAAAAAAGGGGCTGTGCCCGGAATGGTTGTTATGGCCGGTAAGGCTAAAATTTCTGTGAGGTAACGAACTTCAAAGGCATAATAACGATCATCTAAGCTAAAACAAAGATACAAATCTTTCATTGTATCTTCTTCGATTGTATCCCAAGAATTAGGTGAAGTGTTCATGGTATTGCCTATAAAACGATTCTTGGTTTTTCAATGCGGGTGAGCGCGGTTGATTTGGATCCTTCCTCTTTTAATTTGAAACCCATAATTACTGACCGCATAATTTCAACTTGTCGTTTTAAGGTTTCGCTGGAGGCAGCTACTTCTTCCGCTGAGGCCGCAGTCGTGCTAGTAACGGTTGTTACTTGGTCAATTCCTTGTGTGATTTGCAAAACTGCTGATTTTTGTTCGTTGATGGAAAGGGCTAAATCTTTGGTTAAACTACTCACATTGTCTGCACTCTCTGAAATTTGGCCGAGTACTTCTGCCGTTTTTTCGGTTGCATCATTTCCAAGTTTTACCTTTTTCATGGAGGACTCGATGAGTAGTGTTGTTTCATCGGCAGCATTGGCACTTTTTTGTGCTAGGTTTCTCACTTCTTCCGCTACTACAGCAAACCCTTTTCCATGTTGGCCCGCACGTGCAGCTTCGACTGCCGCATTGAGTGCAAGGATATTGGTTTGAAAAGCAATGTCGTTAATCACTTTATTGATCTTTGAGATTTGTTCGAAGGAATTACTGATTTCTCCCATGGCAGAAACCAAATCTTTCATACGTGAATTTCCCTCAATGGCTTGTTTGGCCGTGGATTCGGAAAAAACTGTCATCTGTTCTGCATTTTCTGCATTCGCTAAGAAACTATTACTAATCTCTGTTAGAGTAGCGGAAATTTCTTCTACGGCACTTGCTTGTTCACTCGCAGCTTCTGAAAGGGAAGTGCTGGCATCCGCTAATTGTTGTGCTCCTAAGTCGACTTCTTGGGAAGTGAAAAAAAGTTTTTCCACTACTTCCGAAAGATTGATTAACATTCGTTTTAAACTAAGTCCTAATTGGTCCCTATCGGAACGTAAACTCACATCAGAGCTGAGGTCGGAGTTGGCAATTCGTTCTAAATGTTCTGCTCGTTCTTTGATAAAGTCAACTAACTCCATAAAGGCTTGGGAAAGTTGTTGAATTTCATTCCCTTGGAGATGTTTTGCATTAGCCAATAGATTTTGTTCTGAATCTAAATTGACATTTAAGTCTCCAATCGAAATGGATTGAGCTACTGTCACAATTCGTTTCATCGGTCTTGCGATGGCATCGGAAAAGAAAAATGCGATGAAAAATACGAGAACAAAGGAAGCTACCACAACGGTGGTGACAATGATCAAAGAATGTTGGAATTGTTCTTCCGATTTATGGTATTCTTCTTTTGCAACTTTCAGTTGGACTCGGATGAGATCATCTAAATGATGGGTGAGAGGCTCAAAGATTGGATACATCTCTGTGGAAACAAATTTTTCAATTTCAACTTCATTGCGAGTTTCTAAAAGAATCCGAAGTCGTTTGATTCCCGCTTTGAGTGGAGGAAATTCTTTTTCCATCTCGGCTATGATGACTTTCTCTTCGGGAACTAAGTAAGTGGATAAATATACCTTCCAAACTTCGTCCGCTTTGGCTTCCGATTGGCGTATGGATTCTAACGCTTCTTCGATCGACATCTTGCGATCCCGGACTTTATTGGCAGAATCCACAATCCCAATGAGATATGCATCCGATACTTCTTTGATTTGGCTGATCGGAACCACTCTGTCTTCAAAAACAGTATGTAAGGATGCTAAAATTTGATTGGCTGAATAAAAGCTGGCACCTGCCACTACAATCATCAAGAGAATGGTGACCATAAAGGCCAAAAGAAGTTTTGCTCGAATTTTTAAATTTTGAATCCATTTCATAGTAGATCCCCTAGAGGTGGGGCAAAGTATGAATTCATTTTTTAGATAGTCAAGCGTTTCCTAATATTCCTTTATAAAATAATAAATTTCTTTTTGGAAATATTTTAAAAAACGTTAGAAAGATTTCGAATATCCTAAACTAACATAAAATAAATGGACTGGGATTTTTTGAAGTGTGTACGATTCACGCAAACTTGTTTTGATGAGGACATCATTTAGAGGATTCCCTGTATTCACATCTTCGATTGCATTGAGAATTGCGGTATTATACGCACCGTACAATCGGGACGGATTGACTACTTTTCCATCTTCCGAGGTGCGGTTCCAAGTCGCCTTGTCCGGATCCCCTCCCGCATATCCAAAATAATTATTGGTGTCATAGAGATAGGCATTGGGGCGTAAGATATGAGCTCCTTTCACAAAAAAATCGCCAAAGAAAAAAGATATGGCAGATGTTATGTCTTGTATCCCGTTTCGGTTATCGATCATATTATTGCTCATGGTGTAACCAATGTTCCATTGCGGTTGGATTCGGAAAAATTTCCCTTCAAAAAATGTGTAATTGGCACTTAAGGAGAGGTAGTTCTTTCCTGCCATCAGACCACCGTTCTCCGTGGAAAATTGTGTGTAATAGGAAATCATAGGTTTTAAAATCCGTGCAATTGGTAACTTCCAATGAAAAAAATACTCGTGCCAAGAAAGTCTGGTTTGAGCATCGGGGTTATTGGAATTGAACGAATTGGCAGCTCCCCCTGAAACCACCGGATTTGTTTTTTGCGTGGAAGGTAATAAAAGAGAGTTTGGTGTTTTTTGAAAGGTATTATAAAACCAAATGCCTACGCTAAAATCACCGAGAGCACTCGGATCAAAATGATAACTCATAGAAAAAAACATCCCATCTGCCCGTTTGTTCCCATTGGGTTCTTTTTTCGGTCCATATCCTTGGTTGGGAATGAATCCAGAACAGGCTGGGTTTGCCGCTTCTCTTCCTGTGATTTGGTTTTGTACAGATTGTACGCATGGATCTTGGTTGTACGGATCGTAAAATCGTGGATCTTCTCCGATGTAGCTTGGACCTACAGCACCTGGACTGGTTTGGAATATCCGTTTGTCGGAATCTTTATCGTCTCGGTTTGTGAGTTGGAAGTTTCCAAACAAAAGCCATTCGAATTTTTTATCATGGGACCACACACTCACGGTTGGTTGTAAAGCAGGTGCGTAAGTAAAACTTTGGTAAGCAGCACCATCTCTTCGGTTTTGTCCTTCCCCTGTAAAGGAATATCCCCGCCAAATAAAGTCTGACACAATTTCAGTATTCGTATCAATCGTGATGGATTTAGGTTCTTCCTCTTTTGTTTGTGAAAAAATAGAAAGAGGATAAAAGAGAAATAAAAGAAAACATCTAAGGAGAATGGGAAACGAGAATTGTTTGGAATAATTCACGAAATTTACGTCCTCCTTCTTTTAAGATGGGTTCAGATAATAGGGTCTCTCGATTCGAATTCGTTTTTAGAAAAACCTTATATTCTTTTTTTAATACAGATACGTGAATGTACTGAGCAAATGCTTCGGCAAAGGTATCGTCTGCATTGGTTGCTGCATACAAGGACACAAATTGTGTATTTATCAATTTTTTATATAAAAACTTTCCATCCGGGAAGATGGGGATCTTTGGATTTTTTTGGTAGAATTTGATTGTTGGTCTTTCTGGAAAAAATGTGTTTTCGTAAGGAGAATAGGTTTCTGACCACCAAAGGGATTGGAAATGAAGATAACTCCGAAAGTCTCTGATTTCTTCTGCATAATCGGGTACGTAATGTTTGACAATGGCAACAATATGACCGAACTCATGTAAAAAAATAAAAGATAAAGAAGTTTGTAAAGAATTGGAATGGTCCAATTGCACTTCGATGGATTCTGTTTCCGATTGTTGAAATGCGGTATTTTCTTTTTTGGTAGCCCAATCATTTCCTCCTTCACTGAGTAAATCGGAATCTAAAAAGATGATTCCACCGACAGGCTTTCCTTCTTTGTTTCGAATAATGCCTGTTACTCCAGTTGAACCTAAGTTTGTTACAAAATAGATTCCATAAATCAGTTCATTGGCTAAATCATTCACTTCTCTTGGGTAGAGGCGTTGTAATTCCTGAATTCGTTTTTTCCAAACGGTAAGGTCTTTTGTTCCCGAAGGGTTGTCTTCAAATCCATCAATGGCATTGAGTTCTTGAATGGACCTGGACCTTTCTTTGTCTAAAGGGAAAACTCTTTCACTCCATTCCCCTGTTTTTTTTGGTAAAGTTGATTCTTTGAGTCCCAAACTTTCTTTTGCCCATTTGGCGTAAGGATTGGCTGGAATTGTAAAATCCTTGGGAGTACAACTTAAAAAAAGACAGAAGAGAATGGATAGTGAGTAAGGAATTGTTTTCATTTGCCGATGGTATTTCTATATGAAAGGATTTGTTGGTCTATGCTTTTTTTTACCAGGAATCCTTTTCGCTGAGATCAATCCTTGGAATCTCAGGCCAGATGTTCGAATCTTAACTCGAAAAGAAGTTTCTCATATTGTTTTGGAAAAACGGGAAGAACATTACAGAGTCACACTTCTTGTTTGTGAACGATTTCCTTACAATTATAAAGCCATGTCCCATCCCTTTTTCTTTCGAATGGAAGATGAGAAAAAAGCTATGGAACTTGCGAATCAAATGGACAAGTTTTTGGACACAGGAAAAAGTTTCACCATCACCTTGAATGGATCAGAGATCCAAACTTTGGTATGGGGAGAACCCGATTGACTCGTTCGTTTTATTTGTATTTCAAAGAAATTTTTCACAAACCTACCAGGCAAGAATGGGATATCTTAAAACTGGCAGAACCTCGTTTTGAGAAAGAATACATCTTCTCCATTTTTTTAACTCACTTCATTGTTTATAGTTTGTTACTCGTCCCTCCCTTTTTTGAAATTCGATGGGACATCCTTCCTTATTTGTTAGGCATTACCATCATTCGATTTGTCTTATTATTACAGTTTTATACCAAATCCATTCCTTTAGAAAAAGTGATTTATGTAAGTGGTCTCTTTGCAGATGGATTGGTGTATTTAGTATTTTTAAAAGGAATCCAACACTTCCCCACACTTGGAAATTTTTATTTATTAAATTCCTATCTCATGTCCTTTATCATCCCTATTTTACTCTATAGCACTAGATTAAAACCAATGGGTTGTGTGATCAGTGCCTTGTATTTATCTTTTTTTCATATCTCCTACAACTTACAACTTCCTTCTGAAATCGCAAACACCACTTCTTTTTTTAGCCAATACTTTTTACTTTTTGTTTATCTCGGTAGCGGGTTACTTGGTGTTGTGTTTGTATTGAACAAAAGAAAAGATACTGCTGACATGTACAGTTTGTCCGAAGAAAGACGGTTTATGTTACAAGAGTTGCAACTTGCCAAACGTGTACAAGATGCACTTTTTCCGGGAAATATCAAAATACCAAATCTAACCTTTACCTTTTATCGTAAGAGTCCCAATGTCATCGGTGGTGACTTTTTTGATTTCGTACAACTCAGGGAAGGAAACGTCGGTGTATTTCTGACTGATGTCGCAGGTCATGGAATCTCTTCTGCGATGGTTGCCTCCATTATGAAGGTTCTTGTTTCTACGATTCCTTATCGATTCAAAACAGCACCAGCTAAGCTTATGGATTATTTGGATGATCGATTGGCCAATGATTTGGACAAATACCATGCTTCTGCGATCTATTTGTTTTTTGATTTTATCGAAAAAAAACTCATCATCGGAAATGCGGGTCATCCTTATTTGATTTTAGCAAAAAAAGGAGAAGAGTTTACGGAATTGGAAACCCAAGGTGCGATCCTTGGATTTAATATCAAAATCCCACCTATCTCGGAAAAAACCCTTCCCATCGCCAAAGGAGACCGGTTTTTTATCTATACGGATGGACTCATTGAATCCATGGACCATGAGGGCAATAGTTTAGGAACAGAAGGTTTACTTGCCTTACTCAATCGTCACCGAAATAGCGATAACGTCAAAGAATTGGAAAACAATCTTTTGTTTGAACTCAAAACCAAGTTCGGTTTAGATACTTTTTCTGATGACACCATGTTCCTCATATTGGAAGTAGAAGAATAAGGAGAAATCATTTGTCTTTTTTAGAGATCCAAATCAAATCCAATTTTGCCGTTGTCACCATCAAAAGACCTGAGGCTCTGAATGCCTTAAACGATGTCGTTATTACCGAAATCGGTGCCATGGTAGATACATTAGAATCCAATTCCCAAGTGCGTGGTTTTATTTTAACAGGGGAAGGCAAGGCATTCGTCGC
Source organism: Leptospira kemamanensis (assembly GCF_004769665.1). Classification (GTDB taxonomy): domain Bacteria; phylum Spirochaetota; class Leptospiria; order Leptospirales; family Leptospiraceae; genus Leptospira_A; species Leptospira_A kemamanensis. The sequence goes on from NZ_RQGG01000050.1 coordinate 11,033, forward strand.
AGGTGCTGACATTGCCAAAATGAAAGAGTTCAACGTAAACGAGGGACAATCGTTTTCGGAACTTGGACAAACTGTATTTCGTAAAATGGAATTATCAGGACTCATTTCCATCGCTGCCATCAATGGATTTTGCCTTGGTGGAGGAATGGAATTGGCTATGGCATGTGACATTCGTTATGCGTCGACGGCTGCTAAATTAGGTCTTCCTGAAGTAACTTTAGGTTTACTTCCTGGTTTTGGTGGATCACAAAGACTTCCAAGACTCATTGGAGTAGGAAGAGCAACAGAACTTATTTTATCTGGTGACATGATCTCTTCAGACGAAGGATTTAGACTTGGTCTTATCAACAAAGTTTGTGATCCACAAGAACTATTAAATGAATCCGAAAAAACACTTTCTACGATCTTATCTCGTGGACCTAATGCAATCAAGGCGGCCAAGATGGCAATCCGTCAAGGATTGGAAACCAATATGGAACGTGGTTTAGAGTGGGAAAAACAATTGTTTGGTGGAAGATTCGCCGACAAAGAAACAAAAGAAGGTCTTTCCGCTTTCCTAGAAAAACGAAAACCTAATTTTTAAAGGTATAACCAATGATGACACGGTCTTTTTTATTTTTCATACTTGTTTTGGGGTTAGTTTGTAAACAAGCGGAATCCTTTCCGTCTCAAACCAATACACCCGAAATCATTTTTGGAAGTGTGGCAGACCGTGTTTTAAAATTGGAGATTGCCAATACTCCTTCCACTCGTGCGACGGGGCTCATGTTTCGTACAAAACTCGGGGAAGACGAAGGTATGCTCTTTGTATTCCCGAAGGCTGACTATTTGAACTTTTGGATGAAAAACACTCTGATCCCCTTGTCGATTGGTTATTTTTCAGAAGATATGCGACTTTTAGAATCATTCGATATGAAACCAAACCAAACTGAGGAAATGTACAACTCACGGAAACCTGCGATGTATGCGTTAGAGGTCAACCAAGGTTGGTTTGCCAAACATAAAATTGGAAAAGACGCAGTTCTTACCTTAGAACGGAAAGTCTCCGCAAAAGATTAAATTTTCTCTTTTTACTTGAATCTAAACTTCGAGCTGTTTACCATTTCGAAGCATGGTAGTCAATAACCCTCGTCTCATCAATTTATTATCCGAAGAACAAAAAGCCGATTTGGCTTCGATGGAAAAACAATTTGCTCACCACTTAGAATATACCATAGGTAAAAATCGTTATAATTTAAAAAACGAAGACATCTACAAAGCACTAGGTCATACGATTCGTGACTTTCTCATTGATCGACTGAATTTCACTCACGAACGTTACAGAGAACAAAATCCCAAAAAAGTTTTTTATTTTTCCTTAGAGTTTCTTATGGGGCGAACCCTGATGAATGCTCTCATCAATCTTGGTTTGTATGAAACCATCCAAGAAATGTTACGAGGCATTGGTTTTGATTTAACAGATGTGTTAGAATTTGAAACAGATGCAGGTCTTGGAAATGGGGGACTTGGTCGTCTCGCTGCTTGTTTTTTAGATTCCATGGCGACTCTCAATGTACCTGGATTTGGTTATGGAATTCGTTATGATTACGGGATCTTCAATCAAATCATTGCCAATGGAAGCCAACTCGAAATGCCAGACCACTGGGATGCAGATGGAGTTCCCTACGAAGTGGTTAGGTCTGATATATCTTTTTCCGTAGGATTTTTTGGCCATACAGAAACACGTGTGTCAGGCAAAGGTAAAATCCAACATGATTGGGTGCCAGATGAAACAGTCCTTGCATCTGCACATGACTATCCCATCCCAGGATTTAACACGAGTACGGTGAACTATCTTAGGCTTTGGGCAGCAAAGTCTTCTGAAGAATTTAATTTGGATTATTTTAACCACGGCGATTATATGAAAGCCGTCCAAGACAAATCGATCTCGGAAAATATTTCCAAAGTTTTATATCCAAATGATACCACCGAACAAGGAAAGGTGTTACGTCTCAAACAACAATACTTTATGGTTTGTGCCTCTTTACAGGATATCCTTATCCAATTTCGAGAATTCAAATACAATTTGAAGGAACTACCTGATTTTATCGCGATCCAATTGAATGATACTCACCCAAGCATTGGAATTGCCGAACTCATGCGGATCTTTTTAGACAATGAAGAGTTGGACTGGGAACCTGCTTGGGACATTGTTACCAAGGTATTTTCTTACACCAACCATACTGTTTTACCAGAAGCATTGGAATCATGGCGAGTGGAGTTATTTGAAAAACTATTACCAAGGCATTTAGAAATCATTTATGAAATCAACCATCGATTTTTAACTGAAGTTCGTAACAAAGGGATTCTCACGGAAGCCGAAATCCAACAAGTGAGTATCATTGAAGAAGGAAACGAAAAACGAGTGAGGATGGCAAACTTAGCTGTCATTGGATCCTACCGTGTGAATGGTGTTGCTGCCTTACACTCTGATCTCATCCAAAAAACCATTTTCCAAGCATTTACCAAAGTATTTCCAGAAAAGTTTAATAACAAAACCAATGGAATCACTCCACGTCGTTGGTTACTACAATCGAACCCAAGCCTTGCCAATTTAATTTCTAAAAAAATAGGAAATGAATTTACTACCAACTTATACAAGTTAAAGGATTTAGAACAATTTGTAGACGATAAGGATTTCCAAAATGATTGGAAACAAGTGAAATTCACTGCTAAAAATGAGTTGGCTCGTATCATCAAAAGTGAAACCGGAATCACGATTGATCCTAATTCCATGATTGATGTACAAATCAAACGGTTCCACGAATACAAACGCCAACTTCTCAATATCTTACGAGTGATTGCCTTATACCGCCGCATCAAAGAAAATCCGAATACGGAAATCACCCCACGTACTGTGATCTTTGGTGGGAAAGCGGCACCTGGGTATTATATGGCAAAACTCATCATCAAACTCATCAATAACGTAGCTTGGGTGGTCAACCGTGATAAAGATGTCGCGGAACGCTTGAAGGTGGTATTTATTCCCAACTACCGTGTGAGCCTTGCCGAAAAAATTATTCCAGGCAGCAATTTATCAGAACAAATTTCTACTGCGGGCACAGAGGCCTCTGGAACAAGTAACATGAAATTTATGTTAAATGGTGCATTGACCATTGGAACTTTGGATGGTGCCAATGTGGAGATTTTGGAAGAGGTAGGACAAGAAAACATTTATATCTTTGGTCTCCATACCGAAGAAGTGTTTCGAATGAAAGAAGCAGGATACAAACCAACAGACTTTATTCACCAAAACGAAGACCTACATCGTATTCTCCTGATGATCCGAGAGAATTTTTTTTCCATGGGGGAACCGGGAGTCTTTGGCCCTATTTACGATAGTTTGTTTTATACTGACAATTATTTACTGATGGCTGATTTTTCCTCGTATGATGAAACGCAAAACCGTGTGGCACATGATTTCCTAAACGAAACCACTTGGACAAAAAAATCCATTTTGAATGTGGCTCGGTCAGGCAAATTTTCATCAGACCGCACGATACGGGAATACGCGAAGGATATTTGGAAGGTCCCCCTTCTTGACACAATTCCACCCCAAACGATCTATAAATTGCCACAAAACTGAATCGACATAAAAGAAAGGAAGGATTATCCTTCCTAGGAAAGGGTTTCAAATGAGTAAAGGTTATATTATATGTGTCGATGATGAAGTATCAGTGTTGGAAACGCTCGCGGAGCAACTACTGGCTCGGTTTGGGGAGTCCCATATCATCGAAACAGCAAGCAGCGCCGAAGAAGCACTTTCACTCATTGATGAAATCATTGGCAGTAATGATATTGTGGAACTCATCGTTTCCGACCAAGTGATGCCAGGAATGAAAGGGGATCGATTTTTGGAACAGGTACACCAACGCCTTCCTGATGCGATCAAAATCCTGTTAACCGGACAAGCTGGGCTTGATTCGGCCATTTACGCCATCAACAATGGGGGACTCAGTCGGTATGTCGAAAAACCTTGGAACATTGAAGAACTATCCAAAGACATCAAAGACTTACTCGATAAGTTTCGCCAAAATTTGGAGAACCAACATCTTATCCAAGCACTCAATCGTAGGATCCAAGAACTCGAAGCAAACCAAACCTAATTCTCTCTTTCTTTGTTTTTTCATCGGAATTCTTTCTCTTTCGCCACTCCTCGGGAAGGAGAAAGAACTCACAGAGGAACAAATCTCCAAAAAAAAAGATGTACTTTCCAAAATGATTCGTTATGGTACAAGCCAAGAACGAAAACAGGCGTTAGGTGAGCTAGTCCGTTTTCCCAAAGAAAACGCAAGTGAACTATATGTTTTGGTCGGAGAACAATTAAAAACCGAAAAAGACATGGGGATGAAAATTGTCCTACTGAAAACAGTAGGTGACCTGGGCTTAAAAGAAAACCACGAAACCATCATCACCCTTTTTGAAGATACAAATGAAGATGTGAACAAACAAGCGGTGACTTCTGCTAAAAAAATGAAACTTGGGGAAGCAACAAGTCCACTCTTGGAAAAAGTGAAAAAAGAAGACTTCACAAAAAATTCTAATTCCTTGGCTTTATACATTTCTGCTCTCGGGGAATTACCAGATGGAAAATCAGCTGCTCCCTTTTTAGAAACAAAATTTAGAGAGAAGTTTAATAACGCAGACATTCGAGGTCAAATTGCTCTCTATTTTGGAACTGTTTTGTACAAAGAAGCTGAACAAGCTCTTCTGGAAGTGGCCTTTGATGACATCCAACCGACAACACTTCGTTGTTATTCGATGAATACCTTGGGAAAATTAAAATCAGATCAAGCAAAACCGAAGTTATATGAACTACTTGATTCCCTAAAAAAAACATCTGGTAAGTTGGACGCAAAAAAAGCACAGTCCTTAAAAATTTATGCAATCGGAGCCCTCGTGACGATGGGGGACAAAGAAGTATTCCAAGAACTCAATGAATTTGCTCGGGACGATGATAGTATGGTGAGACTGCGAGCGATTGAATTTATGGGAAGCCTAAAAGATCCGAAAGCCTTAGAGTTATTAGAATACAAAAGAGATCGTGATCCAAGTCCCAAAGTACAAAAGGCTGCCAAAAAAGCCATAGATCAAATCAACGGAAAAGACACAGCCTCAGAAGATGAAAAATCACCTGAGGAAAAAACCGAAGAAGAACCCAAATGAATTCTTTACACCAAACGGGGAACGGATCGAAACAGAGTGGCAACGAAGGGAAACAGGGAAACTTGTTTTTTGACTCTTCCTTACAATCGGAATGTGTTTTCCGATCTTTCTTGATTTGTTTTTGTTTGTTTTTTTTCACGAGTTCCCTAATTTCCGAAACAGATGCCAAATATTCCGGTCCAATTGCGCGTTCCGAAAAACGAATCTTAGATGGGAAATTAGAATTCGAAAAAACAGGGAATTTCCCATTGGAATGGAAATTGTATTTCAAAGCCAAACAAGGAGATTTTGTCGTTTTTTACGATTTGAATGGAGACGAAATCCATTTTCGTTACAGAAGGAATAAGTTTGATTTAGACGCTGAGTTTTTTGTAAAAGACTTGTTTGTTGGCAATCCTTACCGAGTGAAAGGGGAATGGATTGGATACTATTATTATTCCGTGGATGAAAGAGGAAAAAGGTCCTCACTTCCCACTCCCAAAAAACTCCCTGGCGAAAAAAAAGAAATCATCGATAAACAAACCATTCCCATTTTCCAACTGAGAGAATATGTAGAAATCAGAACCGATGATTTACTCTATTAGATCTCAAATCTATGTAAAAACTGAAAGTTGAGAAACAAAATGGGATTTGGATTTTCTTCCCGTTTCGAGTAACTCACATTCAATGACAGAAATGAACTCACGAATTTGAGTTTGAGGATTTCTTCTCTTTCTGTGAGATTGATATTAAAGTCAGTTGCGTAGGTCCAGTTTTCAAACCAAGCTCTTGTTTTGAGATTACCTTCGCGAAAGAGAGCGCTGAGTTCAATGAGTTGTCCACTTTTGAAAGGAATGGCAATTTTTCCTTCCCACTGTCCACCCAGTTCACGCCATTCATAACCGACAGACCAAACCGTTTTCTCTTTTCTCCATTCATAACAAACGGCTCTTCCAATTTCTGTTAATTGATAACTCCCTGATTCTTTATACTCGCGATAACGATACAAAAGATTTCCCCAATCGGAAACCAAAAATGGAAAAAATCCTGAAACACCAGATTCATAACGATGGCCTTCGATGGAAGAGAGTGTTTCTCCACCAAATCGATGTTTGTAACTCCCTCTCATATAACCTAATGTTTGTGGGATTTCTGGCCTGAATTCTCCACTGGCCACATTTCCATAGAGAAGGGGTGAATCTCGATACAAAGTGGAATCAAAAAAATATTCGGAGTTTTGGGATTCTGATTTTGTGTATAAAAATCCTACGGATTCTTTTTTGTCAAAAATTGATTCGGATTGGATTCTATGTTTTCCCCATTTCTCTAAAGCAAAGTGATCATTCATAAAAAAACTAGATTTCGAATCTCCTGGTGACCAGACACTCGCATATGATTTGTTTGGTGACGTAAAGTAAATTCCGGGATGAGGGGAAAAACCTTGGGAAGAAAAACCACCTAATTCTGCTTTTTGGCCAAACATTGGAATTAGGGATCCAAAAAAATGGGAATTTTGAATGGGTTGGGGGAGAGGAGAGTTCGGCCGATCCATCTGCGAATAAAAATTGGGGTCTTTGTCGAAGTAAAAATGAGGAATGGGTTTGTAACGACTCCCGGAAGTCAGCCGATACTGATGACTTGTGAAATCAATTCCATATAAAAATTCTTCATCTCGTTTTTCGAAACTATATCGTTGTCCGTGATGATTACCTCCCAGGAAAACCCCTGAGTGGTTTTTCTCTTCGATGGGTAAATTTCTGACATCTAGGTTTTGGTAGCTGAGACCCACAAATAATTCGTTTGTGACGAGGGAAGGAGAGGTTGCTTTTCTGGGATCCTCTTCCCTGTTCGGGGACTTGTTTGGACCTGTATTCTTTGGTTTTCTGGAAATCGAATCGGACTTCGGGTGATTTGGATAACTTAGGTTGAGAACTTTCCACACCTTGGACACGAGTTTTGCCTCCTTTCCTTGGAGCGAACGTTTCCATTCCAGGAAGGCCTCACGGGATTGGTTAGCCTTTGATTTCCAAATGGCCACTAGTTTTGGAGAGAGGCCCTGTTTTAATAATTCCTGAACAGAAACGTCTTTTGGTGTTTTTTCCCCAGCAAACAATGACTGTACGAAGAATACCCACAAAAAAAGCGCTTTTTTCTGCCAATCCACCAGGATTGGGGTCAGAATTTTCGTATTTTTTCCCTCATTCCGTTTGCTTTTTTTAGAAAAAGGGACATATTCTTTCGCTAGAGCGAAAAAAATTCCAACTTGGGACGGGTTTTGTCCCATATGAATGCTAAATTGTTAATACAAACCGATAAAAACGTGAAAAAAATATTGACTTAACTTCTCATATGTTAAGTAGTGTAAACAAGCGTTTAGTATATTATTGGTATTATTTTTTAGTTTTATGTCGTCTAACTAGATGACGGGGAGGAAAAACCTATGATCGTTCGATCCATCCAACAACCCGCTTATAACCGCCACAAGGACACTGGGCTTCCAGGCCAAGGTCCTAAAAAGGGATTTGCCCAAAACCAATCGGAAAAAACTTTCGAAGAGTATCTCATGGAAGCGTTCCAAGGAGAGGTAGTCCAAAAAGGAAATTGGGTATCCCCCAATCTGTCTGACTTAGGGAAAAAGAACCTAAGGAAGATGTAATTCCCATTCTCTGGATTCTGTTCTAGAAAGAGGATCCAGGGGCCGACAATCAAAGTATGGAGAAACTTTCCATACTTTGGGCACTTGTTCGGCGTGACTATGCTCTGCAATACGCAGGTTCCTTTCTCGGAATCTCTTGGATGTTTTTGCAGAACCTAGTACTGATTAGTTTGTACGCCCTCGTTTTTTTAGTTCTCAATCTCCGAAATCCATCCACCCAAGAAGACTTCACTGCCTATTTACTCACGGGACTTTTGTTTTGGATTCCCATCCAAGAACTCCTTGTGCGAGGGACGGGAATTCTCACCGACAATCGTTCCTTACTGAAACGTTCTAGTCTCGGCATCGATTTGTTTTTGTGGATTCCCTATGTCCAATTTTTAATCCATAGTTTTGTGACTTCGATTCCGGTGTTTCTCTACTTGGCTTATTCCGGGAAACTGAATCTTATGGGAGTGGTGTTTGGTTATCTCGTTCTTGTTTTATCGGGATTGTATTTGATGTTACTACTCCATTACCTGTCTAGGTTAAATATTCTATTAAAAGATATTTCACCTTTGATTCGTTTGGTGAGCCAATTGATTTTTTGGGGAATCCCTGTTTTATATTATCCCACTGGTTATTTGAAACAATGGAATGAATGGAATCCTTTTACCATCCCATTGGATGTCTTTCGTACAACTGTGATCTCTGGTTTCCTACCACAATTTGATTGGTTTCATATCTTACCGTTTCTCTTTTTCTTTTTTCTAGTCTATTTACTTGCCAAAAGAAAATTCCAGTCCGTCATTTTGGATCATCTCTAAATCAAAATGGTTTCTGTTTTCATCGAAAATCTTTCCAAGGATTACCTTGGATTTTCAAAGCCTTGGAAACGGATCATTGCTGGGCTCAGTTTTGGATATTTTGGAGTGGATTCTGAGTTCACCGCCATACGTTCGTTATCTCTAAAAATCAATCCTGGCGAAATTGTGGGCATCATTGGGCGTAATGGAGCCGGAAAATCCACACTATTAAAACTCATCACAGGAGTGATCCAAAAAGAGGCAGGGATTCTCCAAGTCAATGGAAGTGTACGTGCACTTTTGGAACTCAGTGTAGGTTTTAACCCAGAGTTATCTGGGGAAGAAAATGTATATTTTAATGGACTTGTTTGGGGTTACCAACCTTCTGAAATCAAATCGTTTACAGATTCTATCTTTGCTTTTTCTGAATTGGAAGAGTTTCGAAACACTCCTTTAAAAAACTATAGTTCCGGAATGGCCATGCGCCTCGGATTTAGTTTGGCCACAGCAAAACGTCCAGATATTCTCATCGTCGACGAGGCGTTAGCTGTCGGTGATGCGAGTTTCCAACAAAAATGTTTAAAACGAATCAAAGAATTTTCAGAATTAGGTTCTTCCATTCTCGTAGTGAGCCATGATTTAGGACTTGTTTCTTATTTTTGCACTCGAGCCATACTGTTGGAAAAAGGAAATCTATTGTTTGACGGAAATCCAAAGGAAACCATTGAACAATACATGTTTGTCCTAGCTGGGGATGCAAGGAGTAAGGACCGAACGTCCCAACCGACAAAACAGAATGTAAAGGTAGAAATGCAAACGGAAGCGGGTGTGCCATCCCAAATCTTTTTCATTGGTGCCAAAACAAATTTACAGGTTTCTTTCCAATTGGACGAAGCCCTGGAAGAAGCAACGGTTGGTTTTCATATCGATAATGAAAAGGGGGTTCGGATTTTCGGCACAAATACCCATCTCTTAGGAAACCGAAATTGGAATCTCAAACAAAACACACGGTATTCTGTGACGTTTCAGTTCCCCATCCAGTTTGGACCGGGAAAATACAGTGTAGGAATTTCCATTCACAAGGGTGAGTCCCATATCGAAGGCAGTATTTTCTGGAGTGAGTCCGTTTTGGATTTTGAAGTGGAACAGGGCCAAATCCAAAAATTTGTGGGGGTTTGCCACTTACCTACTGGTTTTCAAATCCAAGAAGGGTAACCATCCCATTAGAAAAACAGTTTCCTTTTCGGTGAAAATTGAAACTCTGGAAATCCTATGAAAGTTTGTGTGGTCGGAACCGGATATGTGGGCCTCGTTGCAGGTACCTGTTTTGCTGAATATGGCAATGATGTAATTTGTATTGATAAAGACGAAAAAAAGATCAGTGACTTAAAAAATGGAATCATACCCATCTACGAACCAGGATTATCTGAACTTGTAGAACGTAATTATAAAGAGGGCCGCCTCAAATTTTCTACTTCCTTAAAAGATGGAGTGGAATCTTCTGAATTTGTTTTTATCGCCGTAGGAACTCCTACATCTGACAATGGTTCGGCGGATCTTCGCTTTGTGTTTGCAGTCGCAGAAGAAGTGGGAAAAACCATGAATGGTTACAAAATCATCGTGGATAAATCAACCGTTCCTGTTGGCACAGCAGACAAAGTAAAAGAAATTGTATCTAAATACACAAAACATCCGTTTGATGTTGTCTCCAACCCAGAGTTCTTAAAAGAAGGGGCGGCAATCGAAGATTTTATGCGTCCTGAACGAGTTGTGATTGGTGCGGAATCAGAAAATGCAGCCAAAAAAATGAGTGAGTTGTATTCACCATTTGTTCTCAACGGTAACCCAATCATCACCATGAGCATTCGATCTGCGGAACTCACAAAGTATGCATGTAATGCTTTCCTTGCGACCAAAATTTCCTTTGTGAATGAGATTGCGAATTTATGTGATGCGTTAGGTGCAAATTATGACGACGTTCGCAAAGGAATGGGAACAGATTCAAGAATTGGACGCCAGTTTTTATATGCTGGGATTGGTTATGGTGGATCTTGTTTTCCAAAAGACGTTCGTGCACTTCTAAGAACCGCGGAAGAAGTGAATGCACCTATGCACATCATTCAGTCGGTTGAAGATGTGAATGAAAAACAAAAAACTCGTCTTACTGATAAAATTTTCGAACACTTTCGATCAAATGATATGAAAGGGAAAACATTTGGAATTTGGGGTTTATCCTTCAAACCTGGAACAGATGATATGCGGGAAGCACCTTCCATTCCACTCATTTATGAACTCCATAAAAACGGCGCTAAAATTCAGGTATTTGATCCTGCTGCCATGGAAACTTCTAAATACTATTTTGATGGGAAAGTGGAATATAAAAAGGATGCATACTCTACCTTGGAAGGGGCAGACGCAATGTTGTTATTAACAGAATGGCGTGAATTTAGAGAACCTGATTTCAAGAAAATTAAATCCATGTTAAAGTCACCTCTCATCTTTGATGGAAGAAACCAATACAAACCAAATTTAATGAGTGAGTTAGGGTTTACCTATTATTCGATCGGGAATCGTTAGTTTCCCATTCGATTGATTCACTAAAAAAACTCTTTGAGAGAGGGATCAAAAACCTCTCTCAATTTCAGACAAAGCTTCTTCACATAAGGATTTGTCTGCATCCGTCACCAACTTTGGTTTGATGTCAGATAAAATCTCTTTTGCTTGTTTTCTTTCCCCTGCTTCTTTGAGTGCAATTCCATAATACAATGTTGCTGTAATGATTCGTTTTGAATTTGGATAAAGTTGCATAAATTCTTTCCAGGAGACCACTGCGGATTCTTTGGAACGATTCACTGACTTTACCAAGTTCAAATTGAAATGAGAATTCTCTCGGAGGTTTGGTTGGTCTTTTGATTTTTGTATGGATTCCTGAAATTGAACTTCTGCTTTGTCATATTCCTTGTTTTGGAAATACAAAAGTCCTAATCGAAAATGGTAGTTGGGATTGTTTGCATCCTTTCTTTGTTCGGTTTTGAGATAGGATTCCAAATTTGGTTCTTGTAAGATCCGTTTGGAAATGGAAAGGATATCTTCTTTGGTGGCAAGACCTGCGATTTTTGTGACAAAGTTTCCCTCGCCATCTAAAAACAGAATTGTAGGGTAACCTTCGATATTGTATTTTTTACGTAAATTAGGGAACTCTTCCCCATCTAACCTAACACGTACAAAATGGTCTAAAATCCGACTGACTTCCGGATCAGGAAAAATTTCTTTTTCTAACACTAAACAATACGTACACCAATCTGCAAAAACATCAACGATGAGGAATTTTTTCTCTTTTTTGGCAGTTTCAAAACCCTTTTGGATGGAGTTTCCCCATTGGGAATTTGCGGAAACTGTGGAGACTTGCAGAAACAAGAAAAAGAATAAAATCAATCGATTCATCAACTCTCATTCTATCCCCTTTCTCCACAGGCAAACAACCAATTTTCGCTTTTTCGAAATGGATTGACCCAATTCCATGGTAGTGGGAAGGCCAAAATATGGAATTTTTACTCAAATTGGAAGATTTGCTCCGCAAACGAAAAGAAGAATTACCTGAAAAATCCTATACGGCGGAATTGTTTCGCGATGGGGTCGATCGTATCTTAAAAAAAATTGGAGAAGAAGCAGGGGAAGTCATCATCGCTGCCAAAAATCCAAATGAAAAAGAACTCATTCACGAAATTGCCGATTTGGTATTCCACTTAGAAGTGCTCATGGTTGAAAAAGGGATAAGTTTGACTACCATCGCCAAAGAATTAGAAAAAAGACATAGCTAATCAGTTTCCATTGGGAAACACATGAAAGGATTCCTTTTTTTTCTTTACCCACTCACTTGGGTGTATCGATTTTTGTTTTGGATCAATCAAAGAAAAATCACACCTTCTCGAATTCCCAGTGTGAATGTGATCAGTGTTGGAAACATCACAGTGGGAGGAACAGGGAAAACCCCCTTTGTTCAATACCTAGTCAAATACTTTCAGAAAACTAACAAAGAATATGCGATCACAATCCTCTCGAGAGGTTATGGAGCAAAAAAATCAAAAGAAGGTGCTATTGTTCCAGATGGACTAGCTCCCGATCTTTATGGTGATGAACCTAGTGAACACAAAGATCGTTTCCCCAATGTGCAAGTCATCATAGGAAAAAACAGATGGGAAAGTTTTCTACAACACAACCAAATCCAATCACCAAAACATATTGTGCTTTTGGATGATGGATTTCAACACAAACGGATTCACCGTGATTTTGATATCGTGCTTTTGGATGCCAATGCTCCCTTTGGAAATGGATTCACCATCCCATTGGGTTTTTTAAGAGAACCCATCTCTCACTTAAAACGAGCAAACACCATTGTATTCACGAAGTTAAACGAAAAAAACATGTCTCTCTTTCAAAAGGGAAAAAAGGAACTTCAAAAAGAAGGTATAACACTTCCTATCTTTTCTTCTCACTTTCAGACATCAGTCAAACAAATCCATTTGGATACACTAGACGTTTCGAAGATTGAAACTCCATCGAAGCTTTTGGAACTTTCACCAAATGCGAGTTACTTTTTATTTACAGGTGTTGGGAATCCAAAACAAGTTTTAGATACGGCTCGTGTTACATTTGGACAAAATCAGATTCGACATCGATTTTTCCCAGACCATTATCCATTCACGGAATCTGTTTTAATCTCTCTTTTAGCTGAATGTAAGGGCGAAACCATTTTTGTGACTACAGAAAAAGACTGGGTGAAGGTGCGAACAAACTCTGGTTTTTTAAACGCATTAAAAGAGAGCAAGAGTCAACTTGTGATTCTCAATATTGAAGTGGTTCTCGATGAAGTGGAAAAATTCGAATCTATGTTAGCTGGTCTCGTTTCCACATACGAAGTAAAAAACGATCTGGTTTCAAAGACTGGATGATGTGTTCTGGAACATTCATTTCCTCTTTTGGATTTTTCTTAGGTAAACCGAGAACTAAATTGACTAGGATGTTTGCTGCCAATAGAGCATGAGTGATTCCCCGAGACCCAAGCCCGTTTAAGATACCTACCGATTCAAAATAAGGAATTTGAAAGGGTTTCCCATTTTTTCGGAACAAATTTTGGTATTTGATGGACGTATCCAATTGTGATACATTCGGAAGTTTGCCCACAACAGGATGGCGGTCTTGGGATTGGGTTCTGTAACTCACACGGGTTCCCAATTGAGAAAGATCCACTCCATCCCATGATTCTCTCAAGTTCGGTAGTTTTTCTTGTAAACCCTTCCATAGTTGGATGGTTTCTTCCATCCTCGGTTCTTCTTCCAAATGAAATTCATCAAAACTGGCACCAAGCACTCGTTCGCCGTTAATTTCTGCGGTTAGATAATCTCCATATAAGATGGAGGTATTGTTTGGGAAATAATTCATTGGAACTTGTACAATTTGTCCGCGTACTTGTTTCATTGGGATCCAATTGAGTCTTGGATCAGATGCAAATTGGTATCCTTGTGCTAAAAATAAATAATCAGTATGGATCGATTCTTTATTCGTTTGGCAGATAATTTTTCCTTCTGTTTCCACCCAAGAGATCAGATTGGTTTGGTAGACTTCCTCTGGTTTTGCATATCGAATCAATTCCTTTGAGAGTTCCACTGGAGAGAGAGCTTTTCCTTGTGGAAAAAAAAGGGAATCCTTTTGGGAATACGGATCCATTCTGAGTTCTGCCAAAGACTTGGGGATATTGTGGTTTTTTAGTGCATGCGAATAACGATCGTAAGCAGATCCTGAGTCAAGTAGATAGTGGATCCCATCCACATGAGGAACCGTGTTTCCTAGGTCTAAGGAATCCCAAAGTTCTAAAAAATATTGAAAGGCAAGATACGAAAATTCTGATTCAGCTGTTTTGTGTTTGGTGAGAAAGGGATACACAACCCCAATGGGATTGCCACTGGCTTTCGTTGCCGGTTTGGATTGCTTTTCCATTAAAATTGTTTTGATATTTTGTTTGGAGAGAGCATAACAAATGCTAGCACCTGCAACCCCACCACCCACCACAATGGCTGTTTTGTTATTATTTCCATTCATGGGAATTTAGTCTAAAACTCCCGTGATCATTTCTCTTTTTTTTCCAAACCCTTTTTGTTTTTGGATTCGAAACCCAAATCCTTCCAAATTCCTGCGGATAAAACCTGCTGCGGTAAAGGTCGCAAGTCGTGTTCCCCTATCAGAATGGGACCTGATTTTAGAAAGTGTGGTTTCCGACCACATCGTTTGATTTTTGCTGGGGGAAAACCCATCCAAATACCAAAAATCAATTTTGGGAAAAAAATCGAGACAGGACTCTACATCACCGAAATACAAGTGTAAGTCGAAAGTATGTTTTCCCTTGGGATGAAGGAAATGGGTTTTCCATATTTGATCTTTTGGATTTTGTTTCCATTTTTCCAACTGGGAGTTGTAGGAAGTCAGTAGTGTTTCTGTCCATACAACCTTATCTGGAAAATAAAGATGCAGTGAGTGTAAAATTTCAGTCTGTAAAGGGAATCCTTCTAAGCTATAAAACGTGAAGTTAGGCGGATTTTCCATCTTCGACCATTCGTGTAAGGTCATAAATAGATTGAGTCCTGTTCCAAACCCGAGTTCTCCAATCGTCTTTGGGAGGTTGGTTCCATTTGCCAAAACTTCAGGAATTTTGTTTCCTTCCCAAAACACATATTTGGATTCTTCCCAACCACCTTCTTTAGAGAAGTAAACATCTCCGAACGTAAGTGAGACGGGAACTCCGTCTTCGATGGTAATATCTGTGTTCTGGTGTTTTGGGTCGTCCACTTGGTTTAGGTTCCCTTGTATGGCCATCCTCTAGGAACCAAAGGGGAATGGAAACGGAATCTAAATGACTCCGATCGGTAAGATGTTACGGGCAGGAGCGGAATTCCACGCGTCCCAGTCAATTTTATTATGTCTCATAAAAAAGACTTTCCAAATTGAGGGTACCATTCATATTTTTCCCAGGTTTGGGGGAGATTCTATGGATTTTGTGAAAATCCGAGGCAAAGACTTACAAGACTGCATCATGCAGATGAAAATGAAGTATGGTCCAGAGGCTCATTTGTATGACCAACGAGTGATCACCGAAGGTGGGCTCTTTGGAACAGGCCTTATGGCACAGCGTATGTATGAAATCGATGTAGGTGTGCCTGAAAAACAAAATTCGAAAGAAAGAATCGAACGAAAACTCAAAGACCTGAAAGAACTCATCAAACAAAAACAAAGAACAGAATCCCTCCCTGAATCTGGACTTGTGGGTGTTGGAGCAGGTTCCTTTTCTTCGCAAAACACCAATCAATCTTACAGTGCGCGTAAAAAGAATATTGAATCCGTTCGCCCTTTCTCAGAACGCAAACGAAGACAGGACCAAACTGTCTATGAAATTGAATCTTATGAAGAAAGACCAGTTGGATTGTCTTTAGCAGAAGCGAAAGAATCGTTTTTGGAACCCAATATCGAAACCAATCGAAATCCAAAAGAAAGACATCCTCATATCCAAAAGCTCGTGGATCGTCTGTTACGCGAAGGATTCTCGGAATCTTACTTAGAAGAAATGGCCGTGACTCTAACGGCACGTCTTTCCGCTGTAGATTTAACACGTTATGCGAATGTGACTGACAAAGCTGTTACTTATCTTGAAGAAAGGATCCAAGTGGATTCGGATCTTTTTAGTGGAACTCCTCGTGGAAAAAGAAAAGTTGTATTCTTTGTTGGACCTACTGGTTCCGGAAAAACGACCTCCATTGCAAAGTTAGCTGCTAAGTACA
Source organism: Leptospira kemamanensis (assembly GCF_004769665.1). Taxonomy (GTDB): domain Bacteria; phylum Spirochaetota; class Leptospiria; order Leptospirales; family Leptospiraceae; genus Leptospira_A; species Leptospira_A kemamanensis. The sequence goes on from NZ_RQGG01000050.1 coordinate 27,487, forward strand.
GTTTGCATATGGGTAAAAAAGTTTCCCTTTATACCACAGACAATTACAGAATCGCTGCCATTGACCAATTGAAGTTTTATGCAGATGCCATGGGTCTTCCGTTTTATGCGGCAAAAGACTTACGCAAATGGAAAGAAGCCATCCTTCGTGATGGATCGGAACTCATCCTTGTGGATACTGCTGGTTATTCGCACCGCAAATCGGAAAACCTGGAAAAACTTCAGGAATTCTACCAAGTTTTTGGGGAAAAGGATCATATTGAAACGATCTTAGTGCTTTCCTCCACTGTTTCCAAAGACAATGCTCTTGCGGTAACAAACGCATATGAGTCGGTCGGTTATAAAAGAATTTTATTAACGAAGCTCGATGAAGCAGAATTTTTAGGTTCTGTTGTAGAATTAGCCGATACTATTCACAGGGAATTCGCATTCTTAAGTGTTGGCCAGGATGTTCCTTTTGATATCCTAAATGCCACCAAAAAAATCCTTGCCGAATGTGTAATTTTTCCTGAAAAATTGAAAGGGATAGCGGGCGAAGTCTTCGAGAAGACTGTGTAAGAAACGCATCGTTATCCTGATACCTAGGGGTAACGATGGACCAAGCAGCAAATCTTCGAAAGTTAACAGAAACTGGTACTGGATTGAAACTCGTTCAACCCCAGGACGCTGCTAAGAAAACCAAAATCATTGCAGTGGCCTCTGGAAAGGGGGGAGTGGGAAAAAGTACAGTCTCTGTCAACTTAGCCATCTCCATTGCCAAAACCGGACTTAAAGTTCTTATCTTTGATGGTGACTTGGGCCTTGCCAATGTGAACGTCCTTCTCGGCATCATTCCGAAATACAATTTATACCACGTGGTGAAAGGCCATAAGTCTTTAAAAGACATCGTGATTTCCACTCCAGAAGGTGTGGACATTATTGCTGGTGCCTCTGGGTATTCCCAACTTGCCAATCTCAACGAAACCCAAAGAAACAACCTCATCAAAGGTTTTGCAGAACTCGATCGTTATGATGTGATGATCATTGATACAGGTGCTGGGATCTCGGCAAACGTGATTGGTCTTGTGATGCCAGCGGATGAAGTAGTGGTTGTCACAACTCCAGAACCAACCTCCATTACAGACTCTTATGGTCTTATTAAATCCATTGTTTCCCAATCCAAAGACAAAAATCTCAAAATCATTGTGAACCGAGTGCGTTCTGCCATTGAAGGGAAAAAAGTGGCCGACCGTGTGATTGATATCTCTGGTCAATTTTTGGAAGTCCAAGTGGAAAACTTAGGTTTTATTTTCCAAGATGAAGAAGTAGAAAAATCCATTCGGGAACAAAAACCATTTATCATTGGAGCACCTCGTTCCAAAGCAGCGGCTTGTCTCACACGAGTTACACACACCCTCTTACAAACGGAAGGTGGTTATGATGATGAAGAAGGCCTCACTGGATTTTTTAAGAAGTTCTTTAGCTTTGTGGACTTCAAAGAAAAAGAAATGGAATCGAGAATGGAGGAAGACAACTAAGTGTTAATCGGATTTGTACTGGGATTTGCAGTTCTTGGAGCCATCATTAGCTCCGTTTGTGGATTTTTAGTGGGAAATCGAATCGGCTATATCTTTTTTGTCTCTCTGATTTCGACGTTTGCCTTTGGTGGACTTGGGTTTGGTATTTTTAGTGTCTTACAAAAGAAAGTCCCTGAATTTTTAGAGTTTTTATCTACCTTTTCGATTGGTGGTTTTGGAGGCGGAGAACATGCAGATGACTTCGACCATGACCATGCAGGGATGGAACCATCTTCTACAATGGGAACCTCATCCGATGACTTTGGAGTGCAAGCGGGTGGGGATCAGGCAATGGATACCAAACTTGCCATGGCAAAATCAGGAAAATTTGGAGACCACATCATTGTGGACAAAATTGCAATCAAAAACGAGCCAAAACTCATGGCAGAAGCAATTCGAACCATGATGGCCAAGGATGACCCACAAGAGGGTTGAAAAATTACTGTTTTTAGAGGACATAAGAAAAAATCCTCTTGTAATTTTCATTTCTTTACGATTTATAAAGTAAAGAGATCCCGTACCCTGGTTCCCAATGTCAAGATTGCTAGACAAATACAATCAGTTTGATGAGACAGATCTTTGGAAACAATACCGTGTCAAAAAAGACGCGGAGATCCGAAGTTATCTTGTTGAAAAATATTCACCTCTCGTCAAACACGTGGCCGGGCGGATTGCGATCGGAATGCCACAAAATGTGGAATTTGAAGACCTCGTCAGTTATGGCGTCTTCGGTCTGTTAGATGCCATCGAGAAATTTGATCCTTCTCGCGAAATTAAATTCAAAACCTATGCAATGACCCGGATTCGTGGGTCCATTTTTGACGAACTCAGAAGTGTGGACTGGATCCCGCGTTCCATCCGTCAAAAAGCAAAACAACTCGAAAACATCATTGCCATGCTCGAAAACAAAGAGGGCAAAAAAGTGGATGATGAAGAGATCGCCAAAGAACTCGGTGTCTCTATGGAAGAGTATAATTCTCTTCTTGCCAAGTTATCTGGTACCTCACTTGTTTCTTTAAATGACATTTGGTTTCTCGGAGATGAGAACGATGAAGTTTCCTTTATGGAAACCTTAGAGTCTCCGATGAATATGAATCCAGACAATATCATCGAAAAAGAAGAAATCAAAAACGTCATTGTCGAAGCCATCCAGTCCCTTCCTGAAAAAGAGAAAAAAGTCATCGTACTGTATTACTACGAAGACTTAACCTTAAAAGAGATTGGAGAAGTGTTAGAAGTTACGGAATCTAGAATTTCACAACTTCATACCAAAGCAGTCGCAAGACTTCGTAGCAAACTTTCTAAAGTCAAATCAGCGATCCAAAAAAGGTAATAGAAGATGTCTCTCACGGAATTTCTTACAGAGGAACTGAAAGAGTTCGATCGTAAGGAAAAAGAACAAGTGGAAGTCATTGCCGATACCATCGAAGAGTGTCTGGCAATTGCCTCCAGTCACTTGGGACGCAAAGTCCACGAAATTGATTATACTGTTTTGAAACGGGGAAAAAAATCCCTGTTTTTTTCTGAACCTTATCATATCCGCGCCTCCATCATACCTGATGATATGCTCCTTGATGAACTCAGTTTATTGGATGAGCATCTAACGGGTGGTAGTGGAAAATTAGTTTCCAAAGAATTAAAAGAACTCGTTACACCGAAAAACAAAGACGGCCGAGTGGTTGTGAAAATTTACAGAACCGGTGTGTTTTTGACTGTTTACCCACCTTCCGGCGAAGGTCTCGAAATGACAATGGCAGATGTTTCCAAAAAATTGTCGTTTCGTGGTGTGGCAGGTGTTGATCAAAACCTGATCAATAAAATCCTCAAAGAGAAAAAAGGGGAACCAGTTCTTATCTCCAACCAAAAACCAAAACCTGGAAATGACTCCAGTTGCAATGTGGAGATTGCCCAAGAGAATATGCGTGCCTTTGTCACAGTATTCCCAGCAAGACCTGGTGGGCGTGATTTAGAAGTTTCTGATATCGTTGCCGCACTAAAAGGGATGGGTGTGGCTCATGGTTTAAAAGAAGACGATATTCGAAAACATCTGGAGGAAGAAGTTCAGAACAAACCATTCATTGGCGCCGAAGGTGATTTCCCAGTAAACGGGAAAAATGCCGAAATCAAATACTATGTTCGCACAGAAAAGAAAATCAATTTCAAAGAAGACCAATCGGGTCGTGTGGACTACAAAGATTTGGATATGATCGAAAACGTTGTCGTAGGACAATTGTTAGCCGAAAAGATCCCGGCCGAAAAAGGAAAGTTTGGACGCAATTTATTTGGAATGGTGTTACCTGCCAAAGACGGTTTGGATACAGAACTCAAACAAGGAAAAGGAACCATTCTCTCGGAAGACAAAATGCGACTTACCGCCGAAGTCAACGGACAGGTGTTATACGCTGCGGGTCGCTTGTCAGTGGAAACGGTTTACCGCATCAATGGGGATGTGGGAGTTCGAACAGGAAATGTGACTTTCCTTGGATCCATCATCATCACAGGAAACGTCGAAGACAATTATTCAGTCAAAGCCGCAGGAAACATTGAAATTTATGGAACGGTCCAGAAGGCCGTTGTGGAAGCCGATGGGGACATCATCGTCCGTCAAGGGGTCACTGGACGCGAAGAGGCAAGGATTGAGTCCACTGGTGGAAATATTGTCGCAAAGTTCATCCAGAACGCCACTTGCATCACAGAAAAAGACATCATTGTCCAAGAAGGAATTTTACATTCCCATCTGATGGCTGGGGGAAAAATTTCCTGTAAAGGGAAACGGGGCCAAATTGTGGGGGGAACGATCCAAGCGGCCCAACTCATTTCCGCCAAAATCATTGGTTCCCAAGCAAACCCACAAACCGATCTTATTGTAGGAAACAATCCTAAGATCTTAAAACAAATCAGTGAGTTTGAAGAGAAGAAAAAAGAAAACCAAGACAAACTCGACCAACTCACAAAAACCATGCGCACTCTCAAAGCGAGAAAAGACGCCGACCCTGCGAGTTTTACCGCCGAACAAGATGCCCACTTACAGAAATTGGAAGCTGGTACTAAAAAACTCGAAAAACGAATCGCTGAGGCCAGTAAGGACATCCAAACTCTCACCGAATATATGGACGAACAGGCCGCGAATGGTCGTGTTTCCGTCGAGAAGACCATTTTCCCGGGTGTGACCATCCGTATCCGTAACGCAGAATACAAACTCCGCCACGAGACCAAGGCCAAAACCTTTTATGAGGAAGAGTCCCAAGTCCGTAGCCAGCCATACGAAGATCCAGATGAAACGAAAAATGACTGGAGAAAAAAGAGAGGGCGTGGTAAGTCTAAGAATTAGGAGGGAGCCAGATGATACTCAACGAAAATTTTGCCAGTATCGCCCACCACTACGATTTTGCACGTAGGGCCCAGGCAGAAAATCCCTTCACCCACCAAAACCAGGTGGTGGAATTGCAAAAGGTGGTGATCCAAACACAAAACCGTGCCCAAACGGTCCCTGACGCGAAATCAGGATACCAAGGTTCGGCGGCAAAACCGAAACAAGACAAAGAAAATTCGGTATTTGCTTATTCCAAAGAGGGGATCATTTACAACCGTCCCAATTTGGAACGTGGATCTCGTTTTGATTCAAAAGCTTAAATTTTTTCTACGGAATGTTGTTGGAAATGTTCTTTAGGAGAATCATATGGAGCTTTTTTCTCTCGTACTCATTAATTTATTATTTTGTGGGATGATGTATGTTTTCATCTCAGCAAAAGTCCAAAAAGCAGTCAGCGAATACTACGATAAAAAACTAAACCGAGCCATCGATATGGCCACGGCGGAAACCATACGTGAGTTAGATGCCACTGTGAGTATCATTGAATCTAAAATGGTAGCACTCCGAACCATGATGGAAAAGGGTGAGGCCTTGGTAAAAGAATTCAAACATTACCAAACCACTGGTTTGTCCATGAAATCGGAGTTAGTTCCTCCACCTGTTGAAAAAGAAGAACCAGTTCTTGATCTCAAAGAACAAAGAACTGGAATTGGTAAAATTTACCAAGCAAACCAAATCCCTGTCACAATCGAAGAAGCAGAAACTACAGAAGGGGCAGTGAACCAAGCGTTTGGAAAACTAGGCAAGGCTGTGAAAGGAATGTTTGGTATGGAACCTTTAACTGAACCTTCTAAAAAGGCAATGGAAAACGTAGAAGTTCCAACCTTCCAACCTAAGATGAATTATACGGTTGGTGGGAATCCATTTGCCGAAGAAAAACCTTCCGAAGCCATTCGCAATGAAATGATAGAAGGTCAGAAAAAAAGAGAATTCTTAAATGAAGTTTCGAAAGCGAATGACCCTGCCTTTGCTTCTTACCAAAGAATGAACTTAGATAAAGTAGAATTTTCGATTGAGTCTGCATTGGAAGAATTGCCAGCTTCTGCAACAAAAATTGATAAAGTGGTTCATCTCATCAAAAAGGGTTACAAACACGAAGAAATTTCCGAAGCGATGAACATTGGTATCCATGAAATTCATTTGATTGAAACGATTCGACTTGATCGATCTAGAAGAATCTAAAAATATGTTTCCATGTCTTCGTTTCCTGTTCTCAATGTAGGATTCTCTAACATAGTTTTTGTTTCCAAGATTCTCTCCATTTTACTGGCAGATTCAGCGGGAGCCAAACGACTCCGAACCGAAGCAAAGTCCGAAAATCGATTGATTGATGCTACCTGTGGTCGTAAAACAAGATCCGTTCTTGTTTTAGATTCAGGTCATATTTTACTCTCTGCGATACGACCCGAAAGTTTAGCCAAACGTTTGGAAACAGGTGACAACCACATTGGCGAAGGGGAAGAGGAGGCAGAAGATTGAAAGCGGTTCCGAATCTGTATATCATTTCATCCGTAGCGGGCGGTGGAAAATCTACCATCATCCAAGCTCTCCTAAAGGAGAATCCTGAGTTTTATTTTTCTATCTCTTGTACCACAAGAGCTCCTAGGCCTGGAGATGAAGAAGGAAAAACGTATTATTTTTTAACCATCCCTGAATTTCAAAAAAAAATCGCCGCAGGTGAATTTTATGAATGGGCTGAGGTCCATGGCAATTTTTATGGAACCCCAAAAGCTCCCATATTAGATGCGATTAAGGAACACCGGGTGGCACTTCTCGATTTGGATGTACAAGGTGCGAAATCAGTGAAGGAGTTAAGGCCTGAATCTGTGACCATTTTCATTGAACCCCCAAGTCGCGAAATTTGGATTGAACGTCTTATCAGGCGCGGAACCGATTCCCAAACGAGCATTGAAAAACGGATCGAAAATGGGATTCATGAATTAGATGAAGCACATAATTTTGATTATGTGGTTGTAAACGACAAATTAGAAGATGCTATCACGGAAGTGAAGGCTATCCTCTGTGGTACATAAACGAAACTCTAAGTAAAAATAACGCGAAATAAAAAATTAACTTAATTGTGATTTAGGGTTCGTCGTTTTCCTCATCAATGCTTTTGCCGTAGTTTGGAACATTTTTGGCGCCGGCATCGAGCCATTTATTCGATATGACCGACCTTCTTTCTGCGGGAAATAAAGTGAGTAAGTAAGTTGTGATGGTTTGTCTTCCATCTTCTTCTGCATCCCGATCCATTTGTTCAAACACTTCAATGATATCGTAGTCAGGCCAATTGATGAGCATATCTCGAGCTGATTCGGGTGGCATATTGGCAACTTTGTTTGCGAGGACTTTTACTTTTTCAGCACGGGCATTGTCCTTTCTTGCTTTTTCCGCCATTTCTTTTTCTTTTCGTTGAATGCCTTCTTTGAGTTCTTCTAACCTTTCTTTGTCGGCACTGAGTGATGAAGATTTTTCTTCTAACTCACGTTTCATTTGTTCGAGTTCTTCACGGTCAGCAATGAGTCTTTCTTTTGCTTTTTCCATTTCTAACTTCTCGAGCTCCGTGGGAGAGAGTAAGTCTTGGTTTACAAGGCCTGCTTGTTTTTTTAAAAAAGGAAGATATTCTTCGGCGTTGATCACTTGGAAGTAATCAAAAACAAAAAAGCCAATCGCAATCAGAAAAAAAATCAGTACAATTAAAAAGAAGGATCTTGTGTTGTCTGTTACACTTGCCATTATGATTTGCCTTGACCTAAATAATATTTTTCGTAAAAATCACGGAGAGTTTTAAAGTCAGATGCGAGTTCGTCTCCACCATCTTCTCTATTTAAAATTTTAAATGTTCTTGGAATTTTTTTAGAAGCCTTTGGACCATAGGTATCAAAAGAATCAAATAACGATTGTTTGTTTAAGTGAACATTGAATTCTTCCACTTCTCGGCGTTCCATTCGATTTCTCTTTTTTTTCCATTCGAGAAATCTTTTGTCTTTTAGGACTTCGATGACTTTTTTATTCATCCGAGCTACCATCACATCTTTACGAACCAAATTCACTTCTTCGTTTTGGTTCGAGATCCTGTGTTCTAATTCTTCATTTCTTCGGATCAGGCCTTTGATGTATTGTTCGATAGACAAATAATCGGATAAACTTGTCCCAACTTTTGCAGAAGATAAAATGGCTTCATAGGAAGATTCGATTTCTTTTTGGTTATTTTCCTTTTCTGAAATTAAGGTATTCAGTTTGGAAACAACGAGGGACAAACGGCGGATTTCTTCCTCTTCTCGTAGGCCCCGCAGCTTCAAAACCGTTTCCAAACTAAAACGAAATCGTTTCACAGCTGTCTATTTCTTCGGTTCTAAATAATTTTTGTACTCTTTTTTACTCGTATTTTTAAAAAAATACGTAAAACTTGGAATATTGTCCCACAAATACTTACATCTGATCTTTTTCCTAGGGAGCCAAATCTTCGCTTCCTTTTCACCTCTTTTTGCCACCAGTCCACGTGAGTTGGTGGAGCTGAGTGAAGGAAACCCCATCCATTTAGAAGGGGACTGGGAGTTTTATCCCCGGGTGTTTTTATCTGAGTCTGAGTCCAGAGAAACCCCCTTCCAACAACTCACAGTCCCAGGAATTTGGAATTCCGTCCTTGGTTCGGGAGATGGGTATGGGACTTACCGATTGGTTTTGGAAAAACCAAAATTCGTAGAAAAGGGCCAGGTCTATGGAATTAAAATTTTGGATGTGGCCACGGCCTCCCGAGTGTTTTGGAATGGAAAACATCTCGGTTCTTCGGGTGTTGTTGGTAAATCTCGTGATTCATCCGATCCTTCCTACGCTTTCCAATTGTATCCCTTACCTTGGTCGGAAGGTCCAAACGAACTTCTCATTGAAATCTCCAATTTCCATCATGCAAAAGGGGGAATGTGGGAACCACCTTACTTCGGTGAGTGGAACAAATTGTATAAAGAAAGTGAAGCGGATCTTGCTTCTTCCCTGTTTTTAGCGGGTTCTGTTTTTATTATCGCCTTATACCATTTTGGTTTGTTTTACTTCCGACGTACTGACAAAGGGAATTTGTTATTTGGGTTTGCTGCTTTACTTTTAGCCCTTCGTACTTTATTCACTGGGGAACGATTTATCTTCAATGAACTGGCACCGATCCTCAGTTGGAATGTTTGCCTAAGGATTGAATATTTTACATTTTATCTTTCACCTTATTTGTTTTTTGCATTTTTTCGGGAGTTTTATCCAGATTTTTATACGAAGTGGATGCATCGTCTACTACTTGTTCCAACACTCCTTTTTCTCTCGTTTTTATTTGTATTACCAACACATATCTATACCGAGTTAAACGCTTACTTCCAAATTGTATTTTTATTTGGAATTCTTATGATTTTACAAGGTGTATTTCGAGCCGCTTATCATAAAAAGGAAAGTGGGTTTTTGTTTTTGGTTGGAATTTCTACAGTGGCAAGTGCTGCGTTAATCGATTTGTTAAACGCAAATCAAATTTTTTATTCCGTGGAAGCGATTCCAATTGGAATTTTTGTTTTTATCCTGGTCCAGTCTCTCACACTTTCAAGAAGATTTAGCAAAGCCTTTTCTGAAGTGGAGACTTTATCCAAACGACTTCTTGCATTAGATAAACTCAAAGACGAGTTTTTAGCGAATACATCACATGAATTAAAAACTCCTCTGAATGGAATTATCGGGATCGCCGAATCTATGTTTGATGGGATTGGTGGAAAACTAAACCAAGAACAAAGACAAAACCTTGGAATGATTGTGAGTTCAGGAAAACGTTTGTCTTCTCTTGTGGATGACATTTTAGATTTTTCTAAAATGAAAAATCGTGATTTGGATTTAGACTTAAAAGCCATAGATCTCCACCAAATTTGTGATTTTGTTCTTGTGATCTCAAGACCTCTCTATGTTACAAAAAATCTAACAGTCCGTAATAATGTCCCGATTGATTTTCCACCGATTCTTGGAGATGAAGCAAGACTCCAACAAATCCTTTTTAACGTAATTGGAAATGCGATTAAATTTACGGAAAAAGGTCGGATTGAAGTTTCCTGTGAAATCACTGATAAAATGGCAGTGATTTCGATTCGGGATACTGGAATTGGAATTCCCAAAGATAAATTTGGTGATATATTTCGTTCCTTTGAACAAGTGGATGCATCCACCACACGTAAGTTTGGTGGAACAGGTTTAGGCCTTGCCATCTCGAAACGATTGGTTGAATTACATGGTGGGAATATTTGGGTAGACTCCAATCCAGGGGAAGGTTCTGTATTTTCTTTTTCTCTTCCCCTTGCGAGAGAAGGTGAAATCCCAATGGAAAAACCACAATTGAAAAAAGCGGAAATGTGGTTTGGCGGGGATAATTTTGATTTTGAACCCATTGAAGATGTTGCAGATGAATATGACGGCGAAAAAATAAAAGTCATCGTTGTCGATGATGAACCAATCAATCGCCAAGTATTAAAAAATCATTTAACTCTAATTGGTTGTGATGTGAGTGAAGCTGCGAATGGTGTAGATGCCATTCGTTTGGTTCGGGATGAAGGTCCTTTTGAACTTATGTTACTTGATATCATGATGCCAGGAATGAGTGGGTATGATGTATGTACAGTGTTAAGAGAATCTTATTCTTTATACCAACTTCCTATTTTGTTTTTAACGGCTAAAAACCAAATTGCAGATATTGTTGCTGCTTTAGAAGCAGGTGGAAATGATTATTTGGCAAAACCTTTCGATAAACGTGAGTTAATCTCTCGAGCCAAAAACCTCATTACCTTAAAAAAAGCTGTTGAGGAACAAAACAAATTCATTGCCATTCAAAACGAATTGGGTTTAGCAAGAAAACTCCAGTATTCCATCCTTCCTGAGGAAGCACCAAATGTGGTGGGTATCAAAACCGAGTTTTATTATGAACCAATGGATAGCATTGGAGGTGACTTTTTTGATTTTCATGCTATCTCCGAAACAGAGTTAGGTGTCCTCGTTGCAGACGTTTCAGGTCATGGAATCCCTGCTGCCCTTGTGTCTGCGATGTTAAAAATTGCTTTTTCCACTCAAGTGCGTTTAGCCAAGGAACCGGCACAATTGCTAAACCAAATCAATTCCACACTCCTTGGAAAAATGAAAGGGGCATTTGTCACAGCCTCTTATGTATACATCAATTTGGAAACAAAAGAGTTGATCCATGCTCGTTGTGGTCACCCACCTCTTATCTTAAATCGAAGAGGGGAAACCAAAGCCAAACTCAGTATGCCACAAGGGAAACTCATTGGTTGGATCCCAGAACTTGATATACAAGAAGATCATATGAAAATCCAATCGGGGGATCGAATTGTTTTGTATACTGATGGAATCACAGAAGCTACCAATGCTGAAAAGGAAATGATTGGTCAGGAAAATTGGGAAATGATGTCACATCGGTATAGTGGTTATCCAGTCACAGAATCCAAACGTTTGTTACTCGAAAAGATCAAAGAATTTACGGGAGATCGAACACCAGATGATGACGTGACCCTTGTAATTTTAGAGATTGAGTGATTGATTCAGTAAAGTTTATCTAATTGAATTAAAACTCATCGTCATTGCGAGATGAGGATTGTAAGATGAGTTCGAGTTTTTTTGTGGCTTCGTTGTAGGAAGATTTTTCTTCAATTCTTTGTCTTAAATAATCATCAATTTGTGATTTTTTATCAATCGCCATATCAATTTTTTCATCAGCACCTCGGACATAGGCATTGAGTAAGATGATATCTTCGGAATTTTTGTACTTAGAGATCAGTTCCCGAACAATGGACGCTCGCATATAATGGTCTTCATTCACAATTTTTTGCATGAGCCTAGATAGAGAAGAGGGAACATCAATTGCTGGGTAATGACTTTGTTCGGCTAGTTTTCTTGTTAATACAATATGTCCATCAATGAATCCACGCACCTTGTCAGCCACAATGTCATCCATATCATCTTCAGCATCAGTTAATACAGTATAAAAACCGGTAATAGAACCACCATTATGTGATGTTCCAGCACGTTCCACTAGTTTCGCCATTTTGGTAAATACACTGGAAGCATATCCTTTTGTGACAACAGGTTCGCCAATCGACAATTCGCGTAAGGCTTCCGCATACCTGGTAAGAGAGTCCATATACAAATTCACAGACATTCCTTTTTCACGGAAGTATTCGGCTGCCGAACAGGCAAGGTTTGCACAACTCACCTGTTCCATTTTAGAGGAATCAGAAGTGGCTACAAAAACTACAGACCTTGCCAAGGCTTCTTTGCCTAGTTCCACTTGTAAAAACTCATTTACCTCACGGCCCCTCTCTCCAATCAGAGCAACCACGTTGACATCCGCATTCGTATAACGAGCGATCATTCCGAGTAAACTGGATTTACCAACTCCTGAACCAGAAAAAATTCCGATCCTTTGGCCACGCCCAACCGTTAACATACCATCTATGGCGCGAACCCCTGTTTCTAATATCTCTGTGATGGGAGGACGATCCAGTGGATTTAAAAACCTTGGTTCGGAAGCTCTTTCTTCTTTGGTGATGAGAATTCCTTTGCTATCAATTGGTTTTCCTAAACCGTTTAACACCCGTCCCAAAAGTTCTGGTCCAGCATTTAACGTGATTTGTCTTCCTGAGGAAAATACAAAGGCATGTGGAAATATTTCTTGTGTATCACCTAATGGCATTAAGGTGTAGAGATGGTCTTTGAAACCAACGAGGACACAGGCCAAATACCCTTTGTCTGACCCACGTTCCACTTCCAAAATTTCTCCTACTTTGGAATCGGGGGGACCTTGTGAATAAATGACATTGCCTACAACAGAAACAACGACCCCACTTTTGCGAATGGGTTCGATTTTTTCGACGACATTGAGGTATTTCGAAATGGCATCGATTTGTTCTGTGAATTTCTTTTCGATCATGGACGCTTTTCACTCATCCAATCATGTGACATAATTAAATCAAGCGAATTGAGGCCAGAAACTCACCCTAGGAATCCCTGGCTTTTTCAATAGTCCCAGTTTAGCGGCAGAGTTTGATTTGGTCGAGATTGGAAATCTGTTTGGGAGAGGGCAGCTTTTTCCCAAGAACCACATTTCCTCCCTCACCTAGGGTCGCTGATTCATAGGCCCATTTCCCAAAATTGGTAGAAACGGTATAACAGTCTGGAAAGGATTTTGCTTCTTTCAATTCTTTTCCCGTCCAAACGAGGATCTTGTCCGGGGTGCGAAGGAAAAGGTTTTGGCCATCTTCGGACCATCGGATTCCATACAGAGGGAGAGCTGTCCAAAAACTAATGGGAAAGGATTGGATCTTTTTGTCTGAGACCTGGATCACATTGAATTCAAATTCTGTAAACTCTCCGTCTCCCGTTGGATTGGCTGTGACAAGTGCCACCAAATTTCCATTTGGCGAAGGAGCCATTTGGAAAATGATTTTTTTCTCTGGTGTTGCAGGATAAGAAAAGGCGCCACCTGATTCTGGATAAATGGATAGGGTTTGGTTCAGAGTTCCGTATTCATCATCTTTTCCATACAAAACAAAAAGTGATTTTGTGATGGTGTGATAAAAAATGCCATCTGCGAGGGACCAAGAAGGGAGTTCCCACTCCCTGATCACTTTTCCACCTGTTTTTCCGTTTTCGACCAGTTTGATTTTACTTTGGTAATTTCGTTTGTCCGTGGTTCCGTTCATGGGATTCCAAGAGTCTTTTTCCTGGAAGTGGACCGTGAGGACAAGATTCACATTTGGGTCATTACTGGGTGAAATTTCTTCTGTGAGCTTCGCATCACGCCAAATCAATTGAGAACAACCAAGTAGAGCGAAAAGGACAAGGGGAAAAAGAGTTTTCATAGAAAATGAGGATAGGTGAGGAAAAGAGTCTGTAAACAAAAAAGGGGACAAAAGTCCCCTTTCAGTTAGAAAAATACAAAGAAAAGGATTTATTTCCCTTTTTTTGCTTTTGCTTTTTCTTTATTCTTTTGGTCGATTTCTGCTCTATGAGTATCACAAAGTCTGTAAAGAATACCTGTTACCGGGTTCTTACGAGTTACTTTTGTACCACAAACGATGCATAGACCTTGCGCTCTTCTTCTTTTGTAAAGTTGTTGAACTCTCTCCGCTCCAGATGCTTTGTACTTGGAGATTTGGATTCTGAATCCTTTGAAAAGATAATTCCCAATCGACTTCTCAGGGTCTTTTTTAAGATCATCTGCAATTTTGTCGATTTGTCCTGGGCCTACTTTTTGTGGTTCCATAGCTTTCTTTTTCCTTTAAATTTTAAATCTATTTTTTTTGACGAAGGGAAATCCCTTGCCCTAACAAGAGTATCTCTCTTATTTCTAAAAAATTCAAGATATTTTTTTCATCGAATAACAATTTTTTGATGTTTTGCGACGTTTTTTTTCTAAAACGTTTGATAGGTGATAATTAAATTTGATTCAGTTTGATTTGAATTGCTTTCGGAAAACTTGGACATGTTTCTACACAAAGTCCACATCCTGTACAACTAGATTGTGAAAAAACTGGTAAATTTCCTTTAAATTTAACGGTTTTTTCGACAGGACAGGTAACAAAACACGCATTACAGGTTTGTTCTCCCGTTTTTTGATTGATACAAAATTCTTTTCGTAACTTCGCCTTACCGAAATTTGGCGTCGTATCGGACACTTTGTACGGTAAGAGCGCCTCTTCTGGGCAGGCATTGATACAAGGCCAGTCCGAACATAAGTGGCATGCTTTTGCATTGGGATCAAAATGAGGAAAGGATTTTGTTTGGTCTTCTGCTGTAACAGGGAATAAGACGGCGTAAGGGCAGGCAAAAATACATTCGTTACACCCTGTACACAAAGAAAAAAAATCAGAACTTGCTCCAGGGGGGAGGGACAATGTTTGGAACATTCTCGTTTTTCGTTTCCGAACAACTGTCGGTTTTGTGTTTTTTTTGGATTTTGTTTTCTTTGAGGAATTGGAAGGAGATTTGGGATCTGTTTCTTCTTGCCAGACTTCCTTGATGGCTTCTGTGATTTCGTCCGCTTTGGTAAAGGTAAATTGGAAAACGGACTTAAATCCTTCTCGAAACAGATCCTTTCGTTTCATTTAGCTGGGGATTCTTTCGATTTGAGCCCCGAGTGACCTAAGTCTTGTGTCGATGGATTCAAACCCTCGATCAATTTGAACGATGTTATGAATTTCACTTTGACCTTCCGCACAAAGTGCTGCGATGATCATTGCCATCCCCGCACGAATGTCAGGGCTTGCGACTCGTTGGCCATACAATCTGTTGGCACCAATCACTATGGCTCGATGTGGGTCACAGAGGATGATTTGAGCGCCCATCGCGATGATATTGTCGACAAAGAAAAGTCTTGATTCAAAGAGTTTTTCGTGGATGAGGACTGTCCCTTTGCACTGTGTTGCCGTGACAAGAGCGACTGATGTCATGTCTGCCGGAAACCCTGGCCAAGGGGCATCATCAATTTTTGGGGTGGCACCATGGTAGTCGGGGATGATTTCCATTTTTTGGTCAGAAGGAACGAGGATTCCTGTTTCTGTTGGTCGTACTTCGATGCCAAGTCTTGAGTAAACCATTCGGATCATACGAATGTCTTCTAAGTTAACATCGGTAATATGGATTTCGCCACCTGTAACAGCTGCTAGGCTAATGAAGGATCCGACTTCTAAATAATCAGAACCAATCCTGTGTTTCAAACCACCTTCCGGGGAAGAAAGGGATGTAACACCTGTGATGGTTAAATGGTTTGTTCCAATTCCGTCAATTTTGGCACCAGCTGCTTGTAAAAAACGACAAAGTCCCTGCACATGGGGCTCAGAAGCTGCATTTCGTATGATGGTCGTGCCCTCTGCAAAGACCGCGGCCATCACAGCATTTTCAGTGGCGGTTACGGAAGCTTCATCCAGTAAGATGTCTTTTCCGAAAAGTCTGTCTGCCGTGATCATGTATCCGTCAGGGAAAACTTCTATTTTGGCACCAAGGGCTTCTAAAGCGAGGAGGTGGGTGTCCATTCGACGACGTCCAATTTTGTCGCCACCTGGTTTTGGTAAAAACACACGTCCTGTCCTTGCGAGAATGGGGCCTGCTAATGTGACTGCTCCTCGGAGTTGGGAACAAAGTTCGTAGGGCAAATCCGATTTCACTGGATTTTTTTTCTGAAAGAGGTAGGATCCTTTTGTATCGAGCGAAGTGATTTCGACACCGATGTGGCGAAGGACATCCATGAGTTTCTGGACATCGGCAATTTCAGGAAGGTTTTCTAAAATGACATCTCCTTCCCATAAGAGTAGGGCCCCGAGAAGTGGAAGAGCCTCATTTTTATTCCCTTGGGGAACAATTGTCCCGTGGAGAGGATTTTTGCCGATAATTTTGAAGTAGGAAGAACTCACCTTGCTTCCATTCGACACAACGGAGATATGAGGAAAAGTAATTTATGAATTTTATGGCACAGGTCGTTTGGATTTTTCCAAAATTTGATACAATCTACATCTTTTACATTCTCTTAATGGGACTTGCTGCCTTCATTTACGTTAAGTTCATGAATTATTTACAGAATAAACAGGCAAGTGTGGTCAACCATTGGGTGGAGTTCCAACGTTACGCCATCGCACGCAAATGTAACCAAGTAGAACTCAATATTTTACATAGTTTTTATGACCATCTGAATGATGACGAACGGGAAATGTATCTTTTACCAGAAAACCGCAACAAACTCAAAAATGCCCTGTATCGTTATTTTTTAAAATCAACTGCAAATACAACAGAGAAGGAAGTGAATCTTTTTGATAAACTGTTTCGTTCTGGCGTGGAATTCAAAAAAGAAATTTTATCCTTAAATGATTTAACTATTGGGGAAGTGGCAGCCCTGGAAGCAGATGGAAGAGAAGAACTTACCTATGTGATGCAAAAAACTTCAGATGAACTTTTGTTATCAGCAAAAGGAATTTCAAAAGATTTACTCGTTCCAGGAAAAGAAGCAAAATTGTATGTGTTTCGTCCAAGTAGTGGTGGTTATTTGTTAGATGGTAGAGTGATTCGTACGAATGAAAGTGGAGTGATTTTCCATTTTAATGGGAAAATTGAAAGGAAAGGGGAATCTCATTTGATGTTACTCGACAAAATGTCGATCACCGTTTCTCCTTGGCCACCACCTGAGCAGAAAAAAGATCTAGAATTAGATAAAAACAAATTAATATTAAGCGAAGAAAACATTGATAAACAATTAGAAGTTCTGAAACGGATTGCAAAAGACCAAAAAGAAAATAACGAAAAACGTTTTGATATCAAAGAAACTGCAAAACCATTTATCACTCTTTCGGAACGATTGTCAGACAGAGGGATTTTGTTTACCTTCCCTACTGGAATCTCCTCTGAGATTTGGAAACACCAAGACCTTTGGGAAGTGAGTTTTAGTTTTGAAAAAGGGCCTGAGTTTCATATCCGTGCGAAGATGATGCCCACCAAACAAAAGTCAGATTTATTCCTTTTGCGATACGTGGATGCAGATGAAACGATGCGGAAATCTTTGTATGAAGAAATCCGCAAACGTGGTGGAGTGAGAGAAGTTTTAACGTAAGCTTCCGCGATTTTTAATTTATAAACTTTCTGGAAAAGCACCTTTGGATGGTGTTTTTGCTTCTTTCGATAATAAAATCAAATCCACTTTTGGAATTTCATTTCCAGAAGTGAGTTTTGCACCCAATGCTTCCCAAGAACCCGTTGTAAGAGAAAACGAAAGCAAATATTCTAGATTTCGTACTGTTGGAAGTTGGATAAATGGTGTTCCTCCGTGTAAAACGAGAAAACGTTTGTTTGGGTGTTTTTTTGCAAGATTGACAATTATTAGGATTTCCGGCTCTGAGGTGGAATCAAATACAAACGTTGAGTATGACTTTTGTTTGGCGACACTGGCAAATGATTTAATAGGAAAGGATTGGATCTTTTTTGATTTGAGATATTCTTTTAATTTTCCATTTTTCACAAAAGAAACCGTTTGTTCTGGCAAAATCGTTGTTGTGACCACCGGTTTTGGATAGGCACGAATGGAGTCTTCGTTGATTTCTTTTGCAAAAAATTGGTACTGGGCAAGTTTCGTATAACGGTCATTTCGTTCTTTTTCCCAGGTAACCAAAAAATCTTTTTGTTTTTGGTTTTCCTCATAGATGTTCGGACTTATGGAATGTTTATCATAAATTCCAAGTTCTAATTTTTTTCGAATTTGTTTTTGTACCGCTTGTTTTAGGATATCGTGTTGTTTTCCATCATTGTCTACAAAACGGAATTCTCCTTGTTTGTAAGCATCCAATAGTTGTGCTTTGAATTTTTTTGCTGTCTCTCCCCAACTTGTGAGAAGAACGATATTAGCACCAGCAAGGATAGTGAGAACACCAGGCCTATCTTTTTCGTAATTTTTAGAAATGGCATGCATCTCCATAGCATCCGTAATGATGATGCCATCGAACTGTAATGAGTTTCGCAAAATATCTGTTAGGATCGTTTTGGATAAAGTCGCTGGAAAATTGGGATCAATTTTAGGATACACGATATGGGCTGACATAACTGCTTCTGCCCCACCTTGGATGGATTGTTTGAAAGGAACAAGTTCCAATCTTTCTAGGTCTTGTAGACTTTTGTTTATGATGGGAAGACCTAAATGGCTATCCACTGTGGTGTCCCCATGTCCTGGAAAATGTTTGATCACAGGTAAACATCCACCGGCTCTTGCTCCTTTTTCATAAGCAACAGCCACTTCCGACACTCGATTCACATCGGATCCAAACGAACGCGTGTTAATGACTGGATTGAGTGGATTGTTATTGATATCCAGAACTGGCGCAAATAAAAAATTAAGACCTAAACTCTTTAGTTCATAAGAAGTGACAAAACCAACTATTTCTCCCCATTCCTTTTTCCCTGTTTGTCCAACTGCCATTGCTCCTGGGTAATGAGTAATCCCATCTTGGACACGAAACACTCGTCCCCCTTCTTGGTCGGTGGAAATGAGAAAAGGTTGGAGCCCATTGTCTTTTGCTGCCAATTGTAAGTTTTCAGTGAGAGAGAGTATCTCTCCTTTTTTACCCAAATTTTTTCCAAAGAGAATGATCCCACCTGGTTTTGTTTGTTTGATTTCATCGAGTGCAGTTTGGTCCACAGTCCTTGAAGGGATGGCAATGTGGATGGTTTGTCCCACTAGTTCTTCGTCTGTCATCGCATTGGTGATGGACCATGCTTTTTCTTCTAACCATTGTTTCCTTTCATTGGCTGCAAGTTCCGTGAGGTAAAAACCGAAACAATAAGAAGATCCAAAAAATCCAAACAAAAGAAACAGGGAAAAACTGGTGCGTAAGAGAACTTGATTCATAGACTATGATATAGGTTTTAGAAGATGCTTTCCTAAGACAACTACGAAAAATCTCTCCTTTGTCGTTGGTTTGATCCGTCTGATTCTATGATGGATGATTTTTATAAAAACCTCAAACCCAGTTCCCAATTTCAAAATATCTTTGAAGGGACAACGGTAACCAAAGTCCCTGACGATTGGTTTGTACTCATTACCGACATTGTCGGATCCACGAAGGCAATCGAAGAAGGTCGTTATAAGGATGTGAATACTGCTGGTGGGTTAACCGCAATTGCTGTTGCCAATGTCTATGGGCATATGGACTTTCCTTTTGTATTTGGTGGTGATGGTGTTACCTTTTTGTTACCAATCAATTTGCTCTTTCCGATTCGGTCTGCCATTGCTGACACCATCTCTCAAGTTCGTTTAGCATTTGATTTGGAAATGCGTGCAGGAATTGTTCCTGTCCAAGAATTGTATCGAGCTGGCACGGAATTATTTTTAAGTAAGTTTAAGGCCTCTGATCATTACGTGCAGTGTTCTCTCTTTGGAACTGCTTTACCATTGGCAGAACAATGGATCAAAGAAGGGAAAGATGAATCTTATTTGGTTCGTGAAAACGAAAAAATTCTACCTGCTGACTTCACTGGATTTACCTGTCGATGGAAAGATGTGCCTAGTGAACGTGGGGAAGTTGTATCCCTCATCGTTAAACCGAATCATTCTGATTTAGAAGTTTGCAAAAAGATCATCACACGTGTGTTACATTTTATACGTTCTGAATATGGGGAAGAAAAAGATTACCATCCACTCAGTTTAAATCAGATTGAATTGGACAATGGAGATCATTTACGAAAGGAAGCTATTGCAAGGACAGGAAAACATTCTGGAATTCGTTACCGCTTAACCTTATTACAGATTTGGGTGGAACGGACATTGATGGCTCTTGCAATGAAGTGGAATCTTCCAATCAAATCTGGTCATTATTCACTCAACCGTTTGAAAGAATACCAAGTGATGTCTGCTGACTTTCGTAAATACGATGGTACACTAAAGATGGTGATCGATGGATCCAAAAAACATCGTTTGGCACTCGAGTCCTTCTTACAAAAGTTAGAAGGGGAAGGGTTGTTACATTATGGACTTTTTGTTTCTAACAGATCACTCATGACCTGTGTTTTAAAAGTAGCTTCTTCCGATGAAGTGCATTTTGTGGATGGAGCCGATGGCGGTTTTGCTATGGCCGCCAAATCGTTAAAAGAAAAACTTAAAGGGAAATTTTAGGAAGAAACATGGATTTCTTCGAATAGGGTCAAAATCGAAGCCAACGTTTCACGTTAAAAAAGTTTGCATTTTTCATTTGCCATGCCAATCTAAGAAGTGATGGTTCTTCGATTATCACTTCTTATTCTATGTTTCTTCCTTGCCTGCGGTAAACCCGCGACTTCCGAATCAGAAAACCAAAATGGTTCTCAAGGTTCCAATGAGACCAAACGAATTGTGTATTTTGGAGATTCCTTAACCGCTGGTTATGGCCTAACCAATTATGAGGACGCATGGCCTCATGTTCTGACAAATCGGATCAATGCAGAAGGGTATTCGTATCAAATGACAAATGCGGGAGTCTCAGGTGACACAACCAGTGGTGGCCTTGGAAGGTTGGAGTGGGTGCTTGCCGAAAAACCAACAGTCTTTATCCTTGAGTTAGGAGCAAATGATATGTTACGGGGAATCAGTCCTGCTGTGACCAAAGAAAACCTACGTTCCATGATCAAACAAATTAAATCACAATATCCTAGCACCAAAATTTTGTTAGTTGGAATGATCGCAACACCCAATATGGGAAAAAAATATGGCAATGCATTTAATGCAATTTATCCTGAACTTGCAAAAGAAGAATCGGTTCCCTTGGTCCCTTTTATTTTAGAAAAAGTAGCCACCATTCGTCAACTCAATCAAAAAGATGGAATCCATCCCACTGAAGAAGGTCATAAACTTGTGGCTGACACAGTCTACCCTTACTTAAAACCACTTTTAGAAAAATAGGAACTCATACGATGCAGAGTCCATTCCCCATCCCTCCATTTGCCAATGAATGCAAAACATTCGCCAAAACTTCATTTGGTGCTTCCTTTACGCATCCTTTCGTTTTGGCTTTAGCAGACGGCACTCTCGATCCCAAACTCTTTCGATTTTACCAAATCCAAGATGCAAAATACTTAGAGGCTTTCTCTGATGCTTGTGCCATTCTTTCCACAAAAGTAACAGACCCAGAAGATAAACTTTGGCTGATCGATGCGGCAAGGATGGCTCTTGTGGTAGAAGGACAACTCCATCTGGGCTATGGAAAAACATTAGGGTATGATGCAAAGACCATCGCTGACACGGAAGCCACTCCGAATAACCTAGCGTATCAAAATCATATGGTGACAACGGCTATGCGAGGCACTGTCCTTGAGGGTTTTTGTGCCATTGCCCCTTGCCCTTGGCTCTACATTGAACTAGGTCAACACTTCTTACGTGAGAAAGGATCCATTCCAGAAGACCATCCCTATGCTTCTTGGCTTACGATGTATTCCGATCCAGGGTTTAATGACTACATGACCAATCTTCTCGCGCGAGTGGAGAAGTATGCCTTGGTTTCTGATCAAGGAAGCAAAAACAGAGCAAAGTTAGCCTTCCAACAAAGTTGTAATTATGAATGGATGTTTTGGGAACAGGCTTGGACAAACCAAAGTTGGCCATCTCGATAAAGATCTGTTAGTTGGTTATGGGGTTTTGATTTTAGCATGGGGTATAGAGGCAAAACCTATCTTAACTCGATCGGGAACTAAAATCTTGGCACAGATAACTCGTTTGTACCAGGTTTCCCCACGCAAACCCACCATTTGTTTTACCCTTTTTCGTCTTTTTTCCTTGCCGATTTGTCCTGATTCCAAATGATGGTTTCACAAACCTTCTGCGGGAATAGCTCAGCGGTAGAGCATCTCCTTGCCAAGGAGAGGGTCGCGGGTTCAAGTCCCGTTTCCCGCTAATGAAGGTCTTCTTCTTTTTCTTTCCATTACACTCTCTTTTTTTACACTGGATATAATACGATGGAATTTACTGCTAAAAAAAATAATAACGCCACTTGTGACCTCAGCATTCAATTTAGCGCTGAAGAAGTCCGCACCGCCTACTCAAAGGCTTACAAAAATGCAGCTGAAAAAGTAAAAATCCCTGGATTTCGACCAGGAAAAGCTCCTCTGAATATGGTCGAAAAAGTCCTCGGTGATACCGTAATGGACGATGCTGCCAACATCATGTTAAACCAAGCGATGGCTGACCTCTTTGACAAATTGGAACACAAACCAATTCGTTTGCCACAATTCCAAATGGAAACCTTTGATAAAAATACGGGTGCCAAGGCAAAAGCCACTTACGATACCAAACCAGAAGTCACCTTACCAAAGTTAAAGAAAATCAAAATCCAACCAAAAGAAATTAAAATTTCGGAAACCGATATCCAAAAAGAATTGGAAGGAATCCAAAAAAATATGGCTCGCAATTCTTTGAAAGAAGAAGGCGAACCAGTGGAAGCGGCGGATTTACTCGAAATCAATTATAAGTTCAAAGAAACGGGAAAAGAATACCCGGATGCCAACCAAGTTGGAAAATTCCAAATGGGTGCTCCTCAAAACCCTCCTGGTTTTGAAACGAACCTACTTGGGATGAAGTTAAATGAAACAAAAGAGTTCACATTCACTTACCCAGATGTATATCCAGCTTCTCCTGAGTCCGCTGGAAAATCCATCATTTACACAGTAACAGTCACTGCGATTTACAAAGTAACATACCCTGAAATCAATGACGACTTTGCTTCCGAAGTAGATGGTTCTGCCAACTTACAAGAGTTAAAAGAAAAAACCAAAAAACAACTGATTGAGATATTTGGGAATGCACTCACCAAACGTGCAACAGATGACGCCTACAACGAAATCATCAAAGAATCGAAATTCATCATTCCTGAATCCCTCATTGAAGAAGAAACGGAAACAGTTTTCAAAAACTTCATGCGTGAATTTGGCCTTCCGGTAACTTCCCTTTCCGACTACGCAAAACGCCTCGGAAAAGAAGAAAAAGAAGTGCGTGAGTCCTTTTCCAAAGCTGCGGAAAAACGCATCCAAACTTACATTTTGAAGCAAAAAATCGCGGATGACTACAAAATCGTCATTTCTGACGAGGAAGTGGAAGCCGGTTACGAAAAAGAAGCCACTGCCCAAGGAATTCCTGCCGAAACTTTGAAAAAAGAAGTCCAAAAACAGAAGGCAGAAACCTACTACCGTGACAAATTCCTGTTTGATAAAATTGACGAGTTTGTTTACGCTGAGGTAGAGAAAAAATCGCCCAAAGCAATTTCAACGGAAGAAGCTGAGAAAATTCTTAGCGGGAAAGAAGAGTAAACTATGTCCACATTATTACCATATGTTTCAGAACAAACAAGCCGTGGCATCGATCGTATGGATGTCTATTCAAGACTTCTACGGGATCGAATTATTTTTTTAGGTTCCGGCATTGACGATACCTACGCGAATGCTGTTTGTGCACAACTTTTGTTTTTAGAAGCAGAAAACCCAGACCGTGATATCTACCTCTACATCAATAGCCCTGGTGGGTATGTGAGTTCAGGACTTGCGATTTATGACACCATGCAACTCATCAAACCTGAAGTGAGAACCCTTTGTATTGGTCAGGCATCTTCCATGGCAGCTCTGTTACTTGCAGGTGGAGCCAAAGGAAAACGATCTGCCCTTCCGAATTCTCGAATTATGATGCACCAACCTTACGGTGGAGCAGGTGGGCAAGCTTCTGATATCGAGATTTCTGCAAAAGAAATCATCAAGACGAAGAACACTTTGATCGATTTATATGGTAAACATATCGGAAAACCTGCAGCGCAAATCCAAAAAGACACGGAAAGAAATTTCTTTATGAGTGCTGAGGAAGCGAAAGAATACGGTATCATTGATAACGTGATCCTAGAACGCAAACAAATGATACAAGCCTAAGGAGGCGTCTCCATGACTAAACGTGCAAGCCAAACAGGGAATTCCAGAGAAAAGTTACATTGTTCTTTCTGCGGAAAGGCCCAAGACGAAGTAAGAAGGCTTGTTGCAGGTCCTGGAGTTTACATTTGTGATGAATGTATTTCCTTATGTAACGAAATCATCGCAGAAGAACCACAAACTGGTGAAAAAACTGCGATTGTGGGAGAAATCCCAAAACCAACTGAAATCAAAAAAATCTTAGATCAGTATGTGATTGGACAAGAACAAGCCAAAAAAGCTTTGTCTGTTGCCGTATACAATCACTACAAACGAATCTTCCATAACGAACGTAAGGCGGGAGACGTGGAATTGGAAAAATCCAATATCATGCTCATTGGACCTACTGGTTCTGGAAAAACCTTACTCGCACAAACACTCGCTCGCATTCTAAAAGTTCCATTTGCGATCGTAGATGCAACGGCACTCACAGAAGCAGGGTATGTGGGAGAGGACGTAGAAAATATCATTCTCAAACTCATCCAAAACGCTGATAATGATGTGAAACGTGCGGAGATGGGAATCATCTACATCGACGAAATTGATAAAATTTCTCGTAAGTCTGACTCTGCTTCTATCACTCGTGATGTGAGTGGAGAAGGGGTACAACAAGCCCTTCTTAAAATCATTGAAGGGACAGTTGCAAACGTGCCACCACAAGGTGGGAGAAAACACCCTCATCAGGAATACATCCCAGTTGAAACCAAAAATATCCTCTTCATTTGTGGAGGAGCTTTTGTGGGTCTCACTGACATCATCAAACAACGTGTTGGTGTAAAATCCATTGGTTTCCATTCGAATGAAGTTGTAAACGACAGAGGAAGAAAAATCGAAGAAGGGGAATCCATGGTTCACCATGTGATTCCTGATGATTTGATGAAATTTGGTCTGATCCCAGAATTTATTGGGCGACTTCCTATCATTGCGACTCTAGACGAGTTAACGATCGACAGTTTGAAATCCATTTTTACGGAACCCAAAAACTCCCTTCTCAAACAATACCAAAAGATGTTTGATATCGAAAACGTGAAACTCAAGTTCACGGAAGCAGCGATTGAGGCCATTGCACAAACGGCAATCAAACGGGAAAGTGGAGCGAGGGGACTTCGTGCCATCGTAGAAGAGATTATGATGGAACTCATGTTCCAAATTCCTTCTAGAAAAGATGTGCTCGAAGTGGTGGTAACAGATGAAACTGTTCTCAAAAAAGAGGCACCGATCACAATTCTAAAAGGTGATATCGAAAAAATCGCTTAGAATTCCAAATACTAACTCTGGATTTACAATTTAAATTTGTAGATTTAGTAAAACGAATCAAACCTATCATTCTGATAGGTTTTTTTTTGGAGTCCTGTATGTTCGATATCAATTTCAATTTCAATCTGAATCAAAACGGATACCATCGGTTCTCCAAACCTTCCTACATTCGATTCCGAGTTTTGATATTTTCAATCGCGATGGGGTTTTTACTCACCCACTGCCAACTGAAGAAAGTGGAGTCGAATCCTCTCCCACAAGAATCTCAATCCCAAATCCTTTCCCCTAAAAAAACAGTAGAGACTCAGTCTCTTGAATGGATCAAAATCAAAGAATCGGTTTGGATCCACAAAAGTTTTGGCAGTTTCCAAGGGAAACTTTACCCATCCAATGGACTTGTGGTATTAACAAATAAGGGTGTGGTTGTGATCGACACTCCATGGACCGAACCACAAACAGAAGAACTCATCCAAAGTATCCAGACAAAGTTTCAAAAACAAATTCTATTCCTTATTGTGACCCATGCACATGACGACCGTATGGCGGGAGTTTCTTCCTTTCAAAAAAAGAAAATCCCTGTTTATAGCACCCAATTGACAGCCAAATTAGCCAAGGAGAATGGATATGGAATTCCAAGTCCCATCCTTGACATCCAAACTCGTTTGGCTGCTGGAAAAGTTTCCGTGGAAGTGTTTTACCCAGGACATGGCCATTCCCCTGATAATATTGTGGTTTGGTTACCAGAAACTCATATCCTTTTTGGTGGTTGTCTTGTGAAGGATTTGGATGCGTCCGATTTGGGCAACACTAAAGATGCGAATTTGATGTTGTGGGAATCTTCAGTCAAACGAGTGTTAGCCCGGTATCCTGATGCCGAAGTGGTTGTGCCAGGACACGGGAATTGGGGGAAACTCGATTTACTTCGTCATACTTTGCGTTTACTTGTTTCGCCGAACCACTAAGATCGAAAGTTTTTCCATTGGGTTTGTGAGATTTCTTTCCCGTCCGAGAGAACTCATTTTTTTGGCTATGGCTAGTAACATCTGGCGAGAGGAACTTGGCCGCAGGTCGAGTAAGTAGTCCACAAATTCTTCCATGATTTCAAACGAAGTGAGGCCAAATTGGGTAAGCGTTCTATCACTCGCCCAAACCAAATAATCCCCTACCTCAATCCCATCGGCCATCGAAATTGGATGTTTGTGATTGGGATACCAATGGTCATCCCCACTTCCTTCAATCACTTGGATGCCATGGTCAGAAAACTGAAAGATAGGCATATCCATGTAGTGTAAAAAAGACATTTTATCATCTTTGTTTTGGATCACAAATGCAGAGAGTTTTAATTTTAAAAAAGCAAATTGGTGGAGAGCAAATTTTAATTTTTCGAGTAATTCTTCCGTAGAAAAAAGTCCATCCCCAAAAGAAGATACGATCCCATGGATAAAAACTTTTTCCGATGATTCTAAAATTCCAGGTTCCATATGGCCTGCAATGATTCCAAAAAGACCATCTTTTGCGCGAACCATTCGAATGTAGTCTGCACCCGCATAACGCATCATCGATGGAAATACGGCTACATCAAATCCTGGTGTATTTGGGATTTTGATGTCGGGGATTTGTTTATTAACAGAAGAAGCTTGGATCGTTTTCCAATCAAATTTGTTTTCAAATTGTTCCTCTGTTAGACCTTCTTCCCCTTGTAATAACGTGAACATCACAGATTTGTAAATTTTATATTCATCGGAATTTCGATTGAGGTTTCGAATGTCTTTTGGGATCTCGTTTTCGCTATCTTGGATATGAAAAACGATATGAAGGATGTATTGGTATAAAAATCCAAGAAAATAATATACGATAAAACTAATACACAAAGCCAAAAGAAAAGAACTGTAAATACCAACCAAGTTGAAGTTGAGAGTGTTTTCCCCTTTTGGATTTTGCCAATGAGAGAAGGTGAATTCAGCAAATAAAAAATGAATGAAAAAAAATAAAAAACTAATGATACCTAGAAGGATGGGTAGTTTGACTCGGTAACTCATTTTGAATCAGTGGCTTCCAATAAACGCATGAGGATCGCAGATAAAAAGAATAAAAAGCTGAGTGGCAATAGTAACATAAGCATTGAAAATACATCTGGCCCTGGTGATAAGACGGCAGATACAACCGCGATGATAAGAACTGCTTCCCTCCATCGAGAAATAAGGAACTTAGAGGACAATATTCCAATACGACCAAGTAAAATGAGAACAATCGGAAGTTGGAACGAAGCTCCAAACACTAAGTGTAGGTTGAAAAACAAATCATAATACTCATCAATCGGTAAATAAGGGTCCACTCCATCGGGTCGTAATACCACAAGGAAAACTCGTAAAAAATTTTCGAAGACAGTAAACCAACAAAGAGCAAGACCAGACCAGAAGAGTAAGGTAGAAAAAAGAATGATGAACTTTCCCCATTTCTCCGTCCTTGGATCCACAGCAGGTGCAATGAAACCCCAAAGGATATAGAGTAAAAAGGGTAGGGATACAAGAACCGATAAGATAAAGGACGTTTTCAAATAAATGAGAAACGGTGCCATGAGTTGGATCTGAAAAAAATGAGCATCGGGCCCGAGAACCGATTTGTAAGGTTGGATGAGAAAACTATGGATTTCACTTCCAAAATACAAGGTTCCGATCATAAACACGGAAACAACGAGAATGGAATAAATGAGTCTTTGCCGGAGCTCTTCTAAGTGGTCTCCCAGGGACATATACTTTTCCCTGGTTTCCGAATCTTCCGGCAGTGGCAGTGCGGTTCTTTTTTTTTCAGCCAATGGGATGGATTAAGCTTTTTTCTTTTTTGTAGATTTGGGTTGAGACTGCGCCTGTTTTGGTTCTTCTACAGGAAAACTGGTTTGTGAAGGTTCCTCGTCTTGTCCCGTAAGAGACTTTCGAAATTCTTTGATCCCAGAACCCAGATCTTTGGCAAGGCTAGGCAATCGTTTTCCACCAAA
The DNA here is from genome assembly GCF_004769665.1 of Leptospira kemamanensis. Lineage (GTDB taxonomy): Bacteria > Spirochaetota > Leptospiria > Leptospirales > Leptospiraceae > Leptospira_A > Leptospira_A kemamanensis. The sequence goes on from NZ_RQGG01000050.1 coordinate 56,140, forward strand.
AAAAAGTAAGGCTAAAAAAACGATGAGTGCAATCTCCCACGGTCCTAAATTAAAAAAAGCAATAGGTGCTTGAAAAGAAAACGGATTGGATGGCATATTTCCCTCTTAAGGCAAGAGTTATGCAAACGAATCTGGAAGCAAGCGGAATGATAGAATTCTTTAAGGTCTTGCCGAACCTATTTTCTGGTGGAGTTTATCTCACCGACCCAAAATCTGGCCAAATTTTATTTTCCAATGACTTTTTTAAAGACAACCTTGGTTGCCAAAAACCAGGGAAAGAATGTTTAGAAACTGATTTACTTGCTTGGGTTTCATTGGAAGACAAAGAAACTTTTCGGGAACAAATTCTATCACCGTTGAAACTAAATGATCGGGAACAAATCGTAGGTGACTTCCGATTTCAAATGCCTAACGAAACGCTTGTTCGGTGGTTCCAATTTGAAAAAAGAAAAGTGAACATTCCGTCCATGGATTCATCTTTACAAATTGTATTTGTGCGGGATGTAACCAACGAAAAAACAAATGAAATCAATATAGTAGAACAAATCCAATTTTTTCTAGGGCTTTTCGAAAACGCATCGGTAGGGATGGCCTTACAGGATTGGGAAGGTGGATACTTTCGCATCAACCCAAGGTTTACAGAAATCACAGGTTATAGTTTTCAAAATCTGACAGACCTCAATATCAAACGGATCAAAGGGGAACCAATCTCTGAAGAAGAGATGGAATACTTTAGTTTCTTTAAAGAAGGGGCGGAAGAATCACGACTTACCCGTAAAGATGGAAGGCGAATCAATGTTTATCGGCGTATTAGTGCGTTTCGGAACTCACAAGGGAAACCAGATTTTTATTATGTGTTTTTGGATGATGTCACAGAAAAAAAACAATTGGAGTCCTATCAGTTACATTCGCAAAAAATGGAAACCATTGGAAGCCTTGCGACCAATATCGCCCATGATCTCAACAATTACCTGCAACCCATTCATGTGTTTTCACAATTGGGAAAAGAACAAATCGTTTCTGGTAAATTTAACGAATCTGAAGTATTGGAGTATTTGGAAAAGATTCGATTAGGTGCAGATAACGCACGTTCCATGATTCATAGAATCATTCATTATTCCAAAACAAAAAACGAACATTCCATTTCCAGAATTGATATTTCTTCTGTGGTGGAATCCACAATCCCTCTGCTTGTGGCAGGGTTACCAAAAAATGTGGAAGCTCAGTTTGATTTTTATAAATCAGCTTTGATTACAAAGGTTGATGCAGTTCAATTTTCAAAAATCCTTTGTGAACTCACCTCAGGTGGCATTTTTGTTTGGGATGATCGGAAACGGGGACTTGTGCAAATCCAAACCAAACCGACAGATGAAGTTCGATTACTTGTTTCGTTAGAATTCAGTGGATTGTCATTACCCAGTTTATCAGAACTGACTACTTTGGACCTTGTGAATTTTAAAGATGAAGACTTTCAGTGGACTGGAATCCATTTGATCAATCGGTATGTCAAAAATTGGGGTGGTGAGTTTTATTTAGACAAACCAGACCCAATGACTTTAAAAATTTTCATTTACCTCCCATTGGAAGAGTCTTTGCCAATTCTAAAATCTTATACGACAAGTAACGATCCGAAACCAAAAGATGTTTGGTCGGAAATTGCAAAAAAAGAAATATGGATTGTGGAAGATGATGAAGCGGCAAGTGAAGCCATCTCCTTTGTTTTGTCACAAAAACAAATCAAACCAAAATTGTTTGAAAGTTCTTCTAAAGCATTACAATGCTTAAATCAAAGTATTCCTGATTTTGTTTTGTCTGACTATCGAATGAGAGAGATGAGTGGGCTTGTTTTGATTCGAAAGATCAAACAATCCAATCCTAATTTAGCTTCTGTTTTATATACAGGGAATATGGATGGTTTGGATGCCGAAGAACTTTCAAATGAAGGGATATTGGTTCGGTCAAAACCAATATCCGTAGATGAATTGTATGAAACGATTTTGTTATCGTTTGGATTTCTTTGATTTTTTAACTTCTTCAGCTCCCGTTGTATCCTTGATGAATTGAATCATTTCTTTTTCAAGTAAGACCTTATCGGTTTTAACATATTTGGAAAGTAGGACATGTGCTCCGTCTTCCACTTTTAACAATCGATTTTTTGGATTGGCATTGGGACCAGATTGGATTTTGTCAAAAACGGCTAACATCGCATTTACGGAAGCCACAAAGTCATGTTCTCGTTCTGATTTGTAATAATACATGAGGAGAGTAGGTGCACTCACTTTGGGATAAGGATTTTCTTTGTCCATAAATCGTTTGAGATCTAAGATGTTTTGAATGGCACCATAATACTGATCCAAATACCAGTATTTCGCTGATTCATCTTTTGGATCTGTTTTGGAAATTCGGATTTCTCCTTTGATCGCATCAATAAATGATTTTCCCCAATAAAATCGAAAGAGATGAGCTGTTGGATCATCAAAGTCATAAAAGGGAGAAGCTAAAATCAAACTATCCACAAGCTCTGGGTGTTTGGCCGCAAGGTAAGTTGCGATGTTTCCACCCATACTTGTCCCAATGACAACTGTTTTGTGACCCAGTTCTTTTGAGTATAGTAAACTATCTTCTGCATCTTGTAAGTAACGTTGGAAGGGAGTGTTCAAATGGTCTTCGATATTGGTTCCATGACCTGGAAGACGAACATAGTAGGTGTTGGCGCCAAAGTATTCGCTGAGTTTGTTTGTGACTTCTTCCCCTTCACCACGACTTGCTCCAAATCCATGGAGATACAAAATGGCGATTGGTGTTGGTTCTTCGGAGACTCGGAGAAGATACTCTTCGTTGTTTGGTTTGGTATTTTCTTTTTTGCTGATCTCTAGTTCGTTTTTGTAAAAGGTCTCAAAATTTTCAAATTTACGAGTGGAATCATAATTGTATTCACCAGTAGACCATTTGTAAGTGGATAGGAGAAAGGAAGATAGAATGAGAGTGATGGCGGTCACCCATTTGATTATTAATCTCATCGAGGTTCTCTTGTTACGAAAGGTAAATACTACAAATTTAGGAATTCTGTTACTAATTCAAGTCAATTTGTTCGTTTTCTGTCACAAAACGAATCCGAATCCAACTTTGTGGACAATACCTGTGCCTGATCTTGCGAAAACGACTGCAGTTTATGGCCAAATCCAAAACCCAAGAGAGATAGACGTCTCCATCCTTTCGGCATCAAGTTCTCTATACAAAAGAGTTGAGTTCCATACCATGTCTGTTGACAAAGAAGGAATTATGCGGATGCGTAAATGGGAATATCCCATCCATCTCAAACCCAAGGAAACCATCGATTTGGAACGAAATGGCACCCATTTAATGTTATATGACAAACAAAATGAGAAAGGAGATTTATGGATCGAAATCCATTACTCCGATGGAAAAACAGAGAAACATATTGTGGAGATCAAATCATTATGAATCAAGTTCGGTGGATTGTTTGTATTAGTTTTCTATTCTGTTTTTTGCCACAATGTGGGAGTTCTTTGGAGCTCACCGAACTTCCTATAGGTGGAAATATTGTAGCTGTCGAAAAAACGGGAACTACGGTAGATTTAAAAACATTTTCGGAACCAGTGTTACTTGTTTTTTTTGGTTATACGTATTGTCCTGATTTTTGTCCAAACACATTGGCCAAAATCAAAGCAGCAACTGAAGGTTTTTCAGAAGCGGAGAAAAAACAATTTCGTGTGATCTTTATTTCTATTGATCCAGAACGAGATGCCTCGGAAACCGCAAACAAGTATGTACAGTTTTATTTACCCAATGCTTCAGGATTTAGTTTTGATCAATCCACAACCAACCAAATCGTAAAACAATATGCAGCCTATGTGGAAAAAACAAAAGATGGGTTATCGTTTGATCATTCTACGTATATTTATGTATTAGATTCCCAACGGAAAACTCGAAAACTCATCAAGTCTACCGATGGGAAAGAAGTGATCACCAAAGCCATCCAAGTCTTAAGCAGCAATTCCGTTCAAACGAAGTAAGGCATCAATGTCTGGATCTTTTCCGTAAAAATCTCGGAAAAGGTTCATGGCATTGGCAGATCCACCTTTTTCCAGAACTGTTTTTCGGAAATGTGCTGCATGTTCTAAGTCAAACACACCTTTGTCGACAAACGAATAAAATGCATTTGCAGAAAGTAGTTCTGCCCATTTATAAGAATAATATCCTGCCGCATAACCACCAGCAAAGATATGAGTGAATGAATTTTGAAATTTGTTGTAAGAGGGAGGAGTGACAACCGCCACTTCCTTTCTGACTTGGTTTAGAATTTCTTGCACTCGCGATTCGTTTGGTCTTTCTTTATGAACCAACATATCAAATTTAGCAAATTCTAATTGTCTCACAACACCCATGGCTGACATAAAGTTTTTTGCTTTGACCATGGTTTCGATATAGGAATTGGGAATTGGTTCTTTTGTTTGGTAGTGTTTTGCAAAGAGTTGTAAGACCTTTGGTTCATACACAAAGTTTTCCAAAAATTGAGAAGGGAACTCGACTGCGTCCCATTCTACACCATTCACTCCGCTCACAAAGGCTTCCTTCACTTTAGAAAGTAAATGGTGGAGTGCATGTCCCAATTCATGAAAGAGAGTTACCACATCACTTGGTCGTAATAAGCTGGGTTGAGTGGCGGTTGCTTTTGGAAAACTAGCAACCACAAAGGCAATCGGAAGTTCTGTTTTGCCGGTTTCATCTTGGAAATGGGGTTTCCAATTATGCATCCAGGCACCACCTTTTTTCTCAGTCCGCACTTCTAAATCCAAATACAATCGGGAACGTGTTTCTCCTTCTACGATGAGGTCATAACATAGAACAGAGGGCTCCCAAACATTTGTTTTTACTTCTTGAAAGGTAACACCGAGTAGTTGTTGTAAAAATTGAAATGTGCCTTGGATCACAGTTTCTTTTTCTAAATAAGGTCTGTAGATTTCTTCGTCATAAGAGAAGGATGCTTTTTTTAATTTCTCGGAATAGTATGTGAGATCCCAAGGTTCAATCTGTTCCTCTCCTAAAGATTTTGCAAAATCTTGGATGGCAACGTATTCTTTTTCGGCAATGGGTTTTGCTTTTTCTGCTAGGTGATCGAGAAAGGAAATCACTTCTTCTGGAGTGTTTGCTACCTTGGTAGCCAAACTCAAATGAGCATAGGTTTCGAACCCGAGTAATTTTGCTTCTTTGTCTCGAAGTGCTAAAATCTCTTCGATGAGTTTTCCATTTTCAGGAGCCCTTGTGCAATAGGCATCATAAAGTTCTTTTCTGATCTTTCTATTTTCACCATAGGTCATATAAGCAATGTAAGATGGGAAATGAAGGGTGAATTTATAAGTTCCATCAGATTGTTTGGCAGAATTTTTATCACTTTCTGGAATCCCCGCGACATCTTCTTCCTTTAAGGAAAGGGCAAAGGCATTCGTCGCATTGAGGACATTTTGTGAAAATTGATTGGTTAGATCAGCAAGTTTGATGCGGATATTCTTTAGTTCTTCTTTCGTGGTTGTGTCGAGCCCCACACCTGACAATCGAAAGTCCCTGATTTCATTTTCTAACACCTTTCTTTGTTCAGGATTTATATTTTTGTCTGTGGATTGGATTTGTAAAAGGGCCGCAAAGATAGTTTCATTTTGACCTAGGTCCGTATAATATTCGCTTAGTTTTGGTAACAAACGACTATATATCGTTTGGCTTTCTTCACTGTTTTTGACAGAGTTGAGATGAGAAATTTCAGTAATGAAATCACCGAGTTCTGTTTGGATTCTTTGGTAAGGCTTTAAAAAGTTTTGAAAGGAAAAGGAACTTTGGCCGAGTAAAGACTCAATGAATTGTTTGTTAGACTCCATCTTATCTAAAATGGTTTTTTCTTTTTCGATTAGATTGTCTGAATGAAATTCTGGAAACATCGGCACCTCTTGGAAATTAGACTCGATTTCGAATCCTTAGAGGCCATATTGGAGTTACGAGGAAAGTATGCCACTGGAAAAAAGGAAAATTGTCTTCTTCGACGGGGTTTGTCATCTCTGTATGGGATCGGTTCAGTTTCTACTGAAACACAACAAAAAAGAATCCCTTTTGTTTTCAAACATTGGTTCCAAAACATACTTTGAACTTTTCCCCGAGGCCACGGAAAAACAACTCCCAGATAGTATCCTCTATTGGAACGAGAGAAATCTATTGGTTGAATCCGATGCCATCCTTGGGATCACAAAAGAGCTTCGTTTTCCATGGAATTTAGGTGTTGTGTTTTGGATTGTGCCGAGAGGAATTCGGAACTTGGTGTACCGCTTCATTGCCAAACATCGTTACCAATGGTTTGGCAAAGCAGAAAGTTGTATGATGCCTTCCCCCGAGTTGAAACGTCGATTTTTGGACTAAGGCATTTTTTTGACTAACCTGAGTTTTAAGGATTTGTTTCGGTCATAAACATAAATGGAGATGGGTTCTCCTATTGGTAATGTTTTCATCCCTAAGGCATCTAACATGATTTTATCTGAGTCAGTGAGAAGGATTTTTCCTTGGATCAGAAATAATTGATCCATCTGGATTTCTTTGATAGGCCGATTCAGATAAAATGCAAAACTTGGGATTCCGAGTCCACCAAACGAGTATAAGGTCTCATTTGGATCCAAACGATTCCCAATCGTATCAGCCAACAATTTTGTTTCCCTTCTCATTTCACTAAACTTTGGTATTAGAAAAAACCCAATGATACAAAACATCAAAATGGCAGTGGTAAGATAAATTCTGTATAAATAAATTTGGTTGTGTTTTTTGGATAATTGTTCTGCAAGCAAAATGGATAAAATGGGATAAGCAGAAAGAGGGTAAGATGGTAATTTACTCGAAAGAAATTCATAGAAGATCCAGGAAAAAATGAGTCCCACCATCAAGTAAGATCTAGGGGAGAGAGGTAACAAAATTCCATTTCGAAAAGATGAAAACACAGAATCCTTTATTTCTTTTGCATGTAAATGGGAGATAAGTCTCCAAAATATTTCTTTTAAAAAGGAAAGATAAACTCTTGTCCATGGAAATAAGGTGAGAACAAATAACACGAAGTAGGTGCCGGGGGGACCAGATTGGCCAAAGACGGGATTTGTGACCCTTCGTAAGATGTACCAATCGATCATCCATTGGATGAGAATTCCCCCATCCTTTTGCCAAGAAAGAGTTCCCCAAATCAAGATGGGTGATAGTGCCAAAGGCAAACCAAACCAAGGATGGAGTTTCCAAAGGATTGGGCGTATTTTTGTGAAAAATAGTAATACAAAACAGGTCCCACCGAGAAAGATGAGAATGGGTGGCCCTTTCACGAGCACACCAAGACTCACACTCATCCAAAAGAGAAAGGCATAAACTGTTTTTTCTGTTCTAAGGAAATGGTGTAGGCTCACAAATCCGATCATTCCAAAAAAGACTAACAAAGAATCCACTAAGGCAATTTTCCCATTCAGTGGAAAGTATAAGGAAAAGGAAAGGATACTGAAGGCATATAAGGCAGTTCTACTATTGAACATTACGGATGCTAGGTGGTATGTCAAAAGAGAAGTGCCGAGGATACAAAGGGCAGGAAAGAGTCGTAATACAAATTCGTTTGTTCCGAAAATCTGGAAGAATATCGAAGTGATCCAAAAATGGAGAGGTGGTTTTTTATGGGGTTCCGAGTAGGGGAATTCCATTTGTAAATAATCACCTGATGTTACCATGGTTTTCGCAAAACCTGCATAGGCCGCTTCGTCCTGGTCCACGAGGGGAGAGTGGTTCCCCCAAAACAAATACACGACGAGCACAAAAAGGAGAAGGAAAAACGTCCGTTTAGGAGTGAAAAATTGCACAATCCTAGAAGGAAAACCCAGCCAGCCTTGTCAAAACCAAATTCTTCCGGAAGACTTTGTATTCATTTTGTAACAAAACTGGAATCAAATTGGAAAATAGATTTTGTAAACTTTTCCTATGTTACTGCACATTCCAGGGCCGACCCTGGTCACAGAAGAGAAAGTCGTCAGGCCTTCCCTATGGAAGTACCGTTATCCTCTATTTGCCTTAGCACTTGTTGGAATCTTATTTGTATACCAACTAGCGGTAGTTATACTCCTTCGTAAACCAAAACAAAACATCGAAAAACCATTCTCAGGGTCCAAAATTCTAAATCCCTACGAAACATGGAAAAACGAAAATGGCGAAAAAATATCACTCCATGCCCATTCGGATGAAGTTTGGTTCACACCAGAACGTCATACCGTAAAAGAAATCATAAACGAATATAAAAAAGAAGGATTTGCCAATATCGCCATCACTGATTACGGCCAAATCTCTGAAGCAGAAGACAAGTCTTACATTCGAGGAATGGAATGGGGACAAAATGTTAAAAAACGACATATCCTTGCGATTGGAATCCAAAAATCATTTTATGATTATTTCCCGATTTATGCCTCCCGAGAAAATCTCAATTGGGTAATGGATCGTATGAAAAAGTTAGGTGGATATGTAATCCTCCCTCATCCGAAACTATTTGATTCGTATTCCAAAGAAGAGATGTTATCTTTGGAAGGATTCCAAGCAGTAGAAGTGTATTCTCCATTTGGTGATGATACTAAAATCCTAGATTCACTCTTAAGTTCTGGTAAAAATGTTCACTGTATGGCAAGTGATGACCTTCATTATTTTCCTGAAACCATCGTAAAACAATTTGATCAACCGTATTGGAAAGACCTCATCCAAACTCTTGGCCAACAACGTGGTCGTAAGGGTGAAAGTTTTTTACGTTACATTGTTACCAAGTCTGGAGCAAAAGACCAAACATCCATTGTCCAAGCCTTACAGGAAGGATCGTTTTATTGTGTGAAAAAATTCTTCCAAGGAGCACTGGATCCAAAAGTTCCAGAGATCCAAGTGAATGCAAAAAACCAAATCCAAGTGACTTCCAAAGAACGGTATTTGGAAATTCGTTTTATTGGCAGGCTCGGCGAGGTGTTACAAGTGAACCCTGATACAAATTCTGCGACGTATCAAATCTTAGAATCGGATCCCTATGTCCGAGTGGAACTGATCGCCCTGACGGGATCGATCCTTTCCAATGCAATAGTTCGGAACTAAGGAAACGAACTGATCCTTTCCAATTGAGAAGGGGACGCATGCTAACTTTATTTTACCAAAGATAGATCGGAAAAGAATCATTTTGATCCAAAAGCCATCTATGTGATCAGGAAGGATTTAATTGGTAATTGGATTTCCTATTTAAAGTTTAAATTCTGATCCGCTCCATCAAAGACATCTAAGTAAGCTTTCGATGTGTCTTCATATTGTTTCACTGGACCTAAAGCATTTTGATTTGTTATGAGATCATCTTTCGCAACAAAAGTGCGATTGAAGGCTTCATCCACAGACATAAAATCAGAACCACCAACCGTTGGGCTAGGATAGTCTGCTGGCACTTGGCTTGCGTCTAACTGGTCTGTTACATAGCCATTGATATTAAAAATTCCGTATGATAATTTGGCACTTGGTACAGATGAAACTAATAAATTGCAAATAGTCTCCGGTCTAGTTGCATTCATGGAGAATGAAGCTTTCGCTGTCGTTTGAAAAGGGGAATCAAATTTCTGCATATAAGCTAAAGTATAATAGATATTATCGCTAGTGCCTGTACCTTGTCTTGCATTGCAAATGGTTTTGAGATTTTCTAAATTAGCTGAATTGGATGGATTGATTTCTTTTAACTTTGTAAAACTGAGTCGAACGACACTTCTAAAACACAATTGCCTACCCGAATCCACTTCTGTTAACACCACTCGCCCATGTTTACTGATCCAAGAAGAATTTTCAGGACCATTGCGCCAGGTATACGTTTGAAATTTAGTTCCATAAACCGATTCATTTCCTGTATAACTTTCTGTGATCACATCTCCCACATTGGCAAATTGAGGGTTCCCAAAATCGACTAACCGGTAGTAGATGAGGGCTCCGTCATTGCCAAGAGTGGTATTGGGATCATCAAAAAACAACTGTAAGGAGGGTTGTGAGGCACCTGTTTTTTTGATCTCAAAAAAATGATTAAAATCCTTGGTATTTGCGTATGCAGTCGAGGAAACACCAGTTGTCGGTGTATTGATTTTGATGGTGAGTGTGGAAGAACCAATTCCACTTAAATTTACATTCGTTAATACGTCTGTTCTCGCTTGCCCTGGGTTATTGAAGTAACCTGCGTTTTTTAAACCCAAAATCAAGTTGTCGATGATGCCTGAGTTTCCTCTCGCCCAAGTGGCGGACTGCCTCACAAACCCCCAGTTGTCTGCACTCGTTGCAGACCAAAGTTTTTCTGTGCCAATGCCTAGGTGGATGGCATCGGTGAAAATTTCCGAAAGAAGGGTTTCTTTGGATTTCCTTGTTTGTTTGTGGAAATCAGAGACCTGAAGGCTGACAGATAAAAATAGAACCAGTAAGATGAGTTTTTTCATACCTTACTCCGCGATCCCTTTCGGGATACAAATGGTAAATCCAGACTTAGGTCCAGAACAACCAGCTGCTTGGTTGTAAGCCCATACAGAGAGAAGCAGTGCCGTCAGAGCATTTTCTTTTTTGTTGTCCTCTTTTTCAAAGAGAGAACAGGAGAGCAGGAAACTTATGGTGAGAACAGAGGTGAGGGAAACTAAGAATGATCTCATACCTTATATAACAAAAGGTATGAGAGGTTTTTGCAAGAAAATTAGCGTGAAAGGATTTCGTACTCCCACTCGGTCACAAGGCTTTGTTCAATTGGTGAGGTGATGGTTGGTGGAGGTACTAGGGAACGTGCTAAGGTTTTTGTACCAGTCACAGCAGGTGGTAAGAGGTGGTAAAAGGAATCCTCTTTTTTCCCACGCAGTTGGAATTCTTTCCATTCTTCTCGGGTCACGAAGGCACGAATGCGATCTTTAGAAGGTGTGGGAGAAGCGCGAAAGGAAATCCGTTTGTCTGGAATCGTCACTCGTTCCCCTTTTTTGACAAAGTTATCATTTTGAATTTGGTTTGGGAAAAGTAAAACTGGTTCCCCTTTTGGGTTTTCAGGAACCAGGACAACATATACGAAGTTGTCCTCGGTAGTTTCCAATTCAAAACGAATGGGTTCTCCTGCCACATAAGTGGATTTGAGAGAATTGATTTTCACTTGGGAAGATGTATTCGAACCGGTATGGGAAAGTGCGAGGTAGATATTCTTTTTGTCTAGGTAACTTAGGAAATCAGAGACAAGGGTTTTTGCGAGAGTTTCCGGAAGAGCATTTCGATACTCCAATGTTTCGTGTAAAACATCCACAAAGGAAATGAGAGCTTGTCCATCTTCTGAAGAAACCAAAACCAATTTGTCCACTTGCGTTAACTTTTGTAAGTTGGCTTTCGTTTCTTCTGTGGCATCTCCTTTTTTGTCAAAGTCCCAAGAAGGTTTTTCTGATTCTGGAAAGGTAAAACTGATTTGGCCTCTGCCACTGGATTGGATTTGTTCTTTGATAAAATCTCGTAAAACTCGACTCTCTTCGGTGGAAGGATAGGCTTCGACGGCAATTTTATAGACTGGTGTCGTGCTAGTCCGATCCGCAGAAAAAACGGATAAGATGGCAACGGAGAAGATGACCAAAAAACGTTTCATGTTTAACCTTGGCCTTTGTAATCATTCATGATTTGATCGTTTTTTTCGTACTGTTCTTTGATGCGTTGGTAGTTTTCTTCTTTGATGGCTTTGAACTGTTCGAAGATATGCATTTTTTCTTTTACAAATTCATCTAAAATTTGTTTTTTCAATTGTTTGCCGGAAAGAACAACTTCTTCGTTTTCCGCAACCAATGTCTGTTTCCCTTTTTTGTCTGGGCTCACAGCGACTGTCCCTTCGTTTACGTAAACTCCCGTTTCCACATCTTTTAATTCCTCGTCTTCCCCACCTTGGTTCGGAGTCGCCACTAGGAATTCTGTCCCTCTGACACCCGCCACGAAACTCGGGTTCACGACACTCAGTTGGGAATCACTTGGTCCACCGTTTGCTGGTTTGTGTGCTTTCACAAATAACTTGCCACCCACTAAATTGAGGGTAGTGGATTTTGTTTTGGGATTGAGGAGTTCATCGATTTTGAGAGAAGAAAATTTCGAAAGTCGGATGGTTGCTTGTGTTGCCAATTGGATTTCGCAACTGCCATCTTCTGTTGTGATCGTGTCCCCTTTTTTTAGGACACTCCCTAGTCGTACCGTTTCTTTTTTATTTTTGAAGCGAGGGGCCGAGATGAAATTTTTCCCTTGGACAAAGCTGACAACACCTACTTCTTCAGCGGCGAGAGCAGTTGTGAAAAGGAATACAAAAAATAGTAAGGAATAACGGGTCATGCCACTTTTATAATGGAAGAGTTCCCACTTACAAGTCAAAAAACAGAAAAAAAAATCAAAAAAATCCCTACAAATAAACATTCTGGAACCAATTTAAAAAAACCTTCACCTATCTAGTGATATGTGGCGATCTCTCAGGTTTTTGTTACTGTATGTAAGTTTTGGAATCATCTCCTTACGCGCGGAAGGACATTTGCTTTGGGAAGATTGTGTATGGATTGGAATGGAGCGAAATGTCCATTTAAAGTTGGAGAAAACCAAAACGGAACTTTTCCCTATTTTACTCAAGGAAAAGTGGAAACAATACCTCCCCAAATTAGGAGTTCATTATTTTGGTATATTCTCTAGAAACAAAGAACAAATCGACCAGGAATATCGTGATGTGCGCCTGCAAATCCAACAAATGATTTACGATGGTGGTGAAACAGAACGGGAAAAACAAAAAATTGAAATCAAACAGCTGATCCAAGCGGAAGAAAAAAAACTCATACGGGAAAAAGTTTTTAAATCAATTTCTCATTTTTATTTGAATGCCAACAAACGAATGTTTATCGATTTGATTTACCAACTCAGGAGGGAAAGGTATTTATTAGAAAAGGAGAAACGTAAAACAGAAGTAGCAGCGGGAATCATTGCAAGCAAAGAAGTGACAGTCGTTCCGTTTGGGGAAGCAGAATTTGAGTCCAAACGAATCCAAGCCAAATCACAACATCTACTCGCCAATTTAGAATTGAAACAATCCATGTTTTTAGACCCGGCAGAATCTTTTTTATTAGAACCAGGTTTGATGGAAAGGATTCAGATCCATCCACCGAAGACGAGTACTATCGAATTGGATGAAAACCATCCGTTACGAAAAAAAAGTCGATTGCAATTGGAGTTAGTTTCTCTTGAAGAACAATCCTTAGAAAATGATTGGAAACCCAAGTTTTTGTTAGGTGGTTATGTAGGTCGCAATGGGAACGCAGGTTTCCCTTTGCAAAATGAAATTTATGGGATTAGTATCGGTGTACAAGCGAATCTGGGAGGTTCTAGTGTTTCTTCAAGCTCCCAAAATGGAATCCAATCGGAAGGTAATGGAATCCAACGTATTCCTGGATATGGACCACAACCTGTCGGCCCTGGGGAAAATTCGTTTCAAAGTGGTTCCATTGGACTTTTTGATGAAATCGGAAGAGAGAAAAAAAGATTCGATGCCAAACTGAATCAAGAACAGGCCCATTTAGAAAAAGAACAAACCGATCTCATTTTAAAAAACAATACCAAGTCCACAGAAATCAAACTGTTTGATTCTTACCAAAAGTATATTTTGTATTTAGAATGTACGAAATCAGCCATCGTTCTATTAAAAAAGAAGAGATGGGAGAAAGGACTCCAACTCATATCTGAATTAGAGTATTTGAAATGGGAAGAAGAAGTGTTTCTTCCTTTTGAGATGGCCATCGAATCCTATTTTTCTTATCTCGGATTAGCCATGGAGATGGCCTTGTATTTAGGAGAAGATCCCTTTTCCAATCGTTATTACCATGTGAAACAAGAGAAATCAAGGAGTGAGTTTCTTTTGATCTTACAAGATTGGAATCTTACTCACCCAATCGAAAAAAAACAAAGTTCGGAACCAAACTCATTGAAAACAAACCCTTCCCTATGGGAGGAAAGTGATGAGAAACGGTAAAAACAAAGTTTACTTCATCCTTCTTTTGTTATCCCTATTTCATTTTTGTAATCGAAATTTTGGAAACACCAAAGAATGGCTCAGTGTTTTGGCAATGGATGAGGCACCTAAGGTAGTTTCGTTTTCGCCAACTTCTGGTAGCCATATCATAAATTCCCAACCAGAAATTTCTGTTTTATGGAACCAACCAATGGAGATCCAATCTTGTGTTTCTGCTTTTTCACTCGACCCCGCAGTCAAAGGGAATTTTGAAACCACTGATATTTCCCTTCGTTTTTTACCCAACCAGGAACTGCCAGCGGGTGGTTATGTCATACGTCTCACCAAACAATGTGAAAACAAAAAAGGAAAGGACTTAGATCGGGTGTATTCCATTCCTTTTCGAGTTTTAGAAAAAGAAAAACCCACGGAACCAAAACTCAACTCTCTTTATATAGCAACGGGAAACGCCAACGAATGTTTGTCAGGTGGCAATTTCGTCAATCGGATCCAAACGGTGGCAGAGTCTGTATGTAACGGAACCCCTGGGCCACCTCAAATGAGACTCGTGTTTAATGAGCCAATGGAGAGGACCAATTTGGCACTTGCCCTTCGTTTTGAACCCTTTTTATCCTTTCGATTGGATTGGGAAACAGAGAACGAGGTTTTGATTCAGTTTGATACCTACCTTTCCACAATGACACGATACCAATTCCTTCTCCCCTCTGGTGTGCCAGCACTGAATGGTTCGAAAACAAGTGAACCATTACGTCTCGATTTCTTTGTGGGAGAAGGGATCCCAGAACCTAACGTGATTGGTTTTGGTTTGGCTTCTCAAAATTGTGGGATCAATATACAAGAGTTAGGCTCCGCTTTGGCATCGCGTTGGGACTCAAACCACTGTTTTTGGAGTACGGGATTACCCATTCTCAGTCCTGAAAATTACCATTTTCGAGGAGGGGATGACGGAACTGGGAATTCCGGTATTAGTTCTGCTTGTTCTGATGTGAACACAGATAATTTCAGAATTTTTTTTAACCAATATATGGATACAACCTCTGTCATCTCAGCGACAAGGCTTTCCAAAATCTCACCTCCATCAGCAAACATTCGTTTGTCGTCTTGGGAATGGAGCCATTGCCAAACCGAACCACCATATGGTTGTCGGCAATTGACCTATTCGTTTGCGGAAAGTGAAGCAAGTTGTAATGGATCTTTGTTTGGGAATCAGACAACGGGAGGTGATTTTAATTTAGCAAATTCATCTTCTGCTCCTAATTTTTATCCTTTTTATGAATTTCGTTTGGACTCTGATGCCAAATCAAGTTCGGGAAAACGAATGTCCCAGGCCTTTGTCATTCAAATGGAGGCAAAATGAAATTTCCCTTTTGTATGTTCTTACTCATCTCTGTTTCCTGTTTCTCCTGTGGCGAAGCAGTTGGTTATCTAAAGTATCCTATCCCCGAAGGAAACCAACTTCTTTTCATTCCGACTGCTTCGCATATTTTTTCGGATCAATCTCCTATGGAAAAAGAAATTGTTCTCTCAATTGGCGAAGAGTTGGAACGAATCGGATACCAGGTCATACCAAACGAGGATATTCATACACACAATCTCCTAACATCAATTCCGAAAGACCATTTGGAACGTTTGGAATTCGAATTTGCTCCAAGACCATATGCATTCGAACCAAAACTCAAACATTGGATTCGCATCGCAAAAGAGAAGGGAATTTCGGAACTCATTTTGATTCGATTTGTAAAACCAGTTCCTAAAAATTCGATTCCGATTCGTCTTCATTGGATTCACATCACAGAAAACGAAATGGAACGGTTTGATTGGTATTGGGAAGAGAAAAAACCTTTTCCCTTTTTGAAAACACTGGAGAAGGCGAATCGATGAAAGTTCCTATGATTCGATGGATTCTATTTCTGTTGATTAGTGTTACAATTAGCTGCAGTCAACAAGAGAAACCGGATCCAAAAGAATTCCAGATTTTAAAAGAAGCATACTTAACTGGACGCCTGATAGTTGTTCGTTCTATTTTAGAGGAAAAATCCAAACAAAGTGATTTAAATCCAAAAGAAACCATTCTGTATCTCAAAACATTGTTTTATCTGAAAGCTTGGAATGAATTTTTGAATGTCTGGAAACAGTCCGAAGTTCGATCACCTGAACTGATATTACTTTATTATAAAGTATATTTACTTGGTGGTCAAGATTCCAAACAAAAAGACGAAGAGCTAGGGCACCTATTGGATTTATTAATCGTTTCGCCAGAGGCTATGCTCTTATACCTCCGATTACAAAATTTCCAAATTAGTCATTCAGAGAAAAAACTTTTTTTGGCCCAAGTGAAAGGATTTCGAAACTCATTGGATGTATTACAAAAGGAGTTAGAAACTAAGAAATGATTTCATCTATCATACAACGAATCCAAATAAGTCCCTTGTTATTCAGAAAGTTCAAGTTGTTATTTTTCCAAATGGAATCAAAGGTTTGGTTCTACATCGCTTTGTATGTTTTACTTTTTTCTTTGAATTGTATTTGGAACTGGGAAGAGTTTCAAAAAGAGAACCTTCAAAGGATATCAGAAATGGGCACGTCGTATTCCGTGTATCCTTTTTGGTCACTCTATCCATTTCAAATCTTCACGATATTCTTTGTCGCCTTTTCCTTTTTGGTTTTTTCTGCCTTGTTTTTGGGGATCGTGACTCGTTTCTTTTCATGGGAATGGAAAAGAAAATTGGTGCCATTGTTAACATGTTCGCTGCGATCCTTTTTTAAGTTCTTTTGTATTTTGTTTCTGGGAAATAAAATATTGGGATTCTTCCATTCCTCGCAACAGTATGGATTCTTTCTTTTCGTGTTTTGGATTGTTTTGTTGCTATTATTTGTTCAGAACCAAGGGCGAATGTATTCTGAGTACATTTTAGGAACGGATATGAAATGGAAATCCATGTTCACTCCTTTGGGTTATTTAGGGCCAATCAGTTTTCTGTTTCTTTTTTGGATTACGTTCGGATGAAACTAAAATCGATTTATAACTTCCTGACTTTTCGAGTTCGTTCTCTTTTGTTAGTTGGTCTCGTGTATTTCTTAGTTTCTTTTGTCTATTCTCGATTTGCTACCGAAAACATACGTTATCGAATGCCTGCCTTATCAAAGATGTTGTTACTCCCCATTTTTGCAAAAGAGAGTAAAATGGAAGAAACTTCGGAGGATCTTAGTCCCCATCAATCCTTCCAGTTGCCACGTGTGGTGGAGGAGAATATTTGGTTTGAATTTCCAGCAGTTGTGGAACCATCCAAAGAAATTTTCATCCAAAGCAAACAAAACGGTAGAATTCAAAAAATTCATATTGAAGAAGGCCAAACCGTGAAAAAGGGCCAACTTCTGTTGGAGTTAGATGATGAATTGATTCGATTGGAAGGGGAAAAGTTACAAATCAATTTACTCCAAGCAAAATCGCAAGAAGTGATCACTCTGGAAAAATGGAACCATGCCAAACAACAAGTGGAAGTAAAGGTAAGAGAAATTGATAAAAAAACCGAATTGATTGAATTGGCAAAAAAAGAATACGAATATGCAAGCGAACTCAAAAGTAAAAAAGAAATTCTTTGGAAACAAGGTTATCTTTCTCTTTCTGAATTCGAAAAATGGAAACTAGAAGAAGAGACGAAACTCACTCAATTTAAAAATCTGGTCAGGGAACGAGATAGTTTGTTATCATTGGTCTCAACCCAATCCAACGCACCAGAGGATTCTTTTGTGGAACACTTAAGAGACTGGAAGGAAAAAAATACTATTTTAGAAAAAGCCGAGTATGAACTCAGTCTCTCTCATACCAAAATCATCCGAAACCAAATCAAATCCAATGATCAATTAAGAACTGACGCAAAGTTATACGCACCTAAATCTGGAAAAATTTTAAAATTAAATGCCAAGGAAGGGGAGCTGACGAACCACAATCCTATAATGAGTTTGATGGAAAACAGTGAGATCTCGGTTACGTTTCATATAGGAGAAACGGAACTTCCTGAAATTCAGTTGGATAAAGAAATACAATACCATCCTTCTTTGTCAAACAATATCGTAGCTATCGGAAAATTAGAGAAACGGAATGGATACTTGGATCCCAAATCACATGGGATCATGATCAAAGCAAAATTAACCAAAAATTTCCAGTCCTTACTACCTGGAATGTTTGGAATTGTGAAAATTAGCTCTTCTCATAAAAAAGAAAAGATATTGATCCCAACTCATTCTTTGTTTGGCGATGCAAATTCTGGATTCTATTTGCAATTGAAAACTGATCATGGCATTCAAAAAAGATTCATTCAAATCAAACCTTATTCTGAAACTGAATCTGAAGTCATCACGGGACTAGGTCCTATGGAATCGTTCACAGTTGAATCCATATGAATCTTTTGGAACGATTGTATCGATTTTATCATTCTCGAAATTTTCTCTGTTTGGTTTTGGTGATCTTTTTTTGTATTTTATTACTGTTCCGTTGGAAAGAGATGAAGTTGGAACTATTGCCTGACCTAACTTCTCTTAGGTACTTTGTGGTCACAGAGTTCCCCAATCATTCCGCGTTTGACATAGACCAAACCGTTAGTTTACCGATGTCAAACCAGTTTTCTACTCTCAAATCGGTGAAACGAATTCGAACCTCTTCCCTTCATGGAGAGTCGACCATACAAATTGACTTACAATTTGGATCTTCTGTTTCGGAATTCAAAGATGGCCTTTATCAATTATTATATGAAATCAAAGAGAGTTTACCTTACGGAGTGCAAACACCAAAATTATTGGAACGAAATGAGTATGAAAAACCATTGATCGAAATTCTGATCCCAAAGAATAAGAATTTCAAAAATCCTGCATTTTCATATCACACAAAACGATTCATCGAAGAGATAGAACGTATCTCTGGTGTGATCCATGTGAATGTTTTTGGAGAAGAGAAATCTAACTTAATCATTA
The DNA here is from genome assembly GCF_004769665.1 of Leptospira kemamanensis. Classification (GTDB taxonomy): domain Bacteria; phylum Spirochaetota; class Leptospiria; order Leptospirales; family Leptospiraceae; genus Leptospira_A; species Leptospira_A kemamanensis. The sequence goes on from NZ_RQGG01000050.1 coordinate 75,185, forward strand.
CACTCAACCAAAACTATTTTTCATTTTACCCGATCAAACTAAGAGATTTGGAATTTCAAGTCCAAGCAGGTTTGCAAAGTGGATCCCTTGGAAAATTTTTAGGAACCAAGAAGGAAACTGAAATCAAATTCCAATCTGAAATTGCGGACCTTACGTCACTGCAAGAATTCCCCATTCATTTTGGGAATGGGGAGTTTTTGCCATTGGGCAAATTCTCAGAAATTACAAGAGTGGATTCAGTAAGGAAACAATTTACCTTATGGAATGGAGAAAAGTCAGTTTATTTAGGAATTGCTGCGGATCCCAAACAAAATCCACTCAGGATCAGCAGTGAAATTGAAAGATTGATCAGTGAAAACGATCAATTATTGGGAGTCACGATCGTTTCCAATTCGTCTTGGGAATTGAAAACCCAACTGATACAATTTTTGTTTTTCTTTTTTCTAAGCTTCGCATTCGCTTTGTTATTTTCTTATCTATTATATCAAAACATTCATAGTGTAGTCATTCTGTCACTGTCTGTCGCATTTACACTTGTGCTTTTTTTACACTTGATGGATTTGTTATCCTTATCCATCAATCTTCTGAGCCTTAGTGGAATTTCAGTGGGAATCGGAATGTTATTTGATGCGAATAATTTAACGTATTACTCCATCAATTCGGAATGGAAAACATCCTCTCGGCTCACCGTTCCCGAAGTTCTCACTCGAGGGATACGATCGATTTGGACTTCTCTTTTATCTTCGAGTTTCACAACCATTATCGTGTTTTTGCCTCTATTAATATATGTGCATGAGTGGAGAGAATTTTTTTCTAATATTGGCCTTTGTATTATTTTATTGGTATTTTCTTCATTATTATCCTCTCTATTCATTGTTCCATTATTTTATGTTAGTTTCAAAAGGATAATGATTCTACCTTCTAGTGACTCAACTTATCTAAACTCCTTTGAAAAATTACGAACTAGGATTTTATCCAAGCTGAATCGAAAACGAGTGTTCCGTTTTTCTTTCCTTTTTATTGTTCTCCTCATTCTTTTGTGTTCCGTTTCGTTTCCCAAATTTCTGATTTATCCAGAGACAGTTCCTATCGGTAAAACGATCCAATTAGTACCAAAACAAAATCTTTCGATAGCAGAAGTAAAAGATACATTAGATCACCTGACTCCCGTTTGTTCCAAATCCAAAACAAATGTGGATTGGCTTGTTTTACCCAAAGGAGAAGAAACCATTCCTCATTTTTCAAATGTCGCGATTCCCTTGCAAATCAAAGTATTAGGAGATGAGGAAACGGAGGAATGTATTAGGACGATCCTTTCTTTTTTAAATGAAAGTAGGTGGAATCGAAAGATTGTGAATATCCCGTCTGAGATAACAAGGTCTCTACCGTTTCAATCAGAAGATTCCTTCACCATCCTCAATGAAACTTGGGAAGGGCTAGTGCAATTTTACCAAAACTTCCAATTTCATAAAAAAGATGGGAGAGGCAGATTTTCTTATGAGCCAAAGCCCATTACGATGGAATTTTGGACGCAAAAAAAAATCCCAGTGGGAATAGAAGACGTGGATCTAGAGGAAATCCAACGTAAGATTTTATATGCAAATGATGCAAAGTTTTTAGGATCCTTGGGTCTTGGAGAGAAATTGGATTTATTTCTTTCCACAAAAGGGAAGGGAAAATCTTTTCCACAGGAAGGTATAGAAAAAGAGAACTTAGAAAATAACAGTTCGATGATAGAAACAATCCCTCTGAAACGATTTTTTGATCAAAAGCTCCTAAACACATACGAAGAATACAAAAGGGATTCTGGATTGTATTATTTAGAATGGATTGGTGAAAATCATCTGAAGGAAGTGATTCTTGGATGGAAACAAAAAGGATTCCAGTTCCTTGAGCATTCGTATGCAGAAGATGTGATGAGTTTTTTTCTAATCCTTTTTTCGCTACTACTAGTATCGTTTCTTTTTGTTTATTTATTGTTAGTTGCTATCTATGAATCCTTTCAAAAACCTTTTTTGCATCTTTCGATCTGTTTTTTCGTGTTCCTTTCTGTTGTTTTTATCCTTTTGGTAATTTCTTCAGAAATTCATTTTGGGCATTACATCGGCATTGTGATTGTGCTCGGTGTATCGGTGGATAATATTTCCCTCTTCGATGAAAAATGGAAAGAGTATTCCTTGATTCAAAATAAAGCGGAGAGAATTGAAAAAATCTTACAATGGTTGGAGAAACCGATTCTTTTGAATTCAGGAACAACAATGTTTGGAGTATTGCCTGTCATTCTATTTCCCATCCATGGAATGGAATTTGTGCGTTCGATTGCTATCTCCATATTGATTGGAGTATTGATTTCCTTATTGTTTCTTTATTGTTTGTATCCTCATATATTTTCCAAGTACATTGATTAGATGGTTCTTCGATCTTGGATTCAATCCTATCGATACCAATGGATCGCGGGTTTTCTTTTTTTAACGATTCTTTCTCTATTCCACTCCAAAGAGATTCCCATGGAAGATGGGTTAGATGGCAATGTTCCCTTGTTATTGGAAATCTCGCAGCATTGGCCAGGAAAATCTGCATTACAAATTAAAGAAGAAATTGCAAAACCTTGGGATGTGATTTTTAAATCGATTTATGGATACAAAGAACGCCAATTCATTTCCGATCACGGTGTATTTAGGATTGTATTAAAAGTAGAGAAAGAAACTCTCCGTTCCGAACTCAGGCAAACGATTCGAAATTTATACGTATTAAACCAAAGTCGTTTCCCGAAGGATGTTCATTTTCCTCGTTTTCTAATGAGAGAAGGAAATTCTCCCTTTTTTATCGTATTAGAAAAAACAAAAGAATCGGATGTATCTTCCGAAAAATGGATCGAACGAAAAGTAAGAGAGTGGTCCAATGTTTCGTCGGTCAAATTCCAATCTCGAGTGGAAAAGGAAGTTTTGATTGAGGCCAATCTTTTGGATTTTGAAACCAAAACCTTTCCTGCAGTATCAGAAGTTTTTCAATCATTAAGGTTAGATGTTTTTGGAATTGGAAGAGAACTGGAAACTGGTAATTTTTCTTTCAAAACAGTTCCCAACTCCATAGAGGATTGGGGTCAAATTTCAATTCCTATCTTTGGACAAAGCCCACAGTTTGTAGAATCTCTTTTGCAGATTCAACTATCAGATGTTAAGTCAAGTAAAGCGATCCGAGTGAATGGAGAGAGAAAAACAACCATGATGGTTGTTGCCAAATCAGGATTTCAACTTTTTTTATTGGACTTACGACTTCGGTATTTTTTAAAAGATGATCCAAATTGGAAAATCACATTGATCAGTCGAGAAGGGTTTCTGCAAAACGCAAAAGAATTGATCGTGATTCTTTTGTGTATAGATCTCTTTTTATTTGTTTATTTGGGTTTCATTCAAAAGAGGTGGATTCATTTTACAATTCTTTGGTTTGTATTTTACCTCACAATCTTATATTTCATTTATGTATTTTCCCTATTGGAAATCAGTTTGGGGAATTTTTATTTTGTGTTGGTTCTTTGTTTTAAATTACATCTACCATTTACCTACCGTCTCCGTTTAAAACCTTCCGTTTTTAAACTAATTGGGATTCAGTCAGTAACGTTGGGATTTGTTTTCTTTGGTTGGATTCCAATAGAAGTCCTGAAATTGGAGTTCATGTATTGTTTGTTTCTCTTTTTCTCTCAGGTTCTGTTTCATTTGAGTGATCTTTTTTTTGGGAAAAAGGTAAATTGTTTTAAGAAAACCGGCTATGGAAAGATGATTCAGTTTTTAGAGGTTTGGTTTCAGAATTCAAAGACGGAAGTCAACATTTATCAAGTTTTACTCTCTGTCTTTTTATTGGTTACCTCCACCGTCTATTTGTTATATGAAGCTAAAAAACCACTTCCTATTTCTTTAGATGATGGTTTTATGCAGTTTGCTAAATTAGAATTTCCGAATTATATCTCGGAAGCAGAAGTATTTCGCATCACGAAACAAGTAGAATCATTGATCATAGAAAAGAATTGGACTGACCTACTCATAGTAATTCCAAAACCATATCGTTCTGAATTTTATTTTCAACCGAAGCAAGTTGGATTTGAGATTCCGATTCAGGAATTGCCTACGGAGATGGGGTATTTTCATTTGATGGAAGAAAGGGTTTCTGATTCCACACAAGTATTACGATTCACTTCGGAAGATCCGAGAAAGTTAGAAGAGTATCTGTTTCAACTCATTCCTTGGTTGCAATACAGAAAAGAAGTTTCAGATGTAGTGTTGTGTTTTCAACCCTCCCATGATGGATTGGAATTTCAGACAAATCCAAATTACCGCGTTTTACTTGGGCAATCGTATCAATCTTCGGTGAGAGAAGATCATTATATCTTACAACCAAATTTGGTAGGAAAATTTTTATGGAAAGGATCCTTGTTAGATGTTAAATTTCAGGTGAATCATGTAAATGAAATTGATCCTTATTTGAAGCAGGAGAAAAAAATACCGTTTCAACAAACTGTTTTTGATTCCTCGATGCGAACGTATTCCCCGGTAAAACTTTTGAGTCGGTATTACGAAATCAATGGTAAACCTACCTTAGAAATTATGGTGAAGGGTAAAAACATCCACTGGCCAAAACTTGATTTGGAAATCCACCAACAGTTGAAAAACACAGGAACTCATTTTTATGAAAGGGTTTCTCCCGGTGAACCAGTATCTTACTATACTTTTCTTCCTCTTCTATTTTTGTCTGGGATCATTACGTTTCGTAAGAAGGGAATTTATGATTGGTTCATCCAATGTTATAGTTTAGTTTTGTTAATAAAATTACAATCCATATGTTTTGAAGTGAACTACATCCAAATTGTTTGGATCAGTTTCTTTCTCGTGATTTTGTTTTGGAGCCATTCTAAAAAACAAAGATACCAAGTGATTTTTCATGCCTCGTTTCTCTTGAGTATTCTTCTTCTATTTCTCTATCCTGGGAACCAAGGGTATTTTTTATTTTCAACTCTGTCTTTGCTTCTGATTTATGGAATCCTTACGTTCCAATTGCAACATTCTTTCATTTTTTTAAGACCAAAGTATTAATTTACAACCATTAAGAGAAGAGGCTCTTTATGGTGAAAATTCCCAAAAGTTTCCAATGGATCATTTTGATCTTTTCTTTTTCATTCTTTTCTGTATATCAAGTGGTTGAAGCACAATCCATTACGGAAACCTGGGACATACCAAGTTACCAAAAAGAAAATTATTCTGAATTTTATGCTTACCAATACTTTTCTACTTCTTTGGAAGATTGGAATTTCAAAGTAGAAGAAATGTTGGCCGAATCTGTTAACTCTTGGATCCAAGAAGCTAATTTCCAAATGGAAACTATTTTGGCGAATGAAACAGGCTTTGATTCCATAATTTCAAACGAAGGTTATTTGGATGAAAGAAGGCGGTCTCTTCTTTCAGAGATTTCTATTTTTTATACAGCCTGGGAAAGAGAACTGATCGGTGATTATTTCGAAAATCGAGATGCCTTTTTATTAAAATTGGAAACAGGCAAAATTGATCAAATGTATTTGGAAAGAATTGGGAAGGAGTCCATCTATGAAGAATATGCAAAAGAAGAATTGTTACAGTTGGAAACCAGGGAAAAGATTTTACAATCTGCAAACGAATGGGAATATCAATGGGAACAATCAAAACAAGAAGGTCTTGATTCATTTTCAAACTCACTTGCCATGCTTCATGAAGATTATGAAGCCTATTTATTAAAATTAGAAGAAACAGAAGATCGTTTCCAAACAAATTTATCTGCAATCAGTGAATACAAAGAAACGGTAAAGGGAGTTGTTTCCCAAATGGTTTTGCAATTAAGGGAAGGTTTGGAAACTTCTTGTGAGTATGAAACTGGATGCCAATACCGTAATTTTGATGGAAGTTTCAACGAAGCAGGAAAGGTTTTATCGAAATTAATCAATGAATTAACTGATGAACTCATTTCTTCTAAGGATAATCCAGATTCCTTTCTCAGTATCATCTCTGACAAAATGCAAAATTTTTTGGCAAATGAGACAAACGATGCCTTCCTGGAACAATCGTATTACCAAAATCGAATCTATACATATCAAACGGGACTCAATGTCAATTTGGACCAAACTAAATCAAATTTTGATTTGGGACTTGCGGATTGGATACTTCGAACTCAAATTTACCATGCACTCTCCTCTGATCAAAAGTTTGAAAATTGGACCATCGAAGCCGAAGGTAACATTGGAAGTTTTTCCAAAATTCAAGATCCATTTTTAAAAGCAATATTTCAATCGATCCATCATTCCGACTCAAACCGATTAGTTGATCTAATCAATGGTAAGTTAGGGCCTGGAAGAAGGGTGAGTTCTTTGATTGGATCAAATTTATACACTGATGCTTATCATTTTATCAATAATGATCAATTTTTGGGGATTCCCATCGTATTTGATAGTGCCAGTCATGTGAATGGCAATTTCCTGTTAGATGGAAAATTTTATTATGCATTTTGGAAAATGGAAAGAACTACACCTGTATTTCCATCGGGTACTTTTTATCGGCAAATGGGTGCGATTGGTTATTCGGTTTTGTATGAGATGTATGATGAAACTTCCTCACAAACTGCAAATTATTGGTTTGGAAACTATTCCCAATTAAATGCGCAAAACTCACATTTTCAAAATAACTTAATTCCAGCGATTGGAAGTTGGGAATCCAAAGTCAAACAATACGCTGATGATTTTCGTAGTTGGAAAGATGCTAAAGAAACCTTACAAAATGAAGCGAAAACAAATTTACTCGCCAATCTTCATCGGTTAGAAACATCCAAAGAGGAATGGCTTAGTCAATTAGAAAAAGAACATGTGGAAGGACAAGCTACTTGGAATCAGTTTGCTTCTGAAACGAACGCGAAATCTAATATAAGTTCTCCTTCCTCTCCGAAAGCATTTTCATACGAATCATTCCAAACCACAAAATTGGAAGATTATGAAAAGTTATCCGAATTCCAAGAGAAAAATGGGGTTTTGATCGGTGAAAACAATTTCCTTACAGAAATTTCTAAAACGATTACTGGAGTGAATCAATATGCAACCATTCTGCAAATGAATCATGATTTAGAAAGTCTACAGAGAAAAGAACAAACAAAACTGTTAAACCAGATGGTGTATACCATCAATCCAGAGATCACTAATACTCGATCTCTCACTAAAGAAGAAAAAATTTTAGTGGGACAGTATGATGTCCAATCTATAACGAAAGAAGAGCAAAAAAACTTTGGACTTTGTTATGAAAATCCTAACGCTTCCCAGTGTAGTGGGTTACTCAAAAAAGAATACCAACTACAATATGATACAAAAAACCAAACAGTATCCATTGGAAAAGAGATTTACGACGGTCAGTTAGGTGGTAAAAATACAGAAGGAGAATATTCTGCTTCTAAAGTACAAACGAGTCGCCATTTCCAATTGAGTCAGATTGGAAAAATACAAACTTCTGACAGAAAAGATTTTTTTACGGAGTGGTCAGAAGATGATTGGAAAAGCTTATATGGAAAACAAACCGAACTCTCCCAAGAATTTTTAACAAAATCATTGGCAAATGACCAACTCACGACTGCATCCAACATTCAATCCATTGAATTGCAAAACCAAAGGAATGCGGATTTGTTTTTTGCCAAAAAAGAAAAACAGGAAAATCAAGATTCATTTTTACAAGAAATAGTCATTGCTTACTTGAGTGGTGGTTCTCAAGGGATAAAAGCGTCTATGAAAAGTAAAATTGAGTCTGCTGTGAATAATGAACTTGCAAAAGTTTGGGTAGAAGCTTCCGGGGGAAGTCCAGCTGATATCCAAAAGATAACAATGGCAATCGAATTTATGAGAGGCCGGATTAAAACAAATAAGATAGAAGCGAGCGATAATTTTGTCTCAATTCAAAACCCTATGGGAGCGATTGATAACATTCTTGGAAAAACAGTTTCTCACTCAATGCAATTTTTGGATCATTCCACGGGTGGTATAGGAACCATTCCCATCAATTTAGCAGTTGGTGGTGTTATGACACTCACCAAACAGATTGCAGGTGAGAAGAGGTATGATTCGATCAAACAACAAATATCGGGAAGAAAACAAGAAATTGCAAATATTAAAGAAAACGAGGTGCAATTGGCAAAATCTGCGATGTCGCAAGAAGTTGCATCAAATACAGGTATTTCTCTCGATATTGTCTCTAAATTCTTAGAGGATCAATACAACCAAAATAAAACAAGAATTGCAAAAAAGAAACAATCATCAAATTTCATTTCTGATTTTCAATCCAAATCGATTGGTTCTTTCGGTGGTATGATGAAAACAGCTTTAGTTGCTACAGGAATCACGGAAAGTGAATTGAGTGCCATTCTAAAGGATTCAAATCAAATCATTCATGCTAAAAACTTAAATCCAAATTCGAATAGCCAATCCTATTTTAACTATACCGAACAAGCATTTGGATTACAAACATCAGGGACTCAGTTTCAATCTACTTTTTTGGATTATACGGATGGCAAAACCTTAGTCACGGAACTCGGGAAACAAGCACTTGCCAAAGAGTTATCTAAAATTTCAGGACTCGAGGAATCTTTCCTGAATCAATCCATAGATATATCCTATGGAAATTTACAACGGGATAAAGCCAATCAAAAGGCTAAAGCAAAGGCAGCTCGCCAAACTGTAATTAATGCAGTCGCACTTGTCATTACCATGGGAGCCAGTGGAGCACTATCGGGAGTAGGTTCTGTTTTGTCTTCCATTGGAAAGGCTGCCAATTATCTCACACAAGGAATTTTACCAGCGACAATGAAGATGGGACAAATTGTTTCTTCAACAATGGTGCAGACCATTGCCGGAAGCCATGAAGGTCCCAAAGGAGCTATCGCTGGTTTTGCGAACGGAGTATTAGGAGGAATGATTGGAGAACAATCTAAATTTCAATCTGGTTTCTTGAAAGGTTTAGTCCCTGGCATTGGTGTGAAGTATAGCGAAAAAGAAGGATGGGGTGGAACGATTGGGATTGGAAATAATAACAATCACTTGAGCTTCAGTGTATCCGAAAAAGGAAATTCATCACTTCAACTTTCGAAATCGATTGCAGAAGGATTACAAGTGACAACAGACTTTCAGACGAATGATGTTTGGAATCTTGGACTTCAATACAATCCCAAAGGTGAGGGCCCAAGGAAAGATTGGAATTACTCCATGATGTATGATCTCAAAGGATCGGGACTCAGTGGGAGTATTGGTTATACAGATCCAAATTCCCAGATTGGTTTGAGTACAAATTGGAACCAAGATGGGTTCTCTGCCTCTTCCGAACTACATGGTGTTTCTATGGGAACCTTAGGAGCGAATGGATTTCAAATGGATGATTATCAGTTTGCCAATCAGAATATCAATATGGCACAAGAAATCAGTGAGACGAATGAAAGTAAGATCATATCATCCGAAGGGGAAGGTTCTGCATCAGAGTTGTTTGGCCAATTATCGATGTTAGGAGGTTTGGTATTTGGAGGAATTGGTTTGATCAATTTTCTTCGGAATCGAAGTGATCTTGGTTCCAATCAAATGTATTTTGATGATCCAGTTTCATTTCCAAATCAAATGGAGGCTTCTTCGGATCGTTCCTTCTTTGGTCGAGTTACTGATTCTGTGAAAAATGGAGTTTTCCAATTCGGGGAATCTTTGAATAGGTATGCAGATGCGCATGATTATAGAAAGACTCCAAATTCTGATGGAAAAACAAATGCGGTCAACACATCTTTAGAAACAGATCGGATTTCAAAATTAAAAACAAGTATCATTGATGATTATCAAAAGGACTCAAGACTTGATACAGAGAAAAAACTATACGAATTGAAACAAGCTGGGGTGGATACCTCAGAAATTGAAGCAACAATCAAAGCAAAACGGGGTGGGAAAGATGTTCCGATGTCCAAGTCAGTGGAAAAGTCCCTAAACGAATACAAACGATTACGAGAATCCCGAGCCATCCAACCGATTGGAAATGAGGCTGTCAATTATTTGTCGTCTGAGAATGCACTTGCGAATGTAAAGCTCGAATTTGATCCTAAAAAGGAAACAAAAGAGGCATACTTTCAAAGATTAGGTGATGAAGTTTGTGCCGCTACGAAGGATGTGGACCTTTCCAAGGACGAGCTTGTCGCCTTACACTCCGCAAACGTAGCCAAACTTTTAGGCGAAAACCTAAAGGATAAAATAAATTATGCAAGGCATAAAATAATTGATGGAGTCGAAAATGTATCTGCCGTAAACACAGTAGATGAGAATGGTTTTCGGCAAACATATGAAACTGATTGCATTCGCTATATAGGTGCTGTTTTGTATGCTGCGGGTTTAACCGATAAAGGAAGTTTTGCGAATTTGAATACGGATGTCTTTTTGACCCCAGAAGAGATGGATCGAATGAAGGTAGAGTTTAAAGCAGGTACTGTTCATTACAATGGAGTGGAATATTTCCGACAAGCAGGAGGATTTTCCAATTTGGTATCAGAAAGACTTACGACAGAAGATGATTTGAAAGCTCATAAGGCAAAGGGAGTGATTCCTGAATTAAAAATAGGAACAATCGGTATCACAAGAAAGATGGAGGCTCCTGATGGTGCTACAAAAAAAACAATGAAATCTGATCATATTTACATTGTGATCGGTAAAAAGTTTAATCCCGAATTAGGAGTGAATGAATATTTGATTTCGGAATCAGCAGGCGGATCAGGGGTGCAAAATCGATGGATTACTATGAATACTAATGATCAATTAAAGGAGAGTATTCTCAAAAAATTTAAAAAAGAAAATTTTACTGATAAGGAAATAAAAGGAAAAATGAAATTGATAAAGTTTCCTGAAAATAATGCAAATTACTTGTTACGTTCTGAATATTATGAATTAACTCCACAGACAAGGAAAAATGCAATTGAAACATAGTATCCTTTTGTTAATTGTTTTAAATACATTTACTTATTGTAAAGAGAAAGGTGTAATTTTACCACAAGCTGAAGAAGAGGATCCATTTAGAATTATCTTGGAAAGGGGCTGTGTTCCAAATCCCGAAAAGAATCAATCCTGTTTGCGAAAAAAGGAAGAATTGAGTTGTTATGAAACTTTGGAAAATTTAAAAAAATCAAAACTAGATAAGATTTTTTTTAATAAAATTTGGATGGGGGAAGATAAGCAGACATTATTCTACCATATTGATTCGAAAGGGAATTTGAAAATTTTTGAAGGCGGTCCAGATAAACTTCCTCATGAGCGGCATTTAGCTGGTTCTGGAAAAATCTATCATCATCAGAATCAATGGTATTATGAACAGTCTTGCACAAGTGATGCTTGCGATAACTTTAAAATACCAATCTTATATTTGGATTGTGCCTTGACTACCAATTTTAATGATCAAGGAGCTTTGCGAATAATCGAATTCGGTAATCATGATTACGTTGATGAAGATAAAATCAACAACAAGGAAAAGTATAAAATAATTACTTTCATTCAACAAAAACCGGTGCCATCACAAATATTCCACTTTTTCATATCAACACCTGTCCCTCCGCGTCCTTCCCCTTAACTCAAATATTCTCACCTAACTTTGCTTATACTTTCCAGATATAAACAAAGTCTGTTCGGTTGGCCCAAGGAAGAGGATATTCCATTTTTTTCAATTTGATTTCCCCTTGCCTTAAATACTCTCGGATGTCTTTGTCTCGGAAAATGGTTTCACTGAAGGAAATTTCCCCAGAATTGGTTACGGATTGTATCTTTGCCGTATAATTGACTGTGTTTCCGAAGTAGTCGATGTTACTGTTTAAATTAACCGCCAAACAATTACCTGTATGGATGGAAATTCGAATCCGGACAGGAGTGTGTTTGTTTTCGGGATGAAACCATTCTTGCATCTCTTTGGCAGCTTTGAGTGCTTGGAGAGGAGAAGAAAAACTTGCCATCACCGCATCACCAATTGTTTTTACTACCACACCTCTAAAATTTTGAATGATTTGGTTGGTTTTGATGAAGTGTTCTCTGACCTGTAAAAAGGCTCCGTGGTCACCTTCTGTTTCATAAAACTTGGTAGAACCAACAATGTCTGTGAATAGAATCGTTTTGATTCCAATATCCAATTGTAAATTTGTAGCAATGGCTTCTTCTGAGAACAAATCACGAAACTCTTGGTAATCAAAAATCTCAGATGGCCTAAGGCTATTTTGGTCTTCACTTCGTTCTTCGAGGACAATAGTGACTTCTTGTTCCGAATCGTTTTCAAATACCAAATTTGGTTTTGGGCTAACCTTAATTTCTTCGTCGTTTGTTTCAGGTAACCACAAAATATCTGTTTGGTTATGGGAATGTTTTGATTCCACTAAACGATATTTTTTTTCTCCTTTTCTGCGGAGTCGGTAAACACCAGAGCCTATGAGTAAGTTAGAAGAAAAAGATTTCCTGCCTCCGACTCGTTTTGTGAGTAAAATATGTTGTTTGGTGGCGGGTTCAGCTGCACAATACATCTGTTTTTCGACGATTCGAACACTTGGATGGAGGTGAAAAGTGACTTCGATAGAGTTGACTCCCGTTGTGTCAAAATCAATTTCGCAAACGTCACATTGGTCTTTTGCGGGCATATCGCCAAGTTTTGTGAGGGATGTTCTCACTCCACGACAATGAGGACAAACAATATCCCAACTCAATGTAAAAATACCAAGTCGACAACCATGTAAAAATAAAAATAAAACTTCATCTGGGTTTATGTCTAATATGCGACTAACGGATTTAATACGAATTCGATCTAAATCATTGTCTGGAGATTGTTTGATCCAATGGAATACCTTTTCGATTGTTTCTTTTGGGATTCCTTTCTCAACGAGAACTGGGATTTGTTTGTCTAACTTTTCGGGATGAATCCATTGTGCTTCAGGGAAGAACGTGTTTTCCTTTCCTGCTTTTGCCAATGGTTTTGGTTTACCACGTTTGATTTCTTCTTCGATTTCTTGGAATCCTTTTTGAAACGATTCTTTGAGTTTCGGAAGTGCTATTTCGAGTATTTTTTTTGTGAAAAAATTTCGGGGTATGGCTCCCAAATACACATACACTTTCGAACGTGATTCACCTAGTGACTCTGCAACGATTTTGATCCGAATGTATTTGGCAAATCCTCGTTTGTAAATTCTGGCATTCCCAATTTCTTTGAGGTATTCCCATTCCCAAGGGACTTCTTCCCATTCTAAATGAAATCCAGCTTGTTTCGTTTTTCCAATGAGTTTGCCATCTTCTTCCCAATATTGGAATTTCGGTAGTCCGATCCTTTGGTTGAAAGAAGAGGTATCAATGAGATAAGGCCAAATTTCTTCTCTTGTGATGGACAAGTCAAATTCCCAAAGGTTGTCCATGTGTTTGCCCATAGACTTCCATGGTTCTTCCCAAGGGTATTTTTGTAGGATGGTGTTTAAATCAATCATAGTGGCCTTACGGTAACTGAGGATTTCCCTCCATTTCCTTTGACTGTTAATTCTCCATTCGTTTCAGAAATTTTTTCCGCATTGGAGAGTACAATCTGTACACCATTTGGATACACAAATCTTGGAATTTTGATCATAGATGGTTCGGTGATTGATACGTCTGAATTCCACTCTAAAACAAATTCTCTAGAATCTAGTTGGTATTCCATTTTGGTGGGAGTCCCTTGGATCCTAGCAGCATAAGGTCGGCAAAATCCTTCAATGGCACGTCCACCTCCACCATAAACATCAGGGTCAGAGCCTGGTATGATTTGGTCTTTTGAATATATACTTAAATCTTCTTGGTTCCAACCATCTCCCACCATCAAATCGTTTTCATTGGAAGCAGTATAGTTCCATAGAGTATTGGATAAAAATAATTTGTCCATAGCATTGTACATGGCATCGAGTGCCATGACATGCCGTTTCCAAATTTTGGGAGAGTGATTTCCTTTTTTCCATTCCTTGTAAGCTTTTCCACCTTGTAAATCAAAGGGAATTCCAAATTCACCAACTAAACTTGGGATTTTTCCTGGAACCGAATCTGCAGTTTTCTTAATTCTTGTTAGCTGGCGAACATACATGGCTTCAATGCCTGATTTTCCAAACACTGGTCGTTTGGTAAGAGTATCAATGGCTATCGGATACAAAAAGGTTTTGAAGAGTAAGGTAAGGATATCATACCAATGAGCAGCATTCACCGAAAGCTTTGGCACTTCGCCGTTCAAGTGAGGATGAGTAAATGCATCGGATGCTTCACGTTCAATGAATACCATCCAATCACTGCGTATCTCTTGGATGGTTTTGCCAACGGTTCTCATAAAAGGAATGAGATAGTCTCGATCAAAATCTTTTTCTTCGCCATTTACCTTCTGGAAAAAATCATTTTTTTCGATGAATGGGGTGCCATCTTTTGTGAGGGTGTATGCCCCTTCCAATTGGAACGGATCTCCAGGGGATTCTGGTAACCAAATGGAAACTTGTTTTTGGTTCACAGTCACTGTTTTTGTTGGAACAAATCCACCTTTCCATACTTTCAATGTAAGATATGGTAAATCAACGGAATGGCCATGCGACGAAAACAAAGCATCGATCGGAGACCAAGCAAGTCCTGGTTTAGAAGGGTCTTCATCTTTATTAACAAGACCTCGGTCATTCATGGCACGTCCAATAAACCCTTTTCCAGGTTCATTTAAGGAATCAAATCCCAAAACAAAATCAAATTGTTTGACTCGTTCTGCAATTTGTTTCATACAACCGAGATAATGGTCTTGGAGATAGTCTTGGACATTTTTGCCATCGATTAAAAAATGAGGTGCGAAGTCTCTACCGCCAAAAAACAAAGTCCACATAATGCCATTACCAGCATAACGATAGTTCTGTGACCAACACATGGTTTGATAATTGTTTTCTTGGCGAATTCCAGGATTGGAATAATCGTAAACTCGTTGCATTACGATTGCCGCGTCTGCTTCCGAAAGTTTTTTGAAATCGATACCCAGTTTTTCAAAAATCCAACCTGGTGCACCATCTCCACCAGTCATCCTTGACCATACGTCTTGGTGAAAATCGATAAAAACATAAAAACCATATTCTCCTGCTAGGCGAACAATTTCAGTGAAATAGTTTAGATAAGCTTCATCATATAAATTAGGGCCTTTGTGTTCTACAGCTTCCCAAGTTGTCAACAATCGTAAGGCATTAAATCCCCATAACTTCAATCGAGTAAAATGAACATGAGCTTCTTCTAAAGGAAAAGGCCGACCTATAAAACTGACTTCTTTGTGGTCGGAAAAATCAGTTGGGTACTGAGTCCCTCCGCTCGGATAAGGCACCTTTGTGTCACCACCCAAATTTACACCACGAAGGATTACTTTCCTTCCTTTCGTATCTACAAACCATTCACCCTTTGGAGATAATTTTTCTAATGTCATGTTTTTATCCTAAATTGTTACTCTTCTGTGATTCTAATGCTTTCGTATTTTCTTCCGCATAAAAGTTCAAATATCCTAATAGAAAATAAAAAACGATTAGTACTTCATCATCTTGGAAATAACACTGAAGTAGACCTGAGGCAAAAAAACCAACAAGCCCATATGTCATAAATCGCACTTGTTTGGGGATGTTGGAGCTGAGTAGAGTATACAAAATTGTGCCAAATAAAATTAAATACAAGACACTTTGAGGGAATCCGAATACAGCCGTTAAATGAAAATAATCGTTATGAGCATGGCCTCTTTGTGTTACTTCGTAAAAGAAGGCTAGTTCTCTGTTTTCTTTTTCTTTGTTTTTTCTGGAGATTTCGATTTCGTTTTGATAGTTACCAGAACCGATTCCAAAAATCGGATTTGTTTTGATTAAAGGAAAAGTGGAATCCCATATAAAAGTCCTTCCCGAGTCAGTGTGTTTTTCCCCACCAAACAAAGGATCCACAACTCTTTTGACAGCATTGGTGGAATTGTAACCGACGAAAAGTAGAAGCAAAAAACCTAGGAGAATGAAACTAGTTCGTTTGATCATCTTTTTAGAAATGTCATGATCGATAAAAACTAAGACATACAATCCAAAAATCACACTGACCAAAGCTCCAAGTAAAGAAGACCTAGCATTATTGAATAAAAACACGATAGAGACAAGGAATAATAAAACAACGTGAATCAGAATGATTCGTTTTGAAGATTTATTGTACCAAGAGTCATAAAGTCGGAATACAAAACCAGGAAAGATAAATGCAAGTAATCCACCAAAGGTGAGGTGAGTATTCATGAGTCCAATGGGAAGGTAGATGTTGAGAGGTCCAATATTTCCATAGTGGTGTTGGTATGGCCATGAAGTAGAGGTTTTGTATAAATCGGAGATGAGCCTCGAGAGCCTTGTCATGGAAAAGATTGAGATAAAACCGGTAAAAACAATCACAAGGGAAAAAATAAAAAAAGTTTTGTACAAAAATGTTTTATCTTCTTTTTTGATTCCTTGGACTGAGATAAATGCTGTGACAAGAAAGATGTCTTTCATTTCGTCGCGAAACGCATGTTTAATGGAAATTGGGTCAAATCCATTACTTGCGAAATGATACAAAAGCGTTACAATTTGCCATCCGTAAAAAATAAAAAGAATTTTGACAAGGTTACTCGAAAGTTTGGGTTTTTCTTCGAGAAATAGAAAAAACACAAAAGACAATAGAAGAAAAAGTTGGCTAAGGGAAACAGAAAGGGCGCAGGAAATGATGGACAAGGCAAGAAACGAGCGGTAGATTCGGTAAATCATAACTTTGGATGAGACTAATCCTTTTCTCTCATTTGTAAAGAGGTAACAGTTGCGAGTTTTATATTTTTCCGATACTTTTTTGCCAAAAACCGACGGGGTCGCTGTTTCCATTAAGAATTTCTCAGAACTTTTGGCTCTCCGAGGCCACCAATTTTGCATTTGTGCTCCCAAATACGGGGATGGGGACTTCGATCGGATGACGGACAATATCCAGGTGATTCGATTTCGTTCTGGATATTTGCCAAGTTATCCGGACATCAAGGTAGTTTTGCCATCGCCGGGGAAAATCAAACGGATCATCGAAGACTTTAAACCCGATCTCATCCATATTCACACACCTGGTCTTCTTGGACTCTATGCGGTCAATGCAGCAGAACGATTTGGAATTCCAACCATTGGAACCTATCATACCCTAATGGCAGAACAGGAGATGTATGTTTCCTTTTATCGCCTTTTTAAATTGGATAAACTTTTTTTTAAAGCTAACAAATTTAAAAAAAAGTTAAACATCGACGAGTTGGATAAAATTGTAAAATTTGATAACTTCAATATTCGAAAAAAAATCATACTAAAAATTTGTAACGATATCTATAACAGGTGTGATGTGGTCATATCGCCAAGCCATCTCATCAAAGAACAATTGATTGAATATGGAATCACTCGTCCAATCACAGTTGTTTCCAATGGAATGGATCTCAAACGATTCCAAGGAAAACCAAAAGAGTATTTGAGTGGAGATGCTCCAAAGTTTTTACATGTGGGACGGATTTCGTATGAAAAAAATTGTGATATCGTCATCAATGCTTTCAAACTCATTCACGAACAATTTCCAAAAGCAACGTTAACTATCATCGGGGAAGGACCTGCCATTCCTTCCTTACAAAGACAAGCCGAACATTTGAGTATTCAGAATTCTGTGGAATTCAAAGGTTTTGTCCCGAATGCTGTTTTACATGATGTGTATCCTCAGTATGATGTTTTTTTGACTGCTTCCACCATGGAAACACAAGGATTAGTAGTTCTTGAGGCCATCGCTTGTGGATTACCAGCTGTTGGAGTGGACGCATTTGCGTTACCAGAACTCATTCGCCATGGAGAAAATGGATTTATCGCCAAGTCCTTTGATGCAAAAGGAATTGCCTTATCCGCTTTAGAAATCATTCGTAATCCTTCCTTATATTCTAAATTTTCCAAACAATCCATTCATATTGCTCAAGGCCATGAGATGGATAAATGTGTGGATGCGATGGAAGAAGTGTATGGCAAAGTGATCGAAGCCATGAAAGGAAAAGTAAAAAAGACAAATATCTTTGATTTGTTTTTTGATTTTATGCAATGACAAACCCTCTGGGTATTGAAGTTCGTACGTTTCTCAGTGCCCTTGCTGTTGGACTTACTTTTTATGCGTACATTCCGTACCTAAAAGGGATTGCAAGTGGCAAAGTGCAACCTCATGTATTTTCTTGGATCATCTGGGGAGTAACAACTTGTATTGTATTTTTTGCTCAACTTGTGGGGAAAGGTGGAATCGGAACGATTCCCATTGCCATCTCTGGTTTTACTACTCTCCTTGTTGCTCTTTACGCTTACCAAAAAAGAGGGGAAATCAAAATTACAAAGGCTGATTGGTTCTTTTTTCTTTTAGCACTTTCTAGTTTGCCGTTTTGGTTTTATTTTTCGAGCCCACTTGCCGCTGTCATTGTACTTTCCTTTGCCGATTCTCTTGGATTCATTCCCACGATTCGAAAAGGATATGTTTTGCCTCATTCGGAACCACTTGGTTTTTATTTGATCTTTTTATTTCGAAACACATTGGTCATTTTGGCATTGGCTGAATGGAACTTAACAACTACACTGTTCCCTGGTTCTGCGGGTCTTGCTTGTCTTGTGTTTGTATTGGTTGTGAAATATAGGCAAAACAAAATTTGATTTTTGAATTGGATATTACACTTAACGAGATTCTTCACTAGGAATTGGATAAAAGACAACGGAACGAACTTGTTTTCCTTCTTCCGTTTCTTCGTAGGTGACTTCAGCCTGTTTGGACCTGGCAGGTAAGTACAATTGGATTGTTTCTACGAGTTCGTAAGCACTGAGCGTATAATCTAATGCTTTGATCGCGAGTTCCAAACTTAAAAAACGTTCTCTCACTACAGTTTTTGTCTCTGTTTTTTTGGAAATGATGAGCCATTTATAAAGCCTAGCTGACCTGTTGGTATCTAATAAATTTCCAAGATCGAGTTTTGTAGTCGGTAAAATGGCAGGAGTTTGGCCAAATCGAATTTCAATTCCTCTTTGTGTTGGTTCACTCAATCGTAACGAAAGTTGTTTATCAAATAATTCGTCATCAATGTATTCAATGCGATCACATGTGGAATACACAGTTTCACAGAGGTTCCCAAAGTTTTTATGGAAAAAGAAAATTTGTAATACTTTGCCATTTGTGGGATGGTATAAAACTTTTGCATTATAATGTGCCATCCGTCCAAATTTAACAAAGGAACGAATTCGTTTGTAAAGATTATAGGATAAACCAAACAAATCTTTTACAATGGGAACATCGGTTATCCCGATAGCTCTTGTTGCGATATAAAATGGTTCAAAACTCACATGGCCATCTCGTTTTGCGATTTCTCTCAGGTACTCCGTCATGTCTTCCATGTTGGGATCTGTGATTTTCATAGGAGAATCCAAAAAATTGACGACGAGTTTTCCACCGTTTTTACCAAGCTCTTTCCAAACTTCTTCCAAATACGTTCCGTCAGTTGTATACTGAATTTGTTTACAGGTCTCTACTTGGCATTTGATTTGTTCTTCATAGTCTTTTTTGTTAGGTGATGTGAGATCTACTGTTTGAAATTCGGAACTAAATTCTTCTGCTTGTAGATGAAAAATGGAAATGCTAAAGAGTAGAATCAAAAAGAAGAATTTGAAAAAACTTAGAATAGAATAGGCTAGGAGTTCTTTTTTTTGGAATATCATGAATAACAGAATTCGTTTCATCACAAAAGTCTCCTAAAAACAAATGGTTCAAAAAAAGTTTTTGAACTTTACCAAAGAGTGTTTACGTTTTGGATGAGTCGGATTCTTCTTACGACATCCAAAGGATCGATCAGTTCCATACAAGCATGGTCGCCACGCCAACATTTTGTATTTCCATAAATCGAACAAGGCCTACAAGGCAAATCCACTTGTAAAACCCCCGAATCTTCTTGGGCAAAGGGACCAAATCCCGAAATTGGGTGTGTGGTTCCGTAAATTCCAATCACAGGTTTTTTTAATAAGGCTGCAATGTGAACGTTGGAGCTGTCCATCCCAATCATCACATCGAGTCGATCCATGATTCCAAGTTCCCCTCGGATTCCTAAATTTCCACCTTGGACAATATGAACTTGCGTTAGGTTGTTTCTTAAAATTTCTAATTCTTTGGTTTCATCTCGACCACCAAACAAAAAAACATGGCAATCGGGAAATTCTGAAACCAAAACTTCAACAAGGCGTTTGCATTTCTCAAAACTCCACTCTTTTAAAGCATGCCCTGCAAATGGTGCAAACCCAAACCACTGTCCGTCTTTTTTGTCGATACCAATGGATTTAAAATAGTCTTTGGCAAACATTTTAGATTCACCATCCACATTTAGCCAAGGGCCTTTTCGGATGGGTGCATCATACCCAGATTTACGGAAAACATTAAGGTAACGTTCCACAGTGTGGGGGAGTTGGTTTAATTTTTTATTGTATCGTCTAGTCTGTGCTAACTTTTCTCTTCGACCTTTGATGATTTTGGAATAAGGAACACCTTTTAGTCGGAAAAAAAAGGCAATGAATCTCGAACGTACAGAACCATGTAGGTCGATCACAGAACCAAATGGGCCTAACTTATCGATGTCTCTGTACATCCTCCATAAACCCAAAAGCCCTTTGTATTTTTTGAGATTGATCCCCAAAACATTTAAATTGGGGATATTATAAAAAAATGGAGCAAAATTTCCTCTAGTAACGACTGTTAACTGAATATTAGAATATTTAGCAGCTATGGCAATGAGAGCTGGTGTCATTAAGGCAACATCTCCCATCGCTGAAAACCGAAGTACTAGAAGGTTTGTCATTTTTGATACTTATACAAAGACGGGTTTAGATTTTGGTCATTATACATCTTCATTTGGCGATATACTTTGACTCGTTTGATTCCTTTGGCATAATCATCAAATAATTCGCCTAAACATTGTTTTAAGTCTTCTCTTTGATCGAGTAATACTGTTAACTTCGATTGGCATTTTTCAATATGTTCTTTGGTGGCAGATGAATCTTTTCTCTTCACCTGTTCTTCCATATGATAAATTTTGAGTTCTAAAATACTCATCCGATCGAGTAACCATGCCGGCGATTCTGAATTGAGTCTGGCATCTGGTTTGGGTGTGACGGAACGAAACATCTCAATCACAAAGTCATCCAACTTTTCTACCATATCAGTACGGTCTTGGTTGAGTTTGTCAATTTTCCGTTTGAGGGCAACTACCTCTTCCAAAGCAATGTCTGGTCTACGGATTTCGTCTTCGATATGCCATTGGATGGTATCGATGTGGTTTTTTTGGTAAAGGGTGAATTCTAATGTACCATCAGGATACGGATTGGGGTGAGGGGCTTCTTTTTTATGCCAATCCAAAACGGATTCTTGGAAAATAGAGACGGCTTTTGTGGCTTCCAATGCTTTCATATCGTAATGCAATTCACGTTTTCAGATTGTTTTTGGGGTTCAATCCAAATATTTATCAGGTTTTTCGCTTTCTTTTGCCAAGGCGCGAGTGTTTTTGAATGAGATGTGTTTAGTTGTGATCGCTCATCGGATCCATCCGGATTATCCATTGGTAGTCGTTTCCAATCGAGATGAATTTTTTGAAAGGCCCACAGAAGCCTTACATGTTTGGGATACGAATTCGAAAATCCTTGCGGGAAAAGATTTAAAAGCAGGGGGAACTTGGCTTGGTGGGAATCGTTTTGGTAAACTTGCCTTTCTTACCAATGTACGTAATTTTCGAAAACCTCCACATCCGAGCCCAAAGTCTCGCGGGGAACTCGTAAAACGGTTTTTAGAATCGGATCAGACTCTTCGTGTTTCTACGTATGCAGACGAGATCAAGTCCCAAAAAGAAAACTACGAAGGATTTAATTTATTTCTTTTTGATGGCAGTGAGGCACTGGCCGTTGGTGGTGATCCCTTTGGCATTCACCTTGTCGAGAAAGGATTCCATGCTGTGAGTAATGCCAGTTGGAATTCCCCTTGGCCAAAAACGATCAAACTCCAATCCCAAGTGGAAGAGTTGGTGCAAGCCTCTATGAACCAAACCATTTCTCAGCAGGAAATAGAATCCGAACTCTTTTGTTCCCTAAGTGATGGAGAACTCGTGAAAGATGAGAACTCACTTCCTGACACAGGCATTGGCCTCGAACGAGAAAGGTATCTCTCCTCTGTCCGAATCAAAACACCGAAGTACGGAACAAGAGCTTCTACTTTAGTTTTTTATGGAAAGGGAACGCTTTCGATGATCGAAAGGACTTTCTCCGATCCGTTATCAGATGATTATACGGAACGGAGATTGGTTTTAGAGTTTAGCGAGACTAAATGATCAGTTTAGTCTTCTAATCGGAAGTGTTTCATTGGGAAGGCATCAGTGATTTCTTTCACAGCTGCTTTTACTTTTGTTTCCCAAGTTGCATCTCCAAAATGATCTAAGAAATCACAAATCAAATTCCCAACGGCTTCGATTTCTTTTTCTTTGAGTCCTCTTGTGGTAAGAGCTGGTGTTCCGAGTCGGATTCCTGATGCTACTGCTGGAGGATTTTTATCAAATGGGATCGCATTTTTATTCACAGTCACACCAATATGATCGAGTCCATCTGCAGCATCACGACCAGTAAGACCTTTCACTGACACATCCAGAAGAACGATATGGTTGTCAGTTCCACCAGAGACCACACGGAAACCTCGTTTTTGGAACACTTCTGCGAGGACTTTCGCATTTTTTACCACTTGTTTGATGTAAGTTTTGAATTCTGGTTGGAGTGCTTCTCCAAATGCCACTGCTTTTGCCGCAATCACATGCATAAGAGGTCCCCCTTGGATTCCAGGGAACACCCGAGAGTTTAGAACTTTTTCGTTTTCAGCAGAAGACAAAATGAGTCCACCACGTGGTCCACGTAATGTTTTGTGAGTAGTCGTTGTGACAAAATCACAGACACCGATGGGACTTGGGTGTTCGCCCGCTACCACCAAACCAGAGATATGTGCAATGTCCGCCATGATTTTGGCACCAATATCATTTGCAATTTCTCTGAATTTGTTAAAATCGATGATACGAGGGTAAGCAGAAGCACCGACAACGATGAGTTTTGGTTTGTGTTCTTTGGCAAGTTTTGCGACTTCATCGTAATTAATGGTTTCTGTTTTTTCATCCACTCCATAAGGGATTGGTTTAAAATATTTTCCACTGATGTTGACTGCACTACCATGTGTTAGGTGGCCGCCGTGTGCCAAATTCATTCCAAGAAAACTGTCTCCTGGTTCAAGAGTAGCAAGAAACACTGCCATATTCGCCTGAGCACCGCTATGTGGTTGTACGTTTGCATATTCAGCACCAAACATTTTTTTGGCTCTTTCAATGGCTAGTTCTTCTACTTTGTCAGCATTTTCGCAGCCATTGTAGTATCGTTTTCCAGGATAACCTTCCGCATATTTATTGGTCAGTGTAGAGTGATACGCTTCGAGGACGGGACGAGAAACAAAGTTTTCACTCGCAATCATTTCGAGGGAATGTTCTTGTCTTTCGTCTTCTTTTTTTAGGGCAGCATAAACTTCAGGGTCTTGTTTTTGTAAATAACTCATGTCGGAATTTCTCTGTGGAGTGTGTATTCTGGATTTTGGTATTTCTTCTTGCGAATAAATTCAGATTCTCGGAGCACTTGTTTCCGAAAAGTAGAAAAGTCCCTTCCAAAGAAGGAAATGTTTGAAAAATCAGTAGGGATTGGCTCTTGTAAATACAGGAAAACCTCCCGAATCAAATCGATGGCCCATTTTTCTTCGGAAAAAAATGAGGGAAGGGAGGTAAGAAACTCCTTATGGCTTCGTTCCTTACGATAGTCTGGTTCTTCCGGTGGGTGGTGTAATACTTCGGCGACACGGTCGATGAGATTTTCTTCTAAGATCAGGGTCCCATGTTGGACAATACAACTGCGTTTTCGAAATTGTGCGTTTCCTGAGATTTTTTTAAAGACACCATCTTTTTCCAAAACAAGATCTGATTTCCCTTTGGGAAAGGACTGGATGTTTTGGTGAGACAGGGATTTTGCGATGATACCCAAGATAAAATCGTAACTGTCTTTTACTGGGAAAAGTTCCTTTCTTTTTTCCAAATTGAAATACAAAGAATAGTTAATATTGCCAGAGAATGAGTGGAAAACGGTTCCACCACCAGACGCACGCCTAGCAATATAACAAAAGTTTGGTTTTGGTTTTTTCTGAAACCCAATGTGTTTTGCTTCGTTTTCATAAGCACTGACTATATGTTCTTTGATATTCCGATATGGGTTTTCAGATAACCCGAGGATGATGGAATCTGGATTTTTCCATAACCGGATTCCTGCTGTGAGATCTGATTTTACCAACTGGACAGCAATGGATTCCTCGATCGCCAAATTATAGTAAGGCGATCTTGGTGGAATCGGGGGAAAGAAAAATACCTTAGAACTCACTCGTTGAAGTATTTTTGAGACGCTTCGTTTAAAAACTTACGTTCTTTTCTGGACAAAGACTCCATTCCATTTTTGGAAATTTTTTCCAAAAGTTCATCCACCTTTGTTTTGGCATTTTCTCGTTTTGCCATTTCTTCTTGGTAACGCATAAACCTTCGTTTTTGTAAGTAACGAGAGAGTGACCACGTGGGAAGGGAAGACTTGGTTCCTTTCCATCCCGTATACAGTTTCATTAGGATCACACCACCAATAGCTCCCCCCAAATGGGCAAAGTGAGCTACCTTCTCACCTTGGGCAAACAAAACCATAAGCATCACAATCATGACAAAGTACTTGGCACGCATAGGAAAGATCAGAAACACAAGGAGTTCCCGGTTTGGCCAAGTCATTCCATAGGCCACAAGGAGACCGTAGATACTGGCACTTGCTCCCACTACGATCCCTTGTGGGATTCCCAAAAATTGAGCGGTGATGGTTCCGATCCCACCGAGAAATGCAGTGAAAAAATAAAATTTGAGAAAAGCACGTTCTCCCCAAACTTCTGCCAGTTCCGAACCAAACATCCAAAGACTTAACATATTAAACAGGATGTGTAAAAAACTTCCATGTAAGAAGGCATAACTCACGAGTTGCCATACCCAACCTCGAAAGACAAGTTCTGGTGAGAGCCCCAAGTAGAGTTCCACTAGCGGAGTTTGGAAGGTGAGTTTAGTCACCATTTGGAGAATGAAAAAAATGACATTGATGAAAATGAGAGTGCGGACAACGGGAACCATGGGTGGTCCAAAACGAAGTTCATATCCTGGGGTACGAGAGGCCATAAATTCAAGGTCGTAAATCTTGAGTGACAAGGAAAGTCGATTTCCTAGCATCGAGGAAGTGATTGTGCAACTCTACGGAGTCCGCGGTTCCATTGCGAGCCCCCTCCGAAACCAAGACTACCGCAAAAAGATAATCGAGATTCTAGACCTCTACAGACAATCTGGGGCCGAAGGATCGGCGGATGAGTTTTGGCAAAATCTTCCGTATCATCTAAAATTTGTCACAGGATCTGACACAACCTGTGTTTCGGTGACGGATGATGATGGGGAAACCTACGTTTTGGACATGGGAACGGGACTCAGAAATTTAGGAGATGAATTGGTTTCCGAATACTTCACAAACCAATTGAAAAAAACAGTCTCCTTTTTCATCACACACACACATTGGGATCATATCCAAGGCCTTCCGTTTTTTAAACCCATTTATTTCCCAGACTTCCATTTGCATTTTTATTCTCCTTATTCCGATTTAGAAAAACGCCTGCAAAGACAACAAGAACCTGAGTTTTTTCCTGTGACTTTGGATGGCACTGGTTCTGCAAAAGAGTTCAAACTTTTTTTCCCTGGTGATGTTTTGGAATTTCCTTCGGGTCTCAAAGTGGAGTGTTATCCTTTGAAACACCCTGGCGGTTCGTTTGCGTATAAGTTTACCAATCGAGCAGGGAAAATATTTATTTTTGCAACCGATGCTGAGTTTACGGGAGCGGACATGGATCTCATCCATGAGTGTATGCCTTTTTTTGCAGATGCAGACCTTCTGATTTTAGATACCCAATACACACTTGATGAATCCTTTTCCAAATTTGATTGGGGGCATACGGCATACACGATGTCTGTGAATTGTGCCTCTTCTTGGCGTGTGAAAAACTTAGTTCTCACTCACCATGAACCAAGTTACTCCGATGAAAAAATTTATGATATTTATGAAAGTGCCAAATTGCACAAACGGCAATTAGGTGAAAAGAAGTTGAAAATTCATTTAGCAAGAGAAGGACTCAGATTCCACTTATAATGACTATGAACAAAGAAAAAACATTACGTATCACCATCACAACATTCTTTAGTATTGCCTTACTTGGTGGACTTTTTTTTGGATATATCCTTTCCGAAGTAAACAAAGGAAAAGAATTACAAAAACTTGCTTCTTATCAACCAACCACTCCCACTAAATTGTATGATACCAATGGAGTGCTGATTGCGGAACTTTACAGGCACAAACAAGAATTATTAAAATATAGTGATATCCCACCCCATGTCATCCATGCCTTTTTATCAGTGGAAGATGATAATTTTTTTAATCACTTTGGAATTGATTTTTTAGCGATTGTTCGTGCTGCGATCAAAAATATTTTTGCGGGTCGCATTGTGCAAGGGGGTTCAACCCTCACCCAACAGTTAGCAAAAACCATCTTACAACAAAGGAAAAAAACCTTTGGGCGAAAATTCCTCGAAGCACTTCTTACCTTACAAATCGAACAAGAATACACCAAAGAAGAAATTTTAGAAATCTATTTTAACTTAATTTATTTGGGTCATGGAACGACAGGTCTTTCTTCTGCGGCAAACGTGTACTTCCAAAAAGATGTAAGGGACTTAAGTATCGCTGAAGCGGCAATGCTCGCACGCCTTCCCAAAGCACCTGTCACATATTCACCGTTTAAAAATCCCAAGGAAGCCAAACAAGCGCATATGGTGGTGCTTGGCCTTATGGCAAAAAATGGATTCATTCCCAAAGACCAGGTGCAAAAAATCCACGATGATTTTTGGGATCGGTATTGGCCAGTTGTCATCACACAATCTCCTTCTCGTTCCACTTGGGGTGCCAAACTCAACCGTGCTCCCTATTTTACTGAGTGGGTTCGCCAAATCCTAGAAAAGGAACTCGGAGAAGAGGCTCTCTATACGGGTGGACTTCGAGTGTATACCACATTGGATGTGAGAAAACAGGAAATTGCCGAAGAAGAACTTAGAAAAGGCCTCATTGAACAAGATAAATATGCATTTGGTGCAAACTTCCGTTATGCGGGACGAGCAGACAGAGGCCTTGTTTCCTTATACAATTTGTTTGGATCGATTTTTCCTGTAGGTGTGCCCTACGTCACAAGCCTCGATGACAGGCAAGTGTTCCGGTTGCATTTAGAAAAAGAAATGGCACCTGCATTGGAACTTTTGACTGACTTTGTTCCTTCCGAAAATGAAAGTGCGGCGGTCAAAGAATTCCAAAGGTCTTCCCTTGTATTCTCTTCCAACTTACACGTGGAAGGTGCCGTCATTACGATTGACCACCAAACGGGTTATATCCAAACCATGGTGGGTGGATCGAGGTTCTCTCCGAAAAACCAGTTTAACCGTGCCATGCAAGCAAGACGCCAAACCGGTTCTGCTTTCAAACCATTTGTATATGCAGCAGCCATCCAAAATCGTGCTGTAGGTTCTGGAACAGGGATTATGGATGCACCTCTCACCACCATCACAGAGGAAGGGGAGGGATACTCTCCACAAGATATCTCTGGTGATTTTAGAGGGATGGTTCCTTTGTCTCGTGCCTTGTCTTTATCTCTCAATATTGTTTCGGTGCAAGTTCTCATGCGAACTGGAACAGATTCCGTAATTGATTTTGCCTCTAAAGTCACAAAAACCAATAAAGCAAGATTTCCAACAGGACCAGCCCTTGCTCTTGGTGTGGCAGAACTCACTCCTTATGAAATGGCTCTTGGGTATTCGATCCTTGCCAATAAAGGAAAAGATGTCATTCCATTTAGTGTCCGTTATGTGTTAAACCAAAGTGGGACTGTTGTTTACAACAAAGAAAAAGAAGTCCAAGAAACTTTGGCAGAAGAAGCAAAAAATGGAACGATCCAAATCATTCCAGAAGCTACCGCTTATATCATCAAGCAAATGCTAATTGGTGTTGCTATGGGTGGAACTCCTACCCAAGCCTTACGTGCCTCCGATAAAGGAAATTATCGTGGCGAATCGGGTGGTAAAACCGGTTCTACTTCTTCTTATACCAATGTTTGGTATGCTGGATTTGATCCGAAATTCACATCCATTGTATGGATGGGCTTTGATAAATCTTCCCTTTCTTTGGGTAAAGGTGTCACTGCCGCAGGGGTGGCCGCTCCGATTTGGGGAAAAATGTATTCCCGATTTTACAATGAAGGTCCCTATCCCAGTTTTTATCCGAATGGCAAAGCAGAAGAGATTCCTGCTGATGTTGTCAAAGGAGCCACTTGTGCTTTCAATGGTCTTTCCCCTGGGCCAGGTTGCCCACTCACGGGAAATTTATTCCTAAAACCCATCACCATCGCGGGAAGAACTTTGGCTGTTCCTGGTGGTCGTCAGTGTGATGGGGACAGAGACCACTACCGTTCCATGGATTTAAACGACTTCTTACAAAGAGAATTGGAAATCTCCGACGACGAATTAAAATAGCGAAACTAAAAGACAAAAGCCTCCTTTCCAAAGGCCCAGTTCCGATCCCTCGGAGTTTTGGGCCTTTCTTGTTTCCGAACACTTTGTTTTTTAGGCAATTTATTGCAATTTACTCAATCTGTGTACATTTTGTGCATATTTACCTTGTAAGGACTCTCTTCCATCCTACAAAACCCTGTTTCCTGGCTGTTTAGACAATATCTAGGCTTGGCACGATAGTTGCATCTATTCTCATGAACAGTCGTTCGGAGGGAATATGAAAAAACTACTCGTAACCATGATCATCGTAGCGCTCAACTACTCTGCTTTTGCAGGAGAGTCTTCCTCCCTCGTGAACGAAGAAGTGGCCTCACTCATTGGCCAATACGACAACGAAACACTTGTCGTGATCTCAAACGAACTTGTGAAAATGGCAAACGAGGAAGAAGGAATTGGTGAATTTGACCTAGCTTCCACTCATTATGATCGTGCTCTGAAAATCAGAGAAGCCATTGGAATGCAATCTCACAAAAGTTTTGCATCCATTCAATATTTAGCAAGCCAAGCGTATTCAAAGGCGGGCAATTTTTGTGAAGCGTCTGTGTATGCAAAGAAAGCAAGTGAAGCCTTCCATAAACACGGAATTTCAAAATATGAAGAAAAAGCAAATATGGAAGCAAAGGAATTTGCGAAGGCTTGTGCGGTGGTTGCTTCCCGTTAATTAAAAACTGTTATGATTCTTTCTAGAGATGGTTACCCTTTTTTTGATTCTTCTTCGAATCAATCCAACTTCACGTGATGATACACGTGGGGTTGGAATTCTTTTTTCCCATACTTCCACTTAGCAATTTCAAATAATTTCGTTTTCGTATAAGCCTTATCGGATTCCCAAGCAATCCCAAAATTGGCTTCTTCGTATCCTGATTCGTATTGGAGGGGATATAAAGAATTCCCATCATAATGATATAGTAAGTGATGTTGGAAATCCTTTGTTGTATCCATGGTAAAGGATGTACAAGGAATCTTTTGTAACAAACGTTTGGTGTTCATTCCTGGTTTGAGATCCACTCGGCATTCTTTGGTATTCAATTGTTTGGTAGAAAATAATACCCATTCGTTTGATTTTTCAAACTGGCCTTTGCCAATGATTTGGCGGAATTGGATATGGTCTTTGTAAACTCTCCATTCCCGCCAAGTTTTTTTGAATTCCTGTTCGGAAAGGATATGGATGGTTTCTTTCCAATCGAGTTGGAATTCTTTCGAACCCATTGCTGATTTTTTTTCTGTAGGTCGTTCATAAGTTCCGAAGGGTAGGTTCCTATCTCTCGGGAAACTGTCTGGTAAGGTTCGAATCCATCCGAGTTTGGGTGTACATTGAAAAACAAAAACTGCGGAGAGGACCAAAAGAAGAAAGAAATTCTTCTTTTGGTGTTTCGATCGAAACGGTTGGTTCTTTTCTATAGAATTAGAACTGGAAGTAAATAAAATCTTGTCCACCATCTCCAAAGATTCCGAGTAAAAGCAAAATCACGACGGATAAAATGGGGAGTAATATATTTTGATATGGTTTCAGTTTTTCATACATAAAAGGAGAATACTGAAACCAATTAAACATTAGCCCTAACGCAATGAAGGTTGGGAGTTCATCCACACGGCTGAGTGTATCTCCCGTATTGCGAAGGGTCAATACCCCTTTGAAGATTTCATAGGCTACGTTTAGAGATTCCGAACCCCTTGCGGCCGCACGGAAAAAAACACCTGAAAACGTAAAAATGATAAAGATCACAATGGTTCGAATGAATCCTGCCATAGGAAAGGTATCTGGAATGAATTTCTTTTTCCCACGGTGTAAGTAGAGAGACCTTTCAATCCATATGAGAGCTCCGAGATACGCTCCCCATAAAACAAAGGCCCAGTTGGCACCATGCCAAAGACCTCCGAGGCACATCGTGATAAAGGAGTTTAAATTGGAACGGAAAATAGAACCCTTACTACCACCTAATGGAATGTAGATGTAGTCTCGTAACCAAGAAGACAAAGTAATATGCCAACGGCTCCAAAGTTCCCGGAACGATTGGGACAAAAATGGACCTTGGAAGTTTTCTGGAATTTCATACCCAAGTAAGTTGGCCGATCCTCTCGCCATATCCGTATACCCAGAAAAGTCACAATAGACTTGAATGGCGAAGGCAAGCACACTAAAAAAGATCGAAAAACTATCATACTTCGCTGGATCCATATAGAGAGGAGAGATGATGGGAGCAATGTTTTCGGCGATGATGACCTTTTTGAATAAACCACCTATGATGAGAAAAATCCCTTTTTTCATTCGGTCTTCATCAATGGTCGGATGGTCTAGTTGTGGTAAAAAATCCTGAGACCTCATGATGGGCCCTGCAATGAGTTGAGGGAAAAACAAAATGAATAAAAAATAATCCACAGTGGACATTCTTTTTTCAATGATCCCTCGATGGATGTCCACTTGTACGGCAATGATTTGGAAGGTATAAAAACTTATCGCAAGCGGAAGGAAAATACTCCAAGACCCAGCGATTTCTTTGAAACTTGGATACCCTGTTAGGCTGAACAATGAGTCTGTGATAAAGTAAAAATACTTAAAAAATGCTAAATTGATTACGTTTAGAATGATAATCGTATACAATACAGAATCAAGTTTTTCACCTTTCTCTTTTTTACGAAACATCCATTCGCTAAATGCATAGTTGATGAGGATGACGAGAAGGAAGTGAAATAAAAAAGGGAAACTAAAATATGCGTAAAAAATCAAAGAAGAAATCACAAGCAGGGGTTTTCGTCCCTTTTGTGGAATGTTCCAATAAATTAAATACGTTAGCGCAAATAAAATTAAATAAGGAATGGAATTGAATAACATGAATTAGGTAACCTTAAAATTAGATATCCCAGAGGTATAAAAACTTCGCGTTTGTTTCTGTTCCGAGAAGTTTGTCAGCAATACCAAATGAAATAGGATTTCCTTTCGCATCCGTTGCTTGGTAAATATTTTCCACAGGAACCTTTCCTCTTTGGTAAGTGACAATCCTTGGAGATCCTTGTGAATTGCCTTCGTAACGTGGATGTTTCATGAGTTCGATCACAAAGTTGTCAAAGTAACCGATAAAATCGATCATTCCTTCTTTCTGTGCTTGTTCTGCAGTGAAGATCCTTCCATCACAAATTTCTTTGAGTCTGGCTTCGGAAACTTTTGGACGTCCTTTTTTCACCACTTCGAAAAATCGGGAATACAAACTATCTATGATGGATTGTAAAATTTTTCTTTGTTCAGCAGTCATTTCCGTTGTAGGGGAACCTAAAGCTTTGTTCGGGCCAGAAGTAAAGGATTGGTCTTTGATTCCAATTTTATCCAAACCTTCTTTCACGTTGATCCCCGACATGATGACTCCTACAGATCCTGTAACAGTTGTTGGGTGGGCTCCAATGGAGTCAGTTGCCATCGCGATGTAGTAGGCACCACTGGCAGCTGTGTCCATAAATCCTGCAAAAACAGGGATCCCTTTTCGTTCTTTGAACTTTTTGATTTCTTGGTAGATGATGTCACTAGCCGTCACAGTTCCACCAGGAGAATTGATTTTTAAAATAACACCTTTTACATCCGAATCCCTTTCGGCTCGTTTTAAAGATTCTTTTATACGAACGACCATGGAATCAGAGGATGGTCCAAAAAAGGCGGATTTGGATTCATCGGAAATCATCCCGTCGATCGAGATAATTACGATTTTTTCTTGATCCTTTCCCGCGATGAGTTTCTCTTCGAATTCAGACTTAGTTGTTGGCGGGAACAAGTTCATACTGTTACCGATCACACAAGATTCTGTAAAAAGAACCGAAAGAAGAACGACTAAACTAAAAAGACCAAACTTTCTTAAAGGCATACAAACCTTTCTAAGATCGTAAACTCTGACTTCAATCATTTTTGGGAGATAAATCTTGCACCAATTGAAAACTAAATACTCTAGTTTTGGGTCAGAACCGACTGGAGGTGGACAATGGCTTCATTTACACCTGCATTCTCCCGTAGATGGATCCACTGTTTCCGTTGTGGCAGGCCATAAACCGCCAGATCCTTTTTTTGCTTCTGGGTCTTTTTTGATGTTTCCCTGGGTCAACCGACTAGAACCCAATCCCTGGGCAAGGGATCCATTTTATCCCAGTGTACACTGGCTCACGGATGGGAATGGGATTTCTCTTCATGGTCTCTTTCACAATTTGCCGAGGGTGATCCTAGAGGAAACGCAGTCCGACGAAAAGTCAGTGGTCAAATTTGGAATGGAAATTCCCGATTCTTGGAAGGGAACCTTTCTTTCTAAGATCCAAGTAAGGGAAGTTTACGAACTCACTCCCTCTGAGCTCAAAATCATTTATGAATTGGAAAATACATCCACCGAGGACTTTCCTTTTGCCCTTGGCATCCATCCCTATTTTCGTTGGAATGAGGAGGAAAATATCGATGATTTATTCCTCATAGGTTCTGGTTTCCATCAAATCAAATTAGGGGATTATCTTTTGCCGGAACGAGTGTTAGACGGTGAGTTAGTGATTCACTCTGAGATCCCTCTAAGTGGAAAAAATTTGGATGATCTCTATATGGCCGTCGGAAACGAAGTGCCCTATATAGGACTTTTTTCGATGAACAAAAAGGAAAAATTAATCATCAGTGGCGGAAACTTTTACCAAGTGTTCACTCCACAAGATCGTAAGTCCATTGCCATCGAACCGATGACAAGCACTGGAAACTTTTTACATTTCCCTCGTGCAAATCCTAGTATAGTGCCAAAACAATCCGAAAAAAAAATCGAATTTTCCATTCGTTTGGATCAATTCTAAAAAAAAATATTCTCTTTATCGAACAAACTGTCTAAGAAAAAAAAAGAGGATAATTCCCCAATGTCAGATGCCCTAGTGAATACTTGTAAACAGATCAGTAAAAATCTTTTGGAAATCAAATACTTCGCTGAAAAGAAAAACACTAGCCGAACTTCTGTTTATCGAGCCTTACAAGATAAAAAAATCAATGAAGTTATGATTGGTAAAAA
The DNA here is from genome assembly GCF_004769665.1 of Leptospira kemamanensis. Classification (GTDB taxonomy): domain Bacteria; phylum Spirochaetota; class Leptospiria; order Leptospirales; family Leptospiraceae; genus Leptospira_A; species Leptospira_A kemamanensis. Next base: position 109,062 of record NZ_RQGG01000050.1, read on the forward strand.
TTCGAGATTCATCATTTTAGATGATGCGGCAAAGAAGTGGAAACCTGGTAGACAGGTCTAAACTCGAGTTCTTCTGCTTTTAAACTGGTAAGAATCCAATCTGATTTCGGTACATCTTTGATGGCATTCCAAATGTCCTTTGGAATGGTTTCTCTGATGGGCTGAGGGACAGTTGGTTTCAAACCGAAATAAGGTAATAAGTATTCATCCGTTTCTATCTCCAAAAAGTATCCTAAAAAACTATAGTATACGTTTCCAAAACTTTTATCTTTATGGGTATCTCTTGTTTGGATATAACACTCTGCTAATTTCGGGTAGGGTGGTTGAAACGTTTTGGAATGGAGGCGGTAATGGATTGTTTTCAGAAGACCCATTCGAAGAACCAAATGAGAATCTCCCTCATGCATTTGGATATGACGCATGGGTAATGGGATCAGCATTCCTTCCAATTGCAAACTTGCTTGGATCGTGGTTACATCCTTAAGTCGTAATTCTGTAGGTTCTTGGAAGTAAGATTGTATTTTTTCAAAGTGAGATGTTTTTTCTTTGGGACTCTGGTTTGTGATCCCCTTGCCACGCAGTTTATCTCGTAGACTATTTGTTAGACGGTCTTTTTTCTCTTTGGCAAACGAGTGGGGAAAACAAAAGAAACGAATGGAATCAAAAAAACTCAGTTCTCTTTGCAAACTAAGGCTGAACCCACTATGACCTAGTGGTTCTGGTTTCGTTTTCCAATCCAAAACCCAAAATGGTCGCAAAAAGGAAAAATGGGAGGTTTCCCATTCCAATACCATTTCTTGTAATTGGGTTTCAAACATAGGGAGATGTTCGAAAGAAATCGTAAGTTCATATGTTTTTGGGAATTTCCACATTTTTTATACCATTCGGTCGATCTATGATAACAAGATGAATGATTTAGCCTTTGAGAATCAAAGTTTTTTATGGGGAAATGAAGCAGGCCCTATTCGGATTCTTTCCGAATACCTCCACCCAAAGTCTGAGTTCAAAGAGCATGGAATCACGGATACAATTGTTGTTTTTGGTTCGGCACGAATCCCTTCCGAGGAAACAAACCAAACGGGACAAACCTCTCCCTTACAGGAACTCAGCCATTATTATGAAGAAGCCCGCGAATTTTCAAGACTCATCTCCGAATGGTCGGAAGTCTTAAAAAAAGAAATTCCCGATCGCAATTTGCATATTTGTACAGGTGGAGGACCTGGGATTATGGAAGCGGGAAACCGGGGGGCAAGGGAGGCAGGTTCTAAGTCTGTGGCTCTTAATATCGTCCTTCCTCATGAACAACACCCAAATCCTTATGTAAATCCAGAACTTACCTTTGAATTCCATTACTTCTTTATGCGAAAACTATGGTTTATGAAAACCTGTCGAGGGATGATTGCCTTTCCCGGAGGGTTTGGAACCTTCGATGAACTCTTTGAAACTCTCACCCTTGTCCAAACAGGGAAAAAATCTCCGATTCCCATTTTACTTTATGGGAAAAAATTTTGGTCAGAGGTCATCAATTTCAAAAAACTAGCAGAAATGCGTCTGATTTCCGAATCAGATCTGCATCTATTTGGGTATGCCGACGACCCAGTAGAAGCGCTTCGATTCTTTCAGGAAAAGATTCGTTTCGAATTGACCCATTCTGAGGGTACAAAAACATAGCGAAACAAGGTAATAATTATGGCTAGAACATGTGTAGTAACCGGAAAAGGAACAACGGCAGGGAACAACGTATCCCATTCTCATAAAAAGAATCGCCGTATCTGGAAGGTGAATGTGATCACAAAAAAAATCTTCTTGGAAGACGAGAACCGTTGGGTTCGCGTTAAGATTTCTACACGTGCTTTAAGAACCCTTCGTAAAAAAGGTTTGAAAGTGGCAATCAAAGACCACGGCGGTGATATCTCCGCAATCACTCCTAAAAAATACGTAGGAATCACTCCCAAAGCACAACAAGCAACGACAGCTTAAATCCACGATTTAAGTTTGTTTGTGGATTGAAACGATCCAAAAAAACTCCAAATATCACCGAAGTTTACCGTCTTCTTGAGGCGGAATTCGGTGTTGTTGAAACTCCCCTCACATATACAAAACCATACGAATTGGCAATTGCCGTCATCCTCAGTGCACAGTGTACGGATGAACGAGTGAACCAGGTCACACCTGAACTCTTTCGTACCTTCCCAACCCTTGAATCTTTCGCGAAAGCTCCCCTCACTGCTATTGAGAAAAAAATCTTCTCCACTGGGTTTTATAAAAACAAAGCCAAAAGCATCCAAGGATTTGCAAAAATGGTATTAGAAACATTTGGTGGGGAACTTCCAAAGACAATGGAAGAGGCAATCCAACTCCCAGGATTTGGAAGGAAAACCGCCAATGTGGTGCTTGCTGAAATTTATGGAGTGGTGGAAGGGTTTGTGGTGGATACTCACGTCAAACGATTGACCAAACGACTTGGATTTACCAAAAAAACAGATCCCGTTCAAATTGAACGGGAGATGATGAAAATCACTCCTAAGGAAATTTGCCGTAACCTATCTCTTTACCTAATATTTCTCGGTCGTAAGTATTGCCAGGCGCGCCGTACGTTTTGTTCGGACTGTCCTCTTTCTTCTCTATGTCCTTCTTATTCGGAGTCGGTTTCATAAGACCTTCTTCCGTTTCCGATTCTTTTCTTTGTTTCCAAGAACGATTGCGGTCAACTAAATTGATGGATTCCACTTTGTAATCCAATCGAATCAGGTTTCGTTTGCGAAAAAACAAATTGAGAGTTCCAAGCCTACCATAGTCTTTGGGGCATTCCACTTGGTGGACATTGGAAAGGTAACGAAACCGTGCCTGTGGTTTCCCTTCGACGAGTAAAAAGATCGGGAGTTCGGGATGGTTTTGCCAAGGGATGAGTGGGATTTTGATTTCTTCTTCGGGACTCACATAGACAATCCAACCATCAAAGTCCTCTGTGTTTTTGGCGCTTAAGAGTCCATCTATGGAACCTAAACCGAGTTTGACGGGACCGTGGTCCATTTCGATGGTTTTTGTCAGGTTAAATCCATCAAAAGGAAATTCTAAGGGTTTGTCTTTGGGTGAAAAAGGGTACAACATGTACCCTTTTCCTCGTTTGAGGTCTAAATCCATTTTTTCCCGTTCCACAAAACCTAGGAGGGCACTGAGTCCCCCACGTCCTTCTTCATCCATTTTGGTGAAAAGCTCTTTCCCACAGTGGAAAAACATACGTAAAGGGCGGTCTTCTAAACTTTCGTGGGCGAAACTGGGAGAAAGTGAAAGAAAGAATCCAATTGTCATAATAGACCAGAAGTTTCTTCCAAGAAAGGAAAGACGGATATTTATCATTTGTGACCTTGGTACTAAGAACGGAAGATTTCGAAACAGAATGAACCAAAAAACCTGATCTCTGTCTAACCTAAGGGCAGAAAGGATGCCATGAACTTCTTCAAAAATCTATTTCTCTACGCTAAAATGGTTAAATTTTCCCACACACTTTTTGCTTTGCCTTTCGCTGGGATTAGCTTTGTCCTAGCCTACCTCGAGTCGAATCTCGACACGGGTGATTTGCTTCGCATTGGAGCCCTGATCCTTGTTTGTATGGTGAGTGCCCGGAGTGCTGCCATGGGTTTCAATCGTTACGTGGATTCTGAGATCGATGAAAAGAATCCCCGCACTCAAAATAGGGAAATTCCCGCTGGGAAAATTTCTAAACTCTCGGCCCTTCTTTTCATTGGTTTATCTGCCTTTATTTTTATCTTTGCGAGTTTCTTCGTCAACAAACTGGCTTTCCTTCTTTCCTTCCCGGCACTTTTTATTTTGTTTCTTTATTCTCTCACCAAGCGGTTTACCTTGTTTTGCCATTTGGTGTTGGGATTTGCCATCTCTCTTGCCCCACTTGGGGCTTGGATTGCCATTACAGAAACCATAAGTCTTGTTCCGATTTTATTTTCCTTAGGTTTATTGTTTCATATCTCCGCCTTTGATGTGTTATATGCCATTCAAGATATGGACTTTGACAAAAAAGAAAATCTTCATAGCATTCCCGCAAAACTGGGTGAGGGTAAGTCTCGACTCATCGCTGTGATTTTGCATGCTCTCTCTTTTGTATTTTTCATCATGGCGGGAGTGAATGCCGAACTAGGGTTTATGTATTTTTTCATCCTTTCTGTGATTGGAATTTTAGTGTTATATGAACACAAAATTTCCTATCAATTCAAGGGTAAAGAATTGCCTCTTATTTTTTACCAAATCAATTCTTGGATCAGTGTGGTTTTGTTTTTGGCCATCCTCTTTGATAAATGGAATGAGTTTTTATTAAAGATTTCTTCTGGTATTAGTTTCCGATGAAACTGGTGGTTGGTCTTGCTGGTGCCAGCGGCAGTATTTATGCAGCTCGATTTTTAAAAGCATTATCAGAAGTTGAAGGGGAAACCTATATCACAGCAAGTCCCGCTTCCTTACGTATTTTTTCAGAAGAATATGAAACCAATGTGAAAACCACAGAAGACATTTTGTCTTTTGTGGAAGAGAAGTGGATGGTAAAACCCAAACACAAATTTCACGTGCGTAATTTTTTTGATATAGGATCGGACATCGCCAGTGGTTCCAATGTTTGGGATGCAATGGTGGTCGTGCCTTGTAGTATGAAAACTGTGGCTTCGATGTCTGCGGGTCTAACGGAAAACTTAATTGAACGCACGGCCGATGTCACTCTCAAAGAAAGAAGACGACTCATTGTAGTGCCAAGAGAAACTCCTTACAACCGCATCCACCTCCGCAATCTTCTCAATTTGGATGAAGCAGGGGCCATCATCCTACCCGCATCCCCAGGGTTTTACCAAATGCCAAAAACTTTGGATGACCTAGGTGATTTTATCGCAGGAAGGATTTTTAATTTACTTGGACTTTCTCAAACTCTTTTCCCTAAATGGGAGGGGTAAAGTTTCTAAAATACGCAGTAGGTTTTCCATTCTCACCTAAGCAAACGTAGGTGATATCACTTTCGATCACAGCAGACATTTTTCCCGTTTGTGGGTGGTTTGTGATCGCAAGGGTTCTTGAGGTGATGGAAGATTTTCCATATTTCACAATCTTTCCATAAATTTGGATGATGTCACCAGCACGGGCAGGAGAACGAAATACCACATTGTCCATACTCATCGTGACAATGTTTGTGTAACGGATTTTGTTCATTACATACATTGCCATTCCCTCATCAATCCAAGAGAGCATTTTCCCTCCAAAGAGATTATTGTGGTAGTTTAAATCGTCTGGTTGGACCAAGTGTTGGGTGACAAGTTCCATATCCCGGAGTTTGTTCTGAATTGTCTCGACCATAAATACCAAAAAATATGTTTTCGATTTATTCGATACCAAAAACCCTAGAGAAAAGATTTCCGCCCTATGTACGCATACTCCCACAAAAACATTTTAGACACCTTACAATTTTCCAAAGAAGACCTGAATTTCCTCATCGAAAAAACAAATCGTATGAGTGTCCTACATGAAACGGGGGAAGCATTTGGAATCCTCCACGGGAAACTCCTGGCATCCTTATTTTTTGAGGCCAGCACCCGCACTCGAATGAGTTTTGAGGCGGCCATGGAGCGTTTGGGAGGAAGGCTCATCTCCACCGTCGGGTTTCAATTTTCTTCCATCTCCAAAGGGGAAACCTTATACGACACGATGAAGATGATTGAGGCCTATGTGGACATCGCAGTCATCCGTCACCCCGTCGAAGGTTCTTCTCGGATTGCGGCAGGAGCTGTAAACATTCCTGTGATTAACGCAGGAGACGGTGCAGGCCAACACCCAACACAAGCTTTACTTGATTTGTACACCATCGTATCGGAAAAAAAGAAAATAGATGGGTTAAACATTGCCTTTATCGGGGATCTGAAGTATGGACGAACCATTCACTCCCTCATCAATTTATTACGTCATTATCCAGTGCATTTGTATCTCATCAGTCCCGAAGAATTAAAACTTCCTGAAAAATACAAAAAGAACTTAGAAGGATTCCCTATGACCTGGGAAGAAACAACCGACATCAAAGCCATTTGGGATGCTGATGTTGCCTATGTGACAAGGATCCAAGAAGAAAGATTCCCTGACCATAGAGAGTATGAAAAACTAAAAGATATTTATAAAGTGAATAAGGAACTTGTTCTTGCTTCTAAAAAAGACACAACCATCCTCCATCCTCTCCCTCGTGTGAATGAACTTTCCACTGATGTAGATGATTTACCAAATGCAGCATACTTCCGTCAGGCGAAGTATGGTGTGGTTGTCAGGATGGTTTTACTCTGCCTAAGTCTTGGAGTCAATTTTGACTAAAAAAATTTGGACTTTGGAAGAAGCCAGGGAAGTGTTACCTTTGGTGCGTGATATCACAAAAGAATATTACCTTAAGGCAAGTGTCCTAGCAGATGATGTCAGATACAAAATGTTACCAGAAAATATTTTGGAATCCAAAGAAGAAGAAATTGCAGACATCATCAAACATTGGACCAATGAAATCTTAAATTTGAAAATTGATGTTAAGGGTTTGTGGCTCGTAGACTTTGATCATGGGAATGGTTTTTACTGTTGGACATGGGGCGAAGAAGATGTGCTATACGAACATGGTTATCATGAAGGATTTAGATCGAGAAAACTCATAGAGGAAAATAAAGAAGAAAATGATTCAGATAAATGAAAACTATTTAAAATTAAAAGCGGGATATCTATTCCCTGAAATTGGAAGAAGAGTAAAAGTATATTCCGAAGCCAACCAAAATGCAAAAATCATCCGACTGGGAATTGGTGACGTAACATTACCACTCGCACCAACAATAGTGAATGCCATGGTAGATGCGGCCAAAGAAATGGGAAGTGCCGGTGGTTTCCATGGATACGGACCTGAACAAGGTTATTCCTTTCTCATCCAAAAAATCATCGCTCATGATTATAAAGCACGTGGTGTCCAAATCGCAGAAGACGAAGTGTTTGTTTCTGATGGATCCAAATGTGATTGTGGAAACATCCAAGAAATCTTTTCCCTCGATAGTAAAATTGCCGTCGTAGATCCGGTGTATCCTGTCTACGTGGATACCAATGTGATGGCTGGTCGAACGGGAGAAGTAGGGCCTGATGGACGTTATGCGAACATCATTTATATGCCTGCGACTGAAGAAAATAATTTTGAACCTGATTTTCCAAAAGAAAAACCAGACATCATTTATCTTTGTTATCCAAATAATCCTACAGGGATGGTGGCAACAAAAGCCCGCCTGACCGAATGGGTGAATTATGCCAAAAAAATGGGAAGTATCATCCTTTACGATTCCGCGTATGAATCTTTTATCCAAGACCCAGAAATTCCAAAATCGATTTATGAAATCCCAGGTGCCAAAGAAGTGGCAATGGAATTTCGATCCTTCTCGAAAACTGCCGGATTTACAGGAACACGCTGTGCCTACCTTGTGATTCCAAAAGACTTAAAAGGAAAAACAAAATCGGGAGAAGAAGTGAGTTTTAATTCCCTTTGGAATCGCCGTCACACTACCAAATTCAATGGTGTTTCGTATGTGACGCAAAAAGGGGCGGAAGCTGTATTTTCTACCCAAGGCCAAATCGAGATCAAAGAACAAATTTCCTATTATATGGAAAATGCAAAACTCATCCGCGAAGGTCTTGGCAAAGCGGGATACAAAGTGTTTGGCGGAACCAATGCTCCTTACATTTGGCTGAAAACCCCACGTGGCCTCAAATCCTGGGAATTTTTTGACGAACTTCTTGGCAAAGCCCAAGTGGTCGGAACGCCTGGTTCCGGATTTGGACCGGCTGGAGAGGGATATTTCCGACTTTCTGCTTTTGGAAAACGAGAAGATGTCATTTCTGCCATCGAACGCATCCAAAAAATGTAAAATTTAGTCCTGGTTTTTTCCATAGCTCCGATATATAAAACAAGGTAGAGCTATGGGAAAATGGAAATTCATCCTCTTTTTTGCAATGGTTGTGGGACATATCTCCCACATCAGTGCAGTATCTCCAGAACAAACGAATTTGGGGATTTTGATCTTTGAAAACAAAGAAAACTTAAATTTTATCAATGTGGCACTCAGTAATTTGGCTCCTTCGCAAGAAGAAACACAAACGACTGCACAACCAGGAACACAAACCCCAGATCCTTCCAAAAAGAATTTGGATTTTGATTATTTCAAACTCCTAAAAGCTGCCAACCAATCTGACTTCAGTGGCAATATGTGGTACTTACAAAGTAACTATGTCTATGGATTTCGCCAACTCAGACAAGCCCAAGGGGAACTGAAAAACATCTTCGAAATCGTACTTCAAAAATACATCGAAGATGCAAGAGCACTTTTGGAAGCTGCAGCTCCATCCATCATCAGGTCAAATGATAGCAACGCCAAAGCTTTGTTACGTTTAGGTTTTCGTGACCTTCGTTCTTCGGAAGACCTTTACACAACTGGTCTCAACTCAAGCCCACACCAATACCGTTACAAATTGACGCTCTACAAAGAAGGGATCTTGACACTCCGTCGTGCAAAACGTTTTGCCATCCTTGCGATGATTTATAGCAAAACACCGGATGAAGACAAACCAGAATACCAATACCGTTCCAATGAAGACCTAAAAGAAGCTCGTAACGAAGAAAAACAACGTAACTACGAAAAGGTGAGAGATACACTCATCAACTTCATTGAAAACAAACGTATGGAAAGAACGGTTGTTCCTCCAGGGAATCCTGATGCAAAACCTTTGGATTTACTAGAACAACACGATGACAACTACGGTTTCATCACTTCTAAAAAATTAGATCTTTTGCTTGAAGCCAATGCACAAATCAAAGAGACAGAAGGGGCAAGACGTGAGTCCGTTCCTCCAACTCCTAAGTTTGATGAAAACGGAAAAGCAATTTATCCAGAAGAAAAGAAGAAATAAGATGAAGTTGTTAACAAGTGTGATCCTTCTATCCATCTCTCTTGGGCTTGTTGCCAAAAGCACCATGTCTTACAGAGAAAGGAAAAAACAATTAGATGGAAAAATCACACTTGTTCTCGATATCAAAGAACAACTGAAACTGGAACCTGAAGTAGGAAAGGCTTCTGTCGAATCGATTCGTGACCAAGTAGAAGAAACCTATCGTGTTGGAAAACGTGCCGAGATCGAAAAAGTATTAACTCTTGCGGAAGGGGAAATTCTTGTCACACAACGGAAACTCTGTATCCCTATGGAAGAAGCGGCCAATGGACTCTACCAAAAAGCCATGGGGTTATGGATTCAAATGGAAACCGATGAAAAATCGGGGACAACTCGTTTGGAGTGGGATACAAAAGAAAAAATCCAACGTTACCTTGTGATGGCAAAAAGTGAAAAAGACCATGCCAAAGAATACTTTTTGTCAGGAAATTACCAACTTTCCCTTCATACATACAAACGTTCGCTAGTGTATAGTCTATTGACATTACGTTCCCAAAAATCAGAAATTCCAGAAACGTACCAATCTGCAGACGCTGCTTGGGTACAACCGATTTGGATGAGTCTCCACAAACAAAAGCAAAACTCCATCCAAGAAAACTAAAAAATTTTCATTTTCATTCACACCAAATTTCAAAAAATGACTGCTTAGTGAAGTTTGAATCACTTTATCGTCATTTTTTGCTCACAAGAGCCTCTCATATTCCCGTTGTAAACGAGAAAGGAGAACTTGTCGGTTTGCTTTCCAAAGAGAGAGTCCACCGCGAGTTGTCTGATTTGGGAAAAGAAAGAGAAGACCTCGACCAAATTCCAATCGAGATTTTAGAAACCGAACTAAACGAATCAGTCATTTTATACTTCAAAGAATCTTCTCTCATCCCAGTGATTGGGATCGATGGAGAAAAAAAAGACAATTGGGACAAACCAAGATTCCTTGCTGCCTTTACCAAATTAGAATCCAAACAAATCCGTGATCCTAAACTGGACAGTATAGAATCCAAACTCGAGAAAAAAAAAGAAAACCTCGATTCCGTCCAGTGGTTTATGGAACTCATTCTCTCTCATTTTCCAGATGGTCTTTTTGCAACGGATGTCACTGGTGGAACAATCTTTTATAACGAAAGTTTTGAAAAGGATATTCTCACAAAACCATTGTTTGATGATTCGATAGAAACTGCTGAACAGTATTTACATAATTTAAACAAAGAAGTTCTCGCCACTTATCTGAAAGAACATGATTTGAGTTTGGGAAAAGAAGCAGATACCAATGTGTTAACCACGATGTTACCTGATTTGCAATCACAAGTTCGAATCATCACATTAAAAAAAGAGAAAAAGGTAGTTGGGTTTTTATATCACTTTGCATCCAGTGTCAGTGGATTTGGAAATCGGAATACAAAATCAGACTTTCCTGATTTGGATTTGGCCTTTCATTCCAAATTACCTCTCGAATCCATTCTTACCGAAATGGAAGCACTCTATATCCATAAATCATTACAGCGGAATTCTCAAAATATCTCCCACGCTGCAAGTGAACTAGGAATTCCGAGAACCACCTTACAAAATCGAATTCGTTTTTTAAATTTAGCAGAACGGTTTCAAAACAACAAAAAAGAAAGAGTGGTGATCCCGAGAAAACGATCAGAAAATCAGAGCACTGGCGAAAAAACGGCTTCCTCCAAACCCAATCCATCCAAGAAAGAACCCAGTTTACTTCAGAAAAAGACAAAGAAATCCGAACCAAAATCGGTAAAAAGAGAGATACGAACCTCTTCAAACAAGAAAAAACAAGTAATTCCGAAGAAAGGAAAACAAATCACACAGAAAGCAGCGAAAAAGGCAAAAAAAAGACGTTGACGAAAATGGTGCAGAAACGATTTTTTCATTACCGTTTGAGAAAACACCTCCGCACTTCGCTGTTTCACTTGCATACTTAACTTGCACAAATGGTTTCCCGAATTTTATCAAATACTCTAACAAATCAATGTAGAACAATCTATGGCATCACGCAAACAAGAAGAAATCCAAGTTAATCCCCCCGAAGAACCAACTGAATACACGAATGGCATCATGGACCAAGACGATGCTTCCGAACCACCGAAACAATTCAAAAAAAAGAAAAACCGTTACGAAGGTCCAGTTCCACCACCACTTGATTTAGTGGAACTCAAGAAAAAGAACATCAATGAACTCGCAGACCTTGCCAAAGGTTTGGGAGTGGAAAACACTCATGGTTTGAAAAAACAAAACTTGATGTTTGCTCTTCTCCAAGCACAAACCGAAAAAGACGGACAAGTGCATGCAGCAGGAGTCATGGAACGACTTCCCGATGGATATGGTTTTTTACGTTCACCTGACTACAATTATGTGCCAGGTCCTGATGATATTTATGTATCTCCTTCTCAAATCAAGTTATTTGGTCTAAGAACTGGAGATACAGTAACTGGCCTTATCCGACCACCAAAAGAAGCCGAACGATTTTTCGCGATGTTGCGAGTGGAATCCATCAATGGTTTCCCAGTAGAAGTTGCACAAAAAAGAAATTTATTTGATAACCTAACTCCACTTTATCCTGACGAAAGGATCAATATGGAATTTGATCCAAGCCATTTGGACACACGTGTGATTGATCTTATGTGTCCCATTGGAAAAGGACAAAGAGCCCTTATCGTCGCACCACCAAGAACGGGTAAAACCGTTCTCATGCAATCGATTGCCAATGCCATCACTCGTAACCACCCTGAAATTTTTCTCATCGTTCTTCTCATTGATGAACGTCCAGAGGAAGTAACTGACATGGCACGCCATGTAAAGGGTGAAGTTGTGAGTTCGACCTTTGATGAACCAGCGCAACGCCACGTCCAAGTAGCAGAGATGGTCATCGAAAAAGCGAAACGACTTGTAGAACATGGAAAGGATGTGGTCATCCTACTTGACTCGATTACAAGACTTGCTCGTGCGTACAACCAAGTCGTTCCTACTTCTGGAAAAATTCTTTCTGGTGGTGTGGACTCAAACGCCCTTCACAAACCAAAACGTTTTTTTGGTGCGGCTAGAAATATCGAAGAGGGTGGTTCACTCACCATCATCGCCACTGCCCTCATTGATACGGGATCCAGAATGGACGAAGTGATTTTTGAGGAATTTAAGGGAACGGGAAATATGGAAATCCATTTAGACCGAAAACTCGCCGACAAACGAATTTTCCCTGCCATCGACATCAACCGTTCCGGAACGAGGAAGGAAGAACTACTTCTGCCACAAGACACCCTCACTCGTGTCTTTATCCTCAGAAAAGTACTTTCTCCTATGAGTATCACCGAAAGTATGGAACTATTGATTGAAAAAATGCGTGGCGCGAAGACAAACGACCAATTCCTCGCCAGCATGAATACGAACTAAAAGGGCCACCATGAAAACTGACATCCATCCAAAATACGTTGCTGCCAAAATTAAATGCGCTTGTGGTACTGTGATTGAAACACGTTCCACTTCCGGGGACATCAGTGTGGAAATTTGTTCCAACTGCCACCCGTTCTTCACAGGAAAATCAAAACTTGTGGATACAACAGGCCGCGTAGACAAGTTCAAGAAAAAATACAAAATGAAGTAAGAGGCATCCGCCTCACAACCGTCTAAAGAATAACGGGGGAACAACTCATGGCAGTAATGGACTTTGCTCGCTACAAAGAAATCAACGATCAAAGGATGAATTACCGTGAGATGGAAGACGCAACTGTTGTCTCCTATTACCGCAACACAGGTTGCGGAGACGGTTACCGCATCTATCTAAAGTTAAATGATCATCTCGTTGTGGAAGACGCAAGTTACACCACAACAGGTTGTGGGTTTGGAATTGTGGCACTTGCCATGGCAACCGAATACGCCAAAGGTAAGTCCCTATCCGATTTAAAAAACCTAACACCAGAAACACTCGAAATATTATTTGAATTCCCAGAACGTAGGAAAAACTATCCAGAATCTGCTGTTGCTGCTCTCAAAAAAGCTGTAGAAGATTATGAATCTGGCCAAGGGGTTCCGAAAGAAAATCGAATCACCAAAGCACAAACGATGGAACTCCTTCACAAAGAGGGTCACCTTCGTAATGCGAAGTTATCCAGTGTGATGCTTGAGAAGGAAAAATTAGACGGAGTTGATTTTTCTGGTGCTGACCTTCATAATGCCTTTCTTCAAAACTCTAGTTTTGTCGGTGCGAACTTCCAAGGTGCCAACCTCAAAGCTTCCTTTTTTAATGGTGCTGATTTACGGAACGCCAATTTTCGTGGGGCTGATCTCAGGTTTGCCAAATTAGCCTCTGCTAAAATAGATGGTGCTGATTTTACGGATGCCATTTATGATATTGGAACTCGTGTAGACCATAGCCAAATGTATATCTTTGATGTGATGAAAAAAGCAGGGAAAGATCTTTATCTAAAAAAAGAGGATGGGGAATGAAACCTGGCGATAAGGCAAAACTCACCAAACAAACCTTCCTCCACCAAGGGATTTTTATTTTTACTGGTTCCACTGTCGAAATCAAAGAGATTCATAATGAGAAGGCAATTGTCATCTACAATGACAAAGAAGGATTCCCTCACGATTTAGAGATGAATCTAACCGATTTGACTCCAGTTTCCTAAGTCCGATTTTCTTGACACAAAAGAAGAGAATCGTAACGTATTGTTAATCCAAGTATGTTGATTCAAAGCCACCGTCAGGAAAATCACCTGTTACTCTCCATCCAAAGGGATGTCCTGATGGAAAATTCACGCGAGTTTTACCAAGAGTTTGAGAAAGCAATTGAAGGTTCCAATTTTGGGAAACTCACCATGGACTTTCATTTGGTGAAATTTTTGGATTCGAGTGGGATTGGAGCAGTGATCAAAGCATCCTCCGCCCTACACAACCGTGGTGTAGAAATTTTTGTAACCAACCTCAACAAAAATCTAAATTCTGTATTTCGTTTATCTGGACTCAACCATATCCTTTCCATTTTAACCTTGGATGAATATCTTTCTAAATTTCCTGAGTTTCAAAAAACTCTAGAGGCATAAAAACCATATGAAATTCTTTCGAATTCTATTTTCTTTTGTTCTTGTGGTCAGTTCTTTTTATTCCTGTGCTTCTGGAGTAAAATCTAGATCACTTTTGTTTCGTAGCAATGAGTTTGCTATCTATACGGTTGCCAGAGACAAAATTAATATCAAACAAGAATCCTCTGTTGCCAAAACGTTTGCTCATCCAGTAGAAATTACAGAAGATAAGATCCTGGATTTACTTGGTAATATTCGATTTCGAGAAGAAAGTTCTTATGGAGATGTGAATCAATACATCTTTGAAGAAAAGGAAATCAAAGAGTTTGCTCTCGATTTGGTAGATGGATTACAGAAATTAAAACCCAACCAAATTCTCCTTGTGATTTCCAAATACAACCCTGTGAAGTCGGTTGTTTCTCATTATTCACGAACTTCTTTTTATATTTGGTCAACTGACACTACCATCGAAATCTTGTTTGGGGAATTACAAAAAGAAATCTCTTATGATGAACAAGGGAATTATTTTGATTGGTCTAACATTCCTGACATTCCTTTTGATCATTTCCCACAATCCACATATGTTTTACAGGGCCAAGGGTTTAACTTTAAAAAAGTAAGTGGCTTTCGTAACCGTCACTGGCTTGTGTTTGATAAAACAGATTTGGCAAAATTGAAATTTGAAAAACGAAAAAAAAGTTCCAATGAAATTTCAAACTCAGTAGAAGCAGATCTAAAGGCTGAAAAAAAAATCATCCGTGATGAAGAAGACGGAGTATTATTAGAGGAGTAGGTCATCCTCTTTTCTGATCACATTTCGTTCTGTTTGAATGGAACCATCGGTTCCTAAATAAAAATGAGTTTTCCCCACAAGAGAACTCATTCCCATTCGGTAGTTTTTACCTGCTCCAAAACTTAAGTCAACTCCTGGAAACACTTCTCTTTCCACATCAACAAAGGCATCTGGATTCGGTTCATAAGAACCAAGTGCTGTTTCAAATTGTTTGATTTGTGTTTCTAATACTTTGGTAAATTTATCGTTTGCATCTTTTAGTTTAGTGATGGTGTCTTTTTCTTCTTGAGTGAGTTCTTTTTTTTGGCTTTTTTCCACAAGTTTTGTGAGTGTAAGTTGGACTTTGTGAAGTGTGATTTCTTTTTCCGAAATTTCTTTTTTCATTCGGTTGAGTTCATCTAAAAGTTCTGGCGGAGTTCCAATGGCCACTTTGGTTTTTGTTTCTACTACGGCACCGAGTTTGGCACAAGTAAGAGAATTACCAGCAATGATCGTTCCTCCAATCACTTCCCCACGGCCACCGATCACACGGATAAAATCTTTTGCTGAAATTTCCGAATGCATCACTGCTTCTTCCACAAAGATAGAACCTTGGGCTGTGAGTTTTCCTTGTTCTACAAATTTTGCATAGATATTGCCTTCGGATTCGATATATCCTTCTCCTCGGCCCATAAATCCACCAGATAGAACAATGTCACCTTTGGCCTTGAGAAAGGCTTTTCCTACTGAGTTACGAATGATGATGCTGCCAGATGTGGTCAGTGCAAACCCATCTCCAATTTTCTCTTCTACGATGATGGTACCTGGAAAATCAATATTCCCAGTGGAATAATCCACAGCTTCTAATTGGATTACTTCATCTACTTTGATTTCCCAAGCTGCGGATAAAACAGGACGGCCTGCAATTTTGGCGTACAGTTTGTCCTCTTTTAATTCCACATTGGGACCAAGGATCCATTCCACAGTTTTTTCTTCTTGGTAAGGAAGGATGGTTCCTGTGACCGTTTTACCATATTCACCTTTTTTAGGTGGGATTTTTTCCGCTATTAAGTCACCCGGTTTAACGGATTGGATGACACCTATGTTTTTGTAATTAATTCGTCCGTGTTCGTCTTCTTCTAACTGGGGTTTGTTGTCCGATCGGAAGTAAATTTTAATTTCGCCGTCTTTTCCAGGGATGGGAAGAACTCCTTTGGCTATGACATAAGGAACAAAAAATTCAGGATTTTTGATTTGGTTTTGGATGACGGAATCAATGATTCCTACTGAGACTCCAACGGCTGCGATTTGTTCCCGTAATTGGTATTCTGTGAGAAGAGGGCCTCCATGTTTGGGAGGGTGGAGAACCATTTTTGCTTCCATTCCATCATCACTGACACTGATGTCTGCATAAGAGGGAACGGGATCCCCTTTGGACCAAGTGCCAATTTCGACAGGTTTGCCATCAGCAAGCACGACGATTTTTTTTAGTTGTTCGGTTTGGTAACCTTCCACTCCAAAGAGTTGAACACGTGCTAATACATCTTTGTATTCAACTTTTTTTCCCTTCGCACCTGGTTTTGTGATTTTTAAAATGGCTTTTCCGTTAGCGTTTTCGATTTGGAAGTAACCATTTTCGGAGGCTTCCAAATCTTGTAAAATTCGATCGGTATAGGAGTCTGGACCAGGCATTTATGTATATTCTAATAGATGAGAAACGACATCAGATTCTCCATCGGTATTTAATTCCGATTTTGGAGTCATCCCATCTACTGTTGTTATGTATTTCAGCACTTCTTCAAATTCACAAGAAATAATTTTTTCTAAATTTATATAAGCCGATCGAAAGTACATCTCTAATGCATTGACCAGGTATAAATATTCAATAAAGTCTCCGCGATCTGTGTAAAGGATAGGAGTTTTGGCATAATAACATTCCGCCAAAATACCATACCCAGGTTTGGTGCACACAAAATCAGCCGCCGTGACGAGGTCGGGGTAATGCGAAACTTCGGGAACCAAAATCCCTTCTTTTTGGATTCCTGGAACACCAAAGGCAACGAGTTGGATGTGTTTTGGTAAATTCTTAGTTTGTAATGTATGTCCTTCTAATCCGTAAGCACCAAAGGATAAAAGGATATAAGTAATATCGTCCTGAAACCCAAAAGATTTCCGTGCTTCCGTTTTGGTTAGAGTTGGTTTACGTCCCACAAGACCGATGTTAGTTTGTTCTAAAAAATTAGGCATCGGGCATTGGAAAGGCAAAACGAGTGCTTCCGTAGCAAAACCGTATTCCACTTCCAACTGATCACTCAAATTTCCAAAATACGCATCTGATTTGGCGTAATTCCGATAGATAAAATCCCAAGTAAAGTTTCCAATAAAGAGACTCGGAATTCCTACTTCCAAGGCGATGGTGATGGGAAAAGAAGAACTATCTGTGAGAATCAGAGAAATTTGATTTTCTTTACAGTATTTGGTTTCTTCCTTTAGGAGAACCGACTTTGTTTTTTCAAATCGGATGAGTTCCTCTTTTGTGGAATCTAAGTCGATGGATAAAGAATCTTTTTGCGAAATTCCCACATCTAACTGCAGCGATCTTTTTTTAAGTTTTGGATGATCGTAATCGATAAAACTGATACGAGGGCTGATTAAGTGAATTTCTTTGATGAAATCTTCGTTTAATAGTCGTTTAATGATATTTCCCGATCGACTGATATGTCCAAATCCATGGCCTGAAATGTAAAAATAAAGTTTCATTTGGATCTTTGGCGAATCGATTCATACAAAACGATTCCACAGGACATTGCCAAATTGAGTGAATCCGCTTCCCCAAGCATTGGTAAAAAAAGAGTCGTATCAGAAAGTTCTTTGGCAAGGGGACTCAGTCCATACTGTTCACTCCCAAATAAAAATACAGATTTCTCTTTCATATCCACTGAACTGTATAATGTTTTCCCTTCTGGTGTGACGGCATAGCGTTTGTAACCAAGGTTTTTGAATTCGGTTAACACCTGTTCTAAGTCTCCAATATAAACAGGTAGAGTGAAAATGGTTCCGGTACTAGCACGAACTACATTCGGATTAAAAAGATCAATTCTTGGGTCTGTCACTATCACAAGTCTCACTCCAGCTCCTTCTGCTGTGCGAAGGATGGTACCAAGATTTCCTGGTTTTTCCACACCTTCAATGATGAGGATGGGATTCGTTTCTATCTTTTGAATGTTTTTCCAAGGGACATTGACATCGGGAGTTTCTGCCACAGCGATCAAACCATCTGGCCTGTCACGATAGGATATTTTTTCAAATATTTTTCTTGGTAATTCGTAGATAGGACAACGAAGGGAAGATATCAGCTCTTCTTCATTTTCTCCTAAAAAACATTCAGGAGAAATGAATACACTTGTGATCTGCACCGGCAAACAAGGGATTGGTGATTTTTGGTTTCCTGTGATAGCTTTTTTGATTTCCCGATATCCTTCGATAAAAAACTTTTTTTCTTCATCTCGATTTCGTTTTTCTTTGAGACCACTCACCCATTTGACCTTGGGATTTGAGAAACTTGTGATGGTAAATCGTTGTTGTTTCATGAGTCGATGTGCAAGCGATTAGGTTCGTTGAAAGAAAGTACAAAAACCAGCAGGGTATTTTTTTCCTGAAGTTTCCGGGATATAGAGTTCTGTGGTTTCATACTTCCCTTTGGTTTTGATGCGAGAAGAAAGAATGCGTTCCAATGTGAGGGGACTGAATCCTTGGCTATGGCAACTGAGGATGACAAACTCAGGTTTGTTGTCGGATAACTCCATGAGAGCATCCATAAGCTCGGATAAGTTTTCTTCAATTTTCCAAACTTCTCCTTTGGAACCACGACCAAAACTGGGTGGGTCAAGGATGAGGCCTTGGTATTTTTTTCCACGTTTGATTTCACGACGGATGAATTTCATCACATCATCTACGATCCAACGAACTGGTTTGGAATCGAGCCCTGAAAGTTTTGCATTTTCTCTGGCCCAATCTACCATTCCTTTGGAGGCATCCACATGACAAACACTCATGCCTGCATCGAGACATGCGAGTGTGGATCCACCTGAGTAAGCGAATAAATTTAATACTTCGAGTCCTTGTTTTCTTTTTCCAATTTCTCTGATGCGGTTCCAGTTGGTTTCTTGTTCTGGGAAAAGACCAATGTGGCCAAAAGGAGTGAGTTTGATTTTAAAGGTGAGTTTGGAAAATTCGATCGTAAAACTTTCGGGTACTTTTTTTTGGAAATTCCAATGCCCGGAGCCAGAATCATTTTTGATATAGATGGCATGGCAATCGTTCCAGACCCCAGGTGTTTCCTTACCATAAGCGGACGTAGGGGAGGAACGTTGCAGTTTGTATCCTCCAACAATTTCTAGTTTGGATAGATCTCCAGAATCTAATAATTCGTAACTTTTTGTCATACCAATTCCAGAAAAATAAAGGTTAGGTCGTCGTCCCAGTCTTTTATTTCTCGATTTGAAAAGGACTCCAGTTCTTGGATGAGTTTCCCTTTGAATAAGTGATTGGGAAGTTCCCGGTTGGTTTTTAAAAACTCAATGAGGCCCGAATCACCGAACATATTTCCTTTGGCATCAAAACATTCTAAAACCCCATCACTCAAAAGTAAAATGCGGTCTTTCGGGAATACAGGATAAGTAATCTCATCGATTAGGATTTCCGGGAAGACACCGATGATTTTTCCCTTCGGATGAACTTTGATGATCTCTCCATTTGTCCTTTGTAAAAAGGCACTCGGATGACCTGCGCGACCAAATCTCCAAATTTTCGTGGAACTATTTAAGTATAAATAAGATGCCGTGACATACTGAGGGGAACAGTTCCCATACAATACACGGTTCATGCCCTCTAACACTTGTTTTGGGGATGAAATTGATTCTTTTTGTGTTGTAAAAGCAACTTTCCCCATGGCAGAAATGAGGGAAGCCGGAATTCCATGACCCGACACATCACATAATACAATTCCAAGTTCATAGGGATTGGGTGAGTGGTATTCATAAAAATCTCCGCCTACATCTTTCATGGGTTGGATGTAAATTTGGATTTGTAATCCTTTGACATTAGGACTAGTTTTAGGAAGAGATTGCATGAGAATATCACGTGAGATTTTTCGTTCTCTTCTAAGACTTGTGACTTGAGCGAGAGCCAAGTCTTTTTCTTGGCGAAGAAGTTGGATACGATCGGCCAATGCAAAGGCAAACAAAGTGATGTCTGCAAGGGATGCAATGGGAAATAACATCTCTTCCAAAAAGGAATTACTTGGTAAAATTCCAAACTTTAGAAATCCGTACACCATGCTTGTGAGAAGTAAAAGAAAAAATGCAATGGAGATATAATAAAAAGATCGAATTCGTTTTTTCAGTCCCCAAATCAAAATTCCAAATAAAGTGGTGCAAATGGAAACGGACAACCAACTCACACCAATGGATGCTTCTGCAGTTCCACCAAAGAGAGCAATACAAACATTGAATAAGGAAAACGCACCGAGTAAATGGTATAGTCTTGTGGTCCTAGGAAGACGAACTTTGATTTTTAAAAAATTGGCGGTAAATAAAACAAAGAAAAATAAACAGAGACTAAAAAAAACAGGTATCCCCACACGTTTCCAATAATAAGAATTCGGAACAAAAAAGTATCCCCAGAATCCAAGGAGTGATAACTGGCCGAGACCAAAAAACAATACATACCCAATATAATAAAAATAACTTTTATCTCGAACAAAAAAAGCAATGGCTAAGTTATATAAAATTATGATTCCTAAACTTCCAAAAAATAAACCATATACCCATTGAGCTAAATAATCTTCTCTTTGTAGGTTCCTTTGGTTAGTGAAGACAAGAGAAAATTGTAAGGAAATATCTGATCGAATGGCAATGAGAATGGGATCTTTTTGGTGTCCCAATCGAAATACAAAATTGCGATGTGGAATTTCTCTTTGGAACATAGGTTGGATATGTCCTGATTTGGATATAATATAGGATTCTCCATCAAATTTATGATACAGTTCCACCAAATCAATGTTATGAGCCTGCACTAATAAAAGTGGAAACTTGGTGGGATCGGGAAAATCTTTTGGATCAAGTTTTAACCAAAGAGTTCCTTTTAAAAATCCAAAATTGACAAAGTTTTCACCAATGGATTGAAAGTCTCCACTGGTGAGAACTGATTCCACAGGAACTTCTGATTTTCGATCTATCCAATAGGTAAATTGTTTGGTTGCTACAAATCGTTCTCCCATATCTTCCGATCTCTCTGGAAAAATAGGAAGACTGAAAGTAAACCAGAGGGTAATGAGAAGGGGGAGTGAAAATGGGATTCGTTTCAAGGGATGGATGGGACAAGGGAGAATCCCCTTGTCCTAATTTTTATCGTCTTACGCTTGTTTTTTTGCGGCTTCGTAAGAAATTTCTTTTGGACCAGTGTAAATTTGTCTTGGACGACCAATTTTTAAGTTCGGGTCTTCAATCATTTCTTTCCATTGTGCAATCCAACCAGGTAATCTACCCATCGCAAACATCACAGTGAACATGTTAGTAGGAATTCCGAGCGCTCGGTAAATGATTCCAGAATAGAAGTCAACGTTTGGATACAGTTTTCTTTCTACGAAGTATGGGTCATTGAGGGCAGCTTCTTCCAATTCTTTTGCGATATCGAGAAGAGGGTCTTTGATTCCAAGTTTGTTTAATACTTTGTCACAAGCAACTTTGATGATTTTGGCACGTGGGTCAAAGTTTTTGTAAACGCGGTGACCAAATCCATTCAATCGGAAACTGGAATTTTTGTCTTTGGCTTGTTCTACGATCTTTTTCACAGACAAACCACTTTTTTTAATTCCTTCGAGCATTTCCAAAACTTCTTGGTTGGCACCACCGTGACGTGGTCCCCAAAGAGCAAGAATCCCGGCAGAGATCGCACCATACAAGTTAGCAAGGGAAGATCCAACGAGACGCACTGTAGATGTAGAACAGTTTTGTTCGTGGTCTGCATGTAAGATGAGGAGTAAATTGAGTGCCGAAACAATCTCTGGATCGATATGATAGTCTTCTGCAGGAACTGCAAACATCATATTGAGAAAGTTAGACGCATAATCCAATTCGTTTAATGGATGGATGATGGGTTGGCCAATCGACTTTTTGTAGGCATAAGCCGCGATGGTTGGGAATTTTGCAAGTAGACGAATGATGGAAATTTCTCTATGTTCCTCATTCATTGGATCATAACTATCTTGGTAGTAAGTTGACAAACAACCCATCATACAAGACATGATCGCCATCGGGTGTCCATCTTTTGGAAATCCATTGAAGAGACGTTTGAGGTCTTCATGGATCATTGTATGTTTGGTAATGGAACTATTCCATTCTTTGAGTTGTGCATCGTTTGGAAGTTTTCCATAGATGAGTAAGTAAGCTACTTCTGTAAAGGTAGACTTTGCTGCTAAATCTTCGATGGGAATTCCACGGTATCTTAAAATTCCTTTTTCTCCATCTAGGAAGGTGATTTCACTTGTACAAGCACCTGTATTTAAATAACCGGAATCAATCGTAACATAACCGGACAATTGGCGGAGTTTTGTAATATCAATTGCCATTTCGTTTTCACTTCCCGCAACGATCGGAAGTTCAAACTCTTTTCCATCCACTTTCAGAATAGCCTTTTCGGACATATCTTCTCCTGTATATCTCTGTCTATTTCAAAGAATAGACAGGGGAAAGGGAGGGGAAAAGCCATTTTTTACAACTTGTGGTATTTTTTCATGATATCGTATGCGTAGTAATTCGAGACCACAATGCGACAATAGTCTCTAGATTCTTTGTATGGTAAGTCTTCTAAAAAATGGTTAAAATCACCAGAGTAGACAGATTTTTTCCATTTTCGTAAGTTGCCAGGTCCACCGTTGTAGGCAATGGATGCCCATTTCAATTCGTTCCCATTGGATTTCAGAAGATAGGCTAAAAACTTAGTTCCGAGGCGAATGGAAGTCTCTGGCTCATAGAGGGAATAGGATGTGATTCCCATCCTTTGGGCAAGTTCCCTTCCTGTGGCAGGCATAATTTGCATGAGGCCTCGTGCGTTGGAACGAGAAGTTGCCGTTTCCTTAAAAAAGGATTCTTGGCGCATGAGAGCATAGACACTGTCTTCCGGGATTCCATTATCATTCGCATAACGAGATACAATATTTTGGTGAGGTCTTGGATACATACGAACCGAAAGGGAAGTGGGTAATAAAATTGGATCATCTGGGATGAGGTATCGTTTGAGAAGAGATCTTGTATGAAATGCCGAATAATAGGTGTTACGTGTTAGGTCGCCGATCCCAACCAAAATTTCATCTTTTTCATCTTCTGAAAGATTTTCTCTTTTGACATGGAAGTTCACAAGATGGAGTCCAAGGCTATCTTCTCCCACGCGGAAGTATTCTTTGGCAAGGTTCAAAAGTTTGTGGCCTTGAATACGCGAACTCATCCCACCCAGTTTGTTTCCCAGTTCATAGGAATCTTTGGGATACACAAATCCTAAATTACGTCCAATGAGAGCACCCGATTCTTCTGGGATTCCTGCGGTGTAGGACAAATATTCAAACAAATATTCTTTATTGTAGGTTGGGTTTTCTGGTTTGTTTGATTCTTTGATCGTGGATAAAAATTCTTCCCGGATGACTCGTGTGTAATAGGAACCTGGGCAAAGGGCATAATACCGTTTTAGTTCTTTTTTCAAACGTTCCGTTTCCCCTTTTTCTTTTAGGGACCGAAGATACCAATACACAAGCCTTCCTTTGACAGGGAGATTCGGAATTTCAGCCAATGCTCTTTCAAATTTGGCTAGTGGGGCATAATGGGATTTTTCCCCTTTTCGTTCCACGAGGTATTCAATGAGTCTGTCTTGGTAAAATAAATTAAACGGGTATTTGCCTAAGTATAAGATGAGATTTTCAAAATAGAGTTCTTTATCACCTAACCTGTCGTAGGAGGCGGCAAGCACACGATAATACCCAGCATCTTTTCCGGGAAAGGTTTTTAAAAGTTCAATGGCTTGTTGGAATTTGTTTTGTTGGTATAAAGTGTCAGCAAGTGAGACGATCCAAGACGAATCCATATCGACAAAGGCTTTGTTTGCTCGTAAAACTCGAAAAAGTTCATTTGTTTTTCCCACTTTGGTCAGGACGGAGGTTAGGTGTTTGAAGCCTTCGTAGTAATTGAGACGGCTGGAAAAGAGTTCTGGCCTCGAACGAAACAATGCTTCCTTGTCATTTGTATTGATTGCTGGTAAAAATAAAGTGATCTCTGATGGATTCAGTTGTAGGATACTGCCGCTTCCTTTGTATTTACTCCAATCGGAAGCAATCATTTGTACGGTTTGGTCAAGGAGTCCTTCTTTTTGTAAACAGCTAAGCCATTCTTCAATGGCACCTTTTTCATCTCCTAAAATCAGTTTTGCTTTTCCATATCTGTACAAACTATCGCCCGTTAAAAGGTAACGTTTATGAGATTCCTGAATGGATTGGATTTTTTCAGTGATTTCTTTCCATTGGTTATTTGCTGCCAGTAATCGAATTTGTTCATCGAGGATCCGACGGCAAATGGGATCTTCTTCCATATTGAGTCGATTTAGGAATAAAATTCTCTCTTGGGGCGTGAGGTAATTTTTAGCAGTGATTTCATTGTACAATTTCCAATAACTCAATTTAAAAAGAGTGGTTTGGAAGGGCATGGTTTGGGTGAGGATTTTTCTCACTTCTTCTTCATTTGCGTCCGTTACAAAAACACCACGAATCAGAGATAATAAATACCGAAAGCGTTTCTCCTTGTCTCCGTTAGGTGACTTTTCATGAAATTCGATGAGAGAATACACTTCACTTTCGCGAGATGGTGTCGTATTTTTGAAATGAGATTCGATTTGTCCCCATTGGTGGGATTTGACTAAATAATGAAGGTCTGTTTCGGCAAGTAGGGATGTTGTGAAAAAGAGAAGAATTCTACTTGCTAACCAAAAATGCCTCATGCATACTTCCTATGATTACGAATTTAGAGAGGGAAGGTTCCCCTCCTTATGAGCTTACAAACAGAATACAAACTGCGCTGGCCCGAATATAGAATCGAATTCCATCCTACGGAAGAAACTCAGGAAAATATCTCACTACCTGAGCTGTGGCCAGAGCTTCGTGCCTTTTTTTCAGGTTACCAGTCTCGATTTGCAAACTACCTCTTTTATCTATCGACCGATTTCTCTGGGGGGTTCAGCCTTTGTTCGGTTCTAGGGGAAAATGATGCGAGCTTTCGCTTTCATGATCCCGTTTTACAATCTCCCACGGCCTTTCCCAAATCCAGTTTGGAACGAATTTGGAAACTTTGCAAAAATCGTGAATTTGAGGAAATGGAGCGAGAGGATTGGGAACTGATTGGTTTTGGACTTTTGTATGTAGGGGATATTCCCGAGTTTCGAAAATGGGTCCTTACCACAAAAGAGTTTTTTGGGCAAACGGATGACAATCGTCGGTTTTTAAACCTGCTTGGATGGGAATTTTCCGAAATCCCATTTGAGAACTCCATCTTGCATATGTTAGTCGAATATGCAAAAGGTGATTTTGACAAAGTCCATTTTCCAACTTTGGTGGATGCGGCTCTTCTTGACTCTCATTGGCAACTTGTGGGAGTTTTATTCCATGCGATTGAACTTGGATTGTTACAAGGTCCAGATTCCTTTCGCATTTGGAAATTTCTCATTGGCTTTTATGAAGAATGGGAAAGTTGGGAGAAGGAAAAATTTAAAGTTGTTTCCTTTGGCAAAATCCCTCCGTTTTTTGCCCTTCGGTATGCAAAACGTTATTTACCTGCGGAATCTTTTCCCAAATACCAAAATGATTTAGAAACAGAGTTACGTGGCGATTGGATGAGTGGAAGTGAGTTTGGATATGAACTCACTCATACGATCAATCCATGTATTGACACTGTCGTTCGTTTTCGAAACGAAGGAGAAAGGTTCGAACGAGAATTGAGTGCTGATTATAGTTTGAAACCTTATTCTTATCTGATTCCATTACAACTTGCTTGTATCCAGTTTGTGAAAAAAGAATATGATGGTTTTATAAAATTCTACCAAAAGTCGGGAAGACTCAAACACTTACCACTGGCTCTGAATTTGTATTGGAGAGTTTTACAGGAGAAAGGTGACAAAACTTTAAGTTCAGCCATCAAACGTTCACTCGAGAATGGTCATGAGTCCATTACATTACCAGAAGGTTGGGAATAAATGCCTCTTACGCAAGAACAGATCATGGAACTCTCCAAATTGCAGAAAATGCTAAGGAATTTGGAGAAAATTGAACGAAACGCAAAAAACGATCTTCAAAAAGAAAGAGTCGCATTTGACATCGAACGTTATCGACGGCGGATGCAAGAAGTATCTCCGGATGGGATTCCCGATAATTTGGAACAAACTATGCGGAATGCAAAAACGAGAGAAGAAAATCCAGAGAACCTCAAACACAAAATCATTTCACAATACCCTGTGATGAAAATCACTCCCAATTCCAATGACAGTGAAATCAATCAAATTGGAACACTCATTAATATTATGGATTTGGAATACATTCCAATCCTTGGGGATGCTCATATCAAATTTGATTATTCCCACGCCACAGAAAGGGACTCTGTTTTGAAATACATGGAAAACCTACGTCGGAATATGAAGATCCTTGTGGAAACCATTGAAGAATATGCGGCTGCCGACAAACAAGAGTTTCGTGAACAGCTCTCTCGAATGAAAAACAAACAATCTCGTATTTTTATTGCTGAGTCTTTTGAGACCTTGGGTAAGTTCCGTGACTTCCTTGTGGCCGTAAACTCCGACATCAAGGAAGGAAACAACGTCATTATGAACATGGAAGAGCCTATCAAATTCAATCCCAGGTTTGAAAAGGCAACCGTTCTGGAAGGTCGTTCCATTATGGAAGGACTCCGCGAATTTGAGGAATTTGCCGAAGAAGCTTGTGATTTGATTCGTCTCCCGTCGTTTCGAAAGTAAAAAAACCTTTTCATTCCTAGGGGGAACGAGGACACTGTGAAAAATCACATACACGGACTCGCAAACGCATGGCATTAGTCAAAAATCAGACCGAAGTTACCAATTCAACTATTGGTGAGAATTCTTACTTCAATGGAAAATTCTTCATCAATGGATCTCTTAAAATTGACGGTAAATTCGAGGGAAAATCCCTCCAAGCCGAACACCTCTACATCGGGGTGACAGGAAAGGTCAAAACCAATATTACAGCTGCGAGTGTGATCGTAGAAGGGATTGTGGTGGGGAACGTAACGGCTAGAAACCGTGTGATGCTCCTTCCTACCTCCAAAATCCTTGGGGACATCAAAACGCCAGAGCTCATCATCCAAAACGGGGTGATTTTAGAGGGTCGTTGTATGATTTCCAATGACCTCAAACATAGTGCCAAAGACCTGATCGAATTGGAATACTCCAAGGATTCTCTCAGCGTCGAAAAGATTTTTGGGAAACAACCAAACGCCAAAGAATAATTGAAAACCATCTTCATTTCGGAAGGGGACCCAACGAGTATCAATTACGAACTTTTGGGATCTTCCTTCCCCCTCTTAGAATCCTTAGGAAAACACCACCGCATTTACCTCATCCGAGGGCCTCACAACCAAAACCTTTCCCAGGCCAAACCACTCGCAAAACCAATCGATGAACCTGGATTTTATTCGATCCCTTGGGGGAGTGGAAAACCTAAATCCTTTGTCCTTGGGAAACCATCCAAATCCTCAGGGAAAATGGCATACGACTCGCTCCTTGCGGCCATCGACTTCCAAAAGCAGTTTGGTGGAGATCTCATCACTCTCCCTCTTTCGAAAGAGTGGGTGCAAAAAGCAGGAATCAAAGGGTTTCGTGGCCATACAGAAACCTTGGCAGAAGCCTACAAACGATCTACCTTTATGATGATGTCTGGGGAAACACTGAATGTGATTCCCTTAACCACCCATGTTCCCTTGAAAGATGTTGTAAAAGAACTAAAAACATTCGATTGGAAAGAACTAAAAAATGCCATCCTTCGGTCTCCCTATCTGAAAGAACCCACCATCGGTTACCTAGGCCTAAATCCTCATGCGGGAGAAGGGGGAAAGATTGGCACGGAAGAAACAACAATTCTCAGAACGGGTGTGGGAGTTCTCCGAAAGGCAAAATTGACAGTGGAAGGACCTCTCTCTGCTGATTCTGCATTTTTACCAGGTGCCAAACCGTACGATTTGTATTTGGCAGGGTATCATGACCAAGGCCTCATCCCATTTAAATTGCTTGAAGGAAAGAAGGGTGTGAACATAACCTTAGGACTGGATTTCACTCGTGTGTCTCCTGACCATGGAACTGCATTTGGAATCGCAGGAAAAGGATGTGCGGATCCGACGGGACTCATCTCCTGTTTAGAACGACTTGTGGAGACAAAAACAAAACCAGTATGACACTTTTGGAAACCCTAGCTTTTCCCGTTTTATTCATTTGGTTTGTAGGCCTCCTTCTCACTTTTTTTCGCCGGGATTTAGAGCCGCATTGGAAGTTCTTTTTCTTTCTCGTTTTTTGTTTTTATCTCGTTCAGTTTTTCCCTGAGTTTTGGCTTGGGGTCACAAGATGGAAGGAAAACCCCAAAGGGGAAGTGCTCCAGTGGATTTCCGCCATGGGGAATTCCATTTATGTGTTTTTGTTTTTTTTATGGCCCCTCGTTCTCATTCGAATTTATTATTCCGCTTCCAATAATTTAAGTAAAACCTTGATTCCTGCACTCGCGTATGGGACGGTTCTGTATTGGGCATTATTTTTTCTTTGGACTTTGTATTCGAAAGAGTTCAATGAATGGCTTCATCAAATATTTGCAAATAAGTAAAGAAAAGGGCGAACAATGGCAGTTCCATTTATAGATATCAAACGATTTGAACCAGGATTTTTGGACACCTGGAATGAAAAAGTAAAGTCCATGTCCGAAAACGCACAATTCATTGGCGGAAACGAAGTCACTGATTTAGAAACAAACCTTGCCACTTGGGCCGAAACGAAATATGCCATTGGTTGTGCCAATGGAACCGATGCCTTACAACTTGCGTTACGCGCTGTCGGAGTTGGTCGTGGTGATAAAGTATTATTACCAGATTCTACTTTTTGGGCGACCTTTGAAGCCGTTGTGAATGTGGGTGGAGATCCTTACACGGTTGATACAAATCCTGTGGACTTACAAATGGATTTCCAAGTGTTCCAAGAAGCTGTAGAAAAGGTAAAACCAAAAGCAGCTCTTGTTGTTCATTTGTATGGTTGGGGAACTGCAAAAATTGAAGAGCTCCGTAAGTTCTGCAAAGAAAAAAATGTAGCCCTCATTGAAGACGGTGCACAATGTTTTGGAGTCAAACACAATGGAAAATCTCTCTACAAAGAGGCACTGATCTCAACAACTTCCTTTTACCCAGCGAAGGTGTTAGGTGCTGCTGGTGATGGTGGTGCCGTATTTACAAACGATGAAGAACTGTCTGTCGTCACTCGCCGCCTTGTGAACCACGGAAGAACATCCCATTACGAACATGGTCTAGTGGGTTGGAACTCAAGACTTGATTCTTTGCAAGCAGCTTTTCTCAATCTCTCATTAAAACATTTACAAAAGAGAATTGAGTCACGAAAATCCTCGCAAAACATCTATTATAAGGAATTACCTGGACTTGGAATTGGAGTGATCCAACCACCAAAAGGGTATGATGAAAATGGATACTGTAACGTCACTTTGGTGGAACCAGAAATCCGTCCGAAAATCGAAGCTGTCTTAAAAGAAAAAGGAATTGGTTTTGGAAATATTTATCCAGGGGCGATGTCTGACCAACCAGGGGCTAAACCATATCTCATCGAAAGATTTGGAAAAGACGGAAATGCACGCCGGATTTCGAAATCAGTTCTCAACTTTCCACTCTTTGCTTATATGACAAGTTCGGAAATGGATGAAGTATTGAGTGCGATAAAGGCGTATAACGCTAGTAAATAATGGAAAAACTTCGGGTAGGAGTCTTTTTATTTTTTTTACTCATACTTGCGGTGTTAACCTTTAGTTTGTCTAAAAGTTGGCGCCTCTACGATGGTGGGTATGAAGTGACTGTGGAAACTCCAGAGTCCAAAGAAAAAGACACCTCTCCCGAACCCACTGACAGTTTAGATTTAGAAGATGGGAATGGCAAAATTTATTGGAAACAATTCTTTGTTTATCCTCATGGTCTTGTGACGGAATCGGGAGGGTTTGGACCTGACGGAATTTTATCTCACGCTCGAAATTTATATTCCATCAGCCTAAAAGATGGAAAAGTACAAAAGCTCTTTCCACATGATGTATACATTTGGGATTTTTTTGTGGGAGAATTTGCAAAAAAATCTGTAGCCAATACCATCGATGACCCCAAAGAAGATGTATTACAAGTTGAGAAAAAACTTTTGATCTTTGCTGTCACAGAAGATAGCAATTTGGATGGAGTCCTCAATTACAAAGACCATAAATTGGTTTTTTTATATGATCCTGAAACTAACCAATTGGATTCTTTATTACCAACTGGATTTCACTTCCGAAAACTATTATACAATTCTTCCAAAAACCACCTAACTTTGATTTTGGGAAAAAACCCGGAACCACAAGTGAAAAACCAAAAGAAAAAACTTCCAGAACCACCTCTCAAACTCCACATCTTTGATTACGATGTAGTGGCAAAAAAAGGTGTGCTGAGCGGTTCTCTAGAAGCCTTTGTCGCCAAAGAACCAAACTAAACATTCCTAAAATCGTTCGCTCTTAATATTTTCCGATCGCTTCCATATTAAAGATAAATCCGAATTGAAAGCCTGCATGGTTGATCGATTCAGAAGAAAATGCATTTGATTTTAGCATTTTACGAGCTCCATACACTTCGATCGAGAATCCAAATTCTGGTGTAATGTAGTAATTCGTTCCAAATGCGACTCGACCACCTAACCCAGTTCCGGGGTGAGTATAGGTCGGGTAATAGAGATTGTTCAGTTGGCCTGTGCGATACTTGGTATCAAAGTTCAGAATACTCACTTCCAAACCAATGAAGGGATCAAATCTATTTTTAGAAAGAAAGTGGTAGTTGATACCCATTCCATAATTTCGATCTTTGTACAAAGTGTTACTGAGTGGAACCGCTTCAATGTAAGTGGTATATCCGTTTGGGTTTGCACGATCTATGACAGCTAGTTGGTTTGTTCCTTGTGATTCAATCGAAAGCGTGCTATACGAAATAAATAATCCTATATGATCGGTGATTCCATATTCCATTGCCACCTTACGAGTGTTTCCTGCTTGTACTTTGTCGGAAGGAAGTGGAAAACTTTGAGGGAAAGGAAGTGTCCCAAGCATTTTCACTGGCAACACTCCCAAATTTGCTTGTGAACGTAGACCACTTTGGTAGTCTTTTTCTCTTTGGATGAGCGAACCACCCGTGTAAGCAGTTTCTCCTCCGATGACAGTCATATAAAATCCACCTTGGTAAAAACCAAACACAGGTTCTGGTTTTTGCACTTGGGCAAACACAGAAACAATTGGGAAACAAACGACGAAGAGATAAGTAAAATGGAAGATTGGAAATCGGAAGTCAAAATTTCTCATTTCCAAAGGTTCAAAGACCGTTTAATGTCTGTCAATGGGAAAACGGAATGAAAACGATCGTCAATTTCGATTGATATCGATATATTCTTTAAAAAAAAGGCCTCAGAGATTACCCCCCAAGGCCTTTTCAGAATTCTCATGTAGAGGTGGTCGCTAATTTCAGTGTTTAGGACAAAGCATCCTTTACTAAGTCTTCTTGTTCTTTTAAGTGTGTGACAACGTGTCCACAAGCAGGGCTTGGGAACTCGGAACGACCAGCGTAATGCAAACGTTTGTTTTCTGGCATCACGGCTTCGATTCGATCTCTCACAAAGAACCAAGCACCTTGGTTTTTTGGTTCTTCCTGAACCCATACAAATTTTTTCAGTTTTCCGTAACTGGTGATCATTTGTTTGATATGATTTTCAGGGAACGGATAGAGTTGTTCTATACGAACCACTGCTACATTTTCCAATTTTTGGGCATCAATCGCCTTACGTAAGTCATAGTAAACCTTACCGGAGCAGAAAAGTAACTTCTCCACTTTTTCTGGTTTAGCCACTGGATCTGGAAGGATCTTCTTAAACGCACCAGTTGTAATATCGTCCAAACTAGAAGCTGCATCTTTCAGACGAAGAAGTGACTTCGGTGTCATGATGATGAGTGGTTTTCTAAAACTTTGTAAGATTTGGCGGCGAAGGATATGGAAATACTGTGCCGGTGTTGTGAGGTTTGCCACTTGGATATTGTCAAGAGCACAGAGTTGGAGGAAACGTTCGAGCCTAGCCGATGAGTGTTCTGGACCTTGGCCTTCGTAACCATGTGGTAATAAACAAACTAGACCAGACATCCTTTGCCATTTGATTTCAGAACTCGAAATGAACTGGTCAAAGATCACCTGTGCGTTGTTAGCAAAGTCGCCAAACTGTGCTTCCCACATCACAAGACTACTTGGATCCGCAAGGGAATAACCATACTCAAAACCAAGACATGAGTATTCCGATAGGGATGAGTTTACAATTTCAATCTTTGCTTGTTTGTCACTGATGTGGTTGAGAAGGGTGAGTTTTTTCCCATTCACAATATCCGAGAGAGTTGCGTGTCTATGTGAGAACGTTCCCCGTTGCGCATCTTGTCCCCCCAGACGGATTGGGAATCCATTCTCTAAAATGGAACCAAAGGAAAGTGATTCCGCAAATCCCCAATCAATCGGAAGTTCTCCCGCTCCCATTTTTTTACGGTCTTCCAACACTTTGATGTGTTTTGGATTGGCTGTAAACCCTTCAGGGAGAGTGGTCACTGCTTTCACAATACCACCTAATTGTTGTTGGAGGAGCTCTGTGTGGACATCGGAATCGAGAGGTTCTTTCGTGTAACGAGACCAAACTCCACCAAGTGTATCTACCGTGATACGTGTGTCTTTTTCTTTGGCTTGTTGGAATGAAGTTTCGAGTCCTTGTTGGATTCCGTCTTTGATGAATTGGATTTCGTCTTTTGTGATATCTCCGCGTTGTAATAACGATTCTTCGTAAAGAGAAACAGTTTTGGGGTGTTTTTTGATGATGTCATACATCTGTGGTTGTGTAAAAGATGGTTCGTCCGTTTCATTGTGACCAAGCCTTCTATAACATATCAAATCGATGATCACATCTTTTTTGAATTTCTGACGGTATTCTAACGCAAGTTTTGTGACTCGGTATGCCGCTTCAGGATCATCCCCATTCACATGAAAGATAGGAACTTGGAATCCTTTGGCAAGGTCTGTTGCATACAATGTGGATCTAGATTCATTTGGGAGAGTGGTGAATCCAATTTGGTTATTGATGACAATGTGGAACGTTCCACCTACAGTGTATCCTTCCAGGTTCATCATGTTGAGTGTTTCTGCGACAACACCTTGGCCCGCAAATGCTGCATCCCCGTGGATGGCAACTGGCATAAATTTGGAACGGTCCATGTCCTTCGCCATTTCTTGTCGTGCTCGCACAGATCCAAAAATCACTGGGTCTACGGCTTCTAAGTGTGATGGGTTAAACGCTAAAGAGAGTTTCACTTCTTTTCCGTAATGGGTCATGACATGATTGGAATAACCCAAGTGGTATTTTACGTCCGCATAACCAAGTTGGCCTGGGTTTAGTTTTTCTTCGAATTCAGCAAAGATGAGGCCAGCCGGTTTACGGATGATGTTTACAAGAACATTGAGTCTTCCCCTATGGGCCATACCAATGACAAGAGCATCCATTTTATGACCACCCGCTTCTTCCACAAGGGTGTCAAGCATGGGGATCATGGTTTCCCCACCTTCGAGAGAAAAACGTTTTTTCCCTACGAATTTTTTAGCGAGGAAGTTTTCAAAACTATCTGCTTGGTATAATTTTTCAAACAAACGTAAGGCGGTCTTTTTACTGATCGGTTCGTTGTTGGCAAGTGGTTCCATTCTGTTTTGTAACCACTCACGTTCCTCATCATTGACAAGGTAGTAGTGTTCACAACCAATCGAACCACAATAGGTTTTTTCAAACCAATCAATGACATTCTTCAGTTTGGTTTTTCCAAGATTGTTGATCCCAGAATCCACTTCTGTGTCGAGATCAGATTGTTTGAGGGCTTTGATTTTGAGATCAATGAATTCTCGGTTGGGTTTGTTGATGCCAAGAGGATCGAGATTTGCTGCTAAGTGACCTTGCCTTCTGTAAGCATTGAGAAGGTTGATGATACCAAAATCACTGAGAGATGAGTCTTTACGGTGTTCGGTGGATGTGTAGTTTACATATCCATTTCCATTGAACCCACCTCCATTCGAACCATTGTTTGAAACTGAGGATCTTTCTAATTCCCCAAAAAAATCGATCCAATCTTTGGATAAGGAAGACGGATCTTCCTTAAACTGTTTGTAATACTCTTCCAATAATACAACGTTATCGCCGTATAAACTCATCATCTGATCGGTTGTCATATAATCTCCCTAAAACAACAAAACAACTGTTATATTACGAATGGATGGACCATTTCGCATCAGCATCCATCGCCGCTTCTCTCAGGACTTCAGAAAGAGTGGGGTGAGCATGTGTAGAACGAGCTATGTCTTCTGCACTGGCACCAAACTCAAACGCTACTGCCGCTTCTGCAATCATGTCAGAAGCTCTTGGTCCTACGATGTAGACTCCAAGCAGTTTGTCCGTTTTTTTGTCGGCTAGGACTTTTACTTGTCCATCGGTTTCGTTCATGGCCTTAGCACGTGCATTGGGTTTGAACATGTATTTACCAACTTTGTATTCGATGCCTTTGGCTTTGAGTTCTTCTTCGCCGAGACCTACCCAAGCCACTTCTGGCCAAGTGTAAACGATCCATGGGATAGCTTTGTAATTCACATGGCCATACTTTCCACAAATGAGTTCCGCAACAGCAATCCCTTCGTCTTCTGCTTTGTGTGCAAGCATCGGTCCATCAATCACGTCGCCTATGGCATAAATATTAGGAATGTTCGTTTGGAATTTATTAGGTTCTACTTTGATGCGACCACGGTCTGTCATCTCAATGCCAATTTCTTTGGCACCAAGTCCATCTGTGTTCGGACGGCGACCAATGGAAACAAGCACCTTGTCTCCTTCGAGGATGGTTTTTTTCCCGTCTTTGCCTTCGATTTCCACTTCTACTTTTTTCCCTTTTACCTTTGCACCATGCACTTTGGTTTCAAAGAGAAAATTGATTCCTTGCCCAGTAAGAAGTCTTTCTGCAAGACTTGCCATTGCTTGGTCAGCAGTTCCAAAGAGGCGTGGCATCAGTTCCACCACAGTGACTTTCGCACCTAGTCGTAACCAAACAGAACCAAGCTCAAGACCAATCACACCGGCACCTACGATAATTAGGTGTTCGGGAACGGAATCAAAACCAATTGCATGGTCAGAAGTCACAATGTTTTTTCCATCTACTGGGAGTGGTGGGATTTCAATCGGAGAGGATCCAGAGGCAATGATGATGTTTGTTCCGCTGATGGATTCTTTTTTTCCATCTTCTGCAGTGATCGAAATTTCGTTTTTGGAAACGAAACTCGCATGACCCAAGTAACGCGTGATTTTATTTTTTTTCATCAGGTAGTCGACACCCGATGTCACTTCACTTACCACTTTGTCTTTACGGGCCATCATCTTTGCAATGTCGATTTTGACATCTTTCACAGAGATACCATGGTCGCTTAATTTGTGTTTGGTTTTGTGATACTCTTCCGAAGAATCGAGTAGGGCTTTAGAAGGAATACAACCTACGTTGAGACAAGTCCCCCCGAGAGTTTTTCTTTTTTCGATAATGGCTACTTTTTTCCCGAGTTGGGCTGCGCGAACCGCAGCCACATATCCACCAGGACCTGCACCAATGACAACGATATCATATTGTTCCATATTGGTAACTATACCTCAAAGAGGAGTCTTGTTGGATCCTCTACCATTTCTTTGATCTTCACAAGGAACTGCACCGCTTCCTTTCCATCCACAATTCTGTGGTCATAAGAAAGAGCCAGATACATCATCGGACGGATGACAATTTGGTCATTCACAACTACCGCGCGTTTGACGATGTTATGCATACCAAGAATTCCCGACTGTGGAGGGTTGAGGATTGGTGTCGACATCATCGAACCATACACACCACCGTTGGAGATGGAGAAAGTTCCCCCTTCCATATCTTCGAGAGAAATTTTTCCGTCTTTGACTTTACCGGCAAGCCTTGCGATCTCTTGTTCGATTTGGGCAAAACTAAGTAGGTCAGCGTTGCGAACAATGGGAACCACAAGTCCTTTTGGTCCACCCACTGCGACTCCGATGTCATAGTAGTTTTTGTAAACGATGTCTGTTCCTCGGATCTCTGCGTTGATGGCTGGATATGCTTTTAATGCTGCCACTGCTGCTTTGGTAAAGAGGGACATGAAACCAAGACCCACACCGTGAGTTTCTTTGAACTTGTCTTTGTATTTATTGCGGAGTTCCATAATCGGAGCCATATCCACTTCGTTAAACGTAGTGAGGATGGCTGCCGTGTGTTGTGCACTCACAAGACGATTAGCAATCGTTTGGCGAAGTTTCGTCATTGGCACAACTGTTTCTCTTGGGCCAGCGTTTGCCGATACCACAACTGCTTTTGGAATTTCTGGGCTTGGAGATGTGGCCTTAGATGAGCCAGCGGAACTGGAACCACCTTTTTCCATATAAAGGATCACATCTTCTTTTGTGATTTGTCCGTTGCGGCCAGTGCCTGTGATTTTTGTGGCATCTAATTTATTTTCTTCAATGAGTTTACGCGCAGCAGGTGGAAGTTCTTCATTCACTTTTCCCGTGTTAGGTTGCGCACTTGGCGTTTCTGCTTTTGGTGCCGCTCCACCAGAACTTGCCTGTGCCGAAGCAACCGCTCCTTCTTCGATGGCGCCAATGATGTCTCTGACATGCACCACATCTCCCACCTTTTTGGTGATGGATTTTAAAACCCCAGAAGTGGGAGCAGGAATCTCTAATGAGACTTTGTCTGTTTCTAAAATAGCGAGCACTTCGTCTACTTTTACGGCATCGCCTTCTTTTTTGGTCCAAGCACTGATGGTAGCTTCGGTTACGGATTCCCCCATCTCGGGGACTTTGATTTCTATTGCCATGAAATATTCCTTAGCAGGTTTTTAGAGAAAAATAGCGTTTTTGAGGAGTGAGATCCCATTTGAATCTAAGACTACGGTAACTTGCGAGAAGGTAAAAACGCAAGCGGAAAAAACGAAAAGACCTTGAGTTTCAGTTTAGTCGACTTTCTGTAGCAAGTATGATCCGTTCTTTCCAAGGCCATACTCCATCCATCCACCCTACGTCCTGGGTGGCTCCTTCTGCTGATATTTTAGGCAAGGTTACCATCGGGGAAGAGTCCTCGATTTGGTTCCAATGTGTGTTACGAGGGGACGTAAATACCATCACAATTGGCAAACATGTGAATATCCAAGACATGACCCTTGTACATGTGGCAAGAGATTTGTATCCTGTCACGATTGGGGATTATGTATCCATCGGCCACCATGCGACCATTCATGGTTGTGTATTGAAAGACTATAGTTTTGTGGGGATGGGAGCCATGCTCATGGACGATGTGGAAATCGGGGAGTGGTCTTTTGTGGGAGCAGGATCCCTTGTTCCTCCCGGGAAAAAAATCCCACCAGGAGTACTTGTGATGGGAAGCCCTGCCAAAATCATCCGCGACATCACAGACAAAGATCGCGAGATCATCACCCGCACAGCTAACAATTATACCAAGTACAAAGAAAACTATCGAGCAGAAGGGATCGGGGGCACATCCCTTTCTTAACAGAAAGGGACCGGGTGATCCGCTGCAATCTTATCGCTTCGTTGCGATAAGATTGCAGCTTCTCCCCCTTGTGCGGGGTCTCCATATTACATAGGTTTGGGTTTCTGGAAATCCGCTTGCATCAGGCATATGTTTCTCGGAGAATCGGAGAAATTATGAAATTTTATCTGCGACTTGTTTTTGTCTTCATCTCATTTCTTTTTCTGACCTGTAATTTTCACTACTTCGCTCTTGCCAACGAACTACGAAGCCAAACAGAAAACCTCGACAAAATCTCGGAAGACAAAATACGTTTCCATCTCATTCGAGTGGAAGAAACACCCAAATCCAATTTGTACAATTCTCCTGCTTTGGAATTTGAACTTGCGAAATCAAAACTGTTCAAACTCAGTCGATCTTCCAAACTCAATTTGACGTATTCCACAAAAACGGGGAATTATGATTCTGGGCTTTCAGGACTTATGTTTTTACTGACTTTGGGAGTGTTTCCTTGGTTTACCGAATCTCAGTCCAATGTCACGTTTACTCTCATGGACAGGGAAGATAAAAAAATCATTCGTGATTATACCTTTCCGATCCAAGGAAGAAAAATTGTTTCCTGGCTTACGATTCCCTTTTATATTGTCTTACCTATTTTTTCGGATTCCATGGACGGTGGAACAAATTACGATGTTTCCAATGTTTCCTTACGTCTGTTAGTGGAGGCTTTTGAAGCAGAATTGGTCAAAGACTGTATAGAGGATCCTAAATTACTCGAAACCTTACGAAACAAAGGGAACGAATCCTTCGAATAACAAAGAGATTTGTTGATTCATCGCAAGGTTGTAGATGGACAACGGAGCAGGAAGTTTAGTAAGGTAATTTTTCCTAGAACCTAATAGATTGTTAGTTTACGATATTGCCACCTATCAAATGGTTAGTTTGTGAAATATGCAAAATTTATAATTGTGTTTCTTCTGCTTACCTCATTGCATCAAGAGACCCAAGTGGAACTCTCGTTATGGCATCTACCTGCCAACTGAGCCCCGTATCGGACCAACCTCTGCCCTAAATGAACCCGAATGCTTAATCAGATTTGATCCGATCCACTAACAATATGGTTACATCATCGGCAAAATCATTGGAACCTACATAATCCTTTGCTGCTTGGATGAGGTCATCTGCTGATTTTTGTGCATCCATGGAAAGAGATTTTAAAATGGCTTTTTGAAATAAATCTTCATCATAACGTTTGTTATGATCCTTTGACATATGTTCGGTGATCCCATCGGTAAACATCACAAGTCGATTCCCAACCGTAAAAGGGAAGGTTTTTTCTTCGTAATACAAATCGGGGATCAGTCCCAAAATTTTTCCTTTTACATCCAATTGAGTGATCGATAAATCATTTTTATCCAGTAAAAATGGTGCATGGTGGCCAGCATTGGCACAAAGGATGGTATTGTTTTTCAGATCAATGATCCCGTAAAAGGCAGTGAGAAAATTTCCTGCCAGTTTTCCATACAACATATGATTCAGTGTCGTTAGAAATTGGGAAGGACTGAGTTTGATATCGGGTTCAAAGTTTTTTAAAACCATATGGGACATTGCCGCAAGTACTGCCGCCGAAAGCCCGTGCCCTGAAATATCCGCAATTAAAATCGAAAATTTAGAATCTTCTAATTCGGTAACATCATAAAAATCACCACCCACTTGTTCCAAAGGAATATGGGACACACCATAGCTAAGACCGTTTGCTTGGGGAAGAATGGATGGCATGATCTTTTGCATGATGGTTTTGGCACGATTTAACTCTTTTCCTGTATCCACAATTTGGTGGAAGAGTTGGGCATTTTTAATCGTATTACTGAGACGTGCCGCAATGTTTGTGAGTAAGTCTAAATCAGAATGTTGGAATGCATATCCAGAAACTTTGTTATTGATGCTAATCACACCTAAAAGTTCATTTTGATAGATGAGAGGAGCTGAAATCAGTGATTTAGATTCAAACTTGTAAGGGGAAAGTTTATTGTATCTCGGATCCATATCTAAGTTGTGGATGAGTAAACTTTCTTTTTTTTCGGCCACCCAACCGGAAACCCCAGTTCCAAACGGAACTTTGATTTGGTCATAAGCATCTTCTGGGATTCCTTTTGCAGCCAAAATTCCTAATTCACGTTTGGTGGTATTTGCCAAATAGATGGTTCCGGAAGTTGCCCCGAGGTATTCCAAAACGCGGTTTAACATCCATTTTCCTAGTTCCGTTAAACTTTTTTCGGATACGGAAAGTTTTTCAAATTCATAAAGTAGGGAAAGTTCTAAGATTCGTTTGTCTAAACTATCTTTTGTATTGGCATTTTGGATGGCTGTGGCCGCCACTTCTGAAAGAGAAATCAAATATTCTAAATCTGCATCATTGAATATTCGATGATTCGTTTTGTTGATGACTTCGAGAGTCCCAATCAATCGTTCCTCAACGAATAGGGGAACGCAGATGAGAGATTTCGTTTTAAAACCAGTGCGTTTGTCCATACTGGGATTGAATCTGGAATCAAGGTAGGCATCTTCGAGAGCGATGGGTTTTTTTTCCTTAGCCACCATTCCCACAATGCCTTCTCCGAGTTCTAACCTTGCATATTCTTGTATGATTTCGCCTTTTTCTCCCAGTGCCACTTCACAGTATAAAAATTCATCATTTTCCAAAAGAAAAAGGGAACTTGCTTCGGCTTCTAACAAATCTTTGGAATACAACATGATGAGAGGGAGAAGTTGGTGCAAATCTAGGTTTGCGTTCAATATAGAAGAGATGTGAAGAAGGCTACGAAATTTGCTCAGGCTCGTTTGCGGATCAGTCATACAGGCAACATACCAAACTTATAAATCGTTTCCCTTTCGTCGATTTAGAATTTTATTTGGTTTTTACTTTGCTTTAGGGAAAGGGGAAAAAGTGAATTTTTCACCTTCGCAGTGTTTTTTGATCTCATTCTAACAATTCTATTGACTTACGTCAATGACCTGTTCAGAATTTTTGCTAAACTTGAAACCATAGGTCATGGTAAACAATATGAAATCAAATTTTCCAAAACGAAGTCTGTTTTTTTCGTTTCTATTCTGTATCTTCTTCATTTTCATCCAGTGTGGAAAAGAAACCATTGAAGAAGCAAAGCTCACCTATGCACCTCAAGTTCCACCTCACATTGACAGAACCAGTGAAGCAAAGGTGATTGTAAATATCGAGACAGTGGAAGTTGTGGGTAGGCTTGCCGATGGAGTGGAATATACATTCTGGACATTTGGTGGCTCAGTGCCTGGTCCCATGATCCGTGTCAGAGAAGGGGACAATGTCGAATTCCATTTAAAAAATCATCCTACTAGTAAGATGCCACATAACATCGATTTGCATGCTGTGACAGGACAAGGTGGTGGTGCTGCCGCTTCTCTCACCATCCCTGGTCATGCTTCTAAATTTTCCTTTAAAGCATTGAATCCAGGTTTGTACATTTATCACTGTGCAACTTCTCCTGTAGGGATGCACATTGCGAACGGGATGTATGGGCTTATTTATGTGCAACCAAAGGATGATCTACCAAAAGTAGATAAAGAATATTATGTAGTTCAGAGTGAGTTTTACACAAAAGGGAAAAATGGGGAACCTGGTCTCCAATCGTTTAGCATGGAAAAAGCGATCACTGAAATTCCTGACTATGTAGTGTTTAATGGATCTGTAGGTTCCTTGGTAGAAGAAAGAGCCATCACTGCTAAAGTAGGGGAAAAAGTGCGTTTGTATGTAGGAAATGGTGGGCCTAATTTAGTTTCTTCCTTTCATGTCATTGGTGAAATTTTTGACCATGTGTATACAGAAGGAGGTGTTGTGCCCAATCAAAAAAATGTACAAACAACTCTGATCCCGGCTGGTGGTTCTGCCATCGTTGATTTCACCGTCGATGTTCCAGGAACTCTAATATTAGTAGACCATTCCATTTTTAGAACATTTAACAAAGGTTCACTTGGTATGCTGAAGGTTGAGGGTGAGCCAAATGCAGAAATTTATTCCGGAAAACAAGAAGATACTGTGTATTTACCAGAAGGCCCTGCCATCCAACGTATGGTCACTGAGGTAAAACCAAAATCGACAAACAAAACCAAGGAAGAAATTTTGGCAAACGGAGAAAGGGTATATAAATCTGTGTGTTCTGCTTGCCATATGAAGGAAGGCCAAGGTGTGCCAAGTGTTTTCCCTCCATTAGCAAAATCTGATTATCTAAACGCTGATAAACTAAGAGCAATCCAAATTCTTAAAAAAGGTTTGAGTGGACCAATTACTGTGAATGGCCAAAAATACAATAACGTCATGCCTCACTTAGAATTGTCAAATGAAGAAATTGCAAGTGTACTGAGTTATGTATATAACCAATGGGGAAACAAAGGTTATATGGTCACAGAACAAGAAGTGAAGTGATATTTGTTTGGAAAACAAAGGGAATGAGATGGTAACTTTTAAGATAAAAGATTTTTTTTACCGAGGTTTAGTTTTCTCCCTTTTGTTTTTTAGTTTTGGAACTGCTTTAGCCGAGATGGTGAAAATTCCTTCGGGGAATTGGAAACCATTTCTGAAAGATGGCGCAACAAAATTAAATAAGGTGGTGAAGGTAAATACTTTTTATATGGATGTTTATCCTGTCACCAAACAAGAATTTTTTGCCTTCACGGAAAAATATCAAGAATGGAAACAAGGCAAACCATCTTCCCTTTTTGTTGATGCAGGTTATTTGGCTGAGTGGAAATCGGGAAAACCAAATCAATCGGAGTTATCCACTCCTGTTACTTATGTTTCTTGGTTTGCCGCAAATGAATACTGTAAGTCAAAAGGAAAACGTCTACCAACCGAAGCGGAATGGGAATACGCGGCAAGTATACCTCCCAATGGGAAATCTCAAAAAGAGATCGAAGCTGTGATTTTAAAATGGTATGGGGAACCAAGGCCAAGTGTATTACCGAATGTGGGACGGTATCAAAACAAACTGGGTGTGTATGACCAACATGGAATGATTTGGGAATGGGTGTATGATTTTAATAATTCTTCTGTGACTGGTGATTCTAGACAAGATTCTGATATCGAAAGCAGTTTGTTTTGTGGAGGTGGATCACTAAAGGCAAATGATTTTTCCAATTATGCATCGTATATGCGGTATGGATACCGCGCTGGTTTAAAAGGTTGGTATACTGCAAAGTATTTAGGTTTTCGTTGTGTGTCAGACCAAAAAATATAGGAAGGTTCTGTATGAATTCAAAAACACCAAAACAAAAAATTGTATTTATGATCATGAGTATTAGCATTCTTTTTACAATGATCCATTGTGATGATCACCATTCTGGGAAAGGTCACGATCATGAACACGAACCATTACTTGCGGCAAGTGAGCCGACAAAGGGGAGTTTATTGGAATTAAAAAACCAATGGACAAACGAAGAAGGAAAAACCGTACAATTTGTTTCTTGGAAGGGAAAACCATTTCTCATCAGTATGTTTTATGCTTCTTGCCTTTCCATTTGTCCTAGGTTAGTTGCTGATTTGGAGCAAGTGGCAAAAAAAATCGAATCCAAAACTGGCAAAGTACCTCAAGTGATCCTTGTTAGTTTTGATTCGGAAAAAGACAAACCCGAAGCCTTAAAAGCATACAAACAAAAGATGGGATTAGGTCCCAATTGGTCTCTATTGCATGGAGAGGAAGAAACAATTCGAATGTTATCTGTAGTTCTAGGTATCAATTATAAAAAAATGGAGAATGGTGATTTTAACCATTCCGCTGTGATCACTTTGTTTGATAAAGAAGGTAAAAATGTTGCAAGAATCGAAGGAATCGGTGCAGAAGTAGACAATTTGATTTCCGCCTTCGCAGATCTTTCTAAGAATTGAATTGCCAAACAGGATTCATTATAGTTTTTGGCTAATCAATGCGTCCTGTTTTCGTCCAAAATCGATTTCCTTTCCATCCTGGTTTTTTATCTTTTCTGAAATGTTTACTCATTCTTTTTTGTGTGCAGTCTGTCCTTTTTTGTAAAAAAGACAAAGAATCAAACGATGATTTGGTGACTCTCCTTGGTATCAACTTATACCTTCGCTCCTGTGCTGGCCAAAATGCTAATCCTACAAGTGGAATGGTTGGATCCTTGCAGCGTTACCAAATTTCGCCTTCGACTACTTCTTCTTCCATCACCACCGATAACAACCCACACCATGTATACCCACCACAACAAGGTGTGACCAAAAAGAATATTTTGTCTGTTTTTTACCCTGGAACTGGATCCTCTCCTTGTGACTACGGTGCCATTTTACAACAGGGTGCCACAAGGGGATATCATGTCATCGGACTTAGTTATCCGAATGCAGAAGCAGTGAATACAATCTGTAACCAAGGAGCTGCCCGAAGTGATGCCAATTGTTTTGAAGCCGTTAGGCGAGAAGTGGTCACTGGGTCTGACGAGTCTGTTTATGTATCGGTGGATGGAAATCATTCCATTGAAGGAAGGCTTTTGTTTTTATTACAATATTTGGCGAAAAATTATCCAAATGAAGGTTGGGATCAATTTGTTTCCAACGGAAGTATCGTTTGGCCAAGTGTGTATGTGGGTGGTCACTCACAAGGCAGTGGGCATGCGGCCTACCAAGGGAAAATTCGTAACGTTGGTCGAGTTTCCATTTACAGCGGCGTTTCCGATTATAGTTTGCAATCAGCTTCCAATCCCTCTTGGTATGGAATTTCGCAACAAGCTCCTGCGGGTTCCTATTATGGCTTTATCCATGAAAATGATTCTATCGCGAATCTTAGCGGAAATATGAATCAAGTTACTGATGTTTGGTTGAGTCCACTAGGGATGACAGGGGCTTTGACAAATGTAAATGTTGGGATACCATATGGAAATAGCAAACGTTTGGTGACAACTGCTTGTAATGGAATGGGAACTTTTGCAATTCACAGTTGTCCCATGGTCAATGGTTTTCAAACTGTTTGGAATTACGTAAGTTATCCTTAATCTTTCGATTGGCAGGGTATCTTCGT
Organism: Leptospira kemamanensis; assembly: GCF_004769665.1. Taxonomy (GTDB): domain Bacteria; phylum Spirochaetota; class Leptospiria; order Leptospirales; family Leptospiraceae; genus Leptospira_A; species Leptospira_A kemamanensis. Next base: position 153,906 of record NZ_RQGG01000050.1, read on the forward strand.
GTTTAAAAAGCAGGTAATCGTTTGAAAATCCATTCTGGGATCATACGAATGACAAACATGATCCAATACCAAGGCCAACGAATATAAACTTGGTCTTTTTTGTTTAGGCCTGCTTTTACAATTGATTCACCAGCCACTTCTGGTCGCAAAGTCAACCAAGGCATTAAGTTGTGACCAAACGACATCTTGGTATACACAGGTCCAAGAAGGATGGTGCCAATGTGAACTCCTTTGGGGTAGAGTAACGCTCGTAAGCCGGATAGGTAAACTGTTAATCCAGCTTTCGCACTCCCATAGATATAATTTAATTTCCTTCCTCTGTCTCCAGCAACCGAACTCACAACGGTGATGGTTCCTTTTTTTTCTTTTTCCATGGCAAGGGATATATGATTCACAAGTGCAGCAACACCCGTAAAATTGATTTGAATCGTTTTTTCTAATTCTTTCCAGTCTTCTCTTGCTTGGGTTTGGTCTTCATAATAACCTACAAGCACATAAACATGGTTTGGTTTTTCTTTTAATGAGGAATAAAATTTTGGAAAGGAACCCATATCGGTGATATCCAACACATAGGATGTAATGGGAACATTGTATGTACTTTTGATTTTGGTTTCGATTTCGGATAATTTGTTTTTGTTTCTTCCTGTGATGGCTAACGAATGGCCACGTTTTGCGAGGGCTTCAATCACCCAGACTCCAATGTCAGAAGTTCCTCCGACAACTAAACTTTGTTCCATGAAAATGAATTATCCTTTATACCATTTTTTGATCATAAACACCAACTCTTGGATGAGAAGTGGTTTCGTCATAAAATCATCCATACCAGATTCTAGACATTTTTCTTTTTCTTCTTCCATCACATTTGCTGTCAGAGCAATGATAATTGGTTGTTTGGTATTGTTTTTTTGACTTCGAATCTGTCTTGCGACTTCCATTCCACTCATGTCAGGCATTTGCACATCCAAAAGAATGAAATCGGGTTTTTCCTTCTCTACGATTTCTAAGGTTTGGTTTCCATTTTCTGCAAGTAAGGCAGTATAACCCAATTTTTTTAAAAACATATGGGAAACCTTCAAATTGATTGGGTCATCATCGGCAACTAGGATTTTGAGAGGATAATTAATTGCTAAGTTTTTTTCCCATCCACTGAGATTGAGGATGTTTTGGTTTTCGAGTTTGATTTCCGTATCCAACTCTACTTGTGTGACGGGAAGTTCGACTGTAAAAATAGATCCTTTTCCCAGTTCAGAGGTAACGGAAATGGTTCCTTGCATCTCTTCTATAATCTTTTTGGTAATGGTTAGACCAAGTCCAGTTCCTGTTGTGGATTCGGAAAGATGAGAATGAATTTGTTGGAAGGGTTGAAACAGGAGAGAAAGTTTTTCTTCTGGAATTCCGATTCCAGAATCAATCACTTCGATTTTGAGTATGGATTTTTTTGTGTCAATGAAGATGGTTTCGATAACCACGGAGATGGTTCCTTCTTCTGTAAACTTAATGGCATTACTCAAAAGATTAGATAAGATTTGAGTGAATCTTCTTTGGTCTGTGATGATTTTGTTAGGTGGATCGTTTTTGAATTGTAATACAAGTTGCACCGATTCAGTTTTCAGTTTGGAGTGAAACAATTGTATCATATCTTGTAAAAATTTTTGTAATCCAATTGGTTCTAATCGTAACTCAAACTTTCCTGCTTCTAATTTGGTTAAATCTAAAATATCATTGATGAGAAGTAAAAGATTTTCCCCACTGAATTGAATCAAACTAAGATATTCTTTTTGTTCTTCGTTTAAATTGGATTGTCCTAAAATTTGGGTCATACCTAAAATTCCATTCATGGGAGTTCTAATCTCATGGCTCATGGTAGATAAAAAGGCTGACTTAAATTTTACTTCTGCAAGTGCTAGTTCCTTCTCTTGTTTTAATTTTTCTTTGTTTTTAAAGTTTTGGATCATTCGATCTGCGATGAATAAAGCTTGTGATAGTCCAAATACCAAAAAGCCATATTGCGCAAGATATGCGGTCCCTTTTTTAGCAAACTCAGTTAAGATATCCAACGAAAAAAGTAACATGGTCGAAACTAGTGAAAATAAAAAGAACTTTGCACCAGGTTTTCGGATGATAACACCATGGAAAATGGGAAAAATTAAAATGAAGAGTCCAAATAAAGATAAAATCAAATGATAGGATTGTATTTTCGCATATATTTCTGTTGGAAACGGAGCACCAATTAGCAGAAGTACGGCGGAAACATAATTCATTTTATAGATATATTTAAATTTTTTGTCTGGGTAAACTTCTTGTACATATCGTACAAAAGACAAATACAATAAGGTAAAAGTAAATCCATTGAGTCGAACCATTAGTTCGTAAAATCCAATTGGAAGATAATTATAAATCAGTCTTGTTTCACCAATGCTCAAAATACGAATGGAAGCAAGGAAACAAACAAAGGAAAAATATAAATGTGTTTTTTCATCTCGCCAAAAAAGAAACAAAACAAAATGAAAAAAAGCAAGAGTCCCGAGAGAGGCAAACACTAAGATATCACGACTTGTCGCTTCTAAAAATGATTTGTTGATCGTATCATTTGTTCCCAGTAGATATGGAGTTGCAATTCCACAGACATGGTAATGAAAACAAGACAATTGAATCTTCAGGTCAATCACACCATCTTTTTTTTGTGGAATGGATAGGGTTTGGATATTGATGTTAGGAATTTCGGATTGGGCATTTTTCCCAATTTTCCCTGATTCGTAAATGGTTTCTCCACTCACTTGAATTCGAAATGCGTTTCTTGTGACTCCGTTTTGGAGATAAACCGATAGAGTGCCTGGATTCACTAGGATTTTCAAACCTAAGGTGGCATATCCATTCGGTAATACTTCATCCACATTCTTTGTCCAATTGCCTGGAACTTTTGTGAAGGAGGAGATGGGTTCTTCTGGTTTCGGATCCCAATTTTCCCAATAGATGGCCCATTCTCCATTGAGTAAAACATTGCCATCCTTTGCAAAATCCCAATTTCTTAAATCAAGAATTCCTTGTTTTGCGTTAGGTGGATTTGGTTTGTCTTTTCCACCACAATTACTCCCGTGAAATAAGAAGAAAAAAAGAAGGAGATAAACAAAGGATTGTTTCATCAGAACTACAGAAAGTATGACGAAATTTTTTTCTGTTTTTTTCTGTCATGACAAGAAGGATTTTAATTTCTTTTGCATCATTAAGAAGAAAAAGGCAAAAATGTTAGGTTTTCGAATATACCCCAATTTTCGTAATTGTTCCTCGTTTTGAAATCCTTTCAGTTTTTCTGGATTGACGATGTTAAAGATTTGATCGATTTTTCCATCAACCACCGTGAACAATTGGACAAAATTCGGTTGCCCATCTTGGTCATAGCCGATGACGGCCGGCGTTTGGTTGGCATAACCAAAATACATTTGGCTTGTCTCCATCGCTTTTTTTGTGGTTTGTTTGAGTAGAGTAGTCACTCGAATGATTCCAGGAATCGGAATCCTTGCGGCGTGTACGTTTCCACCTCCATCGGAGTAGGCGATCACATCCTCTCTCAGTAGTTCGGAAAGTGACTTTGTATCTTGACTGGCACAAGCAAGACTGAATTCCAAAAGAAGTTTGGAATGTAATTTAGGATCTGGTTCAAATTTCTTTTTTCGTTTTTGGATGGCAAGTTTGGCTCGACTTAAAATTTTGCGACAATAGGTAGGAGTTTTTCCAATCACTTTGGCAATCATTTCAAATTCAAAATCAAACATCTCTCGTAAAATCAACACTGCTCGTTCAAAAGGATTTAACGTTTCTAAAATGACAAGAAAGGCAAAATTGATTTTTTCTTCATCCACTCCTTCCACCATTTCTGGAATTGGTTCTGGAAGATAAGGACCGATATAAGTTTCTTTTTTCCTAGAGGCTTTTTTTAATAAATCAAAAGCAAGTCTTGCCACTACACTACCTAAATAAGATTTAGGATTCTTTACTTTTGAAAGATCGATGGAGAGCCATCGCAGATAACTCTCCTGAAGGATATCTTCTGAATCCACATAACTACCTGTAATGCGATAAGCAATGGAAAACAAATAAGGTTTCCAACTGACAAAAGATTCTAAATCATTCATGGTATGACTTTCTCAATATCTTGATTATTTTTAGTTTGCATTCGATGTTTTGTATAAAGGTCTCCCTTGGGCCAAACATAAAAACGAAACGGTAACAGTTTTTCCATTCGAAGGGAAAAAAGAGTAAATCGATTCACTCTTTCTTTGATCCACGCTGCCAATTTCCCGGTTAGGATCCAGTCTTTGGGAGAATCATCACCATAGGTCAATTGGATGAGGCCATTCTTTCTACCTAAAGATACACATCTTCCGAAAAATTGGAACTGAAACTCACGTGGGTTTTGATTTTTTAGAAGATCGGATATGGTGTCGGCCACATAAGCACCCATCGGAAGTGCAGTGACACAACCCATTCGTAAGATGGAATGTTCTAATTTAGCAACGTCTCCCACGGCAAAAAGATTGGGAAATTGTTTGGAACGAAGAAATCGATCTACATACATTTGATCTTTGTTGTTGGTTATTAATTCAGAAGGAGAAAAAAGACTTTCTGGTTGAAACCCTGTACAATTCATCAAAGCATCAAATGTGATTGTAGAATGATCTTCGAATTCGATTTGATCTGATTGGATGGTTTTGATAGAAACATTTTCTTTGATATCGATCCCAAGTGCCAACATTTGTTTTTTCAGATAAGTGGCTCCTTTTTTAGAAAACGAAGTCCCAAACGACTTGGTTTCGAGAAGGGTTAGTTTTGCATTTGGAAACTTTTCTTTCCATTCGGTTGCCAGTTCGATTCCTGTGAGTCCTCCCCCTAAGATACAAACATTTTGGAGTTGGTTTGGATGTTTCTCTGATAAAAATTTCGTAAGTGATGTCTGGGATTGGATGGAATTTTCCTCTGTCACCAATGGTTTTATTTTCGCACTCCCGATTGCAACGACCAAATAATCATACTGTATGGTTTGTGACAAAAGATCCGATTGAAATATTACCTGATTTTTGTTAGGTTCAATCTTTGTGACCTTTCCCTTTTTTAATATGATGTTTTTTCGCAAAAGATCTGAGATGAGAATTTGTTTTCTATCTTTTCCTGTCGCAACTTCATGGAATCGGATTCGTTCTTGAAAATACTCTCCCTCAGAGATCAGGGTGATTTCAATCTGTTTGTTTTGTTTTTCCAATCGATTGGCACATAAAATTCCTGCATAACCTGCCCCTAAAATCACTACTTTTGTTTTCATTGGATACCTCAATCTGATGACGATTGGCGGGTGGTCATTTGTGACAGAATTTAGAAAAAAATGGACTTGCAGTAACAGGCGATATTGGAACAAGATCACCCATGCAGAAATGGAAGCAAAAAATTACCCTACTCTTCTTTTTAGGAGTCTTGGTTTTCCCCAAACAATCTCTTCTTTCCCAAGGATTTGACAAAGGCAGTTTGATTTTTTACGGGATGGGTACTGGTGGGTTGGGTAACAATTCTGGAACCATCCAAAAAGCTGTATATAATTACAACTTCCCGAATTACCTTGCACTCAATACGATTTCTACAAATACAAGTGATCGTGTTTTAAACTACTTGATTTACCAGGAAATTGCTGAGGCCAGAACAAGACTTTCTAGCCGTGGGGGAGAGCTTGGTTTTGAGTATGGATTGTTCAAATACTTTGGAATTGGACTTGCGGTAACAAACCAAGTCATCACGTCAGCTCATTTTCGGACAGTGGATCCGAGGGTAATTACGCTACTTGCCCTCCAAAATTCCAATGTATCTAGCCAAACGATGTTTTTAAACATTGCAGATGTCACACAAGTGTATTTACAAAGAAGTCGTGATTTTTATAATGCTTTTACCGCTGACCTAAATTTATTTTTTCATTTCAATCCGAATAGCCCATTTGATCCTTATGTGCGTTTTGGAGGAGGGGCTGGTTCGGAAAAGCTTTATGGTGGATCCGTCAATCGTGTGTTTGGTGCTTTAGGATTTCGTTATCATATCGTTGATGGTTTTTTTATTAGTTCCGAAATCGAACATGCAAATACCTATACTGTGAACTATAAACCTGCTTCTTCAGGTTTTCGCAATAAAGGAAATTACGAAGAAACTGCGTTGAAGTTTGGAATTGGGGTGAACTTTTCTCTTTCCAAAAAAGACAATGGTGTTATAGACGAATCACCTCGCAGGGTAATCGACACAGCCACTGCTGATTCTAGTAATAAATCCAATGACCTAAACCAAGAATCAAAACTGGAACGATTTGTATTTTTTGCGAGTGAAATCTTTGACTTACCAACGAGTCGCGTTCACTTAGAAGGAAGAGCGAGGTTAGATGCCATTGCCCGTAGTTTAGAAAATGAATACAAAGACTATGATATCCTTGTCATCACTTACACTTCCCCTTACAAAGAAGACTTACCTGGAAATTACGAAAATTATGATTTAGGTTTTGAAAGAGCTCAATCCATCTCTCGTGTATTACGAGAAAAAGGAGTGAGCCCTAAACGAATCATTGATTCTACACAAGGGTCAGCTCTTTACACAGTAGAATCCAAAGAAAAAGTTGTGATCGAACTCCGAAAAAAAATTAAATAACAAAAGTTTTTAAACCTAGGTATTCTTCAGTTCGTTTTCTACTATTGATACAAAGTTTCGGATTGTCTTTCATTGATTCTCCGAAACTTGGAATCATATCCTTCAGTTTTTCCATCCATTCCTTGGACTTCATCTCTTCGGGAAAACAGTCTGATAATACTTCTAACATAATGGAAACAGATGTAGATGCACCTGGGCTTGCTCCAAGTAGTGCGGCGAGCGTTCCATCTTTTGCAGAAACAACTTCCGTTCCAAATTCCAAAACGCCACCTTCTTCCTCATCCTTTTTGATCACTTGTACTCGTTGTCCTGCGACTACTAGTTCCCAATCTTCCGATTTCACTTCTGGAAAGTATTCTCGTAAAGCTTCGATACGGTCTTCGTGAGATTGTAAGGCTTGGCTGATCAAATATTTGGTTAATGGGAGGTTATGCATACCCGCAGATAACATTGGGAAAATATTATCAAATTCTAATGATTTTACCAAATCCAAATACGATCCTTTTTTTAGAAATTTGGTCGTAAAACCAGCGTAAGGTCCAAATAATAATTCCTTCTTTCCTTCAATGATTCTTGTATCTAAATGGGGAACAGACATGGGAGGAGAACCCACATTTGCCTTTCCATAGACTTTTGCAAAATGTTCCTTGATGATGGCTTTATTTTTGCATCGTAACCATTGTCCACTCACCGGGAATCCACCAAATCCTTCGGCTTCAGGAATGTCAGATTTTTCTAAAAGGGGTAGGCTACCACCACCAGCTCCAATGAAAATAAACTTGGCTTCAAAAAATTCTTTTTCGTGAGTTTGCAAATTATGAGATGTGAGAAACCAATTTCCATTTTCACTTCTTTCTAGGTCTTTGACATCTTCGAAGTAATGAACATGAACATCAGGAAAACTCTCTAAATAACGAAACATAGCACGCGTTAAAGTCCCGAAATTGACATCCGTACCTAAATCCATTCTGGTAGCCGCTACTTTTTCATATGGATCTCTTCCTTTCATCACAAGGGGAAGCCACGTCGAAATTGTTTGTTTGTCTTCTGTGTAAACAAGTCCGTTAAACAATTCGTACTCTTTTAGTGCCAAAAAACGTTTTTCGAGGAAACGGACATTTTCTTCTCCCCAAACAAAACTAAAATGGGGAACAGAATGAATGAAATCTTCTGGATCAATGATTTGTTTGATTCCAGAAAGATAGGCCCAAAATTCTTTTGAGATTTCATAGGATTCAGCAATTTGGACTGCCTTTTTCGTTTGAATCGATCCATCTTCTCTTTCAATTGTATAATTCAATTCACAAAAAGCGGAGTGTCCTGTGCCTGCGTTGTTCCAAGCATTGGAACTTTCTCTAGCAGCAGCATCGAGCCTTTCTAACACAGTAATGGAAAGCTTTGGATTTAACTCTTTTAAAAGAACGCCGAGAGTGGCACTCATGATTCCTGCACCGATGAGAATCACATCAGATTTGGTTCGCATTATCTCTTTTTCTTTCATCCGTACCTTCTTTCCGTAAAGATTGTTCACTTTCCTGAGTTCAAACCCAGTCCAATTGGTAGGGTAAGCACTTTGAAAGTTTTTTTCTTATTTTTGTCCGTTCTGACATCCTTACTAGGATTTATCTATTACTATTCTACCTTTCGATTGATCCAGGGACTTTCACTCAATGGTCCCATTGTGACTATGATTTTGTTGGGAATTGGAGCTCTTGTTTTACTAGTTCCCGTGACGTATATCTTCAGTAGAGTTTCTAAACGAGAAAAAACCCAAACATTTTTTGCCTATCTGAGTTTTACCAATTTCGGATTTTTTTCCATCCTCTTCACCCTGGTTCTCGTGATGGATTTACTTCGAATAGTGAATCTCGGAGTGATTTCAGATTATTCCCAATTCCTATTTACCACCTTACTTCGTTTTGGTATTCCAATCGATGGTGTCACAGAAGTGAAAAACTTTAGTTTGGCTTTTTCGACGATTGTGGTTGCGACAGCTCTCAGTTCCCTTGGGTTTTACAATGCCCACGTTCGTTTGTTAATCAAACAGACTAAGATTCCTGTAAACAATTTACATCCCAACTTACAAAACTTTAAAATCGTCCAAATCTCTGATGTTCACATTGGTCCCACGATCAAAGAAAGATTTTTACGTCGTGTTGTAGGAAAAATCAATGCACAAAATCCTGATGTCGTTGTGATCACTGGCGATTTAGTGGATGGACCAGCAGCCACTCTCAAACACCACTTAAAACCTTTGGCAGACATCAAGTCCCAATACGGAACTTATTACGTGACAGGAAATCATGAATACTATTCTGGAGTGCTTTCATGGTTACCCGAAATCGAAAGTTTAGGAATCCATGTTTTACTGAATGCCAACAAAAAGATCCAAGTCGGAGAAGCACAACTTTTGATAGCGGGGGTGACAGATCTCACCGCAGGATCGATGATCAAATCCCACCAAACAAATCCTAAACGCGCGATGGAAGGTGGAGAAAATTGTGATTATAAAATCCTACTCGCACACCAACCCAATAGCATTTATGAAGCAAATGCAGTTGGGTTTGATTTGCAAATTTCAGGTCATACACATGGGGGACAATTTTTCCCAGGGAATTTTCTCATTTATTTTGCTCAAAAATTTGTCGCAGGTTTACATCGATACAAGGGGACACAAATTTATGTAAGTCGCGGAACTGGTTATTGGGGGCCTCCATTTCGATTGGGAGCCCCTTCCGAAATTTCTGTCCTAAGTCTGCAAGATGCGGAATCATCTATTCGCTAAAGCAATTAATTGCGTTCCTTCTGAACCAAATGACCAAACTGTTTCCTTAAGAAAAATATGAAAATGGATGATGTCTTGCCCCTTTTCTGAAATCCTTGTTCTACAGAAAGGATGGATTCAGAGGAATGACAGAAAATCAGTTGATTCGGAAATTGACCTTTGCCATTGAAGCACCTTTATACCTTTTAATTTTTCCTTATTTCATCAATTTTTGTGTATTTGCTACTAATTTTGATGCAGAAACGCTGATCGAACTTGCGATCCTTGGCATCCTTTTATCTCTTGTGCCACTCGTTCTGGGAATTTGGTTACGCAACCGACGATTGAATCGATTATTAAGATATTCTCATATCACAAAAGAAGAAGAAATCTCTGTCTTAAAAAAAGGATTATTGGAACACCCTCACTGGGAAGGGAAGGTAATCATCATTCGTTGGACAGTATCTATATTTGGATTTTCTTTTTTTGCCGTTTCTCTTTTAGATTTATCATGGAATGAGATCATTGCTTTACCGTATGCCTGTGTGATGCTTATCCCCATTATTTATTTAGCATTTTACTTCCAAACGGAAGTCTACTTAAGTTCTATTTTAAAAAACAAAGTGTTTGCTTCAATCCATTTAGATGAATCGAAATTTCGCATTTTTGGTGTGTTTCAAAGGAATCTTTGTACGATGTTAGCCGTTTCTTTGTTACCGATGTTAACCTTTGCTTATTATTTGTTTTTGCTTTTGGGTACTGAGTTTCGGTCCCCGTATTGGGTTTACCAAATGCCAATTGTATTTGTGATGATGTTGGTCATTATGATTTATGCGGCCTATGTTGGGAGTAAATCCTTAAAGGATGATATCGGGAATCTAAATTATTCTATTGAAAGATTATCAAATGGGGAACTTGCCGATACCATCCCTCAATTATCTGCCACAAATTTGAGTCATACGATCGCAAAATTAAATGTTTTTATGGATTCCCTTCGAAGTTATTTCCAGACTGCAAAAAAAGAAGCTGTTTCTTTGTCTGAGACATCCAAAACGATTTTAGACAAAGGTGTGGTGATTGACTCACAAGTTGTTTCTGAAAAAAACAAACTGGATTCTACCTTTGACTCCGTAAACCAAATCCAAACTTTATCCAAAGCTACTTATGAACGTGTTCTCACCCAAAAAGAAAAAACAGATTTTTTAGCAACCGAACTCACTCGAGTGACTGAAGAGATGACAATCCTTTCCAAAAAAGCAGATGACTTGTCTCATAATACCGTTCATTCAATTGGCACGGTCAATCTTGCAAAAGAAGCGATCCAATCTGCGTTTGAAAAAGTGGAACAAATGAACCAGATGAGTGAAAATATCAAATCGGCAATTTCCATTGTGGAAGATATTTCAGATCGTGTGAATTTATTATCTCTGAATGCCTCCATCGAAGCAGCGCGTGCAGGTTCCATGGGTCGTGGCTTTGCGGTCGTTGCCAGCGAAGTGTCAAGGCTTGCCGACGAAACTGCCAAAAATATTGAAGAGATCAAACGTGTTGTGAAATTATCTCAAGTGGCATCCAAAGAAAGTTTGGAGTCGATGAAAGAAATCATCAAAACCAATGAAGATGTAAAATCAAAATTCGAAGAAATTTCTAGGATTGTTCAAATGTTTGGACGAACCAGTGAAACTAGCTCTGAAAATGTAAAATCACTCAAAGAACTAGTTGGCGAATTTCAAATGGATGCCGAAAAAATCACAAGCGAAATGGAATTACAAACGATCTACACGGAAACCTCTAATTCCAACTTACGGGAGTTATGGGAAAATCACTCTCAAATTTCAACCACCTTCGGTGAAATTTCCGAGGAAGCGAATCGTTTGCAATTGGTTTCTGACTCCATGGAAAAGATCGTTTCTCTGTTTCGATTTTGAATGAGGATGAGATAATCATTACATTAAAATTAAAACCTATTTCCCTTCAAATAGATTGAGATACTGTAAAATTGGATAATCAGATAGATCTATGGCAAAAATTTCAAAAACTCACCGATTCGATCAATCTATTGGGTAAGCTTTTGAAAGTTATATTATGATTCTCTTTTTTCCCATCCTATCCCACAAATCTCTCCATCTGTATTTTTGAGATAAATCTTTGCACTTCGGTAAGGAGTGCCATTTCCCAATTCAATGTTGTAATATACCGAACACATTGCATCCGTAATAGGAACACCAGTGGTATCCACCAAGGCAATTTGATTTCCACTTTGTAAAAGTTCAATTTGACGAATGTTAATAGGGTAGTGTTCGACAATCGTTATGCAAAATTGGCCAGGAACTCTTCCCATACATTGGTTGAGTTGGTTTTGTTCTTCCGATTCTTTCGCAATTGTGATAAAGGAAAGTGGAATGACACTTGAGTCATTTGTTTCCTCTTTGCAGGAAATTAACGTAAGAATAAAAAGTAACAATGATAAGGAAAAACTTGGAATTCGTATTATTTCGACTGATTTTCGCATTTGTTTCATCTCTATTTTCTAATAAAATGTTTTGAATTGAGAATACTATCGGCTGAATGTTAGTGTCATACCGTCTATACTCACTTCTTTTAATACATCGATTTTACCTTCTTCTTCTGGTAAATTAAGCAAATAGTTTTTTGTTTCACCATTTGTTTTTTGAATTTGTATTGCACAAACTCCTAGTTTATTACCTCGCCAAAAGAATAAAGTTGATCTTTTTAATATCTTTGCATCGTTCCAAACAATATCATAGTATCTAGTGCATCCACCAGAATAGTAAGGCAACGATGTTGTGTCTAAGGTGGAAATTTGTTCATTTCCAATTCTGAGATCGACTCGTAAAATATTAGTAGGGAATGGTGTAAGGTCAGCTGTACACAAATAACCAGGAGGTAGAACACCCATACACTGATTAAGTTTTTCTTGGTCTTCCATATTCTTAGCAACTGTAATGAGAGATAATGGCACCCATCCAGCATCTGGAGAAGTATCACGACATGCGGTTCCGAAGAAAGTGAGTAAGAAAGAAAGAAGTAAGGAAACAGAAATGGTATTTTTTGATAATTTTTGATTTTTCATAAGTTTGTTTTTAAACTCCTCTATAATCCAGATGCAAAATAAAAACTTCGAATATCAGATTGACCAGCAGAATCAGTGACTCTCAGCATGAACGTCCAACCAGGACCAAACCACCAAGTGGCTCCACCTACTAGGCGTCCAGTATTTGGATCTAGCCATGAATTAGTTGGCAATCCCCCACCTTCATATGACCAGCTATATGGTGGCGTTCCTCCAGAAGCAACAAATTGAAATTCCCAAGGTAAAAACCAACGTCCAGCAGGGCATGGAACTTGGTCAATTGCTCCACAATCAGATACGATATTCGGTCTTTGAGGCGGTGGGACTAGCGCAGCAAGTGTAGCAGCAATGTTGATTCTTCCACAACCAAAGTATTCCCGGTCAATCGAAGAGTTTCCGGTTTGGGTGAGTGGCGTTGCTTGATTACACATTGATTTTAAAACGTCTTTCGGATGGTAATTAGAATCAATTGATAAAATTAATGCAGCTAGTCCTGCAACCATTGGAGCAGCCATAGAAGTTCCAGTTTTGAATACATAATTTCCATTTGTAGATGTTGAGAATATACTCGTGCCTGGAGCAGAAATATCTACTTTCCCATAATTTGAAGAAATATATTTTCTAGTATATGAAAATACAGAGTCGAGATTTCCTACGGAAATAACTTCATTATATGATGCAGGGTAAGATCCTGAAAATTCTATAGATCCTGGGAAAGTCGCGATCCTTCTATTATCATTTCCAGACGATGCTACCATGGTTACTCGTTTTGCTTCTGCATAACGGACAGCATCTCTTGATAAAGAATAAGTAAATACTCGAACTAGACAAGCCCATTGACAATATTCGTATGCTTCGCCCCCAAGACTCATATTGATGACTTTGGCACCAACATTGACTGCTTCAAGGATGCCATAGGCGACTAATCGATCACTAGAACTAGGTTTATTACCTGAAACCGGATAAAAAACATTTATTGAAATAATTGGATTAGACCAAGCTATACCCGATATGCCAAGATTATTATTGGTAGTAGCACCAATAATACCTGCTACATCTGTTCCATGATCCCAACCTTGTGCGCCATTGTAGAAGGGCCTAGAGACTTCCAAATGGGTGACACATTCATAAGGAAAAATTCCCCAATGATAACAGGTTGCTGGTTCAAATGATCTATTTTGGATGATCTTTCCCATTAAATCCTGATGTGTATCATCAATGCCTGTATCAATGACGGCAATTTTAACACCTGGAGATCCAGTAGTGATATTCCAACCGTTGTATGCATTAATAGCAGTTAAATAAGCTGCCTGGTATTTAGAGCAAAAGAAACAACCTGTATTTGCCTCAGGATCATTGGGAACAGCATCTACTTCTGCCTTTGTATTTGTAGTCACCCATTCAATTTCAGGGATGTTTGCGAGAGCAAAGTTGACTTGTAATAAGTCAACTTTTGCTTCAAAAATAAGGAAATAAGTGCGATCGAGACCAATTAATGCCGCTGTTTCTTGGTCCACAGTTGTATCTTCTGCCACGAGTGGTAATATAGATAACAAATTGTTTTTTCCAAGGATCGAATCAATTTCTTGAATTCCCACTTCATTGGAATCGATGTTTTCAATTGGTTTTGTTAGTTTTAATATGAGAATTCCTGGTGTGTACGGTAGTTCAAACGAAGTTTTGGTGGAAGTGACAATTTGACTTGGTAATGTAAAAGAATTTTCTGTGTAATTGTATTGCAATTGAACTAAATCGAAGTTTAATTTAATATTTGTGGTGAGACCAGTAATGACTTCGAAATTGCTATTAATTTCAATTGGATTAGAATTTGTAAAATGAAATCCAAATGATTCTTCATTAATCCCAACATTCCCCTGATTGGAATCTAAAACGAGCTTTATTGATTTATACTTTCCACTTGGTATATTTGAAATTGACGCAATACCTGGAGCATTCATTCCAAAGGAAATAATATCAACGAGAGTAGAATTGAAATTTGTTTCCACTTCCAACCCATCTTCGGTGGTTAATATAATTTTTTTTAATCTGAATCTTGATTTGATTTGGTATCACTTTCCCAACGTTAGGGGCACCAGCACGATAGATAACATCCGCGCTTGGTAAATTTGTGTAAGATCCCTGAATTCCTAACTTTCCTTTTTGCGGACCTCCTGGATTAATTTGGTATTCCCCAGATTTAATCTTTTCTACAACTATAGCTGCTTGGATCTCCCCACCTTCCCGAACAGGATCTGTTATTGGATCTAGAGAATTTGTCGGAGGGGGAGAATAAAAAAGAGATGTGAATAGACTGCCATTGTTTGTCTGTTTTTTTTCACAACTCAATACGAAAGCAAGTGTGAATATGAAAGAAATTAAAAAGAATAATTTTCGATTGTGATTTATTGGCCGCATACCAAACCGAATGTAAACATAACGTTCGTTTTAGTCAATATTATTTGAATGTATTTAATAAAAACTATCATTCGTTTTGCGAAAGCAGACAGCTGTTTGGTTTTGGAAAAACTAACGACCTATACTTGAATATAATTCATTTTTTTAATTGATGGCATAATCTCTGTTAGTTTTTGTCGTGCAATTCGTACGGTTCCAATAGTTGCCGCAAATTAATGCGACATAATTCTAAATTATTCAAATTCTATCTAATTTTCACTGATAAATCTCTCCATTTTTTTTCATAAAAAAAACGGAAAATGTTTCATAATCCGGGACAATTTTTACAATAGTTGGTTGACTTGTAGTGTACATTCCCAATGATGGTGAAACGGTGATTGAGTGAAGCCTGGAAGGGAACCGACTCAATTGCTAAGAAAGCTCTTTTACAACATACACAGTAGCGTGACTCCAAGACAATTCTAGCGAGAATAACCGAGGGAATGGAAACATTTTCTCAAATGAAGACTAGGTGTAGTTGTTACAGCATTCGGCTGATAACAACAACTCTGTAATTAATAAATTGGTAGCAATACCGATTTCAACACGGAGAGTTTGATCCTGGCTCAGAACTAACGCTGGCGGCGCGTCTTAAACATGCAAGTCAAACGG